>NZ_JAHEPS010000009.1 GCF_018596335.1 Shewanella jiangmenensis | reverse complement strand
TCTTTCATTGATAAAATCGTTTTGTCGACTTCATCAACCTGCGAGTATCCACACAGATTTGCTTGTCTTATCTGATTTTTAAAGAACATCCGGTCGCGCTTGGCTCACCGGGTCAGGGCTGCGTATTTTACGCTTTCCTACTTTCGCGTCAAGCAGTTTTTGCAAACTTTCTTTCGACGCTGTTGAAGTTGGCTTTCGCTCGCTTCAACTACTTTCACGTTCGATTTGCGTTGCACCTCAGTGCTTGGCGCCCCGTGCCGTGTCAGTGGATGCGCATTATAGGGAGCCTGAACTTTTGCGCAAGGGGCAATTCGGGCTTTTTTTGTTTTTTTACCTCGTTTGAAGGAAAAACAACCTGACCGGCCGATTTATGCGCTTTATAATGCGAAAAAACTGCCATTTACTGGAAATTAAATGTCAAAAGCGTTGAGAGTGTATAAAGCGACAGAGCCAAAACTGGGCTCACGTGTCTATATAGATGAAGCCTGCGTGCTGGTTGGCGACATAGTGCTGGGCGATGATGCCAGCGTGTGGCCCATGGTGGCCGCCCGTGGTGATGTGAACCATATCCGCATTGGCAATAGAAGCAGCATTCAGGATGGCACCTGCTTACACGTTACCCGTAAGACCCCTGCCAAGCCCGATGGCCATCCGCTGATCATTGGTGATGATGTAACTGTAGGCCATAAGGCCATGTTGCATGGCTGTACCATCGGCAACCGGGTGTTGATTGGAATGGGAGCCATAGTGCTCGATGGTGCGGTGGTGAGCGACGATGTTATCCTGGGTGCGGGCTCTTTGGTGCCGCCGGGCAAGGTACTGGAGAGTGGCTACCTTTATGTAGGCAGCCCGGTAAAGCAGGCAAGACCGCTGACCGACGCCGAACTCGCCTTCCTGCCCCTGTCAGCACAAAACTATGTGTTGCTGAAAGACGAGTACCTGCAGCAACAGCTGTTTGACAAAGCCTGAGCTATATAAGAGGACGTCAGGCTCAGCCGGGGATCATCAAATTTCGATGCGTCCCCATTCATCGAAGGCATCTTCTTCGATAAGGGTTTCGGCCAGCTCTTCCACTTCAAATCTCACCCCTTCGAGCAGCGACGCCGCGTTATCTACATTAACGGGGGTTTTGCACAGCTGCTGCAGCCGCGCAAAACTGAGTACGCACTCAATCCGCATTCCCTGCTGATGGGCAACCAGCTTCAGCAATTGTTTTTTCCCATCGATGCTGATGGCATCGGCAAATATCACACTTTGATTCATTTCAGTTTCCAAGAAGAAGACTTTGACGCAAGGTCATCAGCACCCGTTTGCTATCGGGTCTGACGGCGCGCCAGAGATAAAAACTTTCAGCCGCTTGCCCAACCAACATGCCAAGTCCATCGATACAAGCCGCAGCGCCCTGTTGCTTGGCCCATAGGTTGAACGGCGTTGGCGCCGCAGCATACATCATGTCGTAGCAAACCGTGCGGCTGTTTATGGCATGCGTTGACAGTGCCGGCAGTTCGCCGCTGAGGCTTGCTGAGGTTGAATTGA
Source organism: Shewanella jiangmenensis (assembly GCF_018596335.1). Lineage (GTDB taxonomy): Bacteria > Pseudomonadota > Gammaproteobacteria > Enterobacterales > Shewanellaceae > Shewanella > Shewanella jiangmenensis. Next base: position 86,459 of record NZ_JAHEPS010000009.1, on the reverse strand, counting down.
TTATGACATCAAAGGCCGTGTCGATGCTCTCTCCGTTGACCACCTGAATGTCGGCGCCGGGGATCAAATTCGCCAGCGTTTCGGCTTTGGCTCGGGTGCGGTTACATAAGCTCAGCTGTGCGCCAGCTCTGATAAGTGGCAGTAATGCGCCTCTGGCGGCGCCGCCTGCGCCAACCAGCAAAATCCGGCGCCCTTTAAGTCCAACATCATGACGCAGTAAATCCCCCACCAGCCCAAGGCCATCGGTGTTGTCACCGCGGAGACGACCATCGTCAAGTTTAATCAGGGTGTTAACTGCACCGGCAACGCGCGCATCGTCACTCAGCTCGTCACAGAGGGCAAAGGCTTCTTCTTTAAAAGGGACTGTCACATTGGCGCCGCGCCCGCCGTTTGCCATAAACTCGGCCACAGCTGTGGCAAAGCCATCTTTAGGAGCCAGCACGGCTTCGTAACTCATCGGTTGCGAGGTTTGCTCGGCAAACATGGCGTGGATTTGCGGCGATTTGCTGTGGCCGATGGGATTACCAAACACCGCATACCTGTCGATTTGCCCGGTCGCGGGGCTGACGGGCTGTTCACTTTTGGTTACCTGGTCGCTCATGTTCATCCGGTCGTTTAGGTTCAAAAAGATGCTCGTGCCCGAGTCGACGCTCATGCTTTTGTCGGCGTAATTGATGCGCGGGCAAACATCAAAAAGGGATGCGTCAGTCTACCCCTGCACTTTCCGTTGCTGCAATGGCAGTAAACGGAGGATTTTTCACGCCCTCAACCAAAACGTGCTCCTTTGGTATACTGCGCCCGATTTCAACAGCGCAACCACAGGGCTTTCGCCATGAACTGGATAAAGAAGATTTTTCGCGCAGGTGCCAGCGACGACAGAGATCCTACGCAATCAAATGCCTACGACATGATTGGCGGCGACAAGACCATACGTGCCATTGCCCACAGTTTTTACGCCAGGATGCAGCAAGGCGACGACACCCAAAAGCTACTCGCGATGCATCCGGGCCCCATCGCCCAATCTGAGCAAAAGCTGTATGAGTTTTTGAGTGGCTGGCTTGGAGGGCCACAGCTGTTCCAGCAAAAATACGGCCATCCGGCACTGCGGGCACGGCATATGCCTTTTGCCATCGATGAGGAAATGCGGGATCAGTGGCTGACCTGTATGAAGTACGCGCTCAACAAAGAGCTGACCAATCCCGAGCATCGTGAGGTGATCTACCAGGCAATTGCGACTCTGGCAGATCATATGCGTAACCAATAAACCTGAAGCCCGGTTTATTGGTTAGTTTGAAGCATTAATTGGCGAGCCAGTCCTGGGGCTTGAGGAAACGCTCGTAAAGCGCCGCCTCAGGCGTTCCAGCCTCTGGCTGATAGGCATATTGCCAACGCACCAGCGGCGGCATCGACATCAGAATCGATTCAGTGCGACCGCCGGTCTGCAGCCCGAACAGGGTGCCACGGTCATACACCAGGTTAAATTCCACATAACGGCCACGGCGATAAAGCTGGAAATCGCGCTCGCGTTCACCATATTCAGTGGCTTTACGACGCTCTACTATCGGGCCGTAAGCCTTGATAAAGCCGTTGCCCACGGCCTGCATAAAGTCAAAGCAGCGCTCGAATTCCCAATGATTAAGGTCGTCGAAGAACAAACCACCCACACCACGGGTTTCGCCGCGGTGCGGCAGGAAGAAGTACTTATCGCACCACTCTTTATACTTGGGATACACCTCGGCGCCAAAAGGTGCGCACAGGTCGTTGGCGGTCTGGTGCCACTCTTTTACATCCGATTCAAACGGGTAATAAGGCGTCAGGTCAAAGCCGCCACCAAACCACCACACAGGATCGGCGCCTTCTTTACGGGCGATGAAAAAGCGCACGTTGGCATGGGTAGTCGGAATGTACGGGTTTTTGGGATGGATAACCAACGACACGCCCATGGCCTCAAAGCTGCGGCCAGCAAGCTCAGGCCGGTGCGCGGTCGCCGATGCCGGCATGGACGCGCCCATCACATGGGAGAAGTTAACTCCCGCCTGCTCAAATACGGCGCCATCGGTCAGCACCCGGCTGATACCACCACCGCCTTCGGCGCGCTGCCAGCTGTCGGTGGCAAACGAGGCCGCTCCATCCAGCTGTTCCAGACCGGCACAGATATTGGCCTGCAGCTGTAACAGAAACGCTTTTACCGCATCGGCATTGGGAAGTCCCATGGTGCTTTCCTTATGTAGACTGAAATTCGCAGCATTAAAATGATCAAATCCATTTACGCAGCGCTTTATTTAGTGTGACGCCAGATACTATGTGACTTTGATGATCTGACTTTGGTAACGCGCCTTTGATGATGTACCGTCGCGGCAGCTCAAAATCCACGGTATCTGTTGCTGGCCGACATTATAACCAGTTAAACCCAAGGCGAGAATATCGCAGGCATCAGAGCGGCCTTTTGTATTTACAGGGTTTATTTGGGCACTCGAGCCGGGTTCCAGCGGCGCCTTTACGCTGCACCAGCAGACCAAAGCCACAGTCGGGGCAGGACTCCGCCACCGGCGGGTAGTTAACCAGATACTTGCACTCGGGGTACGTTGAGCAGGCGTAAAAGCCTTTGCCGTAACGATTGGTTCTGTGTTCCATCACCCCTTTTTCGCACACAGGACAGGCAATGGCCTCTTCGGCGGGTGCCTGATCGGGTTTCTCGATATGGGTACACTCGGGATAATGGCTGCAGCCAATAAAAATCCCGAACCGGCCGGATTTTACCGCCAGCTCATGGCCGCACTCGGGGCAGGATGAACCCTCGATAATCTGGGATTCGATGGACTCGTGCTGCACCAGAGGGCGGGTATACTGGCAATTGGGGTAGTTATTGCAGCCAATAAAACTGCCATGTTTGCTGTGACGCACCGACAGCTCACTGCCACATTCGGGGCACAATTCGTATTCCCGCTCGAGCGCATGCTCGTGGGCACTGAACAGGCTGTTATCTATTTTGGACATGGCGACCTCTGCTGCATAGTGGCGCTATTTTATCAACTGCCGCGCTGGCCATGCCAGCACAACCGCAAACCAGCCGTCCCGCAGGCAACAAAAAAGGAGACCCTTGGTCTCCTTTATCTATTCATTGGCATAACTGGCAACAACTTAATCGACGACAGCTTACTTGGCGACGGATTAGGAGTGCAATCGGCCGGGCTGCTCGTCAAACATCATGTTTTCCATTTGATTGTAGGCAAGCTCCTGACCCGGGGCATTGAACAGCACCATCATCACCACCCACTTAAGGTCATCCAACGTCAGGCTGGTTTCGTCCAGATCCATAACCCGGTCGATGACCATTTCACGGCCTTCGACGTTAAGCACTTTAATTTGCTCAAGAAACATCAGAAAGCCGCGGCACTCGACATCGAGGCGCTCCATCTCTTGTGGCGTATAAATGCGGAACGAGGTCTGCTCATGGGTGTCAAGAAACGGCTGTTCGCTGTCGCGCAGCTCAGCCAGATGTTCAAGCCAGTTCAGCGCCTTGATAATTTCGGCCTGGCGAAAACCGGCGAGCACCAATTCCTTTTTCAGCTGGTCTTCGTCCACCAGCATATCCACTTCCAGGTCATTCTGAACATAGTTCTCGAATAGGTACATGAGGATGTCAAACATGGCTAATTCCTCCTGATTCTGACGTAACCACCGGGTACTGCAGCAACCCAACCTTGTAACTCCAACTCAAGCATTTGTTCCAGCACAAGATCTATTGGTTTACCACTATGTTCCACCAACCTGTCTAAGGGTGTGGTCTCATATTCTACACTAGCCAAGAGCTCTGCGTATGGCAACTCCTGCGCGCCTGGCAGCTCTACATGGGCCCGCGAGGGTAACATATCAAGCTGACAACGCAATATGGCACCGAGCTCTTCCACTATATCGGCAGCATTGGTGACAAGTTTTGCCCCCGCTCGCAACAAATCATGACAGCCCTGATGACGCTCATCGAGTATGCTGCCGGGCACAGCAAACACTTCACGGCCCGCTTCCATCGCAAGCCTTGCCGAGATGAGTGAGCCGCTCTTGCGGGCAGCCTCTACCACCACAGTGCCGAGCGCCATGCCGGCGATAATACGATTACGCTTAGGAAAGTTGCCGGCAAAGGCTTTGGTGTCAGGCCAAAGCTCACTGACGATACAGCCGCGCGCCTGAATGTCGTGATACAGCGCCTGATGTCGCTTGGGGTAAATTTCATCTGCACCCGTGCCCAAAATGGCATGGGTCACGCCGCCAATAGCCAAAGCCCCCTGATGACAGGCGCCATCAATTCCGGCAGCAAGACCGCTGACCACAGCCAGGCCCTCTGACGCCAGTGCCGAGGCGAGCATTCGGCCCACCTGCACCCCGCTGTAACTGGCATCACGGCTGCCAACCATGGCGATGGCCGGGCGCAGCAGCTCCTGAGCTTGTCCTTTGACAAACAACAATGTGGGCGCGTCGGTGATTTCGCCGAGTAACGGCGGGTATTCGGGAGAATCGGGAACGATGAGATGGTGATACTCACTCGCCTCTTGCCAGGCCAGTGCGGCATCGACTTTACGATAATCAATGGTCAGGCCGGACCGCAGAGAGGGCGGCAAAGACAATGAGTCCGGTTCGTGCTCAAGCCTTTGCCTTAACTCTTCCACATCCATGTGTTCGAGAAATTGCCGGATCCGGGCGGGTCCAAGCCCGGAAACAGCGCCGACAATCAGCCAGTCGACCAGACTGGCTGCGATTTATTCACCCTTAATTTCAGTCGCTGAAGGCACAGACAGTTTGTCATCGGCGCGGACCGGGCGGTCATTCACCATGATAAGCCCCATGCTGACCTTATCAAACACTTTGAATACCATCAGATTACCGTGATACACATCCGGCAGCTGAATGGCATTGTCGCTGCCAAACTTGGCCATCAGGTCGCCATAGGCGTTGCGGTCAACCGTCGATACAGGGGTGCCATCTTCGTTGATCACCACGGTGTCGCCATCGCGGTGAATGGCAAACACATCGCCGGCTTCCACACCATCGGCCTTACCCTTGCTGATGTAAACCACGTCGAGTTTGCCGGCTTCGCGTATGTCTTTTTCGCTGCCAATGACGTAAGCATCGGCGACATCGGCGGCCTTGGGCATAAAGTACGCCGACAGCAGCGACTCATCTTCAATCTGCAGCACCCGGTTGCCGGGGTGGGTTTCACGCAGACTGGTTTCCAATTTCACTTTGGAAATATCACCCGACTCCACTACCCGGCCGCTGGCGGTCAGAATCACCTCCTGACCCAAAGACTCATTCGTAGTTTTGTCGATAAAGCTGCGGCCTACGTCATACGCCGCGACTTTCATGCCTTTGGGCAACTGCGCCTGCACGTAAATAATGTCATCTTCAACATGGAAGCGGGACGGACTCTCACCACCCAGCACCTTGGGCTGAGATGCAAACCACTCGGGGTCGACCACCCGATTCTGGCTCAGGTAAGGTTGGATGAGTTCGAGACTGACCGCCGGAATAGCACCGCCTTTGGGCAGCACCCGGCCCTCGGGGCTCTTGCGCACCTGAGGCTTGACCACCAATCGCGGCTGACCGTCGATAAACACCAGGGTCAGGCGATCGCCGGGGTAGATAAGGTGCGGGTTGGCAATTTGTGGATTGGCATTCCACAGCTTTGGCCAGCGCCAGGGATCGCTTAAGAATTTGCCGGAAATATCCCACAGGGTATCTCCTTTCTCAACGATGTAGGTGTCCGGATGGCCTGGCTTAAGAGTCAGGGTATCTGCCATGGCAAACGAACTGGTGACCGACATTAACGCGACTAGAATTAACCGTTTCATGGGAGCGTCCATGTTGTTTGGCTCGTTAAGCGAGCTTTTACTGTTATTGATTGTCGCTACGGATTAAAATTGACCCAATAGCAAAGTCAGTATAACCAACTGGCGCAAATTTGACAGAGTTGTTAAGAGTTTAACTATGCCCTTATTAAATGTTTTACGCTTCCCCGATGAACGCTTGAGAACCGTTGCCAAGCCGGTAACCGAATTTACTCCTGAACTTCAAACCCAAATCGACAATATGTTCGAGACTATGTACGAAGAAAAGGGAATTGGTCTGGCCGCCACCCAGGTGGATTTTCATCAACGTTTGATTGTGATGGATCTGCAGGACGACATCGAACGCCCGAACGTCTTTATCAATCCGGAAATCGTCGCCAAAAGTGGTGATTTTTGTAACGAAGAAGGCTGTCTGTCGGTTCCCGGCGTCTATGCCAAAGTCGACCGCTCCGAGCAAATCACAGTAAAAGCGCTCGATCGTCACGGCAAAGAGTTCACCGTCGAAGCCGATGGTCTGTTCGCCATCTGTCTGCAGCACGAAATGGATCACCTGGTCGGCAAGCTGTTTGTGGATTACCTGTCACCACTGAAGCGCCAGCGCATTCGCCAGAAGCTGGAAAAAGCCGCCCGTCACGACAAGTAATATCAGGTAACATTTTGAAGCCATTAAAAATCATCTTTGCCGGTACGCCGGATTTTGCAGCGCGCCATCTTGAGGCGCTGATTGGTTCAGAGCATCAGGTCATCGCCGTTTACACCCAGCCGGACCGCCCGGCCGGACGTGGCCACAAGCTGACGCCAAGCCCGGTGAAGTCGCTAGCGCTTGAGCACAACATTCCTGTGTATCAGCCCAAGTCGCTGCGTAAAGAGCCTGCCCAGCAGCAGCTCGCCGCCCTCGGTGCCGACATCATGGTGGTAGTGGCCTATGGCCTTATCCTGCCCAAGGTTGTGCTGGATACCCCACGTCTTGGCTGTATCAATGTGCATGGTTCCATCCTGCCACGCTGGCGCGGCGCTGCGCCTATCCAGCGCGCGCTGTGGGCCGGTGATGCTGAAACCGGCGTCACCATCATGCAGATGGACGTAGGGCTGGATACCGGCGACATGCTGCTCAAGACCCGCCTGCCGATAGAAGATGATGACACCTCAGCCAGCCTTTATGAAAAGCTGGCCGAGCAAGGCCCAAGTGCGCTGCTTGATGCACTCGCGGCCCTGAGTGATGGCGGCCTTGCGGCCGAGAAACAGGATGAAGCCCTGGCCAACTACGCCGAGAAGCTCAGTAAAGAAGAGGCCCGACTCGACTTTGCCAAACCCGCCAAAAACTTGTGGCAGGAAGTGCGCGCCTTTAACCCCTGGCCAGTAAGCTACTTTGAGCATCAGGGCCAGACCATCAAGGTATGGCAGACCAAGGTGCTATCCGATGTGCTTTCCGAGGTTCAGGCCGAGCAAAGCAATCAGGCCGCCGGTACTATCATTGCCGCCAGCAAACAAGGCATCGACATCGCCACCGGCGAAGGCGTGCTGCGCATCGAAAAGATGCAGCTGCCCGGCAAAAAGCCCATGGATGTGGCTGATATCCTTAACAGCCGCGCAGAATGGTTCCAGACCGGCACCCTGCTCGCCAGCCCCGAGGCCGATGCCTGATGAATATCCGAGCCCTTGCCGCCAAGGCAATTTTTGATGTGCTCGAGCGCGGCGTGTCGCTCTCGGTCGCCCTGCCCACCCAGCAGCAATTTCTGCGCGACGGCAAAGACAAGGCGCTGCTGGCCGAGCTTTGCTACGGCGTGATGCGGCAGTTACCTCAGCTCGACAAGTTGGTCAGCGGCTTTATGGAAAAGCCGTTCAAAGGCAAGCAGCGGGTTTTGCACCAACTGCTGCTGATTGGCGCTTACCAGCTGTATTTCACCCGGGTGCCAGCCCACGCCGCCATCTCCGAAACCGCCGAAGGTTGCCGCGCACTCAGATTTGAAAATCTGGTCAAAGTGGTTAACGGCGTGCTGCGCAACATTCAGCGGCAGCATCCGGCGCTCGATGAATCGAACGACACTCTCAAATACAACTTCCCGGCCTGGATAATCCGCCGCCTGAAGGATGCCTATCCCGACGACTGGCAGGCGATTATCGATGCCTCACATCAGCGCCCGCCCATGTGGCTTAGAAACAATCGCCGCGTACAAAGCCGCGATGCCTATCTTGGCGCACTGGCTGAGGCGGAAATTGCTGCCAGTGCCGGCAGCAGCGATGATGCCATCAAGCTTGAAAGCCCAACCGACGTCAGCCGCCTGCCCGGCTTTGCCGATGGCAGCAGCTCGGTGCAGGATGGCGCCGCCCAGTGGGCCGCGACCCTGCTTGACCCACAACACGGCGAGCTGGTACTCGATGCCTGCGCCGCCCCCGGCGGCAAGAGCTGCCATTTGCTGGAGCTTGCCGATATCGAGCTGGTCGCCGTCGATTTTGACGAAAAACGCCTCGAGCGGGTGTCGCAAAACCTTGAGCGGCTCAAATTGACGGCCAAGGTTATCCACGGCGATGCTGGCAATATCGGCAGTTGGTGGCAAGGCGACAAGTTTGACCGCATTCTGCTGGATGCGCCCTGCTCCGCCACGGGGGTTATCCGTCGTCATCCCGACATCAAATGGCTGCGTCAAAACAACGACATCGGTGAATTGGCCAAGCTGCAGCAACAAATTCTCGACAACTGCTGGCAGTGGCTCAAGCCAGGTGGCACACTGCTGTACGCAACCTGCTCAGTCCTGCCCGATGAAAACCGGGAGCAAATTGCCGCCTTCCTTGAGCGCACCCCTGATGCGACCCTGGAAGCCTTGCCCCAACAGGCCGATCCTGCGGCCGTGGGCTGGCAAATTTTGCCTGGCCAGGACGGCATGGACGGGTTTTATTACGCCCGCTTAAAGAAAGCGCTGCTTTAGTAGGAATTAGGCAAAGGCCATGAAAATTATCATCCTGGGTGCCGGACAGGTCGGTGGTACCCTCGCAGAAAACCTGGTGGGCGAAAACAACGACATCACCATAGTCGACAGCGATAAAAACAAACTCCGCAGCCTGCAGGACAAGTACGATTTGCGGGTTGTGGTGGGCCATGGCGCGCACCCCGATGTGCTGCGCTCGGCCGGAGCCGAGGATGCTGACATGCTTATCGCTGTGACCAACAGCGATGAGTGCAACATGGCCGCCTGCCAGATTGCCTATACCCTGTTTGGTACGCCAACCAAAATCGCCCGCATTCGCTCCGAGCAATATTTGCAAATGCAAGAGCGGCTGTTTATCGACAGCGAAACCAAAAACTCCGATAACCGCACCCGCGGCGGCTTTGTGATTGACGAGCTGATCGCCCCCGAGCAGCTCGTCACTTCTTACATTCAGCGTTTGGTGGAATACCCGGGCGCGCTGCAGGTGCTGGAGTTTGCCGAGGGCAAGCTTAGCCTTGTTGCGGTGCGCGCCTACTACGGCGGTCCGCTGGTCGGCAACGCATTGGCGGCGCTGCGCGAGCACATGCCCAATATTGATACCCGGGTGGCGGCGATTTTCCGCCAGGGTCGCCCCATCATGCCCCGCGGCACCACCATCATCGAGGCCGATGACGAAGTGTTCTTCGTCGCCGACAGCCGCCATATCCGCGCCGTGATGAGTGAGATGCAAAAGCTCGACAACAGCTATCGCAATATCATGATTGCCGGCGGTGGTAACATCGGTTTGGGCCTTGCCAAAAAACTAGAGCGTAATCACTCAGTTAAACTGATTGAGCACAGAGCCGAACGCGCCGAGGCGCTGTCGGAAAAACTGCAGAACACCACGGTATTTTGCGGCGATGCCTCGGATCAGGAGTTGCTGCTCGAAGAACACATAGACCAGACCGATGTGTTTATTGCCGTCACCAACGACGATGAAGCCAACATCATGTCGGCGCTGCTCGCCAAGCGCATGGGCGCGAAAAAGGTGATGGTGCTTATTCAGCGCGAAGCCTACGTGGACATAGTGCAGGAAGCCAATATCGACATCGCCATTTCGCCGCAGCAGGCGACGATTTCGGCGCTGCTCACCCACATTCGTCAGGGCGATATCTGTAACGTGTATTCGCTGCGCCGCGGCGCCGCCGAAGCCATCGAAGCCATCGCCCACGGCGACCCAAGCACCTCCAAGGTAGTCGGCAAGCGCATCGGCGAAATCCGCCTGCCGCCCGGCACCACCATCGGCGCCATAGTGCGTAACGATGAAGTATTGATGGCCCACGATAAAACCGTGGTCGAACAGGGCGACCATGTGATCCTGTTCCTGGTCAACAAGAAATTTATCGGCGAAGTGGAAAAGCTGTTCCAACCCAGCGCGTTTTTCTTCTAGTAAGGGATCCCATGCTGAACCTGCGAGCGCTGCTGTTCATCCTCGGCACCTTCCTGTCGATGTTGGCAGGCTTTATGGTTATTCCGCTGGTGTTTGCGCTAGTACACGGAGATGAAACCTCCGGCGCTTTTATGATTTCGGCCATGGTCACCGGTCTGGTGGCCAGTTTTTGCATCAGCGGCGGCAAACAGCCCCATATTCACCTCAATATCCGCGACATGTTCCTGCTGACCAGCGTCACCTGGCTAGTGGTCAGCATCTTCGCCGCTCTGCCCTTTACTCTGTACCACGGCATTGACTACACGGATGCCTTTTTTGAAACCATGTCGGGCATTACCACCACGGGCTCCACCGTGCTGTCGGGGCTCGATACCATGGATCGCAGTATTCTTATCTGGCGCTCACTGCTGCAGTGGCTCGGCGGTATCGGCTTTATCGTGATGGCGGTGGCGGTGCTGCCGTTTCTGAACGTGGGCGGCATGCGGCTGTTTCGTACCGAATCGTCCGACTGGAGCGATAAATCCACTCCGCGCACCCAGGATATGGCCAAAAACCTGTTCCAGATTTATATCCTGCTCACTGTGCTGTGCGGCATTTGCTATCACCTCGCGGGCATGGACTGGTTTGATGCGGTTAACCACGCCATGACCACGCTTTCGACCGGCGGATACTCAACCTCCGACTCGTCGATGGCCAATTTTGACAACGCGGCACATTGGGTTGGCGCCCTGTTTATGCTGGCAGGCGGCCTGCCGCTGCTGCTGTTTGTGCAGATGCTGCGTGGCCGTACCTTGTCGGTGTGGAATGATGCCCAGGTGAAGGGCTTTTTGCTGTTTGTGACTCTGGTGAGTGTGGCGCTGGCGTTTTGGCTTGCGGATGCGCAGTCGATGGGATTTATGGATGCGCTGCGGCTGACCTGCTTTAACGTGGTGTCAGTGGTCACCACCACAGGCTACGGCCTCACCGATTACGGCAATTGGGGGGCGCTGGCCAATGTGGCCTTTCTGTTTTTGATGTTTGCCGGCGCCTGCTCCGGCTCGACCTCCGGCGGCATCAAAATCTTCCGCTTTCAGATTGCCTTTGCCATCATGCGCGAACAGCTCAAGCAGCAAATTCACCCCCGCGGCAATTTCAGCGAGAAGTACAATAACCGCCCCATCAGCGAAGACATTATCCGCTCGCTGGTGACCTTTATCCTGTTGTTTGTCGGCGTAACCGTGGCACTGGCGGTATTTTTGGTGGCGGTCGGCGTGGATCCTATTTCCAGCCTCACCGGCGCCATTACCGCCGTAACCAACGTGGGCCCCGGCCTTGGCCCCGTGATTGGCCCCGCCGGTAACTTTGCCAGCATGCCCGACAGCGCCAAATGGGCGTTAAGTATCGGCATGCTGCTGGGGCGGCTTGAGCTGCTTACGGTGGCCGTATTGTTCCACCCCAAATTCTGGCAATACTAGCGCGGCATTAGCTGATTGGGCGTGACTGATGCGGGAGTCGAGTTGCGCCACTCTCCCTCAGCCAAGGTCAGCAGATGCTCGCCATAGCGCGCAACATCGTCCCAGTCGGTGTAATCGATAACCGCCTTGGGGTCGGTCGGGCCATTGGTCATCTTCATGATGAGACGTATCATCAGCGCGTCGTACCAAGGCCAGGACGGATAATCGACTTTACCGGCGATTATCTTCACATCCCTGGGCTGCCAGGGCGACAGGCTCATAAACTTCTGCAGGTATTTGTTGTTTTCAGGCAGGCGTTTTTCGGGATTACGCGCCACCACGTTCACGCAGTAAAAGCTGTTTGCCATGCGCGCAAGCGGCGCCTGATAACGGCTGACCAGCTCAAACACAGACTTGTGATAGCTGCCGTAAAGCACGCAGGCGCCGAGCGCCACCACATCATACTGCTCCCACTTGGGTTCGCGCTCCAGCGCCTCGGCCACAGATAAGAGCTCACACTCATGCCCCTGGGCACTAATGCGGGCGGCAATTGCCGCTGAAATCTTTTGGGTGTGGCCACCGCGGGAATAAAAGATTAGCAAGATCTTACGCTTGGCTGTCATGGCACACTCTCCGATAAAAGGGAGTTTCCATTCTGACAAGCTGGCGCCGCCGCGTCGCGTACTGAGTTCACAAACGGGCATCAAAAATACGCAATTGCCGCTCCCATCACAGTTATGGCGCGGGAAATTGCCAAGAATTGACCATTCAATTAGAATCATCTAATCAAAATGCCGTGCGAGGTTTCCGATGCCCAAGACAATCGATGTAAATGCCATGGTCGGCAACGCCGAATCGGCCGCCAAGTGGCTCAAGGCCATCGCCAACCCTTACCGGCTGATGATCCTGTGTCTCTTGTTGGATAATGAACTGAGTGTCACCGAGCTCAACGAGATAGTGCCGCTGAGTCAGTCTGCGCTGTCACAGCACCTGGCGGTGCTGCGCGCCGAAGATTTGGTCGATACCCGTAAAAGCTCACAATTGGTGTACTACAAACTCAAAAACGAGCAGGTTACTGAGATTATCTCGATTCTGCATCAACGCTACTGCAGCGTGTGATGCTTACGCTCGCGTCTTGCGGGCGGCAAAATCGGCGCCGAAGCTGTCTACCTTGTCCCAATCGGTAAATTCAAAGTTGCCGGTCACATCGGTGGGGCCTTTGGTCATCCACATGATAAAGCGGATCATGCTGCGGTCGAACAGGCCGTAGCGCGGGTAATCTATCTTGCCGGCAAATACCCCGAGCTGCTGTGGCTGCCACGCGGACAACTGCAAAAACTTTTTCATGTAGGGATTGGTTTGCGGGGTGTTTTTCTCACTCTTGCGCGCCACCACGTTTACGGTGAAAAACGCGTTTATCTTGCCTGCGAGCACCTGCTGATGCTTAGCAGCAAACTCAAACAGCGCCGGTCTGTGCTTGCCATAACGAATGCTCGCCCCCACCAATACCTTGTCGGCCTCACCCAGCAAGCCGTCCGCCGCCGAGATATCAGCCACAGTGACTTGCTCACCGGCCGATTCACAGTGGGTCTTTATCCGCTCACAAATCCGCAGCGTCTGGCCATCGACAGTGGAGTAAAGGATCAGGGTTTTCATTATCAGGTCTTCCAGAAAGTCGGGGTAAAGAGCACCAACAGGGTAAAAATTTCCAGTCGGCCAAACAACATAGCAACAACCAGCACCCACTTGGCGCCATCGCCAATGCTGGCATAGTTGCTGGCCACTTCGCCAAGGCCGGGGCCAAGGTTATTAAGGCAGGCCGCCGTGGCACTGAAGGCGGTAATGTCATCCAGCCCCATGGCCATCAGCAGCAGCATACAAATCACAAACACCAGCGCATAGGCCGAAAAGAAGCCCCACACCGCATCCACCACCCGATCCGGCAGCACAGAGTTGCCAATCCGGATAGAAAACATGGCCCGGGGATGGATTAAGCGCTTAAGCTCACGGCTGCCCTGCAATAACAGCAGCAGTACGCGGATAACCTTGATCCCGCCGGCGGTCGAGCCGCCACAGCCGCCGATAAAACTCGAGAAAATCAGCAGCATTGGCAAAAACAGCGGCCAGAGGTGGAAACTCTCGGTACCAAAACCGGCGGTGGTTGAAATAGAAACCGCCTGGAACAGGGCGTAATCGAGGGTCTCTTCCGGCGAATCGTAAATGCCTGAATGATAAAGGGTGGCAAAGCAAACCGCCGTCAGCAGCAGCTGGATAACCACCAAAATCTTGAATTCGGTGTCTTTGAAATACACCCGAAAGTTAATCCCACGGCGACTGAAGGCGGCAAAGTGCACACTGAAATTCACCGCTGCAATCAACAAAAACACTACGCAAATCATGTTGATGGTTGGGCTGTCGAAGTAGCCCATGCTGGCATCGTGGGTTGAGAAGCCGCCGATGGCGATGGTCGAAAACGAGTGACATACCGCGTCAAACACCGACATGCCCGCCGCCCAGTACGCCAGCGCGCAGGCTACGGTGAGCAAAAGGTAGATATACCACAGCGCCTTGGCGGTTTCGGCGATGCGCGGCGTCATCTTGCTGTCTTTTACCGGCCCCGGAATTTCGGCGCGGTAGAGCTGCATTCCGCCGATGCCAAGCACAGGCAATATCGCCACCGCCAGCACGATGATCCCCATACCGCCAAGCCACTGCAGCAAGTGGCGGTAAAACAGAATCGCCTTGGGCAGGCTATCGAGCCCGACAATGACCGTGGCCCCCGTAGTGGTCAGCGCCGAAAAAGACTCAAAGAAGGAGTCGGTCCAACTCAAATCCGGGGTCGAGGAGAAGATAAAGGGCAAAGCACCGATTGAGCCAAGTACGGTCCAGAACAGCACCACAATCAAAAAGCCTTCGCGGGTGCGCAGCTCAGACTTGTACTGCCGGTTAGGGTACCAGCACATAAAGCCAAGAATAAGGCTCACCACAAAGGCCTGAATAAACGCCGTGCCGCCGCCATCCTTGTAATAGATGGCAACCAGCGCAGGTGGCAACATGGTGATGGAAAAGAGCCCCATCAGCAGGCCGGTGATCCTTATTATTGTTCTGTATTGCATGAAAAGGCTGCTTGCATTCCCTTCAATTTGGGTACTTTTTGATTATTCGAGCGATTGTCGCACAAAACCCCGACGCTGACACTCATTCGCCTTCCTGAAAGCGGATCTGGATCTGCCCCTGAGTCAGGGTCGCAAGTTCAGCGTTAAGCCCTGCAAGCGCCGCCTTTGGCAAACGCACGCAAAGCACCACCTCAGCGCCAAAATCCCTGTGGGTAATCTCTGCCTCATACTTGCCAAGCAGGTATTCGATATCGCCAAGCTGCGGATAGCTGCAGCTGAGCTTTGCCGGATATTTCAGCGCCTTGATTTGAGTGGGCAAATCCGCCAGCAGCTTTTTGATACCCGAGGTGTAGGCGCGCACCAGCCCGCCGACCCCAAGTTTGGTGCCGCCGTAGTAACGTACCACCACGGCAGCAATCTCGCCCACACCTGCGCCCTGCAGGGTGGCGAGCATAGGCCTGCCGGCACTGCCCGAAGGCTCGCCATCATCGCTTGAGCCCATATCAACGCCATTATCCGGCGCGCCGGCAAGATAGGCCCAGCAGTAGTGACTTGCGCCGGGGTAAAGCACTTTAACGTTAGTGAGTACCAACTTCATTTGCTCAGGCGAGTCGCAATGGCACAGATAAGTGATAAAGCGGCTCGCTTTAATCTCTTCTTCGAACCAATGCTCGCCCAGCGGGATGGGATACTGCTCCATCGCCTCAGTTGAGCCCTAAATCCCGGGTCATGTTTTCGTTGCGGGTCTGATGCACTATCACGTTGTCTTCGATGCGGATGCCACCGAAGGGCCGCAGCATGTCGACCATTTCCCAGTTCACCGGCTTGGCGCGGCCCTCGGCCTTAAGCTCTGAAAGCAGCGAATCTATGATGTAAAAACCCGGTTCCACCGTCAGCACCTGCTTGGGTGCCAGCACCCGGGTACAACGCAGGAACGGATGCAGCTCGGGCGCCGGCAGATGGGTGCCGCGCTCGTCGTTGGCAAAGCCGCCTACATCATGCACCTGCAGTCCGAGCATATGGCCAAGGCCGTGGGGGAAGAAGGTCCGGGTAATGCCCTGCTCAACCAAACTCGCCGCATCGCCACGGGCGATATCAAAATCTATCAGCACCTGCGCCAACTTGTTGTGGGTTGCCAGATGCAAATCAGTAAAGCGCACGCCCGGACGCATCATATCAACTACTTCGCGCTGCAGCTTATCCAACGCCTTGATAAGTTCATCAAAGAGGTTTTTACCAAAAGCATAGGTGCGGGTGATGTCGGCGGCGTAGCCATGGAATGAGGCGCCGGCATCAATCAAAAAGGATAAGCGCTCGGCCGGATTCACATGCTCAAGCGCGGTGTAGTGCAGGATGGCGGCATTCTGGTTAAGGGCGATGATATTGCCGTAGGGCACATCGTTTTCGCCCTGACCTATGGCCGACAGATAATGCTGCTGAATTTCAAACTCGCTGGCGCCCTGATAAAAGGCGTCGCGGGCAGCGTGGTGGCCTATCACAGCGATGCGGTTGGCTTCGCGCATGCATTCAAGCTCATAGTCGGTCTTGAAACTGCGATGCCAGTGCAGATAGTTCATCACACCTTCTGGATTACGGCTCTTGAAACCGAGCACATCGGCCACATCCAGATGCTCACCTATGTAGGCCCAGCCATCGAGATCCTTGGGCAGCAGGTCGGCCACTTTTTCAGCCTTGGTCAGCAGCTTAATCTCAAAATGCTCGGTCCAGAAACTGTCGGGAACATCGCTCACCTTGTGCCAGAAATCCACCGGCCGATAAAACACCAGCACCGGCTTATCGATACCGTTGGCAATTACCCAGCAATTGGGGTTATCGAGCACAGGCAACCAGGCTTTGAAATGGGGATTTGGCTTGAAGGGATAGTTGATATCGTCCAGAAATTGCCGGTGATACTGACCGGAATGAATCGCCAATCCTTTTAGCTGCTCACGGGCCAACACATCCGCCACCCGGCGGTTCTGCTCGGCAATATGGTTAACGTAAAGCGGGGCCAAGTTTTCCATGTTTTTCATCCTGTCATCGATATACGCCAGCCGCCGGATTTTTTGAAAAATCACATCCCAAACACCGTGTTGGCGAACTATTCTGAGTGCTGTGCAGTGTATCACAAAGGCGCAAATTCATCCTCGCCGGCAAACAATTAAACAACCGTTTTAATTGGGTGTTGTAATTTTTGTTTTTTCGCCGCAAACTGGACGGCAACTGGTCAAATGATGGCCGACATTGCTGTGAAAAAAAGGAGAGTCCGCCGCCAGGCCGGATTCCTGACCAAAAGGAAAGCAAGCACATGATCTACCAAAGCCCTACCATTACGGTCGAGTTGACTGCTGATAAGATTGCCAGGCTGTGTTTCAATTCATCCGGCTCGGTCAACAAGTTCGATCGTGAAACCCTCGGCTCCCTCGATGCCGCCCTCGACGCCATCAAGGCCTCCGATGCCAAAGCCGCCCTGCTGACCACGGGCAAAGATGCCTTTATCGTCGGCGCCGATATCACCGAATTTTTGGGTCTGTTTGCCGAGGAAGATGCCAAGCTGCTCGCCTGGCTCGAACAGGCCAATGCCGTGTTCAATAAACTCGAAGACCTGCCGTTCCCGACCGCCTCAGCCATCAAGGGCTTTGCCCTGGGCGGCGGCTGTGAAACCATTCTTGCCACCGATTTTCGTATCGCCGACACCACCGCCAGCATCGGCCTGCCTGAAACCAAACTCGGCATTATCCCCGGCTTTGGCGGCACAGTGCGTCTGCCGCGCATCATAGGTGCTGACAATGCGCTGGAGTGGATTACCACAGGTAAAGATCAGCGCCCCGATGATGCCCTGAAAGTAGGTGCCATCGACGCCGTGGTTGCGCCCGACGCACTCGAGGCCGCCGCCACCCAAATGCTCAAAGACGCCGTGACCGGTAAACTCGACTGGCAAGCGCGCCGTGCCCGCAAACAGGCACCACTGAATCTGCCCAAGCTCGAAGCCATGATGGCCTTCACCACCGCCAAAGGCATGGTGTTTGCCGTTGCCGGTAAGCATTATCCAGCGCCAATGGCCGCGGTAAACGTGGTTGAACAGGCCGCCCGCATGGACAGAGCCGGTGCGCTCAAGGTCGAACATCAGGCCTTTATGCAACTGGCCAAAACCGACGTTGCCACGGCTCTGATTGGTATTTTCCTTAATGATCAGGTTGTTAAAGGGAAAGCCAAGAAGGCTGGCAAGCTTGCCAAGCCAGTGACCCAGGCCGCCGTACTCGGCGCCGGTATCATGGGCGGCGGTATCGCCTACCAGAGCGCCAGCAAGGGCACGCCGATTGTGATGAAAGACATCAATCAGGCGGCGTTGGATTTAGGCCTCAATGAAGCTGCCAAGTTGCTGTCGGCTCAGGTTGAGCGCGGCCGCTCCACTCCGGACAAGATGGCCAAGGTGCTGAACAACATCACCCCGTCACTCGATTACGCGGCCATCAAATCCGCCAATATCGTGGTAGAAGCCGTGGTCGAAAATCCCAAGGTCAAATCCATGGTGCTGGCCGAAGTGGAAGGTCAGGTAGCAGACGATGCCATCATCGCCTCCAATACCTCAACCATCTCCATCGACCTGCTGGCCAAGAGTCTGAAGAACCCAGCCCGCTTCTGCGGCATGCACTTCTTCAACCCAGTACACAAGATGCCACTGGTCGAAGTGATCCGCGGCAAAGACACCAGCGAAGAAACCGTAGCCTCGGTTGTGGCTTACGCCAGCAAGATGGGTAAGACCCCGATTGTGGTCAACGACTGCCCCGGCTTCTTCGTTAACCGCGTGCTGTTCCCCTATTTCGCCGGTTTCAACGGTCTGCTCGCCGATGGCGGCGACTTTGTTGCCATCGACAAGGTGATGGAAAAGCAATTTGGCTGGCCGATGGGCCCAGCTTATCTGCTGGACGTTGTAGGTCTGGACACAGGCCACCACGCTCAGGCGGTGATGGCCGAAGGCTTCCCCGACCGTATGGGCAAGTCCGGCAAAGATGCCATCGATGTGATGTACGAAGCCGGACGCCTTGGCCAGAAGAACAGCAAGGGCTTCTATCAGTACAGCATCGACAAGCGCGGTAAGCCGAAAAAAGAAGTGGTTGCCGACTCTTACGAGCTGCTCAAGTCTGCCTTTGGTGAACTGAAGAGCTTTG
The DNA here is from genome assembly GCF_018596335.1 of Shewanella jiangmenensis. Taxonomy (GTDB): domain Bacteria; phylum Pseudomonadota; class Gammaproteobacteria; order Enterobacterales; family Shewanellaceae; genus Shewanella; species Shewanella jiangmenensis. The sequence continues at coordinate 67,539 of NZ_JAHEPS010000009.1, read as the reverse complement.
ATGCCGACGAAATCATCGCCCGTACCATGATCCCTATGATCATCGAAACCGTGCGCTGCCTCGAGGAAGGCATAGTCGCAAGCCCAGCCGAAGCCGATATGGGCCTGGTGTATGGCCTTGGTTTCCCACCGTTCCGCGGCGGTGTATTCCGTTACCTCGACACCCTGGGTGTGGCCAACTTCGTGGCACTTGCCGATAAATTTGCCCATTTGGGCGGCCTGTATCAGGTCACTGACGCCATGCGCGAACTCGCCAAGAACAATGGCAGCTACTATCCAAAGGCCTGATTAGGGAAGGATTATCAAAATGAAACAAGCCGTTATCGTAGATTGCATCCGTACTCCCATGGGCCGCTCCAAGGCGGGTGTATTCCGTAATGTCCGTGCCGAAAGCCTGTCTGCCGAGCTGATGAAAGCCCTGCTGCTGCGTAATCCTGGCCTGGACCCAAACAGCATTGAAGACGTGATCTGGGGCTGTGTGCAGCAAACCCTGGAACAGGGTTTCAACATCGCCCGCAACGCCTCGCTGCTGGCCGGTATTCCAAAAACCGCCGGTGCCGTGACCGTTAACCGTCTGTGTGGTTCTTCCATGGAAGCGCTGCATCAGGCTTCCCGCGCCATCATGACCGGCATGGGTGACACCTTCATCATCGGTGGTGTCGAGCATATGGGCCACGTCCCCATGAACCACGGTGTGGATTTCCACCCCGGCCTCGCCAATAACGTGGCCAAGGCCTCTGGCATGATGGGCCTGACCGCTGAGATGCTGGGTAAACTGCATGGCATCAGCCGTGAGATGCAGGATCAGTTCGCCGTGCGCTCACACCAGCGCGCCCACGCCGCCAACCTTGAAGGCCGCTTCGCCAAAGAAATCTTTGCCATCGAAGGTCACGATGCCAACGGCGCGCTGATCAAGGTCGATTACGATGAAGTGGTCCGCCCCGAGACCAGCCTCGAGTCACTCGCCGCGCTGCGCCCTGTGTTCGACCCGGCCAACGGCACAGTCACCGCCGGTACGTCTTCGGCCCTGTCTGACGGCGCTGCCGCCATGCTGGTGATGGAAGAAAGCAAGGCCCGCGCCCTCGGCCTGCCAATCCGCGCCCGCGTACGCTCCATGGCCGTTGCCGGTTGCGATGCCGCCATCATGGGTTATGGTCCGGTTCCAGCCACCCAGAAGGCGCTGGCCCGTGCTGGTCTCAGCATTCAGGACATGGATGTGATTGAGCTGAACGAAGCTTTTGCCGCCCAGTCGCTGCCTTGCGTGAAAGATTTGGGTCTGATGGATGTGGTCGAAGACAAGGTGAACCTCAATGGCGGTGCTATCGCCCTGGGTCATCCACTGGGCTGCTCCGGCGCCCGTATCTCAACCACCCTTATCAACCTGATGGAACACAAGGATGCCACCCTGGGTCTGGCAACCATGTGTATCGGTCTCGGCCAGGGCATTGCCACCGTGTTTGAGCGTGTTTAAGCCTTAATCCAAGCCGTAAAAAAGCCGACCTCAGGGTCGGCTTTTTTATGTTTCACGTGAAACCTTGGCGACAAACGCTCACATTTTGATGGCTAAGTCCTGAAGCTCGAAGTAATGCCCTTAAGGTCCATCGCCAGCTCACTGAGCTGCGCCGACGCCGCTGCGGTTTGCTCTGAGCTTGCGGCATTCACATGGGCCGCATCGGCAATCACCGCCAGACTCTGGCTGATTTCTTCTGCCGCCTGCGCCTGCTGCGCCGATGCCGTGGCAATTTGCGAAGCATTGGCCGCAATCGACTCGATTTCGAGGTGAGTGTTACGGATAGCTTCGGCGGTTGACTCAGCGCTTTCAACGGTATGATTAAGATGGGTTGAACTCTGACCCATCACCCCAACCGCGTTTTGCGTGCCCTGCTGCAACAGCGCAATCATCTGTTCAATATCCCGGGTTGACTGCGCCGTTTTTTGTGCAAGTTGGCGCACTTCATCGGCTACCACAGCAAAGCCACGGCCCTGCTCACCGGCCCGCGCCGCCTCAATGGCAGCGTTAAGCGCCAGCAAGTTGGTTTGGTCGGCAATGCCGCGAATGACTTCGAGCACCTTGCTGATGCCCTGACTTTGACTTTCGACTTCACGAATAACGCCGGTAGCATCAACAATTGCCGAAGTTAAAGCACTGATAATCTCAATATTGCTGCGAACCTGAGTATCGGCTATCTGGGATAACGAATAAGCCGCCTGAGTGGAGTCGGCAACCTGCCGGGCATTATTTGCCACTTCAACTATGGTTGCGCTCATTTCATGGATGGCGGCCGACACATGCTCGATATTGGCCTGCTGCTGAAACAGGCTTTGGTTGGTTTCTTCGCTGGCAACCCGGGTTTGCTCCGACGCCGCCGACAGCTGCGCTGTAATGCCCACCATGCGGCCCACTATTTCCCGCAGATTGCGCGACATAGTCTCCATCGCCAGGTACACACCAGTCTTGTCGCGGCGACTGAATTCAATTGCCAAATCGCCTGCGGCAATGCGCTCAGAAATCTGCTGCATTACCCGCGGCTCTCCACCCAAAGGACGGGTTACCGAACGCAGAATCAGCACAGCAAAAAACACCACCACCAGGGCAGAAATCCCCAAAGCTATCCACAGGCTATTTCTAATAGCCACAACAGATTCCAGCGCTTCGGCCTCATCGATTTCCACAATCAGGGCCCAAGTCAGTTTTCCACTGCCATCGGGTGATAATGGCATGTAGGCAGACAGCACAGGATTGTTGTTGTAATCCTGGATGATTTTGAGCCCTTCCTGACCCCTTAGCGCCGCAATCGCCGACTCGGTTTTCACGCCATTGGCATCCGCCGTGCCCGCAAAACTCGCACGGACAGAACGCCCCTTTGGATCAAGATAAGAGTCCGAGCGCATCCGATGGTCAGCGCCAACAAGATAGCTCTCACCACTTTCGCCCATTCCGGCCCTTTGGGTCATCAGGCGGTTAATTTTGTCGATAGACAACTGCAGCGCAACCACGGCAATGGTTTTACCGCCAACCACAACTGGTCTGGCGATAAAGGCCGCTGGCTCACCGCGACTCGGGGCATAGGGTGCAAAGTCGACCATCTCCTCGTTGCCACTGGCCACAACCTGTTGAAACAGTTTCGCCAAGTTGGAGTCCTGAAATGGCCCACTGATTAAGTTGGTGCCAAAGTCAGCTTCCTTTGCCTGACTGAACACCACCTCACCCCGCAAGTCGATGATAAAGGCATCATAGTAGCCATAATCGGCCACCAGTTGATTGAAGTAATCCTGATGGTCAGCGCCGATGCGTCCAAGGGATGGATCGCTCGCGTACTTCACCATATCGGCAACCGCAGCAGCCATCATGGACAAGTCCGCGCGGGTACTCGCGAAGTAGTCACCTATTTGAACGTATTTGAGTTGTTGTACCGCCAGCAATTTGTTGAAGGCCTGATTGGTCATGGAGGATTGAGCCATATGTTGAATGACCATACCGGTCAGTAACAAGGGGACCAAACCTATCGCCAATAAGCCAAACCAGAGAGTCTTTTTAAAAGAAAATTCAGCCATTTTTAATCAAATGATAATTGTTATCGTTATGAGGCTGAGTACACTAGCACGCTTGTGAATACCCGCAAAAAACTTCCTGTTATTGCTTATTCAAAGATCTGATTTAGCTGCGTTTTTAGACAAAAACGCGCTGCTGTGCGCATTTTTTATTCGCGGCTAACATACGGTTTAGGCCATATAAAACGCCATCCGCAATAATGATAGGTTCCACGTGAAACAATCGACACCACAGTTTCAAGCTGCACTGCTTGGTGAAATAAATCGACAGGAGTAACATTAGCGACAACTGTTACAGCGATAGAAGACTCAAATGACCGACGTATTTGCCAACCCAACCAAACAACTGGATGCCTTGGGGCTGCGCTGCCCCGAACCCGTGATGATGGTACGCAAAACCGTTCGCACCATGGCCGAAGGTGAAACCCTGCTGATTATTGCGGACGACCCGGCAACCACCCGCGACATCCCCAGCTTCTGCGAGTTTATGGATCACACGCTGCTCGCCAGTGATACCAGCCAAGCTCCCTATCGTTACCTCGTCAAAAAAGGGCTTTGAACCAGCCCGCCACTATTATGTCTTGAAACAGATTTGTGGTTTTCCTGTTTGGCAAATTGTGAGATAACAGAGCAATTTTGTAATGCTTTGCGCTGACCCGCACCAGACCCTGGTCGCGCTATCTCAATAACTAAAACAAGCAGGAAACCCCGATGTTCAAGACCCGACTCAAGCCGCTGTGCGCTGCGGTGGCGCTCGTCTGCAGCCCAGCATTGTTTGCCGATACCTCGTCCGACAAAACCGGCGAAGAATGGCAAGTTAACGCGCCAAAAAATGCCCCGCTCGAAAAAGCCAGCATAGATGTTACCGAAGGCACCTGGATGAACCTGAGCCTGAGCCCCGATGGCAAATACATAGTGTTTGACCTGCTCGGTGACATCTATCGTATTCCGGCCAAGGGTGGCGAAGCCGAAGTGCTCGCCAGCGGCATCGCCTGGCAAATGCAGCCCGTATATAGCCCCGACGGAAAGTACATTGCCTTCACCTCGGATCAGGACGGCGGCGACAACCTGTGGGTGATGGATGCAGACGGCAAAAATCCCCGCGCCGTGACCAAAGAAACCTTCCGCCTGCTCAACAGCCCAGCCTGGAGCCCGGACTCGCAATATCTGGTCGGCCGCAAACACTTTACCGCCAGCCGCAGTTTAGGTGCCGGTGAAGTGTGGCTGTACCATGTTTCCGGCGGCGAAGGTGTGCAGCTCACCGAAAAACCAAATGATGAGAAAGATCTCGGCGAACCGGCTTACTCACCCGATGGCCGCTATATCTATTTCAGCCAGGACGCGACACCGGGCAAAACCTTCCACTACTCCAAAGACTCAGTGTCCGGCATTTACAAAATCAAGCGCTACGACACCCAAACGGGTGAGATTGAAGTCTTGGTCGAAGGCACCGGCGGCGCAATTCGCCCAACCCCGAGCCCAGACGGCAAGAAGCTCGCCTTTATTCGCCGCGATGGTTTCCAGTCAACCCTGTATTTGCTCGACCTCGAGTCTGGTGAAAAGCAAAAGCTTTATAGCGAGCTTGACCGTGACATGCAGGAAACCTGGGCCATCCATGGCGTTTACCCTACTATGTCGTGGGACAAAGACAGCAAAGACATCTTGCTGTGGGCCAAGGGTAAAATTCAGCGCCTGAATGTCGAGAGCAAACAAGCCAAGGAAATCCCCTTCCACGTTAAAACCAAACTCGATGTTCAGCCTTCGGTGCGCTTCACCCAAAACCTCGACATGGACAAGTTTGACGTGAAGATGCTGCGTATGGCGCAGGTGTCACCCGACGGCAAACAACTGGTGTTTGAAGCTTTGGGTAAACTGTGGCTGCGAGCCCTGCCTGATGGCAAACCTACCCGCCTGACCAAGCTCGATGACAACATCAATGAGCTGTACCCAACCTGGTCGCGTGATGGCAAACAACTGGCCTTCACCACCTGGAACGATCAGCAGCAAGGCACTGTCCAGCTGCTGAACCTTTCCAGCCGTAAGACCACTCAGCTGACTCAGTCACCGGGCAAGTATGTCGAGCCGGTGTTTTCTCCCAAAGGCGATACCCTGGTGTATCGCAAAACCAGCGGTGGATACATCACCTCGCCAACCTGGGGTAAAGACCCGGGCCTGTATAAGGTGAGCCTAAGCAATAAAGAAAATACCCGCATCAGTGCTGTTGGCTTTCAGCCACAATTTGGCAGTGATAACAGCCGGGTGTTCTTTATGGAGAGCGGCGAAACGCCACAGTTTTCGTCAATCAATATGAGCGGTTTCGAAAAGCGCACCCACTACAGCAGCAAGCATGCGACTGAGTTCCGCATCTCTCCCGATGGCGAGCAGCTGGCTTTTGCAGAGCGCTTTAAGGTGTTTGTCACGCCCTTTGCCAAACACGGCGAAACCGTTGAGATTGGCCCCAAGGCCAGCAATCTGCCAGTGACTCAGCTGAGCGTGCGTGCCGGCGAGAGCATCAGCTGGAACGGCACCAGCAACCAACTGTACTGGACCCTCGGCCCAGAGCTGTACCAAATGCCGGTAGATAGCAGCTATCAGGCCAAGGCGGATGCCAAAGTTGAACCCAAGATTACCGCCATCGGCTTTGAGCAGGATGCGGATGTTCCACGTGGAACCATCGCCTTTATTGGCGGTAAAGTCATCACCATGGAAAACGATGCCGTCATAGATGGTGGCGTAGTGCTGGTGAAGGACAACAAGATCGTTGCCGTTGGCAATCAGGGTGATGTCGAAATCCCCAGTGACGCCGAAGTCATCGACATCAGCGGTAAAACGTTGATGCCCGGCCTGTTCGATGCCCACGCCCACGGCTCACAGGGCGAAGATGAAATCATTCCACAGCAAAACTGGAACCTGTACGCTGGCCTCGCCCTCGGCGTTACCAGCATCCATGACCCATCTAACGACACCACCGAAATCTTTGCCGCTTCCGAGCAGCAAAAGGCCGGTAAAATTGTTGGCCCGCGGATCTTCTCGACCGGTACCATTCTGTATGGCGCCAACCTGCCCGGCTACACCAGCCATATCGACTCGTTGGAAGACGCGAAGTTCCACCTTGAGCGCTTAAAGAAGGTCGGCGCCTTCAGTGTGAAGAGCTATAACCAACCACGCCGTAATCAGCGCCAACAGGTGATAGCCGCAGCCCGTGAATTGGAAATGATGGTCGTGCCCGAAGGCGGCAGCTTGCTGCAGCATAACCTGTCGATGATTGCCGACGGCCACACCACGGTAGAGCATTCGCTACCGGCCGGCGCCATCTATAACGACATAAAGCAATTCTGGAGCCAGACCAAGGTTGGCTACACACCCACTCTGGTAGTGGCCTACGGCGGCATCTCAGGTGAGAACTATTGGTATGACAAAACCGATGTTTGGGCCCACCCACGCCTGTCGAAGTATGTGCCAAGCGATTTACTGACCGCCCGCTCTATGCGCCGCCCAACTGCACCAGAAGGCCATTACAACCACTTCAACGTGGCCCGCGTTGCCAATGAGCTGAATCAGGTCGGCGTGCATCCAAACATCGGCGCCCACGGTCAGCGTGAAGGTTTGGCGGCTCACTGGGAAATGTGGATGTTCGCCCAGGGCGGCATGAGCAATATGGAGGTGCTGAAAACCGCCACCATTAACCCGGCCAAAACCTTCGCCATGGATCATCAGTTGGGTTCAATCAAGGCAGGCAAACTGGCGGATTTGATTATTATCGATGGCGACCCGCTGGCTGATATCCGCGTGACCGACAAGGTCACCCACACAATGGTCAACGGTAAGCTGTTTGATGCCGAAACCATGGATCAGCTTAATGGTGACAAGCGTAAACGCGAGCCCTTCTTCTTCGAACAGATGTAACGGCAACCGTTAAACAAAAAAGGTGTTCCACGTGGAACACCTTTTTTATTGCCGCCACCAGGCCACTAAAAACCCGACTCACGGTAGCAATGACAATCAATAGTATGGTCATTGACCATGCCAACCGCCTGCATAAAGGCATAGCAAATGGTGGGGCCGACAAAGTTAAAGCCAAGTTTCTTAAGCGCCTTGGACATAGCTTCAGACTCAGGAGTCTGGGCCGGTACCTCAGAGATACTGCGAAAATGATTCACCTTGGGCTTGCCGCCAACGAATCCCCATAAGAATTCACTGAAATCCCTGCCCTCGGCTTCAAACTTAAGATAAGCACGGGCATTACCGATAATGGACTTTACCTTGGCACGATTGCGCACTATGCCGGGGTTCTGCAAGAGCTCTTCAACCTTGGCCTCATCAAACCCGGCGATGATTTCTGGCTCGAAGTTGGCAAAGGCGGCTTCGTAGTTGGCTTGCTTTCTAAGTATGGTGATCCACGACAAGCCCGCCTGCTGACCGTCGAGGCACAGCTTGGCAAACAGCTCTTTGGCATCGTAAACCGGCCGTCCCCAAACCCGGTCGTGATAGTCGCGGTATTGCTGATCATCACTCACCCAGGCACATCTCGTTTTGTTATCCGTCATCAAAAGTCCCTTCAAAGCCGCAAGTTCGCTAAAAAATAGCCTACATAAGCGCGGATCTACAAGGTATAATCGAACCCATTTTCTCTTTAGCTGACAGCATCAGACATGACGACGAAATACGACGTAAAGACATTTCAGGGCTTTATTCTGACCCTGCAGGATTACTGGGCTCAGCAAGGCTGCGCCATTGTCCAACCTCTGGATATGGAAGTCGGTGCCGGCACCTTCCACCCTCAGACCTTCCTGCGTGCCCTCGGCCCAGAGCCAATGAGCAGCGCCTATGTGCAGCCTTCACGCCGCCCAACCGATGGTCGCTACGGTGAAAACCCGAACCGCCTGCAACACTACTACCAGTTCCAGGTCGTATTGAAACCGTCACCAAGCAACATTCAGGAGCTGTACCTGGGCTCGCTGCGCGCCCTGGGTATCGACACCCAAATCCACGATATCCGCTTTGTGGAAGACAACTGGGAATCGCCAACGCTGGGCGCCTGGGGTCTGGGTTGGGAAGTGTGGCTCAACGGTATGGAAGTGACTCAGTTCACCTACTTCCAGCAAGTGGGCGGCATCGAATGCAGCCCAGTGACCGGTGAAATCACCTATGGTCTGGAGCGTCTGGCCATGTACATCCAGGGCGTAGACAGTGTTTACGATCTGGTATGGACCGATGGTCCAATGGGCCGCATCACCTATGGCGATGTGTTCCACCAAAACGAAGTAGAACAGTCTACCTATAACTTTGAACACGCCGACGTAGACTTCCTGTTCGGCATGTTCGACCAATGCGAAAAAGCCTGTCAGCATTTGTTGTCATTGGAAACTCCTCTGCCTCTGCCCGCTTACGAGCAAGTCATGAAGGCCTCACACGCGTTCAACCTGCTGGATGCCCGTCACGCTATCTCTGTGACCGAGCGTCAGCGCTACATTCTGCGTGTACGCACCATGGCCAAGGCCGTTGCCGAAGCCTACTACAAGGCCCGTGAAGCCCTCGGCTTCCCGATGTGCAAATAAGTAGTGCAACTAAGCCGCGCAAAATAAGAGGAAGATTAAATGAAATTCGAAAACCTGCTCATCGAAATCGGTACCGAAGAGCTGCCGCCAAAAGCACTGCGCACCCTGGCTGAATCCTTTCAGGCCAACTTCAGCGAGGAGCTGACCAAGGCCGAACTGCCGTTCGAGTCTATCGAATGGTATGCCGCTCCACGTCGTCTGGCCCTGTACATTAAGGGTCTGGCTACCGCACAGGAAGACAAGGTGGTTGAGAAGCGCGGCCCTGCCGTGCAGTCCGCCTTCGATGCCGACGGTAACCCCACCAAGGCCGCCGAAGGCTGGGCCCGTGGCAACGGTATTACCGTAGCCGAAGCCGAGCGCATCGCCACCGACAAAGGTGAATGGCTGGTATATCGTGCCAATGTCGCCGGTGAGCCAACCAAAGCACTCGTGCCTGCCATGACCCAGCGCGCGCTGGACAAGCTGCCTATTCCCAAGCCAATGCGTTGGGGCAGCAACAGCACTCAGTTTATCCGCCCTGTGCACACAGTTACCCTGCTGCTTGGCAGTGAGCTGATTGCCGGTGAAGTGCTGGGGATCCAGTCTGACCGCATCATCCGCGGTCACCGCTTTATGGGCGAGCCAAGCTTTAGCCTGGATCATGCCGACAACTACCTGGCTGCCCTGAAAGAGCGCGGTAAAGTCATCGCCGACTATCACGCACGTAAAGCCATCATCAAGATTGATGCCGAAAAAGCCGCAGCCGTGATTGGCGGCAATGCCGACATCGAAGAAGGCCTGCTGGAAGAAGTAGCCTCGCTGGTTGAATGGCCAGTGGTACTTACCGCCCACTTCGAAGAGAAGTTCCTGGCCGTGCCCGCCGAAGCGCTGGTATACACCATGAAGGGCGACCAGAAGTACTTCCCGGTGTTTTCAAGCGAAGGCAAGTTGCTGCCAAACTTCATCTTTGTGGCCAATATCGAGTCCAAAGATCCGGCACAAATCATCTCCGGTAACGAGAAGGTGGTTCGCCCACGTCTGGCCGACGCTGAATTCTTCTTCAACACCGACAAAAAACACACGCTCGAAAGCCGTCTGGCGAGTCTGGACACCGTGGTGTTCCAGAAGCAACTAGGCACACTGAAAGACCGCGCCGAGCGCATCTCTGCCCTCGCCGGCTTTATTGCAGCTAAGATTGGCGCCAGCAGCGACGAAGCCGCCCGTGCAGGTCTCCTGTCAAAGTGCGACCTGATGACCAACATGGTGATGGAATTCACCGACACCCAGGGCACCATGGGCATGCACTATGCGCGCCTCGACGGTGAAGCCGAAGCCGTTGCTGTGGCACTGGAAGAGCAGTACAAGCCCAAGTTCAGTGGCGACAGCGTGCCTAGCGCCGGTGTTTCCTGCGCCGTGGCCCTGGCCGAGAAGCTCGACACCCTGTCTGGTATCTTCGGTATCGGTCAGGCACCTAAAGGCGCCGCCGATCCGTTCGCGCTGCGCCGCGCCGCCATTGGTGTGCTGCGTATTATCGTAGAGAACAAGCTGCCGCTGGATCTGGTTGATTTGATTGCCAAAGCAGTCGAATTGCACGGCAACAACCTCACCAACGCTCAGGCTGCCGATGAAGTGCTCGAGTTCCTGATGGCCCGCTTCCGCGCCTGGTATCAGGACAAGGGCATCAGCACCGACGTTATCCTTGCGGTGCTGGCCCGTCGTCCAACCCGCCCTGCGGATTTTGATGACCGTATTCTGGCGGTAAGCCACTTCCGCACCCTGGAGCAGGCCGCAGCCCTGGCCGCCGCCAACAAGCGTGTGTCCAACATTCTGGCCAAGGTGGAAGGTGAACTGCCAAACAGCATCAATGCTGCACTGCTGAGCGAAGCCGCTGAAAAGGCACTGGCCGCCAAGCTTGCCGAAGTCACACCTGTGATTGCCCCGCTGTTTGCTGCCGGTAACTACCAACAGGCACTGGCTGAACTCGCTGCCCTGCGTGAGAGCGTGGATCAGTTCTTCGAAGACGTGATGGTGATGGCCGACGACCAGGCACTGCGTAACAACCGTCTGGCACTGCTTGGCAACCTGCGCGACCAGTTCCTGCACGTAGCCGATATTTCTCTGCTGCAGTAGTGGTGCAGTAACACGGCGTTACGCCAACATAAAAAACGCGCCTGATGGCGCGTTTTTTATTTTAATACAATCAGTTAATTTATCATGAAAGCAGCAGCAGCTTTTCGTGCAACTCATCAAAGGTCGGTTTATCCATTCCAATCCGCTCAAGCAGCAGCAACAGCTCAGGCTCACGCAGCCGCTCTGCCTGCCATAACATGGAACATTCGCTGATATGATTGGCGGTCCAGATTGCCTTGGGCAAAGGCTCGGCGGGCATTTGATGTGGGTTGGACAAGACCGCCAGCGTGTTGGAAAACAGCGGCGGCAAATGCCAGCTGCGGGCCAACAGTGCGCTTAATAGCAAAGATTTGGAAGTCATCACCTGCCGAAACAGTGACGATTTGGGCTGCTCACCGGGCTCTGCTCTGGCAAAGGCGTCAAGCAGCATCTGGAAAATGGCAATCTTGCCCACGTCATGCAGCAAGCCGAGCATAAAGGCAGTGTCTTTATCGCCTGCAGCCGGCGTCAGCTCGGAGGCAAGATAGGCCACCTGCAACGAATGACGCCACACTTCAGCCCCGAAGCGACGAAAATAGATTGGTTTTATTTCAACGACTTCGCGGATTTTCACGCTGGTAACGAAGCGGCGCAGCTGCTCGCGGCCAAGGGCGACCACCGCCTGCTGTAAACTGGTAATGTCTTTGACGCCACGTTTAAAGGCCGGCGAGTTACACAGCTTTATCACCTCTGCACTGAGCACAGGGTCGCGCTTGATGTGCTTAAGCACCTCATCGGTATCGACTTCGGGATTGGCCAGCTGCCTGTCGAGTTCAATAATGTCATGGGGCAGGCGCAGTACCTTGGCGGCGATAACATCGGGAATGGCGAGTGCCTGCTCGACATCGCCGATGACGCGCTTTTCGAGGTTATTGGCAACGCCACCGTTGTCTTTGCCACCGGCAAACAGCAGGCTGTAAAAAAGTGCAGTGACGTCCACCCAATTGATCACTTCAGCCTCGGGGGCGGCATGCAGGGCAACTCTGGGCTGACTGAGGCTGGCATGGCGCTCCTGTGTCTTGCTGGCAAGCCCCTCTCCTGTGAGGCTGCGCGGGCGCTCAACAATCACATTGTCGCGAATATTGAATAGCTTACTGAAAAGCCTCATTAACACACTCCCAGAGGGACAACGCATGAAGCGGGAAGGCCAAAGGAGTGGCGTAAAGCCATGCACTTCCCTGAATGACTGTCTTAATACTAGGTGCTGCGGGGCAAATAGCCAGCCCACTTCCAGCCACTGACAGTGCAAATTTCTACGCCGTGATACATAGCTTAATCCGCGCTTAACGAACGCCAGATTTCACAACAATTATTAATCAATTTATTGACATATGAGGTGCCATTTCTTAGGGTCGGAGGACTATTCCAAACCGGCAATCCTGCATGACCCAGACAGTGCCGCAACTGTCCGTTTTTGGCGAACATCAAGTCTTTGTTGCACTCGGCACGCCGGGCGACAGCCCTTCGCAATGCCTCCGCAAGCAGGCGCTGATTTGGTCTTTGGCCGAGCGTTGTCGCGGGCGCAGCGGCGCACTGGAAATCGTGCCCGGCATGAACAATCTCACCCTCTCCCTTGAAAAAGACCAGCAGCCGAGCGAGTGGCTTGAGTGGCTAAGGCAAGTGCTGCCGTCGCTGCCAGGCAGTATTCCCGAAGGCAAGCTGCACCGCATTCCGGTGCGCTACGGCGGCGACACGGGGCCGGATCTGGCCGAAGTGGCACGGCTGCATCAGGTATCAGAGCAGGACATCATCCGCGCCCATTGCAGCGCCGAGTATCGGGTGCTGTTTATGGGCTTTTTGCCGGGCTTTGCCTACCTTGGCGGCCTGCCCGAGCAGCTGCACACCCCAAGACGCGCCGAGCCCCGGCTGCAGGTCGCGGCAGGCAGCGTTGGCATTGGCGGCAGCCAAACCGGCATTTACCCCGCGACGGCGCCCGGCGGCTGGCAACTGATAGGCCACACCCAGGTGCCACTGTTCGATGCAGCTGCAACTGAGCCCTGCCTGCTGGCGCCGGGCGACAGGTTGCAATTTGTGGCAGGAGACTGCTGATGCTTGAGGTCATACAGGCCGGTATTCAGACCACGGTGCAGGACGCTGGCCGCATCGGCGTTGGCCATCTTGGTCTGCCCCGCAGTGGCGCACTGGATAGCCAGGCCATGCTGCTCGCCAACCGCCTGCTTGGTAATGACGACAATGCGCCTGTGCTCGAATTTGCGCTGGGGCTGTCGCGGCTTAGATTTTACCGCGATGCCTGGATTGCCCTCACGGGTGCCGATTTCAATGCCCAAATCGATGGCAAGAGCGCCTGGTGTGGCTGGCGCACCGCCATCAAGTCGGGGCAAACCCTCACCCTGCACGGCCCCAAAGCTGGTATGCGGGCATATCTGGCGGTGGACGGCGGCATACAGGTGCCAACCTTTATGGGCTCCGCCAGCACAGACTTAACCAGTGGCCTTGGCGGAGTTGAAGGTCGCGCGCTCAAAAGCGGTGACCGGCTGGCGCTTGGCAAGGAGCACAATCTCAAGCATCCGGTTGGCGCCATGCAGCGGCTGTGGGATAACCAAATCCGCGTACTCGCCGGCCCACACTTTGACTGGCTGGCCAATCCGGCTCAGTTTGCCAAAAGCCATTGGACATTATTGCCAAGCAGCAACCGCATGGGCGCACGCCTCGATGGCGAGCCGCTGAGTCTCCACACACCGCTGGAAATTGGCTCCCGCGGCGTGTTCCCCGGCGTTGTCCAGCTGCCGCCATCCGGTAAACCCATAGTGCTGTTAAATGATGCCCAAACCACGGGCGGCTATCCCATTATTGCCACGGTAATTGAAGCCGACATGTGGAAACTGGCCCAGGCCAGACCGGGGCAAACGCTGCAATTTGTGCCGGTAAGCCTTGATGAAGCCAGAGCAGTGGGCGAGCGCTGGCAGCAGTATTTTTATCGTCTGGGCCGAGCCCTGGGCGCAGGAGCACCCCATGCCTGACACACTGACGCTAAACGCCGATGTCGGCGAAGGTTATCCCTATGATGGGCAAATTCTGGCCCTGGTTCACATCGCCAATATCGCCTGTGGCGGCCATACCGGCGATGACGCCAGTATGCGCGCCACCGTCACGCTGGCAAGGCAACATGGCTGTCTGATTGGCGCCCACCCCTCTTACCCGGATAAAGCCAATTTCGGCCGCCAGCCGATGAACATAACAGCGGCCGACTTAACCGAGAGTCTGGTCGCTCAAATCAGCGCCCTTCAGCGAATTTGCCAGCTGCAGGGAGCCTGTTTGTTCCACGTGAAACCCCATGGCGCACTCTACAATCAGGCTGCATTCGATCCCCTTATCGGCAACTGTGTTATCGAGGCCATCAAAACCGTCGACCCGAGCCTTAAGCTGATGGCGCTGGCAGCAAGCCCGCTGCTTGAGCAGGCAACCGCCGCCGGCATCGAGGTGCTTGCCGAGGCCTTCGCCGACCGGCGCTATCAGCCAAACGGTGCGCTGGTGTCGCGCCAACAGCCAGGTGCTCTAATAGACAATCCGGCCGATGCCATAACTCAGGTAACGGCAATTCTGGATGGCACCCTGTGCGCCGTGGATGGCAGCCGCCTTAGGCTTTATGCCGACAGCCTGTGCCTGCATGGCGACAATCCCGAGGCGCTGGCCTTTGCCGGGCGAATTCGCCACTTACTGGATGAACGCCGCTATGCTTGAGCAGCTGCTGCAACTCAACTATTGGCCGCTGATTGGCATTCCTGTGGTGGTGCTGGGATTTGCGCTGCGCTTCAATCCGCTGTTGGTGGTGACAGTGGCGGGCCTCATCACAGGCTGGGCAGTCAATATGGATATGTTTGCGCTGCTT
This sequence comes from Shewanella jiangmenensis, assembly GCF_018596335.1. Classification (GTDB taxonomy): domain Bacteria; phylum Pseudomonadota; class Gammaproteobacteria; order Enterobacterales; family Shewanellaceae; genus Shewanella; species Shewanella jiangmenensis. Next base: position 52,432 of record NZ_JAHEPS010000009.1, on the reverse strand, counting down.
GAGACCTTTGGCGACAAGTTTCTCTCCAGCCGCCAGCTGGCATCGTTTTTACTAATCCTGCCTGTCATTGCCCTGCTGGAGCGCCACGGCCTGAAGGAGCACGCACAAAACTGGATAGCCACGGTCAAGGGCGTGACCACAAGGGGAATTCTGAGCCTGTATTTTGTGGTGCGCGAAGTCAGCGCCGCCCTCGGGCTATTGAGCCTTGGTGGCCACGCCCAAACTGTGCGGCCGCTGCTCTCGCCCATGGCCGAAGCGGCGGCGACCAATCAATATGGCCCGCTGCCAAAACCGGTGCGCGATAACATTGCCGCCCACGCGGCCGCCTGCGACAACGTGGCGCTGTTTTTTGGCGAAGATATTTTTATCGCCTTTGGCGCCGTGCTGCTGATGGATGCCTTTCTCAAAGAAAACGGCATCGCCGGCATTGAGCCGCTGCACATCGGCCTTTGGGCTATCCCAACGGCGCTGGCAGCGCTGGTTATTCATCTGTTCCGTTTATCACGGCTCGAAGCGAGGATCAGGCGAGATATCGCCCGCCACCAGCAAGCGAATCAGCACCCGAATCAGCAAGAAGTGCCTTCATCAGGCCAGGTTGCTGATACTCCGGCCAGCAGCCAAACAGCGGGGAGTGACCTGTGAGCCTTATCAGTATCGAGCGTATTTACCTGCTGATTGGCCTGATAGTCATGTATCTGGTGTGGCACACCCTCAAAGACAAAGCCCATCCCAAACGGCTCACCACCGCCCTGTTTTGGGGCTTGTTCGGCAGTCTGTTTTTATTTGGCGATCTGGCGGTAACCTGGCTTGGTGAGCAGCTTGCCCACCGGATTGCCGGCGCCATGGTAATAGTCATCGCCCTGCTTGCGGGCATGGGCAAGGTCAGCGCCGGCAGCTATACGCCGCGAAGCGATGCACAAAAGCAGCAAAGCGCCCGAGCCCTTGGCAACAAGGTGTTTGTGCCGGCGCTGCTTATTCCACTCTTTACCGTTGCCGCCACCCTGCTGCTGTCAGATGTCAGCACCGGCGAGCTGATGCTGTTTGATCCCAAACACCAGACACTGGCGGCGCTGACCCTTGCCTGCACCCTTGCCCTTATCGCGGGCTGGCGTTTGACCGGCGATAGCCCGCTCAAGGCGGTGGCCGAGTCGCGCCGGCTGGTGGACAGCATAGGCTGGGCGGCGATATTGCCGCAGATGCTGGCCATGCTCGGCGGCGTGTTTGTGGTGGCGCAAACCGGTGACAGCATCAAGGCGCTGGTGAGCCTGTTTGTTGACCCCAACAACCGCTTTGCGCTGGTGGCCATTTATTGCATTGGCATGGCGCTTTTTACCATGGTGATGGGCAATGCGTTTGCCGCGTTTCCGGTGATGACGGCCGGAATAGCGCTGCCATTTTTGATTGAGCAGCATGGCGCCAGCCCGGCGCCGCTGATGGCTATTGGCATGTATTCGGGTTACTGTGGAACCCTGATGACCCCGATGGCCGCCAACTTCAATATAGTTCCGGCAGCGCTGCTGGATTTGGACGACAAGTATCAGGTTATCAAGGTGCAGATCCCAACGGCGCTGACGTTGCTGGCGACCAATATTCTGCTGATGTATTTCATCGTGTTTGATTAAGGCGAGCCTATGAAACCCGTTCCGCTGATATTACTGACCGGCTTTGAACCCTTTGGCGGCGACAACATCAATCCGTCGTGGGAAGCAGTAAAACACCTGGACGGCGAGCTGATTTGCCGCCACCGCATCAAGGCCATCCGCCTGCCCTGCGTGTTTCACGAATCGCTGGCGGTGCTTACTGAGGCGATAGACAGGCACGAACCTGTGCTGGTGCTCTGTGTCGGTCAGGCCGGCGGGCGCAGCGAGCTGACGCTTGAGCGCATCGGCATCAATATCGACGATGCCCGCATCGCCGACAACCGTGGCAATCAACCCATCGACACTCCGGTAAACGCCAGCGCCCCGGCGGCGTATTTCAGCACCCTGCCGATTAAGGCGATGGTGAAGTCGCTGCGGGAAGCAGGTATTCCGGCATCTATTTCCAACAGTGCCGGTACCTTTGTCTGCAACCATGTGCTGTTTGGCCTGTTGCATCAGCTCGCGGACATTTCCGAATGCCGCGCCGGCTTTTTGCATATTCCCTTTGCGCCCGAGCAGGTCATCAGCCACCCCGGCAACCCATCAATGGCGCTGGAAACCGTTATTCACGGCCTGCGGCTGATGCTGGCAACCGCGGCCACCACAGCCACCGACATCCACGAGAGCGCAGGCGTAACCCACTGATGGCGTTCGACGATACCTTCAGGTTAAGCAGCCATGGGGTTATCACCAATGACCAGGGCCAGGTGCTGCTGCTCAAAGCCAATTACGGCAACTGCCATTGGGGACTGCCGGGCGGCGCACTGGAGCCCGGCGAAACCATACATCAGGCGCTGCTTCGCGAGTGCCTTGAAGAGCTGGGTCAGCCCGTCACCATCGACTACCTCAGCGGCGTCTATTTTCACTCGGCCTACAACTCACAGGCCTTTATCTTTCGTGCCCGCTTAACCCAAGCCGACATAATCCTGAGCGCCGAGCACAGCGAATACCGCTTCTTTGATATCGACAGCCTTAGCCAGGTGCAGCAGCGCCGGGTACGCGAATGCCTCGACTTTACTGGCCAGGTGCAAAGCGCCGCCTTCTGATCTTCCCGTGATAACAGCGCCCGGTGAACCTTTTACCTGCGCCGCTCGTCTTTAAGGTACAAACCCAGCCAACACAGGGAGGAGACTTGCAACAACAGGCACAACTGGAGCTGTGGGTACTCGAGGCGCAGGCGGGCAATATCGCCGCCTTTGAAAAGCTGTACCAGCACTTTACACCGCAGGTATCGGCCTATCGGCATAAGAGAACTTCAAAGTACAGCCTTGCCTTTTTCTTTATTCAGCAAGTACTTGATAAAGCCTTGGCAAACAAATAGCTTATAAAACGGCCAAAGCTGATGAATGAGCTGGCATCGGCTCAGGTGCAGTCACGGGGCAACCGGCCCAATAAATAGCATCGTTGAAAGCTGGCGCCCACCAAACTAGCAAAACGGTAACCGCAACTTACTCAGCGGATAAGGTTCAACCGCAGGCGGTGCGGCGCAAAAAATACATGACCGGCGCAGCCGGAAAACAGGGAGGTTTGAGTGACAGTTTTACGATATTCACTGCTTGGTGCAGGCTGTTTTGCACTGGGGCTCAGCGCCGGCGTCTGGATAAGCGCAGACCAGGACAGCAGCCAACAAGACGCAAAGGCGTTGGATAGCCAAGCCTTTAGTGCCGCACTTGAGCCTCAGCCAGCGGCAGAGCGCCGCGACCCTGTCTCATCATCAAGCACAGCCGCGCAAAGCGCAGACACCAGCGCGTTATTGCAGGCGACCGAGCAAGAGCACCGAGTAGAAGCGCTCGAGCAAACCATTGCCAACCTGAGCCGTGAGAATCACTATCTTAAGGCCGAGCTTGATGAAATAACGGCCGAGCAATCTAAGCCACCTTCATCCAATCCAGCCAACGAGGATGTGCACGCTGTCAGTGAGCAGGAAGCAGAGCTCAATCTGCCCGCGCCTTTCTCGGGCTTGATGGCCAACAAGAAAGGCATGATTGCCGAACTGTTCAACACCCTGCAAACCGAACCTAAAGATGATGCCTGGGCGGTGGTGATGGAACAGAGAATAAGTGATTTTATCCTGACCCATGCCCAGTCCGGCGAGGTGGCCATTGAGGCCATCAACTGCAAAAAAACCAGCTGTGAAATACGGGGCTTTGAGCTGACACCCAAGGGCTTGGACAAGATATATGAAGATATGGTGGCTGAGAGCTGGTGGACCTTCAGCAGTACTGCTGCAGCCCATGGCAAATCAGCGCAATACGGCGAATACTTTTACCTGCTAACCTCGGGCGTATAAAAAAGGGAAAGCATGGCTTTCCCTTTTGGCTCATTCATCATCTGAAATTCATGCGCCAGATAAACGCAGCTGTTCACTGCGGGAGCGGCGTTTGCCGTCGGCGGCGATTGCCCGCGCCTCGATTTCTTTCCCTGTTACCGCAACCGGTGCTGTCCAGGGCTGCCAGTTGCCGCCATCGAGGCGATACTCGAGTTTGGTGCCGGGGTAAGGGTGATTGAGATACAGAAGCCCGCCCTCGGCCTTTATTCCCGGCGGTGCGATGCGGTAAAAAATCCCGGCCTGCTCCAGCTTGGGTAACTCGCGCTGCCCAAGGGCGGTGGCAAAGCGCTGCCAGTCGCGGGCGCGCGCCTGCTCAGAAGCCTTGTCAAAATAGGCAGTATCCTTACTGAAATTCCGTCCGGCCTGATATTCAAGCTCCCAATCTGCCCTGTGCCAGGCGCGCTCGGCCAGTGCCAGCATGCGCGGGTAAATCATGTACTCGGCCATGTCGTCGCTGCGAACCATCTCGCTCCACAGTTGCCCCTGCAGCCCTGCGGCACGCTTGCCCGGTTTAAGTGGCTCTGTGTCGTCGGCGCTGAAGCGCTTGCCCCGCACATCGGTAATCAGTTCGGCATGGGCCGGCAGGTTATCCGGCATAAAGCTGAACACTTTAAAGCTGTCCAGCGCTCGGGTCGCCCAATGATTGCCGGTTTCCTCGGGATGGCTGACATAAGGGAAATCAAAATAGGTCGTTTCCGGGGTCGAAATCACCACCTGCCAGCCCAGATTCATCTGCCGATGCGCCACATTATGGCCGCCCTCAGCCAGCAAGCCCCAAGCGTTGGACTGCACATCCGCCGGCATCCGCTCGGGTCGGGTTTCGCCCATGCCATCGTTCCAGCCAGCGGCGCGAATGCCGCGACCGGCCAGCATGGCCGCCACCTTCTCGATAAAGTAACCGTTGAGACTGTGGATATCGCCCTGTTTGGCTTTCAATGCCTTACAGGCAGGCGAGTCGACCCAGGCACCGGCGGTCTCATCGGCGCCTATGTGATAGAGCCTGAGCGGCATGCCTTCGCTTTGATGCATCGCGGCGATTTCGTCCACCACCTTGGCGACAAACCTGTAGGTGCTGTCGATGCACACGTTGAGCGTATTGTCATGATAATACTGAATTGAGGAGTAGCGCGTGCTGTCGTCGAACTCGGTCAGCAGAAACTCCTTTGCCGCCTCTTCTTTACCCGCTGCCAGCAGCTTGCGATACCGCGCTTCCATTGCCTGAATGGCGGCGCGGGAGTGGCCTGGCATATCGAGCGAGGGGATCACCTCGATATGATGTGCCTTGGCAAGCTTGAGCAGGCGGCGATAATCGGCCACCGACAAATACCCATCCACCTGCGACTCGCCGCTGATGCCGCTGCCAAGCTGTGGCAGCAAACAACGGTTTTCATCCAAATCAAAACAGCGGCGGCTGCCTACTTCGGTTAGCTCAGCAAGGCCCGGAATTTCAAGCCGCCAGCCTTCGTCATCGGCCAGATGCAGATGCAGCTTATTGAGCTTGTACGCCCCCATCTGCACTATCAAACGCTCAAGAAATTCAAGGGAATGGAAGTTACGCGCCAGATCCACGTGCATACCGCGAAAACCATAGCGCGGGCTATCCTCAATACTGACTGCAGGCAGCTGCGCCTCACCGGGCGCAATAAGCCCGGCCAGACTTTGCAGACCATAAAAAAGCCCAGCCTCTCCACCGGCCACCAGGGTGATGCCGTCAGCGCCCAGCGTCAGCCGGTAGGCTTCGCTGCGGCTTGCAGATGCCGTGTTATCGGCGGCCTGTTTTTCGACCATAACGCTAGCGCCAGCAACATCATCGCCCGCAAATTCATCTGCCGCCAGTACCAGCCTGAGCGGCGCCCCACCCGCCTTTTCGGCAAAGCCAAGGGACGCAAGCCGGGTAAGCGCCGACGCGACCGCAGGCTTGATACGGCCAGAATCGGCGCCAGCCAGCTCAAGCTTAAAACCGGCCGCAAGTGAAGGCCCTGCGCCATCGAACCTCTCAAGCTTGGTTGGCGATGGGATAAGGCCTGATTCAATGGAAGTTGCAGCAGCTGCACCAATTGCGGCGTAGTAGTCATACAGCCAGCGGCCATCCGCCAGCGGCGTGTTGTCACTCTTGCCCAGTTTAAACTGCGCCATGCTGCTAAAGGGCGCAAGATACGGCTGGATCTCAAGCCCGGTTTGCGGGTCGGTCTGCAGCCTGGTGGAGCCTATTTCGCTTACCTTGAGCGGCGAGCCGGCATCACCTGCCACCAGCACAAAGTTGGGCATAAATTCAGAGCGGGTTATCTGGCTGCCCTTACTGTAAAGTCGCACCTGATGCGACTTACCGGCAATCAAGCCCTGATAGCCAGGCCCCGGGCTTAGGCGGTGCAAATCGCCATTGATATGGGTAACGGTAAACTCATCCCCTTCAACCTGATACGCAGGCGACAGCTGGCTGTAGTAAATCGCCCAGTCTTTGCCGCTGACCGCTTGCGGCGCCGTAAGGGTAATACTGGTGAGATAACACTGCTTTTCCTTGCCGGGGCACGGCATGGCGGCGCTGTTTTCGAGGGCATAACTCAGCTTAAGGGTGTCTGAGTCAGGATATTGCTCGCCAGCGCAGGCAAATCCGGCTGGCAGGCTCAACAGTGAAAGACCGGCGACCAACTTTGCCACCGGCGTGATATCAGGCCACAGCCATTTCATGCGTATTCGTTCCCATATGTTGTAAAAACCAGTGCGCCGCGCCAATCAGCGCCGCATTGGGGTCGGTGGATTGGCGGATACAGAGGCCATCAAGCAGCGCCGCCGGCACCCGTGCCGTCAGGGTGCGCCACATCGCCGGTGCAAACAATTCAAATGCCTGACTGACCGAGCCGCCAAGCACTATGTCAGCGGGGTCGTACGCCAGCAGCGCCTGCACCATCAGCTCGCCCAGATGCTCGCCAAAGCGCTCAAACAGCGCGAGCGCCGCCGCATCGCCGGCAAGCGCCAACGCGTAGGCCTCTTCGCCGCGCAAACCGGCGCGCCAGAAAAACTGCCCCGAGCAATAATGCTCCATAATGCCATCAAGATATTGAAAACTGCCAATTTCTCCCGCCGAGCAATGCTTGCCCGAATACAGCCTGCCATCAAAAACCACCCCGGCGCCCACACCTGTGCCGAGGGTAATGCCGAGCAAATCCTTACCGCCGCCAAGCACAGACTCGCCGAGAGCAAACAGATTGGCGTCGTTGTTGATGCTGACCGGCAAGCGAAAACGCGCCGTCAGCGCCAATGCCAACGCCCGGCCATTGAGCGCCGGCAGATTAAGCACTTCGAGCAGCTGCCCGCTTTGCAGCGATACTGTGCCCGGCACCCCAAGGGCAATACCCGTATCCGACTCACACAGCACCGACTCGAGTGCCTGCTGCAAAAACTGCAGCAGGGTGTCGTAGTCTGCCTGCTGCGGCACCGCCAGTCGGGTCACGCCATCCACCTGCGCCCCTGTTACCCGCCCGATGGCAAGTTTGGTTCCCCCCAGATCCAAACACACAATACTCATGAAACCCGCCCTTGCTCCGACGCTTGTCCTGTTTTGATAAAAGTAATGTTACGAACCAAAGGTTTGGCGCTGGCCGCGACCCAGGCGATAAAGCCAAGCGGCAACAGCAACAGCATCAGCCCCAGTTGCAGGCTGCCAATCGATTCAGTAACCAAACCCACCAGCGGCGAAATCAAAGCGCCGCCGATAATGCCGCTGCAAAGGATGCCGGCAAAGGCGCCGTGATCCTCTGTGCGGGAATTGAGTGCCAGCGAAAAAATCACCGACCACATGATAGAAATAAAGAAGCCAACCAATGGGAAACAGATGACTGACAGTTGGCTTCCTCCCCAGACGGCGGCGAGGAAAGTTCCCAGCGCCCCCAGGGCAAATACAAGCAGTAATTTCTGGCTGTCGATAAACTTAAGCAGCCCAAGTCCGAGCAGGCACCCAAGGGTCATGTAGAGCCAAAAATCGCTGACCACAGACGCGCCAACCGCAACCGGATCAAGGCCGTGGTATCGCTCAAGAAACACCGCGATGGCATTGGCAATGCCCTGCTCCAACGCCACGTAAGCGGCGATGGCGAAAAAGAATTTACGCACTGTGGCATCGGCAAACAGCGCCTTGTGTTTTTGCCAGCTGCCAACGCGCTCGCTCTGGTTTAGTTCAAGGCGCTTTATCGGCACCGCCAGCGTCAGCAGCAACATCAGCGCCGCCACCAGCGCAAACAGACCATACATGCCAATCCAGCCGCCACTTGGCGAAGTCGCCGCTATGTGCTGATAAATCATTGGCGCCAGTGTTGCCGCGCCGCCAAAGGCAAGCTGGGCCAGCACAGAGAAAAAGGCAAAATGCCCGGCACCGGCCGCCTCCCGCAGCAAGGGGTTAATGGCCACCTGCAGCAAACTCATACCCGCGCCAATACAAAACAAACTCACCATGGCCACGGTGAAGGTCGGCAGCAGATAAAACAGCGCCGAGCCCGATGCCGCCAGCGCAAAGGCAAGCAGCATCACCCGCTTCTCGCCAAACGCCTCCACCAGCATGCCCGCCGGCACCGACATCACCCCGTAGGCGATAAAAAAGGCAAACGGAAACAATCCGGCCAGGGTCAGACCTATGTCATAGCTTTCAATCAGGGCCGGGAAAATCGGCCCCATGCTGTTGGTGATAAGGGAAATCACAAAAAAGGTGCACAGCGCATAAAGCACGAGGATACGGTTATTCAAGATGGCGTCCGCATTGGTTATTTTTCCCTATTGTGGGCCCGGCAACCGGGCATAGGTGATACCCACGCCACCTCTATCGGTACTTTTCAACCAGCAGCACCGAGCCGCAAAAGCCGCCTTCATCACGACGAATAAGAGAAAAGTATCAGCCAAGGCGAGATGGGTATCACCATAAGGTCCTATCGACAGCACAATGGCATTCTGGCTAATTTAGCTGGCGGTAAAGACGAGGTTTCCGACTGAGGAGTTCAAGGAATGAAGCCCTTGTGTGAAAAGGTATTGCCCGACGAAAACAGCTCCTGGCGTTTTTGCCGCTACGACTGGCAGGAAATGGAATTCAACTGGCACTATCACCCCGAATACGAAATCTGCCTTACCCTCGGCGGCCAGGGGCTCAGGTACATGGGCGATCACATAGGCCAGTACCATGAGTGGGATCTGGTGCTGATTGGCCCCGACATGCCCCACGCCTGGCAATCCAAACTCAGTGATACGCCGCAAACGGTATATGTGGCGCAAATTCCCGCCGCCTGGCTGCATCAGCAGCTGACCGAACAACCTGAGTTGGCGGTGCTGGGGAGTTTGCTTGAACGTGCCGGCCGTGGTCTGCTGTTCAGTGACGCCTCGGCCAGGGCGGCGCTGCCGCTGTTTCAGTCGATGGAACAGGCATCGCCCTACCGGCGTCTGCTGCTGTTGCTGCAGCTGCTTGAGCTGATGCTTGCCGACAGCGAGGCCTGCGCCCTCTCAAGCACCCTGTACGCCAACAGCGGCAAACAGGAATACGCGGTGAAAAAACTCGATAGGGTGATCGAGTATATTTATGATAACTACACCAACGACTTAAACGCGCAGGAGCTGGCGCGCCTCGCCCACATGAGCACCAATCATTTCCATCGCTTCTTTAAAAAGCGCACCGAAAAAACCCTCACTGAATTTATCAATCAGCTGCGTATCGCCAAGGCGTGCAAGCTGCTTATCACTCAGCAAAGCCCGATTTCGGCCATCAGCGATCAGTGCGGTTTCAACAACCTGTCCAACTTCAACCGGCGCTTTTTGCAGTTAAAAGGCATACAGCCGAGCCAGTTCAGGCAGCGTTTTCGCGGTAAACCGGCGGCGATTTAAGCCGCCGCGCACACGCACAGTCAAGCGAATCGGTCATCAATAAACCCGTCACCAATAAAACTGCGCTAAGGCGTTAAAAAGTGCCGCTGCAACAGTTGCCAGCGCGAATCGGCAGCGGCGCGCAGCATAGCCTCTTCCGGCCCCTGAAATGCCATGTTAAGGCCTGTGTCTCTGTCATCGAGCCCCGCCAGCAAGGCATACCAGGACGGGCGAAAATAGGCGAGCTGATTGTCGTTTGCGTGCATCAGCGCATCGATATCACCGCCGCTGCGCCAGGTATCGAGCAACTGCTGCAACAGCGCGCTTGCCGCTGTGGCCGATGCCTCGCGCCAAAACTGGCTGTCGCGGCGCCTGGCGCAGAGATAGTGGGCCTGAATGTAATCCACTATGCCGTGCATCAAAGTGCGCCACTGGCGGTTAAATCCGGCCTGAAGGTCATCTTCTGGCCTATCCACCCGCTGTAAAAACTGCTCCAGCGTGAACTGGGTGACCATCAGTGAGGTCGCCTCCAGCGGCTCGACAAAGCCCTGCGCCAGCCCAAGTGCCAGCACATTGCCCTGCCAGCAGCGGCTGCGCATCCCCACCTGCATCGACAGATGCCTGACCGGGGTATCCGGTGCCAGCCCAAGCCGCGTGGTCAGTTCATTGGCCGCCTCGGCGCTCGAGCAGTGACGGCGACTGTACACGTAGCCATTGCCGGTGCGGCTTGGCAGCGGAATTTGCCACATCCAGCCGCAGCTTAAGGCTTCGGCGCGGGTATGGCTTTTATCCGGCCTGGGCGGCGTTGCCACCGTTACTGCGCTGTCGCACAGCAACTTGTCATCGAAGGATTCAAACGGCACCTTGAGAGCCTCGCCTATCAAGCGCGCGGCAAAGCCGCTGGCATCGATGTAATGGCGCGCCGACAGTTGCCGGCCATCATTTAACCGCAGCGCCGTTACCTCGCCATTATCGCCAAGGCTGACATCGACCACCTCGGCGGCAATACGCACCGCCCCACGCTTTTCGGCGTAGCCGCGCAGCAGCGCCGCGAGCTTAAGCGCATCAAAGTGATAGCCGTATTCCAGCGCCGCCGGCAGCGGCGTGTGCGGCTTTGGCGTTAAACCGTGACGCGCCAGAGTGCTGGCAAGAAAAAACCCGTCCGGCGCCGTCCAGCTGCCACGGCCTCGGCGGCGGGCATTGGCGGCATGAAAGAACACTTCGGCGCTACGCACATCCATCGGCGTAAGAAACGGATGAAAGTAGCGCTGACCATCGCCGCCCCAATTCACAAAATCGATGCCGCTCTTGTAGCTGGCATCACAGGCGGGCATCCACTCGGCTTCGCTCAGGCCAAGGCTTGCCATCAGCCTGCCAAAGTGCGGCGTAGAGCCTTCGCCCACGCCAATAGTGCCAAGCCGCTCTGACTCCACCAGCGTGATACGCCAGTGCGGCTTTTGGCTGCTGCACAGCGCTGCGGCCATCCAGCCGGCACTGCCACCGCCCACAATCAGCACATCTGCTTGCTCCATCCGGCTCTCCGATTGCATTGGTTTGAAACACTTTTCGCAGAAAAAACAAAGAGCCGATACAGGATCGGCTCTTTGTAACTACCTGTTATCAGAAGCGATAAGCCGCGCCCAGATAGTAGCGTGAACCAAACTCGATGGTGTTTTGGGTCAGGCCATAATTCACATCATAGGACTGGATCACTTCATTGGTCAGGTTAACCCCTTCGAGGCTGATATCGAGGTTTTCCATGGCGTGCCAGATGATGGACGCATCGACCTGCTGATAGCTGTCGTTGAGTACGTTCTGCACGCTGCCAACACCTATGTACTCAGAGCGCCAGTTGTAGGCGACGCGGGTACTGATGTAGTCGTTTTCAAAAAACACTGTGGTGTTGAAGGTGTTTTCGGATACGCCCGGCACCATCTGGGTGTCGCCACCCGGGGTGACTGTTTCGCTGTCGACATAGGTGTAGTTGCTGATAAAGCCAAAGCCGTTATCGAAGTTGTGCTGCAGCTGCAGCTCTACGCCCAGCACTTCACCGTCGCCGCCGCTCTGGGGCTTGGTCACCCGGCACTTGTTCCACTCAGGCTCAGTCGGACCACAGCCCTGCACATACTCAACGGTTTGAGTGCTGTAGACCATGTTGCTGATATCTTTGTAGAACATGGCGGCCGATGCCATGGATGACTCGGTAAAGTACCACTCAAGACCCAAATCGGCCTGATCGGCTTCGTAAGGTTTGAGGAAGGGGTTACCGCCGCTGGCAGAGCCGAAGTTGGCCTCGATGGCCAGACCCGGGTTCAGGTCGCTGTAGTTGACCCGTGACATCACGCTGGAGGCGCCGGCACGCAGGATCAGGTCATCGCTGAGGTCGTAGGCAAAGTTGATGCTCGGCAGCCAATTGTCGTAGCTGGCATCTTCTTCAAAGGGCGACACGGCAGCGCCGTTACGGGTGTAGCCAGACGAGGTCTGGTCGGTATCTATGTAACGCAGGCCCATGTTACCGCGGAAGTTTTCACCGCTGAAATCGGTCTGCACATACAGCGCCAGCATGTCTTCCGATACGGTGAAGGTGTTGCCGAAGTTGGCCACTTCCACCAGCTCGCCCTTGGCGTATTTGTCGCTGATAAAGGCCCACCACTTGTCGGTATCCAGATAAGCGTAAGAGTTAAGCGTATGGCCGCTGCTCTGGCTGTGCAGGCCGTTGAACACGCCGCCGCTCCAGTTGGAGAAGTTGCCGTTTGGTACAAAACCGATAACTTCTTTGGGGTTACGGTTAAAGGCAACGCGCTCAAAGTCACTGGTGTTGTACTTCACACCCGCTTCGAGCTTATTGAAGAAGTCGCCATCCAGCGGCAGGCTGAAATCCAGCTGGGCGTAGGTCACGTCGTGATCCTGCACCGTGGTTTCGTAGTTGGCTTCCTGAGCAAACTTAAGCTGGCTGGCATCGGTGGCATCAAGGCTCGTCAGCCACACCTGATACGGGCCGGTGGCATCGTAAGTGAAGCCGCCATCTGTGCCGCCCTGACCATTGGGGAAAGCCGGATCGCCAATGCGGTCACCGTCGTCGGTTGCCGGGATCCACCAGCTCGACGCGCCGCCCTGGGTGCCGCCTTCAGAGGTAGAACGGCCAATCACGCCCGACAGCTCAAAGGTGTCGCCGCTGTATTTGCCTGAGAGGTTCAGCACGTCAGACTGCATGTTGACTGCATTGCGCACCACAGGGTTGTAAATGATAGAGGCATAACCCGGCTTGATGGTGGCCTTTTCGGTGCCGCCCTTGCTGTTGTTAACCACGTCGCTGGCACCTGCGCCACGGGCACCAATGGTGAGGAAGTTGTGGTTTACGTGCGGGTTATCCAGCTCAAAGGCGAAATAATCCAATGTGAAATCAAGGGATTCTGTTGGGGCAAACTGTAATGTTACCTGGCTGCTGGTACGCTCACGCTCGGCCTTGAACGCCTGTGAGCCAATACCCCAGGCGCCCACGGTGGACTCCTGACCTGTGCCGGTGTTTTTCGGGAAATATTCATAATAGCCCGACAGGGATTCGAGCACATGGCGGCCATCAACGATTTCTTCCACCGAGTAGGCACCCAGGATACCCCATTTGGAATCGTCATCTTTCCAGCTGCCCAGAAAGGAATAGCTTGGCTTGGTATCATCGTACAGGCTGCTTTGCGACAGCTCGCCCGACACCTGATAGGTATGGGCATCCAAATCCAGCGGCTTACGGGTTTTCAGGTTAACGGTACCACCAAGTGCACCCTCTTCCATCGAGGCTTCCGGGGTCTTGTACACTTCAACACCGGCCACCTGCTCAGCAGATAAAAGCTCCATGTTAAAGGTACGGGTCGCCGGGCCCAAATCGTACCAGGACGTGCTGGCAACGGTCTGACCGTTAAGCAAAATACGGGTGTGCTCAGGTGCGGTACCGCGAATGGTTACGCCGCTCACTTCACCGTACTGGCGGTCAACCGACACGCCGGAAATCCGCTGCAGCGCATCACCGATGTTTTTATCGGGAAACTTGCCGATGTCTTCGGCCGTGACCGCGTCCACCACGGCGTTGGCAAAGCGTTTGGTGTTCATCGAAGCTTCGACCGAGCGGCGAATACCGCGCACTTCGATCACTTCCATGTTTTCTGCTGCCGCCTGACCTTCCGCTTCGACAGCGTGCACACTCACGCCCGCCAGCGCCTGACCCACGCACACGGCCAGAAGGGATGTTTTAAAAATCCGTTGATTGAACATGTTTTTGCTTCCCTGTTGTTGGGTGTTGTTTTTTTCTTCAGGTAACTTACAGGGATAGCCAAGCCTTGGGCGGTACTATTTTGGCCGGCATTGGTATTTTTCTACGCGATTTGACACTGGAATGACAATCCCGTGACAACAAGCAGCGAAGCTCGGGTAAACTCCTTGTTTTAATAGAAATAACTGCTTACAAACCCACACATTTTGCGCAGTTTTTCTGGTCAAAAATGACGGCTGCAAACCTTGAAAGCCAAAGCGATGGGCGGGTTTACAATGAGTGCTTTACTGAGGAAGGTGCGATGCGAAATTCACTGCGGGAAAAGATAATCACGGTTTGCCAGAAGAAAATCGCCCAGAAAGGCGAGCAGGTCGGGGTCTCTTTTTATGCGTTTTTTGCCAACAAAAATGACGACCCGGAGCTGTTGATGGAAGCCGCGACCTGGTGGATCCACACCCACAGGCTGGATCACTTCGAAAAAGCACAGCGGATTATTGAGCTGGTTAACGCCGGACGCTGATAAGGCGGCAACACACTGCGGCGCTGTGCCAATGAAACAAAGCTAGAAGCCAAGCTTGCTCTGGATACGAAACATCAGAAAGCAAAAAGGGAAAGCAATGCTTTCCCTTTTTTCATATTGAACAGTCGCTTACACGTCGAGGTTAGCCACGTTAAGGGCGTTGGACTCGATGAACTCGCGGCGCGGCTCAACCTGATCACCCATCAGACAGGTGAACAGCTGGTCGGCGGCGATGGCGTCTTCAATGGTCACCTGCAGCATGCGGCGGCTTTCCGGATCCATGGTGGTTTCCCACAGCTGCTCTGGGTTCATCTCACCCAGACCTTTATAGCGCTGGATGTAGAGACCGCGCTTGGACTCACCCACCAGCCAGTCGAGGGCTTCAACGAAGCTGGTCACCGGCTTGGCCTTTTCGCCGCGCTGCACATAACCACCCTCTTCAATCAGACCGTCGAGGGCATTGGCCATGGCGCCAAGCTTGCGATAATCGCTGGACTGAAGGAAGTCGTAGGTGAACTGATAGTCATGGTCGATACCGTGACGGCGCAGGGTGATCTTGGGCAGATACACCTGACGCTCTGGATCACGGGCGGCGGCGCCGCTGTAAATCACGCCACTGCTTTCACGCTCGGTCAAGTCGGCCACCAGCGCTTGGCACCAGGCCTGCACCTTGGCTTCATCGGCCAGCATCTCGTTGTTCAGCACTGGGTGATACAGCATGCGCTCGGTCAGCACCGCTGGATAACGCACATCCAGACGGGCGATGATGGCTTCCACTTCACGGAACTGATTCACCAGTTTCTCCAGTGGCTCGCCGCTCATGCCGGGTGCGCCTTGGGTCGGGTGAATCGAGGCACCGTCGAGTGCGCCTGTGGTCAAAAACTCCGTCAGGGCGGCATCGTCTTTCAGGTACTGCTCGTGCTTGCCCTTTTTCACCTTGTACAGTGGTGGCTGGGCGATATACACGTAACCGCGTTCAATCAGCTCAGGCATCTGACGGAAGAAGAAGGTCAGCAGCAGGGTACGAATGTGGGAGCCGTCCACGTCAGCATCCGTCATGATGATGATGTAGTGGTAACGGGTCTTGTCCGGGTCGTACTCGTCACGGCCGATACCACAGCCAAGGGCGGTGATAAGGGTCGCCACTTCCTGCGAAGACAGCATCTTGTCGAAGCGGGCTTTTTCTACGTTCAGGATCTTACCCTTGAGCGGCAGAATCGCCTGGTTCTTGCGGTTTCGGCCTTGTTTGGCAGAGCCACCGGCCGAGTCACCTTCCACTATGTAGATTTCAGAGAGACCGGGGTCTTTTTCCTGACAGTCGGCCAGCTTACCGGGCAAGCCGCCGAGATCCAGTGCGCCTTTACGACGGGTCATCTCACGGGCCTTGCGCGCGGCTTCACGGGCGCGGGCGGCGTCGATGATCTTGCCGACAATCAGTCGCGCGTCGTTGGGGTTTTCCAGCAGGTAGTCACCCAGCTTTTCACCCATGGTCTGCTCAACCGCGCTCTTTACTTCGCTGGAAACCAGCTTGTCTTTGGTCTGGGAGCTGAACTTGGGATCGGGCACCTTGACCGAAATAACGGCGGTCAGACCTTCGCGGGCGTCGTCGCCGGTGGCGTTGGTCTTGTTCTTTTTGTTGTAACCCTCAGCTTCCATGTAGTTGTTGAGGTTACGGGTCAGCGCGCCGCGGAAACCCGCCAGGTGGGTACCACCGTCACGCTGAGGAATGTTGTTGGTAAAGCAGTAGATGTTTTCCTGGAAGCCATCGTTCCACTGCATGGCCACTTCCACGGTAATACCGTCTTCACGCTCTTGGGCGAAGTGGAAGATGTCCTTGTTTACCGGTGTCTTGTTGCGGTTTAAGTACTCAACGAAGGCACTGATACCGCCTTCATACTTAAAGAATTCGTCTTTGTTGTCGCGCTCGTCCACCAGGCGGATACCCACGCCTGAGTTGAGGAACGACAGCTCACGCACGCGCTTGGCGAGAATATCGTAGTGGAACAGGGTGTCGGAGAAGGTTTCTTCACTTGGCCAGAAACGCACTTCGGTGCCGGTTTTAGTGGCGTCGCCCACAACCTTGATTGGCGCATCGGGTACACCGTGGGTGTAGAACTGCTCGTGCACCTTGCCTTCGCGGCGAATGGTCAGCTGCAGTTTTTTCGACAGGGCGTTAACCACAGACACACCCACGCCGTGCAGACCACCTGACACCTTGTAGGAGTTGTCGTCGAACTTACCGCCGGCGTGCAGTACGGTCATGATCACCTCGGCGGCGGACACGCCTTCCTCGGGGTGAATGGCTACCGGAATACCACGGCCATCGTCTTTTACAGAAACAGAACCATCCACGTGGATGGTGATGGTGATTTCGCTGCAATAACCCGCCAGAGCCTCGTCGATGGAGTTATCCACGACCTCGAACACCATGTGATGCAGACCTGTGCCATCATCGGTGTCACCAATGTACATCCCCGGTCTTTTGCGTACTGCATCAAGGCCCTTAAGTACCTTAATACTCGACGAATCGTAAGTATTCTCTGACATATATCTCTCTCGTCGGTTATGGAAGGAGCAAAATAAGTCCCAAAAAGCACTGCGACGGCACTCAGGGGCAACCGCTTCAGTGCCGCACCTTCCTTATTTAGTCTCTGTTACCCGGCCGGCCTGTACGTGAAACATCCTGTCGGGGGGCACAGGCAAGGAATCCACAATTGCCGCAGGCTCGATGGCGGTCACAAACAGCTGTGCACCGGTGTCGATAAGCTCTTTTAGCAACAGTTGCCTGTGTTTCGCATCCAGCTCGGAGGGCAAGTCGTCCACCAGATAGATGCTGTGTTTATCTATTTGTTGTTTAAGCAATTTACCCTGCGCAATCCGCAAGGCACACACCAACAACTTCAATTGCCCACGGGACAGCGCATCCTGAGCGGGCAAATTGCCCACCCGCAAGCGAAGGTCTGCCTTGTGGGGACCACTGACCGTATGGCCCATGGCTAAGTCCCGTGGATACTGAGTCTGCAGCAGGTCGGAAAGTTCCGTTTTGCTGTCCCAGCCCCGGGTGAAAGAAACCCGTACATCTGCATCGGGTAAAAACTCCCCGATTATACCCTTAAGCACGGCATTTAACGAGTGTACATATTGGTTTCTTATGTCTGTCACTTCAAGGGCATAGCGAATTAATTCCCTGTCCCAGAAGGCGATGTGCTCGTAGGAAGAACCATCTCTAAGCAGCTGATTTCGCTGCTTTAAAATCCGCCGTGTGTTCATCCACGCCAGATGAAACTGCTTTGAGGCATGAAAGGCGCCCCAATCGATAAACTGCCGCCTGGCGCCGGGGCCTTCAAACAGCAGCGAAAAACTCTCCGGCGTGATCACCTGAATAGGCAGCGCCTCGGCTAATTGCGACAGCCGCTTGACCTTATCACCGTCGATTTTGACCTCGGTGTCGCCATTTCGGTGGCGCCTAAGCCCGATGCGGCTCTCGCCGTTCTGACCCGCCGCCAGCGCAAACAGGGTCAGGGCATCGGCATCATTCTGAATGACCCGCTGCGACAAATGGCTTCGAAACGAGCGGCCCATGCCGAGGAAATAGATGGCTTCGAGGATACTGGTTTTGCCACTGCCGTTGTGGCCATAAATGAGATTCAGCCCGGCGCCTGGGGCAAGCTGGGCTGAATCAATATTGCGAAAGGCGTCGATAGACAGACGGCTGAGGCTCATACAGAAAAAGACTCGTCAGCAGACGGTCTTAGAGCCTCATCGGCATCACCACGTACATGGAGTCTTCTTCCACGTGGTTTTCAATCAGGGCGCTGGAGTTGCTGTCGATAAGAGTCACGCGGACTTCATCGGAACGCAGGTTGTTAAGCACATCAAGCAGATAAGAGACGTTGAAGCCAATCTCCAGAGTGGTGGAGTTGTAATCCACGTCGATGATTTCTTCCGCTTCTTCCTGCTCGGGGTTGTTGGCGGTGATCTTAAGCAAACCATCTTCCAGCAGAATCCGCACACCACGGAACTTCTCGTTCGACAGAATAGAGGCCCGCAGCAGCGCCTGCTTGAGCTGGTTACGGCTGGCAATCACGATTTTATCGCCGCCCTTTGGCAGCACGCGGCGATAATCGGGGAAACGACCATCCACCAGCTTGCTGGTAAACACCGCAGTGGCAGTGGTGGCGCGAATCGCACTGTCACCGATGGCGATGCTGATGTCCTGATCTTCGCTGTCGAGCAGACGGGACATTTCCACCACGCCCTTACGCGGCACAATCACCTGCTTTTCAGGCAGGGTGGCTTCGAGCGGACGATGGCTCAGCGCCAGACGATGACCGTCGGTGGCCACGGCGCGCAGCACATTGCCTTCGGTTTCAATCAGCAAACCATTGAGGTAGTAACGCACGTCCTGGTTGGCCATCGAAAACTGAGTGGCATCAATCAGTGACTTGAGGGTGCCCTGCTTGAGGGTAAATTCGATGTCCGGGCGGAACGCCTCGACATTGGGGTATTCTTCCGCCGGCAGCGTAGCCAGCGAAAACCGGCTGCGACCACAGCGCAGCAGCCATTTGTTTTCCTGCTGCTCGATTTTAAGCTCGGTTTGCTCGGGCAGTGACTTAACGATATCCAGCAGCTTTTTGGCAGGCACAGTGGTGCGGCCTTCCTGAATATCGCCGTGAACCGTGGCCTGCCCCACCAGTTCCACTTCCAAATCTGTACCGGTCATCTTAAGTGAGTGACCGCTTACTTCCACCAAAAGATTAGCCAGAATCGGCAGGTTATGGCGTCTTTCTACCGCACCGCTCACCAGCTGCAACGGCTTTAACAGCGCATCCCTATCAATCGAAAATTTCATCGTGCTCCAATCCCTGTCTTTTTTAGGAAGATAAGGTACGAATCAGGTTGGCGTAGTCTTCTTTGATATCGTGGCTCTCTTCGCGCAGCTGGGCGATCTTGCGACAGGCATGCAGCACTGTGGTGTGATCGCGTCCGCCAAAGGCATCGCCGATTTCCGGCAGGCTCTGGTTGGTCAGCTCTTTGGAGAGGGCCATGGCCATCTGTCGTGGACGCGCCACACTGCGGGAGCGGCGCTTGGACAGCATGTCGGCCATCTTGATCTTGTAATATTCGGCCACCGTCTTCTGAATGTTGTCTATAGTGACCAATTTTTCCTGCAGAGCCAAGAGGTCACGCAGTGCTTCGCGCACAAAATCGATAGTGATAGGCCGGCCGGTGAAATTTGCGTTGGCAATAACCCGGTTGAGTGCGCCTTCAAGCTCGCGCACGTTGGAGCGCAGACGCTTGGCAATAAAGAAGGCCACTTCGTCCGGCAGGTTAATGCCGCTTTCCTGCGCTTTGCGCATCAGAATCGCCACCCGGGTCTCGAGCTCCGGCGGTTCAATGGCAACCGTGAGGCCCCAGCCGAAGCGGGACTTCAATCTGTCCTCTACCCCGTCGATTTCTTTCGGGTAGCGGTCAGAAGTCAGGATTATCTGATGATTGCCTTCCAGCAGCGCGTTGAAGGTATGGAAAAATTCTTCCTGCGAGCGGTCTTTGTTGGCAAAAAACTGGATGTCGTCGATAAAGAGCGCGTCCACACTGCGGTAGTAACGCTTGAACTCTTCGATGGCGTTGTTTTGCAGCGCCTTCACCATGTCCTGCACAAAGCGCTCGGAGTGCATGTACACCACTTTGGCATTGGGATTATTTTTGATAATGCCATTGCCGACGGCGTGCAGCAGGTGGGTTTTACCCAGACCGGTGCCACCGTACAAAAACAGAGGGTTGTATGCGCCGCCAGGGTTTTCAGCCACTTGTAGTGCGGCAGCCTTGCCGAGCTGGTTCGATTTACCTTCAACGAAGTTATCGAACTGATAGGTCGGATTGATATTGCTGCGATGATTGCTGACCGCAGGCTCAGGCGGCGCGCCAAAGGCGTGACCCGGCTTGGGCTGGGGTGCCGCGGCCTTGACTGCGGTGGGCGCAGGCGGCACGGGTTTGGCAGAGGGACGGCTGCCGATGTCGAAACGCAGTTTGGGGGCGTCATCACCCATCTGCTCAGTAAAAAACTGATTGATGGAATTAATGTACTTGTCGCGTACCCAATCCAATACAAAGCGGTTTGGCGCGTACAGCACCAGGGTATCCCCATCCATTTCGGCCTGTAACGGTCTGATCCACATGCTGAATTGCTGCGCAGAAAGCTCGTCCTGCAGCCTGCCGATACACTGTTGCCAAAGTGAAACCGCCACCTGTTCCGTCCCCAAAAGATCTACCCAAAGGAGGAGTATTCTATCGGGACTGTTTGCGGATCGCTATCCTTAAAATGGATTTATCAACAGGGAGATCCTTGGATCTGAATAACTTGGATCAGTCAAGATCGAATCGGATCTATTTATGGGCCATTGGACTGAAATCCTGCTTTCTAAAGGGATCCACCTTGATCTATAATGCGCGGCCCACGATCTCATCTACACTTTCTGGATCCACCAGATATAGTGTGGATACACAGAGTTATCCACATCCTGTTGGGTTCTTTGTGGGGTCTACGGGGAAAAAATTGGCCTGTAATGTGTCGCTGGTGTGCCGTTCTTCTTGACGGCTGACGTTTGGGTGATTACAATTCGGCCTCTTTTTTATGCCCTTGTCTCTGATTTCAGATTATTGATACCAGCGTCAAGGAATGTTAACCAGTAAAGACGGATTGCCACCATGAGTAAACGTACTTTTCAACCTAGCAACCTGAAGCGCAAGCGTTCTCACGGCTTCCGCGCTCGCATGGCTACAGCTAACGGCCGCAAGGTACTGGCTCGTCGCCGTGCCAAGGGTCGCGCTCGTCTGTCTGCTTAATTCAGGTCGACATCTAGGTGACTAGCTACACCTTTACGCGGGAGTTACGTTTGTTAACTCCCGCGCAATTTAAAGCTGTTTTCACCGATCCTCTCAAAGCTTCTTCCGCTGAAATCACTTTACTTGCCGTTCGTAACACACTGGGTCATCCTCGTGTGGGTTTAACCGTACCTAAAAAACAGGTTAAACGCGCCCATGACCGTAACAGGGTTAAGCGGGTAATACGTGAAAGTTTCCGCCTGCATCAACACCAAATCCCCGGCGTCGATATAGTCGTGCTGGTCAGAAGTGGCGTGATGGATCTTGAAAACGAAGCCCTCCACCAGCTGGTAGACAAGCTATGGCGCAAACTCAGTCGCCGTTTCAATGGTTGATTACCAAGCTCATTCGAGGCTACCAAATCTTCATCAGCCCTATCCTTGGGCCGAAATGTCGTTTCCAGCCCACCTGCTCCCATTACGCCATTGAGGCAATTACGCTTCACGGTGTTATAAAAGGCAGTTGGTTTGCAATCAAACGCATATTAAAATGTCACCCTTTACATCCGGGCGGCAACGATCCCGTCCCTCCAAAAAAAGACAGGTGTAATAAATAGGCTATGGAATCACAACGCAATCTATTGCTTATCGGCCTTCTGTTTGTCAGCTTTTTGCTCTGGCAACAGTGGGAATCCGACAAAGCCCCCAAGCCGGCCACTGAAGTAGCTTCTGCTACTGCGCCGCAATCTAACAGTCAGGCTATTAACAGCGACGTTCCTACAGCCGATGCCGGCGTGCCAGCCACTGTGGCCGCTACCCAGAATCTGATCCACGTTAAAACCGATCAGCTGGACGTACAGATTAACCCTGTTGGCGGTGACATAGTTCATGCAGCACTGCTGACCCATAAACTGGAGCAAGGCAAAGACGAACCCTTTGTTCTGCTTGAGCAGAAAAACGCCTTCACTTACATCGCCCAAAGCGGCCTGATTGGCCGTGACGGTATCGACAGCGCCGCCAGTGGCCGTGCCAACTTCACTGCCAGCGCCACCGAATTCAGCCTCGCTGACGGCCAGGACACGTTGGAAGTGCCGCTGACTGTGACCAACGATGCAGGTGTGACGTTCACCAAGGTGTTTGTGTTCAAGCGTGGCAAATATGATGTGGGCGTGGATTACCGCGTCACCAACAACAGCGCCAATGCCCTGCAACTGCAGATGTACGGTCAGATCAAGCACACCATCGCCGCCAGCGAAAGCAGCATGATGATGCCAACTTACCGTGGTGCCGCCTTCTCTACCGCCGATGTGCGTTACGAGAAGTACAGCTTCGAAGACATGGGCAAGAAAGACCTCGACCAGTCCACTCTGGGTGGTTGGGTTGCCATGCTGCAACACTACTTCGTATCAGCCTGGGTACCAGCTGCCTCTGACAAGAACACCCTGTTCTCGTCCATCAGTGCCGGCGGCATGGCCAATATTGGCTTCAAGGGCGCAGTACATGACGTAGCCCCTGGCGCCAGCGAAACCATTTCTGCCACCTTCTATGTGGGTCCTAAAGATCAGGCCGCTCTGTCTGCGTTGTCTGAGTCGCTGAACCTGGTAGTGGACTATGGCTTCCTGTGGTGGCTTGCCGTACCAATCCACTGGGTGCTGATGTTCTTCCAGAGCCTGGTGCACAACTGGGGTGTGGCCATCATTCTGGTTACCCTGACAGTGCGCGGTATCCTGTATCCGCTGACCAAGGCACAGTATGTGTCCATGGCCAAGATGCGTAACCTCCAGCCCAAGCTGCAGGAGCTCAAGGACCGCTTTGGTGATGACCGTCAGAAGATGGGTCAGGCCATGATGGAACTGTACAAGAAAGAAAAAGTAAACCCGATGGGCGGCTGTCTGCCAATTCTGCTGCAGATGCCAATCTTCATCGCCCTGTACTGGGTGCTGCTGGAAAGCGTTGAACTGCGCCACGCGCCATTCATGCTGTGGATCCAGGATTTGTCAGTTCAGGACCCATACTACGTGCTGCCGCTGCTGATGGGCGCCTCCATGTGGATGATGCAGAAGATGCAGCCTGTTGCGCCAAACATGGACCCTATGCAGCAAAAGATGCTGCAGTGGATGCCGGTGGTATTCACCGTGTTCTTCCTGTGGTTCCCGGCCGGTCTGGTACTCTACTGGTTGGTGGGTAACATAGTTGCCATCATTCAGCAGAAGATTATTTATGCCCAGCTGGAGAAAAAAGGCTTAAAATAAGCCCATTTTTCAGGCGATACACTAAAAAGGCGACCTGAGGTCGCCTTTTTGTTTCCTTGACCCAGACAGCAAAGCGGAAAAGCACGTGACTACAGACACTATCGTGGCCCAGGCCACAGCCCCCGGCCGTGGCGGCGTTGGCATCATCCGGGTTTCCGGCAAACAGGCAAGCGCAGTCGCCCATGCCCTGCTCGGCCACCTGCCAAAACCCCGCTACGCCGATTTCTGTGATTTCAAAGACCCGGACGGCGCTGTGCTGGATCAGGGCATAGCCCTGTTCTTCAAAGGCCCCAACTCCTTTACCGGTGAAGATGTGCTGGAGCTGCAGGGCCACGGCGGCCAGGTGGTGATGGACATGCTCATCCGCGCCGTGCTCAAGGTCAAAGGGGTGCGCATCGCCCGCCCCGGCGAGTTCAGCGAGCAGGCCTTTATGAACGACAAGCTGGATTTGACCCAGGCCGAGGCGATTGCCGATCTGATTGATGCCACCAGCGAACAGGCCGCCAAGAGCGCACTGCATTCGCTGCAGGGGGATTTTTCCGCCAAGGTGCACACCCTGGTGGATAAAATCACCAATCTGCGCCTGTATGTTGAAGCCGCCATCGACTTTCCCGACGAAGAAGTCGACTTTTTGAGTGATGGCAAAATTGCCGCCGCGCTGTACGCCATTATCGACCAGTTGGACGAAGTGCATTCCAGCGCCAAGCAAGGCAGCATCATCCGCGAAGGCATGAAAGTGGTCATTGCCGGTCGCCCCAACGCCGGTAAATCGAGCCTGCTCAACGCGCTGGCCGGTAAAGAGTCGGCGATTGTCACCGACATCGCCGGCACCACCCGCGATGTGCTGCGCGAGCATATTCACCTCGACGGCATGCCGCTGCACATCATAGACACAGCGGGCCTGCGCGACACCACAGACGAAGTGGAGCGTATCGGTATCGAGCGCGCCTGGAGCGAAATCGAGACCGCCGATCGGGTGCTGTTTATGGTGGATGGCACCAGTACGGCTGCGGTCGACCCACACGAGATTTGGCCGGATTTTATCGACCGTCTGCCCAAGGGGCTTGGCATTACCGTGGTACGCAACAAAGCCGATTTGACCGGCGAGTCGCTCGCAGCCACCGAAGAGCAAGGCTTTGCCGTGTATCGGATTTCGGCCAAAACAGGCCTTGGCGTGGAGGAACTCAAGCAGCACCTCAAGGCGCTGATGGGCTACCAGAGTAACCTCGAAGGCGGCTTTATCGCCCGCCGCCGCCACCTGCAGGCACTGGATCTGGCCGCAGAGCACCTGCAATTTGGCAAGGTGCAGCTCGAAGTCTATCAGGCGGGCGAGCTGCTCGCCGAAGAGCTGCGCATGGCGCAGCAGGCGCTGTCGGAAATCACCGGCGAGTTCACTTCAGACGATCTGCTGGGCAAGATATTCAGCTCTTTCTGTATCGGCAAATAAGCTGCTATTGCCACAAGCTGCCGCCTCGCAATAAAAACGCCGGCCTGAGATAAACCTCAGTTGCCGGCGTTTTCAGTAATGGCATTCAGTTTTTCGGCCACCGCCTCGTTACTGGCGAGCACCTCGGCGATTTGACGCAGGTTTTCGGCCAGTGCGGCCGCTTTTTCTGGTGGGAACTTGGCTATCAGCGAGTCCTGCAGCCGCTGCTGCAGGTTTTTAAGTACAGCGTCGCGGTCGATATTCTGAGCCCCGGCAGCGGCCTTTTTAAGTTCGGTGACGGTAGTGGCCAGCGCCTGCAACTCCGGAAACAGCTGCGCATCCTTAAGCGGCGCCAATAGGTTCAAATCCTTAAGGCTGGCACTGTCGACCTTGTCATCCAAGGTCACCAACAGGTTATCGACCTTATCCAGCGTCTGTTCGCTGCGGGATAAAAATGGCGCGATGGCCGAGTCCTGCAGCACGCCGGTCAGCTTGTCGACCGTGGCGTACAAAATCACCGCCACCAGAATCAGCGGCAGCATGATGCCGGCAAAGAGCCCCACCCAGAAGTTGTTAAGTCCCGCCATAAAATTGTTCATCGAAAATCCCTTTTGCCGTTTGAAAACCAGACGCGTAAAAACCTTTTGTGAAATCCAGTAGGCTGAAAAACCATACAGTTAACACCTTAAACTAAGACTTGTTGTCCCGTTCAACAAGTTGAAACTGTCAAGTCTTAGACATAACGCAAACCGTCGGTCAGGCACCCGGCAGTTTTTGCGCCAGCATGTCCATCAGTCGTCCAATCTTGGGCGACAGCTGCCGATTGTGAGAATACAAACCCCAAATCCCCTCTTTGGGTTCCTGAAAGGGCTTGAGCAACACCAGCAGACGGCCGTCACGAATCGCTTCATCCACGTAATAGCCGGGCAGCTGGGCTATGCCCATACCTGCCAGTGCTGCCGCCAGCAGGGTGTTGCCGCTGCTGCAACTAAGCCGCCCTTTCACCTTCAGGCTACGAAGCTTGCCCTCCTCCTGAAAACGCCAGAATGGCAGGCTGCCGAGCAAACATTGATGACGACTGAGCTCCGACAGCGAATGGGGCGCACCATGACGGCTGACATACTCAGGCGATGCCACCAGATACTGCACCCGCTCGGCCAGCTTTCGCGCCATCATTGAGGAATCCGGCAACACCCCGAGGCGAATCGCCAAATCAAAGCCGCCCTGCACCAAATCCAGCTGTTGATTGGTCAGATCGCATTGCACTTCCACCTGCGGAAATTGCTGCATGTACTCCAATACGATTGGCATCACATATTGCTCGCCGTAGGTCACGGGCGCCGTCATGCGGATTAGCCCGCGCGGCTCGTTTTTAAGTGACGACACCGCCCGCTCGGCTTCATCCAGACCATCGAGCACCTGGCGGCAGTGACGGTAAAAAAGCTGCCCGTCTTCGGTGAGCGACACCTTGCGCGTAGTGCGGTACAAAAGCTTGCTGCCGAGGCGCTCTTCAAGCTCACGCACCTGGCGACTCACCTGCGCGGTGCTTATGCAAAGCCGACTCGCAGCTGTGGTAAAGCTCTGCGCCTCAGCCACCGCCACAAATTCACAAATCCCTTCCCAGCGCATGATTATTCCCATTCAGTAAAAGTCATTTACCAATAAGCGCGATTATCAATCATCAGCAAAGAAATACAATCAATCCCATCAAGCTTGCCGCAACGCTGTGCGCGCGGCTGTGCCATTCGGGCTAATTGCCCCAAACCGACATATCAGGGAGGAACCCCATGTCAGCATCTTTTATTAAATCCCGCGCCGCCATTGCCTGGGGCCCGGGCCAGCCCTTATCCGTTGAAGAAGTGGATGTGATGCTGCCAAAACCCGGCGAAGTGCTGGTGCGGATTGTCGCCACCGGCGTGTGCCACACCGATGCCTTTACCCTGTCAGGCGATGACCCCGAAGGCGTGTTCCCGGCGATTTTGGGCCACGAAGGCGGCGGCATTGTCGAAATGGTCGGCGAAGGCGTGACCAGCGTGGCAGTGGGTGACCACGTGATCCCGCTTTACACCGCCGAGTGCGGCAAATGTAAGTTCTGCACCTCGGGTAAGACCAACCTGTGCTCGGCGGTGCGTGCCACCCAGGGCAAGGGCCTGATGCCAGACGGCACCACCCGCTTTTATAAAGATGGCGAGCCGATTTACCACTACATGGGCTGCTCCACCTTCAGCGAATACACTGTGCTGCCGGAAATATCCCTCGCCAAGGTCAACCCCGAAGCGCCGCTGGAAGAAGTGTGTCTGCTGGGCTGCGGCGTCACCACCGGCATGGGCGCCGTGCTTAAAACCGCCAAGGTGAAAAAGGGCGACACTGTGGCAATTTTCGGCCTCGGCGGTATTGGTTTGTCGGCGGTGATAGGCGCCACCATGGCCGGTGCCAGCCGGATCATAGGTATCGACATCAACGAGAGCAAATTTGAACTCGCCAAAAAGCTTGGCGCCACCGACTGCATCAACCCCAAAGACTACGACAAGCCGATTCAGGACGTGATTGTTGAGATGACCGACGGCGGCGTGGACTTCTCATTTGAGTGCATCGGCAATGTGAATGTAATGCGAAGTGCGCTGGAGTGCTGCCACAAGGGCTGGGGCGAGTCGGTGATCATTGGCGTGGCGGGCGCCGGGCAGGAAATTTCCACCCGTCCGTTCCAACTGGTCACTGGCCGGGTGTGGCGCGGCAGTGCCTTTGGCGGCGTGAAAGGACGCTCCGAACTGCCCGGCATTGTTGAGCAGTACCTGCGCGGTGAATTTGCCCTGAGTGACTTTATCACCCACACCATGGGGCTGGATGCTATCAACGAAGCGTTCGAGCTGATGCACGAAGGCAAGAGCATTCGCAGCGTGATCCACTACGATCGCAAATAAGGAGCGGCCATGACTCTGGAACTTGTCAGTGCCAATCGCAGCTTCGGCGGTTGGCATAAGCAGTACAGCCATCAATCTGCCAGCCTGGATTGCAAAATGCGCTTTGCGATTTTTCTGCCGCCCCAGGCCGAAACCGAAAGCGTACCCGTGCTTTATTGGTTGTCGGGGCTCACCTGCAGCGATGAAAACTTTATGCAGAAGGCCGGTGCCCAGCGCCTCGCCGCCACGCTCGGCCTGGCAATAGTGGCCATGGACTCCAGCCCGCGCGGCGACGGCGTTGCCGACGATCCCGATGGCGCCTGGGACTTTGGCCTCGGCGCCGGTTTTTACCTCAATGCCACAGAGGCGCCCTGGAATAAGCACTACCGCATGTACGATTATTTGGTGAAAGAGCTGCCGAAGCTGATTGAAGCCAACTTTCCGGTCAGCAATAAACGCAGCATTGCCGGCCACTCCATGGGTGGTCACGGCGCCCTGACCATAGCGCTGAAAAACCCCGGCCGCTACACCAGCGTGTCGGCGTTCAGCCCAATCTGCAACCCATGCCAAAGCCCCTGGGGCCAAAAAGCCTTTGGCAACTATTTGGGTAAAGACAGGGAAAGCTGGCGCGAGTACGACAGCTGCGAGCTGATCCTTGGTGGCGCCGATCATATCCCTATGCTGGTGGATCAGGGCGACGGCGACAGCTTTCTTGAAAAAGAGCTGATGCCGATCCAGCTGCAGAACGCAGCGGCAAAGGCCGGATTCCCGTTAACGCTGCGGATGCAGCCGGGCTACGATCACAGCTATTACTTTATCGCGAGCTTTATTGACGAGCATCTGGCGTTCCATCATCAGGCACTGAGCCGGGCATAAGCTCAAACCAGGCAAGCAGCGGCGCATGATCCGACAATTCCGTTGCCGGAGATTGCGCCGATTTCAAGTTAAGCCCACGGTAAAACAGCCAGTCGAGCCGGTTGCCAAAGGCGCTTCGCCTGTGATCCGGCGAAAAAGCGGCGCTGGCAAGCCCATGTGAATCAACAAGATTTTTAAGCATCTCCCGCCTATCTTCGCCCCAAGCGTTAAAGTCGCCGCCAAAAATAACCGGCCCCTGATGGGCAGCTACGGCCTTAAAAAGTGGCTCAAGCTGCGCCTGCCAGTCTTCCAGCGACCAGGCAAAATTCACCCCGTGCAGGTTAATCGCAAGCAAGTTGTCGCCGCTGCTGAGCCGATAACGGGCGACAAGCGATCCTTTTGGAACTACTATCCAGGGCTCGCGGCTCAAATAGCCACACGCCGTTGAAACCAGCGCCGGTGACAGAGTCATCAGCCCATACCCCTGCCCTGCAAACGCAAAGGATTGCAGCGCGGCATAATCATAACCGCCGCGGCCAAGCGCAGAACTAAAGGCATCCGTCAGACCAACCTCCTGCAGCATCATCAGCCGCCAGCCCTCGCCCCAAGACCAAAGCGCCTGTGGCCACTCGCCATCGCCCTGCTTGTGAATATTCCACACCAGCACAGGGATAGTTCCAGCATCATCAATGTAAGTATCTGAATGACTGGTTTTTTTGTCGGATTTTTCGTCGAGGTCCAAGCGTGACTCGGCGCAGTCGCCGCTCATTTGTTTGCTGCCGCCTGCCAGCACCGGGGTGGCAGAATCCGGGATCTCAAGCCTGCTCAGGGTAGCGGCCAGCAATAACAGCAGCACCGCTGCAAGGAAAAGCGCCCATTTCATTGGCTTTTTAGTCATATACAAGCTCCGGGACTCAGTTGCGGCCTGTGCAATTTACCATAGCAAGAGCGCAAGCCGGGGGCAGCTCCATTTCCCACGTCCTTGCTTTGGGCTACCATGACGCCTGCATTTTTATCCTTTTCAGCGACGGATGTAACCATGGCAAAGATTGAAATTCTGATTGGCACCACCCTGGGCGGCAGCGAATATGTGGCCGATGAACTGGCGGCAATTCTTACCGAGGCCGGCCATGAGTGCAGCACTTATCTCGAACCCAGCCTGGAAAAACTGGACAAGAGAGCCTTGTGGTTGTTGGTTTCTTCGACCCACGGCGCCGGCGATCTGCCCGATAATTTGCAGCCTTTTGCCAAAGAAGTGCAGCTCTCAATGCCCGATCTGCAGGGCGTTCGTTTTGCCCTTTGCGCCATCGGCGATTCAAGCTACGACACCTTCTGTGAAGGCCCAGAAGGGCTTGTCGATTTATTGACCGACGGCGGTGCACAAGCTTTTGTGGATAAGATCCGGATCGATGTACAACAGGATCCTGTGCCGGAAGAGGCAGCCGCTCTGTGGTTGCAAAGCTGGATCGACCAAATCTGAGATCGCCTCACTGATCTTATCCCTGCTCACCCACAAGTTAGATCATTCTTATCCACAAAACTTGTTAATTCAGTATAAATTTGTGGATAAGATATGATTTAGATCTGATCATCCATTGCATTACTCAACAGGCGATCTGCTGCAAGATCCACCCTGTGGATAAAACAGCGATCTATCCCCACCTTATATCTCGATAGATCGCGTACAGATCACAGGTTCAAGATCGCGTTAACTCATGATTTAAAATGCTTTTTAGGCTTAACCACAGAAAAGCGCGATCCTAATAAGAGATAACAATAAGGAGATCTATATAAAGATCTTAAGATCTATAAGCTGATCCCCAATGGATCTTCTTCCTTAAAGAGTAAGTTCAACTTGGCTTCAGGCAATGGTAGAATAATCGGCTCATTACAGCGGTCCCATTTCAGGTTTAAGGTAGTGTCATGCAATTTCATGAACGGTTTGATGTAATAGTTGTCGGTGGTGGCCATGCCGGTACCGAAGCCGCTCTGGCAGCGGCCCGCATGGGTTGTAAAACACTGCTGCTCACCCATAACGTGGACACGCTTGGGCAGATGTCCTGTAACCCTGCCATTGGTGGTATTGGTAAAGGCCATCTGGTCAAAGAGATCGATGCACTGGGCGGTGCCATGGCGATCGCCACTGACTTTGCCGGGATCCAGTTCCGGACCCTCAATTCCAGCAAAGGCCCTGCAGTGCGAGCAACCCGCGCCCAGGCAGACAGAGCGCTCTACAAGGCCAAGATCCTGAACATGCTGCAGCTGCAGCCAAACCTGAAGATCTTCCAGCAGGCGGTAGACGATCTGGTGGTGGAAAACGGCCGGGTGGTGGGTGCCATTACCCAGATGGGCCTGGCCTTTGAAGCGCCAGCCGTGGTGCTGACCGCAGGTACTTTCCTGGGTGGCAAAATCCACATCGGACTTGAAAACTACAGCGGTGGCCGCGCCGGCGATCAACCAGCCATCGCATTGGCACATCGATTACGTGAACTGCCACTGCGTGTTGGCCGTTTAAAAACCGGCACTCCACCGCGTATTGATGCCCGTACCATAGATTTTTCGGTGATGACCGAGCAAAAAGGCGACTCGCCGCTGCCAGTGATGTCTTTTATCGGCGATGTGAGCCAGCATCCACAGCAGATCTCCTGCTACATCACCCACACCAACGAGCAAACCCACGACATCATCCGTGGCGGTTTGGACAGAAGCCCCATGTATTCTGGGGTGATTGAAGGCATTGGCCCGCGCTACTGCCCGTCCATTGAAGACAAAATTCACCGTTTTGCCGACAAGAACTCACATCAGATCTTTATCGAGCCTGAAGGCCTGACGACCACAGAAATTTACCCTAACGGCATCTCCACCAGCCTGCCGTTTGATGTGCAGATCAATCTGGTGCGCTCTATTCGCGGTATGGAAAATGCTGAGATAGTGCGCCCCGGCTACGCCATCGAATACGATTATTTCGATCCGCGTGACCTTAAAAACTCGTTGGAAACCAAAGTCATCGACGGTTTGTTCTTTGCCGGACAAATCAACGGCACCACGGGCTACGAAGAAGCCGGTGCCCAGGGCTTGCTGGCCGGCCTTAACGCCGCACTCAAGGTTCAGGGCAAAGAAGCCTGGGCGCCGAAGCGCGATCAGGCCTACCTCGGCGTGCTGGTGGACGATCTCTCCACCCTCGGCACCAAAGAGCCCTACCGCATGTTTACCAGCCGCGCCGAATACCGTTTGCTGCTGCGTGAAGACAACGCGGATCTGCGCTTGACCGAAAAAGGCCGGGAGCTTGGCCTGGTGGATGACGTCCGCTGGCAGAAATTCAACGAAAAACGCGATTCCATCGAGACTGAGCAGCAGCGCCTGCGCAGCCATTGGGTGCATGTAAACTCGACTCAGGTGAGTGAGCTCAACGACGTGCTGAGCGCGCCACTGACCCGCGAGGCATCTTTGGAAGATCTGCTGCGCCGCCCTGAGATCGAATACGATACCCTGATGAAGATCGACGGCTTTGGCCCGGGCCTTGCCGATCCGCTGGCCGCCGAGCAAGTGCAAATTCAGGTGAAATACGCCGGTTACATCCAGCGTCAGCAGGATGAAATCGCCAAGGCAGAGCGCAACGAAAACACCCGTCTGCCGCTGGATCTGGATTACAGCGAAGTGCCCGGCCTCTCCAACGAGGTCACCGCCAAGCTCAATGCCCACAAACCTGAAACCATCGGCCAGGCCTCACGCATCTCCGGTGTGACCCCTGCGGCGGTATCGATTCTGCTGGTGCACCTGAAAAAACGCGGTTTGCTGCGTAAAAGCGCCTGAAATCAGTTAATCCCTGAGCGGAAGGGCGCCAGCGCCCTTCCTTTCGTTTTTTCAGACCTTCATAATATCCGCATTCTTGTGGCATTGACGGAGCATCATCCTGTGTTAGCCAAACAACTGAGCCAAGCCATCGCCAAAACCGGACTCACAGTCAGTGACAGTCAGCAGCAACAGCTGCTTGGCTTTGTTGCGCTGCTGGACAAATGGAACAAGGCGTACAACCTGACCTCAGTGCGCGAACCGGCGCAGATGCTGACCCGTCATATCCTCGACAGCCTGGTGGTGTCACCACACCTCAAGGGCGAACGTTTTATCGATGTGGGCACAGGCCCGGGTCTGCCCGGCATTCCACTGGCCATCATCAATCCGGACAAAGAGTTTGTCCTGCTCGACAGCCTCGGCAAGCGCATTCGCTTCCAAAAGCAGGTAGCGCTGGAACTTGGGCTGAAAAACATCAGCTCAGTCGAGAGCCGCGTTGAGCTGTATCAACCTGAGCAAGGGTTTGACGGCGTTCTGAGCCGCGCCTTTGCCTCTGTGGGTGACATGCTCAGCTGGTGTCATCACCTGCCCGCCGCCGATGGCTGTTTTTATGCGCTCAAGGGCCAACTCAGCGAGGATGAAATGGCCGGGATCCCCGCCGGATTCACCTTGCTTGAAACCATCAGGCTTGAGGTGCCCGGGCTTGATGAGCAGCGCCACCTGCTGAAATTGGTCAAAGCGTGAGTCTGCGCCTTGCAATTGGACGCAACATCAAGCAACTTGTCCGAGGCGCTGTGTCTCGGGTAAACGACAGAATAACAACAGGGTGAGATCGTGGGTAAAGTCATTGCCGTAGCCAACCAGAAAGGTGGCGTAGGAAAAACAACTACTTGCATTAACCTGGCCGCGTCTTTGGCGGCAACCAGACGTAAAGTGCTGCTGATTGATCTCGATCCCCAGGGCAATGCCACCATGGGCAGTGGCATCGACAAGTACGAGGTCGAAAACACGGCCTATGAGCTTCTGGTCGAAGAAAAGCCCTTTGCCGATGTCGTGGTGCGTGACACCCCCGGCAAATACGACCTCATCGCCGCCAATGGCGATGTGACCGCCGCCGAAATCAAGCTGATGGAATTTTTCGCCCGTGAAGTGCGCCTGCGCAATGCGCTCGCCGCCGTCAGGGACGAGTATGATTTTATCTTTATCGACTGCCCGCCTTCACTCAACATGCTGACCGTAAACGCCATGTCCGCGGCTGACTCTGTTCTGGTGCCGATGCAGTGTGAGTACTTCGCGCTGGAGGGGCTCACTGCCCTTATCGACACCATTGGCAAGCTGGCAGCCATGGTCAATCCGGGGCTTGGCATCGAGGGAATTTTGCGTACCATGTACGATCCTCGCAATCGATTGGCCAATGACGTGTCCGATCAGCTCAAGCAGCATTTTGGCGAGAAGGTTTACCGCACTGTGATCCCCCGTAATATTCGTCTGGCTGAGGCGCCAAGTTTTGGTGCGCCCGCCATGTATTACGACAAGTCCAGTGCCGGCGCCAAGGCCTATCTGGCCCTGGCGGGAGAGATGATTCGCCGGGGCGAGCAAACCCAGGCAAGAAAGCAGGCGTAAGGATTAGCAATGACTTTGAAAAAACGGGGCTTGGGTAAAGGACTGGATGCGCTGCTAAGCACCAGCCACGCCGCCAGTAAAAAACTGGATATGGCGGCCGAGCGCAGTGATAAACAGGATGATTTGGTCCATTTGGATGTGGATCTGCTGCAGCCGGGCAAATATCAGCCCCGTAAAGACATGTCGCCTGAGGCGCTGGAAGAGCTGGCTGAGTCCATTCGGGCCCAGGGCATCATTCAGCCCATCGTGGTGCGTAAAATCGCCGAGCAAAAGTATGAAATCATCGCCGGCGAGCGCCGCTGGCGCGCATCCCAGCTCGCAAAGCTTGATAAAGTTCCTTGTATTATCAAGCAAGTACCTGACGAATCCGCCGTGGCCATCGCCCTGATTGAAAACATTCAGCGCGAAGATCTCAACGCCATGGAAGAGGCGATTGCGCTGCAGCGCCTGCTGGAAGAATTTGAACTCACCCACCAGCAGGTGGCCGATGCGGTGGGGAAATCCCGCACCACAGTCACCAACCTGCTGCGTCTTAACAGTCTGAACGAACCCGTCAAGCGTTTGCTTGAATACGGCGATATCGACATGGGTCATGCCCGTGCACTGCTCGCCGTTGAGGGTGAAGAGCAGACAAATCTGGCACGTTTGGTTGCCGCCAAAGAGCTGACCGTTCGCGAAACTGAACGATTAATTAATAGAAGCTTAAATCCCCCCAAAGAAGCTGAAAAGCCCGCAAAAGATCACGATGTTTCCCGTCTCGAGCAGCAATTAATTGAGAAGCTCGGTGCCAAGGTTGCGATAAATCATGGCAGTAAGGGCAAGGGAAAAATTGTAATTAACTACCAAAATCTTGCTGAATTAGACGGGATTCTCAGCAAAATTCGCTGATTTGGTGCGGTTAACAGAGTTTCATGTAAATTTGTGACGATTGTTAATCTTTCCATTTTGAATCTTTGGTCGAAGAACCGCTGAAAAGTGGCGATTTTACGCATCTCAAAGTTGCATTGAAGGCCCGAAAAGGTATACTTTCGCAAGCTTTTTGTACTGTGACTTTTTACGGCATTCTGTTGTCCGGTCACCGAAACAAAAAGTCCGTATGCGGAGAATGAGAATTGAGCAAGGTTTTGGCGCGTCGTGGCCGGTGGTCTGCCTATAAATTAGTGTTGATGCAGGCGGCGGTGGCCGGGGGTGTATCGGTTCTCTTCTTCGTCGTCTGGGGGGCGCAATACGGGGTATCGGCTTTGGCCGGTGGCTCGGTAGCTGTGCTCCCTAATTTTGTATTCGCAACCCTCGCTTTTTCCCATTCGGGAGCAAGTTCATCAGGGAAGGTACTGAAAACCTTCTACTGGGGGGAAGCGGTAAAGTTGCTGTTAACCATCGCATTGTTTTCGCTGGTGTTTATCAACCTAAAAGTCGTTTTCATGCCACTTTTTGTTTGTTATACCCTGGCTTTGACTGTGCATTGGACAGCGCCTTTATACTTCAAGCAAAAGTAAAGTGGGATGAATCATGGCTGCAACTGGTGAAGCGTTAACACCGCAGGGCTATATCCAGCATCACCTGACCAACCTTGCCGTTGGTGAAGGCTTCTGGACATGGCACATTGATTCGTTGCTCTTTTCGGTTGGTCTTGGTGTTTTGTTCCTGTGGATTTTCCGCAGCGTTGGCAAAAAGGCAACTACCGGTGTTCCCGGCAAGCTTCAGTGCTTTGTCGAGATGATCGTGGAGTTCGTCGATAACAGCGTGAAAGAAACTTTCCATGGCCGCAACACTCTGATCGCTCCACTCGCTCTGACCATCTTCGTATGGGTTTTCATGATGAACTTCATGGACATGGTGCCAGTTGACTGGCTGCCACACACTGCAGCTCTGCTCGGTGTGCCTTACCTGAAAGTGGTTCCGACGACTGACCTGAACATTACCCTCAGCCTCGCGCTGGGTGTGTTCGCGCTGATTATCTATTACAGCATCAAGGTCAAGGGAGTGTCTGGTTTTGTGAAAGAACTGACACTGCAGCCCTTTAACCACTGGGCAATGATACCCGTCAACCTCCTGCTGGAGACAGTTACCCTGATCGCCAAGCCAATCTCATTGGCACTGCGTCTATTCGGTAACCTGTATGCGGGTGAGTTGATCTTCATCCTTATTGCGCTGATGTATGGTGCCAACTGGCTGATCGCCTCTCTGGGTGTAACCCTGCAACTGGGTTGGTTGATCTTCCACATTCTGGTTATCACGCTGCAAGCGTTTATCTTCATGATGCTGACGATTGTTTATCTCAGCATGGCTCATGAAGATCATTAAGGATTGCTGAAGAAATTTTTTAGCTAAATCATCAACTAATTTAGATTTAGATTTTGGAGATACAGATGGAAACTATTCTGGGCTTTACTGCAATCGCTGTTGCTCTGCTGATTGGTATGGGTGCACTGGGTACCGCTATCGGTTTCGGTCTTCTGGGTGGCAAATTCCTGGAAGGCGCTGCTCGTCAACCAGAAATGGCTCCTATGCTGCAGGTTAAAATGTTCATCGTGGCTGGTCTGCTCGACGCCGTAACCATGATCGGTGTGGGTATCGCTCTGTACATGCTGTTCACCAACCCACTGGGCGCAATGCTGTAATAAAACCGCTTCTGTCTTAACTCAAAATAGGAGGCTGTTGTGAATATCAACGCTACCCTAATCGGTCAGACGGTCGCCTTTTTTATCTTCGTGTGGTTCTGCATGAAGTATGTATGGCCCCCTTTGATGAATGCCATCGAAGAGCGCCAGAAGAGGATTGCTGACGGTCTTGCCAATGCTGACCGCGCTGCAAAAGACCTGGAGCTTGCTCAGGCCAAGGCCACAGAGCAGCTCAAAGAAGCCAAAGCTACAGCCAATGAAATCATCGAGTCTGCCAACAAGCGCAAGGCTCAGATTGTTGAAGAAGCAAAAGCCGAGGCTGATGCTGAGCGTGCACGTATCATCGCTCAGGGTAAAGCTGAAATTGAAGCTGAACGCAATCGCGTGAAAGAGGAACTGCGTAAGCAGGTTGCAACTCTGGCCCTCGTGGGTGCTGAGAAGATCCTCGAGCGTTCGATTGATCAAGCCGCACACAGTGACATAGTTGAAAAGCTAGTCGCTGAAATTTGATAAGGGAGAAGGGTTATGGCTGAATTAACCACCATTGCTCGCCCTTACGCAAAGGCAGCTTTTGATTTTGCCGTTGAAAAACAAGCGGTGGAAAGCTGGGCAGAAATGCTTGGTTTCGCTGCGCTGGTAAGTGAAAACGACACCATGCGCCCACTGCTCGCTGGCTCTATGGCCAGTTGTGCGCTCGCCAAACTCTTTATTGATGTTTGTGGTGAGCAGCTCAACGAGCACGGTCAAAACCTTGTCAAGGTGATGGCTGAAAACGGTCGCTTGGAAGTGCTGCCTGCTGTGTCTCAGCTGTTTGCTGAGTACCGCCTGGAGTGGGCCAAGGAAGTAGAAGCCGATGTGGTGTCTGCAACCGAGCTTACAGAAGCACAGAAACAGCAGATTAGCGTTTCGCTTGAGAAACGTCTCGCACGCAAAGTTAAGCTGAATTGCAGCGTGGATGCCGGCCTGATCGCCGGTGTAATTATCAAGGCAGGGGATCTGGTCATTGACGGATCCGTCCGTGGCAAACTGGCCCGCCTGTCCGATAAGCTGCAATCGTAATTGGGAGTTTGAGCATGCAACTGAATTCCACTGAAATCAGCGATCTGATTAAGCAGCGGATCGAGCAGTTCGAAGTAGTCAGCGAAGCCCGTAACGAAGGTACTATCGTTGCGGTCAGTGACGGCATCATCCGCGTACACGGCCTGGCCGATGTAATGCAGGGTGAGATGATCGAACTGCCAGGTAACCGTTATGCAATCGCGTTGAACCTCGAGCGCGATTCTGTAGGTGCCGTAGTAATGGGTCCTTACGCCGATCTGGCGGAAGGCACCAAAGTTAAAACCACTGGCCGTATTCTGGAAGTTCCAGTAGGTCGTGGTCTGCTGGGCCGTGTGGTAAACACTCTGGGTCAGCCAATCGACGGTAAAGGTCCAATCGACAACGACGGTTTCGCACCTGTTGAAGTGATTGCTCCTGGCGTTATTGACCGTAAGTCAGTTTCTCAGCCAGTTCAGACTGGTTATAAAGCCGTTGACTCCATGATCCCAATCGGTCGTGGCCAGCGTGAGCTGATCATCGGTGACCGTCAGACCGGTAAAACTGCGATGGCTATCGACGCCATCATCAACCAGCGCGATTCTGGCATCAAGTGTGTGTACGTTGCAGTAGGCCAGAAGGCTTCTACTATCGCCAACGTAGTGCGCAAGCTGGAAGAGCACGGTGCTCTGGCCAACACTATTGTAGTGGTAGCTTCTGCTTCTGAAGCCGCTGCCCTGCAGTTCCTGGCGCCATACTCTGGTTGTACCATGGGTGAATACTTCCGTGACCGCGGTGAAGATGCCCTGATCGTGTACGATGACCTGTCTAAGCAGGCCGTTGCTTACCGTCAGATCTCTCTGCTGCTGCGTCGTCCACCAGGACGTGAAGCTTACCCAGGTGACGTATTCTATTTGCACTCTCGTCTGCTGGAACGTGCTTCCCGCGTGAACGAAGAGTACGTTGAAAAGTTCACCAAGGGCGCTGTAACTGGCAAAACCGGTTCTTTGACTGCTCTGCCAATCATCGAAACCCAAGCCGGTGACGTATCTGCGTTCGTACCGACCAACGTAATTTCTATTACCGACGGTCAGATCTTCCTGGAAACCAACCTGTTCAACTCTGGCCTGCGTCCAGCTGTTAACCCAGGTATTTCGGTATCCCGTGTAGGTGGTGCCGCCCAGACCAAGATCATCAAGAAACTGTCCGGTGGTATCCGTACCGCACTGGCACAGTATCGTGAGCTTGCTGCGTTCTCCCAGTTTGCATCTGATCTTGACGATGCAACTCGTGCTCAGCTGCAGCACGGTGAGCGTGTTACCGAGCTGATGAAGCAGAAGCAATATGCCCCAATGAGCGTAGCCGAACAGGCCGTAGTGATCTTCGCTGCGGAAAAAGGCTTCCTGAAGGGTGTTGCTCTGAAGAAGATCGGTGACTTCGAAGCCGCTCTGCTCGCGTTCATGAACTCTGAGCATGCCAACCTGATGAAGCTCATCAACGATACCGGCGACTACAATGCCGAAATCGAAACTGAGCTGAAGGCTGGCCTCGAGAAGTTCGTGGCAACCCAAACCTGGTAAATATCGTCGAGGTGTCATAAGGCACCTCAGGTCCAGATTGGAGAGTAGAGATGGCCGGCGCAAAAGAGATTAAAACCAAGATCGCGAGTGTGAAAAACACTCAGAAGATCACGTCCGCCATGGAAATGGTGGCTGCCAGCAAAATGCGCAGAGCGCAGGATCGCATGGCCGCCAGCCGTCCATACGCGGAAAGCATGCGTAAGGTGATCGGTCACGTTGCCCAGGGTTCTCTTGAATACAAACACCCCTATTTAGAGGTGAGAGAAGCCAAGCGTGTCGGCTACATCGTTGTAGCATCCGACCGCGGTCTTTGTGGTGGTCTGAACGTCAACCTGTTCAAAAAGGTTGTGTCAGACGTGAAGAACTGGAAAGCGCAAGGCGTTGAGGTAGAGTTCTGCCCCATCGGTGCCCGCTCAGTGCAGTTCTTCAAAGCTTTTGGCGGAAAGGTGTCAGCCCACGCCTCAGGCCTCGGTGATGCGCCAAAGCTCACCGACCTGATCGGGACTGTACGCGTGATGCTGCAGGCTTACAACGAAGGCAAACTGGATCGTCTGTATGTGGTATTCAACAAGTTTGTGAACACCATGACCCAGACGCCCGTGATCGAGCAGCTGCTGCCTTTGCCAAAATCCGAAGATGATGACATCGCACATCACTGGGACTACATCTACGAGCAGGATCCGAAAGACCTTCTGGATACTCTGCTGGTACGTTATGTCGAGTCTCAGGTGTACCAGGGTGTTGTGGAAAACATCGCGTCTGAACAGGCCGCCCGTATGGTGGCAATGAAGGCTGCGACTGACAACGCCGGTACGCTGATCGATGATCTGCAACTGGTTTACAACAAGGCCCGTCAGGCTGCGATTACGCAGGAACTGTCGGAGATTGTTTCCGGTGCCGCAGCGGTTTAAGGCTTAGGTAACGAATACAAGTTTTAGAGGATTAATCATGAGCACAGGTACTGTTGTCCAAGTAATTGGCGCGGTTGTGGACGTAGAGTTCCCACAGCATGCCGTACCTCAGGTATATGACGCTCTGAAGATCACAGGTGAAGGCGCCTGTAACGGTCTGGTGCTGGAAGTTCAGCAGCAGCTCGGTGGCGGTGTGGTTCGTACCATCGCCATGGGTTCTTCTGACGGTCTGCGTCGTGGTATCGAGGTTGAAAACACTGGTTCCGCTATTGCCGTTCCTGTTGGTAAGGCCACACTCGGTCGTATCATGAACGTGCTGGGCGAGCCTGTGGATGAAGCGGGTCCTATCGGTGAAGAAGAGCGTTATGTTATTCACCGTGCCGCTCCTTCCTATGAAGAGCAGTCAAACACGACTGAACTGCTGGAAACCGGTATCAAGGTAATCGACCTGGTTTGTCCATTCGCCAAGGGTGGTAAAGTAGGTCTGTTCGGTGGTGCGGGCGTTGGTAAGACAGTTAACATGATGGAACTGATCAACAACATCGCCAAGGCACACTCTGGTCTGTCAGTATTCGCCGGTGTAGGTGAGCGTACCCGTGAAGGTAACGACTTCTACTACGAAATGATGGAATCAGGCGTACTGGACAAGGTAGCCATGGTGTACGGTCAGATGAACGAGCCACCAGGAAACCGTCTGCGTGTAGCTCTGACCGGTCTGACCATGGCCGAGAAGTTCCGTGACGAGGGTAAAGACGTACTGTTGTTCGTAGACAACATCTACCGTTACACCCTGGCCGGTACCGAAGTATCAGCACTGCTGGGCCGTATGCCATCAGCCGTAGGTTATCAGCCTACTCTGGCTGAGGAGATGGGCGTTCTGCAGGAGCGTATTACTTCTACCAAGACTGGTTCTATCACCTCCGTACAGGCGGTATACGTACCAGCGGACGACTTGACCGACCCAAGCCCAGCTACCACCTTCGCCCACTTGGATGCGACCGTGGTACTGTCTCGTCAAATCGCTTCTCTGGGTATCTACCCAGCGGTTGACCCACTGGATTCCACCTCTCGTCAGCTGGATCCACAAGTAGTAGGTCAAGAGCACTATGACGTGGCTAACGGCGTTCAAAACGTACTGCAGCGCTACAAAGAGCTGAAAGACATCATCGCCATTCTGGGTATGGACGAACTGTCAGACGACGACAAGATGACCGTTTCCCGCGCCCGTAAGATTGAGCGTTTCCTGTCTCAGCCTTTCCACGTAGCGGAAGTATTTACCGGTTCTCCAGGTAAGTACGTGCCTCTGAAAGACACTATCCGTGGCTTCAAGGGCATTCTGGACGGTGAGTTCGATCACATTCCAGAACAAGCGTTCTACATGGTTGGCTCCGTCGACGAAGCCGTTGAGAAAGCCAACAAGAAGTAATCGGGCCCTGCCTGAGTCTTAAATGGAGAACGCTATGGCCATGACAGTACATCTTGATATCGTAAGTGCAGAAACTCGCATTTTCTCCGGTCTGGTAGAACATCTGCAAGTGACCGGTGGCGAGGGTGAGCTGGGTATTATGCCCGGTCACGCCCCTCTGCTGACCTTTATCAAACCTGGCATGGTGCGCATCGTTAAGCAGCACGGCAAAGAAGAGGTGTTTTACCTGTCCGGCGGTTTGCTGGAAGTACAACCCAACTCTGTGTCTGTGCTGGCTGATGTGGCTTTGCGTGCCGAAGACATTGATGAGCAGGCGGCTCTGGAAGCCAAACGTCGCGCCGAGGCCCATATGGCCGAAGCCGGTGCCGATTTCAACTATGCCGCGGCAGCCATCGAGCTGGCCAAGGCCGTAGCTCAGCTGCGTGTGGTTGAAACCATCAAGAAGAACATTGCCAGATAAGGTGAATGTGTCCCAAAAAAGGCGCCCCAGGGCGCCTTTTTTATTGGGCAAAAATCGCTTGGCCTCCTTTACACAGCGGTGAATTTTAGGCGGCCATCGGGTACACTTGCGCCAGATTAAAGATAAGGGACCTCCTATGTCACTCAATGTTGTCATTCTCGCCGCCGGAAAAGGCACCCGCATGCGCTCAGACCTGCCCAAGGTACTGCACAGCGTCGCCCACAAACCCATGGTTCAGCACGTGATAGACACGGCGCGCGAGCTCAACGCCGATAACATCAATCTGGTGTATGGCTATGGCGGCGAACTGCTGAAGGCCAAACTCGGTGAGCAACCGCTGAACTTTGTGCTGCAGGCCGAGCAGCTGGGTACCGGCCATGCGGTGGCGCAGGCGATTGACCACATCAATGACGATGATACAGTGCTGGTGCTCTACGGCGATGTGCCGCTCACCCGCAAAGAAACCCTCGAAGCTCTGCTGGCTGCGCGCAAGCCGGACGGCGTGGCGGTACTGACAGTGCATCTGAACAACCCCACCGGTTATGGCCGCATGGTGCGCGAAGGCGGCAAAGTCGTTGGTATCGTCGAGCAGAAAGATGCCAGCCCTGAGCAGCTTAAGATTAACGAAATCAACAGCGGCATCATGGCGCTGCCGGGCAAGCGGCTCAAGAGCTGGCTTGGCCGCCTCGAGAACAACAATGCCCAGGGCGAGTTTTACCTCACCGACGTGATTGCCATGGCTCACGCAGATGGTGTGGAGATTGATACCGCTCACCCCGCCAATCCCATCGAGACCGAAGGCGCCAACAACCGGGTGCAGCTGGCGGCACTGGAGCGTGCTTATCAGGCCCGCCGCGCCGAAGAGCTGATGCTTAATGGCGCCAACCTGCGCGACCCGGCCCGTATCGACATTCGCGGCGACGTGACCGTGGGCATGGACGTAATGATTGACGTGAACGTGATTTTTGAAGGCAAGGTCAAGCTTGGCAATAACGTCACCATTGGTGCCGGTGCCATCCTTATCGACTGTGAGATTGCCGACAACGCCGAAATCAAGCCGTACAGCATCATCGAAGGTGCCAAACTCGGCGATAGCGCCAGTGCCGGTCCGTTCGCGCGTCTGCGCCCCGGCGCTGAGCTGCACAAAGACGCCCATATCGGCAACTTCGTTGAAATGAAAAAAGCCGTGCTGGGTGAAGGCTCCAAGGCCGGGCATCTGGCGTACCTTGGCGATGCCGACATTGGTAAGGGCGTGAACATAGGCGCGGGCACCATCACCTGTAACTACGATGGCGCCAACAAGCACCTGACCGTGATTGAAGATGATGTGTTTGTCGGCAGCGATACCCAGCTGGTGGCA
Source organism: Shewanella jiangmenensis (assembly GCF_018596335.1). Classification (GTDB taxonomy): domain Bacteria; phylum Pseudomonadota; class Gammaproteobacteria; order Enterobacterales; family Shewanellaceae; genus Shewanella; species Shewanella jiangmenensis. The sequence goes on along the minus strand of NZ_JAHEPS010000009.1, from coordinate 8,776 downwards.
CCTGTGATTATCCGCAGGGGCGCGACTCTGGGCGCTGGCTCCACCATTACCCGCGAAGTCGGTGAAGATGAGCTGGTGATCACCCGGGTTAAGCAGCGCCACATTCAGGGCTGGCAACGTCCGGTGAAAAAGCCAAAATAATGGAGTCTGCTTAGACTGATTAAACGGCGCTGCGGCGCCGTTTTTTATTGGCAAATTCAGGGCAATTTAGAGCGCATGGTGTTCTGTGATCCCTGTCACCCGTGAATGTAAATTCCCGTAAAGAAACTTAAACGCAAACCATTCTCATTTATAGTGCTGCCAGTTTTGTAAGTCTTTCGACACATTCTCTAAGAGAGGACGGCATGTCACAGAAATATTCCACCCTGAGCCTGGCCGTAGTGGCCGCGTTGCAATCCCCGCTGGCGCTTGCCGACGATCCCCAATCCACCAAGGTTTCCGGCAGCGACATTGAGCGGATTGAAGTGAAAGGTCGCAGCTTTAACGCCTATAAAGTGGGCAGCGCCAATGGCGCCATGCGTGGTGACCTGTCTTTGCTCGATACCCCACAGTCGGTGAATGTGATCCCGGATTTTGTGACCGACGAGCAGCTCGCCACCAACCTCGCCGAGGTATTGGTCAACGACTCCTCCATCACCGCCGGAACTCAGCGCTGGAACCGTCAGGTGTTCTCGCTGCGTGGTTTTGAGCTGGACTCCGGCTCAGGTTACCTCGCCAACGGCCATCAGCTGTTTGCCCACTACGTGCTGCCGATTGAAATCTTAAGCCAGGTAGAAGTGCTTAAGGGGCCATCGTCCATGCTCTATGGTCAGTCCGGCCCCGGCGGGCTGGTGAACATGGTCACCAAAAAGCCGACCTATGAGCGGCTGTTTGAACTTGGCTTTGATACCGACGATTCAGGCTCGACCCGCTTTCAGCTGGATGCCGGCGGCGCCATCAACGAAGCCGAAACTCTAAGATACCGCGCCGTTGGCGTAAAACAGGATACCGAATATTGGCGCAGCTATTCGCCACTGCCGGGCGAGCAGGCCGAGCAGCAGGAGCGCAATCGTTGGCTCGGCTTCGTGGCACTGGATTACGACCTGACCGACGATGTGCTGCTGTCCTTGCGTTATGACCGCACCGAAGACAAGACCGGCATCGACGTGGGTGGCTGGCTCGATAAAGACGGCAACCTGATTGGCGGCCGCGAGCAAATCTGGGACATGCCCTGGGCTTTTACCGACAACAGCATTACCAACCTCGGTGCCGATATCGGTTGGCAAATCAGCGACAACTGGAACCTGAAACTTGGTTATAACGAGCAGCAGTTCAACCGTCAGCGTTTCGATTCGGCGCCGCGCTACAAGGCCGATGCGATGGACAAAGGTTATCAAATCAACCCCTTTGACCGTTTCGATGACTGGAGCCACAAGACTGCCTATGTAGATTTGAATGGCGAGATTGAACTTGCGGGCATGACGCACCAACTGCTGCTGGGTGCCAATAAGCTCGATTACGGTTATGCCCAGCTGCGTACCTCCGGCAGCCGCCAGACCGTGATGCCGGGTGTGGCTGCGCCCCGCCCTGATATTTCCTACACCACAGATAACAGTTGGTCCACCAGTGACTATGAATTCTATGGTGTGTACCTGCAGGATCTTATCAGCCTCAATGATCAGTGGAAGCTGCTCGCCGGCGTGCGTTTTGATGAGCAAAAAGAAGAATCCGGCAACGACAATGCGCTGTCGCCCAAGTTTGGGGTGATTTGGCAGCCACAGCAGGATTTAAGCCTCTACGCCAATTACTCAAAGAGTTTTGTGCCCCAGGGCAAGGTCAACGACGAAGCTGACCTGAGTCATGGCCAAGAGCTTGATCCCGAGTACGGTACTCAATATGAACTCGGTGCCAAGTGGGAGCTGATGAACGGCGGCCTGCTGCTCACCGGTGCCGTGTTTGATATCGAAATCGATAACCGTATTGTGACGCAGCAATTGGAGACTCCAATCGATGTTCCGGGTAAAAAGAGCATTACCCAGGTTACCCGTCAGGACGGCATTCAGCACCACAAGGGCTTTGAGCTGGGCGCACAGGGGCAGCTTGGTGAAGACTGGTTTGTGACCTCCTCGATGATGTATCTGGATGCCCAGTACAAAACCGCCGACCATCTCAATGGCAAAACGCCGATAGATGCGCCCGAGTGGTCGGCCAATATCTGGAGCCGCTACCAGATGACCGATGCCTTCGCGCTTAACTTTGGTGCCGTGTATGTGGGCGAGCGCTTTGCCGACGACCAGAACAGCATCACCAAAGACGGTTATGTGCGCTTCGATATGGGCGCAGCCTACACCTTCGATATCGGTGGCAATGAGTTTGATGTGCGCGCCAACGTGCGCAACCTGTTCGACACCGATTACCTCGACGGTGGCAACTACCAGATGGTCACCATAGGTCAGGAGCGTAACTTCAGCCTGGCGCTGAACGCCCGTTTCTGAACATTAACGGATAGTTGAGCGTCAGTTGACCGGTGCTCAGTTCCGCTTTGCAGCGCAACCGTAATCGTAACCGTAAAAAAGCAGCCTTGGGGCTGCTTTTTTATTGGCTAAATTTCATTCTTGGTAAAATTGTTTCGTTTATATATAATCTATCTTTCGAATCGAAAGTTAAGATGAAAGAAACGGATGACCAAACGCAACACTCAGCAGCGCCGCCGCAGCATTATCGAACTCCTGAATGCCCAGGGCGAGGTGAATGTGGATCAGCTGGCGAGCGAGTTTGCCACCTCCGAGGTGACCATTCGCAAGGATTTGGCTGAGCTTGAAAAGGCCGGGCTGTTGTTTCGCCGTTATGGCGGCGCCGTGCCGCTGCCGCAGGAGCTGAATGCCCAGACTGTGGCCATTTCGCCGGTGAAGCTGGCAATAGCCAAAGCTGCGGCCGGGCTTATCCGCGACCATAACCGCATCATCATCGACTATGGCAGCACCACGTTAGGGCTTATCCCCGAGCTTGCCCATCGGCGCGGGCTGGTGGTGATGACCAATTCGCTGCAACTGGCCAATGCCATTCACGAATTGGAGCAGGAGCCGACGCTTTTGATGACTGGTGGCACCTGGGATCCACACTCTGAAAGCTTTCAGGGGCTGGTGGCCGAGCAGGTGCTGCGCTCTTACGACTTCGATCAACTGTTTATTGGTGCCGATGGCATAGACCTCAGCCGCGGCACCACCACCTTCAACGAACTCGTCGGCCTGTCACGTGTGATGGCCGAGGTGTCGCGGGAGGTAATCGTCATGCTGGAGTCCGACAAGATAGGCCGACGCATTCCCAATCTCGAGCTGCCCTGGAGTCAGGTCAGCTGTGTGGTCACAGACAACAGATTGCCCAAAGAGGCAGTGGCCACCATCGAGTCCCACGGAGTGAAGGTGTATCTGGCCGACGTCCAGTAACCGTTTATCAGACCTTACGGAATATACAAGCATGTGTGGAATCGTTGGCGCCGTGGCGCAAAGGGATGTGGCCGAAATTTTGCTCGAGGGCCTTCGTCGTCTGGAATACCGTGGTTATGACTCGGCCGGTATGGCCATCATCAACCACAATGAAATGAACCGTACCCGCCGTGTGGGCAAGGTGCAGGAGCTGGCCGATGCGCTCACCGAAGCGCCGCTTGCCGGTGGTACCGGCATCGCCCACACCCGCTGGGCCACCCACGGCGAGCCAAGCGAGCGCAATGCCCACCCGCACCAGTCCGAGGGCGATATCGCCGTGGTGCACAATGGCATTATCGAAAACCACGCCAAGCTGCGTGAGCGCTTGAAGGGCCTGGGTTATCAGTTCAATTCAGATACCGATACCGAAGTGATTTGCCACCTGGTGCACCATGAACTCAAAAGCCACGACACCCTGCTGGCGGCAGTGCAGGCCACGGTGAAGCAACTCGAAGGCGCTTACGGCACTGTGGTGATTGACCGCCGCGACGCCGAGCGCATGGTTGTGGCCCGCAGCGGTAGCCCGCTGGTGATTGGTTTTGGTCTGGGCGAAAACTTTGTGGCCTCCGATCAACTGGCGCTGCTGCCGGTAACCCGCACTTTTGCCTTCCTCGAAGAAGGGGATGTGGCCGAAGTGATGCGCCGCAGCGTGCGCATCTTCGATGTGAACGGCAATGAAGTTGAGCGCGAAGCCAAAGAGTCGGAAATCACCCACGATGCCGGTGACAAGGGCGAGTATCGCCACTATATGCTCAAGGAAATCTACGAGCAGCCACGGGCACTGGCGCGCACCCTCGAAGGCCGTATCAGCAATATGCAGGTACAGGACAGCGCCTTTGGCGACAAGGCTGCCGAGCTTTTGAAAGACATCAAGCACGTGCAAATCATTGCCTGTGGTACCAGCTACCATGCGGGCATGACCGCCCGTTATTGGCTGGAGCAGTGGGCTGGCGTGTCGTGCAACGTGGAAATCGCCTCTGAGTTTCGCTATCGCAAGTCACACCTGTTCCCCAACAGCCTGCTGGTGACTATTTCCCAGTCCGGCGAGACCGCCGATACCCTGGCGGCGCTGCGTCTGGCCAAAGAAATGGGCTATCAGGCCACTCTGACCATCTGTAACGTGCCCGGCTCGTCGCTGGTGCGCGAATCCGACATGGCTTACATGATGAAGGCCGGCGCCGAAATCGGCGTGGCTTCTACCAAGGCCTTTACCGTGCAGTTGGCTGGCCTGTTGATGCTTACCGCCGTGATTGGCCGCAACAATGGCATGCCTGCAGAGCTGCAATCGTCTTTAACCCAAAGCCTGCAATCACTGCCGGCCAAGGTTGAGCAGGCGCTGGGGCTGGATGACGCCATCGCTTCGCTGGCCGAGGACTTTGCCGACAAACAGCATGCGCTGTTCCTTGGCCGTGGCGATCAGTACCCCATCGCCATGGAAGGTGCGCTCAAGCTTAAGGAAATCTCCTATATCCACGCCGAAGCCTATGCCTCAGGCGAGCTCAAGCACGGCCCGCTGGCGCTGATTGATGCCGATATGCCGGTGATTGTGGTGGCGCCCAATAATGAGCTTTTGGAAAAATTAAAGTCGAACGTGGAAGAAGTGCGCGCCCGTGGCGGCCTGATGTACGTGTTTGCCGACAAGGATGCCGAGTTTGCCTCGGATGAGACCATGAAGGTGATCCCGGTGCCGCATTGTGATGAGTTTATGGCACCGCTTATCTACACCATTCCGCTGCAGCTGCTGTCGTACCATGTGGCCTTGATTAAAGGCACGGATGTTGACCAGCCACGTAACCTGGCCAAGTCGGTGACGGTTGAGTAACCCTTTGTATGTCGAACATTGCCTCCCTTCGGGGAGGCTTTTTTATGCCGCGAGTTCAGCAACGGCGGCGGACTTTTTTGCTTCAATCCGCTTCCAGACTTTTTCGTGGAAGTAAAACACCACTGTGTTGATGGTCGGTTCAATCAGTGCCACGGCACCACCGATAACCACGCTGCCGGTGAGCAGGTAGGTGATACTGAAGGCCACAGTAAAGTGCAGTATGGCAAAGGTCATGGTCTTGAGCATGGTGATGTCCCCCATTGATGAATTAACTTAGATGATAATAGTTATCAATTGCAAGTAAAGTTAATTTGTTCAATAGCGGCAAACGAGACAGTCGATTAACCAAAAAGACGCAGCCGGGGCCGCGTCTTTTGCTGGTGGATTGCAAGCTTGGGTCAGTAGTGCCAGGGGAACTTGCTGTAATCCTGATCCCGCCGCTCCAAAAAGGCATCACGCCCCTCGCGCGCTTCTTCGGTGCCGTAGGCCAGGCGGGTGGCCTCGCCGGCAAACAGCTGCTGGCCCACAAGCCCATCGTCCGGCAGGTTAAAGCCGTATTTAAGCATCCGCATGGCGGTGGGAGACTTGGAGTTAATCTCTTTTGCCCAGCGCAGCGCTTCTGTTTCAAGCTCGGCATGGGGAATACTGCGATTGACCATGCCCATGGCGGCTGCTTCATCGGCGCTGTAGTTAAAGCCAAGGAAGAAGATTTCCCGTGCCCGCTTTTGGCCAACCATCTTGGCAAGATACGCACTGCCGTAGCCTGAGTCGAAGCTGGCTACATCCGGATCCGTTTGCTTAAACACCGCGTGCTCTTTGGATGCCAGCGTGAGGTCGCACACCACATGCAAACTGTGGCCACCGCCAGCAGCCCAGCCCGGTACTACGGCAATCACTACCTTGGGCATAAAGCGAATGAGGCGCTGAACTTCGAGGATGTGCAGTCTGCCCATGCGGGCCACATCGGCACTGCCGGGCTCGGCGCCTTCGTATTTGTAGCCGTCTTTACCACGAATACGCTGGTCGCCGCCGGAGGAAAACGAATACTGGCCCTTGGCAGATGGGCCGTTGCCGGTCAGCAGCACGCAGCCTACGTCCGACCATTGCCGCGCATGATCCAGCGCCGTATAGAGCTCATCTACGGTTTTGGGGCGGAAGGCATTCAGGCAGTCGGGGCGGTTAAAGGCGATGCGCACCGTTCCCTGATCTTTGGCCCTATGGTAGGTAATATCGTCGAATGCAAAACCGGGTACTTCTGTCCATAGATCTGGATCAAAAATATCAGAAACTTTTTGAGTCATGTCAGAGCCTGCCTGTGTCCATATTAGTTGCCACAGGCTAGGCTCAAGTGGATTTGCGGTCAATGTCTTAAGTAAAAACCCTTGGCATGACCGACAAAATTGTCAGAGGTTGTCGCAAATGAATTGCAGGTTTTCCCGGTCGAACACCGGATGGCTGTTCTTACTGCCGCTGCAATACTCGGCTTTGAAGTCGAGCACGCTGTTTTTGTCTGTCAGTACCGCATCAAACTCATCAAGTTCAGCCGCCGACAGCCGCTCACCTATTTCTGACTTGAGTTTCTGCAGTCTGCCGTCCACCCGGATTATCTGAGTCCCGGTGAGGGAGTCGAGCTTTCGCTCGATTTTTTTCAGTACGGCCTGGGTTTCGGCAATGGGTTCATCCAGCTTGTCGGTTTCGGTGTACAGGTAATAAAGGCCGCCTGCGAGGGCCGCGATGATAATCCATCCTCTCATCTTTTGGTCCAATCGAGTGAATGTGCACTATATATATGGCTATAATAAGCCACTTTTCGAGCAATATTAAAGCAGTAAAAAGGCTGTCAGATGAACGCGGATCCAAACAACAAGGACTACTCGAAAGCCGAGCGGATTAAAATCCACCAACCCGATGCCAGCAAGGCCGACCGATTCAATCCCCGTAACCGTATTTATGTCCGTGCGGTTGATGGATTATGGAGCACCCTGCGTCGGCGCATGGGCTGGGTGGCTATGTTGTTTTTCCTGCTCTTGCCGTGGATCCCCTGGGGTGATAGGCAAGCCGTGTGGTTCAATCTGGCGGAGCAGAAGTTTCATATCTTCGGCCTGACGATTTGGCCGCAGGATCTGACCTTGCTGGCGGCGCTGTTTATGATTGCGGCCTTTGGTCTTTTCTTTGTCACCACCTACCTTGGCCGGGTCTGGTGCGGCTATACCTGCCCGCAAACCGTGTGGACCTTCATCTTTATCTGGTTTGAAGAAAAACTCGAAGGGCCGCGCAACAAGCGCATCAAGATGGATCAGATGCCGTGGGACTTCGATAAGGTTTGGCGTAAAACGGCCAAGCATGCCAGCTGGTTGCTGATTTCCTTCTTAACCGCCACCACCTTTGTGTCCTATTTCGTGCCGACCCGCGAGCTTTACCTCGACATACTTACACTCAATGCCAGCGGCGGAGTGTACTTCTGGGTCATCTTCTTCACCTTTGCCACTTACGGTAACGCCGGTTGGATGCGGGAAATCATGTGTATCCACATGTGCCCTTACGCCCGCTTCCAGGCCGCCATGTTCGACAAGAACACCTATATAGTGGGTTACGACGTGGCGCGCGGTGAAACCCGTGGCCCACGTTCCCGTAAGGCCGACCCGAAAGAGATGGGCCTGGGTGACTGTATCGACTGCGATCTCTGTGTGCAGGTGTGCCCGACCGGCATCGATATCCGTAACGGCATGCAGTATGAATGTATCAACTGCGGCGCCTGTATCGATGCCTGCGATCAGACCATGGACCGTATGGGCTATGCCAAGGGGCTTATCAGTTACACCACTGAAAATAAGCTCGAAGGCAAACAGGAAAAGGTGCTTCGTCCCAAACTGGTGGGCTATGGTGTAGTACTGACGGCAATGCTGCTGGTGTTTGTTGGATTGGTTGCGACCATTTCCCCACTGCGCATCGACGTTATCCGCGACCGCAACGCCCTGTACCGTGAAGACAACCGTGGTCTTATTGAAAACACCTTTACCCTGAAGATCCTCAACAAGACCGAGGCCGACCATGTGTACAACCTCAGTGTTGAAGGTCTGGCCAACCACAAATGGATTGGTGATGCCCGCGTCACGGTGAAAGCCGGCGAAGTGCTGACCTTACCCGTCAGTGTGTCGGTTGACCCGGTAGAGCTTAAACGTCCTATCACCAAGATAAATATCAGGGTCGTTGCCGAAGATACCCCGGGTGTAGAAGCGATTCAGGAAACCCGATTCTTCGGGCCATAAGGTCAAAAAGCGGTAAAAAAGGGGCGAAATGCCCCTTTTTTATTCGTTTAGCTCGCAAAATAAACGAACGCGCCTAAATCCAAAGTTTTCTTTTAAAAAGCCCTTGCGCAAAAGTTCAGGCTCCCTATAATGCGCATCCACTGACACGGCACGGGGCGCCAAGCGAAACGTAGCGTGAAGGTGGTTGAAGCGAGCGAAAGCCAACTTCAACAGCGTCGAAA
>NZ_JAHEPS010000008.1 GCF_018596335.1 Shewanella jiangmenensis | reverse complement strand
TGATTGAAGTGATTGACTCAATACAGCAAACGAATACCGGTCGCTTAGCTCAGCCGGGAGAGCACCTCCCTTACAAGGAGGGGGTCACTGGTTCGATCCCAGTAGCGACCACCACTTAATTTCGTTGCACAGCTTTCCAGATTTCGGAACGAATTTATCAACTACATCCATGTAGTTGACCCTAACTGGCCGCGCTGAAGCGCGTTTAAACTTTGTTCCAGACAAGTTTATGCCTGGTGACATTAGTGCTGTGGTCCCACCTGATCCCATTCCGAACTCAGAAGTGAAACGCAGTCACGCCGATGGTAGTGTGGGGTCTCCCCATGTGAGAGTAGGTCATCGCCAGGCGCCAAATAAAACAAAAAGGCCACCCAACAGGGTGGCCTTTTTGCTTTGCTTAAACGCTTATAACTGTCAATTGCGTGCGTCAGTCGGCACAATTGCCCTATTAATCTGGGTCTGTGTAATTTGAACGGTATAATCCGGGAGATGGAAGTGGAATGTCGTTTGGGATGTGGCGCCTGTTGTATCGCGCCTTCCATCAGTAGCCCGATCCCGGGAATGCCGCAGGGCAAGCCCGCCGGTGTGCGTTGCGTTCAGCTCAGTGATGATAATTTGTGCCTGATCTTTGGCCAGCCTGAGCGGCCCCAAGTATGCAGCGACTTCAGCGCTACTGTGGATGTGTGTGGCGCCAGCAACGAAGAGGCTATGTGGATCATCACATCTCTGGAATCTGCAACAAATTGATTTTTCTAGGTGATTTATGCAATTGACCCGCTATACCGACTTTGGCATACGAACTTTGATGTATATGGCGGTGCAGCCTGAACGTACGGCGTTATTCCGAATCGCCGAGATCACAGAAGTATTTGATTTGTCGCCAAATCATGTTTCGAAAATCATCCATCATCTGGGTAAGGTTGGATACCTGCAGACGGTGCGGGGCAAGGCGGGTGGTTTCCGTTTGGCAAAAGCGGCCGGTGATATCAACCTTGGCGCTTTGGTTCGTGAGCTTGAGCATTCACTCGCGCCGATAGATTGCAGCAAACCATATTGCCGGCTTACACCTGCCTGTCAGCTGAAAGGCGTATTGGCCGAGGCGGTGGCGGCTTATTTAGCGGTACTCGATCGCTATTCTCTCGCGGACATAGTCTCAAATAGGGACGAGTTGCTGGCGCTGCTGCCGGACCGCACTATCTCAGTCTTACAGCTGGGCTAGTTCCTTGTTGCTGTGCCAGGCGATATGGCAACAGATGTGAGGTTGGCACCAAGGTAATGCCTTCCTGTGCCAAACGCGGCAGATTGGCTTTCAGAAATCTGACTGTGGCGGGATGAGGATGGGCAATAGCAACGGCAAAGCCTTGCTGGTGTGCCTGTTCCATCATGATCCTGAATTGCTTCTCCAGTGCTTTTTTACTGGTGTCATTGTCCAGAAATACATGTCGCTTCAACATAGGCACGCCAATCGCTTCGGCCTGATTGGCCGCTTTGCTGTGTCCTGTGGTCAGGCTGTCGACGAAATACAGATTGTTTTGCTTGAGCCGCTCCATCACCCACAGCATATGGCTGTCCATTTGGGTCAGCAGGCTGCCCATATGATTGTTTGCCCCTTTGGCGTAAGGAATGCGGACAATGGCATCGTCGACCTTACGCTTAATTTCCTGCTCGCTCATGTCTTTGGTCAGCCCGCCTTTACCGAGCGGCTTGCCATTTAATGCCTGCATCGGCAGGTGCAACATAATTTCGTAGCCCTGCTTATGGGCTTTACCTGCAAGCTCAACGCCAAGCGGACTGAGTGGAATAACCGAGAGGGTAATATCTTTTGGAAGTGACAGGACATCCTCATCGGTTTGACGATAGCCTATATCGTCAATGATGATAGCCAATTGGGCCCCTTGGGCTGTAAACATCCCTGCTGCAAGCAGCAAACCAAGCAAATAGCGCACTGAGTATTATTTTATTGTTTATTTTTGCTGTTCAATCCAGTCGATGGCGGAGGCCAAGATAGGGTCTGAAGCAGAATTAAGTATCGTTTCAGGCTCGATTATAGGCACATCGTTACCGTCTTTAACAGTATTCCCGCTGGCTATTTTTATGTCGGGCTCTATTCCTTTTGCATGAATATCATGGCCTTTGGGAGTGCTGTAATGGGCAATCGTGAGTTTGATGGCGCTGTCCATATTGATGGTGGGTATGATGCTTTGCACTGTCCCCTTGCCAAAGCTGGTTTCGCCCATCAGCAGTGCCCGACCATTTTCCTGCAGTGCCGCGGCCAGTACTTCCGAGGCCGAGGCTGAACCTTTGTTGATGAGCACCAATATAGGTACGTTGGCCATCAGGGTTTGCGGTGAGGCGTAATAGTCTGAGTTGGCGTCGAAAAAGCGGCCGGATGTTGAGACTATTCGCCCCTTTGCGAGAAAGAGGTCGGCGATGCGGATGGCTTGATCAAGCAGGCCGCCCGGATTGTTGCGTAAATCGAGAATGAGCCCTTTGGCCGGTGTATGCCACTGCTCGAGCTGGGCAATTAGCTCTTCGGTGCTGTTTTCCTGAAAGCTGGTGAGCTGAATATAGCCGATGTCGCCTTCAAGCCATTTACCCGCCACTGAACTCACCGAAATGGTGCCCGGTTTGAGGGTGACACTGTAGCTTGCTTCTGCATGCTTTAGCGTCATTGTCAGTGGCAAATCATTCACGCTGTGATAGCGGATTTCGGCCAGCACGGCACTTAAATCCATGTCCTCAACTGGCTTGTGATTCACGGTTTCTATGGTGTCACCGGCGGCAATACCTGCCTTGGCGGCCGGTGAACCGGAAAACGGGGCGACAATGCGGATATGGTTGTCGTCAGACGCAATCTCAAAGCCAAACCCAAAATACTCGCCACGATTACTGTCTTTTACATGGGTAAGATCCTGATGCGAAAGGTAGCTCGAGTATGGGTCCAGCTTTTTGAACATGCCTTCGATGGCGCCCTGAATAAGCTCATCCCTGCTTATCTGATTCACGTAATAGGTTTCGATGGTATCCATAATGTCTACCAGCAATGGGTAGTCATACTGGCTTAACATGGATTTGGCGTTTTCCTGTCCTGACAGGCTGACCGAGAGGCCAAGTGTCAGACCCAGGCACATAGCGCCGAGATAGCGGATGAACTGTGACATAAAAGGCCCCCTGCTGTGCGGGGCAGGTATCAGCGCTTGCAGTAAGTTGCCGGGTCGACGGCCTGCCCCTTGTGCCTTATCTCGAAGTATAGGCCAGGCTCTGTCTGTCCACCGGAACGTCCTACCAGTGCCACGGTTTCGCCGCCGTTGACCAGGTCACCCGGTGATTTAAGCAGGGCCTGTGCGTGACCGTAAAGGCTCATATAACCGTGGCCGTGATCGAGCACCAGTACCATACCAAAGCCTTTAAGCCAGTCGGCATAAATTACCTTGCCGTCGGAAATGGCTTTAATATCCTGACCTTCGGGGGCAGAAAGCACTACGCCTTTCCATTTGATTTGTCCTGAGCGGGCGGCGCCGAAGGATTCACTGAGGCTGCCCTTGGTTGGCCAGCTTAGTTTGCCACGCTGACTGGCAAGGCCGGTGAGTTTGGGGCTGTCTTTCACGGCTTTGAGTGCCTGATCCAGTACCCGCTTGAGGCTTGCTTCTTCAATTTGCAGCTGTTCAAGCTCGGCGCCGCGGGACGACAGCGTCTTTTGCAGTTCTTTTATGGTGGCCTGACGCTGCGACTGCTCGGCTTCGAGACGCTTGGATTGTTCCTGCTGCTTGGCGGCGAGCGCGGTCAGCTTTTCCTGCTCATCGATTTGCTCGGCATGGTTTTGCCTTAGCTCATCCATGGTGAGCTTGAGTTCGTTGATGGCTTTCATGCGGGCGTTGTTCAAATACTGGTAATACGCCAGCATGCGCTCAACTTTGGCCGGATTTTGCTGGCTGAGCAGCATCTTGGTGTAATCGTGACTGCCGGCAAGGTAGGCGCTGGCCAATTGTTTGGACAGGGTTGCTTGCTGGCTCGCCTTAAGGCGATTGAGTTCTTCGCTGCGGCCTTTGAGGCCTTCGAGTTTGCGGTCAACCTGTTTGAGGCTGGCACGGGTTTCCTTCACCGCTTTGGCCACACTGGCGATGGCCTGTTCATCCTGCTTCAGCAGCGCCTGCAGTTTTTCACGGCGTTTGCTGGCGTCTTTCAGCACATTCTGTTCTTTGGCTATCTGGCTTTGCAGCGATTTAAGCTCAGCCTGACGGCGCTCCAGATCATCGGCCTGGAGCGGCATAGAGAAGATAAGAAAGCCAGCGAGGATGCCGGCTTTCTTCAGAATGTGCTGCGACAAATGCATTACTCTTCGATGGAAATCAACACGCGGCCGGTCATATCGGCCGGAATGTCCTGTCCCATGAGGCTGAGCATAGTGGGTGCGACGTCACTCAGACGGCCACCTTTGGCGATGTGGGCTTTACGGCCAACATAGATGAAGGGTACCAGCTCGCTGGTGTGCGCCGTGTGTGCCTGACCTGTGCTTGGGTCACGCATTTGTTCGGCGTTGCCGTGGTCGGCGGTGATGATACATTCGCCGCCCACTTTACCCAGCGCCTCAACCACCCGGCCAATACAGGCGTCAACTGCTTCGCACGCCTTGACGGCGGCATCGAAGTTACCGGTATGACCGACCATGTCCCCATTGGGATAGTTACAGATGATCACATCATACTTAGCCGATTCAATTGCTTCCACCAATTTGTCGGTGAGTTCAGTCGAGCTCATTTCCGGCTGCAGGTCGTAGGTGGCGACCTTGGGCGAATTGATGAGGATGCGGTCTTCGCCGTCAAAAGGCTGCTCTTTGCCACCGTTAAAGAAGAAGGTGACGTGGGCATACTTTTCCGTCTCGGAAATACGCAGCTGGGTCATGCCGCGGTTTTGCAGCACTTCGCCGAGGGTGTTGCTGAGATCTTCCGATGGGAAGGCGATGCTGCCGGCGATGTCTGAGGCATATTCGGTGAGCATCACAAAGTTGACCTTTGGAGTCACGGCGCGCTCAAAGCCATTGAAAGCAGGGTCGGTGAAGCTGCGGCTTATCTGACGGGCACGGTCGGCGCGGAAGTTCATAAAAATCAGCGCGTCGCCATCGTTCAGGGTTACCGCCTGGTCGTTGGTATCAACAATGGCGCTTGGTGAAACAAACTCATCGTTTTCGTCACGGCCATAAGCGGCGTCCAGCGCGGCAACGGCGCTGTGATAACTGTGCTTGCCTTTGCCCTGGGTGATGAGGTCGTATGCCTGCACCACGCGGTCCCAGCGGTTGTCCCTGTCCATGGCGAAGTAACGGCCGATAACAGAGGCTACGCGGCCAACATTCAGCTCACTGAACAGGGCTTCAAAGTGGGCGAGGCTGCCTTTGGCGCTGCGTGGCGGCGTGTCGCGGCCATCGAGGAAGGCGTGCAGATACACCTTGGTGGCACCGCGTTTGGCGGCCAGCCGTACCATGGCTTCAATGTGCTCTTCGTGGCTGTGTACGCCACCGGGTGACAGCAGGCCCATCAGGTGCACAGCACCACCTGCGGCAATCGCCGCATCCACTGCCTGACACAACGCCGGGTTGGCATCAAACTCGCCATCTTCAATGGCTTTGCTGATGCGGGTCAGTTCCTGATACACGATACGGCCGGAGCCGAGGTTGATGTGGCCTACTTCGGAGTTGCCCATTTGACCGTCGGGCAAGCCCACATCGTGGCCTGAGCCGGAAATTAAACCGCTTGGATAAGTGGCATTGAGCCTGTCGAGCACTGGGGTATTGGCATGGAAGATCGCATTGCTTTCATGATCTTCACGATAGCCCCAGCCATCGAGGATCAGTAGTGCCAGAGGACGTTTGGCTGTCATCGTGGTTTACCTTCAAGATTGATAAAGGGAAGAAGCGTTGAATCCGGAAAATTGTTCAAATATTACTACGACAGCCACCAAGGGACAAAGGCATTTACCCCGATTGCGACCATCGGCGGATTTTGTGCGGTAAGCGCGGCGCGCGCGTGAATCCGGGGCCAATTTGCTGCATTGTGGTGTGTTGGTGGTATACTCTCAGCCCACAAAGTTTCAGGTCTCCAACCAGACGGAATATCATGCAAGAATACATCGAGTTTTTCAGGGCGAATCCCATGCTCAGCCTGGCCTGGCTGGGTCTGTTTGTGGCACTGGTTATCACCACCATCAAGTCAATGACTTCCAAGGTGAAAAACGTCAGCACCCAGGAACTGGTTCAGCTGGTGAACAAAGAAAACGCCAAAGTGGTGGATGTGCGGGCCAAAGAAGAGTTTCGCAAAGGCCACATTGTCGGCGCCGTGAACCTGACCATGTCAGAGATCAAAAATAATCAGATTTCTTCCCTTGAAAGTGCCCGCAAGAGCCCCATTATATTGGTGTGCAACGCTGGCATGACGTCTGGTCAGGCCGCTCAGCTGCTGGTTGCTCAGGGCTTTGAGCAGGTTTACAGCCTCAAGGGCGGTATGGGTGATTGGCAGGCTGCCAATTTGCCGGTGCAGTCAAAGCGCTGAAAATAAAGCGTTGCAATCCTGTGGTGGATTTTGCAGTGTAGCCACAGCGGGGATGCCTGAGGGCATCCCAACTCTTTGGTCGGCAAAGGGCTTTTGAAGTTTTTTTAGCTGGCAAGATCTGAACCGGGACGGTACTGAGATCCACTTGCGGCCTCAATAGCCCAGCCCATAAAAACAGGCTTAAAAAAGCCGACACAACTTATTGATAGGTAGGAAATTATGGCTGAAGTAGCAAATAACGAACAACAAGCCCCACAGTTCAACATTCAACGCATTTACACCAAGGATGTGTCGTTCGAAACTCCAAACAGCCCAGCCGTGTTCCAAAAAGAGTGGAGCCCTGAAGTTAAGCTGGATCTGGATACCCGCAGCACCAAGTTGGCTGATGACGTATTTGAAGTGGTACTGTCACTGACTGTAACTGCCCAAAACGGCGCTGAAACTGCTTTCCTGTGTGAAGTTCAGCAAGCCGGTATTTTCCACATCGGTGGTCTGACTGAGCCACAACTGGCCCACTCACTGGGTGCCTACTGCCCTAACATCCTGTTCCCGTATGCCCGCGAAACTGTGGCCAGCCTGGTAGCCCGTGGTACTTTCCCACAGCTGAACCTGGCGCCGGTTAACTTCGATGCTCTGTTTGCCCAGTATGTGCAACAGCGCGCTGCTGCCGCTCAGACCGCGCAGCCTGAAGAAGCCAACGCGTAACACGCAATGAAAGATACTGCCGATATCACGGTATTGGGGGCGGGCTCCTATGGCACCGCCCTTGCCATTTCTCTGGCCAGCAACGGTCATCGCACCCTGCTGTGGGGCCACGATGCATCCCATGTTGCCAAGCTCGCCAGCGATCGCAGCAATCAGGCGTTTTTGCCCGGGATTGCCTTTCCCGACTGCCTGATCCTTGAAGCCGATTTGGGCAGGGCGCTGGCGGCATCACGCAACATTCTGGTGGTGGTGCCAAGCCACGTGTTTGGCGATGTATTGCAGCAGGCCAAACCTTTGCTGCGTGCCGACTCCCGTATTGTGTGGGCCACCAAGGGGCTTGAGCCTGAAACCGGCCGTTTGCTGCAGGATGTGGCACGCGATGTACTGGGCGATGCCTTCCCGTTGGCCGTGCTTTCGGGCCCGACCTTTGCCAAAGAGCTTGCCGCCGGACTGCCAACGGCAATTTCTGTGGCCGGCACGGATGCAACCTTCACCAGCGAACTGGTGGAGCTGCTCCACAGTCCCAAACGCCTGAGGGTGTATGCCAATGATGATTTCATTGGCCTGCAACTTGGCGGCGCAGTTAAAAACGTGATTGCCATCGGCGCCGGTATGAGCGACGGCATAGGTTTTGGTGCCAATGCCCGTACTGCGCTTATCACCCGTGGTTTGGTGGAACTCAGCCGACTTGGCGAAGCCCTCGGCGCCCAGCAGGCGACCTTTATGGGCATGGCCGGCCTTGGCGACCTGGTGCTGACCTGCACTGATAACCAGTCGCGCAATCGCCGTTTTGGTCTGGCGCTGGGCAAGGGTTGCGATGTCGATACCGCCCAGGCCGAGATTGGCCAGGTGGTCGAAGGTTATCGCAACACCAAAGAGGTTTATACCCTCGCCAAACGTCTCGGGGTCGAAATGCCCATTACCGAGCAAATTCACGCTGTGCTGTATCTGGGCAAATCGCCGCTGGATGCGGCCAAAGAATTGCTCGCCCGTGAGAAAAAATCCGAAACCGCCCCAACCGAATAAACCGGCTTCTTGCCGAGTAAAAGCGCTGGGTCGGACAAAAAAGGATGCTAGAATTGGCATCCTTTTTTTATGTCCGGGAGTCAGGGCGGATGTCAGCCAGTCAGTATCATCAGGTCATTATCATAGGCGCAGGCGCAGCCGGGCTGATGTGTGCGCTTACCGCAGGTTACCGCGGCCGCGATGTGCTGGTGCTTGATAACGCCAAGCAGCTGGGGCGCAAAATCCTGATAAGCGGTGGCGGCCGTTGTAATTTTACCAACCAGCAAACGCTGCCATCGGCCTACTTGTGCTCCAATCCCCATTTCGTGAAGTCGGCGCTCGCCCGTTACACCCAGTGGGATTTTATCGGCATGGTGGAGCGCCACGGTATCGCCTTCCATGAAAAAACGCTCGGGCAGCTGTTTTGTGACGACTCGGCCAAAGACATAGTGCAGATGCTGACGACAGAGTGCGACTGGGCCGGGGTGAAAGTTCAGCTGCGTACCGAAATAACCTCAGTAGAAAAATCCGATCAGGGCTTTGTGCTGGCGACCAGCGCCGGCGAATACCGCTGTGATTCACTGGTGATTGCCACCGGCGGTTTGTCTATGCCCAAGCTTGGCGCCACGCCTTTTGGTTACCGCATTGCCCAGCAATTCGGCTTGAAGGTACTGCCAACGTCGGCTGGCTTGGTGCCTTTTACCCTGCAGCCAGACGACAAGGAAAAATTCGAGTGCCTCGCCGGTATCAGTCTGCCGGTGACTGTGACGGCATCCTGTGGCCAGTCATTCAGTGAAGCCTTGCTCTTTACCCACCGGGGTGTATCCGGGCCGGCGGTGCTACAAATTTCGTCGTTCTGGAAACCCGGCGAATCCGTCAGTTTCGACTTGCTGCCGGGTATCGACTTTGTACAGTGGTACAAAACAATCAATGCAGAATCACCCAAATTGTCACTCAAGAACGCACTATCACGGCTGTTGCCGAAGCGTCTGGTCGAGCGCTTGATTGAGCTTGGCGACTTGCCCGACAAAAACCTCAACCAACTTGGCAAAACGGAAGTGGACAGCATTGCCGCGTATCTTGGCAACTGGCAATTGGCACCGGGCGGCACAGAAGGTTACCGCACCGCCGAGGTTACCCTGGGCGGGGTGGATACCGATGAGCTGTCGTCCAAAACCATGGAAGCCAAGCGCTGCCCCGGGCTTTACTTTGTCGGTGAGGTGATGGATGTGACCGGCTGGCTTGGCGGCTATAACTTCCAGTGGGCCTGGAGCTCTGGCTTTGCCGCTGGCGAAGCCGTATAAGACGCAAGGGCTAATTCACTCTCTAGCTCGCGATAAATAAGGACTTTATCCGTCACGTTTTTTTTCTGCTGCTACACTTTTGAGACGGAAGCGATTCGGCTTGGGATCGGAAGTGGGCAGCCAATATGATGGAACCTTATACCGTTCTGATTGTGGATGATGTCAGAACCAACCTGCTGGTTATCGGGCAATGCCTCAAGGGATTGTACAACGTCCGGGAAGCGATCAGCGGGGCGCAGTGCCTGAAGCTTGCACGGACAGAGCCACAGCCAGACCTTATTTTGCTGGATGTGGTCATGCCCGATCTCGATGGCTATCAGGTGTGCAAAGCCCTCAAAGCCGACCCGATGACGGCTGAAATTCCCGTTATTTTTGTCACAGGTAAAGACTCGGACGATGACGAGCAGCACGGCCTGCAGCTCGGCGCCGTGGATTACATCACCAAGCCTATTCGCCCCGCCATAGTTCGCGCCCGTGTTTCCGCCCACATTCAGCTCAAACAGCAGCGCGACAAGCTGCAGCATATGGCGCTGCACGACCAACTCACCGGCCTGTATAACCGTCATTTCCTGGTTGAAAGCGCCCGTCAGCGCCTCGCGCGGGTGGTGCGCCATCGCACGCCGTTGACTGTGGTGCTTATCGATATAGATCACTTCAAAAAAATCAACGACGCCCACGGCCATTTGACCGGGGACAAGGTGCTCACCAAGGTCGCCAAGCTGCTTGAGAGCAATACCCGCCGTGAAGACGTGGTGGCACGGCTTGGCGGTGAAGAGTTCGTGATTTTGCTCGAGTGTCCGCTCGATGTTGCCGCGCAGAAAATGGAGCAATTGCGCCAGCAGGTGGAGCGGCTGGAACCTGAGGGGCTGCATGTAACCGCCAGTTTTGGTTTGGTTGAGGCCAGCCCCTATAACGCCGACTTTTCCCATCTGTTGGTGATGGCGGATGATGGTGTTTACAAGGCCAAAGCCCAGGGACGTAACCATGTAATTTGCTGCCGTGCTGAAACCAGCGCCATCAAGCCTAAAACCTCGCCTCAGGAATAGAGGAATACCCCATGATAAAACCTGTCATTCTTGCTTTGTTACTGCTTCTGCTTGGCGGTTGCAGCGATTCGCCGCCACCCAAGGTGGTACTGGCGATTAATCCCTGGCCTGGCTATGAAATCTTGTATCTCGCCAGCCAAAAGGGCTTTCTAGCGGAAGAGGGGCTGAATATTGAGCTGGCGCAGGTCGCCACTTTGTCTGACGCGCAGCGGGCCTACCTTTCCGGACGGGTAAGCGGATTCACCAGCACCATGATTGAAGCTGTGCAGGTTGAGGCGCTTGGCGGCAAGCCGGTAAAGGTGGTATTGGCGGCAGACTATTCCAACGGCGGCGATGTTATCCTCGCCCACAGCAATTTGCCTGATGTGAAGTCGCTCAAGGGTAAAACCGTTGGCTGTGAAGTGAGCTCGCTCGGGATCTACGTGTTAAACCGCGCGCTTGCGGCCAATGGCATGAGTTTGGATGATGTCAAAGTAATTAACGTTGAGCAGGGCGATGGCGGACGCATGCTGGAGTCAGGTGAGATAGTTGCTATGGTGTCGTATCCGCCTTACTCGTTTGCCATTCTCAAGGAGTCCCATAGCCACCTTATCTTTACCACCCGTGAAATTCCGGGTGAAATTCTCGATACCATTTCAATCGATGCTGACATCCTTGCCACGCAGCCTGACTTTGTTCCCAGGCTCAGACGGGCATGGCAAAAGGCGCTGGATTATTTTCAGGCACAACCTGAAGAGGCCATCGCCATGATGGCACAGCGTGAGGGCATTTCGCCGGATGAGTTTCAGGCCGCCATCAATGATTTGTACCTGCTCAATACAGCAGATCAGCAAAAGATGTTTGATGATGTCAGCAAGCTTGAAAACATGGCCCGCTCTGTGTGTACCACGCTTAAGCATATCGATGCCGTCGAAGGCGACTGCAGCCATGTCATCGGCATGTTCGACGTTTCCGGAGGTCGATGAATGGTAGGGTTGCCGGGCAAGGGCCGTCAAAGCCTCGGCTATAAGCTCAATATGGCAACGGTGCTGATGGCTGCTGTGGTGACTGTGCTTGTCGGGTTTTACTACCGCGCTAACATGCGCGAGCAAATCGCCAATCAGGTGCACCATGAAATGCTGGATTTGGTGAGCAGCCTTAATCTGGCATTAGAGGCGCGTGCTGCTCAGGCTGATGCGCAGCGGGTATTGGCGGCGTTGGCAACCAAAGACTCTATCCAGCAGATGAGTCTGATGCTGGGTGATACCATAGTGGCCGACAGTCATAGTCAGCATGTGGGCCGCAGTGTGGTGTCAGTGTACGGTGATGAGGTGCTGCAGCGTGCCAATGACGTGTTGAAGCGTAAGCGGCAACAAACTTATCAGAGTAACGACGGACTGGTGCATCAATTTGAACTCATTCACCTGATATCTGAAGAAAAGCAGCGGCTCCGCCCGTATGTGGTTTATGTTGCCTACAGCACGGTGGAGCTTGAGCAGGCGGCGCGCTCAAACCTGATTGAGGTGATGGCGATTCAGATAATCAGCTTCTTGCTGCTGCTTGCCATTAACACGCTGGTACAGCAGCGGGTGCTCTTGGGGCCAATCAACCGCATCCGCCGCCAGATTGTTGCCGATCCGCAGCACCCAATTGAATCAGCGAGTACCGATGAGCTGGGGCTGCTGGTCGACAGCTACAACGATTCGATTCTGCAGCGTATTGCACAGGCCAAAGAGTTGGCCCACTCCCGCCGCTATATCGACAATGTTACTGACGTTATTCCGGTGATGCTGGCCTATATCGATGCCGGTCGCTGCTATCGGTTTGTCAATCGTCGTTACTTACAGTGGCTTGATAAGGAGCCGGACGAGGTGCTTGGTCATTTGGTGGCAGACATACTGCCACCTGATATTGAGCGGGTGGTTAATCCGCATCTTGAACAGGCGCTTGCAGGCAATATCCAACAGTTTGAAATGGAGCAGGAGGGGTTTGACAGCGAGCTTTGTTACTTTCAGGCAACCTATGTTCCTGATTTTGATGAAGAGGAAAAAGTCATTGGCTTTTTTGCCTGTATCGAAGATTTAAGCCGGATAAAAATCAACGAGCGCAAAATTGAAGGCTATGCCCAGGAGCTTGAGTTCAATAACTGGGCACTGATGGATGCGCGGGAAAAGGCCGAAGCGGCCGCTAGGTCCAAGGCGGACTTTCTTGCCTGTATGAGCCACGAAATCCGCACCCCCATGAACGGCGTGCTGGGTATTTTGTCGTTACTGGATGAGACCGAGCTGTCGTCGCAGCAGCATCATTATGTCTCGCTTGCATCCTCCAGTGCCGGCTCCTTGCTGGCGCTGCTGAACGACATTCTGGATTTCTCCAAAATCGAATCCGGTAAGCTTGAGATAGAAGAAATCTCCTTTGATTTGATTAAGCTGCTCGACGATTTCCTGCAGCCGCTGGCAATCCGCGCCGAAGATAAGGGGCTTAAACTGCTGCTGGATGTGTCCGGCGTACATCAGCGCTGGGTTAAGGGCGACCCCAGCCGCATCCGTCAAATCCTGATAAATCTGGTCGGCAACGCGATTAAATTTACCGAAATAGGCTGGATAGCCATCCGGGTACAGCTGCTGGTGGAATCATCCCATTCGCTGCGCCTTGAGGTCAGCATTGAAGACACGGGTATCGGTATTGCCAAAGACAAGCTTGAGCAGCTCTTCAGCCCCTTTACCCAGGCCGATTCGTCCACCACCCGTCACTTTGGTGGCACCGGCCTTGGGCTGTCGATTGCCAAGCGATTGTGCGAGCTGATGGGCGGCGATATTCGGGTGCTGAGTGTCCCCTCCATCGGCAGTACCTTCAGTTTCAACGTGCTGCTGCAGGCCGACACCAGCGTCGACAACAACTGGCCGCCGGCGCTGGCCCATCACCGGGTGCTGCTCGGCGGTGAGCTTGGTGCATCTGAGCGAATGCTGATGGATCTGCTGGGAGCCTGGCAAATGGAGCTTAAGTCAGTGGATGGGCACCCTAAAAATGCCAAGAGCTACCATCTGGATGAGGGAGACTACTTTCTGTATTCCGTGCCGGCGCACTTGAGTCAGGTGCGGGACGAGCTTGGCTGGCTTGAGCGATTTGGCCAAGACAACAAGCTGCATGCCATTGCCATTATTTCGCACCGGCAGATGCTCGATTTGCCCGAAGCGGTTATCGCGGGCGCTAATCTGCTCTGTCGGCCGGTACAAATTCAGCGCTTATCCGAGCTTTTGAGCGGCGGTGACAGCGCGCCGCAGACTGGCGGCAAAAAGCTTACGGCGCATTTTCAGGCCAAGGTGCGTTTGCTGCTGGTTGAAGATAACAAGGTTAATCAGCTGGTGGCTTTGGGCATGCTTAAAAACCTCGGCCTTGAAACTGTGGATGTCGCCAACAACGGCCTCGAAGGGCTTGCGACCCTGCAGCAGGCGGATTATGACCTGATTTTAATGGATTGCCTGATGCCGGAAATGGATGGTTATCAGGCAACAACCGCCATTCGTGCCGGGGATGCCGGGGCCAAATATCGTGATATACCCATTATCGCCATGACCGCCAATGCCATGAAGGGCGACCGTGAACAGTGCCTGGCGGCCGGTATGACAGATTACATCGCCAAGCCACTGGACATTGATGCCGTGGCCAAAGTCTTGAGCCAATATGTGTCGGCCGTCGACGGCGCTGGCATGATAAAGGGCGCTGCCTCACCAACAGAGTCGGTGCAGGAGGTGCTGTTTGACCGGGAGCAGGCGCTGAAAATGCTGTCCGGTGATGCAGAGCTGCTGCAGGACATATTGCTGGTATTCCGTGAGGAGATGGCGGTGCATCGGGACGCTTTTGTCAGTGCGATGGCGCAGCGGAATGTGGTTGCTGTGCGTAACGCGGCTCACTCCATAAAGGGGGCGGCGGGCAACCTGTCGATGAAGGCGCTGGCAAAGTCGGCCCGCGACATGGAGCAGGCGGCGCGGGAGCAGGACTGGAGCTTTATCGAGCAGCAACAGGATGACTTTTTAATTCTGCTGGAGAACACCCTGGAGTTGGCTGAGCAGTGATAATTTGAGCCCGGTCGCCTTCTTTGCGGTTAAGGCTTTGGTGAGAAGACATTTATGGTATTTTAGGGGAGAATCAATTAGCCGTAATCCGGCGCTCTCCAGCCATAAAGGAAGCTCACATGGCCAAAGCCAGAATTGGGATAGTCACTGTCAGCGATCGTGCCAGCCAGGGCATTTACGAAGACCTCTCCGGACAAGCCATTATCGACACCCTCACCGCTTATCTCACCAGCGAGTGGGAAGCGGTGTACCGCCTTATTCCCGATGAGCAGGATCAAATTGAAGCGACCCTGATTGACCTTGCCGATAACGAGCAATGCTGTTTGGTGGTAACCACAGGTGGCACAGGCCCGGCCAAGCGTGATGTGACTCCGGAAGCAACAGAAGCCGTGTGCCACAGAATGATGCCGGGCTTTGGCGAGCTGATGCGGGCCGAGTCGTTAAAATTTGTCCCCACCGCGATTTTGTCGCGCCAGACTGCCGGCCTCAGGGACGATACCCTGATAGTCAACCTGCCCGGCAAGCCCAAGTCTATCCGCGAGTGCCTGGATGCGGTGTTTCCCGCCATTCCTTATTGTATTGACCTGATGGACGGGCCGTACCTTGAATGTGACGAGGCCGTCATCAAACCCTTCAGACCTAAAAAATAACGGATGCGTTACTCTCATCCCAACCGGACGTTTGCGGCGCTGCAGCGGCCCCGTGTAGCACTGCGACTTTTCTGTATGATGCTGCTGGCGCTCTGGCTTGCGGCCTGCAGCTCAAAGCCTGAGCCAGAGCCTGCGCCGCCTCCGGTCGCCGTTGCCACGCCCTTATCCGAGCCCAGATTGCTGACACTGTTCAAACAGTGGGAAGGGGTACCGTACCGCCTTGGCGGCATGAGTAAGCGCGGCATCGATTGCTCGGGCTTTACGCTGATGGTGTATCGGGACTTGGCCGGGGTGAGCCTGCCGCGCACGGTAAACGAGCAGTTAACCGGCGGCAAGGCGGTGTCTCGCGGTCAGCAGCGTCCGGGGGACCTCATCTTTTTCAAGACCGGCCGCAATAACCGCCATGTGGGCGTGTCACTTGGTGGCGATCGCTTTGTGCACGCCTCCACCAGTTCCGGGGTGATTATTTCCAGTCTCAGCAACAGCTACTGGCAGCAGAAATTCTGGCAAATCCGCCGTTACGCGGATTAGCACGAGAGCCGAGCGGATCCAACGCGGATTGGGCTTGCGCAGCTTAGAATTGGCTTGCTCAGCCTAGAGCGGACTTGTGCAGCCCACGGCAAAGGCGATGAACCTGGCATCGGTTTCAGCCGTGATGGCGAGCGCAGTGGATGAGAGGATGAGCGGGCTGTGTTCATCGAGCCGGTGTTCACTGGTCTGCACTTCGCCGCGCAGCAGCAGCGCGCCATATACCCCGGCGCCCGGCTGTTTGGCCTGATGCCAGCCACGCTGGGCACCGAGTGCCAACCTTTGCGCCGTTTTCATCACACCCGGACGAACAAACAGATTGAAATCATCTACATGATGCGACAGCAACGTCGCATCCACCCGTTCAGCACCGGCAAAATGCCAGGCCTCAGACTCGTCAGACAGGGTAAAGGTATTGCCATTATGGATGAGGGAAAGTTGGCCATTCAGGATCAGCAGCAGCCGGTCGTAGCCACTGAAGTCACTGAAGGGGCCGGATTGCTCGACCCGGGCGCAGCTGATGCGAAAGTCAAAGTCCCGCGCGGCAAGCGAACTGCCTTTGGGGGCTATCATCAGCTGAGTGGTACTGCCACCGTCCCAGCGACTGGTTACAAAGTCAGTGGCGGCGACGACAAGGGTTGGCATTCCGTAGCATCCTTCAAAGGGTCAGAGGAACTTCTGAACGTACCAGCAACTGGCACTGACTGCTAATCCCTGCTGTTTTGCCCATGACAATCCATGTCGGACCAAATGTTCTGCAAGGCCCTGCCCACGCAGCTCGGGTGGCACAAAGGTGCGGCTGAAATCGACATCATCACCGTGACGGCGATATTCGAGCCTGGCCTCGGCGCCGTCCCGGCTGAGCAAAAACACCTGCTGATCCTGCTGGTGGATAATTTCAGGCATCATGCTTTACTGCGTTCTCTGGCGCGCTGTTTTTTGTAGCTCTTGGCTTCGGCCGGTACCGGGCTGACTTTACCGGTTTCGAGCCACTTGCGCAGGCGGCTGGCATCACCAATATGGCTTTGTTTGCCGTAAGAGTCGAGCACTACGAAGGCCACGCTGCGACGGGCCATCTTGGTCAGCATCACCAGACAGTGGCCGGCTTCGTCGGTAAAGCCGGTTTTGGACAGTTCAATATCCCAGTCGGCCTTTTTGGTCAGGCGGTTGGTGTTGTTGAATGCCAGGCTGTAGCGCGGCTTACCGAAGGTCATGTCTTTGTTGGGGGTTGAGCTTAATTTGCCAATCAGCGGGTACCTGTCGGCTGCCTTCAGCAGCTTCACCAAATCATTGGCGGTCGAGACGTTTTTCTCACTGAGGCCTGTGGGTTCGACAAAGCGGGTGTTCTTCATGCCAAGGGCTTTGGCTTTGGCATTCATGGCTTTGATAAAGGCCTTGTAGCCGCCCGGATAATGGTGCGCCAGGCTGGTGGCGGCGCGGTTTTCGGACGACATCAAAGTCAGCAGCATGGCGTTTTCGCGGCTTAAGGTGCTGCCAAGGCGCACGCGGGAATACACGCCCTTCATGTGCGGATTATCGCGAATGGTGATGTCGATGGTTTCTTTCATCGGCAGCTTGGCATCCAATGTCACCATGGCGGTCATCAGCTTGGTCACCGAGGCGATGGGCACCACCAGATTGGGATTGCTCGAATACAGCACCTCATTGGTTTTGGTATCGACCAATACCGCGCTGTAGGAGGCCAGTTCCTGAACCGGTTTTTCTTTGGTTTTGGTTGCTGCAATGGCTGCGGGTGAGGCCAGAAGCCCCAGCACCAGCATGCTACCGAGAATATGCGCAAATTTGGATTTCATGGGTGTCGCCACAATATCAAAGTTTCAATTTGTTGTTTTGTTATAGTGTTTTTGCCATCTGGGTGACAATAAACCAAGTGTAATCAAGGGTGAGACAATCACAAGTTGTCAGGGTTCGATTTGTTGTATATTTTTTAGCAGCTTGTACAGGTCCTCTGGCATATCGGCTTTGCGTTGTTGCCTGAAATCAAACATCACGGCCACTGAGCTGCCTGTGGTGGTAACGGCCTGTTGGTTGTCACTGAAAATCTCGTATTCAAGGGTAAAGCGGTCGCTGTGAACCTTGGAAACCGACACGCTGATGCTAAGGGTGTCAGGGTAAGTCACGGCGCGCTTGTATCTGGCCTGATTTTCGCTGATCACCGGGCCGCAGCCCGCGCGGTACAGCTGCTCAAGCGGATAATATTTCTCGAAAAAGGCGATGCGGGCGGTTTCAAAATAACGGAAATAGGCCACGTTATTGACGTGAGCCAATGCATCCATCTCTCCCCAGGCCACACTCACCTGGCACACAAAAGTGGCATTGTTATCTGACATTTCCGGCTCCCCAGTCACCTTAAACACAGACCTTAAACACAGACCTTAAAAACACAGACACCGGCCATCGCGCTCGGACAAACAAAAAACGCACCGTCCGGCGGCGCGTTTTCGCGTTATGGCAGCTTATTCGAAGGTCAATTCGTCAAAGCTTTGCACAATACGGTATTTGCCGGTGCGAATGCCGGGGCTGCGCACCATCTGGCAGGTGATCATGCCTGCCGCTTCGGCGGCCTTGAGTTCATCAACCAAATCCGACACAAACAGGATTTGTCTTGGGGTCAGACTGATGGTGTTAATCACGTTAGAATAGGCTTGCTTATCGAGCTTGTTGCCGGTGCGGGTATCAAAGTGACCGTTGAACAGCTCGGTCAGATCGCCGCCATCGCTGTGACCAAACAGCAGTTTTTGCGCATCGACTGAACCGGAAGAAAAGCTGTACACCCGCAGGCCCTGGGCGCGGTAGCGCTTAATGGCTTCGATAAAATCCGGGAAAATATGGCCCTTGAACTCACCCTTGCCGTAGCCTTGCTTCCAAATCAGGCCCTGCAGGGTTTTGAGTGGCGTTACCTTGCGGTCTTCGGCAATCCACTGCACCAAAATCTCGGCCACGCGGGCTACATCGGCATCGGGCTCGAGCGCAATATCGCGCACATCGCTCATGCAATAATCCACCAGAGGGTTATGCTGCTGCTCGGTCAGAAACTCGACCATCACCTTGGCGGAGTAAGGGAATAAGGTATTCTGAATAAAGTTGAGATCTGTGGTGGTACCGGCGGTGTCCACAATGACGGCTCTGATCCCCATGGGTTTGTATACTCCGTTGAATAATGACCACAAATGCAGCGCTCAGGTGTGCCGCTTGATCCTAAAGTGAATCCTTGTTGTTTGCCAGTGAATTCGGGGCTGATATGCAGCAAAATCCACACAAAATCCACATAAGTAAGCAGGTTCCGGCTTGAATTTGGCTGTGACTTGGTGGGAAGGCTGGTCGCCCAGCTGCAATTGCCCAGCCTGACTGCTGCCTTGATGTGATTTTGGCGAGCAAAAGCCCCTTTCGTGATACTTAGTGGGTTAACTCAGCCAGTTAATTCAGGCATCGAATTCAGTCTCTCAACTCAACTGTTAAATTCAGCAATATCGGTCAGGCAGCTGTGATTGGGGTTTGGCACACTAGGGCCGTTGAAATGTGACTCCCTGAATGAAAGGGATGGGCTGAAAGAAGAAAGCGAAACCAAGAGAGTGAAGCAAAAAGAGATGTCATCAGAGATAAGCTCAGAGCTTGAACGAGCCCTGGCGGCGACCTTACCCACAGGGCTCGACCCCAGGCTTGCGCGGGTGTGCGACTACATAGGTCGTCATCTGGATGAGGATTTGAGCCTCGACAGCTTAAGTCGGGTGGGGCACTTGTCGCGGTTTCACTTTCATCGACTGTTTGCGGCCGGGCTTGGCATTCCGCTGGGGCGTTTTGTGCAGCTGCAGCGGCTCAAGCGGGCGTCGTTTCGGCTCGGATTCGAGCATTCCATGCGGGTGCTCGATATTGCGCTGGAGGCTGGGTTCGATAGCGCCGAGGCTTTCAGTCGTGCCTTTAAGCGCGAGCTTGGCCTGAGCCCTTCGGCATTTCGACAGACACCTGACTGGGCGCAGTTGCACTCGGTTATGGACAGTATCAAAGTGCCCCGGCAAGGGTTAACAGGAACCAATATGGACATAAAACTGATTGAGATGGCAAGCCTGGCCGTGGCCTGGCTGGAACACAAGGGCAATCCGGCGCGGGTGCTGGACACCAGTGCGCGCTTTATCGAATGGCGTAAGCAAACCGGGCTGTCGCCCATTGCCAGCTCGCGCACCTTTGGTATTCCCAATGGCGATCCGGCCACCATGCCAGCCCAGGACTTTCGCTTTAAAGTGGCGGGCAGTGTTAAAGCGCCCGTGCCGGCCAATCCCCAGGGCGTGGAGAATGGTGAAATCGCTGGTGGTCGCTACGCCGTTATCCGCCACCTCGGCAGCCACGCCACCATGGATGCCAGCATTTACGGCCTTTTCCGCGACTGGCTGCCCCAAAGCGGTGAGACTGTGCGCGAAGCGCCGCTGTTTTTCGAGTACCTGAATTTTGTGCATCAGGTGGATGAATGTGACCTTATCACCGACATTTTTGTGCCACTGAACTGACGGTGAGGCTTAACTCAGCGGATAAAGATACTCCCCGGCTCGGGCCTGGATCTGGCTCGGCTTCAGCGCCTCTGGCGCTGGCATTGATGCTGTCGCCGGGGAGTATTCTGCTTGTCAGTGAATGCTTCTAAGATGAACGTTGTTTGCGTTAAAGCTTGTGGCGAATAGCCTGCAGTAGCGCCTCGGTTGACCAATCCAGGCCGTTGTAAGGCAGGTCGGGGGCGTAGTATTCGCCGTTGCCGCGGCTGCGGTTGACATACATCTTGTTGGGAATGATCACCGCCCCAAGGCCAGATGGAAACGCCTCGGTGCGGATATCCATGTAGCTGGAGTCGGCGCTGCTTGGCGCGCCAAATAGCCTTGTATTGTCAAACAGCTTGAAGGTATCCAGTGCATCCAGACAGGCGCTGGCGCATTGGCCCGGCACCAGCGCAATCACTGCGGTTGTCAGCGGTGAGATATCCCCGGGCAGCTCCTTCATGGCATCGGCAATGCTCATTGCCGCAACTTCATCTTTTTGTTTGAAAAAGGGCTCGTTTTGCTTGAGTGAAGCCGCCATGCCGTTGGCGGCCTCGGTGAAATACGGCAGGTACTCTGTCTGGCCCTTGCTCTGGAGCTCTTTAACGATACCTTTCACATATTCGGTATTACCGGCTGATGCCCGCCACCAGACTACGGTGGCGGCACCCTTTGCCTCAAGCCGGCGTAACACCCGGCCTTCGCCCCACAATGCCTTGGCGACACGCTCACTCCATAAAGAGGAGCCGCCCTGATTGTGGCGCAGGTCGAGCACTATGGCTTTTGCCTGTTGGAGTTTGCCGCGCTGCGCCGTGAGTTCACTCACCAGCTTGTCATAGGCGGCAGTATCATTTTCATCCGGCATAAAGGTGGGCAGGGCTACCCAGGCAATATCCTTATGCCAACTCAGCCCCACCGGCAGACGATCGCCGTTGTAATCGGCCTGCAGTGCCTCGAGTGCCGCTTCCGGCCGCACTGACCAGTTAAGTTTGAGGCTTAACTTACCCCTGGCGGTATCAAACTCGCAGCGCTCCAAAGGGGCAATAAAAGGATTGCTATAGTCCGCGAGCACCCGGTGGCCAAAGCTCCACTTATGGCCCGGCTGGTTTTTTTGCCCCTGAAATTGAAATACCCGCTCATCAAACAGTGTATCGATGGATTTGCCATCACAGCCCAGCACCTTATCGCCGCGCTTAAGCTCAGGCAGGGTACTGTACGACACCCACAGGGCATCGCCGCGCCAGACGGTATTGAAACCGGGCCAGCGGGTTTGCGGGACGTCCGCATCTTCAATGTTGGCGTAGGCACCGGCGTGGCCATCCTGAAGGCCAGTGCTGAAACGGCCGATGGCGGCGACATAGCTGCTGGCATCGGTCACTTTGGGAGTTAATGCCAGTGCATCGTTGCGTGCCTTGTCGAGCTGGGCGCCGAAGCCGGGATTGAGCGGGTCGAACATACCGGGGTGGTTGTCGCGGGTGATTTGATACGCGGCTTCGATGTCGGCTCTGGCGGTAGTGGCCCAGGCTTCAGCGGTTTGCGGCAGCGCTGGCTCGGCGGCGGCCACAAACAAGGGGAACAGGGCAGAGGTAGCGGCAGCTATTTTCAGTTTAGACAGCTTCGTTTTCATGGGCCTTCCTGGCTTATTTTTCAGTATGTTATCCAAAAGGCTTTGTAATCTAACCCGCCCACGGATATTTGCCAAGTTTGCGGTCGATAGTGACAACTGACACATGTTTCGGGGCGGGATACCGCCTAAGCTGGCCCAAGCTTATCGGCAAATCCGGAGGGAACCATGAAAGCCGCTTATCTGCTACTGCTCTTGCCCCTGTGTGGTTGTAACAGCGAATCGCTGGAAACCAGCAACTTTGGCAGCAGTTACTTCAAAAATGATTATCAGCTTATCAATGCCACCAATCATGAGGTGGCGTTTCATATCTCCAACGCCGATTGGGACGGCAAGGAGCGCGACCCGTCCAACCCCAAGTACCACTACAAGACCCTGCTGCCCGGCCATCCGGCCGAAACCATTCGCCACGAGGTGAATGCCGAAGAGCGCATCAGTGTCTATGGCGCCGTGCCCAATCAGACGCTGAGTGCCAAGGCGGCGCTCAAGGTGAAGCGGGACGTGCGTTATCACTTTCTCGCCTGGCAGGGAGATGGGCCTTTCAATGTGTCGGTGTTTGCTCAGGAGCGGCGCGACGTGAACAGCGAGTTTTCGCTGCGGCTGTTTGCCGCCGATGGGGTGAATGTCAGGGTGGGCGAGCAAAGATTCGCTCTGGCGCGGGGCGAACTCAAGGGCCGCTATCAGTTGCAAAACTGCGCAGGCACCATCGAAGTCAATGATATTCCGGTGGATGTCTGCGATGGGTCGCTCGGACGTTCCTACTTGTTGGTCATTGACAAGCAAGGGCGCAAGGGGCTTTATCTGGAGCAGTGATGATGGGATTTGGGATGGATTCTGGCATGGATGCAGCAACAAGAACCTGGTTTAGCCGCGCGCTCGACAAGAGCGGCTCGGCCGAGAGTCCGGCGCACGCCTTTTTGCTGCTCTTGGTGTGCGTGCCTGTGCTCTGGTACACCCTCAGCAATATCGCCGCGGGCAATGACTTACGCTTTGCCATGCCACCCGGGCTTGCCATGTTGCTGGTGACGGTATTGATTCTGGCGTTTGCCTATGTGAATGCCATCGACATGCCTGCCATGGCGCGGCTTCGTTTGCAGGTGCCGGCGCTGCTCGGGTTGCTGCTGATAGTCTCCAACAGCATCATCCTGATTCTGACCATAATTCTGATGACCAATCTGCCGAAGGTGCTGTCGGTCAGGCGCTGTATCGCGGTGGCGATTGCGCTGCCGCTTGCCTATGTGGCGGTTACCGAGATTGAGTACGGCTGGATCAATGCCGTGCTCTACAGCGCCTACAACCTGTTTTCGCTACGCCTGTCCTGGGCCAATCTCAAGGAGCAGGAGGCGAGTGCGACCAATCGACGCCTGCTGCGGGAGCTGCAGGCCACCCAGACCCTGCTCGCCGAGACCGCCAAGCGGGACGAGCGGCTGCGCATTGCCCGCGATTTACACGACATGATGGGCCATCGGCTCACGGCGCTGAATTTACAGCTCGAACTGATGCGTCAGCTCGGCGGTCAGCCGCAGCCTGCCCAGCTCGAAAAGGCAAAGGGGCTCGCGGAAGATCTGATGGCCGATGTGCGCCGGGCGGTGTCGGATATTCGCAGTCTGTCAGGCATTAACTTAAGTCAAAGCCTGCGGGCGCTTATCGACGATATCGACAAGCCCAGAGTGGTGCTGGCCATCGATGAGCGGGTGCACTGCGACAACACGGCGGTGGCCGAGCTGCTGCTGCGCGCCACTCAGGAGGCCATGACCAATATCCGCCGCCACAGCGATGCCAGCGAGTGCCGGATAGAAATCTGGCGCGATGACACCAGCCTCTATTGGCAGGCCGCCGACAACGGCAGCATGCTGAGGGCTATCACGCCGGGCAATGGTCTTAAAGGCATGCGCGAGCGTGCCCAGGCGCTCGATGGCACGCTCGATATCGCCTGTGGCCTTGGGCTCACCCTCACCATCAGTCTGCCGCTGCCCTTGATTGAGCAAGCCTGATTGAGCAAGGCTGATTGGTTAATGCTGATGGAGGCGTGATGATGGTAAATGTACAGGGGGAGCAGCCCATGATGCCCGGGGTGAGGGTGATGGTGGTGGATGACCAGCTGTTGGTGCTCGAAGGGCTGTGCAGCCTGCTGGCCATTCACCCGCAAATCGAGGTGGTCGCTCGCGCCACCTCGGCGCTGCAGCTGGCCGAATTACTTGCTGCCAGCCGTGCCGAGGTGCTGATCATGGATGTGCGGATGCCGGGGCTTTCCGGCATTGAAGCGCTGAGGCTGCTGCGGGAGCAGGAGCGGCTGGCGGGCCGCGCGCCAATCCCGGTGCTGATGTTGTCGACCTTCGATGAGCACGAGCTGGTGCTGGAGAGTTTGCGGCTGGGGGCGCAGGGATATTTGCGAAAAGACATCAGCTTTCAGAGCCTCACCGACGCGGTGCTTGAGCTCGCCGCAGGCAAGCGCCATATTCAACCCGCAGTCACCGCTGGGGTGGTGAGCCGCGCCGAGCTTGAATCCCTCAATCGTGACCTGCCTTTTACGCCGCTGTCGGACTGCGAGCTGGACGTACTGCGACTGATGGCGGCGGGATATTCCAATGTGGAAATCGCCTCGGCGCTGTTTAAGTCCCGCGGCACCATACGTAATCAGGTGTCGTCCATTCTCACCAAGCTGGTGGCCCGTGACCGCACCCGCGCCGTGCTGCGCGGCATCGAACTCAAGCTGCTGTAACTGTGCTTTTTAGCGGGTGCGTGCCTCAGCTGTCCACTCAGCTATCCACTCTGGTGTTCACTCAGGTATCCAGCCAGCGGCGGAACTCGGCGCTGCGGGTCTTGCTGGTGATAAGCGGCTCATCGAGGCAGGAAAGATACACGGCCAGGGTGTCTTTGCCATAATTTTCAAAGCGTTCGATAAAATTGATATTGACCATGTCGCTGCGGCTGATGCGAAAGAACACCTCAGGGTCGAGCTGGGTTTGCAGCTCGTTGATGGAGCCTGAGGTGAGCATATGGTGCTCGCCGCTTGTGTCGCAGGCCATTACCACCCCGCCGGAGGTGCGAAAACAGGCCACGTCGGTAAGCGGCAATACGTGCATCCCCTGGGCCTTTTTAAGCAGCAGCCGACTCTTGTAATTACCGGTTTTGACAGCGGTCCTGGCGGCGAGACTCAGTTTGAGCTGCTCGAAGTTGGCCATGGCCTCGCTGAAACGCTTAAAGGAAAAGGGCTTTAGCAGATATTCGATGCCCTGATTGGCAAAGGCCTGCATCCAGTATTGCTCGTAGGAGGTGGTAAATATCACCGGGCAGGGCAAATCCAGCGCCTGCATGGCAGTAAATACCTGACCATCCAGCAATTCCACATCGGAAAATATCAGCTCAGGCGCCGCTATCCCCTGTGGCTGCTCAAAGAAGCCAATCACCTCATCCACCCGTGACAGCACTGCCAGCACTTCGGCGTCGTCGAAATAGCGCTCGATGTAGCCTATCAGTTTCTCTGCTGCCAGCGGCTCGTCTTCAATGACCAGGATTTTCACGCCTTCTCCCTGTGTGATGGCCGCCTGTCAGGCGGCGGTGTGCGTTGTGGTTGTATGAGTTGTGGTGGCGGTTTGTGCCTTTGCTGCCGCCGCGCTTTGCAATGGAATGGCAATACAGAACTCGCCATCGTCTTTGGTTACCCGAATATCCCGGCCGCACAGGCTCAGGCTGCGGGCGGAAAGATTGGCAAGCCCAAGGCCGCTGGAAGCCGGTTTAAAGGCCTTTTCACGCATCGGGTTGCGGATTTGGATTTCGCCTTCGAAGACCAGCACCCTGATGGGCAGCGGCGCGGCGCTGTCACCCTGATTGTGCTTCACGGCATTTTCGAGGGTTAACTGCAAGGTGCAGGGCGGCAGCAGTTGACTGAGCGCTGCGGCATCCTCGGTGAAATCCGGCAGCTCAAGCCGATAGGCGCCATTGAAGCGAATATCCAAAAGCGCCATATAGTCCCGGGCAAAATCGAGCTCCTGATGCAGCGGCACCAAAGGCCGTTCACGGTTTTCCAGCACATAGCGGTAGATATCGCAAAAGGTGTGCAGAAACTCCTCGGCCTCGTCCGGATCTTTACTGATAAGCGCCGACAATACATTGAGATTATTGAATAAAAAGTGCGGGTCCAGCTGAGCCTGCAACAGGGCAACCTGACGTTCGAGGGCGAGCTTTTTCTCCCGCTCCAGCGCCACGGCTTGCTGCTGGTGGTTGTCCAGCACCTTGAGCACCAAAGTAACGCCGCCCACCATCAGGTGCAGCGCCAGATTGGTGGCGATGGACAGCAGCAGGTGGTAGCCATCGATATGCTGCAAACCGGCGGCGATTTCGATGGGCAGGGTGGCCATGCTCATCAGCAGGGCAAAGGCGATGGCAGAAACCAGATACACCTTGATGTAGTGGCTCGGGCGCGGGCTGAGCCCCCGACCTTTGCTCAGCAACTGATAGCATTTGAGGGTGAGCCACTGGGCCACAAAGGATTGCAGCGCAATCCAGATGGGGGCATCAAAATGCACCACCAAAGGCTCATCGGGGCCGGTTCTCAGCAGGGCGGCGTAAAAGGCCACCGCCAGTGAGAATGCAAAAATTGCCAGAATGTTGAGTAGCTTAGCCATTGCCATTAGTTAGTCCCTTCAGGAAGACGGAGTATAACCTGACCTTTTTCGTCAAGGAACTCCAGCTTGGCTTCGCCGCTTTCGGTCACGACCATCTGGATGCGTTTGTTGCCATCGGTGTCGTGCAGCTGCAACTTGGCATCGCCATTGAGGGTGCCGTAAAAGGCGCGGTAGGTGCCAAGCTGCTTGTCTTTCTCAAGCTGGGCGTAAATGGCTTCGGCCGTGGCTGTGTCGCCTGCTTTGCTCGCTGCCAGATATTCGCGCACCCTGGCGAAGTCCATTTCCTGGTCGCTGCGGTCCATCACCGTCAGGCCGCTCAGCTGATAATCGCCCTGTTCTATGTGCTGCATCATCAGGGTTTGGTCCTGGTTGTAGCGGTCAAAGCTGATGTGCAGGCCGTGGTCTACCTGGCCGTCTTTCTTGTGGCCGCGGAACACAAAACCGCCGTTTTCAGTGCCTTCGTCGTTATAGAAAATCATGCCCGGGCGGGCTTCTTCGCTGCGCCATACTTCCTTGCCGTATTTGTCGACCCCGGGAGAGCGCTCGGAGTTGGCCAGCACAATGCGGTTAAAGCCGCTCTTTTCGATGATGTTGATCCGCTCAACCGAGATTTCATCAAACACCTTGGGGGCGCTCGCCTGATACAGCTGCAATCCGCCGAGGGCGACAAGGCCACTAAGCAGCACGCCATTGATGAGTTTTTGCGTTGAAAGCTGTTTGTCCAATTTATTGAGTGCGTTATCCATTGTTGGCTCCGTGAATTTATGGGGTTGCGACTGCATCGCTGTTGTTGGAGCCAGAATAGGCAAACAAAAACCCCCGCTACAGTGAGAAACCCTGAGCGGGGGGAATTTACCGATAAGCGGGGGAATGAGCGCCTTTTCGTTACCTTTGTTGCATTGAATTGGTAATGGCGACCTCTGCGTAACCTTGATGCCACTATGGCTAACAGGGCGATAAAGCCCTGCGCAGTAAACTGTTAGCCAGATCGGACTTTGGGCCATTGGCGCTTTTATGTGCCGGGCGACGGGGCTAGTATCTGCGACCTTTTTTCCGGCCGTGGCAGCGGCGCGGTATCCAAAACCGGCAACAAACCAGACAAGACATAATGATCAGAACCTTTCTAGGCGGCTTTGCCGCATTTGGCCTGCTGTGCAGCAGTGTTGCAGCGCAGGCAGACGATATCACCCTCGGCCGCACCATTTTGCTGGAACACAGCAACCACGGCGCCGAAATCCCACTGATTATTTGCCGCAAAACCGATGCGGTAAAAATCCGCGCCGAGCGCGACCTGCATCTGCGTAAGGCGGTATTTACCTTCCGTAACGGCGAGACCCGCACCATTCAGTTTCAGCGCAAACTGAAAAAAGGCGAGACCACAGATTGGCGCAAGTTTTCTTACCGTCGCTGCGTGAAACACATCGAAGTGTTTGGTGAGGCCAAAGACGGCACCGCCGGGGTGAAGGTGCTTGGCCGCGAGCGCGACAAGGATTGATAAGCCCAGTGCATGTCATACAAAAAAGCCGCATCTGATGCGGCTTTTTGTTAATGGCGGCGCTTATTTACACTTTGAAGCGCGCCACTTCATCCTTTAGGGTAACGCCAAGGTTTGCCAGCTCAGTGCTGGCATCGGCATTGTGCTGGGCATTTTCGGTGACTGAGGCGATGCTTTCCTGAAACTCATTGATGCTTTGGGCTATATCGGCAATCACCGCCGCTTGCTCCTCGGTGGCCGTGGATACTTGGGCATTCATCATCACTATCTGGTTAATGGATGCCTGAATTTGCCCGATGATGGATGAGGAATTTTCAGCTTTCTCGCGGCTGCTGCGGGCGCTGGCTTCGGCGCGGCCCATCTCTTTAACCGCCTGCTGCGACATGCTTTGCAGCCGGTTAATCATTTCGGTAATGTTCTCGGTGGCTTTTTGAGTGTTGTGGGCGAGCTGGCGTACTTCGTCGGCCACCACCGCAAAACCGCGGCCTGAGTCGCCGGCACGGGCCGCTTCAATCGCGGCATTCAGTGCCAGCAGATTGGTTTGCTCCGCCACGCCACGGATCATCAGCACCACCTGATTTATCTCATTACTTTGCTTGTTAAGATCCTGAATAATTTCTGCATTGCTGATAACTATGCCCGCCAGTACCTCGACCGATTCGATGCTGTCGCGGATTGCGTCGCCGCCTTCTTTGGTGAGGCTTTCGACCTCACTGGCCTGATTCGAGGTGTTGACCGCATTTTGAGATACCTCGGCGATGGCGGCGTTCATCTCTGTGACGGCGGTGGCTATCATGGTGGTTTGCTGGCTTTGCTGCTCTGAGGTGGATGCCATCACGCTGCTGATGTTGCTCATTTCTTCTGATGCGGCACTTAAGGTTTTAATGCCTGAAAAAATGTTATTCACCAGGCTTTGCAGTTTCGCTGTCATGCTGTTGAAGGAGTGGCCGATATTGGCCAGTTCGTCTGAGCCTTTGACGGCGACCCTGCGGGTTAAATCGGCCGATTGGGTAATGTAGCTGATGGTGTTGCCAAGCTCAGACAGCGAGCTGTGTATTCCCCGAAACACAGCCACACCGATGAGGCTAAGCAGAAGGAGCAGGCCGATGCCGGATCCGAGCAGCACCTTGCGGGTGGCGGCGGCTTCCTGGTCGCCCTGCTGCTTTAGTTCCTGACTCATTTGCACCTGTTTTTCTATCAGGCGTTCCAACTTGTCGTTAAGGGGCGTTGCCAGTTCACGCAGTTGGTTAAGCTGTGCGTCAGAGGCCGGAGCGCCGTTAATGCCAGAGAGCATGGAGTCCAGCCACGAATCCAGCGCGGCAATCAAGGGCTTGGTTTGCGCAATCATCTCTTCTTCTTGGGGGCCGTGGCTGATGCTGGTGTACGCGCTCCATTCCTTCATGGCGTGGCTTCGCACCTCGGCCACCTGCCGTTTAAGCTCGTCACCGGAGAGTTTGCCCTGATGGTTGGCATACAGCAGCTCGGCTATGTCGACGGTGAGGTCGTTTTGCACCGAGGCTATTTCATGCATAGGCAGCAGGCGATGTTCGAACATCTCATCGATTTCGTGCTGCATGTTATTGATTTCGTGCATGACAAAACTGCCAAGCAGAATAAATGCCAGCAGTGGCAGGGTGACCAGCAACAAAATCCGTTGTTTTACGGTGAGAAATAACAGCATTGCGGCGTCCTTTTGCTACTGTGGCTGACTGCTTTTTATACAATTGAGGTTAGCAGTCGCAGCACAAATTCGCCAACTTTGACCGGGCTTTGCCTGAAACCGGGCAGCAAAAAGGCGCCCAAGGGCGCCTTTTCGTAGAGAACAGAAACGCTTGCTGGCGCCCTATTTGGCGCCTTTTGCCGGCAGCAGGAACTTAAGTCCATGGGTAAAGCCGCGTGGTGCCACACTTAAATGATCTTCGTCGTTCAGTACATCTAGGCGCAGCTTAAGGGAGGGATAGCCGCGCTGTTTGAGGGTTTTCTCAAACTGGCGTGCGTCGGTCACCATGTTGTAGCGGGTGGCGTAACGCTCATCCCCCGGCTTCATGTCTTCATATTCGCCCACGTACACATACACCCGTGCTGCCAGGTCTTTGTTTGATTTGGCATAGCGCTGCTCGAACGACCACATCACATGCTCATCAAACCAAAAGGACGGGCTGCCAAGGATTAAGCCTGAAAACATCTCGGGGGCAGTAAACATGGCCTGAGCGCCCAGCAGGCCGCCGTAGGAGTGGCCAAGGAACAGTCTGCGCGCCTCGTCGGTGCGGTACTTATCGGCAATAAAGGGGAATACGCTCTGCGCCAGATACTGCAGGTATTGCTGCCCCTGACCATGTGGCGTGTCGGTATTCGGGCCATTGAGGGATGGCGTGTAATCGCGCCTTCTGCTTGGCATGCCGCCTTCACCAATGGCGTAGGACAGCCCCACCAGAATGTATTCTTCCACCACCGGCTTATCGAGATTGAGGCGGCGGGTGATTTGTCTGAGCATGGCAAAGGCATAGTCGGCATCGGTGACATAAAGCACCGGATAGCGTCGCTCTGTCTCCTTGTCATAGGAAGGCGGCAGCGCGACAAACACCTGATAATCGCGGCCACTCTTGGGGTCGGCGACATTCCAGACTTCGGTGCCGACCACCTCATAGGGCTGACCCTCGCCGCGCTGCTCGCCAAGTGCGCTGGCAACCTGCACCTCGGTCATTTTGGGGTTTGTTGGGGCGTTGGCGAAGGCTTGGTTTGCTGTTGCCAGATTAGCGGCGCAGGCAAGCAGAAACGCGAATATCCGTGTCATGTAAAGAATTCCTTTAGGTAAGATGCGCCAAGAAGTCAGGCGGCAGGTAGGCCGCAGGCGCAAAAGAGGCCATTGTTATGTGGTTTATGCGGCTTGTCTACAGATAACCCCCCGTGCCCACGCTGGTGAACACAGGAACGGGTGAAGCTTGCCTGTTTGCCTTGGTTTAGGTTGCTGCATATAGGCTTGAATAGATTCATTTACCCTTATCGAGATAGGGTTGTTGGAGTTATTCTATTGGCATTGTGGTTAATGTGATTAATTGCCACCGCTTTTCTCAACAAAATGGAATCCAGCAATGTACAGACACTATCCCATTGCAATTCAAGCAGGCTCGGATGATTGCGCATATTGCGTGATCTTTCCTGACCTTAAAGGCTGCTACTCTGCCGGAGACTCCTACGCCGAAGCGCTGTCGGAAGCCAAGGCCGCGCTCGAAATGCACCTTGAATCCCTTGCGGATACAGGGGAGACCCCGCCGCCAGCGTCGGAAATTGATGAGCTGATCCATCTTGCTGAATATCGCGGCCATCATTGGGCGCTGCTCGAAGTGGATTTAACGCCTTACCTCGGCGGATCAGAAAAGAAAAACGTCACGCTTCCAAGCTTGGTACTGAAGAAAATTGATAACCTTGTCGCGCAAGAACCAGCCTATAAAGACCGCTCTAACTTCCTGCTGATTGCGGCAATGAATGAGCTTCAAAAGCACCGCGGAGTCTGAACAAAAAAGCCCCGGATTCGGGGCTTTTCTTCAATAGCAGATATGCTCGTCTAGCGAAGGGTCATGCACAGGCATTGTAGCCAGAAACGCCCTTTCATGCTCGCGCTCCACCGCCATGTAATCGCTATGGGACGTTACCGTAAACTGATACCTCAAGCTAGTCAGCGCGCGGTGCATTGCATACGGTGACGCCGTTCTCCGGATTGCGCTAGGGTGAGGGATAAACTCAGGAAAGCCGTAGACTCTCCGAATAAATACCTCCTCATAATCTTCCGGCAGTACACTGATTTTGCCGGTGTCCACAGCCGACTCAGACTCAATGCTTACCTGAAAGGACGCTAAACCGTCCTCAATTTCAAAAACAAACAATTCCATGATCACTCCTTTGAAGCACTGTTTGGCCTTTATCGTTCAGTCGCGTGCGACTGAGCCTCAGCATCACTGATGAACAAGTTTCCCGCTCTTCACCACATCCACCAGAGGATTCACGCCGTAGGAATAGGCTAATTCCGCCGGGGTGGAGATGCGCCACAGGCAGAAGTCGGCCTCCATACCTTCACGCAATACGCCAACGCGCTGGTCGCGGCCAAGGGCGCGGGCGGCGTTGCGGGTAACTCCGGCGAGTGCTTCTTCCGGCGTTAAGCGGAACAGAGTGCAGCCCATGTTCAGCATCAGCAGGGTCGAGCAAATAGGAGAGGAGCCGGGGTTAAAGTCGCTGGCGAGCACCATGGGCACCTGATAGTGACGCAAAAGATCAATGGGAGGCAGCTTGGTTTCGCGCAGGAAGTAAAAGGCGCCCGGCAACAGCACGGCGCAGGTGCCGCTGTGGGCGATGGCCTTAACACCGGCTTCGTCGAGGTATTCGATATGGTCAACCGACTTAGCACCAAGGCGTGCGGCCAGTTCACTGCCGCCAAGGTTACTGAGCTGCTCGGCGTGCAGTTTAACATCCAGTCCCAGCCCCTTGGCGGCGCTCAGCACCCGCTCGGTCTGCTCGAGGTTAAAGGCGATGTTTTCGCAGAACACGTCGGCGGCATCGGCAAGATTCTCGGCCACTACGGCAGGCAGCATCTCGTTGACCACCAAGTCGACATAGGCCTCGGTTCCGGCTTCGCCCTGACCCTTGAATTCGGGCGGCACCGCATGGGCGCCAAGGAAGGTGGTAACTACATCCACATGATGATGTTTGCCAAGTTCGCGGGCGACCCGCAGCAGCTTAAGTTCGGTGTCGAGATCAAGGCCGTAGCCTGATTTGATTTCTACCGTGGTCACGCCTTCTTTGGCGAGCGCATTGAGGCGGCGACGGGCGAGGTCGAACAGCTCGGCTTCATCGGCTTCGCGGCAGGCCTTTACGGTACTGACAATGCCACCACCGGCGCGGGCTATGTCTTCGTAGCTGGCGCCCTGCAGGCGCAGTTCAAATTCGTTGGCGCGGCTACCGGCAAACACCAGATGGGTGTGGGCATCAATCAGGCCGGGGGTGAGCCAGCCGCCGTGGCCGCGATAGACAGGGGTTGCCAGCACATCAAATTCGGGCAGATCGGCGCGTTTGCCTATCCAGGCGATTTTGCCATCCTTTACTGCCAGCGCCGCCTCGGTGATGGCGCCGTAGGCCTCGTTGCTGGACGGGTCCATGGTGGCAATGTTGATATCAATCCAAACCTGATCCCAAGACATGCTGACTCCTGCTGTGCTGGTAGGGTGTTGGCGCGCCGCCTGAAAACCAGTGCGGGCACCGACTAATCTATTGTTACGGCTTGATCTTTGCCAAACCAAGCAGTATCTACTTGTATATACAAGCTCGGATTATAGCCGACCATACGTCACTAAGACAGGTGCCCGGCTCAGTTGCCCCATCAAGGAAGGCCCATGACCACAGCCAAGTTTGCCGAAATCAAAGACCATATCCGCCGCCATATCGAGTCGGGTGAATGGGCCGAAAACAGCCGGGTGCCGTCGGAGAACCAACTCGCGGAGCAATTTGGCTGCAGCCGGATGACGGCGCGGCGCGCTCTGACTGAACTGGTGGACGCCGGGGTGCTGGAGCGCTCCCAGGGGCTTGGCACCTTTGTCGCGTCGCTTAAGTCGCAGTCGAGCATGCTGTCCATCCGTAATATCGCCGATGAAATCCGTGCCCGTGGCCACGGCTACAGCGTGCGGGTGCTGGAGCTTGAATCCATCCGTGCCATCGCGCCGATTGCCATCGCGCTGGGGCTTGAAGAGGGCTGCGAGGTGTTTTACTCGCTGCTGGTGCACTGCGAAGAAGGAGTGCCGCTGCAACTTGAAGAGCGCTTTGTAAATCCTGAGCTTATTCCCGAATATCTTAAGCAGGATTTCACCGCCCAGACACCGCACGAGTATTTGTCACAGGTGGCGCCGCTAACCGAGGCGCGCCACACTATTGAAGCTATCAGCCCCAAGGCACAGGTGTGCAGCCGTCTTGAAATCGACGCAGCCGAGCCGTGCCTGCAAATCATCCGCCGCACTTGGTCGCGTCAGGGCGTGGTGAGCTTTGCCAGGCTGGTGCATCCCGGCAGTCGCTTCCGGCTTGGCGGCCATCTCACCTTTAAATAACGCGCCGCAACGCACAAGGGACCATTTATCCCCTGTTCGTCGTATGCCTTTGGCGGGGGCGGCGGCGCTAAAATGAGTTAATTTCAGTGAAGGAGACACAGCATGCGCTGGCAAGGCAGACGGGAAAGTTCCAACGTGGAAGACAGACGCGGGCAACAGCCAGCCATGGCCGGCACCGGAGGCGCATCCATGCTGCCGCTGCTGCTGGGCTTGGTGCGTACCAAAACCGGGCGGATG
Organism: Shewanella jiangmenensis; assembly: GCF_018596335.1. GTDB lineage: Bacteria > Pseudomonadota > Gammaproteobacteria > Enterobacterales > Shewanellaceae > Shewanella > Shewanella jiangmenensis. Next base: position 117,534 of record NZ_JAHEPS010000008.1, on the reverse strand, counting down.
TTGCTGCTGGTCGGCGTGGTAGTGATGCTGGTGCTGGGGCAAAACCCGCTTAACTTGCTGGCGCCGCAGGGGCAACAGGTCATTACCACCGAGGGTGATACCAAGGCGTATCAGACCGAAGCCGACTTTGTGAAGGTGATTCTGGCCGAAACCGAAGACTTCTGGCGCGCCGAGTTTACAAGTCAGGGCATGCAATACCGCGAACCAACCCTGGTGATGTTTACCGGCGCCACCCAAACCCAGTGTGGTATGGGGCAGGCGGCCATGGGGCCGTTTTATTGCCCGCCCGATGAGAAGGTGTATATCGATTTGTCGTTCTTTCGCCAGATGAAAACCGACCTTAAGGCCGGCGGCGACTTTGCGCAGGCTTATGTGATAGCCCACGAAGTGGCGCACCATGTGCAGAATCTGCTGGATATATCCGACAAAGTACACCGTGCCCAGCAGGGCAGCAGCAAGGTTGAGGGCAATAAGTTATCGGTGAAGCTTGAGCTGCAGGCCGATTGTCTTGCCGGATACTGGGGCGCCGATGCCGAGCGTAAGGGTTTGCTGGAGCGGGGCGACTTTGAAGAGGCCATTACCGCCGCCAAGGCGATTGGCGATGACACGCTGCAGAAAAACGCCACCGGCCGGGTGATGCCGGAAAAATTCACCCACGGCAGTTCGGCCGAGCGGATGCGCTGGTTCGACACCGGCTTTAAGGCATCGTCCATGGGGGCCTGCGATACTTTCGGTCGCTGATGGCTATACGGTCCGGTCGCTGACAGCGATAACCGATCCTGCTGTTGAGGAATTGCCGGGCAAGTTGGTCTCGGCTTGCGTGAGCTGGTGAGCGGTTTTTCAGTGCTTATCGGCAGTAAGTATGAGCTAAGTAATGTAAAAGGGGCCTTCGGGCCCTTTTTTCATGGCGAGGCGGCGCGCGAAACACATTTCCATACAGAACACTGCGTTTGGTATCTGATTAGACCAAAGGATAAATCACTTTTTATTCATGAATTTAATCTGAATTATGGAGTGCCGTGCTGTATATGGAATTTTGCCAAAGTCAGGGAATACCGATAGCATAGGCCGGGTTAATCCTATAAATACACGGAACCCGGTTTGCCGAGACTGCCGCGACTGTCATTGGCCTTGATGGCGCCTCTTTGCCTGATGCTGCTCTACCTGATGTTGGTAGTGGCCGAGTATTGGTATGAGAAATCTGAAACCCAGCAGCAGGTAGCCCAAAACCAACTGGCGCAGGTGCGCAACCAGATGTTCCGGCTGCAGCATATTGTCTCCGATGCCATGGCGGTTCAGGACGTGGAGCGCATCTCGCAGGAGGTGTCGCTGGCGGCGACCGACTTGGATTTGATGGTGCTGGTGCTGGTGGACCCGGCCAGCAACATTCGCTACGCCAACCATCTGGTGTGGCAGGGCAGCCGCGCCAGTCAGGTGATTGATGGTTATGATGTGCTTCGCCATCAGCAAACCGTGACCGCCGACAAGCCCTGGGTCGAAATCAATCCGCAGCGGCTGTCCATTCAGGCCTATTATCCCCTCAGCCACAAAGGCATTCCGCGCTACGGCGATATCAACCTGATTTACCTTGAATACGACCTCTCAGGTGCCTACGGCCGCGCTATTGGCCAGCTTGAGCAGCGTTTTATGCAGATCTGGGGTGGCGGCGCCGTATTTATCATCCTGTTTTTAATCGTGTTCCATTTTGTTTGTGTGCGGCCACTGCGGCAACTGCTGGGGCTGGCGCGCCGCGGCGAGCCTGAGGCGTTGGCCCGCACCGTGGACTTTGCCTCCACCGAGCTTGCCCGCTTGCAGGAATACCTGTACCAGAATGAATCCAGGCTGCAGCGGTCGCAAAAGCAGCTGCGCGATGCCGAGCAGCGTTGGCTGTTTGCGGTAGAAGGCTCGCAAACCGGCATTTGGGACTGGCAACTGGCTTCAGATGAGCTGTTTTTATCGGACCGCTGGAAGCTAATGCTGGGGTTTGCCCCCGGCGAAATCGGCACCGAATACGGCGCATGGGAGCGGCTGCTGCATCCTGACGACAAAGCGCAGGTACTGGAAAAGCTGCAGTCCTACCTTAATGGCAAAAGCGATGTGTACGAAAGCCGCCACCGCATGCGCCATCGCCAGGGGCACTACATTTGGGTGCTGGACCGTGGCATGGTGGTGGAATGGCAACCGGACGGTCGTCCGGCGCGGCTCATTGGCAGCCAGCGCGATGTGTCTGAAGATGTGCGCAACCAACAGGCGATTGCCCATCAGGCCAACCACGATGCCCTCACCAATCTGGCAAACCGCCGCGCCGTGATGGACGCGCTGTTTGAATTCCAGCAGGCCTCCAGCGCCGCCATGGCGCGCACCGGCGCGCTGCTGCTGATTGATTTGGATAACTTCAAGCTGATTAACGATGCCCTCGGCCATCATCACGGTGACCGGCTGCTTATTCAGGTGGCGGCGCGGCTGTCGGGCTTTTTTACCGACAATGCGCTGGTGGCCCGCCTCGGTGGCGATGAGTTTGCCATTATGGTGCTCGACTTAGCCAAGGACAGCGCCACCGCTGCCCATCAGGCGCAGCAGCTCGGGTCTGAGCTGCGTCAGTTGCTGGCGCGCACCTTTAATCTTGCTGATCAGCAGATTAACGTATCGGCTTCGGTCGGTATTTGCCTGTTCGACAATCAGCATCCGCTGGAAGCCTCGCAGCTGCTTAAGCGTGCCGACATGGCCATGTACGCCGCCAAAGACAGTGGCCGCAACGGCTGTGCTCTGTACACCGACGAGCTTGAAGGTAAGGCGACCGAAAATCTGTGGCTGCAAAACGAGCTGCGCCACGCCATTGAGCGCAATCAGTTGTCGCTGGTGTTTCAGCCTATCTACAACCAGGCCGGGGAGCTGGTGTGCTGCGAAGCCCTGTGCCGCTGGTATCACCCCGAGCGCGGGCCAATTTCGCCGGCGCGTTTTATTCCGGCGGCGGAAGATTGCGGCCTAGTCGTCAGTATTGGCCACTGGGTGCTGCTGGAAGTGTGCCGCACCATCAAGAGCATGGCGGCCAGAGGCACGCCGATGCCGGCGGTGGCGGTAAACATCAGTGCCCGCCACTTCAACCAGAGTGACTTTGTTGAGCGCCTGATTGCACTGCTTAAAGCCCACGATGTGTCGCCGTCGCAAATTGAGCTGGAGCTGACCGAATACGCGCTGCTGTCGAATCTGTCGGTGATCAGCGAACGCATGCAGCGGCTGCGGGCGCTGGGTTTCTCCATCGCCATCGATGACTTCGGTACCGGCTATTCGTCGCTGAGTTATTTGCAGAGTCTGCCTTTGTCACGGCTTAAGCTCGATGCCGCCTTCGTGGCGAAAATCGGCACCGAAGCCGGTGATGCCATAGTGCGGGCGATTGTGGAAATGGCCCACAGCCTGACATTGCAGGTGGTGGCCGAGGGCGTTGAAAGCCGCAGCCAGCACCAGCATTTGCAGTGGCTGGGCTGCGAGTTTTATCAGGGGTATTTGCTTGGCAAGCCTATGTCGGCCACCTTGTTGGTGAGCCCGGACACAGATAACCCGGTCGACATGCCTGCCTGAGTCGCCTCCCGGCGATTAATCCCTTCAGCGATTTGCCTTGTCAAAAAACGCCAGCATGGCGGCAATGGCTTTGCTGCGCGGCTCCTCTTGCTCCATCAGAATTTCATGGCGGGCGCCTTCAATCGGCAGGAGCTCACACAGACCGCCGACCGCGCGGTTTTGCGCCTTGTTATCCACGATAGTGTCTTCACTCGCCTGCAAAATCAGTAGCGGAATTTTACTCTCCCGCGCCGCCAGCAAGCTTTCATCGCAGGCATCCAGCGCTTCCAGCAGCCAATGGTTGCTGGGCGAGCCCAGTTGCAGCCGTGGATTGGCCTGATACAGCTCCCGATACGCCTGATAGCGCGCTTCGCTCTTGGTCAGCTCATTTTTGGCAAAGGGCACGGGCGTGTAGTCCTTGCCGCCGAGAATGTAGTTGGCGCCGCCCTTGGCGGCGGCGTCGAGTTTGTGCGCCAGCCAGCGGATAAACACCTTGTTCATCGGCAGGCATATGCCATACATGGGCGCCGAAAAACAGGCCGCCTTGAACAGCCCCGGATGCTGCTGCAAATAGAGGGTGCCGATGGCACCGCCCATGGAATGACCGGCCATAAACAGCGGCGCTGTTGCCCTTGAGCGCACCACTTCGTTGATAAAGGCACTCAGGTCGCTGATGTAATCATCAAACTTTGCCACGTGGCCCATGTGCGGGTTGGCGCAGACCCGGGTCGAAAGCCCCTGACCGCGATGGTCGAGGGCATAGACGCTGTAGCCGGCATCATAAAACGCCTGATACAGCTCCAGATACTTGATAAAGGCTTCGATACGGCCGTTGGAAAAGACGATGCTGCCCTTGGGGCTCGGGTGCTCCAGGGCCATCCAGGCGATGTGGATGCCGGGGGCTGTATCCAGAGTGCCAAGCTCGCAGCGGTCAAACAGCGCTTGCTGGGCGGGGGCGACGATAAGGGATTTTTTTAACACGTTGTTTTGCTTTTCAAGTTTAACATCAGGTGTCGCCGAAATTGCCGGGGCCATAGCCCCGGCTTTCGGTTTGTCTGCTAAGACTAACCCAAACTGGCGCGCTTAGCCTGCCTTGGCGGTAGCAATAAAGTCATCGATTTGCTGCTCCAGCACCGACAAGGGCACACTGCCGTGGGCCAGCACCGCGTCGTGGAAGGCGCGGATATCAAATTTATCGCCCAGCGCCGCCTCGGCCTTGGCGCGCAGACGCTTGATGGTCAGCTCGCCAATCTTGTACGACACCGCCTGACCCGGCCAGGAGATGTAGCGGTCAATTTCGGTGTTGACGTTATGCAGCGACAGCGCCGTGTTTCCGGCCATAAAGTCGATGGCTTGCTGACGGCTCCAGCCCTTGGCGTGCATGCCTGTATCCACCACCAGACGGGCGGCGCGCCACATCTCGTAAGTCAGGCGGCCAAAGTTGCTGTAAGGGTCGGTGTAGAAGCCGCCTTCGAGCCCGAGATACTCGCTGTACAGACCCCAGCCTTCGCCGAAGGCGGAGATATAGCTGTAACGGCGAAAGTCCGGCAGTTTATCCAGCTCCTGATTGAGGGCGATTTGCAGGTGATGACCGGGCACAGCCTCGTGCAGGGTCAGGGCTTCCATTTCGTACAGCGGGCGCTTGTCGAGTGCATAGGTGTTGACCCAGTAATAACCGGCTTTATCGGGGCTGGAGGAGCCCGAGTAGCGGCCTGTGGTGTACTTGGGCGCAATCTCTGCCGGTACCGGCTCGATGCCGTAGGGCTGACGCGGCAGCTTGCCAAAGAACTTGGGCAGCATGGCATCGGCCTTCTTGGCGATGTAGGCCGCTTCCTTCAACAGCTGCTCGGGGGTAGTGGCGTAGAAGCGCGGGTCGGTACGCAAAAAGTGCAGGAATTCATCGAAGCTGCCCTTAAAGCCGGTGCTCTTGATGACCTCTTCCATTTCGGCGCGGATGCGGGCCACTTCTTTGAGGCCCAGCTGATGCACTTCGTCTGAGGTCATGTCCAGCGTGGTGTAGTAGCGCACCCGGTTTTCGTAAAAGGCGTTGCCGTTTGGCATGTCGTAGGCGGCAATGGTCTCGCGCGCATTCGGCATGTATTCGGTGGTCATAAAGTCATAGAAGGCCTGATACTGGGGCAGTACCTTGTCGGCCACGGCTTTACGACCGGCTTTGGTCAGCTCGGCTTTGTCGGCGGCGCTGAAGCTTGCCGGAAACTGCTTGAACGGCTCGAAGTAGCTGCTTTGCTCCACCGGCACCATAAAGGCGCTGATGCTGTCTTCAAAGCCGTTGAGCGTTACCTTGGGTGGCGTGATGCCGCTGGCGAGCCCCTGACGCAGCCAGAAGGTTTGCTGGGCAAAATACTGGGGCAGGGCGTCGAGCTTGGCCAGATAGTTGTCGTAATCTTCGCGGGTCTTGAAGCTGCCCTTGGCCATGGAGGCGATGTAGGCGTGGAATCCGCCTTCGGACGAGATGGGCATGTAGTGGTCTTTAAACTCATACATGTCGACTTCGTTCTGGATTTGACCCTGCAGAATGTCGGCGTTGATGCGGTCTTCTTTGGAAAGCTTGCTGCGGTCCAGCGCGGTCAGGGAGGCGAGTAGCTCCTGACGCTTCAGCTGGGTTTGGGCCAGGCGCTCGGGTGACAGATCCGGCAGCTTGCGGGCGGCGGCTTTATCGCCTTTGCTGGCGGCGAGGCCCGGGCTGATTTCAACTTCAAGCGCCCAGGCCTTGTCTATGATGCTTTGCAGATTTTTATCAAGCGGTGCCACCTTGGCGGTGGTTTCGGCTGCTTGGCTCTGTGGCTCGGCAGTTTGCGCCGGGCGGCTGGCGTCGTAACTGTATTTGTAGGCGTCACTGGCGGTGGTAGTGACGTTACAGCCGGATAAGATGCCGCCAACGGCGATAACCAGCAGAGTGGGTTTGAAGAGCTTGTGCATGCCGATTCCTTGTAATTTTAAGTTTTCCACGCTGGGATTATGCCTGACTCACATCACCTTTCCAGTCCGAATGGCAAAAGTTTACCCGCTGACTTTGTGAGAAATTGTTGATTTTGAGAGCAGATTGATGATTAGTCGGAATAGACAGCGAATTTGCGTGTTAAACTTGGAGTCTGCCCAAGACCTAGAAAACATAATCAGTTGGCGGGGCATTCAAACAGGGGTTAACTATGATAGATAACAAGATTCCATTGGTGGATCTCCACCGGCATCTTGACGGCAACGTCCGGGTGCAAACCATTTGGGAGCTGGGTCATCAACACGGTATCGCCTTGCCGGCGGATTCGTTGGAGACTCTGGCACCTTTCGTACAAATTCAGGGTAAGGAAACCAGCCTGGTCGCGTTTTTGAAGAAACTCGACTGGATGGTGGCCGTACTTGCCGATCTGGATGCAGTGCAGCGTGTTGCCCGCGAAAACGTAGCCGATGCGGCGCTGTCAGGCCTTGATTATGCCGAGCTGCGTTTCAGCCCTTACTACATGGCGATGAACCACAAACTGCCGATTGAAGGCGTGGTGGAAGCCGTGATTGATGGCGTGAATCAAGGGCTTAAAGACCATCCACAGGTGAAGATTAACCTGATTGGTATCATGTCCCGCTCCTTTGGTGTGGATGCCTGCAGTGCCGAACTGAATGGCCTGCTCGCCCATCGCGACAAGCTGGTGGCCATCGACCTGGCCGGTGACGAGCTGGGCTTCCCGGGGAACCTGTTTAACGATCACTTCAAGCGCGCCCGTGACTCGGGGCTTAACATTACCGTGCACGCCGGTGAGGCCGCCGGTGCCGAAAGCATGTGGCAGGCGATTCAGGAGCTGGGCGCTACCCGTATCGGTCATGGCGTGAAGGCGGTTCAGGATCCCAAGCTGATGGAATACCTGGCCAAGCACCGCATTGGTATCGAGTCTTGCCCCACCTCCAACCTGCAAACCTCCACCGTGAAGTCGCTGGCTGAACATCCGCTGCGCACCTTCGTGGATGCCGGTGTGCTGGTGTGCCTCAACACAGACGACCCGGGTGTGAGCAATATCGACATCAAACACGAGTACGCCCTTGCCCATAACGAGATGGGCTTCAGCGCCGCCGAGCTTGCCAAACTGCAGGCCAATGGCGTGGAGATGGCGTTTATCTCTGACTCAGAGCGTAAAGCGCTGTACGCCGCCAAAGCCTGATGTAAGCGATTAAGCTGATAAAAAAACCGGCCCAGTGGCCGGTTTTTTGTTGGCTGATGCAGCCTGAAGCTTAAATCACCCGTGAGAACTGCTGCTGACGGGCCTTCTCGCGGAAGTACACGTCGAAGCACATGCAGATGTTACGAATAAGCAGGCGGCCTGTATCAGACACATGGATGCGGCGGTTTTCTATGGTCACCAGCTTGTCGTCGATAAAGGTTTGCAGCAGCTTTAAATCCTGGGCGAAGTAGTCTTCGAAGGTAAAGCCAAACTTCTCATCGATAACAGCCATATCCAAATCGAAGTGACAGATCAGCTGCTTAATCACCACGCGGCGGATTTCGTCGTCGTGATTGAGCTTGCAGCCCTTCCACAGCGCATGACCATGGTCGTCGATGGCTTCGTAGTAGGGGCGGATATCTTTCTGGTTCTGGGCGTAGCAGTCGCCAATCTGGCTGATGGACGATACACCCAGGCCCAGCAGGTCGCATTCTTCCTGGGTGGTGTAGCCCTGGAAGTTGCGGTGCAGCTTGCCGGCGCGTTGCAGCTTGGCGAGCTCGTCGTCTGGCTTGGCGAAGTGATCCATGCCGATGTACTGATAACCGGCGCCGACCAGGGTCTCGATGGTCTGGTGCAGGATTTCCAGCTTCTGCTGCGGTGATGGCAGATCTTCGTCCTTAATTTTGCGCTGGGCGGCAAAGCGCGCAGGCAGGTGGGCGTAGTTGAACACCGACAGGCGGTCTGGCGACAAATCGAGAATACGCTGGATGGTCTCGGCGAAGCTTTCTGGCGTTTGATGTGGCAGGCCGTAAATCAAATCCACGTTGGTAGATTCGAAACCCATGGCCTTGGCCTTGCCAATCAGGTCGAAAATAAACTGCTCGTCCTGCGGGCGGTTTACCGCTTCCTGAACCTGCTTATTGAAGTCCTGCACCCCGATGGAAATACGGTTGAATCCGGCTTCTTTGAGAGTATCGAGCATGGTCAGCTCAATTTCACGCGGGTCAACTTCAATGGAGAACTCGCCTTCGGCGGAAAAGTTGAAGTTGTCCTTCAAAAGCTTGGTCAGACGCAGAATTTGAGCAGGGCTCAGGAAGGTCGGCGTGCCGCCGCCCCAGTGCATCTGGGTCACGGTATAGCCCTTGAACAGCGGGGCCCGGCTTAAGATTTCACTCGCCAGATATTCGATGTACTGATCAGCCTTATGGGCGTGGCGGGTGATGACCTTGTTACAACCACAGTAGTAACAAAGCTTGGCACAGAAGGGAATGTGAATATAGAGTGACAGTTTGTCGCTCTTGCTGTGCTCAATGGCACTCAGCAGATCTTGCTCGGTAAAGCCGTCGTTGAATTCCAGCGCCGTTGGATACGAGGTGTAACGGGGACCGCTGTAGTTGTATTTCTCGATCATCGACTGATCCCAGCTGATGGTAGTGGGCTGCTTCAAGTCGTGTCCTCCGGTAATTTAGCAATGGGCGAAGTATGAGGCCTTTTCGGCCAAAGAACCTTGATCCAGGTTGTAAATTTCGTCACAGGGGAAGGAATATCCATGAAAAAGACCCTCTTGTCTGTCAGTTTGTGGGCGTTATGTGCCAACGCTCACGCACTGACCCTCATCCATGCGGGCACCGTGGTTGATGGGGTCTCGGCCAAGGCCGTGACCGAGGCTACAGTCGTGCTGGACGGCAATCGCATTCAGGCTATCGAGCGGGGTTTTCGCGCACCGGGCGAGGGCGATACAGTAATCGATTGGCGCGATGGCACCCTGATGCCCGGCTTTATCGATATGCACACCCACCTGACGTTTCAGGGCAGTAAAGACGCTTACCTCGAACCCTATACCCTGAACCCGGCCGATGTGGCACTGCGCGGCGTGATGTACGGCAAACTCACCCTGAATGCGGGCTTTACCACGGTGCGGGACTTGGGCGATGCCGGGCTTGGCTCCATCGCGCTGCGTAACGCCATAAACAAGGGCTGGGTCGAGGGGCCGCGGATTTTTACTGCCGGCACCAGCATTGCCACCACCGGCGGCCACGCCGATAAGACCAATGGCCGTAATCACGAGCTGATGGGTGACCCGGGGCCAAAAGAAGGGGTAATAAACGGTGCGGCCGAGGCCTACAAGGCCGTGCGCCAGCGCTATAAAGACGGTTCCGACCTTATCAAGATCACCGCCACCGGCGGGGTGTTGTCGGTGGCCAAGAGCGGTGAAAACCCGCAGTTTACCGATGAGGAACTCACCGCCATAGTCGCCGCCGCCAAAGACTACGGTTTTAAGGTGGCGGTACATGCCCACGGCAAAGAAGGCATGAAGCGCGCTATTCTCGCCGGGGTCAACACCATAGAGCACGGCACTTACATGGATGAAGAGCTGTTTGCGCTGATGAAGAAAAACGGCGTGGCGCTGGTGCCAACCCTGACTGCGGGCGAGTACGTGGCCGACAAGGCCAAGATTGACGGCTTCTTTCCCGAGCTGGTGCGCCCCAAGGCGGCGAAAATCGGCCCCAAAATTCAGGATACCTTTGCCAAGGCCTATAAAGCGGGCGTGACCATCGCCTTTGGTACCGATGCCGGGGTGTTCGAGCATGGCAAAAACGGCCGTGAATTCACTCTTATGGTGCAGGCGGGCATGCCGGAAATGGCGGCTATTCAGTCGGCTACCTCGGTGGCAGCCTCAGTGCTGGGGCAGAGCGAGCTTGGCTCCATTAAGGCAGGGCAGCTTGCCGACTTGGTGGGTGTGAAGGGTAATCCGCTGGAAAATATCAGCCTGCTTGAGAATGTGCAGCTGGTGATTAAGGATGGTCAGCGGGTGAAATAAGATGGCGTTTTATCTGCTTCAGACAAACAAAAAGGGCGCATAGCGCCCTTTTGTGTATCCGGCATCTGGCTGCCTGTCAGTGACAGCCCATCAGTGACAGCTTGAAAGTTTAAACTCTTTCAATCGCTTGGCGTCGTCCAGTATGGCGTCAGTCAGTTCGGATTCGGATTTCATCCGCTCGAAGTCAAACCGCATCCGCTCCTGCTTTGGCAGCGCCTTACGCTCTTCCATAATCGGATGGTTGCGAATGCGCTCAAAGTGCTTGAACAGCGCCGGATAGTCGCCGCTGACCCGCTCACTGAGTGACAGTGCTTCGAACAGCCGGGCAATCCGTACCACGCCTTCGGAGACTTCACATCTGTCTTCCAACATGGCGTGGGCAATGTAGCGAATATCTTCAAATATCGATTCGCGGCGGGCATCGGCGACAGCTTTCTGCTCGGCCTGCGCTTTGGCGCGCGCCTCGGTTTGCTTTTTCAGCTGCCACAGCAGTGACGCGGCATAAACTGCCAGCGCCAATACTATCAGTACCGCTACTATGATCAGGGCTTGGGACATGCCGGCTCCCTATCAGTCTTTGTCCTGGTATTGTTTGAGCACATCGGCGCCGGATTCGAATTTCTTCAGCAGCGCTTCTTCATCATCGTCGTCGTAGTCGACGTCGGCTTCATCGAAGTCGCTGATGCCAAGCTTGTCCATCAGGGCTTCGATTGTCGCGAGCTGCTCATCGAGCCAGCGCTGATCTTCGGCGCCCAGCACGCGGCCTTCTTCGAGACGGTCCAGCAGCTGGTTCAGGCGTGGATCTTCTTCGAGTTGCAGCAGCAACTGCTCATCACTCAGCTTTGGCTGCTTGGGCTTGGCCACTTTTGGCTCGGTTTTCGCCTGCGGCGCAAGCTGCAACGCTATCGGCTTTTTGCTGCCGTGGCGTGGGTCCTTATTGGCCTTTTGGCCTGAAGAACCCTGTTTGTCTTTACCCGGATTCTGACGGCTGCCGGACTTATTGCCTGTGTCGCGTTTTTTCGTTGAGGACACGCGCTCTGACTTGGGTGTCCGAGGCGCTTGTTGAGGGGCGCTGGAGGGTGCCTTGCGTGACTTCTTGATACGGGTCATGGCTTGTATTAACTCCGGAATAACCTGGTACAACCCGGTTTAAACGGCCGGGTCAGTGTTGGGGTCGCGTTTTATAGCAGATCCCGATGGTTTTTGCATCAGAATGCAGTCGTTTTCGGCAAATATTAGCCGAAAGCCGCTGGCCGAGGCGAGATATTCGAAGGTGGCTTTACCGGGAAAGCTCACATGGGCCAGATTGTTTTTGTGGTGCCATTTGTTAAACCGCTGCGGATCGCTCAGCATGCGGGTGCTCATGGCCAGATATCCGCCCGGTTTTAACAGGCGGGTAAACAGCTGCCATTCGCGGTGGGGCGCGCCGAAGTGCTCAAACACCCGAAAGCAGCAGATAAAGTCGTAACTGTGCTGCAGCGATTCACCGTCCGGCGCCATAAAGGGGTCGTATTGCCACAATTCATGGCCAGTAGCCTGGATGTGGGCAAGGCTTGATTGGTCCAGCACCCGGCCATAGTTAAGCCCTTTGAGCTGATTATGGCCCTGCGCCTGCAATTCCTGCAGCAAGGGCAAAATAAACTGGGGCAACTGACGCTGGTTCTCTAAGCTGCCACCGCGGCCATAACGTTGGCGGATGGCATTGGAGGGCAGGTGGCTGGCACCATCGGCAAACACCAATGCACAATGGCTGCAGACGTGAAAGCTGCGCTTCCTGTCCTGAAAAAACAGCCGGGTTTCCAGCTTAAGACACAGGGGACACCGTCGCATTGAGAATGGGATTACCGAAGGTTAGTGCCGGACTTGCGTGGCAGTATATCATGCACAAAAGAAAAAAGGCGGCAGTTGCCTGCCGCCTAACATCGGTGCCTTAGCACCTTATCCTGATTCCAAGTATCCTTACTTGCTATGTGACTTTCCCGGTCAGATCCGTCTTTTTTTTACTGCTTTCCTTGCGGAAATTTCTCGTTTTCGGTCTTCCAGACACTTTCTTTCATTCTGACGCCATCCTGACGACAGTTTCCGTAGATGGTCTCGCGACACATCCCTATCCAACCCGTCTTCATTGACGTTAAGGCAACCATCCGTGTTTCATGTACCTTCCGGTGATAACAGCATCCAGCCGGTGCATCCAAAGCATAGAGCTTCCGTTGCTTATCTGTACAAAGTACAGAATCCTGTTGGTTGAGTATCCCTGAAGTTTTAAGGGGAGTGCTAAACAGCAAAGTGCCAAAATCGGCGTTCCCTTATTTGATTTGCCCCGGATTTCAGACCGAAATCACTACTCGTTATTATTATTTGCGAGTGGGTGCAGCGATATTATTGTTATTGATTAACTTTATTCTTTTATCTTGAATGTAAACCGTACCATAACCTGTATGTTGTTAGCGTGATTTTTGTTCATACAGATGGGTTTGTTGCGGTACGTGGGCAATTAAACCGAAAAGCGTGATCAGTGTCAAGTAAAAATATAATCAGTTGACGTAAACGTCAACTTCGGGGTGTAAAAAAGGGCGACACCAGGCCACCCTTCTCTCATCCCTGCGAATTACTGCAGGTTAGCCATGTACTTGGACAGGGCTTCGATGTCAGCGTCGGTCAGTTTCTTGGCAACGTCCTGCATCATACCGTTCAGATCGTTGGTACGGGCTTTGTCGCGGAACTTGGTCAGCTGGATCTTGATGTAGTTGGCGTGCTGGCCAGCAACCATTGGGAAGCCGGCTTGCTCAGTACCTTTACCGTTAGGGCCGTGACAGGCTACGCAAGCTGTGATGCCGCGAGACATGTCGCCGCCTTTGTACAGCTGCTCACCCAGGGCCGGAACGTCGGCTACCGGAGCGTGGGTTTGGGTTTGGCTGGCGAAGAATGCAGCCAGATCAGCCATGTCCTGTTCATTCAGGGTCATGACCATGCCACCCATGATAGGATCCATACGGCCTTCTTTGCCGCCGGTTTTCATGGCGTTCTGGAAATCATGCAGTTGCTTTTCCAGATATTTGGCGTGTTGACCGGCGAGCTTGGGGTACATGTCGATCATGCTGTTGCCGTCGGCGCCGTGACAGGCAACGCACAGAGCCGCTTTGGATTGACCCGCAGCCGCATTACCTTCAGCCATAGCAGTGGTAGACATAGCAGCGAGAACAGACAGCGCAAGAGCTAACTTTTTCATAGCGTTCCAACTTCTTGTTAAGATTATTGTCCCGAGCTTACCGGCCTGGCCCGCAAGCGTGGTAATATAGCGTAATGTGATCGGGGCAATATTTTACACGAAAACGTGCAAAAGTAAGCAATTCTTCGACAAATTCTGCCCAACCCTGACAAATTTCCGGAGTCCAGAGTGAGCCAAACACGTATCGATTTTCGCCAAACCAAGTTTTTGATCAGCGCACCGGATATCGCCCATCTGGACAAGCATCTGCCGGGTGATGTGGGGGTTGAAATTGCCTTTGCCGGCCGCTCCAATGCCGGTAAATCGAGCGCACTCAATGCCTTGACTGAACAAAAAAACCTGGCGCGTACCAGTAAGACCCCGGGCCGTACCCAGCTGATTAACGTATTCGAGCTGGATGAACATCGCCGTCTGGTGGATTTGCCAGGCTACGGCTTTGCCAAAGTGCCGCTGGAGATGAAGCGTAAATGGCAGAATGCCCTCGGTGAGTATCTGCAAAAGCGCGAGTGTCTCAGTGGCGTGGTGGTGCTGATGGACATTCGTCATCCGCTCAAAGATTTGGATCGGCAGATGATTGAATGGTCGGTGGCGAGCCAAATTCCGGTGCTGGCGCTGCTCACCAAGTCAGACAAGCTGAGCCAGAGCGAAAAAATGAAGACAGTTAACACGGTCCGTAAAGAGCTGGCCGAGTTTGGCGACTGGGTCGCGGTGGAGTCGTTTTCGGCGCTGAAGGGCACCGGCAAACCCAAGGTGCTGTCTATTCTCGAAGCCTGGTGCAACCCCGACTGGCTCAATGACCAAATCGCCGAAGGCAAGGCTGAGTAAGTCATTCTCCTTGTAAGTCATTATCTTGAAAGTTGTTTTCAAGAAATGGCGATTTTTGAGAACGGCTCGATTTAATTAAAGCGTCGCAATTGCGGCGCTTTTTTATGGGCGCTATTTCTCTCGGTGTATTCATAAGCCGCGCCTTTTCTCTGCGTTTTTCTGTGCGTGTTTCTGAGCGCCTGCTGAAGGATTGCCATGACAGCGTGTTCCACGCTGACTTGGCTCGGTATGGTTGCTAAGCGCAGAAGAATGGGCCAGAGCGGAGCTTAGAAACAAAGCCGTGAATCTCAGCCACGAATCAAAGCCGCGAATCCAAGGCGTGAATCTAAGCGCGGGTGAGTGAGATTAGGCCAAGTGACTCTTAGACCAATGAGATAAAGCGAGCGTAGCTGCAACAGTTCAGGTGATATCGAAAGGGTTTTCGCAACAGCGCCGGTTAACTTCGGCAGCAAAACATTGGCGGGCGATAGCGAAGCGTTTTCTGGTCAAAAAAGCATAAAAAAACGCCGACGGACAAGCCATCGGCGCAAAGTCTTAGCTCTTTGGGGAGAAGCTAAAAAATTCAACAAGACTCAAGTACCACCAAACTGCTTCGATGGCTCTCAATGAACACATCTTATCCGGTCTTTGTGTTGAATTAAAGTAAAAGCTCTAAAATTTTTTCAGGGCATAAAAAAAGCCCCAGCATACAGGATGCTGGGGCGCCATAATTTGGCATCACTATCAAGTGAAATAAAGGTCTGAAAGATAGAACATCTTAACCTCTGTACCCTACGCCGAGAATAATACCCCAATCGGCGAAAATATGAAAACAGTTTTTTTGAAAAAGAGACAATAATGTGACCCGGATCGCGCCAGATTGGCTCAAAAATCCGCCTGTTTTGGTTGTAAAATTACCAACTAAGATTTCATATCAATGGGTTAAGTGATCATTGTCGACTATCAAGAATTTTTCTGATCAATTGGTAACGGTTTGAGTTTTTACTCGGCACCGTGTGGCTAAAGGCTGTTTTTGGTGGATTGTTCGGTAAATCCGGCATCTGGGTTGGTGAAAATCCGTACGGCAGGCAGGAGCTTTAAACCGAAACGTCATGCGTTTGAGCGCACTAATTGGTTGAGGTCCCTGGTCCAGGCGCTTGGACTCAGATGCTTGGACTCAAGTGCTTGGTCCAGATGTTTGGACTCAGGTGCTTGGACTCAAGTGCTTGGTCCAGATGTTTGGACTCGGGCGCTTGGACTAAGGTGCTCGGACTCAAGTGTTTGCTCCAGATGCTTGGACTCAGATGCCTGAATTCAGGCGCGCTTGGTTAGGCACTTGGATCCTTCGGTTTATTCAGACATCTGCCTTTCTCTGCCGAGCGCTTGATGTCAGTGGCTCAGCTGCTTGTCCTTGCCGGCTTAGGCATTTTCAGCATTCGGGCTCCAAGGCATTCAAGAGCTTAGCAACAAAAAAAGGCCCCGAGGGGCCCTTCTCTTTTTTGTCGCACTCTTATTTCACTTTTATCGCACTCATATCGCTCTGCAGCAAAACGCAAAGCTAACAGGGTGCTGTGCACTTGTGCTCAGCGCCAGCAGGTATCAGTGTGCCTGATCCCAGTTATCGCCAAGTCCGGCTTCGGCAAGCAGTGGCACATCCAGATTAGCTGCGCCGGCCATCAGTGCACACACCTTGTCTTTGAGTATGTCGGCCTTGTCTGCGTCCACTTCAAACACCAGTTCGTCGTGTACCTGCATGATCATCTGGATTTCGCCTGTGGTCTCAGTCTTAATCCAGTGCTGAATGGCTATCATCGCCTTTTTGATGATGTCGGCGGCTGTGCCCTGCATCGGTGCGTTGATGGCGGCACGTTCGGCGGCCTGACGGCGCATGGCGTTACGGTCGCGAATTTCCGGCAGATACAGACGGCGGCCAAACAGGGTGCTGACATAACCCTGCTCTGACGCCATGGCGCGGGTTTCTTCCATGTACTTGAGTACGCCCGGATAACGCTTGAAGTAAGTGTCTATGTAGCTTTGGGCCTCATTGCGGGGAATATCCAGCTGGCGCGCCAGACCGAAGGCCGACATGCCGTAAATCAGGCCAAAGTTCACCGCCTTGGCGCGGCGGCGCTGCTCTGTGGTCACGGTTTCAAACGCCACATCAAATACTTCGGCGGCGGTGGCGCGGTGAATGTCTTTACCTTCGGCAAAGGCACGCAGCAGGCCATCATCCTGAGACAGGTGCGCCATGATCCTGAGTTCAATCTGCGAGTAGTCGGCCGCGAGAATGCGTTTGCCTTCGGGGGCGACAAAGGCCTGACGGATGCGGCGGCCTTCTTCGGTGCGGATAGGAATGTTCTGCAGGTTCGGGTCGCTGGATGACAAGCGGCCGGTGGCGGCGTTGGCCTGATGATAACTGGTGTGCACCCGACCTGTGCGGCCGTTGATCATCAGTGGCAGCTTGTCGGTATAAGTACTCTTAAGCTTGGTCAGGCTACGGTGCTCGAGGATAACCTTGGGCAGCGGGTAATCCAGCGCGAGTTCGACCAGCACTTCTTCGGCGGTGGACGGCGCGCCCTTGGGGGTCTTTTTCAGTACAGGGTATCCGAGCTTATCAAAAAACAGCTCCTGCAATTGCTTGGTGGAGGCGAGGTTGAACGGCTCACCGGCAATGTCGTGGGCTTTCTTTTCCAGCTCATCAATTTTGCGCGCCAGCTCATCGCTTTGCTGACCGAGCAACATGCTGTCGATGAGTACGCCGCGCCGCTCAATGTCGGACAGTACATCAATCAGCGGCAACTCAAGCTCGGTAAACACTGACTCGAGCCCTTGCTCTTTGCTTAAGCGTGGCCACAGGTGCTGGTGCAGTCGTAAGGTGATGTCGGCATCTTCGGCGGCATAGGGTGCCGCCTGCTCGAGGGCAATTTGATTGAAGGTAAGCTGCTTGGCACCTTTGCCGGCGATGTCTTCAAAGGCAATGTTCTTGTGGCCCAGGTACTTGAGTGCCAGGCCATCCATGTCGTGGCGGCTCGCGACCGAGTTGAATACGTAGGACTCCAGCATGGTATCGAAGGCGACGCCTTTAAGCTGGATGCCCGCGTTCGCCAGTACGCTGATGTCGTACTTGAGGTTCTGGCCCACTTTTTTGATAGCGGGGTTTTCAAGAATAGGCTTCAGTTTGGCGAGTGTTGCTTCGCGGGGCAGCTGCTCGGGGGCACCGGGGTAGTCGTGCCCAAGTGGCAAATAGGCGGCGATGCCGGGTTCAATGGCAAACGACAGCCCAACCAATTCGGCCTGCATATAGTCAAGGCTGGTGGTTTCGGTATCCACCGCAAACAGTTCGGCCTTGCCGAGCTTCTCAAGCCAGGTATCCAGCTCAGCGTCAGTCAGCAGAGTCTGGTAATCGGTTGTCACCGGTGCCGCAATGGCCGGCGCTTCAGTGGTTTCTTCTGCTATCACCGCTGCCGGCTTTTGGCCAAGTGGCGACTTGTTGTCGAGCACTTCGGCGAGCCAGCGTTTGAATTCCATTTCGCCGTAACAGGCGATCAGCTCGTCGCGATTGGGCTCGGCCAGAGTCAGTGAATGCCAGTCCTGCTCAAGCTCAACGTCGGTTTTGATGGTGGCGAGTTGGTATGACAGCTCCAGCATCTCGGCGTTGTCACGGATTTTGGCGGCCATGGTTTTGGCGCCGCGAAAGCCAAGGTCGGTGACGCAGTCTGGCTCGGCAAGCAATTTGGTCACGCCGCCTGCGCCGGTGAGCATCGCCAGCGCAGTCTTTTCTCCCACGCCTGGCAGGCCCGGAATGTTATCGGCTTTATCGCCCATCATCGCCAGCAAGTCGATAATCAGCTCTGGCCCCACGCCAAACTTGGTGGCCACTTCTTCGGGGCCGAGTATGGTGTCGGTCATGGTGTTGATAAGCGTGATGTGTTCATTCACCAGCTGTGCCATGTCTTTGTCGCCGGTGCTGATAAGCACCTTGCGACCTTCGGCGGCGGCCTGCACTGCGATGGTGCCAATCACATCGTCGGCTTCGACACCGGAAATGCTGATAAGCGGTAAGCCCAGCGCCCTGATGATGCGGTGCAGCGGCGCGATTTGGCTGCGCAGGTCATCGGGCATGGGCGGGCGGTGCGCCTTGTAGTCGGCAAACATCTCGTTGCGGAAGGTCGGGCCCTTGGCATCAAATACCACCGCCATCTGGGTCGGCGCAAAGCGCGACATCAGGCTTCGCAGCATGTTGACCACGCCATACACGGCACCAGTGGCTTCACCTTTGGAATTGGTCAGGTGCGGCGGGGCATAATAGGCGCGGTAAAGATAGGAAGAGCCATCCACAAGGATGAGCGGGTTGCTGGCTATTTCAGGCATAGATTCGGCTTCGACAGTCCATGGATTCTTGGGGGCTTAGCATGCCACAGATAGGGAAAATCGGCCACAGCAAAGGGCTCACGGCCTGTGGATAAGTCTGTGAGCTAAAAGATCAACAAGTTGGAATGTCTTTCGATAAGGCTGAAGGGCAGTTTGTTAAGTTGTTGATTATTGTTGTTTTTGCCTCTTTCTGTGAGGCGCTTGGCAATTCCGTTAAATCTTCCTGATCTGTGGATTCTTTTGTTGGTTGTTTTTCTGCCTTCAGCAAGCGATGCTACTTCCTGTGCCTTGCCGAAGGTGATGAAATAACTTAGCACGATTTTTAATCAGATCAACCAATATGTGTCTGACTCGTTAAAACCAAATTACATAAGAAAGGAATTTTTTATGAAGAATGTAGCTGTTTTGCTGGCGGGCTGCGGAGTGTTCGATGGCAGCGAAATTCATGAGGCCGTACTGACCCTGCTTGGCCTGTCCAGAGCCGGTGCCTCGTACCAGTGTTTCGCCCCGGATATCGACCAATTGCACGTGGTCAATCACCTGACCGGTGAAGTGGCGCAAACCGAAAAGCGTAACGTGCTGGTGGAAGCGGCCCGTATTGCCCGAGGCAATATCAAGCCTACCACAGCGCTGAAAATTGCTGATTTTGATGCACTTATCATCCCAGGCGGCTTTGGCGCAGCCAAAAATCTGTGCAACTTTGCCCTTGTTGGTGCCGACTGCGAGGTATCCGCCGAGGTGCGCGACTTTATCAGCGAGTTTGCGCTGGCCAAAAAGCCGGTGGGCTTTATCTGTATCGCCCCTGTGATGATCCCCAAGCTCTACGGTAAAGGCGCCATCGGCACCATAGGTACTGACAAGGGCACGGGCGAGGCCTTCTGCGCCATGGGCGGTGAGCATAAAGATGCGCAGGTCGATGAGATTATCGTCGATGAAGCCAATAAGGTGGTGAGCACCCCAGCGTACATGCTGGCCGGCAGCATTGCCGAGGCGCACTCAGGTATCGAAAAGCTGGTGAATAAGGTGCTGGCGCTGGCATAAGGCGGCAGCAGTTAAAAAGCCGCTGGCGCTGATGCGATGCACTGTACCAGCGGCGTTACCTTGTTTTGCGGCTGTCCCACAGGGCTTGCAGCAGGCCGACCATCAAACCGCCGAGGTGGGCGGCATTGGCCATCGACAGGCCGAGCACATCAAAAAAGCCGAGTACCATCCACAGCACCATAAAGCCCATGTAACTGGCAGGCAGGCTGATCCCGGCCGACGGTTTACGCACGCCCATCAGCCAGCTGTAACCAGCAACGGCATACACCACCCCGGACAAGCCGCCAAAATTGGGGCCGGTTAAGAAATACTGGGCAATATTGGGCACAGTGCCTGCCACCAACAGCAAGATAAGCAGCGGTTTGGTACCGATGCGGGTTTCAATCCGGCCACCGAGAAACCACCACCACAGCAGGTTAAAGCTGATGTGCATCAGTGAGAAGTGCAGCAGCGTGGGGGTAAACACCCGCCACAGCTCGCTGGCCTGAAAGGTGCCGGTTGCGCCAAAAAAGCTCAGCAGCGCAAAGGTTTGGTCGCCAAAACCAAGATTCAGTGCGGCGTAAACCAGCACGCAAAGCGCAAAAATCACCAGCGTCAGTGGGCCCGCGCCTGTGATAAAGCGGCTTAAGAGTGACAAGCCCGGCGCGCCGTAATCGAGATGGGATGAGGTAGTACCGGACTCCCAGGAGGCGGCCAGGTATTTTTCATCCAGCGGGTTTTGCCGGAAACGGGCAAACTCGGCCTGCGCCGCGCTTAAATCGCTGGCGCTGACCACGCTCAGCACCACCACGTCATCGAGGAATGTCTGATGACATTCAATGCCCTGGCTTTTGAGGTAATCCACCAGTGCCTGCGCGGCGCGGGGATTAGGCAGGCGGCCGAATTCCATCACAGGTTGGCCATCGCCCAGGCGCTGTAGCCGCCATCGAGGCTGTAAACGTCATCAAAGCCCTGTTCGGCCAGGTAGTTGGCGGCATTCTGGCTGCTGATGCCGTGGTAGCACACCACCACCAAAGGCTTGTCCATGTCGGCTTCGGCAATAAAGCGCGCCAGGTTTTCGTTATTCAGGTTTACCGAGCCTTCGATGTGGCTGGTGGCATAGCTTTGTGGATCGCGGATATCGGCGATTTGCACGGCGGCGCCATCGGCGCGCAGGTGAATGAGCTCGTTAACGCTCAGATGTTTGAATGACATAGGCTTCTCAAAACGTTGGAGCGCATTGGAGCGCTTAAAAATCCTGGGTTCTAGTGTGCAACAGGGCGCGGTACTCTGTACAGCGCCCTGCAGGCAAAATCAGGCACAGGCAAGCGCCGTAGCGCCTGCCGTTGCACTTTCAGGTTAATCCCAGCTCAGGATAACCTTGCCGGACTGGCCGGAGCGCATGGCATCGAAGCCCGCCTGGAAGTCATCCACCTTGAACTGGTGGGTGATAATAGGGGAGATATCCAGACCAGATTGCAGCAGGCTCGCCATCTTGTACCAGGTCTCGAACATTTCACGGCCATAAATGCCTTTGATGATGAGGCCCTTGAAGATCACCTTGCTCCAGTCGATGGCCATCTGGCCGCTGGGAATACCGAGCATGGCGATTTTGCCGCCGTGGTTCATGGTATCGAGCATGGCGTGGAACGCAGCCGGTACGCCGGACATTTCCAAGCCTACGTCGAAGCCTTCGGTCATACCGAGTTCACTCATCACGTCTTTGAGGTTTTCTTTGGCCACGTTCACGGCGCGGGTAGCGCCCATTTTGCGGGCCAGCTCCAGGCGGTATTCGTTCACATCGGTGATCACCACGTGGCGGGCACCAACATGGCGGCACACGGCGGCGGCCATGATACCGATAGGGCCTGCGCCGGTGATCAGCACATCTTCGCCAACCAGATCGAACGACAGTGCGGTGTGCACCGCGTTACCGAACGGGTCGAAAATTGACGCCATTTCGTCGCTGATGTCATCGGGAATTTTGAACGCGTTAAAGGCCGGGATCACCAGATACTCGGCGAAACAACCTTCGCGGTTTACGCCCACGCCTGTGGTGTTGCGGCACAGGTGAGTGCGGCCGGCGCGGCAGTTACGGCAGTAGCCACAGGTGATGTGGCCTTCGCCGGAAACGCGGTCGCCAATCTTGAAGCCACGTACTTCCTGGCCGATACCGACCACTTCGCCCACGTATTCGTGACCGACAACCATGGGTACCGGGATGGTCTTTTGTGACCACTCGTCCCAGTTGTAGATATGCACGTCGGTGCCGCAGATGGCAGTTTTACGGATTTTAATCAGCAGATCGTTGTGGCCCATTTCAGGTTTGGGCGCATCAACCATCCAAATGCCTTCTTCAGGCTTGAGTTTTGCGAGTGCTTTCATGTTTTGCTCCAAAACAGGCATCAGATGATGCCCATTTCCTTACCAATGCGGGTGAAGGCTTCGATGGCTTTATCCAGCTGCGCGCGGGTATGGGCGGCAGACATCTGGGTGCGGATCCGGGCCTGGCCCTTTGGCACCACAGGGAAAGAGAAACCAATCACGTAAATATCTTCTTTCAGCAGTCGGGCTGAGAATTCAGCTGCCAGTTTGGCATCGCCCAGCATCACAGGCACGATGGCGTGGTCGGCACCGGCGAGCTTAAAGCCAGCGGCAGACATTTGCTCGCGGAAGTAACGGCTGTTTTCCCATACCGCTTCACGCAGGGCCTGGCCATCTTTGAGCATGTCCAGCACGCGGATAGAGGCCGCAACAATCGATGGCGCCAATGAGTTGGAGAACAGGTACGGACGTGAGCGCTGGCGCAGCCAGTCAATCACTTCTTTTTTGCCGGAGGTGTAACCACCTGATGCGCCGCCAAGGGCCTTGCCCAGGGTGCCGGTGATGATATCAACCCTATCCATCACGCCACAAAATTCGTGGGTGCCACGGCCATTTTGGCCAACAAAGCCAACGGCGTGGGAGTCGTCCACCATCACCAGTGCGCCGTATTGGTCGGCGAGATCGCACACACCTTTGAGGTTGGCAATTACGCCATCCATAGAGAACACACCGTCAGTAGCGATAAGGATATGACGGGCACCAGCCTCGCGGGCGGCTTTCAGCTGGGTTTCCAGATCGGCCATATCGTTGTTGGCGTAGCGGAAACGCATGGCCTTACACAGACGCACGCCGTCGATGATGGAGGCGTGGTTCAGGGCATCGGAGACGATGGCGTCTTCAGGGCCAAGCAGGGTCTCAAACAGACCGGCGTTGGCGTCGAAGCAGGAGGAATACAGGATAGTGTCTTCGGTGCCGAGGAATTCAGACAGCTTGGCTTCGAGCTGTTTGTGGATGTCCTGGGTGCCACAGATAAAGCGCACCGAGGCCATGCCGAAGCCGTGGTCGGTCAGACCTTGCTGGGCAGCCTTAACCAGTTCGGGATGGTTGGCCAGACCCAGATAGTTGTTGGCGCAGAAGTTAATCACTTCCTCGCCGCCTACTTTGATGGATGCTTGTTGCGGTGAGACGATCACCCGCTCGCTCTTGTACAGGCCTTCGGCCTTGACGTCGGCAAGCTGCTGTTTAATCTGCTCGTAGAATGAGGTTGATGCCACTTGTCTCTCCTTAGTTAACTTTATTCTGCTTTTGCTGGAGTGACGGCATTCTAACCCTAAACCAAATGCCGGAGCAGCTTTTTTTACGGGGACTCTGGCCGGATAACTTAGTTTAGGGCAAGCGAGGTTTTCACATAAATAAAACTAATCATTAACCTTAACAAATGCCGCAGCAGTACCGTTTGATTGTAGTCCCGCGTCGGTGAAAATGTCAGCAAGATAAAGCCGAGGAGCGGATGTCGTGAATGCTGAATGGTTAATGATGAAAGCTGGGTCGCGGGCCGTGGGATGCTTTTGCGGCGGAGGAAATGAAGAGCCATGCGCGGCAAGCGCCGCGCGTGGTTGACAATACTGGTGCTTTCGTCAGCTCAGGTTTAAGCGCAAGACTGAGCCTGAGCGGCCAAACGGCTCAGCAGCTCAGGCTGCCAGCGTTTGAAAGTGCTGCTCGAGGCGGCTGAAGGTCGGAATTGAGTCTTCGGTGGCGTAGGATTTGAAAATCATCAGCACCCGCAGCAGACCTTCGTACAAAGACGCTTTACTGATGGTGCCTATGCTGGACTGAGTCAGTTTGTAACTTATCCAGAAGCCGATAATCATCTTGATGGTGTCGGCCAGATCCGCGATGTTCTCATCGGGGATGTTGAAAATGCCGTCGTTTTTCAGCTGCTTCAGCACGCCGATGGACTGCTCCAGCACCGCCTGCTGCACCTTGAGGTAGCGCTGCTTGAGAGTTTCATCCCGGGCCAGAATATCGGCGAGGTTGGCGTACATAAAGCGGAACTGCCACATGGTGTAAAACATGGCATCGAAATAGCCCATCAGCAGTTCCAAATCCACCTTCTGACCGTGGTAGGGCTTAAAGCCACTGAGCAGGTGCTGTTCGTATTGATCGAAGATGCAGCGGATGATGTCTTCTTTATTGCGGAAGTGGTAGTAGAGGTTCCCCGGACTGATATCCAGATGGGCCGCGATGTGATTGGTGGTGATGGTGCGTTCACCATGTTCGTTGAACAGCTCAAGGCTTGCCTGAATGATTTTGTCGCGGGTCTTCATGGGTATCCTGTCTTATTGTTGGCGTGCCGCTTCCGGCGGAGCGCTCTTTGCTTATGACTGCATCAAAGCTTATGTTAGCATTGGCCTAATTTATCAGGCAAAAATCGTACAATATTTGATTAAAATGGTCCGGATTTTCTACTCGTTTTTACTGTATTTATTGTCGCCGCTGCTGCTGGTGTATCTGGCGCTGCGGGCGTTCAGAAGTCCGGACTACCGTGGCCGCTGGGCTGAGCGCTTTGGTCTGGCGCCGCTGCAGAAGACAGATGTGGTGGTGCATTCTGTCTCGATGGGCGAAACCCTGGCGGCCTTGCCGCTTATTCGCCGCATGCTGGAGCTGCGTCCGGGGCTTAAGGTTACCGTCACCACGTCGAGCCCCACGGGTTCAGCCGAGGTGATTAAGGCGTTTGGCGACAGGGTGCAGCACTGTTATCTGCCGTTTGATCTGGGCTTTGCCGTGCGGCGTTTTGTAAAAATGCTGCAGAGTGAAGAGCTTATCATTATGGAAACCGAGCTGTGGCCAAACCTCATCGCCGCAGCCAAGGCCCGTAACATGAAAATTTCTCTGCTTAACGCCCGCCTGTCGCAAAAATCCGCTGCAAGCTACGCCAAGTATGCCGCGCTCACCGGCCCCATGCTCCAATCCCTCGACCGGATTGCGGTGCAAACCGAGGCCGAGGCGGCGCGCTTTATCGCGCTGGGCGTCGAACCGAGTCGGGTCACGGTATGCGGCAGCCTTAAATTTGATATCAATATTGCCCCTGAGCGCAAAGTTGCAGCGCGGGCGCTTCGCTCTGAATGGGGGCGTGAGCAGGATTTACTCTGGGTTGCCGGCAGTGTGCATCCCGGCGAATTTGCCGCCATGCTCAATGCCCATAAAGCGCTGCTGCAAAGCAAACCATCGGCATTGCTGATTATGGTACCTCGACACCCAGAGCAATTTACCAATGCCGCCAAGGCGGTGGAAGAAGCGGGCCTCAGCCTGGCGCGGCGCAGCGAAAACGCCGTGCCGGTTGCCGGCATTCAGGTATTGCTTGGCGACACCATGGGCGAGCTTCTGACCTGGTACGGCGCGGCCGATGCCGCCTTTGTGGGCGGCACCTTGATTGAAAACGGCGGCCACAATCCGCTCGAGCCCGCAGCTATGGGGCTGCCGGTTGCCGTAGGGCCACACCATTGGGACTTTAAAGAAATCACCGGCCTGCTGCGGGATGAAGGTAATCTTACCGTGTGCGACTCGCCGGAAGGTTTCAGCGCCTGGTTGCATTCTATGGCATCTGATCCGAGCTTACGTGAGGATGGCGGTGAAGCGGGGCTTAAGGTGGTGGAAGCCAACCGCGGCTCACTCAAGCGTCAGTTGGCTGTGCTGGGGTACTAACGACCTTCAGGCTGCGGCGTAACCCGCCAGCAGCCACTGCCAGCAGGTATCATCAAAGGCAAGCGAGGGAAGCTTGCCTTTTTCTTTATCAAAAGAACGTCTTAATCTTGAAAGGTTGGCCTGCTGCCAGCTCTGGGCTGGCGTGCGGATTTCGCCTCTGTCGAAGTCAATCAGCGCAAACCCGTCGGGGCCTTTGAGGATGTTTTTGGCATTAAGGTCAGCGTGATACACGCCGCGACGATGAAAACGGCCGATGCAGGTGCCAAGTGCCTTCCAGTCGTCTTCGTTCATTGGCCCTTGTTCAAGCCAGGCGAGCAGGTCGCGGCAACCCGGCATCCGCTCAATCAGGATGTCGGCGCTGTACCAGAGTGCGAACCTTTGCACCCGCGCGCCCACCGGCCGTGGTACAGGCAAGCCTTCATGATGGAGCTTTTCCAGCAGCGCCAGCTCTGCAAAGGCGCGGGTGTTTGCAAGGCCTGTGTAAAAGTATTTGTCTTTACTGAATTTTTCCATCATCCCGCCGCGCCAGTAGTGGCGCAGTACCCAGTCTTCACTTGCCTCGGGATGGCGCACAAACCAGGTGGTATAGCGTCCTTTGGAGCTGCCGGTCACGGCGTTTTGCGCCTGCCAGTATTCGGGCGTGAAGTATTCCGGCGCAAGTGCGACAGGCTCGCCTTCGGCGCAGGCCAGTGTAAAGGGCGGGAAGTTTTGCTGCTGCATGTCGGGAATTCTTGTCCAAAGCGTGGAACCTGGCGCCATTCTACATTAAGATCCGGCCTTTGTACGCAGCAGCTTTCCGGCCATGACATTCGACCCAAGCAAGATGAAATCCCTGTGTTTACTGCGCCTTTCAGCCATCGGCGATGTGTGCCATGCGGTGGCCATGGTGCAGGCGATTCAGCGCCAATACCCCGGCCTTTCCATCACCTGGGTGATTGGCAAGGTGGAGTATCAGCTGCTTAAGCACTTGCCGGGCATCGAGTTTGTGATTTTCGATAAATCAAAAGGCTTCAAAGCCTATGGTGAGCTGCGCCGTGCCCTCAAGGGGCGTGATTTTGACGTGCTGCTGCACATGCAGGTGGCCCTGCGGGCGACTGTTGCCTCTTTGATGATCCCCGCCAAAGTGCGGATTGGCTTTGACCGTGCCCGCGCCAAAGAAGGCCAGTGGCTGGTGACCAATGAGCGGGTCGAAGCGCTCGCCACGCCCCATGTGCTGGAAGGCTTTATGGGGTTTGCCAAAAAGCTGGGAGTCACTGAACTTGCGCCCAAGTGGGACATGCATATTCCTGCAGCCGACGAGGCTTTTGCTGCCGAGCTGGTGGCCGATGGTGAAAAGGTGCTGGCAATTTGCGCCGCTGCCAGTAAGGCCGAACGCAACTGGCTGCCCGAACGTTACGCTGCCGTGGCTGACTATGCCGTTTCCAAAGGATACAGGGTATTGCTTTGCGGCGGCCCAGCCCAGCTTGAAAAAGATCTGGCGGCGGCGATTGAGGCTAATTGTTCGGCCACGCTAACCAATCTTGTTGGAAAAACCTCTTTGGTGCAGCTTCTTGCGGTATTAAAGCGGGTTTCGCTGGTAATTGCCCCTGATACGGGCCCAGCGCATATGGCCGTGACCCAGGGCACGCCTGTGATAGGTTTGTACGCTCATTCCAATCCCGGACGCACCGGTCCTTATCTCTATCAGGACTCTGTGGTGAGCGTTTATGATGAGGCTATCCGCGAGCAGCACCCGGGCAAAACGATTCCCTGGGGGCTTCGCGCCAAAGGCAGTCATCTGATGGAAAAGATAAGCACAGACACTGTGATAGCCATGTTTGATCGGGTGACTGCCAACACAGTGCGGCCAGTATAAATCAGCCGCGATAGACAGGCCGCAGCCGCCATAGAATGTTTGTAATCAGCTGGTCGTAATAGACAGGTTGCATCAGACCTGTCGAAATAGGCCGGCCGCAACAGCCTGGCGCAATCGCCGGGTGAGATCATCTGAAAGCAAGGCTTTTTAAGCCGCCGAATCGCGGCGCGGTTGTGGCCAAAGCTTTTGGGGCTTGTGCGGACAATTCAATAATCAGGCAGGCAAGATAGCCCGCACCAAGTAAAGGGAACCAGGCTACCAGTGGAAGGGAAGCAACCTAAGTTTCTGTTTTTACCTGTTTCTGATGCTACCGGCATCGGCGAGTATATGCGCTCGGTGATCATCGCCGACGAAATTGTGCGCCTGTATCCAGAAGCGCAAATCCATTTTTTGCTGAGTCGTGAGGCACCTTACGCCAGCAGCTGCCCTTATCCTGCAACCTTACTTGACGACAGCCCGACTCTCGCGGTCGGCGCCGTGTGTGACTTTATCAGCGACTTCAGCCCGGACGTGGTGCTGTTTGATGCCTCCGGCCGCCGCTCGCAGCTTGCCCACGCCAAACGCTGCGGCGCGCGGGTGATTTTTATCAGCCAGCATGCCCGCAAGCGCCGCCGTGGCATGAAGCTCTCCCGCGCGCGCCTCACCGATGTGCACTGGGTGGCGCAGCCTGAATTCGCCATTGCGCCGGTATCCGGATTTTCCCGCAATAAACTCAAGTTGTTTCGCCTGCCGCAGCCTGTGGCAACCGGCCCTTTTTTCAGCCGTCCGACCGCGTCGCATCAGCAGGCGCTGCTTGAACAATATGGGCTTGAGCGTAACAACTATTGGCTGGTCAATGCTGGCTCCGGCGCCCATCAACTGCAAGGTCAGTCGGCTGTACTTAAGTTTGCCGAGGCGGTCTCTGCCAGCTTTGCCAGCAGCCTGGTTCCGGCGCTGGTGGTGCTCGGCCCCGGCTTTAAAGGCGAGACACCGAGCCTGCCTGGGGTAACTTTTGTGCCGTCACTTGGTAATCGCGACTTCATTAATCTGCTTGAGGCGGCCCGCGGCGCCTTGCTCTCGGGTGGCGATGGTTTGTTGCAGGCCATTGCCCTGAAAAAACCTTGCCTTGCGGTAGCCGTCGCCAAAGATCAGCCGCTGCGGATAGCCGCCTGTATGCGCATGGGCCTTGTTGTTGGTGGTGAGGCCGATGCCATTAGTGAGGGAATGGTATTGCTTAATGCAAAGTTGCCCGAGCTTAAGGCTGCGCTGTCGCAGCATAGCTGCGGCAATGGTCTGGACTGGGTCGGTGCTGAACTGCCCCGGCTGCTTGATTGGAAACATGCAGGATGAAGAAGCGTGTTGCGATAGTGATAGACAGCCTCGCCGGCGGCGGCGCCGAGCGGGTGATGTTGACACTGGCCAGCTCGCTCCTTGATGCCGGCCACTCGGTCGACATGATTACGCTCGCAGATGACAGGGAGCATAGCCTGCCGCCGGGGCTTAGGGTGCATTGCTGCTTTGGCGCCAAACCCGGTGCCATTACAGGATTTTGGCGGGCGGCGCAGTCTGCAGCCAAGCTTGGGCGCTTTATCGGCGCCATTGAGGCGGCCCATGGCCCGTTTGACCTTATCCTCTCTAATCTTGATAAAGCCAACCTCTTAATGGCGCGGCTTAAGCTGCCACACCTCTTTTTTGTGGTGCATAACTCAGTGGAAGAGGAGCTTAAGCGTCAGCGTAAGCTTGGGCCTTTGGCGTATTTTTCCATGCTAAGAGCCAAGCGGGCGCTCATGGGTAAGCGTCTGGTAGCGGTGTCGCGCGGCATTGCCGATGAAATCCGGCAGACCGGGCGCATCCACCCCCTCAGTATTGAGGTGATTTACAACCCGTTCGATTTTGCAGCGTTGGCGGAAAAAGCTTCCGAGCCGCAGGACTTGCCCAAGGGCGATTATCTGGTGCACGTTGGGCGGATGGCCAAACAGAAGCGCCATGATGTGCTGTTTCAGGCGCTGGCACAAAGCCGCCATGGTTTAGCGCTGGTGCTTTTGTGCCAGAATGTAAAAAAAGCCCGTAAGCTTGCCAAAAAATATGGGGTCGAGGACAGGCTTATTCTGCCGGGGTTTCAAACCAATCCTTACCCCTGGATTAAAGAGGCTAAATTACTGGTACTGAGTTCAGATTACGAAGGCCTGCCGACTGTGCTGATTGAGGCGCTGGCGCTGGGCACGGCCGTGGTCAGTACCGATTGCCCCCATGGCCCGAATGAGATTTTAACCGGCGAACTTAAGCGCTTTTTGGTGCCAAGGCGCGACAGTTCGGCGCTGGCGGCTGCGATGGATGATGCTGTTAATCATGCAGCTGCATCTGATGCGCCGCGAATAACATTGCCAGAATCGCTCAGGCGCGAGCTTGAGGCAACGCAGGTGATGGCGCGCTATCTGGCGCTGTGCGATAAAAGTTGATAACTTGCTCGCGCATAACAGTCAGCTTATGTGCTCAGCATAAAGACGGATTTCAATCCAAGGATTTTTATGACCCAACGTGACGTCGCTCTGGTGATTACCAGCTGCAACAGATTCGATTTGCTTGAAGATACCCTGCGAAGCTTTTTTGCCTTCAACACCTATCCCATCAAGCAGCACATCATTGTGGAAGACAGCCATAACATCGCCAAGCTGCGCGCGACCCTGGCCAAGTTCCCCGGGGTGGATTTCACTGTGCTGCACAATGACCCGCAGCTTGGGCAGATGAAAAGCATCGACCGGGCCTATGCCGAGGTGCGCTGCGATTACATTTTTCACTGTGAGGATGACTGGGAGTTTTATCGCAAGGGCTTTATCGAGGATTCGTTCAAGGTGCTCGACAGCGATGAGAAGATAGTGACTGTGTGGCTAAGAGAGCAGGACGACACCAACGGTCATCCGGTGGCGCCTGAGATTTATAAAACGGCGGATGCCGAGGCTTTGCCATATCAGCAGATGATCACCCATCACCGCAAGCATGAAAAAGCAGATTTATGGCATGGGTTTACCTTTAATCCCGGCCTGCGTCGCTTAAAGGATTACCAGCTGGTGGCGCCCATCAGCAGTTATTCAGGGGAGCGTACCCTGTCTGAAGCCTATTTCTCCCACGGTTTTCGCGGCGCGATTTTCCCCAAGGGTTATGTACGCCACATAGGCGACCATCGCGGTATCCGCTATAAGCTGACAACGCCGTTGTGGGTTAAAGATTTGTCAGTATCGTTTCGCCGTTTACGCCGAAAGCTGGCAGCGCTGGTCGGCCGCTGAGGTCGGCGCCGGGCGCTCATTCACACACTCATTCAGGCCCTGGTCGCAGCGTACTTTACGCTCGGCCAGGCAGGCCTCAAACAGCAGGTTGTTTTTCTCAAGTGCCGCTTTGCAGTTCTCTTTGTGATACAGATGAAAGGCAACCCCGGCAAATTTCAGTACTTTGCGTTTAAGCCCCAGGTGTAACAGCCGGGCGGCAAATTCTTTGTCTTCCGGTCCCCAACCCTCAAAACCAATATTAAAGCCGTTGATGGCCAGCGCATCGGCGCGCCAAAAGGCGAGGTTGCAGGCATGTATGCTGTCGGCCGAGCTGCATTTTGACATCGCCACCTGCCGGGACAGCCAGGCGAAGCGCAGCGCCGTGCTGCGCCCCCGATACAGGCCTGTTGAAAAGACGCTGGGCACCAATCCTGAGTTAATGACTTTGTCACTGAGCGCTGCAGTCATGCGGGCGCGTTTGCCGCTGACAAAGTGCCCGCGTGCCGCTGCCTTCAGGTGATCGGCGATAAAGTGGCGCTGCAATACCAGGTCACCATCAATCAGCACTATGTAATCACCCTTGGCTTTGGCGATGGCCTTGTTGCGGCTCATGGCAACCCTGAAGCCCTTATCCTCTTGCCAGCTGTGAATCAGCGGCACCGGAAACCGCGCCTGAAAATCTGCAATCAGCGAAGCAGTGGCCTCGGTTGAACCGTCATCGGCGATGATCACTTCATCGGGCAGACGCGATTGGCGCAGCACCGATTCGAGCACGCACTTGAGCGCCTCGGGCCAGTTGTAAGTGGTAACAATCAAAGAGACAGACAGAGCTTCGGACATAGTCGCAGACAGAAAACGAATATTCCGGACATTATATTGTTTTAAGCGTATGTGGCGTAATGAAAATAGGTTAATTAACCATTTCGTTGGATTGGTTAACTTCGCATTTACATTTTGTCATGGTTTGCACGAGAGCCACTAACCAAGCGGCAGCAAAGTCGCGCAGAAATGTTGGGCAGCAAGCCTTTCAGAGCGTGGCTACAAAGGCTTCAAAGGCGTCGGTCACTGCCGCTGTGGCGTAATGCTCTGGCAGCGGTTTGGTAAAAGACTGAGGGTTTGCCAAAGCGTGCGCGATAACCTCGCCTAACTGCGATTCATCGTTTACCAGCCCGGGAAACTCTTTACCAAGCACTTCGCACCCGCCCAGGGTCGCCGTGCTGACCATGGGGATATTCAGTGCCATGGCTTCGAGCAGCACATAGCCCATGGTTTCTGTATCAGAACTGAGCACCAGACAGGATGCCTGCTTAAGCAGAGGAAAGGGGTTATACAGATTGCCGGTAAATACCAGGTTATCTGCTACCCCAAGTTCGGTGGCAAGCGCCAGCAAACCGGGAATGCGGGGCCGGGAATCGTCCTGCTCTTTACCGACAAACACCAATTTATGGCCATGCAGTGCCGGGGTTTGTGCATAGGCACGAATGAGCCTGTCCTGCCTTTTTTCAGCGCTGATGCGGCCGATGTGAATAAGGTAAGGCTCCGCTATGGCGTGGGTAGGCGTTTGCTGCGCCTTAAGTTGCACGGCCTGCTCATCAAAAGGGTTGTTGATTACCCTGTGCTGCCGTCCGGTCCAGTGACTGAGCTCATCAGCCATCGCGCGGGACACCAGAATTTCGCGGCCACGATAGCGTTTGCGTGCCTTAAATCGATTCAGCAGGCGCGTAAACCCGCCGCGACCCTCGCGATAGGGGGCGCAGCAGTCGCTGTGGATAATGGCGATGGTGGCATCTTTGGGGGCATGGCGATGGCCGACGTTATCAACCAGCACCAGTTGCTCATTTTCCTTTGGCTGGTATTGCCTGAGCCACTTTTTATCTATGGCACGCACCGCATCAAAGCCCTGCCAGTGGCTTGCTTCTTCGCTGCTGAATGTGCCAAGGCAGAGGATTTCTACCCTGTGGCCACGGCGTTGCAGCGTCTTGCCAAGCAAGGCTGTTGCCAGCTCAGCGCCGCCCGGGGCCAACTGGCGCAGTACAAAACGGTAGTGCATTAGGGTTTGTTGTTTTCGTGGAATTCGTACAACTTGGCCTCTTTCAAAAAGGCGTAATAGGCTTCCATCACCGACAGAATAAAGCCGCGTTTGCCGGAAAAGATTTTACGTTGCAGCAGGTATTCTTTTAAAAACACCAGCGGGAATACCAGCAGTAATTTGGCGAGGGAATAGCGTTTACCCTTCACAAACTTCTCGTTGGCTTTGAGTGTTGAATAAGTGTTGTTTTTGGTGGTGATAGCTGAAATGGAATCGTAGCCGTAATGATCGAAGGCGTGATTGATGAATATTTCCTTGCCATCCACCGAGGCACTTTCGTGGGCCATGCGTGAGTCGTCAAAGTGCGATTTGGACTTTTTATAAAAGCGATGATTGTTGGCTTTTTTGCTGAAGCGCGACAGGGGTTTGCCGATGAAAATATCGTTGCGCCAGAAGCGCACGCTGTCGGCCTTGTCCTGTGCCATTATGTCGCGAAATGCAGCCACCAATTCAGGGTTAATGGCTTCGTCACCATCGAGATTAAGTACCCACTCGTGCTTGCAAAGCGACATCGCATATTGTTTTTGCTTGGCATATCCCATCCAGTCGTGGTGGTGAATGCTGGCGCCATAGGCTTTGGCTATCTCGAGGGTTTTGTCGGTACTGCCTGAGTCCACCAGGATGATTTCATCCATGTCCTGCACGCTGGCCAGGGTTTTGGCCAGATGCTTTTCTTCATTCTTGGTGATGATAAAGACACTGATGGGCAGCTTCATTGAAATCTCGACTCTCCGGGTTAAGCTGCGGATTATATCATTTGTCGCGCCCTTGTCTTGTTAACTCGGTTTTATCCGTCTTTGAGACAGAATGAATTTAACACCGCTTGTGGTACTATCCGGCCAATTAGTTGGTGTACGGCGGCGATATCGCGGCTGATGAAGGGAAACAGTTCTGATGAAATTTAAGGTCCTGGTGATCAATCTGGACTCCAGTGTCGACAGATTGACTTCAATGCAACAACAGCTCGACCAGCTCGGGCTGGCCTTTGAGCGCATCAGCGCCGTGCGCGGCAGTTTGCTGAGCGCCGACGAAAAGGCAAAGGTGTATGACCTTAAGGCCAATCAGGCCAAGTACGACAAAGTGCTCAACGATGGCGAAATCGGCTGCTATCTAAGCCACGTGCGCAGCTGGGAAAAAATCCTCGAAGACGACCTGGATTTTGCGCTGGTGCTGGAAGATGATGCGATTTTAACCCCTGAAATCACTGGGTTTATCAGCAAGCTGGCAGAGCTGTCCCTGGACTGGGATTACATCAAGCTGTCCCACGGCAGCAAGACCAAACGTATCGAGCAACAGCTTGATTTGGGGGATGGCCTGTCGCTTGGCACCTGTCTTAAGCTGCCATCCACCACCACAGGGCAGTTTGTCTCGGCCAGCGGCGCGAAAAAACTGCTCGCGAGCGCCTATCCGATTGCCCGCCCCATCGACATGGATATTCAATACTGGTTTGAGAAAGACCTGCGCTGCCTGGTAACCCGGCCGTTTCCGGTGCTTAATGGCGACTTTGGCAGCGAAATCAATAAGACCGCCGATCGCCGCCAGGTAGAGCGCAATCGCCTCAAACGCCTGTGGCAAAAACTGACTTATGAAACAGGCCTGTGGCTCTCCCGCTCGCGGATGGGAACCCTGCCTGTTCCACTGAAGCGAGAGGAGCGCTGAGCATGCATACCCGTGCCATCTATCCGGGCACCTTTGACCCGGTCACCAACGGCCATGCCGATTTGATTGAACGTGCCGCCAATCTGTTCAAGCAGGTGGTGATAGGTGTTGCTGCAAGCCCGTCAAAACAGCCGCGTTTTTCATTGGAAAAGCGGGTGGAGCTGCTGAAAAAGGTCACTGCCCATTTGGACAATGTGGAAGTGGTGGGATTTACCGGGCTGCTGGTGGATTTTGCCAAGGAACAACAGGCCAGTGTGCTGGTGCGTGGTCTGCGTGCGGTATCGGATTTTGAATACGAGTTTCAGCTCGCCAACATGAACCGCCGCCTGAGCCCTGACCTTGAAAGCGTGTTTTTGACACCGGCTGAAGAAAACTCCTTTATCTCTTCTACTCTGGTGAAGGAAGTGGCCTTGCATGGCGGTGATGTCAGCCAGTTTGTTCATCCCGAGGTTGCCAAAGAGCTATTGGCGCTGCCCCGCAAAAAGTGATTAACGAAAAGGGATTTCGATGAAGTACGTAACACTCTCAGCCCTGAGTCTGGCCATGCTTGCCACTCAGGCCCACGCGGCTCCCTGGGTCGACAGTTCAGATTTGTACCTTCGCGCCGACATTCAGGCGCTGGCGGATGCCGGCGTTATCACTATGCCGGTCAACACCTTCCCGCTGATGTGGGCAGGGATTGGTGCCGATTTGACCAAGGCCGAGCCGGCACTGATGAGCGCCGATGTGGCCGCTGCCTATGCCAGGGTTAATTACTACTACCGCCAGGCGGTAGATAACAGCGGCAACACCCGTATCAAGGGCACCGCGGCGACCGATCCGGCCCGCTTTCAGCACTACGGCAGTGATTACCGTGAAAAAGCCGAGTTCAAAGCGTCCCATGAATACATGAACAGCCGCTTTGCTTTTAAAGTGTCGGCGTCTGCCAATTATGAGGCGCAGGACGACAAAGATTTTCGCTTCGATGACTCCTGGGCCGCTGTGGTATTGGGTAACTGGGTTATCAGTGCCGGCACCATGGAGCAGTGGTGGGGCCCGGGGTTTGATACCGCGCTGCACAAGTCGAGCAATGCCCGCCCCATGCCCTCGGTGATGCTGAGCCGCAACAATGCTTCCGCCTTCGAAACGCCCTGGCTGTCGTGGATTGGTCCCTGGACCCTGACCACGGGGATCAGTTGGATGGACGATGAGCGCGCCATCAAGGATGCGCTGCTGTGGAATTTCCGCGGCACTCTGCGCCCTATCAAACAGCTGGAAATCGGCGCTTCCTGGACGGCGCAGATGTGCGGTGAAGGGCAGGACTGCGGCTTTGATACCTTCTGGGACACCATCAGCGGTGGCGGTGAGTGCGCCGATGGTTCGCTGGACTGCGATCCTGAGTTAAACTCGCGTCTAGGCAACCAAATGGCCGGCTGGGATATTCGCTATGGCGATACCTGGTTTGATGTGCCGGTTGGCCTGTATATCGAGCGCACCTGTGAGGACTCAAGCGGCCCCATGCCGTGGGATCTGGCGGACTGCGCCAAGATGGTTGGGGCGGATACCCGCTTTGGCAACAAAGAGCAGCAGTACAAGCTGTTCCTCGAGTACACAGATACCCTGGTTGCCTGTGGCACCGACAGCAACAGCTTTAACTGTTTCTACGAGCACACCACTTACCTTTCTGGCTCCCGCTATTATCGCCGCTCGCTTGGCTCGACCTACGACAGCGATGCCGAAACCTGGGTGCTGGGGCTTATTGGTCAGTTCAGCGACAGCAAGGGCATCAATGCCTTTGTGCGCTATGCGCAGCTGAATAAGGACGGCGTCAGTACCGGGAATAAATGGGCACCGCAGCCTGTGAAAGAAGATCTGCTGATGCTGGAGGTCTCCTACCGTCAACCTCTGCTCAAAGGCATGGTGACTGTGGGCGGCACTGTCTCCAAGTCGGACTATGAGACCGACAGCAGCAATGACGCCACTGTGTTTGGCAGCTACGAATACCGCTTCTGAGCATCAGCTTGCAGCTAAACACACAGCAAAAAGCCCCGGGTTCGGGGCTTTTTTGTATCGCTTTGCTGACTAGATGCTAGGCTGATTCGAACTATGTGCTGCCCGGGTTAAGTCACTCTTTCTTTGAACGAGAAGCTGTGAACAAGATTCAGCGCGCAAACATCAGTGGGCGAGAATAAGCACTGTCCCCGCCACAGTCATGGCGGCGCCAAGCCAGGCGCCGATGGCGGGGCTTTTGCGGTACACAAGCCACAGCAGCGGCAATACCAGAATTGGGCTGACCGAGGACAGAATCGCCACCAGACCGGCATTGCCGTGCTTGAGTGCCTGCAAAATCAGGGTCATCCCCAGCACCATAGACAAGGCGGCGTTGCCGACTGTCAGCGCCAGCACCTTGGGCGTAGCCGGGGTTTTGGCCTTGGCAACCGAAAAGCCCAGTACCAGCAGCGCGAAGTGAAGCGCAAAGGCAGTACTCATACGCACTGCTGAGGCGGCCACCGCATCGATATCGGTTTCCATCAGGGGTTTTAGCATCAAGGTCGAGGCCGATTGACACAGAGCCGACAGCAATGCCAACGCAATACCGCGCTTTATCTGATAGTTACCCGATTCCCAGGCATGCTCCTCGCCCTTGCGTTTGCCAAACAGGATAGCGGTCATCACGCCGCTGATGAGCAGCGAACTGCCAATCAGGGTCCAGCCCCAGAGGGTTTCGCCGAGAAACAGATACGCCAGCAGCGCTGAAAACAGCGAATGCGTGGCAAACAGAACGCCTGCGCGGCGTGGGCCGAGGCGGTTCATGGCGGCAAACAGCGCCGTATCACCAATAAAGATACCTATGATGCCCGACACGGCGAGCAGCCACAGGCTATCCGCTGTCAGGGTTTGCCAGCTGCCCATTACCAGTGCAATCAGCCACAGCATCAGGCTGGCGCTCAGCATCCTCAGCCGGGTAAAGGCAAAGGCACCCAAATGGGTAGAGGCGGTGGCAGACATCAAACTGCCAACGGCCCAGCAGGCCGCAGCCAGCAGGGCGAGATATTCGTAACTCAAGGGCTTAACCCACTCTGAACAAAACCGCACACAACACGGCAAAAGGAGCGCCATTATAGGAAGTGTACCGGCTGCGCTCCAGTATGCTTTTGTTCTATGGAAGTCGGCTTTTTCGCGGTAAAGCTGTTATAGGTTAATAATATTCACCTGTAATATTGCTATATCATGATTTGCCGCAAATGCAGATGAAATTATTTCTTCTGGCAGAGTGCGCAAAACACGGTCGTCCTTTGCCCGAGGCGAATTTCAGACAAGAGATGGCCGCACTCGCTGCAGGGCTCGCCACCCCGGCCATACACATGCAGCTTCTGGGCAAAGTAGCCCGGTTTACCATCGGCATTGGTAAAGTCCTTAAGCGTGGTGCCGCCTTGCTTGATGGCGTGGGCGAGAATGGTTTTTACCTCGGCACTGAGTACTGTCAGGCGCTCTGCATCCACCTTGCCGGCTTCGGCCTCGGGATGGATACCGGCGGCAAACAGCGCCTCGTTGGCGTAAATATTTCCCACACCCACGACGATGGCGTTATCCATCAGGCACAGCTTGATGGCCTTTTTCTTGCCCTTGAGTGCGGCAATAAGGTAATCGGCATGAAAGGCCGCTGACAGCGGCTCAGGGCCGAGTTTCTCAAGCAGCGGATGGGCTTCTTCCGGCAGCTCGCACCAAAGCCAGGCGCCAAAGCGGCGCGGGTCGTTAAACCTCAGCACTCGGCCATTTTGCAGCACCAAATCAATATGATCGTGCTTTTCAATTGGCGTGTCTTTGGGCAGTACCCGCAAACTGCCGGACATGCCCAGATGCACTATGCTGGTGCCGGCGTCTGTGTCGATAAGCAGGTATTTGGCGCGGCGGCGCACGGCGCGAATGGTTTGGCCGACGATGCGCTGGGCAAGCTCAGGCACAGGCCAGCGCAGGCTGGCGTTACGGACTATCAGGGCGTCAACCACATTGCCTTCAAGGTGCGGCGCAATTCCCTGACGGGTGACTTCTACTTCCGGTAATTCTGGCATGGGTGTTCCTGCTAATCAGATAAAACGTCAGCGAATGATGATTCAGTGCGTGACTAATATTCTGTGCGTAATCAATATTCGGTGCATGACCAAGATTCCGCACATGACCAAGATTCCGCACATGACAAAGAGTCAGTGTGAGCTTGTAAGCTTGGGCTCGATTGCCGCACGCAGGCTTGGCGGCACCAGATACCAGCGCCCCTGGGGAGATTTCAGTATTCCTTCGTCAAACAACAGCCATGCCTGCGGCTCACGCTCGCCAATACGGATAACCAACTCGCGCGGATCGCTTGTGGCCAAAGGAGCTTCACTGAGCGGCGAAACCTTAAGCCCAAGCCAGGCCTTGCCCCATGCGTCGCAATTGCTGATGCCCTCATCGCACACAAAGCGCCCGTCTGTGCGCTCAAGGGACAGGCCATCCAATTGCAGTGAGGTCAGGGGCGTGGTGTCATCGAACAGCGGCGCCGCGTCGTCCGGCATGCCGTTCATCTGCTTATCGAGCAAGGTCAGCACCGACACCATAAGGATGCAGGCGATGATAATGATGTTATTCCAGGTTCGGCGCTTGAGAGCCATGGCAGTCTCACCCCATAAAAACACAGTGCCAGCGTGATGCTGGCACTGAGTGTAACATGGCAACGGCTTAAGGTTCAGCCGCCGGTGGCGTTCATAAAGCGCAGGATTTGCACTTCACCTGTATCAAACCTGTGCTCGCGCGGTTTGAGTGGCATGGCGGCGCTGATGGCTGCCTTAAGGCGTTCAACATCGCCGGGATGCTGGCGCAGTACGGCTTTGAGATCCACCGAATGCTCGTTGCCAAGACACAGCAGCAGTCTGCCTTCCACGGTAACCCGCACCCGATTGCATTCGTGGCAAAAGTTATGGCTGTGGGGCGAGATAAAGCCAACATGGATTGGACTGTCGCTCATCCGGTAATAGCGCGCCGGGCCACCGGTGCGTTTGTCTGAAAGCTCAAGCGGATAGCGGGTCTCTATTATGGCTCGCACCGTGTCGCTGGATAAGTGGCGGGATGACTCCCGCTCATCCATCATCCCAATCGGCATTTCTTCGATAAAGGCGATATCGAGTTTGCGGCTGCGGCAAAACTCCAGCAGATCGAGTATTTCATCGTCGTTCTGGTCTTTTAAAATCACCGAGTTGATTTTGATGCGTTTAAAGCCGGCGGCAATGGCGGCATCTATGCCTGCCACGACCCGCTCAAGCTTGCCATTACGGGTCAGCGCCGAGAAACGCTCGCCCTTTAAGGTATCCAGACTGATGTTAAGCCGCTTAAGACCGGCGGCTTTCAGCGCAGGTGCGAGTTTGGCAAGCCGCGAGCCATTGGTGGTCATCGACAGGTCGTCGAGCCCCGGTAAATTGCCAAGTTCCCGTACCAGGGCTTCGCAGTCGCTGCGCACCAGCGGCTCGCCGCCGGTGAGGCGGATTTTTTTCACCCCAAGTTCGGTAAAGGCGCGGCCGATAAGCGCCAGCTCTTCAAGGCTAAGCACCTGCTCTTTGGGTAAAAAACAGGGCTCTTCTTCCATGCAGTAAACGCAGCGAAAATCGCAGCGGTCGGTGACCGACAGGCGCAGGTACTCCACCGTCCGGCCAAAACTGTCGCAAAGGGTTTGCATGATGCGACCTTAGAGCAAATCGGCGAAGGGCTGGATGTAAACCGTGCTGCCCGCGGGCAGATGTTCATCCGGCTCGCCAATCACAATCAGGCAGTTACCCTTGACCATGGAACTCAGCATGCCCGAGCCCTGTGCGCCTGTGGTTTTCACGTGCAGGCGGCCATCGTCACCGAGGCGGTAAATACCACGGAAAAACTCGGTGCGGCCGGTGCGGCTTCGCAGCGGCTCATCTGTGATGGCCGGAATGAACTTGGGCTCGCAGGACTTTTCGCCGGCGAGTTTGCGCAGCGCCGGCTGCACAAATTGCAGGAAGGACACCATCACGGCCACCGGATTGCCGGGCAGGCCGAAAAACAGTGCCTTGTCTATTTCACCTTTCGCTATTTCACCAAAGGCGAGCGGACGGCCGGGGCGCATGTTGATACGCCAAAAGCCAATCTGACCAAGTTTGGCCAGCGCAGTCTTGATGTAATCGGCATCGCCCACCGATACGCCGCCGGAGCTTATCACCACATCGGCGCGGCTGGCGCCGTCTTTGAGCGCCGCGATGAGGCTCGCTTCGCTGTCTTCGATAATGCCTAAGTCGATGACTTCGCAGCCGAGGCGTTTGGCCATGGCCTTGATGGTAAAGCGGTTGGAGTCGTAAATGCAGCTGGGTTTAAGCTCATCGCCCGGCGCCGAGACTTCATCGCCGGTAGAAAATACCGCGATGCGTGGGCGGCGATTCACCTTTACCTTGTCAAAACCAAGGGATGCCAAAAGACCGGTAGCAGCGGCATCGATACGGCTGGCGCCGGGCAGTGCCACCGAGCCTTCGGCTATGTCTTCACCGGCAAGGCGCACGTGCTGGCCAAGGGTCAGTTTGCCAATGAGGCTCACGTTGTCGCCCTTATCGTCGGCCATCTCCCGCGGCTGCACCGAGTCAGCGCCGGCTGGCAGCGGCGCGCCGGTCATAATGCGCACGGCTTCTCCTGGGCCAACGGTGCCATCAAAGCCGTGGCCCGCAAACGAGCTGCCGATGATAGACAGCGACTCAGGCATGGGCTCAGTAAAGCGAAAGGCAAAGCCATCCATTGCCGAGTTGGTTTGCTGGGGCACATCCACCGGGGAAATCGCATCTTTGTTGAGCACACGGCCATCGAGTTCGTCCAGTGACACCAGCTCGGTGTCAGTTAGCGGGCGCACCTTTGACAGAATGGCATCCAGCCCCTGACGCACCGACAGGGTTTGGCTCATGTCGGCTTCGCAGCCGCAGCTTGGCGCAATTGGCAGCGCAGGCGCCGCCGGACACCAGTTGCGGATATGGTTTTCGACAAAGTCGGCGATATTGCTGACGTTGTTGATATCAAGCCTTGGGGTGTCGCCGGGTAACACTGTGTCGTCACAGCAGGCCACCGCCAGAATGTTGGGATCTTCGGTATGGATAAATGGCTTGCCGTGGGCGGCGCGGTGCAGCTCAATCTTTGGCAGGGCGAGCTTTTTAAAGCCTTCGACCAGTACTATATCGACCTTGTCGGCTTCGATTTGCTTAAGCAGGTGGGTGAGTTCTGGGTCTGAGTCGCGGGTATCTTCGGTCATCAGCGCCCAGCGTACGTGTGAGGCAACCAACATCTGGCGGGCGCCGGCTTTACGCAGCTCGTAGCTGTCTTTGCCGGGCACATCCACCTCAAAATTGTGGTGAGCATGCTTGATAACCGCAAGCCTGAGGCCGCGACGATTGAGCTCAGGAATAAGCTTCAGCAGCAGGGTGGTTTTGCCGGTGCCGCTGTAGGCACAAAAGCCCAGAACCGGAATGGGCAGCGGATTGTGGAAGGCTGTGGTCATGCTCACCTCTGAAAATTTACTGAGTCAGCGCCTGGGTTAATTGTTCTACTTGCTCTGGCGTATTGACGTTTACAAAGGCATTGGGCTGGTCGGCAAAGGACTCCACCGCTACCTTGTGTTTGGCGTACCAAAAATCGATTTTGCGCTCACCGGCATCCAAAAATGCCTTCATCGAATCGCGAAGGCTTGGCTTGAGCAGCATCACGACCGGCTGCTCGTACTCGCCATCGCTGGCGACGGCTACATCGGCATCGGCGGCGTCCATGGCGGCCTTGAGCCTAGGTACCAAATCTGTTGGCAGGCAAGGGCAGTCGCAGGGCACTACCAACAAGAGGTCGGCCTGGGTTTTACCCATGGCGGCGACCATGCCTGCCAGTGGCCCCAAAAAGCCGCTGTCGTCGTCGCCAAAGACTGTGTCTGAGTACAGAGCATACCGACTTTGATTGCGGTTGGCGTTGATCAGGATCTCCTTAACCTGCGGCCGGATGCGGTCTATGGCGTGCTCAATCATGGGTTTGCCGATTAATTCGACAAGTCCCTTGTCCTGACCGCCCATTCGTCGGGCCTGGCCACCGGCAAGGATCACAGCATCAATTCGCAAGGACATAGTGGGTTTCCTGTGAAGGTGTGAAACGAATATCAAGATTGGTGGCGATACGGCCATCCTGAATAAGCCATCGACTGGTGCACAGCGCAGTGAGCTGGCCATGCTGGTGGCTGGCAATCAACAGCCCGGTGCCATCGGCTTTAAG
This sequence comes from Shewanella jiangmenensis, assembly GCF_018596335.1. GTDB lineage: Bacteria > Pseudomonadota > Gammaproteobacteria > Enterobacterales > Shewanellaceae > Shewanella > Shewanella jiangmenensis. The sequence continues at coordinate 74,425 of NZ_JAHEPS010000008.1, read as the reverse complement.
CCTGGCCGTCATGGCCAGCACCAGCTCGCGGGATTCTTTGTCCATGTTGGACACGGGCTCATCCAGCATCAGCAGCCTTGGCTTAAGCAGCCAGGCGCGGGCGATGGCAAGGCGCTGGCGCTCGCCGCCGGAAAGATGACTCGCCTGGCTTTTGGCCAGATGGCCGAGTTTGGCAAGTTCCAGCGCCTCGGCGATGGCGCTGCCTGCGCTATCAGCCGGTGCTAACTCAAGTGCCAGCTTTAGATTGTCTTTGACTGTACCGTCATACAGATACGGATGCTGATGCAGGTATACAGCGCAGCCATTGAGGGTATTTTTTTGCCACAACTTTTTGGTGGCAAAGCCTTCGGCGCTGACACTGCCGCTGCTTGGCGTTTGCAGCCCGGCAAGAATTTTCATCAGCGTGGTTTTGCCGCTGCCGTTATCGCCCATTAAATAAATACAGTCGCCTTCGGCAAAGTGCAGATTGGCGCCGCTGAACAGTTGCCGCTGCTGGAATTGCATGCCCAGATCACGGGCTATAATGCTTGCCATCAGTGACTCCTTACTTGGTTTTTGCCGCGCAGGCTGCCAAGGGCAAAGTTCATAATAATCGCCAGAAACAGCAGCACCAGCCCTAAGGCGATGGCCTGGGCAAAATCGCCCTTGCTGGTTTCAAGCGCAATGGCGGTGGGGATGTTGCGGGTGACATACTCGATATTGCCGCCCACCATCATGGAGCAGCCGACTTCAGTTACAATCCGCGAAAAGGCGGCGATAACCGCCAGCAGCAGTGGCCCGCGCAGCTCACGGCAGACCATCATAATTGCCCGTGGCAGTGAGGCGCCGAGGGTGAGGGCGGTTTCCCAGGCGCGGCGGTCGGCGCTGGTAAAGGCGGCCTGGCTCATGGCAATCAGCACCGGGGCGCAAATCAACATCTGCCCCAAAATCATGCCCTTTTGAGTAAACAGCCAGCGCAGGTCGCCAAGGGGGCCCATGCGTGAAAGCAGCAAATACACCAAGAGCCCAATCACCACGGTGGGGATGGACTGCAGGGTTTGCACCAGATTAAGCACAAAATTGCGGCCGCGAAACTGGGTAAATGCCAACACAAAGCCCAGCAGCACCGACGGTAGCAGGGTAATAAGCAGCGCCGCCAGCGATACGCCGAACGACACCCAGATGATGGACCAAACGTCCTTATCGAGGGAAAACAGCAGGCCGAGGGCCTGCTGTATTAATGCAAACCAGCCTTCATTCATTGACGATAGGTAGCCTTGAAGAGTTGCTCTCCCTGTACCTTGAAGTCATTGATCTTTTGCTGTCCCTCAGCACTGATCAGCCAGTCACTCAGCGCCTTGGCACCCTTGTGATTAAGGTTAGGGAACTTGGCAGAGTTAATCAGGATCACCTGATAGGGGTTAGCCAAAGTGGCGCCGCCATCAAAATCCACACCCAAATCCAGCTTGCCCTTGTAGGCCACGTAGGTGCCGCGGTCGGACAGGGTGTAGCCCTGCAGCTCATTGGTCATCAGCAGGGTTTTGCCCATGCCCTGACCCACAGAGGTGTAGCCTTTAAACTCGGGTTTAACCCCGGCAGCAGCCCAGATTTCCAGTTCTTTTTTGTGGGTGCCTGAGTCGTCACCACGGGAGATAAAAGGTACGCCTGAGGCGGCAATCTTGCCAAAGGCTTCTTCGGCATTGGCGCTGCCTTTGATTTTGGCCGGGTCATTTTGGGGGCCGAGGATCACAAAGTCGTTTTCCATGATGCCGCGCGGCTCACTGCCAAAACCCTCTTCAACAAACTTGGCTTCAGCGGCGGGGGCGTGGGTCATCACCAGATCCACATCGCCCTGACGGCCCAGAGCCAGCGCCTTGCCGGTGCCGGTCGCAATCACCTGAACCTTGTAACCGCTCAGGGATTCGAAGGCGGGCAGAAGCTCCTTCAGCAGGCCTGAGTTTTCGGTGCTGGTGGTGGTAGCAAGCTTTATCACTTCTTCGGCGTGGGCCGGGGTGATGCTGATAAGGGCGGCGAGTGTGGCTCCTAACAGGTGTTTGCTGCTGAACATTGTATCTCCTTGGCGTACGTCCATGCCTTTAAGTGTTGCAACCGGCGCGTACCGGATGCGGCTGCCTGCTGTTTAGCAATTTGAATGCCAACGAATATATAGGGATTTGCTTCACAATCCTGAGACCAAAGTGTGAAGCAGGTCGCAAGTGCAGCAAAAAAACGCCAGACAAATTGTCCCAGTCGCCATTTTGGCTGGTCCATAGTGACCTATTGGCCATATGGTGGTGATAGAATGAACGCATATTGCGTCAAAATGTCCAGAAGAAGACAAGATGAACCAGCCAGATGTTGCCAAACCCCTGCCGACCGCCGTTTCCGTACTCATAGTTGATGATGAGCCGGGGATGCGCTCGTTTCTCAATAAAGCCCTGTCGAAAAAGTTTGCCCTGGTGGAAACCGCCGGCAGCGTTGAAGAGGCAGAGCAGCTGCGCAGCCGTTGCCATTTTGATTTGCTGATTGTGGATATTCGCCTGCCGGGCCGCTCCGGCATTGAGTGGCATGAGGCCTTAAATGATGAAGAGCGCCGCTCCGACATCATCTTTATGACCGGCTACGCCGACATGGAAGTGGCGATTCAGGCGCTGCGCGCCGGTGCCTCTGACTTTATTCTCAAGCCATTTCACCTCGAGCAGATGATGAAGGCGGTGGACCGCGCCATTGAGCGGCGCTTGCTTAAGCGCGAAAACCTGATGCTGCGCCGCGAAGTGTCTATCGGTTACTCCTCGACCATCATAGGCAACAGCGCCGCCATGCAGGAGGTGAAGTCCATCATAGCGCGGGTCGCGCCCACCAATGCCGTGGTGCTGATTGAAGGCGAATCCGGTACAGGCAAAGAGCTGGTGGCGCGTCAGCTGCATCAGCTCTCGGGCCGCCATGGACCTTTTGTGCCGGTTAACTGCGGCGCTATTGCGCCTGAGCTGCTCGAAAGCGAACTCTTTGGCCATGCTGCCGGCTCCTTTACCGGCGCCAAGGGCGCGCGGGAAGGCCTGTTCAGTTTTGCCTCCGGCGGCACCATATTCCTTGATGAAATCGGCGAGATGCCGCTCAAGATGCAAACTGCGCTGCTGCGGGTCCTCGAGCAAAAAGCCATCCGGCCGGTGGGCAGCGAAAAAGAAGTCTCCATCGATGTGCGCGTGGTCGCGGCCACCAACCGCAAACTCGCCGATGAGGTGGAAGCGGGGCATTTTCGCCGCGACCTTTATTACCGCCTCAATGTGCTTGAAATCCGCATTCCACCGCTGAGGGAGCGCCCCGAGGATGTGGTGGAGCTGACCCATCACTTTACCCGCATGCTCGGCGCCGAGCTTGGGGTGCGGGAGCTGGTGTGGAGCCATGAAGATCTGACCAAATTGCAGCAGCACGAGTGGCCGGGCAATATCCGCGAGCTGCGTAACATGATTGAGCGCTGTATTTTGCTGGGTAAACCGCCGGCGGAATACTGGAAGCAAAGCGTGAAGGCGCCGGAGCCGGGCCAGTTTGGTTATCCGCTGGAGTGGCCGCTCAAGGACGTGGAAAAACACCATGTGCTGGCGGTCGTTGAGGCCCATGGCGGCAATAAGTCGGCCGCGGCCCGCGAGCTTGGGGTGTCGCGAAAGACCCTCGATCGCAAGTTCAAAGAATGGTTTGGAACCGACACTGACAGCGGTGAGGAGGACTGAGTATGTCGTTCTTCACCCAGCTTTTTGGCGTTGACTGGCGCCAGATGCAGGCCAAGGTGCGCTATCGCATTCTCATTCTGACCCTGTTGCCGATTTTGCTGACCCTGGTGAGTCTGGTGTTTATCACCATTTACTGGAACATCAGCTACACGGGGCAGCAGCTGTTTATGAAGGTGAAGGCCGACCTGACTGTGGCCAACAATACCCTGGAGCAGGTGCAGCGCCAGCAGGAAAAACAGCTGGAAAACCTGCTTGGCTCCTGGGAGTTTCAGAGCCATTTTCGCCGTGAACTGTCGAGTGCGGCCGCCCCGAGTCATGCGCTTGAAGATTATCTGGCCGAGCGGCGCGAATCGCTGGATCTCGACTTTTTGCGTCTGGTCAGCGTCGAGCAGGCCGCCGCCGATCCGGATTTGCGCCACATGCTGCCCAAGGTGAAGTCGGGCGATCCCTTTTCTGGCCTGATGGTGCTTTCTTCCAAGCGTTTGGCGCGGCTTGACCCTGTGCTTGCCGAGCGGGCGCGGCTTGAAATCTTGCCAACCCAACGCGCCGATGCGCCCGACCGCGAGCAGGAAGACCGCGGCATGCTGAGCCGCAGCCTGATGCCCATCGCCGATGACTCGGGCACAGTGGGCTGGTATCTCGATGGCGGCATTTTGCTTAACCGCGATATCCGCATTGTCGACCATATTCGCGATCTGGTGTACGACAAGGGTACGCTGCCCGAGCGCTCCATCGGCACTGTGACCATCTTTTTGGACAATGTGCGTATCAGCACCAACGTGCCGCTGCATTTTTTCCCCCGCGACGGTGAAGACAAGGGCCGGGCACTGGGCAGTCTGGTGTCGGAAGAGGTGCGCCATAAGGTGCTGACCCAGGGCCAGACCTGGGTTGACCGCGCCTTTGTGTACAACGACTGGTTCATCTCGGCCTACGCGCCGCTAACCGATGTGCGCGGCGAGCGTATCGGGATGATTTACACAGGCTTTTCAGAAGCGCCCTTTATTCACAACTACCTGCTGAACATCATAGAGCTTGGCACCATTCTGATGTTGGTGCTCCTGGTGTCGGGCATGTTGGTGTACCGCGGCGCTTACAGTCTGCTGCAGCCTATCGAGCGTATTCACCATGTGGTGCAGGCGGTGCAATCGGGCCGCAATGTGCGCATTGGTGAGCTGGGGCTTGAGAAAGACAATGAACTTGCCAACCTCGCCGAGCAGTTCGACCGCATGTTGGACTTGCTGCAGCGGCGCAATACTCAAATTCAGGCGGCGGCCGAGCAGCTTGAACTGAAAGTAGAGGAGCGCACCCGCAGTTTGCAGGAGAAGACCGAAGAGCTGCAGCGTAACGTTGCTTTGCTCAACGAAACCCGGGCACAGCTGGTGACCAACGAAAAACTCACCGCCCTTGGCGAGCTCACCGCCGGTATTGCCCATGAAATCAATAATCCCACTGCTGTTATCCTTGGCAATATGGAGCTGTTGCGCTCAGAGCTTGGCGACGACGCCAGGCGGGTGGATGAAGAAATCGATTTGGTGATACAGCAGGTTGGCCGTATCAGCACCATTATTCGCAGCCTGCTGCAATACAGCCGCCCGGGCGAATTTAATGCGCCGCTGGAGATGCATCAGATAACGCCGATCATCGAGGAGATGCTGGTGCTGGTGCGTCACTCCATCAAGCGACAGGAAGTGGTACTTATTCAGGAGCTTAATGCCAGCTGTCCGGTTGAGGTGAATCGGCCGCAGCTGCTGCAGGTGCTGATTAATCTGGTGGTTAACGCCGCCCACGCGATGGACGGTAAGGGCCGGATCTGGATCCGTACCAGCGATTGGGTCGTACGCGACGAGCCGGTCGGGGTCAAAATTGACATCGAAGACGAAGGCTGCGGCATAGCGCCTGAGCTGCTTGGGCGGATCTTCGACCCCTTTTATACCACCCGCAAGGACGGCACAGGCTTGGGGCTGTCGTTAAGCTACGGCATCATCAAGCGCATAGGCGGCACGATTGAAGTCAGCTCAACCCAGGGCAAGGGCACGGTATTTACCATTGGTTTGTACCACAAGGCTCGGGAAGAGCGCGGGCAGAATCCCTATGAAGGGCTGATGCTGGGTAACGCATCGCTTCAATAGTGGCAGCAATAAGCGCGTCAATAAACTCAGTAACACGCCCAAGCGATCGGCTACGCATTTAAGCGATGAATTTGAGACCCGAATTCAAGTGAAAAACTGAAGTCAAAAGCTTGTGTGAAGAGCTTAAGCGAATAGCTGGGGCGACCAAGCCAAGAACGTGAGCAACGCTAAAGCGGTGAACTTCGGTAACGAGCTTAGGTAAGGGTGTACGAAACACAGATGGGAGCAGAGCCTGAGGAAATCACCCAACGCACTGCTTTTTAGATAAAAAAAGAACCGGGTCGGGAGACCCGGTCACAAAGTGTGTGTGAGCAATGTCGTGCATGTCAACTCAGAGACACCAACCCTGCGAAGCGGTGGGAGATGAGTTTTGGAACGCGAGTTAATAATAATCATTCTCATTTAATTTGCAATCGACTTTGCTGCTTTTTCGTCAATCTTTACATTGTCAATTCTAAAGTCTTATCTAACCAATTGAAATAAAAGCTTTGATTCAGTGCCAAAGCCAAAGCCAAAGCCAAAGCCAAAGCCAAAGCCAAAGCCAAAGCCAAAGCCAAAGCCAAAGCCAAAGCCAAAGCCAAAGCCAAAGCCAAAGCCAAAGCCAAAGCCAAAGCCGGAATTGATTCAGAGGCGGGTGAGAGACAAAGACTGCCGCGCCTTAACGCTGGTGGCAAAAGTAACAGATAAAAAAAAGCCGGGTGATGAACCCGGCCACTAAAGAGAGTGTGAGCAATGTCGTGCTTTGCAAACTCAGGAACACCATAACCCGAAGAATTTCGCTTCAGTCAGGATGAGTTTTGGAACGCAAGTTAACGATAATCATTCTCAATTGAGTTTGCAAGCACTTTATTCGCTTTCACTACTTTCGATTGGCTTTTAGCCGTTACACCAGTGCTTTTTGCAGACTGATTTTGTGCTCGGCCAAGGGCAGACCGTCGCTGTTGATGGCGGCTATATGATAGCGATTTTGCACCAACATGGTCAGCATGGCTGGGAAGCGGTTGCGGGTCTTCACCTTAAGCTGCTGGTAGCCTTGCTGTTTTGCCCAGTTCTCCTGGGTGTCGAGCATTTGTTTGGCGAGCCCAAGCTGACGATAGTCAGGGCAAACGCCGCCGAGCCAGCTATAAAACTCGCCGGGAGCCTTTTCGTAGCCAAGTTTGAAACCCGCGAGTTCCCCTTCTACAAAACAGAGCAGCAGCAAGGCTTTTGCCGTGCCAATGCGCTGCAGCATAGCGTCGGCGTTGACCGGCGCATCAAATTCCGGAATGCGGCGCATCAGCTCGGCCGCCTGGGCGGCATCCGCCAGGGTAACAGGGCTAATGGTTTGAATTTGAATGGAGTACATCTCTTTCTCCCAAATAAGAACCGCCCATAAATGGGCGGCTGCACAAAAACTGGCCGGATTATAACAGGTCTGGCCAGTTGATTCAGCAATATTGGCCGTCGTCGCCCCGGCGCAGGATGCGCTCCTGCAGCAATTTCAGCAATACGCCGTAAGCGGGCAGGAACAGACCAACGCTCACCAGCAACTTGAAGCCGTAATCAACGGCCGCGATTTCGACCCAGTGCTCGGCCATAAAGGCATCGCTGGAGGCATAAAAGGCAACACTGAAAAACACCAGCGTATCAAGCAGATTACCGGCAACTGTCGAGGCGGCCGGCGCCACCCACCAACGGCTGCTCTGGCGCAGGCGGTCGAACACCCGAATGTCCATCAGTTGGCCAAAGAGGTAGGCCGCGAAGGATGCCAGTGCAATCCGGAATACGAAGCTGTTGAATTCACCCGCCGCAGCAAAACCTTGCCAGGCTCCCTGATGGAACAGCACGCCAATAAAGTAGGAAATCAGCAGCGCCGGCACCATGGCGCGGAAAATAATCCGTCTTGCCGCTTGCTGACCAAAGATGCGCACGGTCAAATCGGTTGCCAGATACACAAAGGGAAAGCTGAAAGCGCCCCAGGTTGTGTGGAAACCAAAAAGCTGAAATGGAAGTTGAACCAAATAGTTACTGGCGCTAATCACCAGTATGTGAAATCCCGCAAGCAGGAAAAGCGCGCGTCTGAACTGCGCGTCAGTCAATTGCAACATAGTGTGACCTTTTTATTTGGGTTGGCGGGGTGAGGGAACCCGCAATGATGGAATGGCTGATGCCGGTTTGACGCCGAGCTTTTACTCAAAAGCAGTGGCGGGCTGCGAATTATAAGAATCAAGCGCCGGAACGCAAGCGAAAAGCTCACAAAATCACCGCTTCTGTCTCAATCCACTACAATTAAGATCCGCAGTTACGATGCCAGCTTTGGGTTCGCATTTGAGTGTCGTTACTGCAAAACCGCCGCGAAGGAGGGTTCATGCTGACGTTTAAGCGGTTATTCGTGTTGATATTTTGCTGCCTTACCATCCTCGTACCGGCTAGCCACGCTCAGGCTGAGCCGGTGCAGATCCGCGTGGTGACAGCCGCCTGGCTTGGTTATGCCAATGCCGAGGGTGAAGGTTATTACTTCGACCTGCTCAGGCGCGCATTTCCGGCGCCGGACTGGGAGTTGCAGGTCACTGTGGTGCCGTTTGCCCGCAGCATCCAGCTGGTGAAGCACGGCAAAGCCGACCTGGTACTCGGCCTGTACCGTGGTGATTTGGCGCCCGGCCTTTACAGCGCTGAGCCGGTTGAACTTGATAAAGTGGATGTTGCGCTGACCCCTGCGATGGCGCGGGACTGGCACGGGCTGGATTCGCTCGCACAGCGCAAGGTGCAGGCCTATCTCGCCTATGGCTTTAATCGGCTCATCCCCGAACCCATGTATTATGAAGAAACCAGCAGCCTTGACGATATGCTGCGAAATTTAAACGATGGCCGTATCGATGCGGTGCTCGACTATCGTCCGGGTATAGAGGCGGCGGCTGGCCGTATCGGCAACCGGCAGTTTGAAATTCTTGATGATGTAATCAGCGCCGAGGTGTATTTCGGCTTTGCCGACACCCCTTTTGGCGCATCGCTTAAACTGCACTTTGACCAGGCGCATCGTGAGCTTATCGACAGCGGTGAGCAGGCAAGCATGTACGACCGCACCCAAAGGGAGCTTGGGCTAAAGCCTTGATGCATCGAAATTCTACAAAACCTTGAATTTCAATCCGTATCGACCGGATGAGTGGGCAAGTTTGTATGACCGCATCCAACAATGCGAGTTTGGGCTAAAGCCTTGAGGCGCTTAAATTCTTAAAAGCGAAGTCGCAAAAGCCTTAGAGCTCAACCAGTATCGACAGAATGGTGGCAAGTTTATTGTCGAGCTCCTGCCATTCGGCCTCTGGGTCTGAGCCGGTTACTATCCCCGCGCCGGCAAACAGATTCAGCCTTCCGGGCTCAATCAATGCACTGCGGATAGCCACCGAAAACTCGCTCTCATGCTTGTTCAGATAGCCGCAGGCGCCGGCATACCAGCCACGGTTATAACCTTCCTGCTGACGGATAAAGCTCAGTGCACTGTCGCGCGGTAAGCCGCCGACGGCCGGGGTGGGGTGCAGTGCCTGCAGCAGCTGAAAATCGTTGATGCAGGGCTTGAGCTGTGCCCGGATAGCGCGGTGCAGGTGCTGAATATGGGGCAGCTTAAAAATTTTGGGTGATTCATCGGCGCCAACGTAACTGCTCAGCGGCGCGAGATGCTCAACAATGTGCTGTCGAACCAGTTGATTCTCATGGCTGTTTTTACTGTCATCCAGCAGCTGCTGCGCCAGTTGGTTGTCTTCCTCCACACTGACACCGCGCACCGTGGTGCCGGCCAGCGCCTCGGTAAACAGCTCCTGCTGACGGCGGCGGTACAAACGCTCCGGCGAGCAGGAAATAAAGGTGCGCTCAGGGGAAAACTGAAACCCAAACTGAAAGCTTGATGGGCTGCGGCCCTGCCAGCAGGCGAGTACCATCCAGGGATCTATGGGTTCATTGATTTCCAGTTGTGACAGCCGTGACAGCACCACCTTGGGGGTGTGCTGATTGAATTTGCCGGCGGTGACCTGTTCGACCAGCTGTTTCCAGCGGGGGAACTCGGGATATTCGCTGCGGCCAAGCAGGTGCACCTTGCCGGGTGGTGTCAGAGGTCTGGGCTTTTGCAGCTGCTCCAGCGCCGCCAGCGCGGCATCGCACTCCGTTTGCCGGTCGCGGCCTTCAAAATTCAGATTCAAAATAAGCTGAAAGTCTTTGCCACTGCGGCGCAGCTCCATGCGCGGCAGCACAAAATGAGCGCGGCCAAATTCCGGCCAGCCGCTGACGTCACGGTCGAACGCCACGCCGCCGTAATAGCGGATGTTGTGGTTGCTGCTAAGGTCGCGTTGGTGTTGATACACGTTGGCGAGCTGCTGATCGCTGACCGGGTCATCAAACAAGAAGTCGGCCGCCGCGCCGATGGCCGCCACTTCGTCTTCTTTATCGCGGCCATGCCAGTAAATGCGCGGGTAGAGGGTTTGGGATGCCAGCCACGAAATCAGCGGCAGCGCGGGGACGCTTTCAATCAGCTGCACCAGAGGCTCGCAATGCTCAGCACCCCGAAGCCGCTGAATTTTGGCTTCGAGGGATAAACGCGCCCCGTTAAGTGACATGGCAGACAAATTGGCTCTCCGACAGATTGGCAACACACTGCTTTTATTGCTGTTGTTGCCCAACTTAAAGAGCATGCCGACCGGTGTCAATTGCCGCGCATTAAAGGTGTGAATTGTGCCAAAACCCTACATCAGCAAATGCTGATTTTGTGCGGTGTATAGCAAATCTGCATGGTGTTGGCTTTATCCACTTTCACTTCGCGGTGAGTGGGTGAGAGCATCAAACAGGCCGTTAGGGCGAGATAAAACTCAGGCAGTAGTTATTAACTTTGCAGCGTATTTCACTACTTCTGATGGCTTTGGTTAGGATTATGCTCCATCGATATTGGGTTGCTCCTGCGAAAATTGCTGAATTGTTAAGTTTTAATTGTACAAAAAATGCGCTCCAGCTTTGGGTTGTAACTAATTGATACAAAGGCATTTGTTTTGTGATCGGCACCGAGTCTTGGAGCGCCAGCCCGTTTAGATCTCTGTCAGCTATAGCGCACAATTCAATAGCAGCATAAAATCCGAATTCCTGAATTCTTTACTAGGTCTTTTGTCGTATAAAACAAAGATTCAGGCAGGTCATCAGGCGATGATTTAGGATTATTATAAGCATGCAATGTCGTAAACAGGGGGCTTCGCGCCATGGCCGATAAGGCTCAGGATTCCAATCTTTTGAAACTGCCGGTGGATAAACTGACGCAGGGCATGTTCGTCACTGCCATCGACAGCAATGGCAAGGTGGCCATTGCCAACGCCGGGCAAATCAAAAGCCAAGCCACCATCGCCAAGCTGGGTACAAGCGGCATTCGCTTTGTTTGGGTCGATGTTGAGCGCTCGTCCGACGACTGTGGCCTGAAAGCGACAGTGGAAGAAGAAACCGTGGTGGCGGAAGAAGCCGCAAAGCCAGCCAAGGCCATGCCCAGCCGCGATATTCGCCAGGTTCAGGCGAAAAAAATCCTCGGTGAAGCCAAGGGGCTTATCCGCAAGGTGTTGTCTGAAACATTCGAAGGCAAAGCCATCGAAGTCGCGCCTTTTGAAGCACTTGCCGACAATATGATTGAGTCCATCATGCTCGATGCCGACGCGCTCAAGTGCGTATCGGCGCTGCGTGATAAGGACGCGTACCTGCTGGAACACTCGGTCAACGTGGCGTTTTTGCTGGTGACCTTTGGAAAATACCTCAAGCTCGACAAAGAGTTGCTCAAGCAGATGGCGGTGGGCGGCATTTTGCACGACATAGGTAAAATCAAAGTCGATAATAAAATCCTGCACAAACCCGGCAAGCTGACGCCGGAAGAATTTGAACATATGAAGTTGCATCAGGTGTATGCCATTGATGTGATGAAAGATGCAAAAGGCCTGTCGCAGGTCTCCAAAGATGTGTGCCTGATGCACCACGAAAAGCTCGATGGCCGGGGTTATCCGCGTGGCCTGAAGGGCGATGAAATTCCGCTCCATGGCCGTATGTCCTGCATAGTCGATATCTTCGATGCACTGACCGCCACCCGCTGTTACAAAGAGGCGATGAGCCCGGCGGCGGCCTTTAAGATCCTGCTAAGTCTCACCCCATTCCACCTCGACACTGAGCTGGTGTACGAATTTATCCGCTGCATTGGTGTTTACCCGGTAGGCTCGCTGGTGGAGCTGTCCGACGGCAGGGTCGGCATAGTGTGGGAGTCAAAAGAGCGTGACGCGCTGCATCCCGTGGTTAAGTGTTTTTACTCCCTCAAGCACAGGCACTACACCGAAGTGACCTTTGTCGATTTGCTTAAATCTGATTTGAACATCGAGCGCGGCGTATCGCCCTCAAGCCTCGATGTCGACCCCAAACCCTTCTACTGATGCGATGAAATCTGTCAGCGGTGGCTGATACAAAAAGCCACCCTGATTGACTTGCATCCAGATACAAATCCGGTCATCTTCGATATCAATCGAGCACAGAATACTGCTAACTTGCTGAAGTTATTGAAGGAGAGCAGATGCCGGGATTCCATACCCTGACCTTTGACACCTTGCCACGTTTGCCGCTGCGCCCTGGGGTGCTGTACCTGCTGGATGGCGAAGTGCGCCGCCTCGGGGCACTGTTTGAGGCGGCGTCACAAAGGCCGCGCTGGCGCACGTTATCGCTGGATACACGGGATAAAGAAGATGAGCTGGCGCTGGTTTTACTGCGCCTTTGCCGCCGCTACGGCATACACAAACTTGAGCTGGACGATGCTAAGCACCCACAGGCGCCGCTGCTGCGCCGGCTTGCGGCGCTCGATGGCTGGGGCGCAGAAGAGTGGCCGCGTCTTGGTTAGCTTGTAAGATTCCGGTTTTAATTCAGCAGATTGTTGCAGTTTGAATTAACCGCAGACACTGCAGCCGGGGCGGCGCGGCAGTTTCATTTCGCGGATTTCCATGGTCATTGCATCGAGCATCAGCAGTCGGCCGGCGAGCGGTTTTCCCATGTGAGCCAGCAGCTTAATGGCTTCGACTGCCTGAATGCAGCCAATCATGCCCACCACAGGCGCCAGTATGCCTGATTCCACACAGGTGAGTTGCTGCTCCCCAAACAGGCTGGCAAAGCACTGATAGCAGGGGGTATCGCCGCGATAATCGAACACAGTGACCGTACCTTCCATGCGAATAGCCGCGCCGGACACCAGCGCTACCTTGTGCCTGAAACAAGCCTGATTGAGCTGATTTCGCACCGCCACATTGTCGGTGCAGTCGAGCACCAAGGAGTGCTGCGCCACCAGTGCGTCAATTTGCGGGTCATCCAGCACAGCATTGATAGCGGTGACCTGCACATGGGGGTTGAGTTCAGTAACGGCGATTTTGGCCGACTCGACTTTGCTCATGCCAATGCGGCTGTCGCGGTGCAGCACCTGGCGCTGCAGGTTTGACAGCTCCACGGTATCAAAGTCCACCAGGGTCAGTTCGCCCACACCCGCCACCGCCAGATATTGGATGGCCGCGCAGCCTAGCCCGCCGGCACCAATGACCAATACTTTTGCCAGCTTAAGCTTTTCCTGGCCGTCGAGATCCATGGCCTTGATGGAAATCTGCCTGCTGTAGCGCAGCATTTCACTGTGGCTGAGAATGTCTTCCGTCATGGGCTTAGTCCTTAATCGAGCACAGAATCAAAGGGTTCAACCAGCACCATGGCACCCTCGGCGGTATCGCCCTGAAACTGTTCCAGATGCACAAAGCAGTTGGCAAGACTCATGGATGTCAACATGCCGGAACCCTGACCGCCGGTGATGCGCACCTTCAGGCCAAGCTCGTCGCGGCTTAAGATGCCGCGCTGATACTCAACCCGCCCCGGCTGTTTGCGGATGGGGCTTTCAAGCCGCGCCTCCAGCAGCAGAGGCGGTTTTTGCGCCATGCCCTGCATTTTGCGCAGCATAGGCCACACCAGCTTTTGAAATGTCACCATGGACGACACGGGGTTGCCCGGCAAACCGCAAAAAAGCGCCTTACCGATGCGCCCGCAGGCAAAGGGTTTGCCCGGCTTGATGGCGAGCTTCCAGAAGGTGATTTGACCTTCTTCGCTTAAGATCTGTTTGGTGAAATCGGCCTCGCCTACGGAGACGCCGCCCGAGGTTAGCACCACATCGGCGCGGCTTGCCGCCTCAAGAAAGGCGCGGCGAATGGCCTCGGGGTCATCACTGATAACCCCCAAGTCCAGCCATTCCATCCCGGCTTTTTGCAAAAGGCCACGAATGGAGTAACGATTGGAGTCGTAAATTTGCCCGGGCGCGAGCTCGCTGCCCACTGGCCGCAGTTCATCGCCGGTGGAGAAAAACGCGACTTTGAGTTTGCGATAAACCCGCACCTGACTGACGCCGACTGTGGCAAGCACGCCAAGCTCGGCGGCGCGGATACGGCTGCCCAAGGTCAGCACCTTGTCACCGGCCTTAAGCTCTTCACCACGCAGGCGCACATTGGCGCCTTTGGCCTTGGGGGGCTTAATCGTTATTTTGCTGCCGTTAGCCTCGGTTTCTTCCTGCATCTGCACCGTATCACAGGCGGCAGGCAACGGCGCGCCGGTCATGATGCGCACGCATTCGCCGGCCTTAAGGTCGCCGCGAAACGGGTGGCCGGCAAAGGCATTACCTGCGAGGGTGAGCACGCCATCGAAGGCGGCCAGATCATCAAACCGGAAGGCATAACCATCCATCGCCGAATTGCTGAATGGCGGCAGGTCAATCTGACTGGCGAGATTTTCGGCCAGCACCCGATCGAGTGCCTCGGTCAGGCTTACGACTTCAGTGTCGGTAGTGGTATGTACCTGATCCAGAAGTTGAATGATGGCGGCGTCAGGGTGCATCAGCTCTGGGGTGCTGCAGGGATCGTGGCGTTGCATTCAGGCCTCGGGTGGCGTTGGACTGTGATGGGCCATTATGCCATGGCCTTGGTCCATGTCTGTATGCTTTGGGCCGGCAAAAATGTGACCCGCTTCAACTTTGCCGGCCTGGGCGGGCTCAGCGGGTGCTGGCCACCGTTTGCGGTTTGTCGTCTTTGATTTTGAGTTTCATCCCGTCTGAGAGGGTTTCGGCGCCGCGCACCACCACCTGATCGCCTGCGCTGAGCTCGCCTTCGACCGCAATCCAGGGGCCTTCGCCGTCACCAAGGGTCACAGGAATGCGCTCGGCGGTGTTATCCGCGCCAACCCGAAATACGGCCACGCCGCTTGAGCGCAGCACCAGCGCATCGCGCGGGACCAGGGTGGTGAGGGTGGCCGGTGCAATCGGCAGTGCCAGCGATACCAGCTCGCCGATATTGATGTTGCCCGCCATATCAGCCGGTAAATCCAGTCTTGCCTCAAAGGTTTGGCTGCGTACATCTGAAACGGGAATGAGGCTTCGGATCCGGGCACTGAATTCCCCCTGGGCATGGTAGACCTTGAGGCTGTCGCCAATGCTGACCCGGCGGCTGTGCTTGAGCGGCGCGTGCAGCCTGAGCTCCAGATGATCCGGATCGGTAATGGTCAGTACCGGCTCTGCCGGGCCTATGTCTTCGCCGGATTGATGGCGGCGTTCTATCACAATGCCGCTAAAGGGCGCCTTGAGTTCGGTGCGGCGTAAATTGTCGCGGATGATATCGAGCCGCACCTTGGCGAGTGTGAGGTTGCTGTTGGCCAGGTCGCGATCGGAGCGGGTGTCGTCCAGCTCGGTGCGCGAAATGCTCTGGCTGCCAGCGAGTCGCTCAAGCCTGCTCAGGTTACGCTCAAGGCGGCTGAGGGAGATTTGCTCCCGCTCGACCAGCGCCTGCTGCTCGGCAAGTTGCAGTTTGAGCTGGGTATCGTCGAGCCGCGCCACTGTGTCGCCCGCCATCACCCGCTCGCCGGGCTCCTGCACCCATTGCAGCTTGCCGCTGACGCCTGAGGTAAGCTCGGCCACGCTGCGGCTGTGCACTGTGCCAATCACCATCAGCTTGGGCGACAGCGGCCGCTGCTCAACTGTCTTTACGCCAACCGTACGTTCATCCTCCGCCCATGCGTTGGAAAGAGTGCCAAGCAGCAATACCAGAGCTGCGATAGTTTTCATGGTGTTACCTCATCGGCAAGGGGGCTGGACGGTTTGGGAACGCCTGCAAGGCGCAGCAGGCTTGGCATTAGCAGCAGGGTAAACAGCGCCGAAAAGGTCATGCCGCCGACAATCACGGCCGCGAGGCCACGGTAAATCTCGCTGCCGACACCCGGCACCAGCATCAGCGGCAACATGCCGAAGATGGAGGTGAGGGTACTCATGTACACAGGCCGGGCGCGGGTGGCGACGGCGTCGGTAATGGCATCGTCAAGGCTCATGCCGTCGCGGCAGGACTGGCGCGTCTGGTCAACCAGCAAAATGGCGTTATTGACCACCAATCCCAGCAGGATGATAAAGCCAATCATGGTCAGCAAATCCAGGCTCTGGAACGTAAAGAGGTTAAGCAGCTGCAGGCTCAGCACGCCGCCGCATACCGCCAGTGGCATCGACAGGATCACCAGCAGGCTGTCTTTAACCGACTTGAACATGGCCGCCATCAGCAGAAACAGGATGATCACCGCCATCAAAAAGTTGGTGCCCATTTGTTTTATGGTGTGGCTTAAGCGGTCGGCTACACCGCGAAACGCCAGCGAGCCTTCGGCTGGCAGCAGGGCACGGATTTGCTCCAGTGTGCCGCTGTTAAGCTGCTCCATGGCTTCATCCATCGACAGATCCTGGGGCGGGATCACCAGCAGTGAAATCGCCCGGCGGCCATTGACCCGCTGCAACTGGGTCGGGCCAACGGTGCGCTGAATTTGCGCCAGCTCGCCTATGGTTTGCACCCCGGCACCCTGAGTGTAGACAGGGGTCGCTGCCAGTTGCTCCGGGTATTGCCAGCTTGGCCCCTTGAGCAGCACATCCATGCGCTCGTTACCGTCAAAATACTCGCCGACCCACAGGCCCGAGGTATAGGCGCGGATGGCGTTGGCTATCTGGGTGCGATCGGCCCCCGCCTGGGCGAGCCTGTGCTCGTCGGGAATAAGCCTGAGCTCCGGCTGGGCCAGGCTCAGCCCCGGAATGGGCCGCACCACGGCGCCGGGCATCGCCTCTGTAATCATCGGCATGGCCGCCTTGGCCACTTCCATCAGCTGCTCCATGTCCGAGCCAATCAGATCGATGTTAATGGCGCGGCCACCGTTAAAGCCAAAGTTAAGCAGGGTGCTGCGATTGGGGAAGGCCTGGGTGTCGGGCAGGTCTTTAAGGATTTCACTTTGCAGCAGACCAATCATTTCCTCGATGCGGGTCGGGTCTTCGGGGTAAATAAACAGCACGTTGAAGGCGCCGAACACCGAGAAGTTATAGCCCTTGATATAGGGCTGTTTTTGCTTGTCGTAGTAGGGCT
This sequence comes from Shewanella jiangmenensis, assembly GCF_018596335.1. Lineage (GTDB taxonomy): Bacteria > Pseudomonadota > Gammaproteobacteria > Enterobacterales > Shewanellaceae > Shewanella > Shewanella jiangmenensis. The sequence goes on along the minus strand of NZ_JAHEPS010000008.1, from coordinate 57,160 downwards.
TGAGCCGGCTTATCAGCAGGGTGCCGAGTTCGGCCTCCATGGCTTCGATGTTGGCGCCGGGCGGCAGCGAAAAGAAGGTAAAAATCCCGTCACCGCTCGCCTGGGGTAAAAAGTCGACTCTGGGCATCAGCAGCAGACTCAGCACCGAGGTGCCGACAATGAGCAGAGCGCACCAGAGGGTTGCAAGCCGGCGCTTGAAGGTCAGCTTGTTAATCCACAATGCCAGCATGCGCCAATAATCCGGGCCGCTGCTTTGGGTCTGTTTGACTCGCCACACCATGTTAAGCATGGGGATGATGGTGATGGCGCTGACAAAGGATGACACCACGGCCACCGACAGCGTCAGCGCCAGATCCGAGAACAGCTGCCCCTCAACCCCGGGCATAAACAGCACCGGCAGGAAAATCGCCACCGTGGTGGCGGTGGATGCGAGCAGCGCACCTTTGACCTGAGCTGTGCCGCCAAGCACGGCATCGGCAAGCTTGGCCCCTTGCTGGCGCAGCCGCACGATATTTTCCTGCACGATAATGGCGGCATCCAGCACCAGCCCCACCGCAAAGGCAAGGCCCGCCAGCGAGATGATATTGAGGGTGCGGCCCATGGCCTCGAGGGTGATAAAGGCAACCAGTAGCGCCACCGGAATGGTCACGCCTATCATCAGGGTGGCCCGTATATCCCGCAAAAAGGCGTACAGGATAAGAAGGGCCAGCACTACGCCCATTCCAAGATTGCCTTTAACCAGCAAAATCGCCCGCTTGATATGCACCGAGGCATCAAACGACAGCTCCAGCGTCAGCCCCTGGGGGTGCAGCACATCGCGGTTGAGTTCAGTAATCGCCTTGTTGACGCCATCGAGCACAGCTACGGTATTGGCATCGAAGGTGCCTTCGAGGGTGATGTAGTAGGCCGGATAACCATTGCGTTTGGTAAAGCCGCGCTGCTCGGCGGTGCTGACACGGATTTCTGCCAGCTCATGCAGGTACACGGGGCGGCCGTTGTTATAGGCGACGATTAACTGGCCGAGGGTCTCGGGTTGATACTGGCCGGCAAAACGGACCGTGTATTCGCGCCGTCCGACCTTGGCGGTGCCGCCTGAAATATCCGCCGCGCGGGAGATGGTGCTGCGCAGCTGATCCAGGGTTATTCCGAGCGCCGCAGCGCGAAAGGGGTCAAATTCAATATGCAGCTCTTTGGGCAGCTCGCTTTGCAGCTGCACCGCGCCCACCCCGGTAATCTGGCGCAGTTTGGGCTCGACCAGATCATCAATCAGTTTTTGATAGCGCGATAAATCGGTTTCAGGGTTGTCAGGCAGGGTATAAATCAGCAGCGACGCCAGATTAGGCGTGCCGCCATTGCCACCGCCCACGTTGATAAAGGGCTCGCCGGCATCCAGCGGCCTTGGCGGCGTTTGATTGAGGGCGTTGATCACGTTGATCATCGCCTCCTGCATATTGCTGCCCACATCAAAGGTCAGGGTGATGCCGCCAAAGCCCTGGGAAATGTTGGAGGTCATTTCGGTGACCCCGGGAACCTGGCGCAGCACATTTTCCTGCGGCTCTATGATGTTGGATTCCATCTCCTGCGGCGCCGCCGCCCGCCAATTGTTGAACACCGAGATTTGCGGCTGCTCAATGTTGGGCAGTAACTGAATCGGCAATTTGGCAATCGCCAGCAGGCCAAACATCAAAATAAGCATTAATGCCACGGCGGTAGCGGCGGGGTTTTGGGTACTGCTGCGGGTCAAGTCCATGACAAAGGCCGACAATTGCGGATATGGAGGCAAGCATAAGCGCTAGATGTAAACAAAGCATTGAGCAAAGGTAAGCAAATGTAACCGTTGCCGGTATCCAAATGATAAGTGTTATTATTTAGAAATCATTGATTTAGGTAAATTTTATTGATCTTTGCCCTGGGGTTATGGACAATGCCGCGACCAAAAATACCGCATAGATGAAAGGACGAACCATGTTGGCCGCAACCATGATAGCCAAGCTCAACGAGCAGATTAATCTCGAGTTTTTCTCATCCAACCTGTACCTGCAGATGAGTGCCTGGTGTGAAGATAAGGGTTTTGATGGTGCCGCGCTGTTTATGCGTGCCCACGCCGATGAAGAAATGGGCCATATGCGTCGTCTGTTCACCTATGTGAGCGAAACCGGCGGCCTGCCGCTGATTGGCGCCATTGCCGAGCCACAGTCACAGTTCAATTCCTTGCTGTCGCTGTTTGAATACACCTATGAGCACGAGCAGTTGATCACACGCAAAATCAACGAGCTGGCCCATGTCGCCTTTACCACTCAGGATTATTCCACTTTCCATTTCCTGCAGTGGTATGTGGCCGAGCAGCATGAAGAAGAAAAGCTGTTCAAGAGCATAGTGGATAAAATCCGCCTGGTGGGTGAAGACGGTAAGGCGCTGTTCTTTATCGATAAAGACCTCGCGCTGCTGGCAACCCAGGAAGCCGAAAGCATCATGAAAACCGCTGGCTGATAGCGCGTCTCGCGACAGCATAAAGGCGACCATCTGGTCGCCTTTATTGTTTCGTCGCCTTTATTGTTTCTGGCATCTGCACTTAAGCCAAGCCTTAGATATCAAACTGTGGCTGCGCCTTTGCGCCGTGGCCAACACGCTTATCGAGCCAGTCGGACAGTGCCTCCAGTGGCAGCGGGCGGGAATAGAGATAGCCCTGGCCGTAATCAGAGCCAAGTACCTGCAAAAACGCTTGCTGCTCTTCGGTTTCTATCCCTTCGGCCACCAGTTTCATGCCCAGTGATTTGCCCATTTGAATGATGGCGCGGATAAGGCTGGCGTCCGATTCGCAGTCCGGCAGGTTTTCCACAAAGCTTCTGTCGATTTTTATCACCGAAATCGGGAATTTTTTCAGATAACTCAAGGATGAGTAGCCGGTGCCGAAGTCATCGAGATAAATGGTGCAGCCAAGGTCGCGGATATGATTGAGGGTCGCGAGGCAATGATTGCTGTCGTCCATCAACATGCTTTCGGTGATTTCCACATGCAGATGACGCGGCGCAATGCCGTGGCGGTTCAGCGCCTGCGCCAGTTGCTGCGCGAGGCCCTGCTGCTTGTCGCGGCACTGACAGGCGGAGACGTTGATGGCCATGCTGAGACCAAAGCCCTGCGCGTGTAGCGCCGCGAGATCGCCAAGGGCGGTGTCAATGACCCACTGACCGAGGGGTACCATCAGCCCCATGTCTTCCGCCACCGGGATAAAGTGGCTTGGCGAGATCAGCCCCTTGTCAGGGTCTTGCCAGCGCAATAAGGCTTCAAGGCCGGTTACTTCACCGGTTTTGATGTCCACCACCGGCTGATAGTGCAGCAGGAATTCCCGGCGCAGCATCGCCCGGCGCAATGCCCGCTCCATCGCGTGCCGCTCGACCATGGCCTGGTTCATCATGGGGGTGAAGTATTTGAAATTGTTGCGGCCATCGTCTTTGGCGCCAAAGAGCGCCGTTTCGGCATTGCTGAGCAGTGACTCCACGTCCTGACCGTCTTCGGGATACAGGCCGATGCCGAGGCTTGCCGACAGCTCCAGTTGCTGCTGCTCGATAACAAAGGGCTCGCCCAAGGCCTGCAGCACCTTCATGGCCTGCTGCTCGACCATCAGCTCCTGGGCAAGGCGCGGCAGCACAAGCACAAATTCATCGCCGCCAATCCGCGCCAGAAAATCCGTTGGCCCCAACAGGGCTTGCAGGCGCTTGGTGACGGCTTTTAGCAGTGCATCGCCGCACTCGTGGCCACGGGTGTCGTTGATGAATTTGAATCTGTCCAAATCCAGCACCATCACCGCCAGTTTGCGCGAGTCGTGGCTGGCCATCTTGATTTCATGGGCGAGGCGTTCAGACAGCAGCTTGCGGTTGGGCAGGTCGGTGAGGGTGTCGAAGTTGGCTTTATACCAGAGATCCTGTTCGTACTGCTTACGGCGGCTGATGTCCATAAACAGGCCAATGTGCTGCACTATGCGGCCTTCGTCGTCGCGCACCAGGGTCAGGGCAAGGTACTCAGGATACACCTGGCCATCTTTGCGGCGGTTCCATATTTCGCCTTCCCATTTGTCGGTGGCCTGCAGCGACTCCCACATGGCGGCATACAACTGCGGCGAGTTGCGGTGCGAACTCAGCATCGACGGATTGCGGCCCTTTACCTCATCAAGGCTGTAACCCGTGATTTGAGTGAAGGCCGGATTGACCAGTTCGATATGATTATCGGCATCCGTGACTATGATGCCTTCGGCGGAATACTTGAACACGGCGGCGGCGCGGCTCAGTTCCTGACGGTACTTTTTGCGCTGGCCAAGCATGGTGTTCATCGCCTGTGCCATGCGGGCAATTTCATCCGAGCCCTTGGTTTTAATGGTCAGTTCCAGTGTTGGGTCGGCGGCCATTTGCTGCATAACGGCGGCGATGGCTTCAATCTTGTTCATAAAGCTGGCGATGATTTTGCGCCCGAGCAGCAGCGACAGCAGCAAAGTGAGCGCCGAGGCCAGGCTATATACCGCGATGTACAACAGCGCCATGCGCATCTGATGGCGGCTGAGCTGTTCAATGTTATGGCCTATGTCGTGGCTTAAGCCGTGCAGCATGCCAATCTGCTCGCTGGCAAACTGCCACCACAGGGCGGCATCAATCGGCGGCGGCGGAGTTTTTAGCGCCTGTATGGCCAGCGCTATGCCGGCATGCTGCCTGCCGGGTTCTGCATCCGAATGGCCGGGCTCTAGATTTGAGTGGCCGGGCGCTAAATCAGGGCTGAGGGCAGCATTGTCTTGCGGTATAAGGCTTGGCTGGTGATAGGTTGACAGGGCATCGGTAAGACTTTGCAGCGCCTGCTGCTGGCCATCGCTTAAGTGGCAGAATTCCCTCAGCTTTGAAAGCAGCAGGCTCGCTTCCTGCCATTGTTGCTGGGAGGTGGCAGTGGCCGGCTCGCCATGCAGCAGCGAGGCTCTGGCCCGGTGCACCATGGCACCAAACCCGATAAGCTCGCTGAGCTGCTGCGCTATCTCTGCGATTTGCCGCTGCTCACCGAGGCGCTGGCGGATTTGCTCAACCTGCTGATTTGGCAGCGATGCGAGCAATTTCAGCAGTAGCAGCCGATGCTCATCTTCAAAGGTATCCTGAGCCAGCGCCATGGTGTGCGCCTGCTCAAGCCACAGGTTTTCCAGTGGCTGCAGGACGGCAAGCTCAAGGGTGTTGGATGAGAGAATGTCATTGACCAGGCTGCGCTCCCGCGCGGCAAGCTCCTGGGCGCGCAGCACCAGCAACAGGTCGGCATAGGCGCGGGACTGGGCCGCATCGTCGGTCTGGTGCTGCAACTGATTGACCAACAGCAGCAGCTTATTATTGAGCTTATCGAAAAAGTCGGTGTCGCCGGCAGTGCTGTGTGCAACGTCCTGATTGCGGGACAGGCTGAGTTGATTGAGGCTGGTTTTCAGTTCAGTAAGCTGCTGGGCGAGTTGCAGGTGGGCGTCTTCATCGAGAACCACAAGCAGTTTGGCCAGATCGTCACTCTGCATTAAGCGGCGAAATGTAGCGTCGGTATTGGCCTGTTGCTGTGAAAGTGCCTCGCTGTCCTCGGCCTCTTTGCTTTGATAGCCGCGCTCCTGCTGCAAATCGTAGATAAGGTCGGCTATCTGGCCGCTCACCTGAATAGCCAGTGCATTTCGATGGGCAGTTTTGAAATCCTGATGCAGCCCCCATGCGCGAATGATGCCGAATATGCCGAGCATAAACATGGGCAACACCGCAAAAAGAATGAGCTTTTGTCTCAGGCTGTAGTTGTGCAGCGACAACATGGAAAAGGGTCCCTGTGTAGCGAATAATCGTTGCCCTGTTTGCTTCCATGCCCGGGCTCGGGTCGCAAAGGTTTACCATAAGCAAAAAGGAGTGGCGAAAAGTAGTTCATGGTTTTCTAATCTAGCTCACAAAAACCGTATAAAAAGGCGGGATTAACGCCCTATACCGACAAGCGTCCCGGTGATAGCAGATAAAGGCGATGATTAATTGCTGAAATCGGGGGCTGAAATCAGAAGTTGAAATCAAGAGATGAGGCCACAGTCTAAGGCCAGGAGCTAAGGCCATAACGCCGCGCCGGTTGTGGTGATTGCTGCCCAGCCATTGTAAATGGCGGATATGTTGCTCACTATGTCGGGTAACATACTGTGTTGACGGCCATCTGTCGTGAAATCACACCTACTTGTCGCTGGAGTTTGTTTACTTATGTCTGCCTGCAGTCATCTGAGCGGTAGTAAGCCGCCTGTCGCCGAAAAAATCCCCCATGTGATGACCCTCCATGGTGTTACCCGCACCGACAATTACTACTGGCTGCGGGATGACTCCCGCACCGATGAGAAAGTCATCGCCCACCTCAATGCCGAAAATGCCTATGCCGAGGCGCAGATGGCGCCGTGGAAGCATTTGAAAGACAGGCTCTTCAGCGAGATGACTTCTCGTTTGGTCAAAGATGACAGTTCGGTGCCGCAGCGCTGGAAGGGGCAATACTACTATCGCCGGGTTGAGGGTGAGCGCGAATACCCGATTATTGCCCGTAAGCCTGCCCTCGATGGCGCCGAAGAAGTGCTGCTCGATGTAAACCTGCGCGCAGAAGGCCATGAGTTTTACTCCCTCGGCGGCACTAGTTTAAGCGAAGACGGCGCCCTGTTTGCCTTTGGTGAAGACACCTTAAGCCGCCGTATCTATAAGATTTATTTTAAAAACCTCAAAACTGGCGAGCTGCTTGATGATGTGCTCGACAACACCGAGGGTGAAGTAATGTGGGCCAACGATGGCGAGCATGTGTTCTACATCGCCAAAGACCCGCAAACCCTGCTGGGGTTTCAGGTATTCCGTCACAGGCTTGGCACCCGTCAGAGCGACGATGTGCTGGTGTATGAAGAGCAAGACGACAGTTTCTACATCAGCCTTGGCAAAAGCCTCGACGACAGCCAGATAGTGCTCTATCACGAAAGCACCAATACCAGCGAAGTCAGCCTGCTCGATGCCAACACGCCCCTTGGCAGCTTCAGGCCGTTTTTGCCCCGTGAAGAAGGGCTTGAGTATTCCATCGCCAAACTCGGCAGCAGTTATTATGTGCTCACCAACTGGCAGGCCACCAATTTCCGCCTGATGCAGGTGGATGCAAGCCACAGCGGCGACAAGTCACAGTGGCGCGAGCTCTTGCCCTACGACCCGGCGGTGCGGATTGAAGACATGCTGGTGCTGAAACAGGCGCTGGTGCTGCAGACCCGCGAGGCGGGTGCCACCCACATTCGCATTTATCGCCCTGACGGCAGCGAGCCGCGTGAAATCGCCTTTAACGAAAATGCCTACGTGACCTGGCTTGGCAGCAATCCAGAGCAGGATTCAGAGGTGGTGCGCTTTCATTATTCGAGCCTGACCACTCCGGATTCAACCTTCGATTATCACTTGGGCAGCGGCGAGCGGGAGCTGAAAAAACAGCTGCAGGTGCCGGGTTTTGAGGCGGGCGCTTATCAGAGCGAACGGCTGATGCTGCCCGCCCGTGACGGCACCCTTATTCCGGTGTCGCTGGTGTACCGCAAAGACAAATTCAAAAAGGACGGCAGTAATCCATTGTACCAATACGGCTACGGAGCCTACGGCGCCGTGGTGGACCCGGACTTTTCGCTCTCGGCATTAAGCCTGCTCGACCGGGGCGTGGTGTATGCCATCGCCCATATCCGCGGCGGCGAAATGCTCGGTCGCCCCTGGTATGATGCAGGACGCATGTTTAACAAAATCAACAGCTTCACTGATTTTATCGACGTAACCGACGGCCTGGTAAGCCAAGGTTATGGCGCCAAAGACAAAATCGTCGCGTGCGGCCACAGTGCCGGCGGGCTTTTGATGGGCGCCGTGGCTAACATGGCTGGCGACAAGTACCTCGCCATGCATGCGGGCGTACCTTTTGTTGATGTGGTGACCACCATGCTGGATGAGTCGATTCCGCTGACCACCAACGAATATGACGAGTGGGGCAACCCCAACGAAAAGCCGAGCTTCGACTATATGCTGAGCTACGCGCCCTACGACAATGTAGCGCGCAAAGCCTATCCGCACATGCTGGTGACCACAGGGCTGCACGACTCCCAGGTGCAGTATTTTGAGCCAGCCAAGTGGGTGGCAAAACTGCGGGACTACAAGACAGACGACCACGAGCTGCTGTTGGTGACCGACATGGACGCAGGCCACGGCGGCAAATCCGGCCGCTATCGCCAGTTTGAAGACACGGCACTGGAATTCGCCTTCTTTTTGCATCACTGGGGGCTTGAATGAGTGGCGGCTGGCAGCGCTATATAGATGCGGGCCACAGCGATAAGTCAGGCTGTTTCAATGACTGGGGCATAGTGTGAGTCAGCAGTGGCAGCTTTACATCATCCGCTGCGGTGGTGGTGAGCTCTATACCGGCGTGACCACAGATGTGGCGCGCCGCTTTAGCGAACACAGTAGCGGCGGCCCCAAGGCCGCCAAATACCTGCGCGGCCGGGGCCCGCTTGAGCTGGTGTATCACGAGCTTGCGGGCGGGCGCGGCGATGCGCTCAGACGGGAGCTTGCCGTTAAAAAACTCAATAAGGCCGCCAAAGAAGCATTGATTGCCAGCGAAGCCAATCTGCTGTCAGTTCAGGCAATTGCTGCACAAGTAGCGGTACAAATTTCGGCAACAAAGGAGAGTTAACCCATGGACGCGTTTTTGGCCATTAACCAGCAAGGTTGGGATAACCGCACCGAGCTGCATCTCGAATCTGACTTTTACGATCTGCCCGGCTTTATGGCGGGCAACACCAGTCTGAGGGAAATCGAACTGGCTGAGCTTGATGTGGCTGGCAAACACCTTTTGCATCTGCAGTGCCATTTTGGTCAGGACACCCTGTCCTGGGCTCGCGAAGGTGCGGCATCAGTGACCGGGCTTGATCTGTCGCCCAAGGCGATTGCGGCGGCAAATCATATCGCCGCCGAACTCAAACTCGATGATAAAGCGAGCTTTGTCTGCGGCAATGTGCTGGATGCGCGCGAGCTGGTGCAGGGCGAGTTCGACCTGGTGTATTCCTCTTACGGCGTGCTCTGCTGGCTTCCCGATTTAGCTACATGGGCGCGCACCATAGCCGCCTGTCTTAAGCCCGGCGGCGAGTTTTACCTTGCCGAGTTTCATCCGGTTAAGGCACTGCTGGATGGTTATGACTACTTCTACACCGGCCAGGCCGATGTGGAGCAGGGAGGCAGTTACACTGAAAACAGCCGCGAGGCCGAAAACACGCTGGTGAGCTGGTCGCACGATATGGGCGAGCTGGTGTCGGCGCTTATCAGGGCGGGGCTGGTGATTGAATCGCTGCGGGAATACGACTTCAGCCCCTACAACTGTTTCGAAAACCTTGTGGAAGAAGAGCCCGGCCGTTATCGCCAGCGTCTCGAAGGCAAGCCAATACCTATGGTGTTTTCCATTAAAGCGCGTAAGCCTGAGTGCTGATGGGCTAATCGATGACAAATGTCATCCACAACTGCTGACAAGCGCCACTGCTGCAAGATGTGGAATGCGAAGATACTTATCCCATCAAAACATGGAGGATAAGCACATGCGCCACAACACTGAATTCACCGCTAAGTCACTGGATAAACAACTGATTGAATTTCGTCAGGCCCGCGGCCTTGCGATGCCGCTGTCCGGCACCCTGGTGTGGCTGGCGCTGTTTGGTTTAAGCCTGGTATTGCCGGCGCAGCAGTTGGTGATGGCAACCTTTATCCTCACCGGCTCTATTGTTTATCTGGCGATGTTTATCTGCCGCTTTACCGGCGAGCGCATCTCGTTCAAACGCACCGCCGACAGCAACTGGTTTGATAAAGTGTTTCTGGCTGGGTTCGGCATGAGTTTTTTAACCTTCAGCATCACCATAGTGGCCTTTATGGAAAACTACCTGGTGCTGCCCTTTGCGGTCGCGGTGCAAAGTGGCCTGATGTGGCTGGTCTATGGTGTGCTGGCTGGCCGCACGGTGGCGATTGTGCATGCGATTGTGCGCACTGCGCTTTGCACCATCGCCTTTTTCCTCTGGCCCGAGCAAAGCTTTACCCTGCAGCCGCTGATTGTGGTCTTGTGTTACGGCTTCAGTATTCCGCTGATGGAAAAGCACTGGCGCAGCCTGCAGTCACAGGCGCTGCAAGCGGCTTAAACCAAAAAGCTCCCCGCGGGGAGCTTTGGTATTTGCAGTAGGGTGACACTGAGAATTTGTGGCCTGTGGGCTGGGGTAAGTTAAGTCAGTTTTGGAATCGACAGGCTGAAGCAGGCGCCGCCGAGGCTGGAGGGCTGGCAGCGGATATCGCCCTTAAAGACCTGATTGATGATGTTGTAGGCGATATTGAGGCCAAGGCCAATGTGACCTGTGCTGCGTTTGGTGGTGTAGAAGGGCTCGAATACTTTACTCATTTCGTCATCGCCAAGCCCGGGGCCGTTGTCATCCACCGTGATGGTGTATTGGGCCGGGCTGTCACTGATGGAGACTTTGACTTCGGCATTGGGTGTGTCTGCGGTGTGCTCGCATACGTTGCAAAGCAATATGGTCATCACCTGCATCAGCGCATCGAAATAGGTTCGCATCGTTTGATCTACGCCAGTGCTCAGTTGCAGCGGGCTACTGAGCTCGGCGCCCACTTTTGCTTGCTCAAAGGCGGCATTCACCAGCAGCTGGAACGAAAATTCGTTGGCAGGCTCGGTGCTGGGTGGCGTGGCGAGGGACTTGAATTGTTCAACCAGCCTTGAGGTGCGGTTTAAACCGCGATTGATCAGATGCTGGCCCTCGTGCAGCTGCGACAGTCCGGCCTCAAGGGTTTCTTCTGTCAGCTCGCCGCTCTGGTAGAGGTTTTGAATTTTCTCAAGTTCCTCAATGATGTGGGTCGTTGCTGTGGTGGCGGTGCCAATCGGGGTGTTGATTTCGTGGGCGATGCCGGCCACCAGGCGCCCGAGCGAGGCCATTTTTTCGGCTTCAATCAGGTTGTCCTGCGCCGACTTGAGGTCTTTCAGCGCCAGCTGCAATTCGTGGGTGCGCTGGGCCACGTGGGACTCAAGATTGCTGTTAAGCGACAGCAACGACATCTCGTGCTGTTTAAGCTCACTGATGTCGTGCAGCGTGCCGGCAAGGCGTATGGGCTGGTCGTTTTGGTCGCGCTCGACAACCTTGCCGCGATCGTGCATCCACAGCCAGTCGCCGTTTTGCAGCTTGACCCGGTAGTTCACATCAAAAATGTCATCCCGGCGCGCCAGAATCCGCTGGATGGCTTGCTCAAATTCGTCAAAGTCATCCGGATGTATATGGTTTTTCAATTGTTTTAAATCGGTTGGCGACAAGCGTTGTGGCAATTGCTCGAAGCGCTCTGCGTTGCGGTGACTCAGGTTACCACTGCGTAAATCCCAGTCCCACAGCACATCGCCACTGCCCCAGAGTGCGAGGCTCAGCTGCTGCTCTTTCTCTTCAATGGCTTCCCGCGCGGCCACTTCCATTGCCAGCTGCTGTTTTTGCTGACGGCGGGAGTACAAAAAGAACACCAGCGCCAGCGATAACAGGCTGGCGAACAGGATCATGTTGCGCTCGGCAATCTGGTTTTGCAGCCTGGCTTCGGTCAGGGCCGCTTCCTGCTGCACCAGTTGCAGCGAGCGCTTGGCCTCGTTGACCTGATTGGACACCACCAACATCTCAATCCGCTGCTGACTGTTAAGGTCGAGCAGTTTATTGCGTTCACTCAGGTAAGTGCTGAGCATGTCAAAGGCCTCGGCGTGCTGGCCGGTTTTGTGCAGCAGTTTGGCAAGCTTTTCGTAGGCATCAAAAAGCACCAGATTTTTTTCGGCGGCGCGGGCAGCTGCCACCGCTTCACGCAGCTGGCTGATAGCGGCTGCATCATCACCTGTCATCTCACTGAGCCTTGCGAGCTCAACCAGTCCTTCGGCTTTGCGGTCGCTGGCGTGGCGTTTGTTGTAAATGGCCATCGCCCGCTCAAGGTAGGAGCGCGCCAGCTCAAGATTGGATTCCTGCAGCGCTATCCTGCCCTGGTACAGAAAGTTGGAGCCCAGCAGCATGTCGTTGTTCAGGCTGGTGGCCAGGGCTTTTGCCTCATCAAGATACTGTTTTGCAGCGGCCAGATCGCCTTTAAGCCTCGATGTCTCGCCCAGGTTATTCATCGAATAAATCATGCCGCGCTGATAGCCGATTTCCCGTTTCAGTGCGAGGGATTTTTTATGTAACTCAATGGCTTTTTCATACCTACCGAGGTCTTTGAATATGATGGCAGTATTGTTGTATGTCTCTGAGGCTTCACGTTTACTGCCAACACGGATATGGATATCCAGCGCTTTGAGCATGTGAGACAGGGCATGGTCCAAATCGCCAATGGTGCGGTACAAAAGGCCAATGCGGGCGTTAACCGTAGCGATATGAGGCTGGTCGCCAAGACCTTCGAACATGGCGAGCGAATTCAGCATGGCTTTGTAAGCATTACTGTATTGATTTTGCTGCATTTCGATATTGGCGAGATTCAGCAGCGCCTCGCCATGGGCGATGGATTGCTCGTCTTTGCTGTAGAGCGCGAGCAAGGCAATGGCGTCTTCCTTGGCGGCGTCCGAATTGGCCATCTCCAGCTGTAATCTGGAGTGCATCAGCAGGGCTTTTTTAACGTAATCAGGCTCGTTGAGCTGCTTCGCTGACGTTTTAAGCCTATCCGCCAGTGCCAGCGCGGTGTTGTTGTCACCGGAAAGCCGTAATGCGTTTATCTTATAAAGGTAGTACTCGTAAACCAGTGGATTTTCGGGCTGCAGCGGCAGTGAGGGTTCAATCTGATTGATAAAGGCGAGTGCTGCACGGCCGTCGACCTCGGCCTCCACAGCAAGGTATTGATTCATCAGGATCAACTTTTCACGTCCCTGTGTGTTGATTATTTGCTGCTGGCTTGGCTGTGCCTGAGCGGCAAAACAAAGCAACCAAAGCCCAATACTCAACACGATTCGAAGCATGATGACTCCCGTGTAGCAGGTCTTGTGCTAATTCTAGTGCAGAGGGGCCTGTGATGTAATCCCTCTCAATGTAATCTCCTGCTTATGCTTATTATCTATATGAAATTCAGTGTGAAACATTGGATATCTGCAACTGATTCAGCATAAAACTCGAACGTTTCATGCTTCCAGCCGCTGTGTCTAAAGCTTTATGCTCGCTGTGTATGTGGCTTTGCGCTCTGCTCAGCATTTGGTTGCAAAAGCGGCAGCGGCGAGTGACAATCGGTTTGGTGTTGGAACCTTCCAGTGGTAGGTTTTAAGCTGATTTAATTGGAATTTTTACTCAAGTGTACAGCGGCTGCGTCGGCCCGCTCCAACAAAAACGTGGCCGCGAAAACCGGCAAGAACATAAGCGCCAAAAACATATAAAGATGCGAGCGCTCCTTTGTTTCACAAGGCGGCATCTGTTCCGGGCTGACACCTTATTTTGCAATTGACACAAGGATTTGTATGGCAACTCTGTTCCCTTTCGTCTGTGCCGGCGTTCAATGTCGACAGTCGATGCTGGCTCGGCGCATTGCACTGGCGCTGAGCTTTTCTGCCGCGACACTGGTTACCACTGCACTGCAGGCTGGGCCTGTCGGCAACCTGGCTGAACTCACTCAAACCGGCGGCAGTGTCCAGATTGCCACCGCCAGCGGCGCGTTGGTGCAGCTGGACGTGCTTAAGCCTGCACTTATCCGCATTCAGGCCGGTCTTAATGGCAAGCTGGTCGGTGAGGGCAGCAAGGCCGCATCGATAGTGATTAAAAACGACTACCCGGCTGTGCCTTATACCCTCACAGATGAGGGCGAATATCGGCTGCTGAATACGGGCGCGCTGGCGGTGCGGATTTACGAGTCGCCGCTTCGGATTGCCCTGTATCAGGCCGATAATCAGACCCTTATCACCGAAGAGCTGCAGAGTCTGGAACTGGGTGAAACCAGCACAGTGCAAACCCTCAGCACAGATGCCAGCGAGCGTTTTTTCGGTGGCGGCCAGCAAAACGGCACCTTCGAGTTTAAGGGTAAGAGCATGGAAATCTCCTACTCAGGTGGCTGGGAAGAGGGTGACAGACCAAGTCCGTCGCCTTTTTATCTGTCGAGCAAGGGCTACGGTGTGCTGCGCAACACCTGGGCCAATGGCAGCTACGATTTTCGTGGCAATGATGCCCTGCGCCTTGGCCACGATGAGGCGCGTTTTGATGCCTTCTTCTTTGCGCCTGGCAGCATTCAGCAGGTGCTGGCCGATTACACCGAGCTTACCGGCCGCGCCAGACTTATCCCGCGCTGGGCCTTTGAATACGGTGATGCCGACTGTTACAACGATGGTGATAACGTCAAAAAGCCCGGCACTGTGCCCGATGGCTGGAGCGATGGCCCAACGGGAACCACGCCAGATGTAATTGAGTCCGTTGCCAAAAAATATCGTGAACACGATATGCCCGGCGGCTGGATATTACCGAACGACGGCTACGGCTGCGGCTATACCGAGCTGCCCAAGGTGGTGGAGGGGCTCGCCAAATACGGTTTCAGAACCGGCCTTTGGACCGAAGATGGCGTGGATAAAATTGCATGGGAAGTCGGCAAGGCAGGCAGCCGCGCCCAGAAGCTGGATGTGGCCTGGACAGGTGAGGGCTACCAGCACTCACTCGATGCCAATAAGGCCGCCGCAGATGGTATTTGGGATAACTCCGACTCACGCCCCTTCCTCTGGACCGTGATGGGCTGGGCCGGTACCCAGCGCTACGCCGTGACCTGGACCGGCGATCAGTCCGGCAGCTGGGACTATATCCGCTGGCATATTCCGACCCTGATTGGCTCGGGCCTGTCGGGGCAGGCCTATGCCACCGGCGATGTGGATGCGATTTTTGGCGGCAGTCCCGAAACCTTTACCCGCGATTTGCAGTGGAAGGCTTTTACCCCGGTGCTGATGGGCATGTCTGGTTGGTCCAAGGCCTCACGCAAGCACCCCTGGTGGTTTGAGGAGCCCTATCGCAGCATCAACCGCGACTATTTAAAGCTCAAAATGCGCCTCACCCCTTACATGTACACCACAGCGTATGAGGCTGAGCAAAGCGGCGCGCCTATCGTCCGCGGCCTGATGTGGGACTACAGCGACGACCCCAACGCCAACACAGAAGCGCACAAGTATCAGTTTTTGCTGGGTAAACACATGCTGGTGGCGCCGGTGTACCGCTCTCAGACCGCCAGCAAAGGCTGGCGTGAAGATGTATACCTGCCCAAAGGCCAGTGGATTGATTACTGGGACGGCCGGGTGGTGAATGCCCCGGAGAGTGGCGCCAACATAGATTATCAGGTGGATTTGAATACAATTCCGGTGTTTGTGCGCGCTGGTGCCATTATCCCTATGTATCCGGAAGCCCTGTACGACGGTCATAAGCCCAAGGACGTGCTGACGCTGGATATCTACCCTTATGGCGAGTCTGAGTACCTGATGTACGAAGACGATGGCAACACCCGTCGTTATCAGGACGGTGAATTTGCCCGCCAGCGTTTTGCAGTCAAGGCGCCCGAGGGTAAGGCGGGCGACATTGAGGTCAGTATTGGCGCTGCCGATGGCAAGTTCGATGGCCAGGATGAGGAGCGAGTCTATGAGCTGTGGCTGCATACCCGCGTAAAGCCGCAGGCTGTGCTGCTTAATGGCGAAAAACTTAAAGCATTCAAGGATGAAGCTGCGCTTGCCAAGGCAAAGAGCGGCTGGACTTACTCGGATAAAAAGTACGGCACTGTGCTGGTGAAAACCGAGAAAGTCTCGGTGCGTGAAGCGCTGGCGTTCAAGCTTGAAATCGATGAGTCATCGATACTTGCAGTAACTGCCGCTTACGGTGTGGCACCTGAGCTTGGCAATGAAGTCCCTGCCGACAGCTTGCTGGTGCTTGCTCGTCCCGCCGAAGAAGCTGGGCATCCGCTGGAAAATGCTTTCGATGGCAATCCGGATACCTGGTTTAGAACCAAGCGCGATCAGGCGCAAAAAACCGGTGCCCACGAGTTTACCCTGGCTTTGGGCGAGCGCCGCTTTATTGCCGGTTTCGAAATCGCGCCCCGTAATGACAAGCATTGGGAGTACGGTCAGGTCGCCGACTACGAGGTCTACCTTGGTGAAAACAACGGCGAGTGGGGCGAGCCGGTGGCCAAGGGCCGATTGGAGAAATCCCAGACAATGCAGAAGGTGGAGTTTGCACCCAAGCCCGGCAGTTTGCTGCGTTTTCGGGTGCTCAGTACTCAAAACGAGCTTGGCAATGACCCTATGGTGACCGCCGCCAAGTCTCAAAGCGGTGCCTTTAACGCGCTGCTGCCAAAGAGCGTGACCCCAATCACCATCAGCGAGTTTAAGGTACTGACCGCGCCCGAGCCCAAAGCGCCTAAAACCCAGCAATTCCTTGCCGAACTCACGCCGCAAAAGCTGGATAAATCCGTGGCGAGCCGTGTGGCGTTAAACACTGCCATCGGTGGCAAACCCATGAGCATGAACGGTCTTAAGTTCAGCAAGGGGCTCGGCATGGCTGCCAACAGCAGGGTCGATTATCGTCTCGAGGGCAACTGGCAGCTCTTGCGGGCTGACCTTGGTATCGACGACAGCTGCAGGGCCAAGGGCGGCATGCACTTTAAGATATTCGGTGATGGTAAGCTGATGTACGACTCGGGCCTGATAGCAGCGCCCGCGGTAGTTAAGCCAGAATTGGACATCCGCGGTGTTGAAACTCTGAGCCTGCAAACTGAAGGTTCGGCCAAGGGGGTCTGCGGCAACTGGGCCAATGCCTCGCTCATTGGCTGGCCCAAGGGTTAAAAACTCAAATCGAATCAAGCGCCCCGTTTCGGGGCGCTTTTTTACCCTGAGGTCTGTTAATGCTGCTAACACCGGTGTTTATGCTCGCCATGGCAAAGGCCTTCAGGCGACAAACCGGGCCGGGACTATATCAGCGGCTCGGCTATAACTTCCAATTAGGGCTGCCAATTGCTGTGGTTGGCGTATTTGCCCTTAGGTTTTCAATGATTGCGTGGCCATGCTAACCAATTAATATATATTTTATTGATTGGTTATTTTGAAGCGATTTTCTGGTTGCGCTTGCTGAAGCCCCTTCCATAAAGCCCATAAAACAAAGCGCTTCAAACCCGCGCCCGTTCGCCATAAGCTTATCCATCAAAGCTTACGCTTGAGTCGCGCGGCTTGGTCAAAGCACAAGAGCCGACATACAAGCATTGAGCACTGAGCATCATGAACCAAGAGCTAAGAACCAGAAAAGTATAAAGGGTGGTGAGCCAAACTGTGCTTCAGGCAGCCACCGCCGAGGTCATTACATGTTAAATATGGATTTCGCCAAGCGGGTTGTAATAGACACAGCCCAGCAACCGTGGCAGCCAAGCCCATTGGCAGGTGTTGAGCGCAAACCCCTCGCCAGAGAGGGCGCAGAGTCCGGCCATGCCACCAGTCTGGTGCGTTATGTGCCGGGGGCGCGTTTTGCTCGCCACAGCCACCCAAAGGGAGAAGAAATCCTGGTGCTCGAAGGGGTTTTCAGCGATGAAACCGGCGACTATGGTCCGGGCACTTATATTCGCAATCCACCGGGCAGCAGCCATGCGCCCTTCAGCGAGCAGGGCTGTACCCTGTTTGTGAAACTATCCCAGTTTGCCCAAGGCGATGATGTGAGTGTGCGACTGGATACCGGCAAAGCCGAGTGGCTGCCCGGTCACGGCGGTCTTAAGGTGATGCCGCTGCACAGTTTTGAAGTCGAACATACGGCCTTGGTGCTCTGGCCTGCGGGCGAAGTGTTTATCCCTCATCGTCACTTCGGCGGTGAAGAGATTCTGGTGCTCAAGGGTACGTTCAAGGATGAATACGGCAGCTATCCGGCCCTGAGTTGGATCCGTAGCCCCCATATGAGCCAGCATCACCCCTTTGTGGAACAAGAAACCCTGATCCTGGTAAAGACAGGGCACTTACCCCTGTTATAGCGGCAAGGAAACACCGAACTGCGCACTTAACACCGGAAAATGGTGCTGTCGATGATGTGAAAAAGACAGTGCGACAATGGTCATATCAACAATATTTAGATCATCTAAAAATCTAAATAGCTGAAAAATAGCAATTTCTATTTTGGCATGCATCTTGGAATTACTCTGCTGAAGCTGTTGTGTTCAGTGTGTCATTTTTACGGAGTGTCCCATGTCATCACTTGCCCCTGTCATCAGCGAATACCTTTATCATCCCGGCCGCTTTGAGGCCGGCGTGCTTGCAAGCCATGCTCGGCAACAGTCCATCTACCGGCGGATAATGCACGCCGGCAATCTGGGCTTGCTGCTGTCGGTCGGTGCGCTGCTTGCGCTTATTGGTGTTTGTTATCTCTATCCTCAGTATTTCTCGCTGCCAACTCAGGTGGCGGCGCATATTGCGCTGGTACTCAGCGCGACCGCTATCAAGGTGTGTTATGTGCTGCGCTGCATCGGACGGCAGGGCCTGGGGCTCGTGATTACCTAAGCGAGCCCTGCTGCTTAAAGGCAGGGTTGTGGCTCGTTGCTGCAAGCGTTGCAGTTGGATTTATGCAGCGCTAAATGATGCCTCCTGTGCGTTTTGACTTGAGTTATCAGATCCGACCAGTATGGCGTTCTGCACCGGCTTGAGCCTGAGTGAAGTTTGAGCACAAGAATGTCAGCGCTGTCATTTTTGCGCAGGGTTTCGGTTGGTACTTGCGCTGCTTGCCAGATATATGTGCTGTTTTTGTGTTAAATTTTGCGATCTTCAGAGTGATTATTCTGCCTGTGTTTACGGTGCGTAGCTGCGGAATCAGCCTTTTATAGAATTAAAAGACATATCCGAGTCAATTAACGTATTGAGCGGCGATAACAAAGCCGTACATTTGCGTTGCAACAACAACATTTTCACCACAAGAATAATCACAATTGAAGGAAACAGGATGAAGTTAAATCGACTCATCATCAGCATCTCGTTGGCCATGGCAGGGACTGCCCAGGCCAACCCGGATCTGTGGCAATATCCGCTGTTTGGCGGTGACCCTTTAACTCCACAGCAGTGGCACCTTAAAAACACCGGTCAGGACGGTTACTCGCCTGTGGTTGGCGTTAAAGGTCAGGACCTGGATGTGGATTTCGCCCACGCCATGGGTATCAAGGGCCGCGGTATCACTGTGGCGGTAATCGATACCGGCGTTGAAATTGATCATGAAGATCTGCGTGCCAACGTGGTTGCAGGTTCGCTGAACCTCAAAGATGGCAGCGCCTATCCCACCGACAACAATGGCCACGGCACAGCGGTTGCCGGTATTGTTGCCTCGGTTGAAGGAAACGGCATCGGCGGTCGCGGCGTTGCGCCCCACGCCAACCTGATTGGCTTTAACTATCTGGATGCCCAGAGCGAAGCCGCTTGGTTCCTGTCTCACGGCCGCACCGCCGAAAACGGCAAGCGCGAGCTGAACCGTTTTACCGACGCGCGTATCTATAACCAGAGCTACGGCTCCACCATGCTCAAGCCGTTCCCCTATGACTACGAGGCCAACCCTGCGCTGCTGGCAAAAGACGTAGCGCTGGAAGACGTGACCAAAGACAGTCAGCGTGGTCAGGGATCGCTGTTCGTGAAATCGGCCGGTAACAGCTACGGCACCTACAACGTGGGTGCCTGGCTCATTCTGCCCCGTGAGAATGGCCGCTATTACGACAACTTCGGCCTGCCATTCCACAGCGCCAACCTGTCCCACGAAAACATCAACTACTGGAACATGGTGGTGTCGGCCACCAACGCCACCGGTAAGCGCTCTTCATACTCGTCTGTGGGTTCCAACGTGTGGGTAGCAGCGCCCGGCGGTGAATATGGCACTGATGCCCCCGCCATTATCACCACCGATATCCAGGGTTGCAGCAAGGGCCTGAACAAGGCCGGAGCTTCTGCCAACCGTCTGCACGGCGGCGTGGCGCTCGACCCTAACTGTAACTATGCCGCGACCATGAACGGCACCTCATCCGCCGGCCCCAACGCCGCAGGTGCGGCTGCAGTTATCATGTCGGCAAACCATGCGCTGGATGCCCGCACCGTACGTCACGTGCTGGCCCAGACTGCCCGTAAAACCGACGCCAACATTGCGCCAATCAACCTAAGCTTCACCCAGGCCGATGGCACAGTGGCAACTTACGCGGCACTGCCTGGCTGGCAGCGTAACGCCGCCGGTTACAACTTCCACAACTTCTATGGCTTTGGTGCGGTAGACGTGGATGCGGCCGTGTGGAAAGTGCTGTTTGGTGGCGTACAAAACCTGCCTGAGCAGGTGGTAACCCCATGGCAAACCGTGGCTGCCAACGCGCAAATCCCGGATGCCACTTTGGCTGGCGTGACCAGCGAGCTGCAGGTTGCCGATAACCTGACTGTGGAAGCGGTACAGGTGAAACTCAATATCGACCACACCCGTCTGCGTGACCTCGCCATCGAACTGGTGTCGCCTTCAGGCACCCGCAGTGTGCTGCTTAACCCACGCGTTGGCTTTATCGGTGAGCACATCGAAAACGGCGTGCTGCTGAGTAACCACTTCTACGGTGAAAACTCAGCCGGTGTCTGGACCCTGCGTGTACGTGATACCGATGCCGGTACCACCGAAACCGTGGCTTTCAACACCCAAACCCGTCAGCTGCTGCAGCTCAACACAGTCAACAACGCCCAGCCTGGTGTGGTGCGTGACTGGTCACTGCGTATTTTCGGCCACTGAGGAGTAGCCCATGAAAAAGATGATTCTCTTGTGTGCCGGCCTCTTTGCCGGAAACCTGATGGCAGCCAATAACCTGCCAACCGCAGCCGAGCTTGCTGCCGCTGAGCTTGCGTCTGCTCCGGCCGAAGCTGCGTACCCACTGACCATCAACGGTGAGAAGTTCCTTAAAACCGGCAATGCCGCCAGCCTGCTGGCCGGTGAAGAAGTGCTGGATGAGAGCGGCTTCAAGAGCCTGCGTGCCAGCGGTGAGCTGGTGGTGCGTCTTGGCTCTGCCTCTGCCGATGCGTTGGCTGCTGCCCACGGCGTGACTGTGGTTAACACCTACGACAACTTTGCCGTGGTGAAGGCCGCCGCCGGTGCCGACCTGCTGGCGCTGTCAGCTGCCATCGCCGCCGATGCCGGTGTTGAGGGTGTGAGCGTGCACCTGATTGACCTGACCAACGGCGTGCAGTAATCCGCTTCAGTGTGTCGTTAACAAAGAAGGCCGGGCATTTGCCCGGCCTTTTTATGTCGATGATGATGGCTGCGGAAAAGTGACTGCGAGCTCTTAGTTGCTATGAGCCGTTAGTTACTGCGAGCCCTTAGTTACTGCGAAAGACCGGATAACGCAGGTATTCGCTGTCGTAGTAGGGGCTCTTTTCGTAGAACCAGCGCAGGCGCGTTTCAGGGTCGGCGGCAAAGGCCGGGTCTTTCAGCGCCTCATCGAAGGCTTTTTTAAGCTCGGGATCCTTTTCAAGCAGCGCCGCTGCCATGGGTTCTACCGCATAGTCTTCCATGTATTCGGTGCGGGTGAAGATGGGGTTAAACAGGCCCCATTGCAGCAGCGAATCGGGAGATTGTGGCTCAAGCAGCAAAATCGCCAAGTCGCCCAGTGCCTGCTCGGTACTCACTTTAACCGTACCCGCCGGCAGCTCAAGCTCGGTTTGAGAGAGTGTTGCATCGGCCTTAACCCGCTGGCGACCCTCGTAATCCTTGGCAGCAAATTCAACATTGCTGAACCGATACTCGCCCACTTTAACCGTGGCGGTTTCGCTCATGCGCTCAAAGCGGACGCCGTGATTTTCAAGCTTGGCAATCACTTCCTGCCACTGGGGCAGAATGTAATAGGCCTCGGGGCGGCTTACCTTGATGTCGGGTATTGTGTTGCCAAACACCGGCAGCTTTTCGTAGGTCACCGGCTGGCCGTTCCAGCGAACTACATTGGCGCCGGACACAGGGCTTTGCTCGACTGTGTAACCTATGCCTTTGAAATCCCAGCTTGCTTGCTGTTCTTCTTTCCAGGTGAGGGTGATTTCAGTTGGGTAGCGGAAGCTGTCGGCCATGATGGCGGCCTTGAGTGCTGTGGCGTTGTCGCCCACGGTTTTCAGGCTCTGCTCCAGCATCACATAGGTGCCGAGCACCCGCTGTTTGAACGGCTTTAAGCTGTGGTTTTCAATCAGAATGGTGGGCAGGTGGCGTGCGTCACCATAGCCGTTTGAGTAGCGCGGCGAGGCGTTCCATTGTGACATGCCCTTGGTGATATCTGTGTTATCCATGGCAAACACCAGTTGCCCGGGAATGTGTCCTGCGCTGGTCAGCGCAGACTCGACCTCGGGGCGGAAGCTGCCATCGAGCCAGGAAAACAGCGCCGGGCTCAGGCCTTGCTTCTGGTTGTAGCCGAAGGTGATGTCGTACTGGTAGTCGATGCCATCGGTTACGTGCACGTCGATATACAGACTCGGATTCCAGGCATTGATGGCCGCGAGCATCAGCTGCATCTCTTTGGCATCGGCCTTGGCGTAGTCGCGGTTAAGGTTGAGGTTGTTCGCTGTGGTGCGCCAGCCCATCTTCACTGGCCCACGCTGGTTAACCCGGTTGTACTCGCTGGCGCGCTCATGGGCATCGACACTGAAAATAGGCACAAACAGCAGGTTAGCGCGCTCGAGCAGCTCATGTTTGCCGCCTTTTTCGATGTCGCGCAGCAGCATCATGCCCGCGTCTTTACCATCGATTTCACCCGAGTGAATGCCGGCCTGCACCAGCACGGTCGGGCGGCTGTTGGCGGCAAGACTCTTGGGGCTGTCGGCGCCTTCTTTACTGGCCACTATCATCCAAATATCGCGCCCCTGGGGGCTCTTGCCCAGGCTCACCTTGCTCAGGTACTTGCTGCGCTTGATGAGCTTGTCGAGCCAGGCCATGGTGGCCTCATAGTCCGGACTTTCGATGCCGCCGCTTTGCTCGAACGGGGTGGCATAGCTGTCATCGGCGGCGCGCATCAGATTGAGGCTCGCCCCTTGCCACGGCTCTGCCGGTGGCAGCAGCGCATCGTTGATAAAGGTGCTGTGCATTTGCGGCTCGGCCATGACTGGCAGGGATGCCCCGAGGGCGGCCGTCAGGGTAAGGGCAGTGCCGAGGGCGGATAAACGAAACGCAGAAAAACGGGCTGAATGGCAAGGAGTGGTGCAAAGCATATCGCGGGCCTGAACGCATTGAAAAAGAGCCTGTATCTTTTCGTAATTGCGGCCGCTTCGCAAGCCCAAAACGGCGCTGTTTCGCGTCTGCCGAACAGGCGCTTGCTGCCGTTGCCGGTGCGGTGAACGCCGTACGGTACAAAATTAATGTAATTAATTGTAATTAATGTGTTTATTTGTTGTGTTTGATTGACATATTATGACAGCGGTCAGGGCAAATTGTGCTCTGTTACGCTTTTTAGGCATCAGATTCGGGTAAGGCACGCAGCAGCGACACGCTGGCGGCGCATTACAGTGAAGCGCTCTGATTGATCACTCTGATGAGTCAGCATAGGGAGGTGGCATGATACAGATACAGGCAACCGGGCTTGAGAAACGCTACAGCACGGTCAAGGCAGTAAATGGGGTCAGTTTACGGGTGCGCGGTGGTGAAGTGTTGGCGCTGCTTGGCCCCAACGGCGCGGGTAAATCATCATTAATCAGGATGCTGGTGGGGCTGACCGAGCCTGATGCCGGTGAGCTTGCCATCAGCCGTGACGGCAAGGCTATTGCGCGGCTGCCTCGGGAGTCGTATGGCTATCTGCCGGAAGACCGAGGTCTGTATCAGGACCGCACCGTTACCCAAAACCTGCACTACATCGGCGAGCTGCGCGGCCTGAACAAAACCCTGCTCGATACCCGCATCGGGGTATGGACCGAGCGCTTTGGCCTCACCGAAAAGCGCACTGACAAGCTGAGCCAGCTCTCCAAAGGGAATCAGCAGAAGGTGCAGCTTATCGCCTGCCTGCTGCATGAGCCGGAACTTTTAATCCTCGATGAACCCTTTTCCGGCCTCGACCCGGTCAATCAGGAGCTGGTGGTGGAGGTGCTTGATGAGCTTCGCGCCGCCGGTACCGGCATAGTGCTGAGCGCGCATCAGATGGCGCTGGTGGAGCGGCTTGCCGACCGTATGCTGCTGATTAATCGCGGCGAAGTGGTGGCCTCTGGCAGCCTCGAGCAGGTGATGCAGCAGCTCTCACCGGTTGAAAGCTATCAGGTGACGCTCACACCCGAGACCACGCCGGAGGTGTTGATGGCGCTGGCAAGCATAGAGACTGCCGCCGTCGAGGGTCAGAAATTCAGCCTGACCAAGGCCCCCGGCGCGAGCCTGCAAACCCTGCTCAATGAACTCTCGTCGGTCGGTGAGCTGTTAAGTTTCAGTGCGCTGCAGCCGGATTTGCACGAGTTGTATCTGCGCGCCGTTGGCGGTCGTCAATCACAGCCGGGAGAGACAGTATGATCCGCTGGACCATAGCCGTATTTGAATTCAAACGCTTTTTGAAATGGAAGCAGGAGCTGATGAGCATCGGCTTTATGCTGCTGACCTTTGCCGTGATGTCGGCCTGGCCGCACATCAAGGGGTTTATCGACAAAGATTATCGGGTGGCGATAGTTACCGCGGCGCAGTTGCCGGAGGTCGAAGGGTTTGTTTTCAGCAAGCTTGATGCCGCAGCGCTTGAGGGCGCCAAAGCTGAGCTTGGCGAGCGCTGGGACCTGCTGGTCAATTCATCCGGCGGCAGCCTTGCCATCACCGGCACTCAGTCGGCCAGCTGGCATGAAAAACTCACGTCGCAGCTGCAGCGCTGGTATCAGCAGCAACAAATCTCAGCCTTGCCGCTGACCGGCGAGCAGCGCCAGGTGATAGATACCCTGCCTGAGGTCAATTTCAGTTTCACCAAAGAGCAAACCGGCGATGAGCAGGAACGTAAGGTGCGTAAAGTCGTCAGCATGGTGTTTCTTGGCCTGTTGATCATGGGCTACTTTGCCAGCTTCGGGCTGATGTTTACCGCCATTACCGGCGAAAAGCAGCAGCGGGTGACAGAGCAGCTGCTGACTTTGGTGTCAGCACGGGAGTGGATTGATGGCAAGGTCATAGGTATCTCGCTGTTTTCCTTAAAAACCATTTTGACCTACGGCGTGATGGCACTGCTGCTGATTCAGGGCGCGGCCATGATAAGTGGCAAAGGCGGCCTCAGTTTGCCTTTGGGCGTGTTAGATATGTTGGGGATGCTGCTCTTCCTCGGGCTTGGCCTTCTGATGCTGAACACCTTTCTGGCGGGCTTTGCCGCCACCATTGACGACCCCAATCACTCCGGCCGCAGTATGGTGATGTTATTGCCCGGCGTGCTGATGGGGCTGGTGTTTGCGGTGATGGATAACATCGAAGGCCAGCTGATGCAGGTGCTTAGCTGGTTGCCGCTGACCTCTTTTGCCGCCATGCCAATGCGGATTGCCGCCGGTGAAGTGGCCTGGTGGGAGCTGCTTGGCTCGCTTGGTTTACTGGCGGCATTTGTGGTGTGGCTGGCCAACGCCTCGGCGCGGGTCTTTGAGCTTGGCATTCGCATGTACGGCAAGGAGCCGGGTTGGGGCGATATCGCTTCGGCTGTGTTTAATCGCCGCGGCTGAGAAAGGTTATTAAATCAAGCGGCTCATTACATAAAACGGCTCTTTGAGAGCCGTTTTTTCTTGGTGGAGCCGTTTTTCTTCTCGGTGTTTCTTGTCGGCCGTTTTTTGTCGAGAGCTGTTGTCGAAAGCAGCGCCGGTTTACTAATCCGACTGAGTCACCGAGATTTTCTTCACCCCGGCGGTTTTGACTTCATCCATCACCTTAACCACCACGCCGTGCAGGGTTTCACCTTCGGCCTGAATAAGCACCGCCGCACCCGGAGTTTCAGCCAGCTTGCGCTCTATGTTGGCGGTAAGCCGCTCAATATCCACCTGGCGGTTTTCCATCTTGATTATGCCGGCCTTATTGACGCTGATAAGAATGTTGTCGCTCTTGGCACTGCTGCGGGCGCTGGACTCGGGCTTGTTGTAGTCAATCCCCATGGGTTTGACGAAGGATGTGGTCACGATAAAGAAGATAAGCATGATGAAGATGATATCGAGCATAGGTGTCATATCCACCTTGGCTTCTTCATGTTCGGCGGCATATTTTTTAAAGGCCATGTCTGTTTCCCCCGGCGAATTGGTTGGCGCTTATTGTTTTCCTTCTACTGCTTAAGGCTTACACTGACCATTTTTTGCAGCATAGCGCGCAGCTGTCCAGCCTTTTGCCCTGACAGGGTTGTTAATAGCGTGTTTCATTGATCTGGCTCACAATTTTGCCAAGGCCAAGGCCAAGGCCAAGGCCAAGGCCAAGGCCAAGGGACAAGGCCAAGGGACAAGGCCAAGGGGCAAGGGGCAAGTGCGGGGGATTTGGCGTTTTGCTTGCCAGCCAGTCGCGACCAACAAAAAAACGGCTCCCTCGGGAGCCGTTTTTTACATCAGTGTGCGCTTAGGCCTTTGGGCCGGCGTTCTTGATGGAGTCAGGTACCTGATATTTGGCGAAGTTGGCCTGGAACTCTTCGGCCAGCTTCTGGGCGTATTCGGCGTACTTGGCCTTATCGCTCCAGGTGTTGACCGGGTTCAGCAGGGCAGAGTCAACGCCGGGTACCGCCACTGGCACGTCCAGGTTCAGCTTGTCCAGGTGCACGGTTTCCACATTGGCCAGCTCGCCGCTGACGATAGCATCAACGATGGCGCGGGTGGTCGGAATGTCAAAACGCTTGCCCACACCGTAAGGACCGCCGGTCCAGCCGGTGTTCACCAGATATACCTGGCTGCCGAAGGACTCGATGCGCTTCATCAGCAGCTCGGCGTATACGCCGGCAGGACGTGGGAAGAAAGGTGCACCGAAGCAGGTAGAGAAGGTTGACTGAATGGCAGAGGTTGAGCCCATTTCAGTAGAACCTACCTTGGCGGTGTAACCGGACAGGAAGTGATACGCTGCCTGTTCCTTGCTGAGCTTGGACACAGGTGGCAGCACGCCGGATACGTCACAGGTCAGGAACACCACGGCGCGAGGCTCGCCACCACGGTTGGCTTCCTGACGCTGGGCAATGTGCTCCAGTGGGTAAGCGGCGCGGGTGTTTTCGGTCAGGCTGGAATTTTTGTAGTCGGGTACGCGCTTGTCGTCCAGTACCACGTTTTCCAGCACGGTGCCGAAGCGGATGGCATCCCAAATTACCGGCTCGTTCTTCTGGCTCAGGTCGATACACTTGGCGTAGCAGCCGCCTTCGATGTTGAACACGCCGCCGGGTGCCCAGCCGTGCTCGTCGTCACCGATGAGGAAGCGCTTGGGATCGGCAGACAGGGTCGTCTTGCCTGTGCCTGACAGACCGAAGAACAGCGTGGTGTCGCCGTCTTTGCCGACGTTGGCAGAGCAGTGCATTGGCAGCACGCCCTTGGCTGGCAGCAGGAAGTTTTGTACTGAGAACATGGACTTCTTCATCTCACCGGCATATTTCAGGCCAGCAAGCAGTACCTTGCGCTCAGCGAAGTTGATGATAACAGTGGCTTCAGAGGCGGTGCCGTCACGCTCGGGTTCACACACAAAACCGGGGGCGTTCATGATTTGCCACACCGCTTTGCCGCCCTTGTTAAAGGTTTCGGGGATGATGAACAGGTTGCGGGCAAACAGCTGGTGCCAGGCATATTCGGTAGTGACTGTGACCGGCAGATAATGCTCAGGGTCGGCGCCCACTTCCAAATCGGATACGAAGATTTCTTTGTCGGCCAGATAGGCTTCAACACGGTCCCACAGGGCATTGAAGGCATCGGCGGCAAATGGCTTGTTGACTTTGCCCCAGTCGATATCGGCTTCTGAGGAGGCTTCTTTGACGATGAAGCGGTCGTTGGGGGAGCGGCCTGTGCGGGCACCGGTCTTGGCAACCAGCGCGCCATTGGCGGTCAGCTCTCCTTCACCTCTGCCGAGCGCCAATTCTACCAGTTCGGCCGTTGAGGGATTACGGTGTACGCGGTTGATTCCATCCGCCATAGGTAAGGTCTCCATTTGTAAAGAGGTATTGTATTTATGATACCGATCTGTGTTGCCGGTTTTTGGTGCGCCATCAAGTCGGGTCGGGCGCCCGCGCTGATTGTAACGTAAGCGGCTATTAATGTGTGAGCCAGATCTGAAAAAACGTCAAAAAAAACGGACGCACAGCGGCGTCCGCTTGGGTGGTGTGATTCAGGTCACTGTTTGGTGACGCTTTGCTGTGAGAGGCCGGCGTTGGCGTACAGTGCCTCAATGTCGATAGCGTCGAAGCGGTAATGGCTGTTGCAATACTCACAACCCATCTCAATCTGGCCCTGCTCGTTGAACAGTTCAAGAATTTCGTCTTTGGCGATAGTGAGGATGGCCGCCGCGCTGCGCTCGCGGGAGCAGGTGCACTTGAAGCTGACGCCGATGGGGTCAAACAGGCGAACCTGCTCTTCATGATAAAGGCGATGCAGCACTTCTTCCGCCGGCAGCTCAAGCATTTCTTCCTGCTTGATGGTGGCGGTGAGGGTGGTGAGGTGATCGTAATCTTCGTTGTGCTGGCCATCGGTTGGCAGCACCTGCAGGAAGATACCGGCGGCGCGCTCGCCATCGGCAAACAGCCACAGGCGGGTCGGCAGCTGCTCTGACTTTTCAAAGTAGTCCTGCAGGCATTCGGCCAGGGTTGGTTTATCGAGCGCAACCACGCCCTGATAACGCTCGCCTTCGTCTGGGGTCAGGGTGATGACGATATAGCCGTTGCCGAACAGCTCGCCAAGGCTTGCGTTGTTAGCCAGCTCACCGTCCCAGCGTGCCACGCCGCGCAGCTCCTGGTTGTTATTGCCGTTGATCACCGCCAGTGACACCGGGCCGTCGCCCTGCACCTGCACCGCGATATCACCGCTGAACTTGAGGGTCGCGGTTAACAGGGAGGTGGCCGCCATCAGCTCGCCGAGGAAGTGGCGCAGCACAGGCGGGTATTCGTGGGCATTGACCACAGATTGATAGGCATCGGCCAGCTGCACCAGCTCGCCGCGCACATCGGCATTTTCAAACAGGTATCTGTATAAAGTGTCTTTGTTCATATCGGTATCTTAGTGGGCGCTGCCCGGTTAATAGTCGCCTGACTTGGCCTTAAGCAGCTCGCGGCGCTGCTTTTTGTCTGGCTTGGTATCCGGCGCGGGATTATTCAGTATATTCAGCCGCCTGGCTTCTGCGTTGGCGGCGCGCTTACGTTCGCTTTCAGGGGTTTCCTGATACAGGGTTTGGGCGATGCTGGCGTTTTGTCGTTGTTCCGACAATTTTACTATCACCACCTCTTTTTCGTCATATCCCTGACGTATCTTAAGAACGGCACCCACTTCCGCATTCTTGCTGGATTTGGTGCGGGCACCGTTGTAATGTACTTTACCGCCGTTGATCATCTCTTTGGCCAGTGCCCGGGTCTTGTAGAAACGGGCGGCCCAGAGCCATTTGTCCAACCGGACGGACTGCAGGGCTTGGTTGTTCTGATCCATGGGTGCTCCACACAGGCAACATGCAACGATTTGCTACATCTGGGGCGGGATCACAAGCCGGAAATACCATGGTATAAAACCGACAGTACAAAAACCGAATTAGCGGCTTGCCTCACACCCTTTTAGGGCGCGCAAAGTTAGCATAAATGGCGAAAAATCGCCACAGCCTGCGCTGTTATGGGCTTGTTGCCTTGTTATCCCTGAGTTAGCATGATGCAGGTTTTTCTAAAATAGTCTAATCAGAACAGAGACCTGTTAAGAGGGTCCGGAATTTATGGATTTATTGGATAAAGTAATTGCACGGGCAGGAAGCATACCGCATAAACCACTGAGCCGGATTGTGTTTTGGCTGGGCTTTGTGGTGTGTTGTTATTTGGCCGCCAAGATAAGCTGGAGTCTGGTCCCGACCCAGACCAGTACAGTACTCTGGCAGCCAGCGCCTGTGGCCGCCGGCAGCGCCAGTGCCGGTGTCGATTTGGCCGGGCTGACCTCGCTGTCGCTGTTCGGTAAATCCGATGGCAACAAGCCAAAAGAGCAGCCGGTGCAGGAAGTTATCACCGATGCGCCCAAGACCTCTCTCTCGATTGTGCTGACCGGCATAGTCGCCTCCAGTGCCGAGCAAAAGGGCCTGGCCATTATCGAATCGTCCGGCAGTCAGGAAACCTATGAGCTTGGCGAGAAAATCAAAGGTACCTCTGCCTCCCTCAAAGAGGTGTATGCCGACCGGGTGATTATCACCAACGCCGGCCGCTACGAAACCCTGATGCTCGACGGCTTGCCTTACACCACCACACCGGCGGTGGCCGCGCCGCCACGGCGTGACAGCGACGATGTAAAACGCATCGATATGCGCAGCAAAGATGTGGGCGCTGAGCTGTCATCGTCCCGTGATGAATTGCTGGCAGATCCGAGTAAGCTCACCGATTACATTTCGATTACCCCGGTCACCGACGGCGAAGGCCTGTCGGGCTACCGGCTGCATCCGGGTAAAGACCCGGCACTGTTTCGTCAAGCTGGCCTGCAGGCCGGCGATTTGGCCAAATCCATTAATGGCTACGACTTGACCGTCAGCACCCAGGCGCTGGAGTTGATGGGGCAGTTGTCCGAGCTCACCGAAATCTCTGTGATGGTGGAGCGGGAAGGACAATTGATAGAAATCATGTTCAGTTTGCCTCAATAAGCGACGTTTTAGGGGAAGATAATTAAATGAATAACCAAGGATTCCGACGCAAACTGATCGCCGCCATGATGGCCGGGACTGTGATGCTCGCCCCTGCTGTGGTCAACGCCGCCGAAGAGCAGCTGGCACCCAGCTTTAAAAACGCCGAAATTCAGGAATTTATCAATACAGTCGGCAAGCGTCTGAACAAGACCATCATCGTTGACCCGACCATTCGCGGCAAAATCAACGTTCGCAGCTACGACAATCTCAACGAGCAGCAATATTTTCAGTTTTTCCTGAACGTGTTGCAGGTGTACGGCTATGCCGTGGTGGAGATGGAAAACGGCGTGCTCAAGGTGATTAAGAGCAAAGACGCCAAGACCGCCAATATTCGCGTGGCCGATGATAAAGCCCCCGGCGTCGGTGACGAGCTGGTGACCCGTATCGTGCCGCTGTACAACTCCGAGGCCAAGCAGCTTGCGCCGCTGCTGCGTCAGCTTAACGACAACGCCGGTGGCGGCAACGTGGTTAACTACGATCCGTCCAACGTGCTGATGCTGACCGGTACCGCCGCTGTGGTTAATAAGCTGGTGGATATCGTCAAGAAGGTCGACAAGCAGGGCGATACCGAAGTCTTGGTTGTACCGCTCAATCATGCATCCGCCTCTGAAATGGTGCGGATTATCGATACCCTTTATCGCGCCTCCGCCAACCAGGCACAGCTGCCCGGTCAGGCGCCCAAGGTAGTGGCCGACGAGCGTATCAACGCCGTGGTCATCAGCGGCGATGAAAAGAGCCGTCAGCGGGTAAAAGAACTGGTTAAGCGCCTTGATGCCGAGCAGGCGAGTACCGGCAACACCAAGGTACGTTACCTGCGCTACGCCAAGGCCGAAGATTTGGTGGAAGTGCTGACCGGTTTTGCCCAGAAGCTTGAAGAGCAAAAAGAGGGCGCTCAGCCAAGCCCTGACAAGCGTCGCAGCACGATTAACATCATGGCGCACCCTGATACCAACGCGCTGGTTATCAGCGCCGAGCCGGATCAGATGCGCACCCTCGAGAGCGTGATCAACCAGCTCGATATCCGCCGCGCTCAGGTACTGGTGGAAGCCATTATCGTCGAAGTTGCCGAAGGCGATGACGTGGGCTTTGGCGTGCAGTGGGCCACCGAAGCCGGTGGCGGCACTCAGTTCAATAACCTTGGCCCCACCATAGGCGAAATTGGCGCCGGTATCTGGCAGGCCCGTGGCGAAGAAGCCTCGGAAGTGACCACCATTGATGGTAACGGCAATCCTATCGTCTCGAAGAACCCTGAAAAACGCGGCGACATTACTCTGCTGGCCCAGGCGCTTGGCAAGGTAAACGGCATGGCGTGGGGCGTGGCCATGGGTGACTTTGGCGCGCTTATTCAGGCAGTGTCGTCTGATACCAACTCCAACGTGCTGGCAACCCCATCTATTACCACCCTGGATAACCAGGAAGCCTCGTTTATCGTCGGTGACGAAGTGCCAGTGCTTACCGGCTCACAAAACTCCAGCAACGGTAACTCCAACCCGTTCCAGACCGTTGAGCGTAAAGAAGTGGGTGTGAAGCTTAAAGTCACGCCACAAATCAACGAAGGTAACGCGGTTAAGCTCGCCATCGAGCAGGAAGTGTCCGGTATCAATGGTAAAACCGGCGTCGACGTGACCTTTGCCACCCGCCGTCTGACCACCACAGTGATGGCCGACTCGGGCCAAATCGTGGTGCTCGGCGGTCTTATCAATGAAGAAGTGCAGGAAAGCGTGCAGAAGGTGCCAATCCTTGGTGATATTCCGCTTCTTGGCCACCTGTTCAAATCGTCGTCCAGCGGCAAGAAAAAGAAAAACCTGATGGTGTTTATCAAACCCACCATCATCCGTGACGGCATCACCATGGAAGGCATAGCCGGTCGCAAATACAACTACTTCCGCGCCCTGCAGCTTGAGCAGAGTGAGCGTGGCGTTAACCTGATGCCCAATACCGATGTACCTGTGCTGGAAGAATGGGACCAGTCCAACTATCTGCCACCGGAAGTGAACGACGTGCTCGAGCGCTACAAGGAAGGCAAGGGGCTGGATACCGACATGCGTGAAAAGGACGCCGCACTGAATTACATCAATGAGAACAAGTGACGGGCGGGTTTATGACTGATATCAATCAGGGCTCGGCCCTCGAGAGCCTGTCCGGCGAGCTGGGTGTGGAGGTTGAGTCCCAGGCGGACGAGGCGTATCACTCAAACAGCCGCGAGCGTCTGCCCTTTGCCTTTGCCCACCGTTTCGGTCTGGTGCTGGCCAAGGACGACGCTGGCAAGCTTGGGCTCTACTACACCGACAAGACGCCGCTGTCGGCGCTGCTGGAAGTGCGTCGCTATGCCGGTGACGCCATGGCACTCACCCGGCTTGAGCCCGGCGCCTTTGAGGCCAAGCTGACCCAGGCTTATCAGGCCAATTCGTCTGAAGCGCAGCAGTTGATGGAAGACATAGGCAACGAGATGGACCTGTTCACGCTTGCCGAAGAGCTGCCGCAAACCGAAGACTTGCTCGAGGGCGATGACGATGCGCCTATTATCCGGCTGATTAACGCGCTCCTGTCTGAGGCCATCAAAGAAGAGGCTTCGGATATCCACATCGAAACCTACGAAAAGCAGCTGGTAGTGCGTTTTCGGGTCGATGGTGTGCTCAAAGAAGTGCTCAAGCCCAACCGCAAGCTCTCATCTTTGCTGGTCAGCCGTATCAAGGTAATGGCCAGACTCGATATCGCCGAAAAGCGGGTGCCGCAGGATGGCCGTATTTCGCTGCGTATCGGTGGCCGCGCCGTAGATGTGCGGGTATCGACCATGCCATCGAGCCACGGTGAGCGGGTGGTGCTGCGTCTGCTCGACAAAAACACCGGCAACCTCAATCTCAAGCAGCTCGGCATGACCGAGTCAATCCGCAAAGAATTCGACGAGCTTATCCGTAAGCCCCACGGCATTTTGCTGGTTACCGGCCCCACTGGCTCGGGTAAGAGTACCACCCTGTATGCGGGCCTGACCGAAATCAACTCCCGCGATACCAACATCCTCACGGTGGAAGACCCCATCGAATACGAGCTTGAAGGTATCGGCCAGACCCAGGTGAACACCAAGGTCGACATGACTTTCGCCCGCGGCCTGCGCGCCATTTTGCGTCAGGACCCGGACGTGGTGATGATCGGTGAAATCCGTGACCTCGAAACCGCCCAGATTGCGGTGCAGGCCTCGCTCACCGGTCACCTGGTGATTTCGACCCTGCACACCAACACCGCCTCCGGCGCTATTACCCGTTTGCAGGACATGGGGGTAGAACCCTTCCTGGTGTCTTCCAGTTTGCTCGGCGTATTGGCCCAGCGCTTGGTGCGTACCCTGTGCCCAGTGTGTAAAGAGCCCCACAGCGCCGATGAGCGCGAGCGCGAACTGCTCGGGGTAACGGGTGAAGTGACCATTTACCGCGCCACCGGCTGTAAGGCCTGTGGTCACAACGGTTATCGCGGCCGTACCGGCATCCATGAGCTGTTGCTGGTGGATGACAATGTGCGTGAGCTTATCCACGGCGGCCGTGGTGAACTCGCCATCGAAAAATACATTCGTCAATCGGTACCCAGCATTCGCCACGATGGCATGCAAAAAGTGCTGGCGGGCATTACCACCCTCGAAGAAGTATTGCGGGTCACCCGCGAGGAGTAAGGTATGCCGGCGTTTGAATACAAGGCGCTCGACAGTCAGGGCAAACAGCAAAAGGGTGTCGTCGAAGCCGACAGCGCCCGTCATGCCCGCAGCCAGTTGCGGGATATGCGTTTGATGCCGCTTGAAATCGAGCCCGTGGTCGAAAAGGAAACCAAGGCCAAGGGCGCGGGCTTCAGCCTGCTGCGCAGCCGGGTGTCGGTGGCTGAGCTTGCGCTTATCACCCGCCAGATTTCTACCTTGGTTGCCTCTGGCCTGCCGGTGGAAGAAGCCCTCAAGGCCGTAGGCCAGCAGTGTGAAAAGGACAGGCTGGCATCGATGATCATGGCGGTGCGCTCGCGGGTGGTTGAAGGCTATTCGCTGGCCGACTCCATGGCTGAATTTCCCCATGTGTTTGATGATTTGTACCGCTCCATGGTGGCCTCAGGCGAAAAGTCCGGTCACCTCGATGTGGTGCTCAATCGTCTGGCCGACTACACCGAGCGGCGCCAGCAGCTTAAATCCAAGCTCACCCAGGCGATGATTTACCCTGTGATGCTGACTCTGGTCGCCATTGGCGTGGTGGCGGTGCTGCTCGCCGCCGTGGTGCCCAAGGTGGTGACTCAGTTTGAGCATCTGGGGCAGGAGCTGCCGGCGACCACTCAGTTTTTGATGGCGTCTTCTTCCTTTGTGCAGGACTATGGTATTGCCATTGTGGTGCTGCTGCTGGCGGCCTTTGTGCTGTTTAACCGCATGCTTGGCAATCAGCAGTTCAGGATGAAGTACCATGAGTTTTTGCTGCGCCTGCCGGTGGTTGGCCGGGTGAGCCGCAGTATCAATACCGCCCGTTTTGCCCGCACTTTAAGTATTTTGAGCGCAAGCTCGGTGCCGCTGCTCGATGGCATGCGCATTGCCGGTGAAGTAATGCAGAACTTACGGGTACGCGAAGCGGTCGAAGAAGCCACGGCGCGGGTGCGTGAAGGTACCAGCCTTGGCACTGCACTGACCAACACCAAGCTGTTTCCGCCGATGATGCTGTATATGATTGCCTCCGGCGAAAAGAGTGGCCAGCTTGAACAGATGCTCGAGCGGGCGGCCGATAACCAGGACCGGGAATTTGAAGCCAACGTCAATCTGGCGCTGGGGGTATTTCAGCCGGCGCTGGTGATCAGCATGGCGGCGGTGGTGATGTTTATCGTACTCTCCATCCTGCAGCCGATTTTGGAAATGAATAATTTGATTGGCGGTTAAGCCGTCAACGCCGTTTTTTTAAGGAGATAGGCTAATGCAAAAGCGTAGACAACAGCGCGGTTTTACCCTGCTGGAAATCATGGTGGTGATTGTGATCCTCGGCCTGCTGGCGGCCATGGTGCTGCCAAACGTGCTGGGCAACAAAGAATCCGCCGATATCAAAAAAGCCGTGGCGGACATAGTGTCCCTGGAAAACGCGCTGGACATGTACAAGCTGGATAACAGCGTGTACCCGACCACAGAGCAGGGCCTGGATTCGCTGGTGCAAAAGCCGACCATCTCTCCTGAGCCGCGCAACTACCGCGATGGCGGCTATATCAAGCGTCTGCCACAGGATCCATGGCGCAACGATTACCTGCTGCTGAGCCCAGGTGAAAACGGCAAGGTTGATATCTTCAGCGCCGGCCCCGACATGCAGCCAGGCACCGAAGATGATATCGGTAACTGGAACCTGCAAAACTACCAATAAGCGAGCAACGTGAAGCAATCAGGTTTTACCCTTATTGAAGTGCTGCTGGTGGTGCTGCTGATGGGCATCGCTGCGGCTGCGGTTACCCTGAGTATGCCGTCCAATGGGATAAAACCTGCGCTCGACAAGGCCGCCAGCCAGTTTGTTGCTGCTACCGATCTGGTGCGCGACGAAGCAGTGCTCAGCGGCCAGTTTCTTGGTGTGGTGGTTGAAGAAGACCGCTTTCAGTACGTTATTTTTAAAGAAGGCAAGTGGCACAAACTTGAGCAGGACAGACTGCTGGCCGAGCGGCAAATGGAGCCCGGCGTCAGTTTGAACCTGATAGTCGAAGGCTTGCCGCTGGATCAGGAAGAAGATGAGCAGTCCTGGTTCGAAGAGCCCTTTATCGACGAGCCCAGCGCCGAAGAGAAGGCCAAGAATCCCGAGCCGCAGATTTTGGTGTTCCCCAGCGGCGAAATGACCGCCTTTGAGCTGAATTTTATCGGCCGCGAAGAGCAGGGCGCCGAAGTGGCTGTGCTGGTTAGCGGCGATGCCATTGGCCGGGTGCGGCTTGGGAGGGCAGATGAAGACTAGCCCTCAGAGCCAATTACCGGTGCGCCGCGAGCGCGGTATGACCTTGCTCGAAGTGATGATGGCGCTGGTGATTTTTGCCATTGCCGCCATATCGCTCACCAAGAGCATGAGCGAGATGATGGCCAATCTGCCCATTCTCGAAGAGCGCACCCTCGCCCAGTGGGTCGCGGATAACCAGATGGTGGACGCCAGGCTTGAAACCGGCTTTCCCGAGCTTGGCAAAAAAGACGGTGAAACCGAGCTTGCCGGCCGCACTTGGTACTGGCGCAAAGAGGTGATTAAAACCACCGACGATAATTTCCGCCTGATCCGTATCAAGATCAGCGACGATGACAAATATTCCCGCACCCTCGCCGAGGTAAACAGCTATGTCTTCAAGAAAGATTAACGCTGCCGGCCGGGGCGCAATCAGGGGGTTTACCCTGATAGAAATGCTGCTCGCCATCGCGATTTTCGCGCTCTTGGGGCTGGCGGCAAACACTGTGCTTGGCACTGTGCTGAAAAACGATGAAGTGACCAAGGATTTCAGTAATCGCCTGCGCTACCTGCAGCAGGGCTTTGGCGCCATTGAGCGCGACCTTGGTCAGATGGTGGCGCGCACGCCGCGCCTGCTTGAGGGCGGCCGGGGTACTACCGTGCTGCAGACCGGTGCTGACATACTCGACAGTGAAAGTGAGGCGCTGGTGTTTTACCGCATCGGCTGGCTCAATCCCGACGGCAAGTTGCCCCGCGGCAGTGTGCAATCTGTCGCCTATGTGGTGCAGGAAGGCAAACTGGAGCGTTGGTATTATCCCTATCCTGAGCCTGAGTTTGGCGCCGAGCCGATAAAGGATGTGCTGTTCGACAAGGTGCTTGCAGTCGAGTACGCCTTTTATGTGGGCGACAAGTGGGAGAAGAAAATCGAAGCCACCGCCTTGCCCTCGGCGATTGCGATGGAAATTGAGCTTGAAGGCTTTGGCAAAATTCAGCGCAAGTTTTTGCTGCCTAAAGGCGCGGCGGCCAAGTCGTCCGATGATGAATCCGGTAAAGACGATGGCTCGGGTGATGGTTCGGGCAAGGATGAGCCGGGCAATCCCAATGACCCGAACCGCGATCCGGACAATGGCGGCGATATCAATCCGGACGAGCCCGACCCCGAAGCGGATGAGAGGAACGGCCGATGAGCACTGTGTCTTCACGCAAGCAAAAGGGCGTGGCCCTGATAGTGGTGCTGCTGATTATCGCCATAGTGGCGGTGATAGCCACCAACGTCACCGCCAGAAATCAGATAGATATGCGCCGCACCCTTAACCTTGCCCAGTACGATCAGGGCTATTGGTATGCGCTCTCAGCCGAGGAGCTGGCGCGCAAGGTGCTCAAGCAGGATTTGGATGACAGCGACGGCAAGGTGCATCTGCAGCAGTACTGGGCGCTCGCCAACGTGGTGTTTCCGGTAGACGGTGGCGAAATAGCTGGCAAAATCAGCGATATGCGCGCTTGTTTCAATCTCAATGCGCTGTCGGTTGCCTCAAAGGATGTGGAAAACGGCCAGCCAAAGATGCCGCTGGCTGCACGGCAGTTCAAATCCTTGCTGGTTGCGTTGGGGATGGATGATTTTGGCGCCGAGCGCTTAAGCCATACCCTCAAGGATTATCTGGATGAAGATACCATCACCAGTCCCTACGGCGCCGAAGATGCAGAATACGAAGCGCGGCCTGTGCCATACCGGGCGGCTAACACCCTGATGAACCATAAGAGTGAACTCAGGGCCGTGATGGGCTTTACCGAAGATGTGTATCGCAAGTTGTCGCCCTATGTGTGCGCCATCCCGGGCAACGACAGGCAGCTTTTGAACATCAACACCCTTAAGGTCGAGCAGGCGGCGCTGCTGGTGGGCATGCTCGATGGCCAGATAAGTGTGGGTGAGGCCGAGAACATCATCAATCAAAGGCCGTCAGAAGGGTTTGATAACATAGATGAATTTTGGCAGCTCACCAGCGCCAAGGCCGACGATAAGATGAAGTCCAGCATAGTGCTGGACAGCAAGTTCTTTTTGCTCGAAGCCGCTTCACGGCTTGATGACAGGGTGTTTCGGCTCGACAGTGTGCTGGCGCGCACCGGCGGCAATCAGATGGACACCCTGACCCGTCAATACGGCGGCCAGCAGTAGCGTGGCAAACCAAGAATAACAATACAGCCTCCCGACAGTGGGGGCCGGAGAATGACAGTGAGTGAACGGCTATTTATCCGACTGGGCGCCAAGGCTCAGGACAGCTGTGCCTGGCTGATTTGGTCAGAGCAGGAGCAGGAAATCATTGCCTCCGGGGAGCTGCCCGGGGCGGACTCTCTTGCCTCCCTGACCGAGCGCGCCGGCAACCGGCCGGTCGATGTGCTGGTGCCGGCATCAAGTCTCGCCCTGACCGCCATCCAGCTGCCGGAAAAAGGCCAGCGCCAGGCGCTCAAGGCTTTGCCCTTTATGCTGGAAGAAAACCTCGCCCAGGACGTGGACGACATGCACTTTGTGGTGGGCAATCGCGACGGTGAAGCCTTACCCGTGGCTGCCGTTGCCCACGAGCAGATGCAAACCTGGCTTGGCTGGCTGGAGCAGGCCGGACTCAAGGCGCGCAAACTGGTGCCCGATTGTTTGGCGCTGCCGCTGGAAAGCTGTGAATGGGCCGCCATGCTGATGGGCGGCGAGCTGCTGCTGCGTACCGGTAAGGGCACGGGGCATAATCTGCCAAGCGAGTGGCTGCCGGTGACGCTGCCTATGCTGCTGGACAGCAAGGGCGCCGCGCCAACCATCGCCAGCTACAACGAGATGAGTATCCCGGGTGCCGAGGTCAAACAGCAGCCGCTGGATTTGCCCATGCTGGTACTCGCCCGTGGGGTGTTGCAGGCGCCGATGAACCTGCTCACCGGGGTATACAAACCCAGACGCGAACTCAGTAAGCACCTGTTGCAGTGGAAGAGCGCCGCCATAGTGGTTGCCGTCGCGCTGCTGCTGGCGTTGGTCAACAAGGGGCTGACCATCTATCAGGTGGGCAGTCAGGCCGAGGCGCTCAAGGCGCAAAGTGAAGCGATTTACCGCCAGGTGGTGCCGGGCGCCAGCCGTATCGTTAACCTGCGCTCACAGCTCGACAGCGAGCTTAAAAAGCTCTCCGGCAGTGGCAGCGGCAGCGAATTTTTTGTGATGCTGCAAACGCTGAAAACATCCTTTGCCGCCGTGCCCGAGCTTAAGCCCAATAGCCTCAGGTTCGACAGCGCCCGCAGTGAAATCCGGATGCAGATCACCGCCAAAAACTACGCCGAAGTGGAAAAGTTCAAAGAGCTGGTCGCCAAAGACTTTGAAGTGGACGCGGGCGCCATGAACAACGCCGAGGATGCTGTGACCAGCACCCTGACCCTGAGGAGCCGCTGAGATGGAAAAGCTGAAAATCTGGTGGGAGAGCCTGGCAACCCGTGAACAGCAGGTTGTTGGTGTTGGCGCCGTGATGACCCTGATAGCCGTGTTTTATTTTGGCATCTGGACCCCAATCAGCAATGCCGAGGCCGATGCGCTCGCCAAGCTCAAGGCGCAGCAGCAAACCCTCAACTACGTCAAAGACAGCGCCAATAAGCTGGTGGGCCTGCGTCAGACCGGCTCGCGCCCGACCATGCAGGGCAGCATCACCAATGTGATTAACCAAAGCGCCGGCCGCTACGGATTGACCATTACCCGTATGCAGCCCCAGGGCGACAAGGTGCAGCTGTGGATGGACGATGTGCCCTTTGATGCGCTGCTCGCTTACCTTGGCGATTTGGTGCAGCAAAAAGGCCTGTCGCTGGAGCTGCTGGACGTGGGTGAGAGCGACAGTGCCGGCATGGTCAAGGTTCGTCGTATCCAACTGGCGCAATAAAGGACAAAGGTTGTTCAAGTGCTGAAAAAGATTCTGTTAGCCATAGTGCTTTATGTGGTGTTTTTAGTTGTGCTCTTGCCCGCCTCTGTGGTGGTGGCGCTTGCGCCTTTGCCTGCGGGTGTGGCCGTGTCAGGCGTGAGCGGCACCCTGTGGCAGGGTGAGGCGCAAACGGTGCAAATCAATCAGCGTCAGCTCGAGCAGGTGCGCTGGGATTTGCAGTTGCTTAAGCTCTTTACCGGCACTGTGGCCGCCGATGTGCAGGTGGGCGGGCGCAGCTCAGCGCTGAAACTTAAAGGTGAACTTGGCTGGTCATTGGCAGGCGTTAAGGTTGCCAATTTGAAGCTTGATACCGGCCATGGCTTTTTGCTTGGTAACACCCGCCTTCCGTTTGGTGCCACCATCACTGGCGATGTAAGCCTGATGCTCGCCGAGTTTGCCCAGGGGCAACCCTGGTGTGAGCGTTTGGGCGGCAAGCTTTTTTTGCAAAACGCCGATTTGAAAAACCAGTTTGGCAGTTATCCTCTTGGCAATATCGAGCTTAACCTCGGCTGCGAAAATGGTCAGGTGCAGATTGCCGTGCCGGAAGATAAAAACCAGCTTGGCCTCACAGGCTCTGCCTTGCTCACCGATGGCGGCAAGGTCATGGTACAGGCGAAAATCCGTGAAACCGAGTTCCAGAGCGCCGACATGAAAAAAGCGCTCGCCTTCCTTGGCCGCAAAGACGCCGAAGGTTACTACCCGCTGGTGTGGCAAGGCCGGGTTCCTGGGCTGTAAGCCAGGCTCAAACCTCGCCAACCCGATATGCAGGTCGGTAAAACAAAAGGCGCCCACGGCGCCTTTTGTGTTTGGGTTAGCCGCGTTCGAGCTCCTGATACAGCAGGCGGTAATCGTGGATTGCCGGGAAATCGTGAAACAGCTTGTTGGGCTGCTGGCTGTCGGGGTTGCTTATGCCGAGCTGAAACCCAATTCCTGCCTTTTTTGCGGCATTGAGTATGGCTTCGCTGTCGTCGATAAAGAGGCAGCGCTTGGGGTCGAGGGCAAAGCGCTGGATAACGTCCTGCCAGAACAGCGGCGATTCTTTCGGGTAACCGGTCTGGTGGCTTGAGAGCATGGCATCGAGGCCTGCGCCAAGTTCGGTGTGCTCAAGTTTGAGTGCCAGGCTGTCGGGGTGGGCGTTGGTGAGCAGGATGCGTTTTTTACCGGCCTTTTTCAGTGCTTCCAGAAAGGGCATGCTGTCTTGTCGCAGCTGAATGCGGTCGGTGAGGGTGCGGTGCAGCGCCATGATGTCGAGCCCGAGCCGTGCTTGCCAGTAGTCGAGGCAATACCATTCCAGCGTACCGGCGACACTGTCGTAGGCTTCACGCACCAGCTGCTGCGCCGCTTCATTGCTGATGCCGCGACTCTGGCTTAAGGTGCGCGGCACCAGCGACAGCCAGAAGTGATTATCGAAGTGCAGGTCCAGCAGGGTGCCGTCCATGTCGAGCAGCACTGTGTCGATGGCATGCCACGGAAACATACGAAAATTCCATTGGTAGAATATTAGGGGGATAGTAAGATTGTACCTCAAGTGAAAACTCGGATCTCAATTGTCAGGGGCGAGCATGGGCGAGCGTCGCCAAAAGCCGGAAATTCTGCATACCGAAGTGGTTGCCCGCAGCCGCTTATTTCAGATTGAGCAGGTACATCTGCGTTTTGCCAATCAGGTTGAACGTCAATACGAACGCATGAAGGGTGCCGGTCGCGGCGCCGTGATGGTGGTGCCTGTGCATCAGGGGCAGTTGCTGCTGGCCCGGGAGTACGCCGCCGGTACCGACAATTATGAGCTTGGTTTCCCCAAGGGGCTGATTGACCCCGGCGAAACGCCGATGCAGGCCGCCAACCGCGAGTTGCAGGAAGAAATCGGCTTTGGTTCGCGAAGGTTGACGCTGCTAAAAGAGCTGACGCTGGCGCCGGGCTATTTCTCCAGCCGGATGCAGATTTTCCTCGCCGAAGACCTCTATGAAAGCCGTCTTGAAGGCGATGAGCCTGAGCCGATTGAAGTGGTGCCATGGCAGCTTGCCGATTGGCAAACCCTGCTCTCTTTGGCTGATTTTTCCGAATCCCGCAGTGTCAGCGCTTTGTTTTTGGCGCAAAAGCACCTAAACCTTAAGTAGTTTGTGTCAGGCCGGCCCTTGTCCGGTCTATTCTGGAGTGGTTATGAAGCCAGAGCAGTACGTTGACGAGGCAATTGCCATTGCTACCCGTGCCGGGAATCGCATTCGCGAAATCTATCTGGCGGGGGATTTTGAGCGGGTGGTGAAGTCTGACAATACACCGGTGACCTCTGCCGATCTGGCAGCCAATCAAATTATCCTCGACGGTCTCAAGGCGCTGACGCCAAATATCCCCATTTTGTCTGAAGAAGCGGCCGATATTCCATTGTCGGACCGCGCCCACTGGCCCTGCTATTGGCTGGTGGATCCCTTGGACGGCACCGGCGAGTTTATTGCCGGCAGTGGTGATTTTTCGGTGATTATCGCGCTGGTGGAGCATAACCGCCCTGTGATGGGCGTGGTGTATGCACCGATGACCGGCGTGTGTTATTACGCCATCGCCGGCCTTGGTGCCTACAAACGCAGTGGCGGCATGGAAGTGCGGATCACCAGTCGGCAGATCCCCAGTGGCGTAGAGCCTTCACTGCGCCTTGCGGTGAGTCGGCGTCAGGATCCGCAGTCGGTGTTGAAACTCTTTCATCAACCACGCCACTGTGAACTGGTGGTGATGGGCGGTGCGGCGCTGAAAAGCTGTCTGGTGGCCGAAGGCCGGGCAGATTGCTACGTGCGCGTTGGCCCCACCGGCGAGTGGGACACAGGCGCGGCGCAAATCATCATCGAAGAAGCCGGTGGCCAGCTGATGGACATCGAACTGCAGCCGCTCAGTTACAACGAGCGCGACACCCTCGAAAATCCCAATTTTATCGTGGTCGGCTCCCCCAACCTTGAGTGGGACAAGATCCTCGTCGGCGAATAGTACTTTGATTATCAGACCCTTGGATTCTGCTTCATGGCAAGCTGCCCATGAAGTGGAATCGGCATGCTTTGGCAGCCACAGTTACCCCGATTTTTTCTTCCGTCAGGCGCTCGATGCCTGGCCGCGTGGCTTTGCCGGTGCCTTTGTCGGCGATGAGCTGATTGGCTACGTACTTTGCGCGCCTGCTGAGCAGCCGGGCCTTGGCTGGGTGATGTCACTTGCGGTGCTGGACAGCCATCGCGGCCTGGGCGCGGGCAGGGCGCTGATGCAGTATTGCCTGTCGCTGGGATTCACCTCGCTGCGCCTCACTGTGTCACCTGAAAATCCTGCGCTTGGGCTTTATCAGCGTCTCGGCTTTATGCAGCTTGCGCTGGAAAATGACTATTTTGGGCCGGGCGAGCACAGATTGCTGCTCGAGTGGCGCGCCTCCTGACATCTGCTGGCATCAGCTGACATCAGCTGACCACAACAGCCACTCTATGGTCCATGTTGCCAAAACATGTTGCCAAAACAAGCGGCTAAAATGACCTGCTAAAACTGCCTGCCAAAAAGCTGAATGACTGCTTAACGAACGGCGTTTTTTATTATTGTGAACGTTGTTTTTAATTCTGAGTGCTGTTAGCTTGGCGATTAACTGAGCATTGCATGGCAAGACAATGGCACGCAGAAAGGATCACACCCACGACGAAATCCGCGAGATGGCGATGGCCGAGGTTGAAGCGGCTCTGGAGCGCGAGCCGCTGTCAGCCCTGAGCTTACGCCGGGTTGCCGCCGCTGTGGGTTATGCACCCAGCACCCTTATCAAAGTTTTCGGGAATTTTCATTATCTGCTGCTGGCGGTTGCTGCAAAGCAGCTTGAGCTGCTCGAGCGGCAGTTTGCCAACGCGGCCAGCTTGCCTCCCAAGCCCGCTCTCAAGGCCATGGTGCAGGCATATGGCGAGTTTGCCATTGACCGCCCCGGGCTGTTTTCACTGATTTTTGAGCTGCGGATGCCCGATGAGGCGCCGTTGCCTGAGTCCCACCTTGAGTTGATTGCTCGTTTGCTTGCACGGGTTGAAGCCTGCCTTGCGGCCTTACTGCCCCGCGCCAATGCAGAGGAGATTCATTGCCACAGCAGGTTGCTGTGGGCGGCCATTCAGGGATTA
Organism: Shewanella jiangmenensis; assembly: GCF_018596335.1. GTDB lineage: Bacteria > Pseudomonadota > Gammaproteobacteria > Enterobacterales > Shewanellaceae > Shewanella > Shewanella jiangmenensis. The sequence goes on along the minus strand of NZ_JAHEPS010000008.1, from coordinate 12,405 downwards.
GTGACATTATCACTGCAGGACAAGTTGTTTTTTGCTAACCAATCAATTTCAGATCTATTGATTGTTCAGTTAGAAAATCAAATCAATGCCATCGAAGCTCGCCAACATCACCACAGGGAGGTGAATCCATGATCCTGAGCCGGCGCTTTTTACCTTATTTTTTAACTCAGTGCCTCGGGGCATTGAACGACAACATCTACAAAAACGTACTGTTGCTGTTGGTGGCCTACAGTCAGGTAGACAAGCTGCCGATGAGCCCTGACTTGTTTGTGAATCTGGCCGCCGGGGTGTTTATTTTGCCGTTCTTCCTGTTTTCCGCCCACGCGGGCAGCATTGCCGACAATATGGATAAGGCGAAGCTCATCCGGCGTCTGAAACTGCTGGAGCTGGTGATTATGTCCCTCGCGGCGGTGGCCATAGTATCGGAGCACTACATGGCCATGCTGCTGTTACTCTTCATGACCGGCAGTCAGTCGGCCTATTTCGGGCCGGTGAAATACTCGCTGCTGCCACAGGCGCTTAAGGAAGAGGAGCTGGTGAGCGGTAACGCCTGGGTGGAAATGGGCACCTTTTTATCGATTCTGCTTGGTACCCTGAGTGCCGGCTTGGTGGTGTCGAGCAGTCATCCCGGCCCAATCGCCGCTGCCATCGTGGCCGCTCTGGCGCTGGCGGGCTATATCAGCAGCCGCGCTATTCCGCCGCTGCCGCCTCAGGGCTCGGTTCATAAGGTGCCGTTTGCGCCGCTGTCGGGTACCTGGCGCAGCATCAAGCGGGTACAGCGCACCCCATCAATCTGGATGGCGATATTGGCTATCAGCTGGTTCTGGTTTTTGGGTGCGACTTATTTGACGCAGTTCCCCAATTTTGCCCGTGAACATCTGCATGGCGATGCGACCGTGGTGTCGTTGCTGCTGGCGCTGTTTTCCATCGGCATTGCCGTGGGATCTTTCCTGTGTGAGCGCTTGTCGTTCGGCCGGGTCGAGCTTGGGGTGTTGCCCTTTGGTGTGGCGGGCCTGACGGTATTCGGTGTTGATATGCTGTTTGCGCTGCCGGGGCTGGATGCGCCGCAAGCCCTGTACGGCGCTGCGGAGTTTTTAAAGCACACCAGCCACTGGCGACTGATGTTTGACCTCTTTATGGTTGGGGTGAGCGGTGGTCTCTTTATCGTGCCCCTGTATGCCTTTATCCAGACCCGCGCGGCCAAGGGGGAATGTGCCCGTGCCATTGCCGCCAACAACATAGTCAATGCGTTGTTTATGGTGGCGTCGGCGCTGCTGTCGATGCTGCTCCTTGGTGTGGTTGGCCTCGGGATCCCGGAACTGTTTTTATTGCTGGCACTGATGAATGCGGTCGTGGCCTTTTATGTGTACCGCCAGGTACCTGAATTTGCTCAGCGTTTTGTCAGTTATCTGTTAAGCCACCTGTTGTACCGGGTTACGATTAATGGCCGCGAACACATTCCCAAAGAAGGCGCGGCGCTGATGGTGGCAAACCATGTGAGCTATGTGGATGCGCTGCTTTTGCTTGGTGCGTCCACCCGTCCGGCGCGCTTTGTGATGGATAAGAGCATTAGCGAGATGCCGCTGCTCAAATATCTGTTCCGCCACGCCGGGGTTATTCCGATTTGCTCGCCCAAACAATGCGAGGCCACCTACAACGCCGCTTTCGAGCGCATTGACGAGGCGCTTATGGACGGCGAGCTGGTGTGTATCTTCCCCGAGGGGCGGCTTTCACCCGATGGCAAGCTGGGTGAATTCAGGCCCGGGGTTGAGAAAATCCTTGCCCGCCGCGCAGTTCCGGTGATCCCGATGGCGCTTAAAGGCCTGTGGGGTTCGTTCTTCAGTCACAAGGATGGCCATGCGCTCACCACAGCGCCGAAACGCTTTTGGTCAAAGGTGGCAATAGAGATAGCCCCTGCGGTGGATGGCGCTGCCACCGACCGGCATCAGCTGCAGCATAGGGTCGCGGAGCTTCTGGCGGATAGCTGAGTTGCTCGCTGAGAGCTGAGCTGTTTGTTGAGCGCAGATCAAGGCCAGCGGCGGCTGGCCTCTGTATTTTGGCTGATTGAAGCGCCATTCTTAGCAAAGGCCAGTCAGCAAAGGCCAGTCAGAAAAAGTTATGCTCAATCCTGTTTGCTGCGGCCCAGGCCGTGCCAGTAGCTTGGCCAGCCTGCATCCTCAGCGACATTGTTAAGCAGGGCGGCGATTGCGACTAAGGCAACGCTGCCCGCCAATACCGGGTTTATCAGAAACTCAAATCCAACTGCCTGTTGCCCTGCCAGCATGATCACCAGCGGATTGGCGCCCGCAGGCGGGTGCAGCGCACGACACGCCTGCATCAGCATAATTGAAAGCCCCACCGCCAGCGCCATCACCCATAACGTGTCCCCCAGGGTATAGAGCGCGAGCAGGCCAACGGCGGCGGCAATCAAGTGGCCGCCAATGACATTACGCGGCTGCGCCAGAGGTGAGGCGGGCGCTGCAAACAGGATGACGCAGGTTGCACCAAAGGGCGCCATCAACCAGGGGTGGCCCGTATTCTGCCCCAGAAGTCCAAGCACCATAATGCCGAGAAAACCGCCGGCCAAACCTTTAACAAGCTGTTTTGGTGACGCTTTTGCTGGCAGCGCGCCGCCGCCTTTGAGCTTTCTCATGTCTTCATTCCTTGTGAATTACGGCTATGAATTTTGATGTGTACAGATCTGTACTTTTAAAAATAATACAGATCTGTACACTAAGCGCAATCACAAAAATTCAACGGCCGTTTTGAGGTGGCACTGTGTCCAAGAGCGAGCACATTCTCGATGTAGCCGAAAGGCTGTTTAATGAATTTGGCTACACGGCGGTGGGGGTCGACCTTATCCGTGATGAGGCGCAGGTATCCAAAACGTCCATGTATCGCCATTTTGGCTCAAAAAGCCTGTTGATAGAGGCTGTGCTGGCGCGCCGACATCAGAGCTTTGAGGCATCGCTTGGCTCTGCGCTGGCCGAGAGCTGGGCGGCTGGCGAGCTTGTGGATCCTTCTAAGCATGCGGTTCCTCTGAAGCATACCGATTCTGCAGGGGGCAGTAAGTTAGCAAAGGGCGCCGACACCGCGCAGGCACGGCTGGATCTCCTGCTTAACTGGCACTTTGACTGGTTCGCCAGGCCGGATTTTAAGGGCTGTATGTTTATGCATGCGCTGGCGGAATTCAAAGGGGTGGACGATGGCATTGCTGCCAAAGCTATTCAACACAAAGCCTGGCTTAAATCGCTGATTGCCGGCATTGTCGGCCCCGGATCGGCCGATGCGGCGGTTCGAATCGAAAGCCTGATGACCTTTATCGAAGGGATGATAGTCAGAGCTGAATTTGGTGAAGTGCTCGGCAACACCGAACTCTACCGCCGCGCCGCGATGAATTTGCTGCGGGCGTGATAGTTAACCTTTGCCATGCCATTGGCGCCACCCAGTCGCAAAAGTCTGCTTTATGCTGAGAGGTGGTTAGCTGGTTTCTGATTGATGTTGCGACATAATTTAGTATTAATGCGATATAAGGCATTGATTTTGGATTAAATGGGATGAAATTCGGTAAGCTGTAAAATTTTATCCTGAGTATTGTGTCTAATCCTTTTGGATGGTTAAATGGCGCCGCTTTTAACATAGGCGCTACCTGAGGATTACAAATGAAAGGGAAATTTCTGCTTGGTTCGTGTTCACTGCTGCTGGCCGCATGCGGCGGTGGTTCGGGCGATTCTGCTGACAATTCGGGCTCTGGTGGCACTAACACTGCCCGTTTGGTTGGCGACTTTATGCATCAGGCAATAAAGTGCGATGTGCAGGTGCCCAATTCTGATGCCAAGATCATTCTGCATAAAAAAGATGGTTCCGTGCTGGCAACACATAAACCCAACGGTGCCGGTCACCTGGATATCGCCTGGCCGGCCGATGCCGCTCATGTCACCTTGGTGACAAGCTCCAATGGTCAGTTAGATCTCGATACCGAGCTTGAGCGCGGCAGCGGCGATTTGGGTAACCGTGTCTCTTACGATGCCGGCTTGGATCTGCAGTGTGAGTGCAAGACACTCGAGGTCAACGGCGCTGAGCTTACCGCCGCCTATCCTGATCACAAGATCCTGCTGCGTGGTTCACGCCTCGAAGCGCTGAATAACATGGAGTTTTGTAAGGTTCCCGGTGGCCAGTATGCCAGTGTTGACCTGTTGCTGACGCCTACCATAGCAAACGACAAAGCCTATGGAGCACTGCTGGATGTGAATCAGAACAACAGTAGCCTGGTACTGACCGCCGATTTGGTGTCTGCAGCTGCCAATGAGGGTGTCGTGGTGTCCTTCTACGATAATTATGATGGCATCACCCGTGCCTATACTTTTGGCCTCAACAAGGATGGACGTCGTCATTTAATGCGTTCACCTGAGTTGGTGTCTGTATTCCCGGGGATCCACAGCAATAACTTCCTGCAGGTTAGCCACAGCAAGGACATCGGCGATACCCCAGAGGGTACAGTGAGTTACAACGCCGGTCGCCGGATTAAGGTGACTGAGCCTGCCAAGATACAAAGCCCTGAAATCGCCAATAACGAGCAAGCCATGTTTGCTGCAGTCAATACGCTGCTGCAGGGGATGGAGAGCGGTGTCGCGGTAAACTATGACCTGAGCAATATCGGCACAAATCGCGCTGGCATGATGCTGTTTGTGCGCGCAGATGAGCTGAATTGGAGCTTGAATGCGCCGGCAAAGGGTACTTTCCCGGATTTGCAGTTACCGGCAGACCTGGAGGCTCAGTTTGAAGCGGCAAATATCCGCCAAATTTCCTTCCAGAGCAGCGGATATCGCCAGAGCGGCGGCATCAACGCACTGCGTCAGCAGCTGGTAAGCGAAAGCCGCAGTGGTACCAAGTTGCGCCCGGCGTTTTTCGATAACTACGACTACGAAGATATTACCGTCGTTGTCTACTGAAAATCTGGTTTACTGAAAAACCTGCGGTACTGGCACCCTACGGTACCGACATAACTTGGTATCAGTAAAATCAAAAGCCCTCTTGCGAGGGCTTTTTGCTATTTGCGGAGACTATCAAGATAGGCATGCATTTCGGCATGGGTGCCTTCAAAGCGCACCCGGGCGGCTTTTTTGCCAAGCTGGAAGTGGTACATGGGGTCGTAGTAGCTTTCCAGCAGCAGCGCTATCCACTTGAGATGGTCACTGCTGTCGCTGCGGCTTTGCTGGCTCGCCAGGGCCTGGCTCATCAGTTCGGTGATTTCGCTATGCAGCTTGCCGCCGAGGCGTTTGTGAATGCCTTTGAGGCTGCCGAGCAGATATTCGCGGAATGCGGCAAATCCGGCTTCTTCGCCCAAACGGCTCACATAGCCTGAATGCATCTTGTGCACATAGTCATCGAGCAGCCTTGGCAGGCGCGCATCGAGCGTTTCGGTCAGAACCAGCACCGGGGCTGATTGCATCTTTTCGAAAAACGACTTGGGTATGGCGTTACGGCCAATCAGGAAGCTCTCATCCTCGAGTAGTAGACTGCCGTTACTCCGTTCCTGGTGGCGCATCAGCTCAATGGCGAGGCGGTTCTCGAAGTCGATTTGACTCGGCTGGCCGTCGTGCTGCTTACCAAAACTGGAACCACGGTGATTGGCTATGCCTTCCAAATCGATGGATTCAGTGCGAAGGCGGATAAAATCGGTTTTGCCGCTACCGGTGATGCCGCTCAAAATCAGCATCTCGCTGTGCCTGGGGGAGGCGTCAATTTCCTCAATCAGAAACTGGCGCATCGCCTTGTAGCCACCCTCGATATAGGGAATATCGAGTCCGGCTTCTTTCAGCCAGCGCTGGGTGATTTGCGATCTGAGTCCGCCGCGAAAGCAGTAAAGATACCCCTGTGGGTTGGTCTCAAAAAACGCCTTCCAGGCGGCGACACGGGCGTCCTTAACCCTACCGGAAACCAGCTGATGGCCAAGCTCAATGGCGGCCTGTTGGCCCTGCTCTTTGTAGCAGGTGCCGACCTTCTGCCGTTCACTGTCGGTCATCAGCGGCAAATTTACCGCGGCAGGAAATGCGCCCTTGCCAAATTCCACCGGCGCGCGCACATCCATGATGGGATGGCCATTAAGCAATATCTGCCGGTACTCACTGGCCGGAACCTTTAGCTGACTCATGCTTGCTTGCCACTGAGGGTGATACGTCCAGAGCCTTCACTCAGGCTGCCGATGCACACGGGTTTGATGCCCTGACGTTCGAGCAAGGCGCACAGCTCAGCTTCACCTTCGTGGCTTACGGCAACCAGCAGGCCGCCGCTGGTTTGCGGGTCGCACAGCAGCGCCTTTTCACGCTCGCTGACGGCTGGCAGATGCTCGCCGTAGCTGTCGTAGTTTCTGTGGGTGCCGCCGGGGATACAGCCAAGGCTCAGGTAGTGTTCGGCGCGCTCAAGCAGCGGCACCTTATCGAGATTAAGCTCGGCATCAAGTCCTGCGCCCTGGCACACTTCGAGCAAATGCCCCGCAAGACCAAAGCCGGTGACATCGGTCAGGGCATTCACGCCCTTAAGTGCGCCGATATCGGCACCGATTTTATTGAGAGTGCACATGGCGTCCGGGGCGATATGGGCATCGGCGTCCTCAAGTTTTTTCTGCTTTTGTGCTGTGGTCAGAATACCGATACCGATAGGCTTGGTGAGATACAGCTTGTCTCCCGCCTTGGCGGTGTTGTTCTGTTTCAGCCGCTCAAGCGGCAGCTGGCCTGTAACCGCCAGACCGAAAATCGGCTCGGGGGCGTCAATGCTGTGGCCGCCTGCGAGCATGATGCCGGCATCCATACAGGCCTGACGACCGCCATCGACTACCTGCTGGGCAATCTCGGGGCTTAACTTGTTCACCGGCCAACCCAGAATGGCGATGGCCATCATAGGAGTGCCGCCCATGGCGTAAATGTCGCTGATGGCGTTGGTGGCGGCGATGCGGCCGAAGGTGAAGGGGTCGTCCACAATCGGCATAAAAAAGTCGGTGGTGCTGATGATGCCGGTGGTGTCATTAAGTTTATAGACGGCGGCATCATCGCTGCTGGCGTTGCCGACCAGCAAGTTCGGGTCAACAAATTCCGGCAGCTGCGACTTGAGTATGGTGCCAAGCACCTTGGGGGAGATTTTGCAGCCGCAGCCTGCGCCGTGGCTGTATTCGGTCAGTTTGACCTGCTCTGATACGGGGGATGACATACACACATTGCCTGTCTTGAAACGATGGCACCCATGATAAACGGATACGGCCTCCATGCAAGGAGGCCGTATCTATTATTGGCTACCGGTAACGAGACGGGCAGGCTATCAGCGACAGGCGGCGGTCAGGCTGTTCCAGTTTTGCTGCTGCAGCTTGAGCCTTGCCTTGAGCTCGGCTACCCGTGGCAGTAACTCGTTCACACACAAGTGGGCACGGCGGGCTTCGAGCAGTTCTTTCTTCGCTTCGTAATAGGCCATCAGTTGCTGCTTCAAACGCTCGTATTCCAGCTGCAGTTTTTCAATCAATTCTTCGGCGTCCTTGCGGCCGGCCAGCTTGTGCTGACTGCGTTTAAGCTGCATCTGCAACTTGGCGCTTTCAATCCGCTCCTGCGGCACTTTACGCAAGTCCTTGGCCATGCCCAGCCACGACAGGCTCTTGATAAGCCACTTGGTTGGGTCGTAATCCCACCAGTGAATGCCGTTACGGTAATCGTTTTCGAAGATATGGTGGAAGTTGTGGTAGCCCTCGCCGTAGGTCAAAAACGCCAGCAGCGGGTTATCGCGGGCGGTGTTTTTGTCGGTATAAGGCTGCGAACCCCAGATGTGCGCCAGAGAGTTGATAAAGAAGGTACAGTGATGCACCACCACCAGGCGCGCCAGACCTGCCAGCAACACCATGGAGAGCACATCGCCGTTGAGCCAGCCCAAAAACGCGGGCAGGCCGATGTTCATCAGCACTGTGAGCAGCAGATAGTGTTTGTGCTGCCACATGACGATGGCATCGTTTTGCAGGTCGCGTACGTTGCTGTAGTCGTGGTATCTGTGGGCCTGATATTCGCGCAGCATCCAGCCGATATGGCTGTACCAGAAACCCATCTTCGCCGAATAGGGGTCTTTGTCGTTGTCATCGACATGCTTATGGTGCACGCGGTGATCAGACGACCAGTGCAGCGCACTGTTTTGCAACGCCAAAGCGCCGCCGAGGGCATAGAAAAACCGCACGGCCGCATTGGCTTTGTAAGTCTTGTGTGACCAGAGTCTGTGATAACCGCCGGTAATCGACAAACCACTGAAAAAAGCAAGCAGGACAAAGGTTAACCACTCAACGGCGTCAAAGCCGTGGGTCAGTTCGCGCCAGGGAACAAGTGTTACCGCACCGCCGAAGGTTAAAATAAACAGAGAGAGGTTGAGCCAGATGAGAGGAGGTTTTTTCATTATAATTTCCAAATATCGCGTTAAGCGTACAGCTGTAAGCTAATTTAGTTGAGCTTGGGCGCAAGGTCAAGGCGAGTCGGGGCTGTGTTTTTGGGGTAAAAGGGTTATTATCCCGAGATTCAGTTAGATGAACGGATGTAGCCATGGGAGTTAGAGCACAGCAGAAGGAAAAAACCCGCCGCGCCTTGGTGGATGCCGCCTTCAATCAGCTCAGTGCCGAGCGCAGTTTTTCCAGTTTGAGCCTGCGGGAAGTGGCCAGGGAGGCAAATATTGCGCCTACCTCTTTTTACCGTCATTTCAAAGATATGAACGAGCTCGGCCTCACCATGGTAGATGAAGGTGGATTGGCACTGCGCCAGATGATGCGAAAGGGCCGTCAGCGCGCCGAGGCCGGTGGCAGTGTTATCCGTATCTCGGTCGATACCTTTATGGAAGTGCTGGATTCCAACCCCAACGTGTTTCGGATCCTCTTGCATGAACGCTCCGGCACTTCGGCGCCATTTCGCGCGGCGGTGGCCCGCGAGATAGAGCACTTCATTTCTGAGCTGGCCCACTACACCGAAGAGAAGGCGCACCGTAACCCTGAGCTTGCCAGGGCGCAGGCAGAGGCCATGGTGACTTTGGTATTTAACGCCGGCGCGGCGGCGCTCGATATGAAAAAGTCTGAGCGCAAGGTGCTGGCCGATCAGCTGGTGATGCAGCTGCGGATGGTGGCCAAGGGCGCCGAAGTGCTGCATCAGAAAGTGGATAACCGCTGAGTCGAGCCCGACGGAAGCGGTTGGTGTCAGTCGCACCGGCATCAGCACAAATAAAAACGGAGCAATTGGCTCCGTTTTCAGTTTAAAGACGCGACTTCAGACTGGGCGACGTTTCAGCAATACACCCGCTTCAGTGTGATGGGTGTAAGGGAACTGATCGAACAGTGCAAAACGCACTATCTCATGGGTTTGACTCAGGGTTTGCAGATTGGCATCCAGAGTCTCAGGGTTACAGGAGATATAGAGGATATTGTCGTAGCCCTGCACCAGCTTCACCGTGCCGTCATCCAGACCACTGCGCGGCGGGTCAACAAAAATGGTGTTGCACTGATAGCTGTTAAGGTCGATATCCCCAAGCCGGTTAAAGCGCTTCTCGCCCTGCATCGCCAGGGTGAAGTCCTCAGCCGACATGCGGATGATACTGAGATTCTTCACGTCATTGATTTGAATGTTGTGCTGCGCCGCATCCACCGATGGTTTGGCAAGCTCGGTGGCCAGCACCTTGTCGAAGTTATCTGCCAGTGCAATCGAGAAGTTACCATTACCGCAGTAAAGCTCGAGCAAGTCGCCCTGGCTGCCCTTGGTGGCATCAATTGCCCATTCCAGCATCTTGGTCGCCACCACCGCATTGGGTTGGGTAAAGCTGTTTTCGACCTGCTTGTAATGCAGCGCTTTGCCGTTAACCTGCAGGGTTTCCATCACATAGTCGCGGTCGAGCAGAATCTTTTGCTTGCGTGCCCGGCCAATCACATCGAGTTTGAAACGGCTCGACAGGCGTTGCTTCATCGCCTTGGCTTCAGTCACCCAATTGTCATCCAGCTGGCGGTGATAAAGCAGACTCACCAGAATTTCGCCGCTCAGGGTCGATAAAAAATCTACCTGAAACAGCTTGTGGCGCAGACTTGGGTTGGGGCGCAGTTCATCCAGCAGTGCCGGCATCATCTCGTTAATCAGTGCACTTGCCGGCAAAAACGCATCGACCCGCACCTTCTGCTTGGTCTCACTGTCGAACATACAGTAATAGAGATCGTCGCCGTCGTGCCAAATGCGGAATTCACAACGCATGCGGTAATGCTTGGGGTTTGACGGAAACACTTCCAATGCCGGTGGATTGTAGCGGGCAAAGGCCTCGCTGAGCGCTTTGCTCTTGTGGGCAAGCTGCTCCTCGTAATGGTGAAGATCCATGGCTTGTGGGTTCATTGTGTGTCGTCCGGCAAATATGAGGGGCGCAAATTTTACCCCAGCGAGGAGTGATGTCCAGTTTTCTGGCTTTGCCCTTTATTTTAGGCTGTGGGAAAATCGGCGCGTCCCTTCTTAGAGCTTATTAGAGCTTAAAGCACCGATAGAGTACGGAGCGTAACTTGTCCCGACCCATTTTAGTCTTTGATTCCGGTATCGGCGGTTTGTCGGTGCTGAGCGAAATCCGCAAATTACTGCCGGACAATGACTATTGCTATCTGTTCGACAATGCGCGGCTACCCTACGGTGAACTTGCCGAAGACGTGCTGGTGGAAGGCTGTGTGGCATTGGTTAAAGCCGCGGCCAGTAAAATAGATGCCGCCCTCGTGGTTATCGCCTGCAATACCGCAAGCACCCTGGTGCTGCCTGCGCTGCGCGCCGTGCTGAGTATTCCTGTGGTCGGTGTGGTGCCTGCCATTAAACCGGCCGCCGCCCAAACCCAAACCGGCCACATTGGACTTCTCGCAACCCCCGGCACTGTAAGACGCAGCTATACCCATGAGCTGGTAGAGCGCTTTGCCAGCCATTGTAAGGTGCACATGTTTGGCAGTTCTGAGCTGGTAGCCATGGCCGAGCAGAAAATGGCAGGCATTGAGCTGGATATGCAGCGGATGCAAGACATACTCCAGCCAATCCGTGACTCGCACATTGATGCGCTGGTACTTGGCTGCACTCATTTCCCGCTGCTCGGGGCTGAACTTCAGTTGATACTCGGGGAAAAGGTTGCCCTGATAGACTCAGGCGAGGCAATTGCCAATCGGGTGGTGCATCTAATAGCTAACGAAGGGATAAGTGACAGGACGCAGCCAGGGTCGCTGCAAACTGGTGAGGCTCAAATAAAGATGAGGGCGTGGTACACCACACCCTCAATTCTGCCAGGACTTATGCTAAGCCTCGAGCGCTACGGTTTTACCCAGGTGTCGCGCTTTTCTGCTTAGTCGTCGGCTCTCTCTGCTTCGGTGTCCTGATTCTTGGCTTCACGTACTTTCAGCGTTCTTTCCTGAAAGGTAAAGTCGTTCAGTTTGGTCATGGCCTTTTGAGCACCGCTTTCTGCCATCTCAACAAAGCCGAATCCTTTACGACGACCTGTCTTTCTGTCCCGCACCAAACGAACCGAGTTCACCGGACCAAATTCAGCAAACAGGGCTTTTACTTCACCTTCATGAACACGGTAAGGCAAATTGCCAACATATAAGGTCATGGTTGGCCCTTTATATTCCGTTTCGACTTTCGTTTTGCTTACACCGGCCGGAACGGCAGTCACAATCCCGATAGCAAGCAATGCCCCCAACAAAAACGCCAAATAAGCAGGAAAGGTGGGCAGAAACTGGAAAATCACCAAGGCACCTACGGCAGCGGCTATCAGCGCAATAAGAAATGATTTCTGCATAAGAAGTTTACTCTAATCAAAATAAGCAAATGATAATGAACTGTTAAAAGCAGATACATAGTAATGAATTATCAGATAATAAACCAGATCGCTGTCGAAAAAATGAGCTTTAAAACCAAGGTGATTTCAGCTCTTTATTCCTGCACTATCCCAACTGAACCATATTTGACCGTAATTCGCTGGCTAATTGCCCGTATTGCTGCAATTCCACTCAGTCGAAAGCATTGCCGCAAAAAAGGGGTTGTCAGCAGCATTTCACCCCCTATAATGCGCCTCCACTGACAGGGTGAAACGGCAGCGAAAGCAGCCCGGCTGTAACAAGCACACCAAGTCAGGGCAAGAGCCCCGAACATTAAAACGACAGTTGAAAATGTTCTTCAAAAAAGGGCTTGACGCCGAAAAGGGCTTCTGTAGAATACGCAGCCCTGACCAGATGAAAGTCGGTCACGTTCTTTAAAAATTTATCAAGCAATCTGTGTGGATACTCGCAGGTTGATGAAGTCGACAAAACGATTTTATCAATGAAAGAGTTTTCATGCAGAGCATGACAGCAGAAATTCATTGAGACCAAAACTTTAATTGAAGAGTTTGATCATG
>NZ_JAHEPS010000007.1 GCF_018596335.1 Shewanella jiangmenensis | reverse complement strand
GTCGTAAGCCAGCGGAATTCATCAGGGATCGAGGCTTGTTCCTCACAAAATCCGAATAGATGGCTGCAAAACCTACAGTTCTTTAGGCTCAACTAGCTTGCACAATCGGGAGCGTCCATAGATGTTATATTTCAATCAAGGTGTATCGGTGACGTCGAACATTTGGATTCTAGTAATTTCATTGTTTTTTGTTAACCCCACAATGGCTAAGAGTGAGATGAACCCAAGAGTTTCAGCTATAAAAAGTAACTTAATCTATGAGGGAACCTTTGTAGAGACCGAAGTGATTGGACTGATCGTAAAGAGTGATAATGATGCTTTTACGCTTATGCTTGATAGCGATAATCAAATTTGGTTTGACGATACATTTGTAATGTCCAATGAAGAAAAAAAGCATTTGACCCCTTATTTAGTAAAAATATTCGAAGAGGCAACTGATCTGCAGCAAAAAGCTGCAATAGCAACAATATTAAAGGCAATTCTCTGAAATATAACAAGTTGCTCAAGTTTACTCCGCCAGCCAAGGCTGGCTCCGTGGGACTGGCGCTTGGCGCCAGCCCCTTAGCAAAGCGTTATGCGCTTTATTGAGAATTTGGTATTTTAAATTTTGTAAGTTTTCGCTGTAAAAAGTAGCGTTAGCATTTAAGTTTATCGATAAATTGGCATTTACAGATGGAAATTTTAAAGCTGGATTTGGCGGCGTTGATAGAGAACAATGATTTTTGGCATTAATAATTTGTGGCTTTAATTTCATCCACATTTAAATTGGCTGATTTAAATCTTCACGCATTCTTTCAGCGCAAGGTTTTGCAAGTTTTTTGGTGTTTTGTGTGGTTTTTAAAATCCCACGCAACTAAATAAAGTAAGTTTTTAATCGCATAACAAGGCGCAGCAACACCGCCAGCAAGCTGGCTGGACTCGCTTCGCTCGCCGTTGTGCGCGGCGTTAAATTTATAAGAGAATATCGTGTATCTCTCAGAGATTGAAAAATATAGAACCGTAGGCTCCACGGATGAGTGGTATATATCGAAATTGTTGGATAAATGCGCATCAGGGTTAGACCCAGAAAAAGCATTTTTTGAGCTTGAAATGGTTTCCGAAGCTCTTCTAAAAGAAATGGAGTGGGATATTTTTCTCAATCATTGCCAATATATTTTAAAGCTAGTACGTATTGCCAATACAACAGAACTTCCAAAGAAACTCGAAGTTGAAGCTTTACACTCTAAGGTTAGAGAGCTTGACCTAGAAAAGCACAATGAGGTTAAAGAGCTATTCGCATGGTTCAGAATATAAATTTAACAAGTCAAGGCAGCATCGCCCTGCGTGCTGGACGCGCTAACGCGCGCCGCTGCTTGAGGCGTTAGGGAGCCGAGTTAGTCATGAAGTTATTTCTCCGATTATTCGCAACTTGTAATGATGACTCTGGTGAGGAAAAGTTATTAGAACGTTTGTCTCATGAAATTTCAGTATTCGCGGAGTCAGTTCCATTAAACCAAGGTCGCTATTGGAAAATCCCTGAAATGTATGAGTTTACATTTAATTTATTGCCAGCCAACATTGACCTTTTTAATGAGATTATTGATGTTTCTTCAGATGGATGGGTTCATATGGGAAGCGGCAATGAATATTCATCAGTGTGGAATATAACTGATGGTAAGAGTTTGTTTGTGCCAGAAGTTCAGTGGGCCGAGCTGCAGTTGTATGAAGCATCTCCCTAACAAGCGCCACCAAAAACGCGCCCGTTGGGCGCTCGACTCGCAACAAGTTGCTCGCGTTTGTGGCGGGCGTTATGTGTAGGAGTTTTATGGAAATTTTAGATTTAATAAAAGAACCTATTTTTTTAATAGCATCAACAGTAATGTCAATTGTTATATCGGTTGCTGCAAACCTGGTAACTCCCAAGATACAAAAAGTTTTATCTTTTTTCTTCGCTTCTATTAAAATAAAGCAAGAAGAAAAAAGACAGGCATATGTGTCAAAGATAGTGTTGGCATCAACTGATGAAAACAAGGTCATAAATATAAAGTTAGATGTCTCTTATGCGCTTTTGAAGTCCCTAATAATATTTGTTTTTAGTTTGTTCCTACTATCTGTATCACCGTATATATTTTTCGCAGAATATCCAGTTATATTGATTTCGCTTTTTCTAGTTACTTATGCTCTTTCGTTGTTTAACAGCGCTCAATCTAAATTTAAAATCGCAACATTAGCGACTTTACGAGCCGAGAAAATGGCTTCACTCAAGGCAGGCATAGATGCTGCATCATGTAGTGAGCATGATTACTATGCTCAGGGTTATGTTGATCCCCATGAGGAAATGTATATGAAGTACTTGTCTGAATGGGATAGTAAGCACTTATAAAATACACATAACAAATTGTTCAAGAGTGATTCGGCACGCGTGGCATTTTTACTATGCGTTGATTTTAGTGGTTAAGGTAGTATGCGTTAGCATTGGTATTGCGTGCCTCATACCTTAACAAGGCGTTAGCTGTATAAGGAAAATTCATGGAACGAATAGCATCCCAAAATCTTGAAGAAGCTATTATCAAGCTCCGAAGTACTGAATCTCAAATGATGGATCTTGGGAAAGCTATATTCTCGTCAGATAATGGCAACATGTTCCCTGTTGACCTCCTTGCAATCGCTGCGATGAAAAGAACTAGCGGCAACATGGAAGGCTTCATTACATTAATTGAAGCGAAAAATATGGCAGCGGCTAGGTCATTACTTAGAATTCAAATTGATACATTTTTGCGATTTTCTGCGACTTGGCTTGTAGAAAATCCTCACGATTTTGCTACTGATGTAATAGGTGGTAAACAAATCAGAAACTTGAAGGACATAAACGGGAAAAATATGAATGATGGGTATTTAGTCGACGTTCTGAGTCCTGAATATCCGTGGCTAAAAGACGTTTATAAAAATTTATGTGGTTATGTCCATTTTTCTGGTTCTCATTTGTCAAATGCTGTGCAGAGCCTTAATGACAATGAAAGAATGGTAACATTTCATATTGGAAAAGAAGACATTCAGTATCCTGAATGGTCTTGGATAGAGGCAGTGGACTGCTTTAATAATGCAGTCAATATATTGTTTTATTACATTGATGGCTGGATTCATACTAAGAACGGCGTCGAAACAGCTAACAATAAAATTCATCCGACGCCAAAAAGCGGCGCGACTGATTAGGGCGTTAGCCCGCTAAGGACGGTGCCGTGAATTTTCCAAAGCTCACATTCGAGCCCGTGTGGAAGGAGCAGCTCCTCTGTTCCTGCGAGCTCGGTTCATTCTCCCTTAGCATTCCACTGGACCTCAGCGTTGTTGACTTCCCCACTGAGGAAGTCTGGCGGGAAAAGGCACCGGAATGGGCAAGACCGCACGGGGCCGCTATCTACTCCCAATTG
This sequence comes from Shewanella jiangmenensis, assembly GCF_018596335.1. GTDB lineage: Bacteria > Pseudomonadota > Gammaproteobacteria > Enterobacterales > Shewanellaceae > Shewanella > Shewanella jiangmenensis. Next base: position 179,860 of record NZ_JAHEPS010000007.1, on the reverse strand, counting down.
AAGGAATGGTGCGAGTCTCGGAACATACCGTTATATGTAGGTCCGTATGGCTGGGTGTACTAAACGCTGCAATCGAGCAACGCGGGCTAACAAATGGTTCAAGCCGCTCACTTCGCTCGCTCGGGACCGGCTAAAGCCGGCCCCTTAACCAAACGTTATGCGTGAACAGCTATGAGACAGGATATGCCGAAATATGATGTTCGAGTGGGAGAAGAAAGTTTTGGTATCTTTGTCGAAGTTGCGGACTTCAACGATTACGACGAATTAGAGGATGTATTCGTAGAGCAATATGACTTAGAGATCATAGCTGTGACTCATGCAAATAACTCAGAGAACGGCAATTATAAAATCTGGTTTAATCAAGCTTTAAGCGTTGAGTTTATTAAGAAAATTATCAATGAAATTAACAGAAAAAGCGCATAACAAGGCCCGGCAGCACGCAGCCTTCGGCTGCTGGACTCGCTACGCTCGCCGCTGCGGGCGTCGTTATACAGCCCTATTATCACGGTGAGTTGGAATGAATAGAATAACAATTATTTTATTGGTGATGATGTCAGTTGGTTGCACAACATCGAACTTTAAGAAGATAGATCATGTATATGAACCTACAGACCATCCTAAACACCAACTAAGAAAACACACCGATTTAGAATACCTGTCATGCAATCATAGATATTTTGATTTGATGTCAAATTATCAACTGGAAGGCGCTAAGAATTATTATGTATTTTCTCTAATGTCTAGTAATATCTATCGTGACACTTCATCCCCATATTATGTAATTCCAAACTGGAAATTAGAGTCCAGGCATCAAAGTGATAGTGGCTTAGTTGTTGATGTATATAGTTATAACTTTGGTGAAGAATATAGTGTTGTATACAAAGGTACTGACTTTTCAGAAGGTAATGACTGGGCAACTAATTTTGCGCTAGTTCAGCCAAATCAGTATAAAGAAGCATTTGATCATCTAAACCAGTTCGTTAATGAGCACCAAGATAAGAAAATCTACGTGACTGGTCACTCTCTAGGCGGCGGGATTGCATTAAATATGGCTCAAAGAATTGATGGTGTTACCGCCGTAGCTTTTAATTCTTCACCAAGGGCTTTCTTTAATACAGACGAAAACGTAAAAAATAAGAAGGTTCATCTGTATGAAGCCGGAGAAATACTAGGCCCTTTAAATAGGACATGGCTTTGGTTAAAAACAGATAATCTTGAAAAGTACAAGTACAACTATCTTGATTTTCTATGGTGGACTTTCAGCCCTGTTCAGGAGCATGGTATGTATTTGTTCAGTCGTGGATTACTAATTACAGCAATTCAAGCTGGTAGTGAAGATGCATTATTTACCTTCACAAGGAATATAGAAAGAAGCTCAGCTGAAGAGACAGAGTGGCATGTCTGTGAAAGTCTGTATAACAAGTCAATGCAGCCGACCGCTAAAGCTGCGGCTGATTGAGGCGTTAGAGCTAAGGAAAGTCATGAGTATCACACTGGAAGACGTTACAAGTTCAAATTATGAAGCAGTATGTGACTTAGATGTCACTGATGAGCAACAGGAATATGTTGCGAGCAATATGTGGTCTTTGGTTGAGTCACATTACTGCCAAGGGCATACCTGTAAGGCAATCTATCAAAACGATAAACCTGTTGGCTTTTTCATGTGGGTATCTGAAACACCTGAAAAAGTTTCTATCTGGCGCTTTATGGTTGATCAACGTTATCAAAAATCGGGTATTGGTAGAGCCGCACTAAATTTGGCGCTGAATGAAATCAAAACCAGTAACAAAGTAAAAGAAATAGAAATTTGCTATGACCCTGAAAACCCAGTAGCCAAAGGTTTTTACTCAAGTTTTGGCTTTCAGGAAGTGGGCTTGGATGAAGATGGTGAAGATATGTTGGCAGTAATCAAACTGTAAGCTCTAACAATCGCCAGCACAACGCGCCTTCGGCGCTCGACTCGCAACAAGTTGCTCGCGTGTGTGGCGGGCGTTAAATGCCTATGAATAATCGTGATCTGATAATTGCGAACCTAGAAGAAGCAATTGAGCAGTTGCAGGAAACTGCATCCGAGCTCCGGGGAGATAAGGAGTATGACGAGGGCCAGCTAAGGATCGACCTGGAGCATGCCTATCATCATTTGAATTTTGCTTGGCATATACGTAGAGCCTCAGAGACAGAGGCGGCGGAGTGCTCCCAGGAAAACTACGTGAAGTGGTCTAAATTCCCGGTCGGGGAGATTCTGGAGTATGAGTAAAGCATTTAACAAACGCAGCCACACCGGCCTATCGGCCTCGACTCGCTACGCTCGCGTGTGCTGCGGACGTTAAATCTCTTTAGGTAGTCACTCATGGATTTCGAGATCGAATTACAAAACATCCAGTTCGACGAATATGATGAAGCTGATATGGAAGCACTTTATGATTTCATTGATCGCCTTGAGGAGCTTCCAAATAAAAGGGAAGCAATTCCAGCGATATTCAGCTTCATTGAAAAGTTTAATGATAAGGAGCTTGGATCACCGGGACCATTGGTTCATTTCATCGAAGAAGAAGACGATTATCACGATTATTTGAAAGAGTCTTTGAGTCGGAAATGCACAGGGTTAACTGTTTGGATGGTAAACCGTATACTAAATAGTCTGCCCGAAGAAGGAAAGAATGAATGGCTTATAAGCTTAGAATTAGCTTCTAAATGTGAATATGCTGACGAAATTGCTAAAGGCGAAGCACAAAGGTATTTGGAGTTTCACCGTGGCGAGATTTAACAAGGGCCAGCAGCTGACCTCCGGCAATTGTCACCTTTTGTGCGTTGCACAAAAGGCGCCAATCACCTACGGCCGCTGTGGCCGGCGTTAAGCGAAAAAGAGCATGCAACGAGCAGAGGAAATAGAAGTATCCAAAATTGGAGATATTGTGAGTGCAATATTCTCTGAGCCCGCTGTTGCCTATCAGGATTACTCGGACTTTGATTCTGAGTTGAAACAATATAAAACTCAAGAAGCCTTGTTGAACGGTATTAGCAGTGCAATTGATGGAAATGCTCACTCTGCGAATTTTTCGATATATTACCCGGGGGCAAAAGGCTACTTTTTCGCAGAAAGGAAGTCACTTAATCCCGCAAAGTGCAACGGAGCAACATTTCGCTATGTGGCGAGCGGCTGGGGTCTAATCCAGTTGCAAATTGATTTAAAAAACAAACTTAAACCAGCGGTACGTGTGTCAGTTAATTCACAAAAGCGTGCTGAGGCTTGGTTTCAAACTTACCCGGAATTTAAAGATCCTTCCCTCTGGGAATGGAAGTATGTAGAGAAACAGGCAAGGCGTATCATTCGGGTCCTGAAACAATGCGCTTAACAAGCGGCTGCACCGGACAAATTTTCGCTGTCACCTTTTTTTCATGGCAAAAAAGCCGCCATCAAAAATTTGCTCAGTGAGCCGAGCGTTATGTTTTCCTGAGGTTCAATTGAAATTTGTAACGTATTGTTCAAATGGCAACTCAGTTGGTTTGGATGATAATATCAATTGCTATTGGCAAATTAATGAACTGGGCGAAATTATTAAAAGTATTGAGATTCAACCAAATGGTGTGCTTCTTAAATATTCTGAGCTGCATCAATCTGATTCTTATGGTCAATTACCTGAAGGCATAGTAACACCTAACAATTTAAATGATCGGAGTTACGGTACTTGTACGCTTTTAACAGAAAATGATTTTGATAAAGTGTGGTCAAAAAAGGCGACCAACTTTAATTGAAAACATAACAAACGCATTAAGGGTGGACGCAAAAAGCTTGGCTGCGCTCATTCTTCGCTTAGTATAGCCAAGCTTTTATGCGCCACTTATGCGGGCGTTAGGTGTTTCAGAGTAGTCAAATGAATTTTTCAATCTTCCTACCTCTAATCATGATTTTCGTATTTTCAGCTCTGTCGTTACGGTTCTGGAAAACGAGCAAAAATCAGCAAGCCTTACTACTTATTTGTATGGGGTGGGCTACCATAAGTGTTGTAAGTTTTGTTGGGGTAGTTTTGTTTCTCTCGGTTGAAAATTCTATTTTACCAACATTTTTGTTCATTTTTTCGTTGGTTGCTACTTATGTCGCAAATCAGTTTAAAAATCGGTATAACACCTAACCAATAGCTTAAGTTTACTCCGCCAGCCAAGGCTGGCTCCGTGGGACTGGCGCGTGGCGCCAGCCCCTTAGCAAAGCGTTATGCGCAAGGGCGAGATCTAGAACATTAAGGAAGAATATGAGCATTGAGTTGCCTAAAGTATTGTCTCTCTTTTCTGATAAAGGAGATCATGCTGGATTCATGTTGCTAGCCTGCGATTCAAGTTCAACTCAAGGAGATTGTGTTTTTATGTTATCTCCTGCATCTACCGAAGGGATTGATAGTGATCTAGGCATTGTAGTTTCTGAACTTAAAGCATCTGGCGAGCATAAATTCGAATCACATAGAAATGATGAAGGATTCGAGATAAAAGTATTACCGGCAGGCTTTCCAGAAGTTGTTTTTAAACTCAACAATGAATTTTCTGGTCAAGTTATCACAGAGTTTAATGAAAAAATTGTGTGTATCGGTTCAAGTGAGCCAGTTAAAAAAAGCGCATAACAAGGCGCTGCAACCGACCTTCGGCAACTGTCACCTTTTGTGCGGGGCACAAAACGCGCCAGTCACCTCCGGCGGCTGAGCGCGGCGTTATGAGTAATTTAATATGGAAGTAATCTCTAAGGATAAAGAGCCATACTTACTATCCAGTTGGAGTGGTGGGCAACCCCTCTGGAAAGCGTATTGGCTGAACTTTGTATTAACTGGTTCCTGTGTTGGCCGTATCGGTGACTGGATATCCCTTCAACAAAACATGGTAGCTATAGTTGCGTATCTGTTTTTTGCTGTTTTATTTTATATTTGGGCAATTACATCTGTTTGGCGTTGTTCAAAAAATACGGCCAACGTAGGTTGGGGCTATCTTGCTAGGGCAGTGGTGATCATTGGCCCTGCGGTTGGAATAACCGCTCCAATTTACTCATAACCAGTTGCTCAAGTTTACGTCGCCAGCAAAAGCTGGCTTCGTGGGACTGGCGCGTGGCGCCAGCCCCTTAGCAAAGCGTTATATGCCAAAGGAGCATTGGTGAAACCTCTAGCAATTATATTTTTTGCACTTACATTATTTGGCTGTTCTAGTGGACAATTAGATCTTTATAATTCTGAAGGTAAGAAAGTTGGAGAATGCACCGCTGGTTATGACTGGCATTTTCATGGTGTAAAGCATTCTGTTGATTGGCTCTTAAACTGGTGTGCGCAAAAAGCCATTGAAGAAGGAATGGATGTTGCTGCCGTTTCAGAACCATCCATTCTGCAAAAAGACTACTCTTATCCTGAACCAGCATCAGGAGAGCGCTGGAATAAAAAATCTTCACGGAAAGCTTTTCGTGAAGGTCTTATTACTGAAAAAGAATATGGATATATATTAGCTTATATTGAAAATGAGTTTTATCTGAGAAATTTTCTTGCACAACAAAAATTTGATCAAGGTGAAATCAATGAAGCTGAATATCAGCGATTATTAAAAGAGTCTACATTGATTTTTCATGGTGATTAGGCATATAACAAGAAAATAAATCAGGACTAAAAACAGTCGGCTTTTGCTCCTGCGTCGCTTATTTTAGCCAACAATTTTTAGCCCATTATTTGGGCGTTAAACAGCTATTGGAGCCTTTTGAGTAAAAAATGGATTTTGAAAAGTTAAAAAATAATTTACTTGGTACTGCCAAAATTTACCGTTACGGGCTAGCTCTTTTAATACCTATGGTTGCAGTTGATGCCTACAAAAATGGTTTTGAAGATACAGTGTTCTTTATAATTATTGTTCTAGGTTATATGCCTATATTGGCTATAAAAGTATTTCTTTACACATACGTAGAAGACCTTGAATTTCATAAAATATCAAAGGGTGTTTTATGGTCATTTTTGAGTGCTAACGTTCTTGTATCAAGTGTTTGTGTTGTAAGTTTCTTTGAACCACCAATTATCACGCTCAATAGATACTTATTGTATGTTGTTGGCTTTACGCTTTTGCTATTTTTAAATTACTTTATGCTGCCCTGGAAAGAAACCTAATGGGCGGTGTATAACAAGTCAAGCAAACCTGATGCGACAAGGGGCGGTTGATAAAGCGTTAACTGTAAAAGGAGAAAAAATGCGTAACATATTGATAATGTTAATCTTGATAGTTTTTCTTGCCGGATGCGCTTCTCATCGTGAAAATGCTAACAATGAGCAGGAATATGTAGAGATTACCGTTAAGGATAATTTTTACCATTTTAATGGTGATGTGGTATCAAAAGGTAACGAAGATAAACTTGTAAGTTTATTGAGTAAGAATAGCATCAAAAAGATTTTGACACATGATTTTACAATGGGTGATTTATTAGAAATTAGTTCGGCTTTAAATGGAAGAGGTTATAGTTTTTTCTTCTTAAATGAAAAAGGCGAGATCAAGCAAATTAACTTTTTGTAATTGTTAACAGAGTAAGAGTCAGCTGAAAAATTGCCTTCATAAAAAACGCCCCGAAGTTCGGGGCGTTTTTATTGGACTGCTGAAAGGTGGTTAGCTAAGCTGTGTTAACTAGTCTGCTTAGCTAGGCTGTATTAACCAGGCGGGGCTCGCTTAGTTTCAGCATCACTTTCCGAACACTTTTAGGACCTTTTTCATAGACCAATTGAGCGCCATGTCCACCGTCGGTGCAACGGTGGGTTTCACGTTCAGTTACGCTGAGCGTTTTGTCATCATGTTAGTCAGAACCAGAACCAGAGCCAGAGCCTGAACCAGAACCAGATCGCTTGGCGGCGGCTTTGTCGAAGGGGATAACGTTATCTGCGCCTTCGGCTTTGGCCGCGCTGCTTGTTTGAAACTCGGCGGTTTCTGCCGCGTTAGTTTTAGTCTCAGCCTCAGCGGTTTCAGCTCCATCCACGGCAGCTTCAGAGTCGCTTGTTTGCTTAGGCCTTCCGCTTTCGCTCTTGAGCTCTTCGCTTTCGCTCTTCGGTTCGCCGCTCTCTTTTTTAGGTTCTCCGAACTGGGGCATTTTGAATTTGGCGCTGTACTTGAGTACGGCGAGGTTAGACAAAATTACCCCAATCACCAGTGCGATGATGAGCCAGACTTCCAGCGATGACATGGCCTCGGCGTTCATCAGTCGACCTTGAGACGATTTTCACAGCGGCGGATATCCTCTGGGGTATCCACTTCCGGTGAGTCGAAGGCGCTGATGGCGACTTTGATCTTGTGGCCGTATTCCAGCGCGCGCAGCTGCTCGAGCTTCTCGAGATCTTCAAGCTTACCCAGCGGCAGGCTGTTGAAGGTGTGCACAAATCGGCGGGTATAGGCGTATACGCCCAGGTGCTTGTACACCGGATACTCGCTCACGTCGCGGCCAAACGGAATGCGGGCGCGGGAGAAGTAGAGCGCGTACATGTCGTTGTCGAACACCATTTTGACGTGCTTGGGATCGTCGAGCTCTTCTTTGTCGCTGATCTGGTAACCGAGGGTCGCCATCTCGAACTCGCCCGGATGGCGGGCAAAGAGTTCAATTACCTGCTCGATGGAAATAGGGTCAATCAGCGGCTGATCGCCCTGCAGGTTAATCACCAGGTCGTCATCGGCAAGCCCGAGCTGAGTGATGGCATCTTCAATGCGGTCGGTACCGGAAGCGGCTTCGGCGCCTGTCATCACCACTTTACCGCCAAAGGCTTCAACCGCCTCTTTAATGCGCACATCGTCTGTGGCCACATAAATGGCAGACAGGCCCTTGGCGAGGCCGGCACGTTCGTACACGTGCTGGATCATCGGTTTACCGTTGATGGGGGCGAGGGGCTTTCCGGGGAAACGGCTGGAGCCGTAGCGGGCCGGAATAAGCAGAGTTACGTTCATTGAGAAATCCTCTAAAGAAACAGGGCTCCCGCAGGAGCCCGGTTTTAACACTAGATGCGACGATAGAGCTTGGTCAGCATCTCATCGGTCACTTTCTCTTCCCAGCCGTCGCCGTACACGTTGTGCCACAGCGGGCCGAGGCTCTTGGCCACTTTCACCATGCGGGCAATGGTTTCATCCGGCAAGTCTTTACAGATGTCCTTTGGCAGGGTGATGTTGTGTTTGTCGAGCATGGTGCGGAACTCGGCAACGCCTTCCGGATAGAATTCTTCCAGTACGTTGAAGGCGATACAGTTGCCGATACCGTGATGGTAGCCCAGCACATAGCCCAGACCATAAGACAGGGCGTGACAGGCACCTACCTGGCTGTAGGCGATGGACATGCCGCCCATGTAAGAGGCCATCATCAGCTTGTCGTCTTTCTCTGGGTGATCATCCAGATACACTTCGCGGCACAGATCCAGGGCTTTCTCGCCGAAGGCCTTGGAGTATTCGTTAAGGTAAGTGCCTTCCAGCGATTCGATACAGTGAATGTAGCAGTCCATACCTGTGTAGAACCACTGATCTGTGTCAACGCCTGAAATCAGCTCAGAGTCCATGATGATCTGGTCAAACACGGTAAAGTCGGAGTTCAGACCCAGCTTACGCTCAGGGCCGCACAGTACCGCGGTGCGAGAGGCTTCGGCGCCGGTACCGGAAATGGTGGGGATACCAATGTGGTGCACGGCGGCTACCTTGATAAGATCCCAGCCCTGGTACTTGGCAGAGCCGCCCGGGTTGGTCAGCATCAAAGAGACAGCTTTGGCGAGATCCATGGTTGAACCGCCGCCAAGGCCAACAACGCTGACCGGCAGCTTGCTGTTGAACTGCTGCACTTCCACGGTCAGGGCATCAACCTGCTCTGTGGTTGGCTCTTCATCCACGTTTACCCAAATCAGTTTGTCCTGAGCTTTGAGTGGGATGCGGCTTTCCAGCGGCTTGCCTTTGTGAACGTCGTCCACCAGAAACACCACGAAATCATCGGCTTGTTTGCGCTCGGCCGCCAGCACTTCGTCCAGCTGGTTAAAGGCGCCGCGACCGAAGATCATCTTAGGTACAGCTTTGAAATTTCTGAATTTCATGCAAAAGACTCCCGTCAATTATTGGGCAAAGGCTTTCTTGATGTTGGCAATACGCTGCTGGATCTGCTCTTCAGTCCAGCTGAGCTTGATGAGCATGGAAATGGTGCGGCTCATGATGGCATCGGATTTTGGCACAGAAACCTGGGTGTAATCAGGCTTGTCGGCGACCAGGGTGATTGGCATGGCGGCCGGAGTGCTCAGGTTCTGGATGTGCTGCCAGTTTTTCAGGTAGTGCCAGTTGTTCACGTACCAGTAGAAACAGCCATCAACGCCATTGGCGGCCAGCGCCTTGCTGATTTCCTGGGTGCGCGCCTCTGTTGGCAGCATAAAGGACAGGAAACCGGCGTTGTCGCCTTCAGGATCGGGGATCACGCGGAAGCTCACTTCCGGGATCTCAGCCATGGCATCTTTAATCAGCTTTTTGTTTTTGCGCTGAATATCCAGAATGGTGTCAAGCTTACGCAGCTGGGCCAGACCCAGGGCGGCGTTCATTTCGCTGATGCGGAAGTTCAGGCCCATGATAGGGTGCTTCTCGGCGCCGCGATCGCTGCCGATATGGTCGTGACCGTGGTCAGAGAACATATGGCTGTGGTTGTAGATGGTTTCATCGTTGGTGATCACCGCTCCGCCTTCACCGCAGGAGATGGTTTTCACTGAGTCAAAGGAGAAACAGCCTACCTGACCGATAGTGCCGAGGCTCTGACCCTTGTAGCTGCCACCGATGGCCTGACAGGCATCTTCAAGCAGGACAATACCGTGCTCATCACAAATGGCTTTGATTTCATCCATGTGCCCCATGGAGCCACACATGTGGACAAAGTTTACCGCCTTGGTGCGTGGGGTGATGGCGGCGCGGATGCCTTCTGGCGACAGACACAGGGTCTCGTCGATTTCGGCAAATACCGGTACGGCACCGGCCATCATGATGGCTTCGATAGTGGCCACAAAGGTAAAGGGAGGCACAATCACTTCGTCACCGGCACCGATGCCAGCCGCCATCAGGGCAGTGGTCAGGGCGCAGGTACCGCTGGACAGCAGGTGGGCGTGTTTTACACCGATTTTTTCGCACAGCAGGGCTTCAAAGTCGCGGCTCTTCCAGCGGTCATTGCGCATGCCGTCGAAGTTATAACGGAAGGTAAAGCCGTGCTCCATGACATCTGCAACTTCCTGCTTCTCTTCAGGACCAAAAATTTCAAAACCGGGCATGGAAGTGATTCTCCTAAATTCTGACCATGGCGCCTAAGGCGCGATGAAAAAACCCGAAGATTATACCTGCGTTGGCAAGGTGATAGCGATAAGGCAGCGCGAAAAAATTGAAAAGGCAGCCTGCAGACTGCGCTCAAAGCCGGACCAACGCGGGCCAAGGGCGGGCAGGGCGGCTGCCCCTTTGCCCGGTATGTACACTCTGTAACGTCAGGCTCAGTCCTGTGGCTGCTGACTTAAATACAGGCCTCGGTCGACGGTCACATCCAAATCTGTCAGTAAGCCGTTGTTAATGCCGTAAATCCAGCCGTGTACCGCCACGTCCTGACCTCTGGCCCAGGCCTCGGTGATGATGGTGGTGGCGGCGACGTTGGCGACCTGCTCAATCACGTTGAGCTCACACAGGCGGTCGAAACGGGCCTTGTCATCGAGTGCTTCAAGCTCGTTCTGATGCAGGCGGTAGATGTCGCGCAGGTGCCCAAGCCAGTTATCAATCAGGCCAAGACGCTTGTTGCCCATGGCAGCGCGCACGCCGCCGCAGCCATAGTGGCCGACCACCATGATGTGCTTGACCTTCAGCACATCCACCGCGTATTGCAGCACCGACAGGCAGTTAAGATCGGTATGTATGACCATGTTGGCGATATTGCGGTGCACAAACACTTCGCCCGGCAGCAAGTCGATGATTTGATTTGATGGCACCCGACTGTCGGAGCAGCCGATCCACAGGTATTCGGGGTTCTGCTGTTTGGCCAGAGTTTCAAAAAAACCGGGGTTTTCCAGCAAGATGCGCTCTGCCCAGCGACGGTTGTTATCGAACAGGGGTTTCAGTAATTTCATCTTTTGCTTATTTGGTCGGAGTCAGGGAAGGAGACAAAGTGATTTTGGCGAAATACCGAGCCAGTCTAACAGGAAATTCTGCGGGGCTGGTCTATCCATTGCAAATCCGGCTGAAAAAGATGTGACCGGTGTTTGAAAGTCGAAATCTGTTACTGAAACAAACACTAACGAAAGCTTGCAGGCGAGGTAAAAGGAAGGGAGCAAGCTCGCCGGATAAGGCAGTTTCGGGCGGTAAGATTGAGAGTGCTGCGCCGAACTAAATTCGGCGCATTCACATCGGCGGGTTAAAAGCGGCACATTTAAATCAGCACATTTAAAGCGGCTGGAATAAAGGCGGCTGGCTTAACTGTACTGGCTTAACCCTGTGCCTATGACAGATGCTCGGCAAAAAAGCTCAGCAGCGTCTCGTTAACAAAGGCGGGCTGCTCGAGGCAGGAAATGTGGCCAGCTGCGGCAATGTGCACCAGTTTGCTGCCATCGATGGCTTCGTGCATCAGGTAGCTTTCAAGCACGCTGCGGGCCTTGTCTTCAACCCCCACCATCACCAGCACCGGCAGGGTGAGCTTTTCCACCTCATCCATGGTGTCGCGGCGGCCAAACACCAGCCGGCCCATGCGCTCGATATCGGCAATACGCTCGCCACTTAAGGACGCAAGCTTGGCAGCAAAGGCGCTTGTGAGGCGCTCATCCGGGCTTGATGAGAAAAAGAGCGGCACAATGGCGTCAATCATGGGCGCCGGAACGCTGCCCGCGGCCGTAATCACATCCAACATACCGAAGTATTTGGCGCGGGTGATTTCGGGCTCAAAGCCGATAAAGCTGTCCATCATCACCAGGGTCTTTACCCGGGCGGGCGCCTTGAGTACAAGCTCGGCGCCCCACATGGCGCCAACGCTGAGGCCAAGGATAGAAAACTTGTTGATATTGAGGGAGTCCATCAGCGCGAGCATGTCATCGGCAACAACCCGTAAGCTGTTAACCCTTGGCGGCACGCCGCCTGACTGACCGTGGCCGTGCAGATCAACCGCTATCACGCGGTAGTGTTTGGCCAGCAGCTCAAGCTGCTCGCGCCACATCAGGCTGTCCCACAGATAACTGTGGCCCAACAGCAGCACCGGGCCTGTGCCCATATCAAGGTAACTTAAATGAGTGTCGCTGAGCTCAAAGCTGCGGCGGAATGATTCAAACGAGGTCATACAGAAGGTTCCGTAACTGGGGGCGCGGCATAAAAGCGCACGTAGCGCTCCACAAGCTCATCGAGGCGCAAAAGAACTGCGGATTTAAGGGCCAGCGGCGCACGCTCAAGGTGCGTTGCCAGTGCGCTTAGGTCAAATCCCGCCATGAGCGGCTCGGCCTCGGGGGCAAAGCTTAAATGCCAGGGCTCGGGGCTGACGCCACTTTTGCCTGCCTGATAGGGCCTGAAAAACCCAAAGCGGTTGGCGTTGGCGTCAAGCCAGCAACTTAAGCCGTGGCAGGGGCCGTGGGGCTCATATTCCGGCAGCTCAAGTTTCAGGGCATCGCGGCTGATGTTGTCCGGCGCGTACACATCGATGTCGGTGCCAAGGTGATGGCGAGAGCAGCCGGGCAGCGCCGACCACAGCAAAATGGCGTCAATCAGTGCATTGTCGCTGAGGCTCTTTGCATCAAGTGGCTGGCCGTTTGCATCGAGTATTGGCCGTTTGCCTTCGGCTTTGCCATTCCAGATGGCAAGCTGGCGCTCAAAGTCGCGATAAGAGGAGGTAACGGCCATGGCAATGCCATCGGCGGCGGCCGCCTCTTTCATGGCAAGATACGCCCGGGCGGTACCGGGGCGCATTTTAAAGCCATCGGCGAGCACAAGTTCAGGCTCGCCAATGCCGTAGAGGGTGGCGGGGTTTGCAATCAGCGGCACAGCAGCTTTTCCAGAATGCGCTGGTAGCAGCCGGTGAGAAGCTCAAGATCGCTTGCCTTCACGCATTCATTCACCTTGTGGATGGTGGCATTTACCGGGCCAAGTTCAATCACCTGCGCGCCGGTTGGGGCAATAAAGCGACCATCGGAGGTGCCGCCTGTGGTTTGCGGATCGGTATGGTTGCCGGTGACTTCAAAAATCGCCTCGCGGGTCGCATCCAGCAGCGGGCCTTCGCCTGTGAGGAAAGGCAAGCCGTTGTAAACCCAATCGATGTCGTAATCGAGGCCATGGGCATCGAGAATACCCAGCACCCGGCTAATCAGGATCTCGGCTGTGACTTCGGTGGAGTAACGGAAGTTGAACATCACCTTAAGCTCGCCCGGGATCACGTTGGATGCGCCGGTGCCGCCATTGATGTTGGCAATCTGGAAACTGGTGGGTGGGAAAAACTCATTGCCCTTATCCCACTCGATGCGGGCAAGCTCGGCCAGCGCTGGTGCGGCTTTGTGAACCGGATTGTCGGCCAGATGCGGGTAGGCCACGTGGCCCTGAATACCCTTGACGGTGAGATTACCTGTAAGACTGCCACGGCGGCCGTTTTTGACCACATCACCCAGCAGATGGGTGCTCGATGGCTCGCCCACCAAGGCCCAGGTGATTTTTTCGTTGCGCGCTTCGAGGGTATCTATGACCCGCACTGTGCCATTGATAAAGGGGCCTTCTTCATCGGAGGTGATAAGAAAGGCGATAGAGCCCTGATGATCCGGATGCTCGGCCACAAAACGCTCAGCAGCCACCACCATGGCGGCGAGGGAGCCTTTCATGTCGGCGGCGCCGCGGCCGTGGATGTAACCATCGATTTCGACCGGCTCAAACGGCGGGGTGTGCCAGCGGTTAAGGTCGCCCACCGGCACCACATCGGTGTGGCCGGCAAAGCAAAACAGCGGCCCTTCGCTGCCACGGCGTGCCCACAGGTTGGTGGTGTCTTCAAATACCATGGGCTCGATGTTAAAGCCGATGGCAGCAAGGCGCCTTGCCATCAGCTCCTGACAGCCTTCATCAAGCGGCGTCACCGACGGGCGGGAAATGAGCTCCTTGGTTAAATCGATTACGTCGCTCATTGGCCAAATACCTCGGTATAGAGTTTGTCGGAAAAGCCGCAGTACACCTTGCCCTGATATTCAAGCACCGGGCGTTTGATAAGTGTCGGGGTCTCAAGCATCAGCGCGATGGCGCTGTCGCGGTCGATATTTTGCTTTTGCGCCTCGTCGAGGGCGCGAAAACTGGTGGATTTGCGGTTAAGCACGGTATCGACGCCAAGGGCATCGACCCAGGCGCTGAGGGTATCTTTACTCAGGCCATCGGCGCGAAAATCGTGGAATTGAACTTGCTGGCCGTGGCTGTCGAGCCAGTTGCGGGCCTTTTTGACCGTGTCGCAGTTTTTAATGCCATAAAGAGTCACGGCACTTACTCCCAAAGAGACAGAAAGGCCGCATTGTGGCATTTGGGCAAGTTTGCCTCAAGCACAGTGCGGCCTGTTGAAGGATTTTCAGATTTCGACGGTAAAAATAACGTCTTTGCCGGCTTCTACCCGGCCCTGGGCCTTTTCGAGGTACTTCACGTCTTCCATGTTGGCAAGCACCACAGGTGTCAGCAGGCTGTCGACCTGATCTTTAAGATAATCAAGGTCAAAGGCGATAACCGGCTCGCCGGCTTTTACCTGCTGGCCTTCTTCGGCGAGGCGTTTGAAGCCGTTGCCGCGAAGCTCCACCGTGCCCACGCCAAAGTGGACAAACAGCTCAAGCCCCTGGGGCGACTCGATACTGAAGGCGTGGTTGGTTTCAAAAATCTTGCCTATGGTGCCATCGATAGGGGCGACTATGGTGTCGCCTTCGGGGGCAATGGCGATACCGTCACCGACAATTTTCTCGGCAAAGACCACATCCGGTACTTTTTCGATGGGATAAATTTCGCCGGACACCGGCGCAATGATGGCGATGCCACCTTCAATGGTGGGCGCTCCGGAAATCAGTCGCCGAATACGGCTGAAAAATCCCATGGGTGCTTGCCTCTTTCTTCAATGGCTGCTCTTGGTGGCAGCGGATAAAACATCATACTGAAACATTTAGCTTATTTGTAGCGACTTATACAGTCTGTGAGCTCGGACAACCTGTCGGCCATCAGCGCTTGTCCCGCAAGTTGGCTGCAGCGGCGAAAATCCTGCGCACAAATCGCGGCTTTGACTTCAAGCAGGGCACCGACGTTGACACTGATTTCATCAAAGCCAAGGCCGATAAGGAGCGGCACAAGCCGTGGATCGCTGCCCATCTCACCGCACAGTGAAACCTTAACCTGCTGGCTGCGGGCACTTTGCAGCGTCATGCTGATAAGGCGCAATATGGCCGGTGACAGCGACGGATAGTCGCGGGCAAGGCAAGGGTTGCCACGGTCAGCGGCCATGGCGTACTGGGTTAAATCGTTGGTGCCTATGCTGACAAAATCCAAGAGCGGCAGCATGGCGGGCAGATTGAGCACCGCCGCCGGGGTTTCGACCACAATGCCAAGGCTCACATCGCCAAAGCCTTTTTCTTCATCGTCGAGCTCACGGCGGCACTCTTCAAGGAGTGCAAGCACCGCGTCCAGCTCTTCAACCTGATTGACCATGGGGAACATCAGCCGCACCTGGCCAAGATTGGCGGCGCGCAGCACGGCGCGAAGCTGGGTTTTGAGCAGCGCCGGATTGGCGAGGGTGTAACGTATGCCGCGCATGCCAAGGGCCGGGTTTTCTTCTTTGGCCTGACACAGGCACGGCAGCTCTTTATCGGCGCCCACATCCAGGGTGCGAATGGTCAGCACCCGACCTTCGAGGGCATGAATAGCATCGCTGTAAAGCTGATACTGGCTGCGCTCATCGGGCAGGGTGTCGGTGTGCATCAGCATAAATTCGGTGCGAAGCAAGCCAATGCCGTCGGCGCCAAGGTTGGCTACCTGCATGATGTCGTTAAGATTGCCGACGTTGGCAAGCAGGCTGATTTCATGACCATCCAGGGTCATGGCGCTCTTGTCGCGGAAGGCATCGAGCTTACGCCGCGCTTCTTCATGCTCACTGGCCCTGGCCTGCAGTAACGCGAGTTCGTCACCTGCGGGATTGCGGATAAGCACACCGGCGCCGCCATCAATCACCAGGGTATCGCCGTTTTCAATGCCAAGCTCGCTGTAGGGGGTGCTTAGCAGCGCCGGTATGCCGGCGGCGCGGGCAAGAATCGCGGTGTGGCTGGTGATGCCGCCGGACTTGAGCACTATGCCGGCCACGTTCTCGAGCGGCAGTGTGGCAAATTCGGCGGGGGTAATGTCGTCGGCAAGCAGTATGGTGGGCACTGTGAGCTTACCGGGCTCCGCACCCGGGCGGCCAAACACGGCGCGGATGAGGCGCTTGCCAAGGCTGCGTACATCCTCGGCGCGCTGGGCAAGGTACGGGTCGTCCATCGCCTCAAGCTCGCTGGCCTGGTGGGCAAACACCCGCTCGATGGAGACGCAGGCGGAAAATTGCAGCTGGGTGATGGTATCGACTATGTGATCGCGAAGGTCGCTGTCTTCAAGATACAGAAGGTCGGCTTCAACCAATGCGTGGGCCTCGCTGTGCTCATCGAGGGCTTGCAGGCTTGCGGCCAGTTGCTCCTGCAGGCGCCTGATGCCGGCATCAAGCCGCTGCACCTGCTGGGGAATGCGCCGGATAGGCAACATCCGGTAATCGAGCGGCTTATGACCCTGCCCAAGATGAAGGGCTTCACCGAAGGTGACGCCGGGCTGAATGGCTATTCCGTTAACCTGCATCTGTCTCTCCCGGACTTAACTTAAGGTGATGAGCAGCGCCGAGACTTTTTCGACGGCTTCTTCGGCCTGAGGCCCCTGGGCAAACACTCTGACACTCACGCCCTGATACAGCCCAAGGGTTTGCAGCTTGAACAGGCTCTTGGCGCTCGCCTGTTTGCCATTACATTCGACCAGCACGTCACAATCAAACGACTTGGCTTCTTTGACCAAGAGGGCCGCGGGGCGGGTATGAATGCCGTGGGGGGCGGTGATGATGACGGTTTTCTCGTACATGCTGTGCAAACTCTTTGGCAGGTCCCGCGCTCGCGGGGCAAAACGTAGCGCCTATTCTCCACAAAGGGGCTATCTGGGGCAATAGCGCATTAGGGAAGGTGCGAATAAGTCCCGTGCTTGCTCTGCGTGAGCTTACAGCGGATAGATGCAAGGCACAGTTCGCAGCGAATGGCCCAAGTCCTTCGCACCTCTTTTATTTCAAAAGCAGGTAACGCCGCAGATACCGCTGTAAGCCACGCCCTGCGGGGCTTTGATAGCAACACCATTTCGGCGTTATTCAACTTCAGCAGGCCTCGGCATGCCTTCAGTTGAATGCCTTGAACTGTCGTCGCTATCAAAGCCAGAGCTGTGCGAAGACTTGTTCGCACCTTCCTCAGGCACCTTATTCGAAGGTTTGCCTGCGAATTGCCGACGCCACTCCATCTTCACCCGGATATTCAGTCTTCGCAGGGATACTCAATCAGCTGATAACCGCTCTTTTTCAGTGCTGCCATCGCATGTGGCAGTTTGTCTTTTTTGACCAGTACATAGTCGGTATCGAAGGTGGAAATGGCAAAAATGCTGACCTGGGCGTCGGCAAGGACAGAAGAAATACGGGCGAGGATCCCTGTCATTGAAAACCCGAGCGGCCCGAGCACTTCAATGCAGCGCCAGTCAGTTTCGGCTTCGAGGCTGTCAAGCTCAAGGTGGGATGGCACCACCACAGACAACTCTTCGCGGGTTTTGCCGATAAAAAACATCGGCTCGGCAAAAATAGATGCTGGGGGCGGCGTATCTGGGCTGAAACTGTGGATGGTATAGGCCTGGCCATGTACTGCGAGTGTCTGACGCACATCGGCCTCCTGTGAGTTGCTGCCTTGGGTTAGTTTGTAGCCTAACACAAATTTTAGCCATAAAAAGAGGGACCTGCTGTCCCTCAATTCTGTGGTTGGGTTTTACGGCGTTGCTTCGAAGGCACTGAAGTGCTCAGACCCTGAAACGTGAAAGCGCCTGCGACAGGGCATCGCTTATCCCGTTAAGGTGCGCCGCCGCGTGGCGGTTGCCGTCGCTGGATTTCACCGCCAGCTGCATCTGCTCCGAAATATTGCTGATGTTACGGTTAATCTCTTCGGTGACCAGAGACTGCTCTTCGGTGGCGCTGGCAAGCTGGGTATTCATGTCGTTGATGTTACCGACCAGCTGCAAAATATCGTCCATGGCGATACCGGCGTGACGGGCGCTGGATTGCAGCGACTCCGACAGGCTCTGGTTGGCCTTGTTGGAGGCGGTGACATCGCCGATGCCGGCCTGAATTTCACTGATGATTTTATGGATTTCGTTGGTCGAGTCCTGGGTGCGGTTTGCCAGCGCCCGCACTTCGTCGGCCACCACTGCAAAGCCGCGGCCATGGGCACCGGCGCGGGCGGCTTCGATGGCGGCATTGAGTGCCAGCAGGTTGGTTTGCTCGGCGATGGCGCGAATAACATCAAGAATACTGCCAATCTGGCCCGATGCGGCGCCAAGGCGTGCTGTGGTGGACTCAGCGGCGCGCAGTTTATCCACCAATTGCTCGGTTTGGCTTAAGGTCAGGGTCATCAGCTGCTGGGTGTCCTTCGCCTGACTGGTGACTTTACCGGCTGAATCCGCCGCCTGCTGGGTGTTTTGCGCCATTTCGTGACTGGTGGCCAGCATCTGATGAATGGCGGTGGCAACGCTTTCGGTTTCGCGGTGAATGCGCTCGCCGCTGGCATTGGCGGTGGCCACAGCCTGCGTCAGCGCCCGGGCATCGTCGGCAAGCTCAGCGCCCATGGGCTTGATATCTTTGATAAGCGTACTGATTTTTTCAGCAAAGCGGTTAAAGGCGGCGGCGAGGCGGGCCACTTCGTCCTTGCCTGAGGTGTCAAGCCTTGCGCGCAAATCGCCTTCACCGTCGGCAATGTCTTCCATAGCCTCGATGGCACGTTCCAACGGCGAGGAAATAGAATGATTCAGCGCCATGAACAGGGCAAAAAGCGGGGTTGAGATCAGCATCATGATGATGAAGGTATGCCAGATGGCGGTTTTCATCGCATCGTGAATGTCGGTCACAAAGGCGCCTGTTATCACTGTCCACTGCCAGGGCGCGTAGAAACGGCCTTCGGTAAGCTGCTCGCCGGTTTTGCCGTTGTCGGCATTGCGTGCCTCGCGGGTGGTGGTGGCCTTGCCCTGGGCGCGGGCGTTATCAACCAGCGTTTGCAGCTCTCTGTCGTTTAAGCGGGTGCCTGCGGTGAGGCTGTTGCCGCCGGCGGCGATGATCTGGTTGGCGCCATCAATAACGATAAAGTAACCACCATTGCCGTAGTGGGCTTCGGCAAGCAGCTCTGCCACTTCGGCCTTGGCAGTTTCAAGGGGTAATTGCCCTTGCTGCGCCTGGCGCTGATGGGCATCGATTATCGACAGCGCCGTGTCGAGCTGACCGTCGTTTTGCTGCCACTTCTGGGTTTCCAGGTTGGTGTACTGCTCTTTGATATTAAAGGTTGCAAAGCACAGGGTTCCAACGGCGGCGAGCGCCAGCATCAGAATGAGCCGCTGCAATATGGTCAGTTTTCTTAGAATAGTAATCATCTCTTTATCCGCGTCAGGGTAGGACCGCCGAATTCTAGCGGATTGTTGCCCCCAAACCTTGTGTGGCTATGTAAATAAAATTAACTAAAGATAAAAACTGTGATCTGGCGCGCGTGTCTGAGGCGGTTGTGAACCAAGCGAAAAAACCGTATGTCACTACAATAAAATCAGTATCTTACAGTGATTGCAGTCACGCAGATCCGATGTTTATAGTGTAATCTTTGGTATTAACTTTGATTTATCATGGATTTATGCTCAAGATTAGGTAATTCATCAAACAGGCGATAGAAAGTATGAGTGCACCCCAGATTGTCAGCAGCGACGATATCCTGCTGAAGCTTTGCCATTCGGTTTCCCATGTGCTGTCGAACACCAGCGCCAGTCGCATCACCCATGCCGGCATGGTGCAGAACATTACCCGCACCCGTTTACGGCCGGATCTTGGCTGTTTTTCGATTTTTGATGGCGGTTTCAGCGGGCTGGTGGTGATTAATTTTTCAGCCGATGCGGCCGTTGAAATCTACCGTCGCTATATGCTCAACATGGGCATGCCGGAAGGGGAGCTTGCCTTTTCGCACACCTCGGATGAAGTCGGCAACGTGATGGGGGAGCTGATGAACCAGATCCTCGGCGACTTTATCGGTAAGGTGTCAAAGGAGCTGCAAACCTCCATCAGCCAAAGCCAGCCCAAGATGCTGACCATCAACAAAGAAATCAGTATCTCCATCGATGCCAATCTGGATGAGCCGGTGGCCAGAAGGGTGTCGTTTCGCACCGAAAACAACCACATTTTCTACCTTGAATACGCGATGGACAGCACCGAGTTTGTGAAAACGCCGGAGTTTGAGTTGGACGAAGAGTTTGACCCGGACTCTCTGCTGGCCACCCATGGCAGCTCGGGCACAGCGCCAGTTGCCAGCGCCGATATCAAGGGCGCGGCCCCAGCCGATGATTTGCTTGATGAGCTTGGGCTGTAACAGCAGCGCTTAAAACACGCGTTGCCAGTGCCGATGGCGGATGTGAACCGCCAATAAAGTCTCTTGCTATACAAGGAATTGCTGTTGATTTACCATGCCGTTGATTTACGATGGTGGGCGGCGCTAACCAGCCGCCAAAGGTTTCAGCCGTTATTCCAACAAGAGTCCAGCCATGCCAAGTAAAGCGACCTCCATTGATATTGCCTACCGCGCCGGGGTTTCCCAGTCCACCGTGTCCCGGGCGCTGCGTGACAGCCCGCTGGTGAGCGACGAAACCAAGGAGCGGATTAAGGCAATCGCGCGGGAGCTTAATTACAAGGTCGATAAAAACGCCAGTAACCTGCGCACTCAAAACAGCCACACCCTGGCGCTGCTGTTGTGTGAAGACCCGACCAATGATGACTCGCTCATCAATCCGTTTTTCTTATCTATGCTCGGCTCCATCACCCGCGCTACGGCGCGGCAGGGCTACGATCTGCTGGTATCGTTTCAGCAGCTCTCCAGCGACTGGCACGCCGATTATGAAGACAGCAACAAGGCCGATGGCATCATTTTGTTGGGTTATGGCGACTTTGTGGACTATGAGCACAAGCTCGAGCGGCTTTTGTCCCAGCATACCCACTTTGTGATTTGGGGCGCCGAGCACAACAAGGTGTCGGTCGCGTCGGTTGGTTGTGACAATCAGCAGGGCGGGCTGATTGCCACTGAACATCTGATTTCCCTCGGGCGGCGTGATTTTGCCTTTTTGGGGGATGCTTCAAGCCACAGCCCCGAGTTTCGTGACCGCTATCTTGGCCATGTGCGGGCGCTTAAGGATGCCGGACTTGGGATTGATAAGCGCCTTCAGGAAGATGCGATCAGCACCGAGGCGTCGGGTTTTGATGCGGCCAATCGGCTGCTCAGAAAAGGGCTTAAGTTTGATGCACTCTTCGCCGCCAGCGACTTGATTGCCGTGGGTGCCATCCGCGCCCTCAAAGAGGCAGGGCTCAGGGTTCCCGAGGATGTGGCCGTGGTCGGCTACGATGATATTCCGGTGGCAAGCTTTGCCAATCCGCCGCTTACCACCATCAAGCAAAACACCCAGCTTGCCGGCGAAATGCTGGTGGAAAGCCTGCTTAAGCTTATCAACGGTGAAAAAGTCGGGCCCAAGCTTATTCCCACCAGTCTGGTGGTGCGAAAGTCCTGTGGGATCGAGTTGTAGTCTGAGCCTGCGAGTTACGCGGCAAGAACTCAGAACAAAGCCACTCCGCCAGAATGGATTTAATGGTAACCTTATCAAACACTTATTTGCGAATTAAGTATCGCGAAATTCAATGAAAAAGGAGCCGAATGGCTCCTTTTCTTTTACCGCAGTGACTGACTTGCCGCTGCCTGAGATGTTAACCGGGCCTTATTTGGCGGCGGCTTGTTTCTGAGTCAGCGAGGCGGTTTGTTTGAATGGATAACCATCCCAGACTTTACCGTCGGTGACCGAGCGCACCAGCTTCACGTATTCGGCGTGGGTCCAGGCGAGTGGCGTTGCTGAGTTGGTGCCCTGTCCGTGCTGATAGCTGAAGCGGGTGGGGTTACCCACGCCATCCCACACCTGCTCCGGTAACATGCCGCCTTCATTGGCAAAGCTCTCCATACCAGCCACATAGGTGCCGATAAGCTGATTGCGCGCGCTGTCATCCAGGGCTTTGCCGCCGTGGGTCAGGGCCGCAAGCTCATAATGGCCGCGCTCGCCGGTGAAGAAGGGCCACACCCGTCCACGCTGATTGGCGCTGTTGCTACCGGTCTCATAGTAATTGGCGCCGCTTTGGGTATCTTCGCCATAGCCATCGTTGCCGTAGCGGCGAAATCCCGGGAAGCTCGCGCCTGCCTTGGTGGTAAAGCTGTACTTGAGCCTTAGGTTCTCATCGAGGTTTTCGCTGTCGACAAGCTTAAGGGTACTTTGCACTACCGCATCATTTGCGTCCACTACGCCGTAACGCACCAGCTCAAGGAAGCCTGCATCCAGCACCAGGCGCTGATCAAGCCCCGGGCGACCGTTGTTGTCGGCGAGTTTCGCATCGGTATCCGGCTCGCCGTTTGGCGACAGGCGCACAATATAAGGGTGAGCCGCGAGGCTGCCTGTGTGCGTCACAGTGTGTTTGCCAAGACTGGCGCCAAAACGTGTGGCCGCGGCCTCAAAGCGTTCGGCGGCCTCAATGTCGCTCGCATGACGGGCGAGGGCGGCTGCGGCATTAAGCCCGGTAATAAGTGCCGCCATGGTGGAGGGTGAATACCCTTCCTGCTCCTCCCAGCGCTCCTGCTGGGTGACAGGCGGGGTGATTTGCCGCTTGTTCCAGTCAAGGCTTACCTCGCCACCGCTCACCAGAAACTCGGCTGCGGGCTTAAGCATGCTGTGGTACCAGCTTTTCGCCTCATCTGGGCTCAGTACGCCCGCCTGCCAGAGTTTCCAGCCAAGCATGATGGGCATGGCGGTTTGGTCAAGTTGCACCGCTACCCATTCGGTTTCGCCATCGACGTGGGTCTTTTGCAAAAACCAGCCCGGTACGCCCTCATAGCCTTTAAGGTTGGGGCCGGCCTGAATTTGTTTAAGATACTCGAACGCAACTTTGGCGGTGTCGGCATCGCCCATGGCGAGAAATGCCATGGCGCACTGATAAAAATCCCGTGGCCACACGGCTTTGTAGCCTGTGCTTGGCTTGATGGCGTCGATGGTATCGCCCCAGGGGTTTGACAAAGAGGCTATCAAGGCGCCTGCGTGGGTTTTATCTTCCTGGGCCTTGAGCACCATGGCCGAAATATTAAGCAGTTTGCCGCCATCGGCGGTGTGGCCTGCCATGGTATTGAGGCTTTTAAGGGACTTAAGGTACTGACGCCAGCCGGGGGATGCGCTGTTGCCGGCAAAGTCATCGGCGAGCTTGTCAAAACCTGCGCCAAGGCTTGCTTTGGCGGTTTGGCTCGCGGCCTTAGCGGCATCGTCAACATTGCTCGCAGCGGCAAAGCCCAGCACCAGATCGAAGCTTACACTCTCGCCCTTATTCAGGGTGGCAAGCTCAGCGGTGAGGGCAACGTTACCGATATTGCTGTTGCCGATATTGCTGTTGCCTTGATTGTCACTGGCGGCATTGTCATTGCCGCCATTTGCACCAGCCGCGTTGGCAGCAGCGCCGCTGAAGGTTTGGCTGTAACCCTCAAGCGGTTTACCGGCAAGAATAGCCTCGATGCCGGCCGAGCGACCTTCAAAGCCAACCTGACGGGCAACAAAGGGCACGCTTGCCTGAATACTCATGGCGCTTTGCATGCCGCCAGCGGCCGGCGTTGCCTGGGCGGCGATAAAACCTGTGTCATCCAGATAGGCGATATCATCTGCGCCGCCGTTATCCATTTGCGGATCGGCATAAAGATAGGCAGTTAAGCCATCTGCCATGGCGCTGATGGTCACGCGCATCACCAAGGCGTCGCGGTGCGGGTCGGTGATTATCTGTTTCTCGATTCGGTACTTGCCTTCTTTGTCGCGGTTATCCAGCACCAGCGCCAACGACTCAGGGTTGCCGCTCTGGTCCGTGTGCAGATAACGCTGGCTGTGGATAGTGTCTTTGGTTTCAACATCGACAAAGTTAGTGCCCTTGACGATAAACGACAGCTCCCGCAGCTGGGCGTTATGAATAAGCCCGTACATGGTTTCGGTCAGCACGCCGTTGGCGGTGGAAAACCATACCCGGCTCATGGGATTGGCTTCGCTGCCCTGATATTTGCCATCGACATAGGGTTCATAGCTGGTGCCTATGCCGGTTTTGCCGGCGAAGGCCCAGGTGGGGGTATTGCCGGGCGCGCCCGGGGCAACATTGGCAGCATTGGCGGCTTTGCTCTCTGCTGCGCTTGGGCTCTGGGCCGTGCTTGAGCTCTGGGCAGTATCGGCAGTGGCTGCGGTGTTATCGCTGCAGCCGACGCCGGACAGCGCGGCGGCAAGGGCAAGCGCTACGGCGCTCATTTTGGTTAAAAACTCAGTAGAGGTCGGTAAAGGCACGTCTCTGTCTCCGTCGTCGGGCGAGTTATAAGGCGTTGGCGTCGCACTGTTTAAGGGTTCCGCTATCAAGGCTTCTGTTAGCACCGGGTTTAGGTCGCACTCGGTTTAGGAAGCATTTGGTTTAGGTAGCATTCGGTTTCGGTACCAGCAGAGTACAAAATGCGGCAATTATCATGGATACGCCGCCTACCATCAGGGCGTAAATCGGCTCATTGGCAAACAGGGCTTTAAGGATAAAGCCGAGCAGGGTCGCAGCCAGCAGCTGTGGGATCACAATAAAGAAATTGAAAATACCCATGTAGGTGCCCATACGTGAGGCAGGCAGGCTGGTGGACAGCATTGCATAGGGCACCGACAGAATGGATGCCCAGGCAAAGCCTACGCCTATCATCGGCAGCCACAGCAGCGCCGGGTCGGAGATGATAAAAAAGCTCATCAGCGACAGGCCGCCAAAACAAAGACTCAGCATGTGTGCCACGCGCATGCCAAAGGCCATGCACAAGAGTGGAATAACCAGCGCCGCCAGCGCGGCAAAACCGTTATAGGCAGCAAAGAGCACGCCCACCCAATCGGCACCGTCGTTATAGGCCTTCGACAGCACGTCGCTGCTGCCGTAATGGAAGGACGTGACCGCGGCGGTGGTGTAAATCCACATGGCAAACAGGGCAAACCAGGAGAAAAACTGCACCCAGGCCAGGCGTTTCATGGCAAAGGGCATATGAAAGAGGTCATCTACCACGCTGAATACCATGCCCTGACGGTAGCGTGCATCATCGTCAGCGGCGACTTTTTGCAGGGTGCTGGCGCAATAAAACTGCAGCGGGCCAAAGGCGAATACGCCAAAACCGAGAATAAACAGCTGTTTATCAAGGGCAAAGACGGCGGTAAGCGCCACGATGCCAATGCCTGCAAGGCTCCACAACATGGCGCCGCGCCGATAATCGGCAACGCTGCGGCTATGGCGGCGAAGGCTTGATGTGCTGCTGCCTTCATCAAAGGCGGCCATTTGTGCCGGGCTGTACTCGCGGCTTGAGACTATGGTCCAGCCCACGGCAAGCAGCAGTACCACGCCGCCAAGGTAAAAGGAGTAGCGCACAGTATCGGCAATCTCGCCTTCGGGCGCAGTGTTGGCAACCCCTGCAAAATTGGACAGCAAATAGGGCAGTGCCGATGCCACAACCGCGCCGATACCGATAAAAAAGCTCTGCATCGCAAAGCCTTGCGGGCGCTGCTGCGCGGGCAGTTTATCGCCGACAAAGGCGCGAAACGGCTCCATGGCGATATTGATAGAGGCATCCATCACCCACAGCATACCGGCGGCAACCCAAAGGTAAGGCGAGTTTGGCATCACAAACAGCGCCAGAGTAGTAAGCACGGCGCCAATCAAAAAATAAGGGCGGCGTCTGCCGAGGCGATTCCAGGTATTGTCAGACAAGTGACCGACAATTGGCTGCACCAAGAGGCCGGTAAGCGGGCCGGCAATCCACAGAATGGGGATATCATCAATACTGGCGCCAAGGGTTTGAAAAATACGGCTGACGTTGGCGTTTTGCAGCGCAAAACCAAACTGGATCCCAAGAAAGCCAAAGCACATATTGAAAATTTGCCAGAACGACAGCATGGGCTTGTGGGTCAGCAGCGCAGATGGCGTGGCCTGATGGATGGCGCTGTCGTAAGCGGCGGATGATGAAGGTAATGAAGTCATGGCGTTCCTGAGCGCTTACACGTCCAAGCCGAGGGCGTGTCGCTTGCGCTGTCCTGTTGTTGGCGCAGGGTGCGGGCAGTTGGCCGCGCAGTGAGCTGTGCCTGTTATTATCGGATACGGCTGATGGCCGGAAAAATCAGCGACGAGAGCCTCCCTCAGACTCTCGCCGCCCAAGACCAGACCTGATACTTCGTGGAAGCGAAGCGCAGGAAGGTACTCCAAAGCCGGAAGGTCCCTCTTTCCGTAACGACCCAGCCCCCGTAGGGGCTCATAATCAGCGCTCTCATCCTAACTGCGGCCTTTAGGGAGTGACAACTCTCTACATACGTATTCATCCCGCATCCATAACCTCTGTGTAACAGCTGATTGCGAACGTGTGGATGCGCGAAGTTCTCGCTTAGCACCTGAATTAGCATCAGTTTACGCCATTTTGATTGGTGGCGTAGCGGCAAGCTGTTACGCTGCTGTTGAGAATAACAGGAGAGCCTTATCGTGTATGTACCTGCCAATATGACCCTCGAGCGGCGAGACGCCCTTGACCTTATCCGCCGTGAAAGTTTTGCGCTGCTCGTCTCAAATGTCGGGGATTCGCTGCAGGCAAGCCATTTGCCGCTGATTTTAAGTGACTGTGAAACCAAACTCCTTGGCCATATGGCCCGCGCCAACGGCCAGTGGCAGGGGCTTGATGGCGCGGAGGTGCTGGCAATTTTTTCAGGCCCCCATGCATACATCAGCCCGCGCTGGTATCAGGGCAGCCCTGCGGTGCCAACCTGGAATTACACCGCCGTCCACGTTAAAGGGCGGCTTCGCCTGCTTGACGGAGACGCTGCATTGGCCGTGCTTGTAAAAGCAGTGAAATATTTTGAGTCAGATTCCGGGCCTGATTTATTAACTGATCCTGATGAAAAGACATTTAATAACATTGAATTGAGTTCATTAATGCCGCCTGAGTATGTGGCTAAATTAAGCGCTGCCATAGTGGCGTTCGAAATTGAAATCGAATCTATTGAAGGAAAGGCAAAGCTTGGGCAGCAACGAAAAGATGCCGATCAGCGCGGCGTCGCGACCGCGCTTGCAGACACGGCGGGCGGCGCCGCGCTGCTAGCGCAAATGAAGCGGTTGAAGCTTGGCCTTGGCGGGGAATAAGGGGGCGGCGTTCAAAACGCTTATGCCTAACCGTTTCGCTCAAAGCGTTTCGCTCAAGCGTTCGCCTCGAAAAAGCGCTTATGCTCAACGCTCTGATATCCAAAAGCGCTGATTTCCATATGCTTTGAAGTAAAAAGGTGGCTCGGTCCTATTGGACCACTACATGGTTAAGCATGCGGCCACCCTTGAGCGTAAGCTATCCATGAACCAAACCGGCGAATACGCCTTAACTGCTACTCCTTAAGCTCATATATCCGCACGCCCCAGGCGGGGAGGCTGTGTTGCTGATGAGATGCCTGCTCAGCTGCCTGCTGCGGCAACTCTGGCAGCGACAGAAGCAGTTTTGACTTAATAACACCAGCTTGTTTATCAGCCAAAGCCGCGTTTTTACCACTTGAAGCCGCTTGATGGGCATCAAAGGTGGCCTGCGTATCCGCAGGCGCCGAATCGATAACCGCTAGCGGCGAGTCAGAAAAGTTGGCTTCTATCAGATACTTCCCGCGATAAATTCGTAAGGCAGCGCAGTGTTGTTTGCTGTCTCTTTGCATATCCTGATTTTGCTTGGCTTCATTGACAACAGCCGCTTCGCAGCCACCGTTTTCAATACGGCCTAATGGCTCGGCCTTAATGCCTGGGTAGAGGGCAAGCAGTTTAAGATATGCACTGTTAAGCGCGCGCTCCTGTGGCAGGCTCGCGGCGCCAAAGTTACCGTTTGCATCCTGTTTAAGGTACCTTGCCATCGCAGGCGCCGACACATAATCGAAGATACTGGTGCGGCTTGGCTTGCCAAAACCGCCCGTTTCACTGCCATCTTCGCCAAAACGCTGGCCAAAATAGAGCATAAAGGGGCCGTCGGTGGCAAACAGCGACACCGCGAGCGCCGGCAGTGCTTTAGCGCCGTCCCCAAGAAACTCGGGGCTTGCTATGCGCTGCTCGTCATGGTTCTCCAAAAAGTGCAGCATGTGCGGCTTGATGTCGGCTATCTCATTGATGCGCTGGCTTATCTCGCCTGCCGACGCCTTACCCTGACTCACGGCTTTTAAGGTGTCGTATAGGCCAACCTTGTCGTACAGCAAATCCAGCTTGCCAAGGCCGATAAAATCGCGGTAACGCTTGGGGTCGTACACTTCGGCGATGAGGAGCGCATCGGGGCGTTTGGCCTTGATGTCACTCACAAGGTAACTCCAAAAGGGCACAGGCACCATTTCGGCCATGTCAAAGCGAAAACCATCGACGCCCATTGAAAGCCAAAAGCGGCTGATATCGCGCATTTTCACCCATGTATCCGGCACCCTGGCTTGCGTCGCCCAAAACGCCTGATGATCGCTGATAGGCTTGAAGGCAAGGCTCACCGGAAGTTTAGGAAAATGCTCGCTGCCATCCGGCGCAACGCCATAGTTGAGTTTGACGGTTTCATACCAGTCATCGGCCTTGGGCGCATGGGGCTCGCCCTTATTGTCACCATTGCCGGTCCATTTGGCGGGAAGCTCGGCAAACTTACCATCCTGCAGGCTCACAATGGCGCTTGGCATGCCTTGGCTGCCTTCACTCGCTGGCACTTCAAAGGCTTTGCCGGGAACATAATAGAAATTGTTATCGGGGGCGAAGGAGACTGAGGTGTCGTCGCCAGCACCAAAGTCAGCTACTTCATAGTCTGCAGCTTCAAAGTCCGCTACTTTAAGGTCTGCTGCGCTGAGGTCGGCAATGTGGCGGTCAGCCATGCCAAGGGGGCGTGACGGCGAGTGATAACGGCGCGCCACGTGATTGGGTACTATATCGATAATCACCTTAAGCCCCGCCTTGTGGCTGCGCGCAACCAGCGCCCTGAACTCATCAAGCCGGTCTGGCACCGACAGCGCAAGGTCGGGGTTTACGTTGTAGTAATCGCGAATGGCATAGGGGGAGCCTGCAATGCCCTTGACCACGTCGGCATCGTCTTTTTCGATGCCAAAGGCGCTGTAGTCGGTCATGCTGGCATGATGCAGCACCCCTGTGTACCACACGTGGCTGACGCCCATGGCGCGGATATCGGCAAGCACGGCATCGCTGATGTCGGCAAACTTACCTGTGCCGTTGGTATCAAGGCTGCCCCAGGGCACATTGTTTGGATTCTGATTGCCAAACACCCGCGGCAACATCTGATAAATCAATACTTCACTGTGCTCTTTGCTGTGTTTGGTGGCAGACGCTGCGGTATTCATCTGTGCTGCATTTAGCGCTGCTACGTTATGCGCTGCGCCATTGACCAGCGACAGCAGTGGAGCCGAGTTCGCTGGAGCAGACAGCAGTGGAGCCGAGAGCAGCGCGGCGCACAGGGCACTCATTCGAAGCGGCGACGAAAAAAGGGCCGCTGCTGCAGGGGCGGCAAAAAGAGAAGGCATGCTTGTCACGATTAAAACTCCAGCACTGTTACGGGGTGAGAAACGCTGAGGGTTTCTGGCAAGGTAAATTCATTACCGTCCATCGGGGCGTTTACTTTGCTGCCGGGCGGCAGAATGTCGGCAAAACGCGCCATGTTAAGTTCGGTCTTTTTAGGGTTTTTATTGAAAATAATCATCACGTTCTTGCCGCTTTGCTCGCAGGCGTGCGTGTCTGTTGCTGGTCCATCGCACGGCGCCAGCCGAAACTGCACATAGAGGCCATTTTCGGGGACAAAGTGCACCAGTCTGCCACGCTGGATGGCAGCGCTTTGGCGGCGAAAATGCAGCAGGCTGCGGATAAAGCCGTGGGCCTCCTTTGCACTTGCTGGGAGGGTGCTGATGTCCGCATCTGTCAGTGATGTTTCACTGAAAAACGGCATATTGGCGCGTACCGCGCCATCGTTTCGGCCCTCTACCGGGCTTTGCATCGCAAATTCGGTGCCGTAAAAAAGCTGCGGTACCCGATTCGAGAGCAGGACATAGGCAAGGGCAATCTTAAACCTGGCCATATCCCTGCCAAGCACGCTGTAGAGGCGGTTGGTGTCGTGATTGCCTTCAAACAGCACGAGATTTTGCGCATTGGGGTAAAGGGTGTCATTCGCGAGCGCCTCATACAGCCTGATAAACCCTGTGTCCCAGTTTTCGTCCTCGTTCAGTGCGTTTAGCAGGGTTTCGTACAGGGGAAAGTCCATCAGGCCGGGCAACTCGCTGTCGTAACCATCGCGGTTTTGCTTACCCGCCTGCCAATAGCTCACTATCGCCGGGTTATTGCTCCATTCTTCCCCAACCAGGTTAAGGCGCGGGTATTCAGTGAGCACTGCGTTGGAAAATGCCTTCAAAAACGCTTTATCGGAATAGGACCAGGTGTCGATGCGAAGGCCCGATAACCCCGCGCTCTCTATCCACCACAGCGTGTGCTGGATTAAAAAGCGCGCCATATGGGGATTGCGCTGATTAAGGTCTGGCATGGTGTCGGTAAACCAGCCGTCGCTAAAGTGGCGTTTATCCGACTCGGCGCTGTAGGGGTCTTGCACCGCCGTGCGTCTGTGGCTGGTAAAAGGCGCCTTGGGATTAAGCCAGTCGCTGAAGGGCAAGTCCTCAAGCCAGGGATGGCCTGAGCCTATGTGATTGAGCACCACATCCATCACAATCCCAAGGCCGTGTCGGCGCGCCTCGTCAGCAAGGGCTAAGTAGTCCTCGTTACTGCCAAAGCGCGGATCGATGCGGTAATGGTCGGTGATGGAATAGCCGTGATAAGAGTACTTTGGCTGGTTATTCTCAAGCAGCGGGTTTATCCAAAGCTGGGTGACACCAAGGTCAGCAAGGTAGGGCAGTCTGTTACGAATACCCTGAATATCGCCGCCATGACGGCCGTCGGGGTCGCCGGGTTTTACTGCGTCGCTAAAGCCCGCGATATTGTCGTTGGCGCTGTCGCCATTGGCAAAGCGGTCGGGGGTGATGAGATAAAGCACATCTGCGTTGTTATAGCCTTGATGCGAATGCCCGCTTTTGCGCGGTAACAGGCGGTAGCGCAGCTTATGGGTCTTATTATCAATCTGAATATTAAGGGTTATATCTCCGGGTTTGGCGTGCTCGGTATTCAGGGTTACAAAGAGGTAATTGGGGCTCTCTGCCGCTTTCACGCTTTCTAATTGCACCCCTTTCGCTTCGGTGGTGCTATCGCCAGGCAGGCTTATTTTGGCGCGGCCAATATCGGCGCCGTGGATCATAAGCTCAACAGAGGGCGTTTTCATGCCGGCCCACCAGTTGGGCGGCGAGACAGTATATGAGGGGCCTGCGCTGTCCGTAATGGCTTGGGCCTGTGCTTCATCTTGTGGCCTCTTGGCATCGTCACTGCAACCGCCGAGAAGCAGCGTGAGCAACATAAGCAACTTAAGCCGGGCTGCTCGCCGCAACGGAAAAAGTGCAAGCCCGTGGCAGCAAGCCTTGGATAGTGAGCTCTGTGGGTGATGAATTGTCATCATCTGCTTCCTTTCGCGTTAAGTGCAGCCAGATAGTCGCTGTGGCTTGGCAATGCAGCGGTTGCCTGCTGCTGAATGCGGCGAATATCGTTAAGGTAATCAGCAATCTGCCCCTCTGGCACGTTAGCTGCCAGCGCCGAGGATGCCTTCGGCAGCAGGCCCTGACCAAGAAACACCTGCTGCCATGCAAGTGCTGAAAAAAGCTCATCTGTGCGGCGAAGGAGGGTGCCGTTTTCGGCAAAAAGTGCCATACGATCGGCAAGACTTTGCGGAAGCTGGATTTGGGCGCGCTCGTGCCAGAAGGGTTCATCGCGCCGGTTAAGCACGTAGTGCAGCACAATAAAGTCGCGTATTTCTTCAAACTCCTGCTTTGACTCGGCGTTAAAGAGCGCGCGGCTGTGCTGATAGTCGTGCCCGGCGGGGAAAAAGCGCACCAGGCGCAGCAGCGCCGATTGCACCAGATGAATACTGGTGCTCTCAAGGGGCTCCAAAAAGCCGCTCGAGAGGCCAATGGAGACACAGTTGCCAACCCATTGGCGTGTGCGCCTGCCGGTTTTGAAGCGGATCCGCTTTGGCTCGCCAAGTGGCTTGCCATCAAGGCTCTTCATCAGCAGCGCCTCGGCCGCGTCATCGCTCATATGGGCGCTTGAATACACCACGCCGTTGCCGGTGCGGTGCGACAGCGGAATGCGCCAGCGCCAGCCTGCCTCAAAGGCGATGGACTGGGTGTAGGGCAATAGTGGCTCGCTGCGCTCACAGGGCACGGCGATGGCGCGGTCACAGGGCAGCAGTGCGCTGTAATCCTCAAAGCCTGCCTTGAGCGCACCTTCAACCAGCAGCGCCTGCATGCCAGTACAATCGATAAAGAAATCCGCACTTAAGGTGTCGCCGTTTTTTAAGCTGATGGAAGCTATACGCGGCTCTTGGATTTGCTCTTGGATTTGCTCTTGGATTTGTTCCTGGCTTTGCTTATCTATGGCACAAGCGTTACCTGCTTCATCGATGCACGCAAGTCCGGTCGCAGGCGTGTGCAGATTGACCTTTTCCAGATGGCCTATGATGTGCGTTACGCCCCGTGCGATGCTGTAGTCCTTCAAAAACGCGCCATAAAGCCCGGCATCAAAGTGATAAGCGTGGGTGAGACCAGAGAGCGGCGTGCCTTGGATACTGGCCATGGGCGCAAATTTATGGGCGCTGGCCGCTTTTACATTAAAAGAGTAATCCCAAAGCGTGCCTGCTTCTTTGCCGTTAAGCGTTTGATTAAGCCACAGCTGGTGAAAAGGGATAAGACCAAGATCCTTACCGATGGCACCAAAGGCGTGCATATAGCGGCTCGTTTTATCGCCCCAGCCCTGAAATTCGATACCCAGTTTGATGCTGCCCTGGGTTTGGCGTAAAAACTCGGCTTC
This sequence comes from Shewanella jiangmenensis, assembly GCF_018596335.1. Classification (GTDB taxonomy): domain Bacteria; phylum Pseudomonadota; class Gammaproteobacteria; order Enterobacterales; family Shewanellaceae; genus Shewanella; species Shewanella jiangmenensis. The sequence goes on along the minus strand of NZ_JAHEPS010000007.1, from coordinate 146,526 downwards.
ATCAATGCCAAGTGCTTGATTAAATAACGTCAGTGGCGGAATGCTGGCTTCGCCGACACCTATGGTGCCTATGTCGGCGGATTCCACCAGAGTGATATGTAGCTGCTGTTTGAACAGCCGGCACAGGAGCGCGGCGCTCATCCAGCCGGCGCTGCCGCCACCGAGGATGATGACGGATTTTACGGCATTGGGGTTATGGGCGGTTGCCATCTAGCCTCCTTGTGCCTGATGCAGGCTTTGCCAGTGCCTTGCTTTTGCATTGTTTTTGCATGGCTCACGCATTGTTTTGCATGGCCTGAGCATGGGCTCTGAACGTCAATGCAGCATGGCGCTTGCATCCAAGCTAAAAAAAAGCCCTCGCACTGGCAAGGGCTTGTGGCTCACAGACTCATCAGAACTTGTAGTTCGCGCCCAACATAAAGTTGCGGCCGTAGTTCTGGTAGTCACGGACGAAGCGCTTGTCATCACCAAAGTAGGAGATGAACGGCTCGTTGGTGAGGTTATTCACCTGGAAGAGCACGGACAGGCCATACAGCGCGTCGATACCGCTTTCAGAGAAGTCGTAACCAATCTGCGCATCCACCACGGTTTCGGCCATGATGTTGACGTTTTCACGCTGCAGACTGATCTTGGTCACTTCACCAAGGAAATCAGAGCGGTAGCGTGAGCTGATGCGTGCTTCAAAACCACTGTTTTCATAGTACAGGGTGGCGTTGAAGGTTTTCTCAGACAGACCGGGCAGGGTGCTTGGCTCAGAATCGGCGGTTTCTTTCACTTCGCTTTCGTTGTAGGTACCGCTTAAGTACATACCAAGGCCTTCCAGCGGCTGGGCAAAGTAGCCAAAGTCCAGCTGTACTGTGGCTTCAACGCCGCGCACATAACCGCCGTTGCCGTTTTGTGGCTGGCTGATGTTACCGATTGGGTTGCCTGGAACATCGGGGAACAGTTCACCGAAGTTGAAGTCGCTGTTCTGATTGAAAACGTAGTTTTCCAGATCTTTGTAGAATGCGGCGATGGCAAAGTAACCCTGATCGGCAAAGTAGTTTTCGTAGCTGATGTCGTACTGACGGGCAAGCCAGGGGCGAAGCTCTGGGTTGCCGCCGCCACCGGTCCAGTTAACACCATCGCTTGGATTGGCGTTATAGCTGAAGTTGACGTTGGCATTCATCTTGTCCATGCGGGCGCGGGTCAGGGTACGGGCGGCCGCGAGGCGAACTACCTGATCTTCTGCCACTTCCAGCGACAGGTTCATGCTTGGCAGCCACTCAAGATAACTGTCGCCGGCGCTGATGGGGGTCTTGACCACTTTGCCATCTTCAACCGAGGCCACAGTGCCGTCGGAGCTCTGGTCGGTATCCACAGCCTGCAGGCCGAAGTTACCGGTCAGCGGCATGTCACCTATGCTGGTGTCCAGATCCAGTTTGACAAAGGCAGTGGTAACTTCTTCGTACACTTTCCAGGAGTTGGTGGCACGGCTTAAATCAACACTGTCGGCGCTGGTTTCGATGTAGTGGCCATCGTTGTAAAACGCCAGTGAGTCGTAGCTCAGCATGTCGCCCATGCCGAAGAAATCCAGCGAGGTCGGTGCCAGCAGATACTGGGATGGCACGGTTATCATGGCCGGATAGTCTTTCAGGGTCAGGTAGAAACCCTGATCCATCTTGCTCTTGTCACGCTCGGTGTAGTTCAGACCGAAGGTGATGTTGCGAATGGCGCCGGCATCAATCATATACTCGGCGGCAAGGCGCATGGATTTGATTTCATCGTCAATTTCAGGCTTGTTGATAAAGCCGTCCTGACTGTCTGGGCCAACCGGATTACCCCAGCTGAACGGGCCGCCGAGTTTAATCAGCGCCGCATCTGCATAATCGAGGTTATGGCTGAACTGATAGCGGCCATCACCATCGTAAACAAAGCCCAGGGTATCGGTGGCGCCGTTGCCATTACCACGGCCGGTGCCGCTGTAGCTTTCCATACCGATGTCGGTGCGATTGGCGCGGGAAAGGGCGATATCGGCTTCAACTGTCCAGCTGTCGTTGATTTGATACTGGTTGTTCCAGCCAACTGACAGGGCGTCGGCTTCACGGGTGTTTACGTCGTTACGCACCACCACGGCGGCATCATTGATGGTGCCTTCGGTGACCAGACCGTCGGTGGACTTGTTGGCAGTAATGCCGCTGTTACCCCAGCCGGCACCCCATTGGCCCGGAATTTCGATACCGCGCAGCAGCTGCTGGTCATCAAACTTGGAGTAGTAGAGGTCGAGCAGACTGTGGAACTTGTCGTTTGGCTGGTATTCAAGCACGGCCAGTACGCCGTCACGCTGAAGCTCGCTTGAACGGACAAAGGGCTTGGCACCACCCAGTACCTTGGGATTGTTGGCATTGTAATCCAGCTCTGGGTAACCCCAGGCCTGCCAGCGCTCTTCCTGGTTGGGCGAGCTCATACGGGCATAGCCCACCGCCACACCCAGGGTGTCGTCAAGGAACTGATCTACATAAGAGAAGTTGAAGCGATAGCCCTTGTCGGTGCTGTCGCTGTTAAGGGCACCCAAATCGTTGTATTCACCACGGGCACCCACCACAAAGGTTTGCTGGCCATGGGCGAGGGGACGAATGGTTTGCATGTCTACGGTGCCGCCGATTGACTGGGTCATCAGGGTCGCATCGGGGGTTTTGTATACCACCACCTGATTCAGGAGCTCAGACGGATACTGGTCAAACTCCACACCGCGATTATCGTTCACTGTGGCCTGCTCGCGGCCGTTTAAGGTCGCGGTGGTAAAGTCAGGACCAAGGCCGCGGATAGAAATCACGTTGGCGCGGCCGTCGAGACGCTGGGCGGCAACGCCGGGCAGGCGGGCCAGAGACTCGGCAATACTCACGTCAGGTAGTTTGCCGATGTCTTCGGCAGAAATGGCTTCCACCACAGAAGAGTTGGCCATCTTGGTGGCCTGTGATTCCTGCAGCGAGCGGCGAATACCGGTTACCTGAATGACTTCAATGGCTTGGTCTTCAGCTTTTGCGTCCTGGCTCTTTACGGCTTCGTCGGCGCTCTTGGCAGTAACGGCTTCTTCAGCGCCGTGGCTGTACATGCTCACACCTGCGGCAAAAAGCGCCAGGGTCAGCACACTTGGTTTAAATCGCATCATTCATCTTTCCCCTTTGTGTCGCCGGTCTGTGGGTGCCAGCGAGCCTTAAGTGTTGGGACAACAGTCTTTGTTTATTAATGTAATTGGGCATGCGAGCACTTAACTGACTGCATAAGAGCTGTTTTTATGACCAACATGTTGCGCAACGGTGACGATACTACTCCCGCGCCATTTGCCTTCACAACCGGGTGCATACGTATTCAAAAGCGCTGTCGGTGGGCTAACCCAGGCAAGAACCACCAATTGCAACAAAAAAAGAACAAACCAAATGATTTATAACGCATTGAAATTATAGACTTAAAACTCACGATGTGTGCTGTAAGCTAAGTGATTGATTTTTGCATACGTATGCAGGTCTATTGCTGCCGCTTTTGCTTGTCACGTATTCTGCATCCAGCAAAGAAACCACACCCAGTACGCTTACCTGTCGGCAACATTTGGCCAACAGCGGCCGCTGGCCGGGGCCAAAGGCCCGGATACAGAACAGCAAAAACAGCTAAAACAGCAAAAAATAGGGGCGAGAATGAACACGATACCCTGGTGGCGCGGCGCTGCCATTTACCAGATCTATCCGCGCAGCCTGCAGGACACCAACGGCGATGGCATTGGCGATCTGAAAGGGATCATCCAGCGACTGGACTACATTGCCAGCCTCAATGTCGACGCCATCTGGATCTCGCCGTTTTTCCGCTCCCCGATGAAAGACTTCGGTTACGACATCAGCGACTATTTGGATGTTGACCCCATGTTCGGCACCATGGCCGATTTTGATGAACTGATAGCCAAGGCCCATCAGCTCGGGCTTAAGGTGATTATCGATCAGGTGCTCAGTCACACCTCCGATGAACACGCCTGGTTTGCCGAGAGCCGCCAGAGCCGCGATAACCCCAAGGCCGACTGGTATGTATGGGCCGATCCCCGCGAAGATGGCACGGCGCCCAATAACTGGCTGGCCATTTTCGGTGGCTGCGCCTGGGAGTGGGAGCCAAGGCGCCAGCAGTACTATCTGCATAACTTTTTGAAAAGTCAGCCCGATCTTAACTTTCACTGCGAGGACGTCCGCAAGGCCGTGCTCGATAACGTCGAGTTTTGGCTGAAAAAGGGCGTCGATGGTTTCCGTCTCGATGCCATCACTTTTTGTTTCCACGATGAAAAGCTTCGCGACAATCCGGCCAAACCTGCCGACAAACGCGCCGGCCGTGGTTTTTCTGAAGATAACCCATACGCCTATCAGTACCACTGGTACAACAACGAGCGCCCCGAGACCCTGGGCTTTATCGAGGAGCTGCGCGCGCTGATTGACCGCTACCCGGGCACTGTGACCTTAGGCGAAGTCTCAAGCGAAGACTCCCTCGCCACCATGGCCGAGTACACCAAAGGCGATAATCGCCTGCACATGGCCTACAGCTTTGAGCTTTTGACCAAAGATTACAGCGCTGCCTACATCCGCAGCACAGTGGAGGCGCTGGAAAACGCCATCGGCAGCGGCTGGCCTTGCTGGGCGATTGGCAATCACGATGTGGAGCGGGTGCTTAGCCGCTGGGGACAGGGTAAAGGCAGTACCCAAATGGCCAAGATGTTATCGGCGCTGCTTGGCTGTCTGCGCGGCAGTTTGTGCGTTTATCAGGGTGAAGAGCTGGGGCTTACTGAAGCTGACATCCCCTACGAAGCGCTGCAGGACCCATTCGGCATCACCTTCTGGCCTAACTTTAAAGGCCGCGATGGCTGTCGCACCCCAATGCCGTGGCAAAGCGGTGATAGCGCGATGGGCTTTGGCAGCGATACCCCCTGGCTGCCGCTGCCGGATGCCCATCGCCCCCTCAGTGTCGATGTGCAGGAAGCGAACAGGGATTCGGTGCTGAATCAGTTTCGCCGTTTTATGGCCTGGCGCAGCACTCAGCCGGCATTGGTGTCGGGTGGAATCAAGTTTATTGATGTCAATGAGCCTGTGCTGGCGTTTGTTCGTGAGCATGGTGCTGAAAAACTGCTTTGTGTGTTCAATCTTTCTGATGTTAATCAGAAGTGCCGGTTTGCTGAGGCAGAATCTGCCAGCATACTCGAGGGGCACGGGCTTGGCGGCGGCTTGCTTAAAAGCGGCGGCGAGATTGCCCTTGAACCCCACGGCGCGCTGCTGCTAAAGCTTGGCTGATAATCAAGGCACGACGCCACGCGGCTGAAGAGGACGGCCAAGCAGCTAAAAAGAATGGCCAAGCGGCTAAAAAGTAAGCCAATCGGTTAAAAAGAGTGCCGCTTGGCTTATCTGCTACCGTTTAGCAGGGCAAAGTAAGCAAATGATTGAGCCCTCGGCTCAAGACGGATTGAGGCGCGGATTAAGTCGGAGCGGATTAATTTGGTTCAAAATCTGCGCAGAAATAAGGCAGTATCCATAACGCTGTGGATATAAAACGCAGCGGATATAAAGCAGTTTCTATCACAACACCGCTAAAACAACTTAGCCCGTTTACATCAAGAGCAACAAGGGCAACAAGAACAACAAGAGCAACAAAAGCAACCTGCAAGGAGAACAGCATGGCTTCCGGTGTACCTATGACGGCGTCAAAGTCGTCCACAAACCAAACTGCAGTGGGGCAGAGTCAACCTCAGTATCTGTTTGCCCTGACATCCCTCACCACCTTGTTTTTTATGTGGGGCTTTATCACTTGCCTCAACGACATCCTTATTCCGCATTTAAAAGCGGTATTCAGTTTAAGTTACGCCCAGGCGATGCTGATTCAGTTTTGCTTTTTCGGCGCTTACTTTCTGGTGTCGGTGCCGGCGGGCGTGCTGGTGAAACGCTTAGGCTATCAAAAGGGCATAGTGGTGGGGCTTTTGACCGCCGCCCTTGGCTGCGCGCTGTTTTACCCGGCGGCGGCTTATGCGACTTACGGTCTCTTTCTTGGCGCGCTGTTTGTGCTGGCAAGTGGCATCACAGTGCTGCAGGTGGCGGCCAATCCCTACGTAACAGCCCTTGGGCCGGTAGAAACCGCCTCAAGCCGCTTGACCCTGACCCAGGCCTTTAACTCCCTTGGTACCACACTCGCGCCATCCTTTGGGGCACTGCTGATTTTGTCGGTGGCGGTGGGCGCCTCGGCCGAAGCCGAAGCCGAGGCGGTGAAACTGCCGTATCTGCTCCTTTGCGGCATGTTGATTGTGCTCGCGGTGGTGTTTTCGCTGATAAAACTCCCGCACGTCAATGAACATGAGCAGCAGGACGACGCAGCAGTGATTGAAGGCAAAAGCGCCCTCAGTCACCGCCATCTGGTGCTTGGCGCCATCGGCATTTTTGTCTACGTTGGCGGCGAAGTGGCCATCGGCAGCTTTTTGGTGAACTTTTTAGGTCAGGCCCATGTGGCGGGGCTCGAAGAAGCCGACGCCGCCCATTACATCGCCTTTTATTGGGGCGGCGCCATGGTGGGACGTTTTATCGGCGCGGCCGTGATGCAAAAAGTAGCCGCCGGCAAGGTGCTTGGCTTTAACGCGCTGATGGCAGCGCTGCTGGTGGTGGTCGCCATGATGAGTGAAGGCGCCGTGGCGATGTGGGCGATTCTGGCGGTGGGGCTTTTTAACTCCATTATGTTCCCGACCATTTTCAGTCTGGCGCTGAAAAACTTAGGGCCTGCTACTGCCCAGGGCAGCGGTATTTTGTGCCTCGCGATTGTAGGCGGCGCCATAGTGCCGCTGCTGCAGGGTGTGGTTGCCGATGTGGCGGGACTGACGATTTCCTTTGTGCTGCCGGTGCTTTGCTATGCCTATATCCTTTTTTATGGTCTTAAGGGCTCGTCTGTCGCGGCCGACAACGTTGCCGAGAACGTTGTTGCCAGATAATGCGGCGGGCTAAGGTGGCGGGCTAAGGTGACGAATAAAGCGACCGCCCTTATCCACGAAACCTGCTTACGCCGATGATAAAAGCGCGCCTTTTGAGGCGCGTTTTTGTTTGCCGCGCGTAAGCGAGCTTTGCCAACAGGCGCTGCATTGGCGCAATTGTTTCTCGCTTTCCTTGCCTGTGTGGGCGATACCTCCTATGATCTCGCGGTTTTTTCATTCTTGGACGCTGTTATGCTGCAATCACCCTTGTCGTTCTCCCAGGCTGAGCTGGTTATTGGGATCCTGAATATGGTGCTCAATGAAGGCTCGCCGCTGGACAGAGCCTATTCGCGCCACTTTTCCGGCCTCAAACTGCCCGGAGAAGAGTTGGCACGCATTACCACAGTCACGGGTGAGCTTATCCGGCGTCTGAACCTTTTTTGCCATCTTGCTGACACTGAGCCTGCGCGCCTCGAACGTGAAGGTACCCGGCTTATCAACGCCTGGCACATGTTCCATGGCCTGGCGCTGCCCAAAATCCGCTACTCGCTCACCATTGAAGATGAGGTATTTGCGGCGCGCCTTGATGAGGCCAAAGCCAATCCGCTGCTGTGGGATGGCTGCCCCGAGTGGCTTGATGCCCTCGGCATGCGGGAGCTCGGTGAAAGCTGGCCTGCCGAGCGTGCGGCGCTTAGCCTTGAGCCCAAGCGTTATATCCGCACCAACGCGCTTAAGTGTGACCGAGATGCGCTTGCGGCGCGCCTCGAAGGCGAGGGCGTGACCACAGTGGCTGTCGATGAAGTTAACAGTGCGCTTGAGGTCACCTCTGATTCGGCCCTCTTTCGGACTCAATCTTTTGCCGATGGCTGGTTTGAGCAGCAGGACGCCGGCTCACAAAAGGTAGCAGCGGCCCTTGATGTGAAACCCGGGATGCGGGTGATTGATGCCTGCGCCGGTGCCGGCGGTAAAACCCTGCACCTTGCGGCCATGATGGCGGGCAAGGGCAGGTTGCTTGCCATGGACGTGGAGCAGTGGAAACTCGATAACCTCAAGGAGCGTGCCCGCCGCGCCGGTGCCCATAACGTCGAGACCCGGCTTATCACAGGCTCCAAGACCATCAAGCGTCTAAAGCTTTCTGCCGACAGAGTGCTGCTGGATGTGCCATGCTCCGGCCTTGGGGTGCTTAAGCGCAATCCGGATGCCAAGTGGCGCGATACCGAAGAGCGTCTGCCGGTGCTGATGGAGCTGCAGGCCCACATTCTTGGCAGTTACAGCCGCATGGTGAAAGTAGGAGGTATACTGGTGTATGCGACCTGCTCCATTATGCCCTGTGAAAATCGCGGTCAGGTCGATGCATTTTTAGCGGCTAACCCCAATTTCCGCTTGCTGGAAGATGACAATATCACCCCGGCGGGCAGTGGCTTTGATGGTTTTTATCTGGCGCGCCTGGAGCGCATCGCCGAGTAACGCCATCAGACCAAGGTATGGTTGCCAATACTGTTTGCTGATTGTATACAGGGACGACATCGCCACCGAAGGAGTGACGGATGAGCAAAGAGTGGGAAGGACGCGGATTTGAAGTGTCCGGTTATGGCGGCATTCTGGCCATGGTGCTGGAGCACAGGCCATTGCCGGCTATCCTGCGGGCGCTTACCGAGCTGATTGAAGCTCAGACCCAGGGCGTTGCCGCATCCATTCTGCTGCTCAGTGAAGATGGCAAGCGGCTGCTGACCGGCGCCGCGCCAAACCTGCCGGCCGAATTCAACCGCATTGTTCATGGGGTAGAAATCGGCCTTGGGGTGGGCTCCTGTGGCAGCGCGGCCTTTCTTGGCGAGCGGGTGGTGGTGGACGATATCGCCACCCATCCCTATTGGTTGCCCTACAACGCAATTCCCCTGGCCCATGGCCTTAAATCCTGCTGGTCTGAACCTATCAAAGACAGCGCCGGTAAGGTTATCGGCACCTTTGCCCTGTATCACGACCGGATAAAACTGCCCGGCGATAATGAGCTTGCGCTTATCTCCCAGGCCGGCAAGCTTGCGGCGCTCGCAATTGAGCGCAGCCGCGATCAGCGTTATCAGCAGCTGGTGGCGCGGATTTTCAACAATATGCCGATGGCACTTGCGATTACCGACGACAAGTGGCAAATCCTCTATAAAAACCCCGCGTTCAAGGCCTGGTTCAGCGCCGAACTCAGCAGCTTCGATCCGGCGCTGATATTCGATGATTGCCCTGACGACGCCTTGGCCGAGCTTATTGAACAACTCGGCCGTGGCCGCAGTTTTAATGGCGAGTGCGTGGTATCCCAGCGTGGTCAGCAGCGCCATCTGGATATTCTGGTCACGCCGGTGGCCGATCCCCAGGGCAACGGTGCCATGTACGGCTGGCTGATGAATGACACCACTGAGCGGCGACTTGCCGCTGATGTGATTGAATATCAAGCCAATTACGACTCGCTTACCGGCCTTGCCAATCGGTTTTTGCTGGCCTCATCCCTTGAGCGGGCCTGTGAAAGCGCGGCGCCTTATTGGCTGCTGCTGATGGATCTTGACCGCTTTAAACAAATCAACGACAGCTTTGGCCACCATGTTGGCGATGCCGTTCTGCGTCTTGCGGCCGCAAGGTTACAGGCGCAGCTGCCCGAAGGGGCGCTGCTTTCAAGGGTCGGCGGCGATGAGTTTGCGCTGTACCTACCCGTTTATGATGCTGATAAAGTGCAGGCTAACGGGCAGGATGACTGCGAGATAAGCTTCGCCGAGTCCTTGTCTTCAACCCTCGTCAAGGCGATGTCACAGCCTTTTGATATTGAGGGGCGGCGCATTCACAGCGGCATCAGTCTCGGCGCGGTGCGCTTTCCCGACGATGGCACAACCCCCGACAGCCTGTTTCTTGCCGCCGATCAGGCCATGTACAACGCCAAGGGTAGCGGCCGCAATACCTGGCGCCGTTTCACCCCTGCCATGGCCAAAGGTGCGGCGCGCACCGCAACCTTAACCTCGGCGCTCAAGGATGCGCTGGCAAACGATGCGCTGCAGCTGGTGTATCAGCCGATAGTGGATTTGAACAGCGAGCGGATAGTGGCCGCCGAAGCGCTGCTGCGCTGGGAGCACATGGGGGAAGCGATTTCACCCCAGGAGTTTATTCCGCTTGCTGAAAGCGCCGGTTTGATCGGCGCCGTGGGCGAGTGGGTAAGGCAAAAGGCGCTTAAGCTTATCGGGGCACTCTGCGCCGCCAAAACCCCGATAAAGCTCTCGGTCAATGTGTCGAGTTTTGAGCTTCTTAGCGCCTCGCAGCAGCAATCCTTCTGTGGAGGCTTGCTTGCGGAAGATGCCGCGGCGCTGCCCTGGCTTATTCTTGAAATTACTGAGTCGCTGCTGCTTGAAACCAATCCGTCACTGAACGAGACGCTGGCCGCGCTTCGCTGCCGCGGGATTTGGATTGCCATCGATGATTTCGGCACCGGTTACTCATCCCTTGCCTATCTAATTCATTTCCCGCTGGATTGCGTCAAACTCGACAAGTCGTTTATGGCTACCGTGGGCTTGCCCGGCAAGGGCGAGGCACTGACGGAAGCCATCATCAAAATGAGCGCCGCGATGGAGCTGTGCGTTGTTGCAGAAGGGGTTGAGCACGAGGGCCAAGTCGCGTTTTTGCGCCGCCATCAGGTGTCAAAGGCTCAGGGCTTTTTACTGCACCGGCCCATGACTGAAGATGCGCTGCGCGCACTGCTTAGCGCTCAGGGCTAAGCAGCATTCCTGCTTTTAGCTACTGCTGCCAGTTCGCTCCAGTTCAATGAGTTCGATTAGTTCGGCTCGCCCTGAAGGGTGGCGATGATACGCCGCTCACCGCCGCGATCGCGATGCTCACCAAGGTAAATGCCCTGCCAGGTGCCAAGGGCAAGCTCCCCCTGACTTATCGGCAGCATCAGGCTGGTGCCAAGCAGGCTTGATTTAAGATGAGCGGGCATATCGTCCGGGCCTTCATAATCGTGGCGATACCAGGGCTCGTTCTCCTGCACTGTGGCATTGAAAAAGGATTCAAAGTCCTGGCGCACAGTCGGATCGGCATTCTCATTCACAGTGAGCGAGGCTGAGGTATGTTGCAGCAGCAAGTGCAGCAGGCCCACCCGGATGTTGGCAAGCTCAGGCAGCGCCCGTTCAATGTCGGCGGTGATGATGTGAAAGCCCCGCGGCTTAGGCGGTAGAATTAGCTGTTTTTGCAACCACATAGGTCCTCCTTTGATGGCTTGGGGCAGTGTAGGGAAGGGATGTCGTGCTTGCAAGCTGCGACAGACGCCGCTTTCGGGTAAAATAGCGCTATTACTGCTGTTAAGGAGTCTGCCATGGCCAAAGCCTGCGCCCGCCATATTCTGGTCAAAACCCGCGAAGAAGCGGAAAAACTCAAAGCCCGCATCGACAAGGGCGAAGATTTTGGCAAGCTTGCCAAGCAATATTCCATTTGCCCATCCAAGCGTCGTAGTGGCGATTTGGGTGAGTTCGGTCCAGGCCAGATGGTGAAAGCCTTTGATGATGTGGTGTTTAAAAAGCCGGTACTGGAAGTCCATGGCCCGGTGAAAACCCGCTTTGGCTTTCATCTTATCCAGACCATCTACCGCAACTAAGCTGCTTTTACTGCCTTGGCCGCCGCGACACTGGACGATCCCGATTACTTTTTGCGCCACTTTGAGCTGCTGTGCGCGGCGCTCGGCCGCTATCGGGATTTGCTAAGTGACGCGGAGCTTAGGCTTATTGAAAGTGGCACGCTGCAACTCGGTCCAAGGCGCTTGCTGATACGGCTCCTGACCCGCCGCGGCCCCTTGTTTCGCATCAGCAAACTTCGCATAAGCAAACTTAGCATCAGCAAGCCCAGTTATGCCGATATTGACGATATCGGCAATGCCATCGAGACCCTTGCCCGCGCCGGGTTTATCCGCCTCGGGAGCGGGCTTGATAGTACACAAATTGGCAGCGCCTTTGAACGTGACAGCGCCGATGGCTATTCCATTAATGATGCCGCCAAAGACGCCGAGCTTGCCAGTCACTGCACAAGGCTTCTTACAAAAGATGAGCTTTTTTCGCTGATAGCAGAGTTATCGGCAACGACTGTCGTTAAGTCGCTCTCCAAGCAGGCGCTGTGCATGCTTGCTGACGAGGAGCGCCTTTGGCCCGCTATCTGGCAGGCGATACGCCATGATGTGCTTTTGCTCGATGCGGCAGCGCCGTTTCGTACCTTGAAATTGCTGTATTTTGGCAACAGCTGGCAGGATTTCAGTGAGTTTGTGGTGGCTGAGCTTGGGCACCGACGCTACGAAAATTACCCGCTCGATAAAAATAACCGCCGCTTTGACAGCCGCGCCGACATTGAGCTTGCACTTGGCTTAAGCGAGATAAGCGAAATCCTGTTGCAGGCATCAGAGCTTGAGGATGCCGCGCTTATCGCGCTCGGTGAGCGCCTTGAAATACTCGATGCCGGGTATCAAAAAGCGCAGGATGCAAATAAGGTATTGCTGTCACTCTGTGCCGGGAACGCCTTGCAGAGCGAGAATGCACCAAGTCTGCAGCCAAAAAGCCCACAGCAAGGCAAGTCAGAGCAAGGCAAGTCAGAGCAAGAAAGCCCGCAGCAAGAAAACTCAGCGACAGAGAGCCTGGCGCGGCACGGGCGAAGTCGCCGGCTTTGGCGGCTTAAATCCCAGCTTGGGCGCGAGTGTGAGCGGCGCGGACTGCATCAAAGGGCGCTTGCACTTTACGAGGGCATCAAGATGGCGCCGGCCCGTGAGCGCTATGCCCGCTGTCTGGATGCCCTTGGCCGACACGATGAAGCCTTTGCGGCTGCGATGGCGCTTTTTGAGTCGCCGCTTTGCGATGAGGAGTACCGCACAAGTCTTGCCATGTTGCCGCGCCTTGCCAAAAAAGCAGGAGAGCAGTTTCAAAAGCCAGCGGTTTTTATGCCCCGCGCCAGCCGGATAGCGCTGCAATTAACACGCCCTGTTAACGCTGAAACCGACACTGGATCTGGTTCTGGTTCTGGTTCGGGCACAGTTCCCGGCTCTCTGCGGCCTATCAAGCTTGAAGCACCGCCTAAGGCTGATGCGCCCCTTAAGGTCGAAGCCCCCCTTAAGGTTGAGCAAATCAGCTGCAACCATTTCAAAAGCCTTGGTTTTGATGCCTTTCATCTTGAAAACGACTTTTGCTGCGGCCTTTTTGGTCTGGCGCTGTGGGATATCATCTTCGCGCCGGTGAAAGGGGCGTTTGATCACCCGTTTCAAACTGCGCCCACCGACATGTACCGCAGCGAGTTTGCTGAGCGGCGCGCTGAGCTTATCTCGCAGCGCCTCGGAAGCCTTGCCAATGGCGACCTTGAAGTGCTCGATGCCCATTTTTGCCAAAAACGTGGTCTTGCCAACGACTGGGTAAACTGGCAGCTGTGGGATGAGGCGCTTTGGCAGCGGCTGCGCCCGTACCTTGATGGCAAGTGGCTTGTATCCCTTATCCGCCATATGCTTGGCAGCCTTAAAGAGCGGCGAAGCGGTTTTGCCGATCTGCTGCTTATCAAGGACAACACACTCAAGTTTGTGGAAGTTAAAGGCCCGGGTGACCGGCTTGCCGCCCATCAAACCGATTGGCTCAAATGGCTGACTGACAGCGGCATGGATGCCAGTGTGCTTTATGTTGAAGATGCCGTGGAGGCTTCAAAAACAGCGAATACCTGAAAAGAAAAGGCGGCAGTGCCTGGCGCTTGAAACCGTCATCTCAATGAGTTGCGATGCTTTTGTTTTCCTTATCTTTGTGGCTTTCCTTGTTTTCTTTTTTCTCTTGGTTCACTCGTTGCTCTTGGCTCACCTGGTTCTCCTGGTGCAGCAGGGTGACAGGGCTTTCTGCAACGCACACGCAGTCACGGCCGGCGTTTTTGGCGCGGTACAGGGCAATGTCGGCGCGTTTAAGCCAGTGGACGGCACTCTCTTCACCGTATCGTGCGGCAAGGCCCATAGAGCAGGTGAGCGGCGCGGCTTTGCCTGCCATGTCCGGCCGAATAATCTGCATCAGGCCTTGGCGCAGGTGCTCGCAGGTCGTCCTGGCATCATCAATATCGCGAAAGATAAGTAAAAACTCCTCACCGCCATAGCGATACGCCTGGGCGGTATTGGGCAGCAGGCCCTGGATAAGCGCGCCAACCTCCTTTAATACTCTGTCGCCCTCCAGATGCCCGGCCACATCGTTTATCCGCTTGAAATGGTCGATATCCACCAGCAAGAGCGCAGCGCCAGGGGCTTCGGGCAGCGCCTCAAGATCGCTGTTGAGCTTTTTGCGGTTATAAAGCCCAGTGAGCGGATCGGTAATCGCAAGGTGCATCAGATTGCTGTGCTGGCTTGAGATGATATAGGCAAAAATGGCGCCGAAAATCACGCAGTTCACCCCAGCCACGCCAAAGCGGACAATCAAATCCATCGGTTCGGTTTGTGCGCCGCACGCCAGTGACAGCGCGCCAAACAGCATCGACAGCACAAAGGCCTCGGTCAGCGGGAACAAAAAGAAATAAATAAAAATGGTGGGAAATACAAAAATAAGCCCGCCATAGCCAATTTCGAGGCTGGTGGCGGCAATGCCAATCGACACCATCAGCAGGGTCACGCGGCGGTTAACATGGCTTGAAATACCATTAAGCTCTTTTAAAAACGACAGCGTCAGCGGCAGCAGCGACAGGCTGTAAATTGCCACCAGCGCCCAGTCGCCCAGATACAGGCGATACGCACAGTAACTGAGCAGGGTTATCATGGCGACCACGTGAAACAGCAAGGCTGCGGGTTTGGGGATGTGGCTGATGCGATGCAAGATGACGTCACCCGTAACTTTAACTTAACCGTTACTATACAAAAGTGTGATGTCAAAAGCTGCAGTTTTCAGTACAAAGTTCTGTAGTTTGGTTGGGCTCTGGATAATGTGTCTGTTAAGTGCTGCTTAAGTGCTGCTTAGGCGATGCGTAAGTGATTTAGGCCCCATGCTCGCAGCTATTAAGCTCGAGTTGGAGCAGCAGCATCTCTTCGCCGCCGGTGACCTGGGTAAAGGGGCTGTGGCAGCACGGGCAGAGCACACTGAGGCCGTTGGCCTCACCCTCAAAGCCGCACTCGTTGCAGCTTAGCATCAAGGGCTCTATCTCCATCTCAAGCACGGCCTCGCGGCACATACCTTCGAGTTTAAAGGTGTCGAACGCGGTGGCAAGCAGGCTTGGCTCAACGCCAGAAAGCGCGCCAAGGCGGATTTTCACCCGGCTGATGGCGCTTGCCTGCTGGCTTTGGGCGTGGCTCTCGCAGCTCTCTATCAGAGCCTGCACTATGGAGAATTCGTGCATCAGCAAATCCTTGGCAACAGCTCACCGGCGGGCAGATCGAGATAACGGCTGCTGCCCCAGGGGGTATTCAGGACCACCTTGCCGGCGGGGCCTGTGAGTCCTTCTACAACTTCACCGACTACCTCACCAACAATGGCCGCCTGCTCGCAGTGGCCAAAGCGCTTAAGTACTTCAAGGGCGCCTTCAGCCTGCGCCTTTGGCAATGCCAGCACAAAGGTGCCTTCGTTGGCCAAATCCAGCGGCTCAAAGCCATAAAGCTCGCAAAGGCCGCGCACTTCATCGGATACAGGCACTGCCGCTTCATCAAGCTGAATGTTAACGCCGGAAGCTGCCGCCCACTCGTTCAGCACAGCGCTGAGGCCGCCGCGGGTGGCATCGCGCATGGCATGAATCTCAAAAGGGTGCACCAGTAATTGCTCGACAGCGCCCCACAAGGTCGCGCAGTCGCTCTCAAGGCGGGATTCAAGCTCAAGGCCTTCGCGGGCCATCAGGATTGCGGCGCCATGGCGACCTATGTCGCCGGAGACAATAATGGCATCGCCGCTTTTAAGTGCCTTTGCCGAAATGCCCGGGCGGATGATGCGGCCAACGCCGCTGGTGTTCAAAAAGAGCCCATCGGCGCAGCCCTTTGGAACCACCTTGGTGTCGCCGCAAACGATTTTGGCGCCGCTTTTTTTAAGCTCTTCGGCCATGCTGTGCACTATGGTTTTTAAGTCATCGAGAGCAAAGCCTTCCTCGATAATGACCCCAAGGCTTAAATACTGTGGTTCTGCACCCATCATGGCCAAATCGTTCACAGTGCCGGCGATGGCGAGCTTGCCGATGTCGCCACCGGCAAAAAACAGTGGTGATACGGTAAAGGAGTCGGTGGTAAAGGCGGTGGGGCCGCACAGATTCAGCAGCGCGGCGTCTTCTTCGTTTCGAAGGATGGCATTATCAAAGGCATTAAAAAACAGCTCGCGAATAAGCTTGTTCATTTCAAGGCCGCCGCCACCGTGAGCGAGTTGTATGTGCTTGACTGACATCGGTAATTCCTTCTTGCGCCTGCTGCTCAGGCCGTTTCCGTTAAGCCCTGATAGCGGTAATAGGCGTTGCAGGCGCCTTCCGAGCTCACCATACAGCTGCCAAGGGGCGTTTGTGGAGTGCAGCCCCGGCCAAACACTTTGCAATCCATGGGGTTGGCAAGACCCCGGAGTATATCGCCGCACTGGCAGGCTTTGTGGTCATCGATTTGCTGCACCGGCAAACGTCCGGCAAAGGCTTTTTCGGCGTCGCGGTGGGCAAAACTGTCTTTGAGTTTCAGTGCCGAGCGGGGGATGGGGCCAAGGCCGCGCCAGCGAAAGCTGTCCCGCACCTCAAGATACTCATCCACCAGCGCCTGAGCGGCGAGGTTGCCTTCTTCGGTGACTGCGCGGCTGTACTGGATATCAACTTGCGCCTCTGCCGAAGCGTCAGCGCGAAGTTTAAGTTGAATAAGCCTCAGGATGGACTCCATCACATCCACCGGCTCAAACCCGCTCACCACCACAGGGGTGCCATGCACCCTGGCGGCGCGCCGATAAATTTTGGCGCCGCTTATCACGCTCACGTGGGCCGGGCCAATAAAGGCATTGACCTTGGTGGCAGGCTCGGCCATCACCGCATCGATGGCGGGCGGCACCAACACATGGTTGATATGAAAGAGTAAATTATCGAGACCCCGCGCTTCGGCCTCTTTGATAAGCACAGCAGTCATCGGGGTGGAGGTTTCAAAACCTATGGCAAAAAACACCACCTGTTTATCCGGATTATCCCGGGCGATGGCAAGGGCATCGAGTGGGTCGTACAGGGGGCGCACATCGGCGCCATTGGCGCGGGCATGGGCAAGGCTGCCTTTGGAGCCCGGCACCCGTATCATGTCGCCGAGGGTCAGCAGAATCACGCCATCGAAACTGGCAAGGGCAATGGCCTGATCGATACGCTCTTTTGGCATCACGCAGACCGGGCAACCCGGGCCGTGGATAAAGCGCACATTTTCAGGCATCAGCCCCAGCAGGCCATATTTCATGATGGTGTGGGTATGGCCGCCGCACACTTCCATGATGTACAAAGGCTCACTGAGCTTTTGGGCCGCTTGATTGATGCTGGATGCCAGCGCCCTGATGGTGGCGGCGTCCCTGAAACCTGCATAAAGGGTCTTTAATGGCAGTGAGTCAGTTTCATTGGTGGTTGAATTACTGCCTGGATCAGACATGATTTTCAGCCTCCAGTTTGGCGGCTATTTCCCTATAAAGCTTGAGACTCTCCAGTGCATCTTCTTTATCAATTTTATTCATCGCAAAGCCGATATGGATAAGCACATAATCGCCAATCTGGATATCTTCGCTGAGAAGATGACGGCTCACTTTACGGCGAACGCCGAGGGTATCGACCGTTATAGCCTGCTCATCCGGGTGCAGGGCAACCACTTCAGAAGGGACTGAGAGGCACATCAGCATTCCTCCGCGGTATGGGTTGAAGCTGCTGAATATGTGGAAGATGCTGATAATGGCGCGGTTTTCACGGCATCAAACCGCGCCTGATGATCGGCCTGAAGCCAGTTGGCAAATTCCTGCATGCCGCGGCCATCTTTTACCGAGATTTCAATCACTGGGCTGTGGGGGTTAAGCGCCATCAGTGCCGCTTTGGCATCTTCAACGGAAAAATCGAAATAGGGCGCCAGATCGCACTTGGTAATAAGCACCAGATCGGCGCGGCGGAACATTACCGGATACTTGGCGATTTTGTCATCGCCTTCGGGGATGGACAGCAGCACTACGCTGCGGTGGGTGCCCACATCGTAACTGGCCGGGCAGACCAGATTACCGACGTTTTCAACAAAGGCGATGCTGCCTTCTTTCTGGTTTAAGCGATGCAGGGCACCGTGCACCATAAAGGCATCGAGGTGGCAGGCGCTGCCGGTTTGGATTTGAATCGCGTCTATACCTTTGGCAATCAGGCGGTCGGCGTCTTTGGAGGTTTCCAGATCCCCTTCAATCACGCCATAGGGGATGGAGGTGTATTCAGAAAGGTGCTCGAGCAGGGTAGTTTTGCCGCTGCCGGGGCTACTCATCAGATTAAAGGCGCTTATCCTGCTCGCTTCAAAATGGCGCCGATTATGGGCTGCTTCCACATCGTTTTTATCAAGAATTTTATGGATAACCGACAAGGTTTTGGCATCGCTCAGCTGCGGGTTTGTGCTGAGGTCTTCATGAGAACTAGTGCTTAGCGCCCCATGGGGCGCCTTGGCGGCGTGTGTATGTTGGGAGGCTTGCATACCGAAGCGTGGCAAAGAGCAGCCGCAGTCCTGGCACATGGTAGGGATCTCCTGTTGGTATTTCTGACAATTTTGCTACTAACTGTTAACCGCCGGTTTGACCTGCATCAGCATTTAGTGAGGGCGGATCAAACTGGCGCAGCTTTCAGGCAAAAATGTGAGCGCCGTACCAAAGTTGCCCAAGGGCAATGCCGCCATCGTTCACCGGCACCTCTCCCCAGGGCAGCACAGTATGGCCTGCGTTGATAAGCTTTTCATAAGTCACATTGGCAAGGGTGCGGCTTTGAAACACGCCGCCGGTGAGCACGATTGGCAGCTTGGGGAATCGTTTGGCGGTATCGGCGATAGCCAGGGCAATGGTGTCGATAAAAGCGGCGGCGAGGGTGTCGCGAGCCGAGGCGAATTCTGCCGCATCTGTGTTGCTTCGGGTCAGTTCAGTCAGCTCGTGCAACATGGCATTCATGAGCGCCGCGCCATTCCAGTGAGTTAGGTTTTTGCTGACGCCAGTCTCTAAGTCAATCTCTACGCCACTCTCTAAGCAAGAGTCTGCATTCGAGCCTGCATTCGACGACAAAAAGGCTGCAAACAGCCGCTGTGTCACTTGGTCCTTGTTTGCTTGAGCCCTTGCTGTTGAATCCGCGATTGTTGAAGCCGTGTTTGTTGAAGCAGCGATTGTTGAAACCGTGCTTGTTGAAAAAGTATTTGTTTGCGCTTCGTTTAGGTTAACCGAATTAGCATTGGCCCGCGCGGCGGCAGCTTCCAGCAGCATACCGGCCTGGCCTTCAAACTGAATCTGATTGCAAAGCCCAAGCAGGGCCGCGACGGCATCAAAAAGCCGCCCCATGGAGGAGCTTTTCAGAACATGGCTACGGGCAGCAACCTTGATGTGATTGCCAAGGGCCGCAGGAGAGAGGTGCGATAAGCACCCAAGGCTTGAGAGTGTCTCGGCGCTCACACTATCGTGCAAAAGCGCTATCACCAGGCGCCAGGGCTCGTGGCTTGCTTTATCGCCCCCTGGCAGCGCAAAGGGCATCAGGCCGCCGAGGCGCTTATAGTCGGTGGCGGTGCAGAGCATGACTTCGCCGCCCCACAGGCTGCCATCATCCCCAAGGCCGGTGCCATCAAAACTGAACCCAAGTACCGGGCCAGTGGTGTTATTCACCGCCATGACCGAGAGCACATGGGCGAAGTGGTGCTGCACTGTGACAAGTTCCCGCGCCTGCACGCCGGTCGCTGTCTCATGCGCCTCAATGGTGTCAGCACTGCCGACATAGCCTCTGGCAGCATAGTCTCTGGCAACATAGTTTCTGGCGAAGCGGCTCGGTGCGTAGTCTGGGTGACTATCGGCAATCACGCTTGTCGGATTAACGTCATAGAGCCTTTTAAAGCTTTGCAGGGTGCGAATGAAGTAGTCTTCGGCCTCGATACTGAAGAGATCGCCAATATGGGGGCTTAAAAACAGGTTATGCCCCACGCCAAAGCCCAACGTGTTTTTTTGCTGCGGGCCGACCGCCATCAGTTGCTGTGACAGCGCCGCGTGTGAGTGCAGCGCCATGGGGGCGTAGCCCCGCGCCATGCGGATAACCTGCAACTGCCCCGCGCACCACTGCACCACGCTATCGTCACAGCCTGAGACAATAGGGCGGTTATGGTCGAGGATATAATCCACTACGCCCGAAAGTTTGCTATGAATATCAGATGCTTCAATAATAATCGGCTCGCCGCTGCGATTGGCACTGGTGGCCACAATCGGTCTGCGAAGAGCGTCTAAAAGCAGCGCATGCAGTGGGGTATAGGGCAAAAATAACCCGATGCGGTCTATTCCCGGCGCAACCGCCTCGGCCAAGGCGGGCGCTACTGCTTTTGCCAAACTGGGTTGCGCTGTGTCTGAAAGCGCCTCGCCAAGATTTGATGTCGGACGAGTGGCCTTTCGCATCACCACAATCGGCCGTTCGCGGGATTCGAGCAGTTGCCATTCTTCCTCTGAGCCCAACGCGAGTGTCTTGGCCATATCCAGGTCGTTTACCATCACTGCCAGCGGCTTGGCCGGACGTACTTTGCGCTCTCTTAAGCGCTCAACCGCGGCCTCGTTGGTGGCATCACACACCAGATGAAAGCCGCCCAGGCCCTTGATGGCAAAGATGGCCCCTTCTTTAATCAAACGTACACACTCATCCATGCAGACATCATTTTGGCTGCTGATAAGGGCGCCGTCGGGTGTGGTGAGGCTAAGACCCGGGCCACAGCGTGGGCAGCTTACCGGCTGGGCGTGATAGCGCCTGTCCAGCGGGTTTTTATACTCGGCTTCGCACTCGGGGCACATGGCGAACTGGGCCATGGAGGTGTGCTTTCTGTCGTAGGGCAAGGCCTTTATCAGAGTGTAGCGCGGGCCGCAGTTGGTGCAATTGGTGAAGGGGTAGCGATAGTGGCGATCGTCGGGATTGTTGATATCCGCCAGACACTCGGGGCACATGCTCTTATCGGGGGACACCACCACCTGCGCCTCGCCGCCTGCCTTACTTTGCTCAATAACAAAGTGGTTTTCATCGAGATCCAATGCATCGTCGGCGAGGATCTCGAAGGCATCGATGCGGGCCAGTGGTGGCGGCGAGGCCCTTAAGCTGGCGATAAAGTCATCGAGCCGGTACTGAGGCCCTTTAAGGCGGATAAACACCCCATCGGCATCGTTGCGTATGCTGCCGCCAAGCCCCAGTTCATGGGCGAGACGAAACACATGGGGGCGAAACCCCACCCCCTGCACTATGCCGGTAATTTGCAGTGCTATGCCGACACTCATTCCCACTCCTTAGCTGGCTGTTGATGCTGGTTCATTGACTGGCATCGGCACTCTGTGCCTCGCGCCCCAGCGCGCCAAAACGCCTTGGTGTCTGGGTGAGCAGGGCGCCGATGGCGAAGATGGCGCCATCGAGATCCCGCTCGGGATTGGTCTCGATAGGGAAGTTCTTTCCCAAACGCAGCCACAGCCGTTTTGCCAGAACCGGATTGGCAAGCTCACTGCCGCTGACATACACACTGCGAATGCCGACATTCAGATCCAGATGTTCAATCCAGTTGGCAAGATAGTCGGCCAGCGAGTCCATCATGGCAAAGGCGAGCTTGGGCTTGTCTTCATCCCCGGCGAGACGAAAACTCATCAGGGTGCCGAGGGTCTTGCACCAGTTAATCGAGCGCAGCGCCTCACCCCGGATCAGCGGATAGTCGATACGGGGAGCGGTTTGACCACGGAATTTCTGTGCCTCACTGATGAGGACGTCACTCAAAAAGGCCACTGAGGGTTTTTCCCGCCCAAGGCCGAGGCCGAGGATGCAGGCACCCATGGCCCACAGCCCCTGCAGGTTGCCGCGCTCCATGGTGGGCGAAAAGCTGATATCCAGCATGGCAAGGCACTCCTGGGGGAAGCTTGCCTTGAATTTTTCAAGCACGGTGCGCTGGGGGCTCTCCATCAGCAGTCGATAGATGTCGTAACCGTTGTCCGGCAGCGGTGTTTGGCTGAAGAACACTTCCTCTTTGCCCTGACCATCCACAGTGGCTATCTCCAGTGGGCCGGCGGTGCCAAGGTAAAGGCTGGCGTGGTGGGCGAGCGCTTTGCCGCTCTTGCCGGTGAGGCCCTTGAGTGAGAGCAGTGCAGGCCCTTTCACCGAGCCTGATGCAGAGTGCTGGTCTTTTCTTAACGACACAGATTGCCCATGGGCCTGAGCGATAACGCCGTTGCTGCTGGCAATGTTGTGCGCCAGCGTTACTCCGGGCGCTAACACCGTGTATTGGGTCGCGCCAGCTGAAGTTAAGGCTTCGCTGATACAGTGCCAGCGACCATCGATGGCGCACAGCTCCGGGGTGCTGTCTGTGTCCTGAATAAAGAGATAATCGATGCCTTTAACGCGCAGCAGCTCACACAGCACCAGCTCGGCGCGGCTCGCAGCAAAACGCACCCGATAACTGGGAGCACAGAGACTGCCATGTTCGGGGATGGGCATCAGCCTGAGTCTGGGTTTTTCGATGCTGGAGAGCGCCAGTACGTCGGCCTCAGAGGCTAGCAAATGACCCGGCAGGCTGTTTGGGTTACACACAAGCAGCGTATCACGCTGGGCGCTGCCCTTAAGGCTGTAGCGCCTGGACTCAAGCGTAGTGGCATCAAGTGTTGTGGTATCGCCACCGATGACGGCTTTGGCCAATACCTTGAGTTCATCCAGCGTCGGCGCTTTTGCGTGCCTTGCCTGAGTCTGCTCGCCGCTATGGTTGAATTGTTCGCCATGGCAATGGGGGCAGACTAAATCCAGTTTGCCAAACTCAGGGCTTTGGTTGTCGCCAAAACGCGGGTAACAGTGACCGCAAAAGGCAAGCTTTGGCGTATCGATGGTATGCGCACTGTCGATTTGGGGCGGCAGCGGCTTATTTGCCTCATCATCAGCAGCACAAACGCGGGCACCCAGCAAAAAACACGACAGCGGAAATGCCTGAGCCAGACTATCGGCAAAGGCACCAAGCTCAGTCTGCTCGCCATGGGCGTGCAGCCAATAACGGTAGCCGCGCTCAAGCTTGCTCGCTCCGGCGTCGAGTGCCAGTGCCTGATATTGGCTATCTGTAATCAGGCTCTGCAGGGTTGCCTGGTAAAAGGGCACCTGCCGCGAGGTATCGAATTCGAATCGAACCGGTTTCACCCCTTGATGGGTATCCAGCGGTTTTACGTCTGGGACTGTATCAGCAGGAGTCGTGGTTATGGCAGACATGGCGTATTGGCCTCACGGTAAATGGCGTCCTGGAACAGGCTTTCTATGGTGTTGTCAGCCACCCTTTGGCTGTTAAAACCAAGGCTGCTCAGGTGGGCAAGCAGCGCTTTTTCCATCACGGGAATGGCGGCGAGTAAGTCCTGAGTCAGTCCAATATGCATAGGCTCGAGCACTGTGGGAGTAACGCCGAGCACAAAGGTTTTGGGCCTGTCCCCAAGCATTTCCATCATGGTGAGGGTTTGCAGCATTTCCACTTCATGGGCGCTGCCTTGCCAGTCGATTTCGGCAGGGGCGGCATCAAAATCAAAGAAATAGACTTCCCCCGGCATCACGCCCGGGGCGTTGACTGTGTCGCAAACAATAAGATGGTCGTATTTGGCAATGATGGGAGTAAGGCCCTGAGCCAGGGTGCCGCCATCAAGAATATCAAGGGAATGCTGTGGGTGAGTAAAACGATAATTTTCAGCGAGATAATTGGCGAAATGCACGCCCACGCCTTCGTCGGCGAACAGGATATTGCCTATTCCGAGTAGCAGGACTTTCATCCTTTCTCCTCCAGTAGCCCGTCAGTGGGCGTCACCAAATGCGGTGTGTACAAGTAGGGTACAGAAACAGCGCCATGCTTATCCTCCCTGGATTAGGCATGGCGCAAGCGGCATCAATGCTTATGGTAGTCGTAGCCGGAGACGATGGAGTCTACCGAGTTGTGTTTGAAGCGAATACCTGTCCACACAGCCATATAAACGTGGATAACCACAAACACAATGAATACCCAGGTAAAGTAGTGATGCCACAGCCGCACTTCGGCGAGGCCACCCATCCAGGCAGTGAGGGTGCTTGCCGTGCCCCACAGCATGCCGCCCATGCCTTCATGGTAAACATTGGCATAAAGTATCAGCCCTGTGATGCAGATTGCGCCGGCAATTACCGAAATCGCAAAGTAGGTCACAAATTGCAGCGGCCCGTACACACCCGCCTTATTGAGTTTACCCATCCAGAGGTAGGACTTAAGTTGGGTTATCCAACTGTTGATGCTTAGCACATCGCGCATGGAGCGCCGCTCGATGTCGTGCTTACTGAAGAAAAACAGATAAGCGCGGGCGAGGGTGACGGCGCACAGCACAAAGCCGAACACCAGATGGCCGAAGCGTACCCAGCCCTGCACCAGTACATCGGTGGAATCGGGCGCGACCAAAAACGGCCAGGCGAGGTAGAAGCCGGTCACCACCAGCACCAAAATCGCCAGCGCTCTTAACCAGTGGAAGATGCGGATGGCGGCGGTGAAGATAAAGGTCCGCTCATATTCATCACCATGTTGCTGGCCAGTGTGATGTGCCGCTGTGCTGCCGCCCCCCAGGGGCGTCTTGACTTGCGTGTTCATACTGCCTCCGTTTCTTTAATACCCTGAAGCGCCATTGGGTGACACCTTGAACTCAGACAGGCTCGCGCCCTTGAAGTCCATCACGTGTACCGAGCATGCCATGCAGGGGTCGAAGGAGTGGATGATGCGAATTACTTCCAGCGGCTTGGCAGGATCTTCAAGCTTGAGGCCAATCAGCGAGGCTTCATAGGGGCCAATCTTGCCGTTGGCATCCTTGGGACCGGCGTTCCAGGTGGTAGGCACCACCGCCTGATAGTTCTCAACCTTACCGCCTTTGATGCGGATCCAGTGACTGAGCATACCGCGCGGCGCCTCAATCATCGCATGACCCACATACTCCTTGGCTGGGTCGATTTCGGGCTTCACGTAAGTGGCTTCATCGGACTGAATGTTGGTTAAAAGCGCATCGAAGGTACGCAGGCCTTCATCGGCCACAATCACGGTTTGCAGCATGCGTGCGGCAGTGCGCCCGAGGGTGGTAAAGAGCGCCTCTACCGGCAGACCTGTGCGGGCGAGCAGAGCATTTACCGCATCCACAACCACCTTGTTGCCACGGGCGTAGCTTACCAAGAGGCTTGAGAGTGGGCCTACTTCCACAGGCTCTCCGTTGTAACGAGGGGATTTCACCCAGGAGTACTTGCCATCACCATCCAGAGTCGGCAGCTTGCCGTAAACTGTGTCGCGCTCCACAAAGCCGGTGTAGTTTGGCACTGTGGTGCCATCGTAGGGGTGCTGCGCCTTGTCGGCACTGTACCAGGCGTGGGTTACGTCCTCGGCAATCAAATCCGGATTAATGTCGCTGACACCGGCCAGATCGCCATTCATTATCACGCCGCCATTGAACATGTACTCGCCGCCGGAGAGCACAAAATCGTCGGTGGCGAGGAAGTTTTTCACATTCACGCCGCCAAGTACCGAAGGTTCAGTGCCAAAGGCTTCGGCCGCCATGACTATATCGGCCTGATAGGCACGCTTGATAAAGTCGGTGACATAAGCATGTTTTTGCTTCCACTCCTGCAAGCGGGCAGGGCTTAACATGTCACGTACCGAGGTTACGCCGCCCACCACCAAAGACTGTGGGTGAGGCTGCTTGCCACCGAAAATGGCCAGCATCTCGGCCGCAACCCGCTGCACTTCCAGCGCTTTTAAGTAGTGAGACAGGGCAATCAGGTTTTGCTCGGGGGTGAACTTATAGGTGCCATTACCCCAGTAGGCGTTGGCGAAGGGGCCGAGCTGGCCTTTTTCCACAAAGCCTTTTACCCGCTCCTGTACAGCGCGAAGCTCGCCTTCACCGGCGGCAATTGGCTTATCAGTGTATTTGAGCGCCACCTGAGCCGCCTTGGCAGGGTCAGCACTGAGCGCAGAGACCACATCGACCCAGTCGAGGCCGTGGAGGTGATAGAAGTGCACTATATGGTCGTGCATATAGAGCGAGGTTTGCATTAATGAGCGCAGGTACTTTGCGTTCAGTGGAATTTTCACCCCGAGGGCGTTTTCCACCGCTTCGGTACCGCAGCGATAGTGGGAATAGGTACAGACGCCGCAAATACGCTGCACAATCAGCCCCACGTCCATGGGGGTACGGCCCTTGAGAATAACCTCGATGCCGCGCCACAGAGTGGAAGAGGACCAGGCGTTCTGAATGACATTGTTCTCATCTACCTCGACCTCGATGCGCAAGTGGCCCTCGATGCGGGTGATGGGGTCGATAACAACACGTTGGCTCATGATTTAGTCCTCTTTGGCCTGGGCAAATACACTGGCAACGGCGTGGGCGCCGATGCCGACCACGGTGGCACCGAGAATGACGGCGCCTATGGTGTCGGCGGTGGCATCAAGCCCATGCAACAGTTGTCTGCCGAGTGGTTTCTCAAAGTCGGCCATGTCGTCCCAGAAGTTGGGCTCGGAGCAGCCCATACAGCCGTGACCGGCGAGCACCGGCCAGCTGGTGTGGTGGTTAAAACGCTCGGTGGGGCAGTTGTTGTAGGTGTAAGGCCCTTTACAGCCCACCTTGTAGAGGCAGTAGCCCTCTTTGGCACCGTGATCGCCAAATTCTTCAACAAATTCACCGGCATCGAAGCGGCCTCGGCGTTCACAATTATCGTGTACCCGAGCGCCGTATGCCCATTTTGGACGGTTGAACATATCAAGCGCCGGCAGTTTGCCGAACATGATGAAGTACATCAGGGTGCCGACAATGTTTTTCTCGCTGGGCGGACAGCCACCGAGGTTAATCACCGGCTTACTGACCACTTCGTGTATGCCCTTGGCGCCTGTGGGGTTGGGGTAGGCGGCCTGCACACCACCGAAGGAGGCGCAGGTACCCACAGATACAATGGCGGCCGCGCCTTCGGCGGCATGCTTGATGATTTCAAGCCCGGTGTGGCCCTTACAACCCACAGTTAAGAAGGCGCCGTTATTGGCGGTGGGGACGGCACCTTCGACGGCAAGCAGGTAGTTGCCTTTGTAGGTTTCCAGCGCGTGCTCGAGGTTTTCCTCGGCCTGCCAGCCGGCGGCGGCCATCAGGGTCTCGTGATATTCGAGGCTGATATGGTCGAAAATCAGGGTATCCAGGTTTGGGGTATCGGCACGCACCAGGGATTCAGAGCAGCCGGTACATTCGGCCATGTGCAGCCAAATGAGCGGCACGCGATCGGCCAGTTCGGCGGCTTCCGCCACCAGATTTGAGAACGGCAGAGGCAGCGCCAGCATGGCGGTAACCGAGGCGCTCCATTTCATAAAATCACGACGGGTAATGCCATGTTGAGCCATCTTGTCAAAGAGGGTCTCCTCGTGGCGCCTTGGCAGGGAACGCAGGGTTTCAAGCCGCTGCTTTCCTTGCTCGTAGAGGGCTGCATGTGTATCCATGGTGATGACCTTTTCTTGTTTTACGTTGTAAACATGCCTTTCGCATGCACGACATTTCAGGAAAAGTGTAGAAAGGGGGGCTGGTCATCATATTGATACACGTCAAGCTTTTACCTGACGTGTGCCCATACAAAGGTCTTACATATCTGCAACATGAGCTGGCTCAAACTTTTGTTGGTGAGGTGGGTCAGAATGTCGCAGGTGTTGGTTTTTACATCGTCCAGCTGTTGGCAGCATATCTCGCATCAGGCGCAAGTACAGCCGCAGCGCTTAAGGCAAGGCATGAGCTGCAGAGCTTATGCCGCGAACTAAACGTTGCTCGGTGATTAAGCGTCGCCAGAGGATAAGTGCCGCCAGAAGATAAGGTTAAGAGATAGCTTAAAAACTTCCCTGATAGTTAATAAATCCTTAAGCTTATGAAAAGACAATTCTGTGCCAATTAGTGAGACCGCAAGAGCACACGCCAGAGAGCCAACCATGAATTTTGCTACATTTTTTGCGCCGCAGTCCCGAATGCAACTGGTCTCCCTGGCCGTGGTGACTTTGCTTATGATGGGGTTTGCCACTCACGCTGTTGCCGCGCCGAGCCTTGAGCATCAGGTGGTGGATGCTGAGGGTAAGGTGTTAAACCTCAGCGATTATCGCGGCAAGGTGGTGTACGTGGATTTTTGGGCCTCCTGGTGCGGCCCGTGCCGAAAATCCTTCCCCTGGATGAATGAGATGCACAGTCGCTACAAGGATAAGGGGCTGGTGGTGCTCGCCATTAATCTTGATACCGACAAAGACGATGCCACAGCGTTCCTTAATGATCTGAAGCCTCAGTTTGTGATTGGCTATGACAGCGAAGGCGAGGTGGCCAGACGTTTTGATTTGCAGGGCATGCCATCAAGCTTTGTGTTTGATAAAACCGGAAAACTCGTTAAAAGCCATGTGGGCTTTTTTACCGAGCGGGCAAGCGAGTATGAAGCTGAGCTTGTAACCTTGCTGGAGCAGCCTCAATGAAGTTCAGAACAATAATCTTTTTCCCAGCGGTGTTGCTACTCCTTGGCGGCTGCACCACACTGCAGCCATGGGAGAAGGGCGAGTTTGCCCGCGAGGATATGCAGCTTGGCGCAGAAGCGACGGACCTTGCCCTCGACGACCATGTGTATTTCAGTAAAGAAGGCGCCAGCGGCGGCAGAGGCTTTGGCGGAGGCGGCTGCGGATGCAACTGATGCCAGCCTCACTGTCTCCAGCCTCACAGCCTAACGAGCCCGTAAATCATGTTGCGGATGAAGTGAATCCGCGTCTTACACAAGCAAAGCCGGATGACTATGTCTCTTCGTCAACTGCTTCAACTTCTTCAACTTCTTCAACTTTTTCAACTTCTTCAACTTCTTCAACTTCGCCTGCGCCGCACAGGCACGGCATTACAGCCGCCATCTGCCTCTCAAGCCTTGCCATGATAAGTTTTGACGCGTCAGCGACCGAAACACCTGCAGTTGGCGCCGCTGATGCGGTAAATGATGCGTTAATTCAAGTGCCTGATAGCGATGATGGCAGTCTGCTCGCACGTCTGATTGATG
This sequence comes from Shewanella jiangmenensis, assembly GCF_018596335.1. Lineage (GTDB taxonomy): Bacteria > Pseudomonadota > Gammaproteobacteria > Enterobacterales > Shewanellaceae > Shewanella > Shewanella jiangmenensis. Next base: position 117,368 of record NZ_JAHEPS010000007.1, on the reverse strand, counting down.
GCTGGGCAATCGATGCCGCGCTGCTTTGGTATCGTGAAGATGCACGGGTTCAGGCCATCGAAGGCGTGGTATCGGGCACCAAGGCCTTATCCGACAGTGAATCCATTAACGCCAAAATTGTGCTCGACAGCTTGTCCGGCGCATCGGCCTCAGGTGCGGTAGCGCAGCAAAGTGCTCAGACCTTCACCCGCCCTTCGGGCAAGGGCGAATATCAGGTGGCGGCGGGTGACACGCCGCTCGATGACACCTTTCAGGATACGCGGCTGTCGCTCTCTGGCGGCTGGCAGAAGACGCTGGATACCGCGACCAAAGTTAACGCCGGTGTCTATGGCTCAAAAGAGTTTGATTATCTGTCGCTTGGCGTGAATGGCGGTATTGAGTGGGGCTTTTTTAAAGACAACACCACCTTAAGCCTCTCAGGCGCCCTGGGCTACGATCTGTTTGATGCCGTGGGCGGCAGACCCGTGCCCTTAAGCGCTATGGCGATTCGTAAAGACTTTGCCGATGAAGAAGCCTTCTGGCAGGCGTTTGATTCAAGCCGTGAGCGCGGTGTCGGCGATAAACGCATTGGCGAGTTGATGCTCGGCGTCACCCAAATCCTTACCAAATCCACCCTGGTGCAATTCAATTACGGCCTTGGTTATTCAAGCGGTTATCTTAATGATCCTTATAAGCTGGTGTCGGTTTTGGATAGTGGCGGCAACGCAAGTCACTACCTTTATGAGTCGCGGCCGGACAGTCGTCTTAAACAAAGCGCATTCGTGCTCGGCAAAACGGCATTCAGGCAAGGCGTGGCCGAGTATTCCTACCGTTTTACTCTTGATGACTGGGGGCTTGATTCCCACACCCTTGAAGGCCGATATCGCCATTATTTTGCCGGCAAAATGGGGCCTTACGTGCAGCTCCATCTGCGGGCGTATCGCCAACAGGGCGTGGATTTCTTTACCCCGTATCTGTTGCAGGGCGAGCCGGTAGCACCGCACATCAGCGCCGATTATCGCATCGGCGATATGGATACCTGGACCTTGGGCCTTAAAACTGGCTGGCGCCTCAAAGACGGTGATGAGATTGCTCTAAGGCTTGAGTATTACCGCCAGCTGCCAAGTGGTGAGGCATCAAGCCTTGATGGTCTTCAGGGGCTTGATTTGTACCCAGAGCTTAATGCCGCCATGCTGCAGCTTAACTATTCCTGGAACTAATAGTCGTGGAACTAATAGTCTTGGAACTGAGAGATCCGTGGAATTGAGAGATGATTGAAACATTAACCCAGTCGATTCGGCCTTTGGATCCACATCGGGTTCGCTTTCAGGCCATGGCGAGCGACTGTGAACTGCTGTTTATCGGTGTGAGTGATCTACAAGCCAAGGCTCTTGCTGAGCTTGCAGAACTGGCCATCACAGAGGTTAAGCGCATCGAAGCCAAATACAGCCGTTATTTGCCAGGCAGTGAGCTTAACCGCATCAACGGCCTTGCAGGCAACGACATTTGCATTGATGCCGAAACCGCGGGGCTGCTTCAGTTTGCTGCCGACGGTTACCGGCTATCAGGTGGGCTTTTTGACATTACTGTGGCGCCGCTACAACGCCTGTGGGGCTTTGGCCTGAATGAAAAGTGGCTCCCCACAAATGCCGACGTTCAAGCTACCCTTGAACACATCGGCTTTGAGAGGCTGCGCTTTTACAAAGACAAAGGCAGTTGGCGACTCTTTTTACCCGCAGGTATGAGCCTCGATTTTGGCGGTATCGCCAAGGAGTATGCCGCTGACAGGGCGCTGCTGTTGATGGAGCGCCATGCTAAATCACTCGGGTTTGATGTTGCTGTGCTGGTAAACCTTGGCGGTGATATCGCCGCGAGTCGCTACCCCTGGCAGATTGGCGTTGAAGGTATTAATCCTGTAAATAAGGCGTTGGAGCGGCGCGAAAACGCGGCTGGGCTTATTGGATTTCCAGGTGGCGGCCTTGCCACCAGCGGCGACATCAAGCGTTTTTTGCTGGTGGACGGTAAACGCATAGGTCATATTCTGTCGCCCCAAACCGGTTATCCGGTCCCCACTGCGCCGCGCTCAGTCACTGTGCTTGCACCAAGCGCATCGGCGGCGGGGATGCTGTCAACCTTGGCGATGCTTAAAGGTGAGGGCGCAGAGGCGTTTTTGGACGCCGAAGGGCTGGTGTTTATGGTGCAGCGCGGCGAAGCCGTCTCTAATTAATTCAGCACAAATAAGCTCATCAAAAAATCCAGGCACAAAAATCGTCTAAAAAGATCTTCATCAGAACGCGCCGATAAAAACACAGCGATAGAAAAATAGCTTATAAAACAGCGCTAAAGAAAAAGCAGCCCTGGGGCTGCTTTTTGCTGGCGGAGCACTGAGTTTTATATAGTCCCGAGCTGAGTGTTTGGCACAGTCTTGAACCCTGAACCCTAACGCTAAGCAGGAACCAGAAGTTAACTGCCTCGTGCTATCGCATTCAACTGCCTGATTTGGATGAATTCACCATCACGGTCAGTGTCTGGCCCGGGGTCAGATTGTTGCCTGACAACTGGTTCCAGTGTTTCAAATCCGATACCCGCACATTGAATTTATCGGCAATCACCGACAGCGAGTCGCCGCGCTTAACCTTGTAGGTCATGGCGCTTGCTTTGGCTGCGCCTGCGCTGGCGCTGGTTTTGGTAGCCGCATTGGCGACCTGCAAAACCTGGCCCGGACGAATGACACTTGCTGACGATAATCCGTTCCAACGCAGCAAATCGGCAGTTTTAACCTGATGCTGTTTGGCAATTTTCGACAGGCTGTCGCCGGACTTTACCTGATAGGTGCTGTTGGCGGCCAACTGGGTTGTGGCTGAGTCCAGCAATTCGGTAGCGCTGTTCGCCGGCACCATCAGGGTTTTACCCGCTGACAGGTTATTGTTTTTCATGTTGTTGGCCTGCTTGAGTACCTGTGGTGTGGTACCAAAGCGGCTGGCAAGCATGTTCAGGCTTTCCCCGCGCTTAACTTCGTATTTGCGCCATTGCACCCGCTCTTCAGGCGGCACCTGCGACAGGGCTACCACAAAGTTTTCGGCCTTTTCTACAGGCAACACCAGACGAAATGGCCCCTTGGGCGCCGTTGCCCATTGGTTGAAGCCGGGGTTTAGTGCCTTGATTTCGGACACAGGTAACTCGGCAAGCTCGGCGGCAAGCTTAAGCTCAATCTGGCTGCCGACGTCGACCACATCGAGGTAAGGCTCGTTGCTGACAGTGGGCAGGGTAATGCCGTATTTGTCCGGATCTTTAATCAGATCGGCAAAGGCCAGCAAATTCGGTACGTATTTGCGGGTTTCCTTTGGCAGTGGCAGTGCCCAAATGTCGGTGGATTTCCCTTCACGCTCGTTGCGCTTGATGGCGCTCAGCACCCGACCTTCACCGCTGTTGTAGGCGGCGATGGCGTAATACCAGTTGTTACCGGTTTTATCGTACAGGTATTCGAGTAAATCGGCGGCGGCCTTGGTGGAGGCGACTATGTCGTTGCGACCGTCGTACCACCAGTTCATCTTCAGGCCAAAATAGCGGGCCATGGGCGGCGTTAATTGCCACAGGCCTGATGCGCCGGCATGGGAAGTGGCTTCGGGGTCGAAGGCACTTTCAATAGCGGGCAGCAGTGCCAACTCCAGCGGCAGCTCGCGGCGCTCGAGTTCATCTACTATGTGGTACAAAAACGGCTCGGAGCGGGTGAAGATCTGCTCTAGTAACCTCGGATCGGCCAGCAGCCGCTTACGATACGGTGCTATGTAGGCTTCGTTTTCCAGATCCAGCTGCATGCCGTTTTGAATGCGGCTCCAGAGATCTTCTGATCCGGTCACCACTTCATCGTGGTGCAGATCGTCATGGTGAATTTTGTCCACCAGAAGCGGCTGCTCGCTCGCCACTTTGGGCTCGGCGGTCGTTGTGACGGCCGTATTCTGACAGCCGGACAACACCAGAACGCCCCCGGCTAAAAGGTAAGTGATATATCGCATTAAAAGAGCAACCCTCGTTTTTTTATTGCTATTCTGATGCCCTGCCTGGCTGGTGCGCGGCACGAGTGTGCGTGTATCGAACGCTGTGGAACAAATCCTTGTGGAACAAAATTGGCGGCTATCGTACCCGAAAAGTTAAAAGTTGTCTTTCCATTGGCGCAAAAGCGTGAAGCACTCAAGATCGGAATCGATCGTTTTTTGGAAGCGATCGCCCACCGAATGCCTGATAGTTGGCGAATTTGTGCGCAAAAATGGATTGATGGCGCGTTCTCGGCCAAGGGTGCTGGGAAGGCTTGGAATTCCCATTGCACACAATTTATCCACCTCGGCGGCATATTCTGTCAGCGCTGCATTATCGGGCTCAGCGGCCAGGGCAAACTTAAGATTGGCGGCCGTGTATTCGTGGGCGCAAAACACCCGAGTGGTGTCAGGTAGCGCTGCAAACTTTTGAAGTGATTGATAAAGCTCACAAGCTGTACCTTCAAACAAGCGGCCGCAGCCACCGCTGAACAGGGTGTCACCACAAAAAAGCGCATCATCAATCACAAAAGCGAGGTGATCCAGGGTATGCCCCGGCACTTCAAGCACCTGCAACGTTAAGGTATCCGCCGCCGTATCGCCCGGTTTGCTGTCGCCAAGGCTACTGTTGTCAGCAAGAGGGATAGCAATCCGCTCGCCGTCCTGGCAGCCATGGTCACTGTGCTTTGATTGCGTTGGGCCATAGACGGTCAGAGACTGTGCCATCCCAGCCGCGCGGGCTTTAAGCGCAGCTATGCCACCGGCGTGATCGCTGTGATGATGGGTCAGCAAAATGCCTTTAAGTGTCAGGGCGCGCTCTTCCAGCACAGCGATAACAGGCGCCGCATCACCCGGGTCAACCACCAATGCCTGGTTATCTGCCAGTGTGATGAGCCAAATGTAGTTGTCGCGAAATGCCTTGATGGGACTGACGCTGAACATAAGTGCCTCCGTAACGCTGAATTCGGGCCGAAGTGTGGCATCAAGACTTGGTCAGGTACAGTGAAAATCTGTTAACGCGACAGTTTTCAACTTTCTGCTAACGGCTATCTGACTGACATCTGCGGAAAAATTAAGATATGCTACAGACACCCGCCACTCAGATACGCTTTTGGATATGGTTGAGCAAACTAGCCCCTGGCAAGCCTTACCGGCTCATCCCCATGTGCGGGACGCCGTAAACCAGACGCTGGCGCCCTGGTGGCCCAAGGTGTTTGGCTATCACTTGCTTAAACTGGGGGCGCTGGCCGCGAGTCTGGATTCGTCCGATTGCAGTATTGGCCATCAAATAACCCTCGACAGCGCGCCGGGCTTTGGGGTGCAGGCGAGCTTTTCGCAATTGCCATTTCAGAATGCCTGTATCGATGCGGTGCTGATGAGCCTGCTTTTGGAGCAGGAGAGTGACCCTTATCGGGTGCTTCGCGAAGCAGATCGGCTGCTTATCAGTGGCGGATACCTGTTTATTGTTGGCTGTAACCCCTTATCGACACTCTTTACCGGCAAGTTGCTGCCATCGTATCGCGAGCGCTTTCCCTGGCAGGGACGATTCTTTTTGCCCTCGCGGGTGCGTGATTGGCTGGGGCTGCTCGGTTATCAGGTCATCAGCGATGAGCGCTTTTTTTATCATCCCATGATTGGCTCGCCCGAGCGGTTTGGCTTTTGGCAGGATGCATTGCAGGCCTGGCTGCCGGGCGCGGGCAGTTTGTATCTGCTGGTGGCCCGTAAAATTGATATTCCGCTTACGCCTGTTGGGGTTAAACGCAAAGTGTCACAGCCAAGTTGGTCCACGGCCACCAGCGCCGGGCGCAGCAGCCGAAGCCTGAATAAGCACAGCAGCTCTAAGTTAATCAGCGCGGAGTTAATCAGCTCTAAGTTAATCTGCTCTGAGTTGATCAGCGCGGAGTTAATCAGCACTGAGTTAATCAGCGCTGAGTTGCAGGGCAACCCAACGGGAGAACAAACCCGGTGAAAATGACCCTTCGGCAGCTTGAAGTATTTGAAGCTATCGCCCGAGCCGGTCAAGTTGGCCGTGCCGCGACGCTTCTTGGCATGACCAGCCCTGCGGCGTCCATGGCGCTTGCCGAGCTTGAAAAGCAGCTTTCGGTGCGGCTTTTCGAGCGGGTCGGCAACAGGTTAAGCCTTAATGCCCAAGGCGCCCAGCTTTTGCCCCTTGCCACGGATTTGCTGCAGCAGGCGCAAAAAATTGAAGGCCTTTTCAGCGGCGCAGCCTCAGTGCTTGCCGGTGAGCTTAAGGTCGGTGCCAGTACCACCATAGGTAATTATCTGCTTGCCCGCGCTGCGGTGGCCTTTGGTCAGCAGCATAACGATGCCATGGTAGATGTCTCTATTCACAATACTCAGCAAGTGATTGAGCAGGTTGCCAACTTTGATGTGGAGCTTGGCTTTATTGAAGGCCACTGCGTGGACAGGCGCTTGCACGTGACCCCCTGGCATCAGGACAGCCTTAAGGTGTTTTGCCATCCGGCCCATCCGTTTGCCAATGCCGTGGTAAATGCCGCTGACATCCGTCATCAGCCCTGGGTACTCAGGGAAGAAGGCTCGGGCACGCGGGAGTATTTCGTCAACGCCGCCCACGAGCTTGGGCTGCACCCCGAGGCGCGGTTTTGTTTTTCCACCGCCGATGCGATTAAGCTTGCGGTCAAACAGGGCGCCGGGCTTGGGGTGCTGTCGGATCTGGCGCTGGAGCGGGAGCTGCTCAGAAAGGAGCTGGCGCTTGTGGAGGTGGAGGGGCTTGCATTACGGCGCCAGTTTTATCTTATCCGCCATAAAAGCCGCCAGCCCACTGCGCTTGCTGAGGCGTTTGTGGGCTTTTGTCAGAACTTTTTTGATATTCGCTCGCCGTTTTAAGCCCTGATAGAGCTGCAGTAGAGCAGTGCCATGGCAAATGGCTTACGCGAGATAGCGTTTACGGCGTATAGCCTTCATCCACCGTGGTGGGGTTTGCTTCGGCGGCGCTGCGGGCGAGGGTGTCACAGCGCTCGTTTTCTTCATGGCCGGCATGGCCTTTAACCCAGCGCCAGTCTACTGTGTGCTTGGCAGAGGCGGCATCGAGGCGTTTCCATAAATCGACATTTTTGACCGGGGTTTTACTGGATGTCACCCAGCCTTTTTTCTTCCAGCCGTGGATCCACTCGGTGATCCCCTGGCGCATATACTGGCTGTCACTGGTGAGAACCACGTTGCAGGGCTCTTTAAGGCTCTCGAGCGCCACTATGGGGGCGAGCAGCTCCATGCGGTTATTGGTGGTGAGGGCAAATCCGGCGGATAACTCCTTGCGGTGCTCTTTATATATCATCACCACGCCATAGCCGCCGGGGCCGGGGTTGCCCAGGCAGGAGCCATCAGTGTAAATCCGGATCTGTTTCAGTTCGCTCATCAAGTTGTTACCATAGTCGCGTTTTGGCATAGTCGCACTTTGGCGCGAGTATAACTGTTTTTTGCCTGATAAAGGCCAGAATTTCCTATGAATATCATTTCGAACGCCGAAAGGCAGATCATTCTCGATACCGAAACCACGGGTATGAACCAGGGGGCAGGGGCGGTGTACCTTGGCCACAGGATCATTGAAGTGGGCTGTGTGGAAGTCATCAACCGCCGCCTGACCGGCCGCACCTTTCATCGCTACATCAATCCGGGGCAACTGATTGATGAAGAAGCGATTGCAGTACACGGGATCACCAACGAGCGGGTGGCCAACGAGCCACGCTTTCATCAGATAGCTGCCGAATTTATCGAGTTTATCGACGGCGCAGAGCTTGTGGCACACAACGCCTCGTTCGATATGGGCTTTATTAACCACGAATTTTCGATGCTTAATCCCCGTGGCCCGGTGGTTGAAGACATCTGCAACGTGGTCGATACCCTGGCGGTGGCCAAGTTTTTACACCCCGGGCAGAAAAATAACCTCGACGCCCTGTGTAAGCGCTATGGCATAGACAACAGCCGCCGTACTTACCACGGCGCATTGCTCGACGCCGAAATTCTGGCCGACGTCTACCTCATCATGACCGGCGGCCAGACCAAGTTTAACCTGAACGCCGATGAGGGCGGCCAGTCCGATGGCGGCATCATTCGTCTTGATGCCAACCGTCCTGCCCTTAAAGTTGTCCGCGCCACGGCCGATGAAGAGGGATGTCATGAAAAACGGCTTGATTTGGTAGGCAAATCGGGCAAATGCCTCTGGCGGGGATAATCACCTTGTTCAATACAGTGCGCGCAGTCGTGTTGCTCGGTCTGCTGGGATTGCCAACCATGGCACCGGCGGCAGATGCTGTCCCCAAAGAGCAGGCGCGGGAGCTTAAAAACCGTTTTCGCATCGACCATATGGTCGAGAGCATGACACTGGTGGTGCAGCGCGAATACGGCTCGGCGCCTGTGGTGGTGATTTTGCCTGATGGCAGTAAATGGTACGCCAATCGTCACCCCGACACGGTTAAATGGACCGATGGCGTGACCGGCGACATCATCAGCATTGAGCATCCACAGCCTGGGCCCTGGCAGCTCACCGGAAGGGTTGTCGAAGGCTCAACGCTTAAAATGCTGAGCAAATTGTCGGTTGAAATCGACCCGCTGCCGCAGCCGCTGTTTCAGGGCGAGCGAGTGAAGATTTTTGCCCGCTTGATGGGCGATAACGAGCGGCTTCGCATGCCCGGGCTTGATTATCTGGTGGAGTGGACAGCCCGTTTTGAGAGTAACCATCAGCCGGGAGATGAAAACTTTGCCGCCGGTACTATTACCGTCGGAAGTTATAAGGACGACGGTGAAGCGCTCGATGAAGCGCCGGACGACGGGGTGTTCACCGGTAAAATCAATCTGAGTCAGCCCTGGGGCCACTATAAATTTATGGTGCGGGCCCGTAACAACGTGTTTGAGCGCGAGCAGGAAACGGAAATTGTACTGTCGCCTCATCCGATTTCAGTGTCGCTGATTGAACCTGAAGATCCGCTCACCCAGCCCTACAAGCTTGATATCAAGGTTAATGCCGAGGCGCTTAAGCTGGAAGAGACTCACCTTGAGCTTGAAATGGTGGGGCCGGCGGGCTTACAGCTGCCCTTGAGTATTGCAGGGCTCACCGAGGGGCAAACCGAATTCACCCTGCCGGATGCGCACGAATTTGGCAGTTATCGCATCAAGGGGGATGCCTTCAGCACGACCCTTGGCGGGCGCGAAGTGGTGCTCAGTCTTCCGGAGCAGTTTTTCAACCTGATTGAGCCGCCGGCGCCGCCGCCAAGCCCGGAAGAGATTGCCGCCAAAGAGGCCGCCATCGCCGCCGCCGAAGAGGCCAAGGCCAAAGAAAGCGCCATGATGGTACTAATAGGCGTGAATCTGGTGCTCTTGCTGCTCGGCATTGGCGCACTGATTTTCTGGCGTAAACGCCAGGCGCTGAAAAAGGCCCTTGCTGCAGCCGCCGCTGAAGCCCGAGCCGAAGAGGCCAAAAAGGGCGTAAAAGAGACGCTGGATGACATAGATTTAACCCTGCCAGATGACTAAGTCAGGCAGCCAACTGATTGAAAACCTGAGCTAAGATTTTGTGCTGCTCAATAATTGCGCGCTTGATTGCGGAAGTGTAAAAAAGCCATTGACCGGCGAATTCTGCCTCAGTAATATTTCGTCACCGATTGGGGAGCGGTAGTTCAGTCGGTTAGAATACCGGCCTGTCACGCCGGGGGTCGCGGGTTCGAGTCCCGTCCGCTCCGCCAATACTAAAAGAGCTCAAGCTATTAAACGCTTGGGCTTTTTTGTTTTTCCCTCCTGTGTTTTTGTCGCTTGATTTTCATTCCCCAGTTCTCATTTTTCATTCCTAATTCCTTGGCACCTTATTACTCAATCATTTTCTCTACTCGCTTGTTCCCGCTTGCTGTGACCATCCATAAACCCAGCCTCAGTGGCTTTCTTGACCGCGTCAAACCAGCAAGCCTGTACCGTGATGTGCTGCCATATTCCGCCGTCATCTTTGTTGATGAATTGGCGCTATGCTGTATCAAGCTGTTAATTTTTAGCGCTAAAGCGGCGCTGTGCGGTACAAGCTGATGGCAGTTCATTAAAAAATCGTTAAGATGGAACTGGCACAGATGACTGCCCCGGCGGTTGTTGTATTTCATGGAATTCTGTTCAAGGACACTTTTATGGTTGAACATATCACCGGCATTCTGGCACTGATTGGGGTGCTGTCGCTGTTTTGCCAGTGGCTGGGTTGGAAACTGAGGCTACCGGCCATTTTACCTTTGCTGCTGTGCGGCCTGTTGCTGGGGCCTGGGCTTGGTTTTTTAACCCCGGATGCCGTGTTTGGCGATCTGCTGTTTCCGATTATCTCTTTGGGCGTTGCCATTATTCTGTTTGAAGGTGCGCTCACGCTTAACTTTAAAGAAATCAAAGATATTGGCCGAATGGTAACCCACTTGGTCACCATAGGCATGGTGGCGACCTGGGTCGCAATCTCCCTTGCTACTCACTATTTTATGGGCTTTGACTGGGCGCTGGCCTGGCTTTTTGGTGCCCTGGTGGTGGTAACCGGCCCGACGGTAATTGTGCCTATGCTGCGAAGCGTGCGGCCCAAGTCGCAGCTTGCCAGTATTTTGCGCTGGGAAGGGATAGTCATCGACCCGATAGGCGCGGTACTGGCGGTACTGGTGTTTGAATACATAGCTGCGTCGCAGGATGCCACTGGCCATATTCTGACGTCTTTTGCCTCAATTCTGGCGCTCGGTTTTGGTTTTGGTGCTGCCATGGGCTATGTGGTGGGTTGGGTACTTCGTAAAGATCTGCTGCCACATTATCTGCGTAACACCGCGGTACTGACCGTGATGCTCGGCACCTTCGTCGGCTCAAACCTGCTGCAGGAAGAGTCGGGCCTCCTTACTGTGACCGTGATGGGTATTTGGCTTGCCAACATGCGCGGGGTGGATATTGCCGATATTCTTGAATTTAAAGAAACCCTGACGGTGCTCCTTATCTCGGCTTTGTTTATTTTGCTGGCAGCACGGCTTGATTCCTCGGCGATGCTCGATTTGGGCTGGGGCGGCATAGGCGTACTTGCGGTCACCATGTTGGTGGCGCGTCCCTTGTGCGTGTGGATTTCGGGCATAGGCACCAGTTTAACCAGCCGCGAGAAGTGGTTTTTAAGCTGGATGGCGCCGCGGGGGATTGTGGCGGCGGCAGTGTCATCGCTTTTTGCCATCAAGCTTGAAGAGCAGGGCGTGCCGGGGGCCGAGAAGATTGTGCCTTTGGTGTTTACCATCATTATCGGTACTGTGGTTATTCAAAGCCTGACCGCCGGCACCTGGGCGCGCATTTTAAAGGTGAAGGCGGAGCCTGCGCAGGGGCTGTTGATGTTTGGCGCATCGGCGTTTTCACGTGAGTTTGCCAAGCAGCTTAAGGCTAAGAATATTAAGGTGATTCTTGCCGATACCAACTGGGACAACATTCGTCTGGCGCGCATGGACAATATTCCGGTGTATTTTGGTAATCCCGCCTCTGAGCATGCTGAAACGTATCTTGATTTGACCGGCATAGGTCGGGTACTGATTGTCTCGCCCTACCGGCAACTTAACCCGCTGGTGAGCTTTTATTATCAGGACTATTTTGGCGCCGAGAAGGTCTTTGGCCTGAATAACATGGAAGGGGCGACCAGTGCCCGCCATCTCGCGTCCGAAGAGTACATGAAACGGCTTTGCTTGTTTGGCGATGCGGTGTCTTACGCCAAAATCGCCAGCCAGATGGCCAAGGGCGCGGTCCTCAAAAGCACCACACTGCGGGAAAGCTTTACTATGGTGGAGTTCACCCGCCGCTATGGCGATAGTGTGTTGCCGCTGGTGTACATTAAAAATGAGCGGCTGCACATCATCACCGCCTCTACTGAAATCCCTGCCACCGGTATTGAGCTTATCAGCCTGATCCCGATTGAGGCGCAGCTGCACGCCAAACTGTCACAGGAGCGCGAGCAGCAGGAAAAAGAAGCCCGTGATCAGGCCGCCCGCGAAGAGGACGCGCGCCAGCAGGCTTTGGCGCAAACCGAGTCGCCGCTAGAGGGCGACGACACGCAGAACACTGAGAGTGGTTCACCCCAGCCCGATACGCCCGACAACAAGCCCGTCGGGGCCTGAGCTCAGTAAGCTTGAGTACCGCAGTAATATGGTAACGACTCAAGCTGTGGTAACTCAGTTGATGGTATTAATGCCCTGGATGTTGAGCGAGGACATTGAGCGACGAAATTGAACGAGGGTCATGATCCTGAGTCTGGATGTATGCGGCGTTGATGGCCGGATATCGTTGATGATTGCTGGTATCCGTGCCCCGAGAGTAGACCACTCAAGATAGAAAACCCTGAACAGACAAAAGGCGCCCTTAGGCGCCTTTTTCATTGGTATTGCGGTTGGCTTATGCTGCCTGCTCGCGATTGCTGCGCGCTTTGGTCATGGCGGTCAGCTCGATTGGGTCGAAGTCATCCACGTTGATGGATTTCATGCGGCCAATCTCGGCTTTTTCCAGCAGGGCGATTTCGGCATCGGACAGAATACCCAGCGCTTTGCCTTCGCCGGCCACTTTATCAAGCCACATAAAGGGCAGACGCTTACCGGATGCCTTGCAGACTTTGTCGTACAGCGGCTCAGCGGCGAGGATGTCCTTGAAGGTCTGTTCCTGCACACCAACGGCGTTGTTATCACAGGCTTCCCAGAATTGACCCTGACCGAGGCGCTCACGGCTGGCACACGGGGTTTGCATGATTTTGGCAACCTTGTGATCCAGCACATCGCTTGGGCGCTTGATAGGGCGGCCAAAGGGCAGCAGCAGCACGCGCAGCACGCCGCCAAGACCGGCCGGGAAGTTATCCAGCAGCTCATCCAGAGACGCTTGCAGCTTGAACAGCGCATCTTCCACAGCCCACTGCAGCAGCGGCAGATCTTCAGTCTGACGACCTTCATCCTGATAACGCTTCAGCGTGGCAGAGGCCAGATACAACTGGCTCAGCATATCGCCAAGACGGGCTGAAATACGCTCTTTACGCTTGAGGTTACCGCCAAGGGTGGCCATGGCGAGATCCGACAGCAGTGCCAGGTTGGCGCTGAAGCGGTTCATGTGCTGATAGTAACGCTTGGTTTTGTCGCTGTAGGGCGCGTTGGAGAAACGGCTGCCGGTCAGGCCCATCCACACACTGCGGATGAGGTTGCTGATGGTAAAGCCGATATGACCAAAGAGGGCGGCGTCGAAGTTATTAAGACCCTGACGCGCGTCTTTATCAAACGCAGACTCCATTTCGGCCAGCACATAAGGATGGCAGCGAATGGCGCCCTGACCATAGATGATCATCGAGCGGGTAAGGATGTTCGCGCCTTCCACGGTAATGGCGATAGGCGCTGCCTGATAACCACGGCCCAGATAGTTGTTGGGGCCAAGGCACACGCCCTTGCCGCCGTGGATATCCATGGCATCGATAACGCATTTTTGCATGCGATCGGTGAGGTGATACTTAACTATGGCCGAAATCACCGATGGCTTTTCACCGAGATCAATACCCGTGGTGGTCAGCGAGGTTACCGCGTCCATCAGGTAGGCGTTGCCACCGATGCGGGCCATTGGCTCTTCAATGCCTTCGAGTTTACCGATAGGCAGCTTGAACTGACGACGGATGCGGGCATAGGCACCGGTTGCCAGCGCGGCGGTTTTCACGCCACCGGCAGAGTTGGATGGGAGGGTGATACCACGGCCAACCGACAGACATTCCACCAGCATGCGCCAGCCTTGACCGGCCATTTTCGGGCCGCCGATGATAAAGCTTAAGGGCACAAACACGTCTTTACCGCGGGTCGGGCCGTTTTGGAACATGCAGTTAAGCGGGAAGTGACGACGACCGGTTTCCACGCCTTCCACATCGGTCGGAATAAGGGCGCAGGTAATGCCAAGCTCTTCTTCGCCGCCGAGCAGACGCTCAGGATCGCGCAGTTTAAACGCCAGACCCAGCACAGTGGCAACCGGCGCCAGAGTGATGTAGCGCTTGTTCCAGGTGAGCTTCATGCCGAGTACTTCTTCGCCTTTCCACATGCCTTTGCAGACAATGCCGTAGTCAGGGATAGAGCCTGCGTCTGAGCCGGCTTCGGGGCTGGTCAGGGCAAAGCAGGGCACTTCAAGGCCTTTGGCGAGACGTGGCAGGTAGTGGTCCTGCTGCTCGGGCGTGCCGTAGTGCTGCAGCAGTTCACCAGGGCCCAGGGAGTTGGGTACGCCAACAGTAGAGGCCAGTTCACTGGACACACCGGCAAGCTTTTGCAACACGCGTGACTGGGCGTAGGCAGAAAACTCAAGGCCGCCGTATTTCTTTTTGATGATCATCGCAAAGAAACCATTGTCTTTCAGGTACTGCCACACGTCAGCGGGCAAGTCTGCCAGCTCATGGGACACCTGATGCTGGTTCACCATGCGGCAAACTTCATTCACTGGACCATCAAGAAACGCCTGCTCTTCGGCAGAGAGACGGGCAATCGGGTAGTTGTGCAGCTTTTTCCAGTTCGGGTTACCGGCAAAGAGATCGGCTTCCCACCAGGTGGTACCGGCGTCGATGGCTTCTTTTTCGGTAGAGGACATTTCAGGCATGATGCCACGGTACACTTTAAGCAGTGGTCGTGTGAGCAGGCTCTGACGAATGCTGCTGATGTTCAGGGGCAGGGCGAGGGCCAAAAAGATGATGCCGCCCCACAGGCCAACAACATCCAAGGTCCATCCAGCGGTCATTACGATTGCAGCTGCAGCGGTGGCGGTCATCAGCGAAACCCGCAGATAAGCGCAGGCTCCGAGCACCACAAGCAGCGCAATACTCCAAAGTAGGGTAGTCACTCTCGTTCTCCTTTATTCATAACCCTTCTCCAGACGGGTCATATGCAAGCGATCCTGATCACAAGTATAGTGTGTGGTCAGACCTGTGTCGCATAAAAAAGTAAATCCAAGCGCCACCGAATACAAGCATTTTTCAAACAAATGTTTAAATATTTTCCGCGCCGGTGCCATTCCCAATACCAAGGGCCAAAGTTACAATCAGTTAGTTGTTGTTTGAGCGTCTTTTTGAGTGCCTTTGTTATGTGCGAATTACTGGCCATGAGTGCCAATGTGCCGACCGATATTGTGTTCAGTTTTACCGGCCTTGCCGAGCGCGGCGGGGTAACCGGCCCCCACGTGGATGGCTGGGGAATTACCTTTTACGAGGGTAAGGGCAGCCGTACTTTTAAAGATGCCTGTCCGTCGAGCCAGTCTCACATCGCGCGGCTGATTAAGTCCTACCCCATCAAAAGCGAAACTGTTATCAGCCATATCCGCCAGGCCAATCGCGGCTGTGTGGCGCTGGAGAACACCCATCCCTTTGACCGGGAGCTATGGGGCTTTAACTGGACTTATGCCCATAACGGCCAATTGACCGATTACAAAGAGAAATTTGCGCTGCGCCGTTTTCGTCCGGTTGGCGATACCGACAGTGAAATGGCCTTTTGCTGGCTGCTGGAGCAATTGGTTAAGCGCTTTGGTGATGAGCGGCCCGGTGATATGCCTGCGGTGTTTGCCTATGTGGCGAGTCTTGCCAACGACATTCGCGCGCTGGGGGTGTTTAATATGATCCTCTCCAACGGCCATTACCTGCTCAGCTTTTGCACCAATAACCTGTGTCACATCACCCGCCGGGCGCCGTTTGGCAAGGCAAAATTGATTGATACTGAAGTGGTGATTGATTTTGACAAAGAAACCACCCCCGACGATGTGGTGAGTGTAATAGCCACCCGGCCACTGACCGGCAATGAGGCCTGGCAAATCATGCAGCCCGGGCAGTGGCAGCTGTTTTGTAAAGGCGAGATAGTGGCAGGCGGCCAGTTTGGCGCGCCTGACGCCGGGGCTTGAGTCTGACGTTCACCGCAGTTTGCGGCCGCGTGTTTTGCGGCTGTTTTTTTGAGGTTGCGTGTTGATTTGTGCGTTTGCGCTGCCAAGCTGCATTGCTCACACTTGAACCGCTCATACTTGAACTGCTTAAACGTGAATTGCCAGCGCGTGCCTGACTGACTTAAACAACAAAAAGCAGACGACAAAAAACAGTCAACACTAAGTCGATAACGAAAAGTAGACAGTAAAAAGGCCGGGTGTATATCCCGGCCTTTTTGTTGTCGTGCTACGGCAAAGAACGCTGTTCAGATAGCCTTACTTATTAAATAAACTCTTTTAATTTGCCGAGACAGCTGCGGGCGTCTGGGTAAAGCGGTAGCCGGTCAGCTGCACGTCCAATTGTTTATCGCCTTTTTCGAAGTGGGTCATACGAACCGGCAGATACGCCAGCTCCGGCGCCATCCACACCACGGTTTTCCGTTTGTTATTGTCGCGGATAACCTCAAGTTTCAGGGTGTTGTAGGTTTTGCCGTCAATGGTGATGGCTTCTGGCCCAACCCGCTTGAAAGAGTATTCATCCACTTCGTTGTCTTTGACCATGTGATACTCAAGCTTTTCGCTGCCGGCGAGCAAATCCATCCGGAATTGCAGCTGCACCATCATGGTATCAAACAGTTTGTCGGTAAAAGGCAGCTCCACGTGCTCGCCCTTGTAGTTGCTGCGCACGATGGATTTGTCTTTCAAAAACGCCACCTGCTCGCTGAAATCCGGTCCGGTGCCGGTGCGCTGATGGTTAAACACCATGGGTTCGAGGCCACGTTCCGTCAGGCGGAATTTACTTTTGATGCTGCGCTCGTCGCTTAAAATCAGCAGGCTCAGCTCGCTGGTAAACAGATATTCGTAATAGTTGTCTTTGCCTTGGGGCAGGCTGAAGTGCGCTTTACCAAGCCCGATATCCCCATACATCACCCGGTAGTCGGCTTCGAACGGGGTGAGCGCACTTTGAGGCTGTGCTGCGGTGGTGCCAAAAGAGAGACTCAGCAGAGGTAAGGCAAGAGAGTATAAAAATGTACGCATAACATTCCTTGGCGTTAAAAAGAGAGTTGCAGCATCAGGGTTGCCAGACAAGGCTGCCACTCATATTCAGACAACGCAATCTTGCCCTGGTTCACTTGCACGCCATCCAGACGCAACAGCTCCTGTTGCTCACGAAAAGCGGGGGTGTTGACTGCAAAGGAGATTTTGCCCTGACTGTTGATGACCCTGTGCCAGGGCAGGTTAAGTGAGTCCGGTGCCAGCTTGAGTGCACGGGATACGTAGCGGGCGCGGCCCGGCAATCCGGCCAGATCGGCCACCTTGCCATAACTCAGCACCTTGCCCGCGGGGATAAGGGTCACAATCTGCCAAATTCTTTGCGGTGAGAGCGATTTGTTGCTTTCGCTTTCGGCTTCACTATCTATTTTATCAGCGCCGTGCGCCAGGCGGCCCTGTGCCTTGCTGCGCTTATGCGCTGCAGGCAAGGCGTCTGGGGCAATCATCTGGACTCGCTGACGTCGCATGGGCTGCTCCGGGTTAGATGCAATAAGGCCGCAGGAAAAGTGCGGTAAATTGTGCATGCTTTCATGGGGCTATACTAATCTGCCCGCCGCCCGCACGCCAAGCCTTAGTTAATAAGCCGTTGTTAGGGCTTGTTAAGCGCCCAGCGCCTTAAAGCGCCGCGGCAACATCAAACATACCTGCAGCCCGCCCTGCGGACTTTGCGTGGCGCTTGCTTCACCGCCAATCACCCGCATGCATTCGCGCACTATCGCAAGCCCAAGCCCATAGCCGCCCTGACTTTGATGGCGCGCCTCATCAAAGCGGGTGAAGGGATGAAACAGCGTCTCGAGTTTGTCGCGGCTTATGCCCGGGCCGTTGTCGCTCACCAGGATCCGCAGCCAGTCATCATGACTCTCGGCACTTATCTCAATCCGGCAGGGCTCGCCTGTGGGCGGCGCGGCGTATTTGAGGCTATTGCGGATAAGGTTTTCCAGCGCCCGGTGCAGCAGGGTGCTGTCGGTTTCAAGCATCAGGGGCGGCTCGCAAGCAGGCTCAGGCGCTTGCTCTGGAGCAGACACTGGTCCAAGCGTGGCACTTTTAATCCCCAGCCAGTGAATTTGTTGTCCCTTGGTGGCTTCAAAATGGCCGTTATGGAGCAGCGTCTGCATCAGGGTGTGCAGGTCAAAACGGCTTGGCTTGGGCTGCTGGTAACCACTGGCAAGGCGGCTGTAGCTTAGCAGGGTATCGATAAGTTGGCTGAGTCCCTGATTTTCATCGAAGATACGCCGCAAATACGGCGCGCAGTGGCTTGGTGTGTTCGTGCCGGGCTTGCTCTCTTCAAGCTTGCTCTTGCTGGGCTTAGTCTCGGCAAGCATGCGCTTGTTTGTTGCATTGTTGCTGGGCTCAGGGGTAAGGTCGGCCATCAACAGCTCACAGGCCAGTTTTTGCCGCGCCAGCGGGGTTCTGAGTTCATGGGAGATGTCGCGGATAAGCCGCTGCTGGGTTTCCAGAGTGCGCTGGATAACGCTCGCCATATCATCAAAATCCCGCGCCAGCTGATAAAACTCCGGCTCGGCGGTAGAAAATTGCTCACCGATGCGACAATTAAGATTACCACCGGCCAGTGCCCGGGTGCCCTGCTGCAGGGTTGACAGCGGCCGGATGAGGTAATGTCCCAGCAACCGGCTGAAAAGCCACAGCAAAACCAGACCCACACTCACTCGTATCGCCCACAGGCTGTAGTGCAGATCCCGCGCCGGATGCAGCTCGGCATTAAGCTGCACCGCCAGCAGCAGTGGCCCACTGTCATCGAAACTGGCGTAAATCGGCAGTCCTATCAGGGGTTTTTGTACCCGATCACCCAAAGCCTGTTCCGGCCCGAGTAAAAACTGCAGTTTGAACACAAAATGCGGGTGAATGGGCCTGCCGCTGACTCCCTCGAGCCTCGCATCAATCACATGCAAACTGAATGGCTGCGCCGCTTCCCAGCGCGCCAGCGCCGCCTTGTCACCGGCTTTCACCAGGCTTTCGGCCTGCTGCGCCAGTTGCTGCAATTGATGTCGGGTCTCTTTTGGCAGCATCAGCAGTTGTTGCAGCACCAGCGATTCTATCAGGCTTGCCAGCAGCAAAATCACCAGCAGTGAGCAACCAAAATAACCGAACAGACGCCATTGCAGACGGGCAAACGCGGGGTGATGGGGGAGTTTCATGAAACTGGGACTTGTCAAATAAAAACTATTCTCATTATACACCCATAGATCCGCTTCCCAAAGGATTGGCAAATGGCAAAATCCAGCTATACTGTATAAATATACAGTTATTGGGCTTATTTTGAGTTTTGTTTGAGTTTAGTCTGAGTTTGAACTGAGTTCTGAATTGAGTCGGCGCCGAGTTTGACAGCTAGGTAACTGCTGTAGCACATGCCTGAATAGCAGCGAGGTGGCCTGCCTGAACATGCCGCAGGCGGCTGGGGGATGACATGTAACTGTTGTTCAAAAGATCAATTAGCGATGTCGTTTAAACCTGCGGTGTTAAAGATGCGGCATTAAATATGCGGTTTATCAATGCCCTCGGCAGCGCAGTAAAAAAAGGTGAGCCATGAAAACCAGTGCAAAAGATCTCCCCGGCCAACTGGGCCG
Organism: Shewanella jiangmenensis; assembly: GCF_018596335.1. Classification (GTDB taxonomy): domain Bacteria; phylum Pseudomonadota; class Gammaproteobacteria; order Enterobacterales; family Shewanellaceae; genus Shewanella; species Shewanella jiangmenensis. The sequence continues at coordinate 97,807 of NZ_JAHEPS010000007.1, read as the reverse complement.
CGCCGATATCTGGCTTGGGCAGGAAACCTGCCGCGAGCCCGGATATTCCACCGGCATTGCCGCTCTGGATGCGGCCTTGCCCGATGGTGGCTGGCCGCGTCATGGGGTGTGTGAGCTCAGTTGCCCCGTTGCTGGCTCCCAATCCTTGCTGCTGCTGACGCCGCTTTTGCGCACGCTCACCAGGGAGCGTGACTGCCCGGTGCTGCTTGTCGGTGCCCCCTGGCAACTTAACCCGGTGTATTTGCTGCAACATGGGCTCAGGCCTGAGCATTTTTGTCAGGTGTCGCCTGCATCACGCAAAGATACCTTGTGGGCGATGGAGCAAAGCCTTGGCAGCGGTGGTTGCCGCTTGCTGCTTGGCTGGCTCGACAGGCTGACGCTGACCGAAGCTAGGCGCCTGCAACTGGCGGCTGAAAAGGGCGCTTGTTTGGCCATCATTCTGGTGGATGAACCGACCGCGGGTAATCCCTTGCCGCTGCGACTGGGGATAAGCCCCGCAGGCGGCACGCCGTCTCTGCTTAGCAATAGGCGCAGCAGCTTGCCCACGCACCCCGGGCAGCTTGAACTTAAGCTGCTTAAACGGCGCGGCGGACAGGCACAGGAGAGCCTGCTGCTTGATGGGCTCTCGCCGCTGCTTGCCCGATATTTGCCCGAGCAGGGTTCGCCGCGGGTGGTGCAGGGCCCTTGGGGCGTGCACTGATGCGTTGGCTTGGTGTATGGCTGCCCCAGTGGGAGCTGGATTATCTGCGCCATATTCACGGCTTTTCGAAGGAGACGCCGCTGGTGCTGTACGATGTTGCCCGCGCGGGGGTGATAAAAGCCTGTTCGCAGGCGGCCCGCTTTGGTGTCAGTAAAGGGCAGAGCATGGGCAGCGCAGCCCAGCTTTGTCATACACTGCAGCCTTTTCGTGATGAGCCATCGCTGCATCAGGCGGGTTGTGACTGGCTGTGCCTGCATGGATACAGTTTCAGCGCCAGGGTCGTACCGCCGCCGGCATCTGAGCTGATGTTTGAGCGCTGCCACGATGTGCTGCTGCTTGAAAGTGGCTCGATGGCGCAGCTGTTTGGCGGTGAGGAGGCCTTTGCAGCGGCCTTTGCCTCTGCGCTCTCGGCGCTGGGGTGCCAATTTTCCATGGCATTTGCCGATACGCCGCTGGCGGCCGGGGTACTGGCAAGGGCTGCTGGCAGCAGCAACAGCAGCAACAGCAGCAACAGCAGCAAAGATAACGACAGACACCGCAGCAAAGATAATGGCAAGTACCAGGGTAACGCAGATAATCGCCGTCACAACCGGGGCGATAGCCAGAGCCAGAACGCGAGCCTGAGACAGAGCAAGAACGCTAGCCTGAAGCCTACGTCTGCCACACTCGCCGCGCTGGCGCCATGTCCACTGGCCTTTTTGCCGCTGCCGGAAGCATTGCTCATGCGTCTTGAAGGCATGGGGCTTGATGTTATCGGCGCGCTGCTTTCCCTGCCGTCATCTGAGCTTGGGATCCGCTTTGGCAATGAATTGGTGCTGCTGCTTTCAAGGCTTGTCGGCAAGCAGCCGCATCCGCAGCCCTTTTACAGCCCGCAGGAGCAATATACTCAGCGGCTTGAGTTACTGCATGAAGCCGAAAGTCTGTCTGCGCTGGTGTTTGTGCTTGGGCGTATGTTTACGGAGCTCGCGCTGTTTTTACGTCAGCGGCAACTGGCGGTGTCGATGCTGGAGCTGGTGCTGCATTACCGCGCTGTAGAGCATGTTGACCGCCAATATGACATGCAGGGGCATGAGATTGAAGGCTTAAAGATTGAGGACCTAGAGACTGAAGGCTCAGCTATATATCCTGCGTCCCACAGCCGTATTGCGCTGGCGTACCCTTTTGCCGAATACAGCGCCGAGGGGCTGCTGGCTTTGTGCCGCTTGCAGTTGGAGCGCTTTTCGCTGGCTGCGCCTGTGATGGCACTGACCATACAGCGCTGCCATTTTGTACCGCGAAGTGCGGCGCCTGGCAGCGCACTGGAGGACAGTCACAGGGCGAGTCTTAGCCTGCTGGCAAGACTGGAGGCAAGGCTTGGGGCAAGCAGGATAAAACGCCTCGGCGCGCGTTCGGCGCTGCTGCCGGCCCAGTGCGTTGAGCTTCATCCCATGGCGGCCGGAAAAACGGCGGATAACGGCTTCTTGCTGCAGCATATCGACGGGCTGGGGTTTGCCTGTCGCCCACCCTGGCTGTTACCCACGCCGCTGCGGATTGATGAGGAAAAGGTGGTGCTGCTGCGCGGGCCGGAGCGGCTGCGTGAACCCTGGTGGCAAGCTGCGCCCAAGAATGACGGCTGCGGCGACAAACATGCCGATGCAATTGGCGCTAACATCGGCGTTACAAGCGGCGCTCAAATCGACGATACAAGCGGTATCGAGCGCGGCGAAACAGCCAGTGCAAGCATTAGCGAAAGAGATAGCGAAAAAGCCAGCACAAGGACTGGCACAAGGCACAGTGAAGGCAGTCGTGGAAAATCCGCTAAACGCAAGGGTAAAAACGTCTGTCACCAGTTGAGCGAATGCGCGGGTGGCCAAAGCAGTGGAAATGCCTGTGACCAGAGCTGCGAATACTCAGGTGTCCAAAGTCTAGAAAACTCAGTTGTCCAAAGTCACAAAAACTCAGGTGAGAGCCGCGAATACTCAGTTGTCCAGAACCGTGAACACTCAGTTGTCCAGAGCCTCGGAAGCACTGCTGAAAGGTGCGGCGCTGCGCGGGATTATTACCTTGCCCGTCACAGCGATGGCGGCCTGTGCTGGGTATTTCGCCGCGAAGGTGAGCCCGGGCTATATCTGCAGGGGTGGTTTTGATGTACGCCGAGCTTCATGCCATCAGCAATTACAGCTTTTTGCGCGGCGCATCGCACCCCCACGAGCTGGTGGAAAGTGCCGCTGGCCTTGGCTATCAGGCCATCGCCATTACCGATGAGTGTTCGGTGGCCGGCGTGGTGAAGGCCCATGTGGCGGCAAAGGCGGCGGGGATCAAACTGATTGTCGGCAGTGAGTTTCAGCTCGAGGAGGGCACCTTTGTGCTGCTTGCCCAAAGCCGGGCAGGCTATGGCGCGCTGTGCGAGCTGATAAGCCGCTGCAGGCGCCGGGCGCCCAAGGGCGAATATCGCTGCATTCTCGATGATTTGTTAACCCCCATTTCGGATTGTCTGCTGCTGTGGCGCCCTTCGCGGCTGCAAAACCCGGCGGGTGATATTGCCGATGCAGAGCGGTGCTGGCTGGATACCCAAACGCAGCTCGCGGCGCGGCTTAAGCCCTGGCATGGGCGGTGTTATCTGCTGGCAGAGCAGCACCTTGAGGCCGGCTGCAGTCTGTGGCAGCGTTATTTGATGCTCCTGTCAAAGCGCTGCGCCATTCCCTGCGTTGCCGCTGGTGGCGTGCTGATGCACAGTGCCACTCGCCAGCCACTTTTGGATGTGCTCACCTGCATTCGCTTAGGCCTCAGGCTCGATGAGGCCCAAGGGCACTTATGCCAGAACGCTGAGCATTACTTAAGGCCGCTTGCCAGTATTCAGCGCCGCTATCCCAGGGATTGGATTGCCAATACTCTGGCAATTGCCAGCCAGTGCCACTTTTCGCTCGATGAGCTCAGATACGAATACCCGGCCGAGCTGGTACCCGCGACCTTAAGCGCCAGTGAATATCTTGCCCGTGAGGTGGCCAAAGGCGCGCGGCGCCGCTACGGTTTAGCGGTACCTGCTGCGGTAAAACGCCAGTATCTGGCCGAACTTAAGCTTATCCATGAGCTTGAATACGAGTACTTTTTCCTCACCATTTACGACATAGTCCGCTTTGCCAGACGCAAACGGATCTTGCATCAGGGGCGCGGCTCTGCAGCCAATTCGGTGGTGTGTTTTTGCCTTGGGATCACCGAAGTGGATCCCACCCGGGTCAATATGCTGTTTGAGCGCTTTATTTCCAAAGAGCGCCATGAGCCGCCCGATATCGACGTGGACTTTGAGCATGAGCGCCGCGAAGAGGTTATCCAGTACCTGTACCGCAAGTATGGCCGGCAACGGGCGGCGCTGGCTGCAAGCGTTATCACTTACCGGCTGAAAAGTGCCATAGGCGAGGTGGGTAAGGTGCTGGGGATGGACAGAGAGCTGGTGGCAAGGCTGATTCAGGGCATCGACAGGCGCGATCCGAGTCACCCCTGGCGCGAGCAACTGGCGGCGCTGCTGCCCGGCGCCGACATCTACCTTGAGCTGGTGCAGTCGCTGCTCGGGTTTCCGCGCCATTTATCCCAGCATGTGGGCGGCTTTGTGATTTCCGCCGGACCTTTGTCTGAGCTGGTGCCGGTAGAAAACGCCGCCATGGATAACAGAACCGTTATTCAATGGGATAAGGACGATTTGGAAGCGCTGGGGCTCCTTAAAGTGGACATTCTGGCGCTTGGCATGCTGAGCGCCATCCGCCGCTGTTTTGAGCTGATTTCGCGCCACCAACAGCCCTTTGGGATGCGGTCAATCAAAGCCGAGGATCCCAATGTCTATCGTATGCTCTGCCGCGGCGACAGCATGGGGGTGTTTCAGGTCGAATCCCGGGCGCAAACCGCCATGCTGCCTCGGCTCAGGCCCGCCTGTTATTACGATCTGGTGATCCAGATTGCGATTGTGCGCCCGGGCCCCATTCAGGGCGACATGGTGCACCCGTTTCTTCGGCGCCGCAAAGGATTGGAGGCGGTAACTTACCCCAGCGACGCAGTCAAAGCTGTGCTTGAGCGCACCATGGGGGTGCCGATTTTTCAGGAGCAAGTCATTAAACTTGCCATGGTGGCCGCAGGTTTCAGCGGCGGTGAGGCGGATGCGCTGCGCCGGGCCATGGCCAGTTGGAAACACACAGGCAAGCTGTGGCCCTTCGAGCAAAAGCTGCTTGATGGCATGGCCGCGCGGGGTTACAGCCAAGACTTTGCCCGGCAGATCTTTCGCCAAATTCAGGGATTTGGCGAATATGGCTTTCCGGAGTCCCACTCGGCAAGCTTTGCGCTGTTAGCCTATGTCTCTGCTTACCTTAAGTTTTATCATCCGGCGGCCTTTTGCTGCGCGCTGCTGAACAGCCAGCCGATGGGGTTTTACAGCCCATCGCAGCTCCTGCAGGACGTGCGCCGCCATGGGGTGGAGGTGTTTGATGTGTGTATCAATCACAGCCAGTGGGACTGTGATCTTGTGAAAACCGCCACCGGCTTTGCTATCCGGCTTGGTTTTCGGCAGGTAAAGGGCCTGAGAGAAAGCGCCATGCAAAGGCTGGTTGCCATTCGCCCAGCAGCGGGATTTGCGCACTTGAGTGAGGTGAGTGCCTTGCTTGACCGCCATGCACTGGAGCTGCTTGCCGCTGCCGATGCTTTCAGGCTGCTGAGTGGCCATCGATTTCAAAGCCGCTGGCAACTCTCGGCCCGTCAGGCAAGCCTGCCGCTGTTTGATGACTTACCTGAGCCGCTGCAGCCGGGCGGCGCAGAGCCAAGCCTTAGTGCCCCCAATGCGGTGCAGTGTCTTAAGGCGGATTATCGCAGCAAGGGCTTAAGCCTTGGGCAACATCCGATGGCATTACTGCGAACTGCCGGTTTGCTTGGAAAATCTTTGACAGCAAAAGCGCTTGAAAACACCCGCCATGGGCAGCTGGTCACTGTTGCCGGTGTGGTGACGGGCAGGCAGCGACCCGGCACTGCATCGGGCGTTACCTTTATTACCCTTGAGGATGAAACAGGTAACACTAACCTGATTGTGTGGATGGGCACAGCAAGGGCGCAGCGAAAGCCCTATCTGACATCAACAATTTTGAAGGTGAATGGCACAGTGGAGCATGCCGATGGGGTGACCCATGTGGTGGCCGGACGGCTTGAGGATATCTCCCATCTGCTCGATAGCCTCAAGGTTACCTCGCGGGACTTTCACTAGCGCTCACTGGGCTTAATCTTGGGTCTGAGTTATGTGGAAACAGGCAAAAAGAAACGCAAGGATAAAGCCAACGGCAACGCTAACGCGAAGAGCAACCAGCTATAGGCGGCGCGGATTAACCCCAGTGTGATGGCTGGTAAGCAGCTTTAAAATAGCCTTGGTGTTAGCCCCTGCAGCATTTGCGCTTTACGAATCAGCCTTTAGGGATCACCGTGAGGTAAATACACAGGAAGTGACTGATGGCGCCGCCAAGCACAAACAGGTGCCAGATAGCATGGTTAAAGGGAATGCGTTTCACCGCATAAAACACCACGCCGAGGCTGTAAAACAGGCCGCCGGTGAGCAGCAGGGTAAAGCCGGTGTCGGTCATGCCTGCGATCATCTGGTCGAGCACCGCCACACACAGCCAGCCCATGGCAAGGTACAGCACCAGGCTGAATGCTTTAAAGCGATTCAAAAACAAAAGCTTGAATCCAATGCCGCCGAGTGCAAGTAACCAGATGGCACCCAGTACCCAATCGACACCGGCTCCCTCCAGAGTAATGAGTACAAAAGGCGTGTAAGTTCCTGCAATCAAAAGATAAATGGCGCAGTGGTCATAAAGTTTGAATCTACGCTTAAGCGCAGGAGACTTGGCCCAGTGATACGCAGTAGAGCAGGCAAACAGCAGCACCATACTCAGGCCGTAAAGACCAACCCCTAAGGTTTGCAGCAAACTTAAATGGCCGATGCTGTCATACAACATGGCCGCCGTGCCAATCAGCGCCGCCAGCACGCCAATGCCATGGCTTAAGGTATTGGCCAGCTCTTCACGCGCACAATAAGCACCCAGCGGCTGTTGTCTGCCCGCATCGGCAGCTGTGTCGGGGATATTGCCTGAGGTGTGAGTGGGCGCAGTGACCGCTGCGCTGCTGACTTGCATTGACGACATGGTGAACTCTTAAGTGATCGGGTTTGGCTTTAGAGTGGTTAATCTAACATCGGCATTCGGCAAACTCCACAAAAAAGAGTACAAGTGTACGCTTAAATTTTTTTTGATTCTTTATATTTCTGTATTTATTGGATAATAATTTTTTACCCATTCGTTTTTTAAATTTCCAGGCCATTACCCCAAACTCGATAATGACGGTCTGCTGCCGCGTTGTAGCTGTTCCTATGTTGCTTTGATGCTGCTTTTTTGATGAAGGTTTCGGGAACTTAGTCGCCCCTGCGGATTCAAAAAGAGCGTCGCCCTTGCTGATTCAAAAAGAACATTGTCTGCGGGATTAACTGACGCCTTTGACTTAACAGGCTGCTAACTTTAGGGCCTATTGCTGCGTCTACAAAAGCTGCCGGAACCACTGCGGCAGCGCGAGCAGCCGTGCAAATCGCTGTGACACTAATCGCTATGAGATTAAAAGGAAGGATATAGGTTTGCCGGAAAAGGACGACCAAAACCCATCAGCCGTGGGCAAAGAATGGATTGCAGCATCAATGGAACCCCAGCACCGTCCTGCTGGGGCTTGGTTTTTGGCCAGCAATTCGTTTTTTGACGAAGAAGAGCCGGTGAGATTAAAGTCTGATGAAGCAGTCAGTACTATGGTCGGTATTCAGTTGCCGTTGGTGGCTCTAGCCGCGCACCGGGAAGCACACACTGCGACAGACAGCCGCGTTGGGCGCACATTTTTGCTTGGCCACTTGTTGCCGGTGGCCTTAATCCACTTGGCGCTGCTTGCCGGTGCCATCTACTTTATGGCGCCGGCTCTTACGGCGCTGGAAAGTCGAAAATCACCCAAAGCGCTGCAATCCTATCTGGTTTTCAGCGCGCCAAAACAGCCGATTGAACTGCCGCCAGAGGCAAATCCCTCCAAGCCCGCAGCAATCAAACCCGAACCTGAAGCCGAAAAAGTTAAGCCTGAGCAAGGTAACGAGCAAAAAGCGCCCATCGAGCCAGCCTTGGCTGCAGCGCCAAAAGAGCCTGACCCTATAAAAGATGAACCGCTCCCTGCAAAGCCTGCAGTCGAACCGGCTCTGACGGCCCGGCGCGAATCTCTGCCGCCAATAGAGGCTCCAGCACCATCTGAGCAGAGTCAGCTTGATTTCTCAACGCCTGCCAGCCGCTTTATGGCGCGCCAGAATGCCAATGCACTCAATGCCTTGACCGAAAGTTACGCCGAGCAAAAGACGGCCCATATCAATCGCAGCGGCCGCAGTATGTCGGAGCTTCTGCCGGAGATGGAAGTGCTGCTGGTGCCGGATGCCGATGATTTTTACAAACCCAATACCCTGGATTCGAAAATCGACCCCAATCGTATCGTCAAATCCGGCGATACCTGCTATCGGGTGGTCAAGGTACCGACGCCACTAAATCCCCACGCCGAAAATCTTGGATACCCGTTTCGCTGCGGTGAAGACAGGGTGAAAAAGGCGCTGAAGGAGGGCATCAACAAGTACCTTGCGCTGATGGGTAAGCAGGATTTGCGTTGAAATAATTTCAGCTGATAGCCGCACGTTACATATATGGTATTGTTATCCAGTAGAATAATTACTCATGTCTTGATTGGTGTTTTTCGCTGTTTTTCCCAATTTGGCCTCTTGTTTTCGCCTGCGGCTTACGCCTATACTGCCAGCACTTGTCGGAGTGCCTTAGGGCTGAGACCGTTTATTCGGGATCCGTTGAACCTGATCAGGTTAGAACCTGCGAAGGAAACAAGCATCAAATCCACCCCAGTTAATGTCAGCAGTCTAAACCAGAAAATAAGCCGGAAGATAAACCGGAAGCTAAGCCGGAAAACGAGGCGAAAGCCCGCCGAAAGCTGATGACAAAAGTGGCCAGCAACGCAACATCTCAGCTGAAAAACGCGGAGAGTGTGCCAGGCAAACGGGGTGAATGAGACGCCAGACAGCGCTGAAAACACTGTAAAAACTGTCGTCGCCGCTGATTCAACTGCTCAATTTTCTCCCCCGACAAGCAACTCCATTTTGAAACCAAAAGTGAGATTGCTGATGTCAAACCGCCGCGAAACCCGTAAAGCCGCCCAGGACTTTATCGATAACTTAAAGCCGCTGCTGCACCCCAATTCCGAAAAGATTTTTATTGAAGGCTCCCGGCCTGATATCCAGGTGGGCATGCGCCAAATTCATCAAACCGATACGCGCATTGTAAATACCCGCGGCGAAGAAACCTTTGAGGCCAACCCGCCCATCAAGGTGTACGACTGCGCCGGACCTTACTCAGACCCCGATGCCGACATCAATGTGCGCCACGGCCTGCCAAAACTGCGTGAAGGCTGGATATTGGAGCGTTCTGATACCGAAGAGCTTAACAGCGCCTCATCCAATTTTACCCAGCAGCGCCTCGCTGATGAGGGGCTTGATCACCTGCGCTTTGACGTGCTGCCAAAGCCGCGCCGCGCCAAAGCTGGCAAGCGGGTCACCCAGCTGCACTATGCCCGCCAGGGCATTATTACCCCAGAGATGGAATACATCGCTATTCGCGAAAACATGGCCCGCGATGAAGTGACCGACGAGCAGCTAAACCGTAAAAAGCCAGGCGAAGCCTTCGGCGCTCTGGTTGGTAAGCCCATCACGCCGGAGTTTGTCCGGGACGAAGTGGCCCGTGGCCGGGCGATTATCCCCGCCAACATCAACCACCCCGAAGCCGAGCCTATGATCATTGGCCGCAACTTTCTGGTGAAGGTGAATGCCAATATCGGCAACTCGGCGGTGACTTCCTCCATCGAGGAAGAGGTGGAAAAACTGGTGTGGTCCACCCGCTGGGGCGCAGATACCGTGATGGACTTGTCCACCGGCCGTTATATTCACGAAACCCGCGAATGGATTGTGCGCAACTCGCCGGTGCCCATTGGCACAGTGCCCATCTATCAGGCGCTGGAGAAGGTCAACGGCATCGCCGAAGATCTTAACTGGGAAGTGTTCCGCGATACCCTGATTGAGCAGGCCGAGCAGGGGGTGGATTACTTCACCATCCACGCGGGCGTGCTCTTGCGCTACGTGCCCATGACCGCCAAGCGGGTTACCGGCATTGTGTCCCGCGGCGGCTCCATCATGGCCAAGTGGTGCTTAAGCCACCATCAGGAAAACTTCCTCTACACCCATTTCCGTGATATCTGCGAGCTTTGCGCCGCCTATGATGTTTCGCTGTCGCTTGGGGATGGCATGCGCCCGGGCTCCATTGCCGATGCCAATGACGAAGCTCAGTTTGCTGAGCTCGAAACCCTTGGCGAGCTTGTAAAAATCGCCTGGGAATACGATGTGCAGACCATCATCGAAGGCCCCGGGCATATCCCCATGCAGCTCATCAAAGAGAACATGGACAAGCAGCTTGAGCACTGCGCCGAGGCGCCGTTTTATACCCTCGGCCCCCAGACCACCGACATTGCCCCGGGCTACGATCACTTCACCTCGGGCATCGGCGCGGCCATGATTGCCTGGTACGGCTGCGCCATGCTCTGCTACGTAACGCCCAAGGAGCACCTCGGCCTGCCCAACAAGGAAGATGTAAAACAAGGGCTTATTGCCTACAAGATTGCCGCCCACGCCGCCGATGTGGCCAAGGGACATCCCGGCGCGCAAATTCGCGACAACGCGCTTTCCAAGGCACGGTTCGAGTTTCGCTGGGAAGATCAGTACAACCTCGGGCTCGATCCCGATACTGCCCGTGCTTATCACGATGAGACCCTGCCGCAGGAGTCGGCCAAGGTGGCCCACTTTTGCTCCATGTGTGGCCCCAAGTTCTGCTCGATGAAAATCACCCAGGACGTACGCGACTACGCGGCTAGTTTAGAGAACGCAGCCAGCTTAGAGAATGCAGCCAATGAGCAAAAAGCCGGGGTTGGTGTGCAAACGGTAGAAATAGGCGCGGCTGAAAGCTATTCCAAAGCCGAAAGCTATGCCAAGGCGGGTATGGACAAGATGTCGGCCACCTTTAAAGAAACCGGCAGCGCGCTTTACAGCGAGGCCCACGTCGATGCGGCGCGCAAGGCCGAGCAGGAACTGGCATAAATGGGCAAGGCTATGGCTGCAAATCCCTTGGTTGAAAGTGAATTGGCGGCAAGGCCAGTGGTCTGGACCATCGCCGGCTCCGACAGCGGCGGCGGCGCCGGTATTCAGGCCGACTTGCTGACGCTGCATGACCTTGGCTGCCATGGCTGCAGCGTGATAACCGCCATCACGGCGCAAAATTCGGTGGCGGTGACGGCGGTTGAGCCGGTAAGTCCGGCCATGCTTGCGGCTCAGCTCGAGGCATTGAAGGCGGATTTGTACCCGGCTGCGGTCAAAATTGGCCTTATCGCCAATCAGGCGCAGCTTGAGTTTCTTGCGCAGTGGCTTGGCGATAATCTGCCGGGCGTGCCGGTTATACTCGACCCGGTGATGGTGGCCTCCTGCGGCGATGAATTGCAGCATGCGGCATCGCGCGCTCAAGGCGCGGCGACTGTAAGCACGCTCGACTTCAGCGGGCTCGACTTCAGTGCATTTGCTGGCCGGGCAACGCTTATCACGCCGAATGTGACTGAAGTCGCTCGTTTGGTCTCTGGGATAGCTGTGCCTTATGCAGGCGAAAGCATTGGTGAAGAAGCAGAGTCAGACTGCACGCGCTGGCGCCTGGCGGTGCGTGCTGTAGCGAGACACTTCGGCGTAAGCCTGCTTGCCAAAGGTGGCGATGCACGCTGGCAGACGCAGCATGCCAGCGATCTCCTGCTGCTTAGCGATATCGGCAATATTTCAACGCTTTATCGGGGCGGCGAGTTCTACCTTGAAAGCCCCAGAGTCGATACCGCCAATAACCATGGCAGCGGCTGCACCCTTTCCAGTGCCATCGCCGCCTTTATGGCTAAAGGCATGGTGTTGCCCGATGCGGTGATGATGGCAAAAGCCTATGTGTATGAGGGCCTTAAGGCATCATTTCAGCCGGGCAGTGGCCCTGGGCCCTTGGCCCGTACCGGCACGCCGGCAAGCTTGTCTTCACTGCCGAAGGTACGTTGGGTAAAAGAGCCATCGGCAAAACTGACGAAAAGCGCTGACGATATGCCCGCGGGCCCTTTCCCGGCGCTGCCCAGGGATTTGGGTGTCTATCCTGTGGTGAGTGATGTAGCGCTTTTACAAACCCTGCTTGAAGCGGGCGCGAAAACCATTCAGCTCAGAATAAAAACCGACACGCCGGATAGTCCAGATGACGCTGCGCTGGAAGCTGCGATTGTTCGGGCCATCGCCCTTGGCAAGCAGTATCAGGCGCGCCTTTTCATCAACGACCACTGGCAGCTTGCCATCAAACATGGCGCCTTTGGGGTGCACCTGGGGCAGGAAGATGCAGACAGCGCCGCACTTGAGCGCATTGTCGCAGCCGGGCTTGCCCTGGGGCTTTCAAGCCACGGCGTGTTTGAGGCGCGCCTCGCCCTTGAATTGAAGCCAAGTTACCTTGCGCTTGGGCATATTTTCCCGACCACCACCAAGACCATGCCATCGCCGCCCCAGGGGCTGTCGATGCTGACCACCTTAAGCCGCCTGTTTTCTAAGTCACTGCCGACGGTGGCAATTGGTGGCATTGATGGGACAAATCTTACCGATGTGGCCGCCACCGGCGTGGATAATATCGCTGTGGTGCGGGCCGTGACCCAAGCGAGCGAGCCTGCGGCCGCTTACCGCGCCCTCGCGGCAGCATGGGAGGCACGACATGCTCGCTGATAAAGACTTTATCCGTTACTCACGGCAGATTTTGCTGCCGGAGTGCGGCGAGGCAGGGCAGCAAAAGCTGATGCAAAGCCGGGTCGCTGTCATCGGCGTTGGCGGGCTTGGGTGTCAGGTGGCGCAGCTCCTTGCTGCTGCAGGTATTGGCGAGCTTTGGCTGTTTGACCATGACATGGTGGAGCTCTCCAACCTGCCGCGCCAGCTGTTGTTTTCGGAGGCCGACATTGGCCAAAGCAAGGCCCGTGTGGCGGCCGATTTGCTTTCGCGCCGCTACGGCACTGCCGTTCGTGCCCTAGGTAAACTTGATGATGCCAGCATCAACTTACTCGATGATATTCATTGGGTTGTCGATTGCAGTGACAATTTTGCGACCCGGCATCTTTTGGCCTCTTTTTGCTATACACAGCAGAAAACCCTGGTGAGTGGCGCCATAGCTGCCTTTGAGGGATTGCTGTTTTTGCAGGCCGCGAGCGGCGCATCGTCTGTCAAATCAGGCTGCTATCACTGTTTGTTTCCCAAGGATACCGAGTCGGCGAAGCGCTGCGCCTCCCAGGGTGTGCTTGGCAGCGCGGTTGCCGCCATCGCCGCCTTGCAGGCGCAGATGATCCAGCAACTTATTTTGGATATGCCGCTGCCGTCAGGACGATTGCAGCGCTTTGATTTCAGGCATTTTCGCTGGCATGAAGCCCGGGTGCCTGCCGATCCGCACTGCGCTGTTTGCGCCACGCGCGGGGAGACAGACCCATGTTGAATATTCAGTTAAATGGTGAGGCGCGCCAGGTTGATTCGGCGCAGGATTTGGCAAGCCTGGTTCAGGCGCAGGGCGTTAAACAAACCCAGGTGGCGCTGGTGCTAAACGGTGAACTGGTGCCGCGCCATCGCTGGCCACATATCCATATACAAGATAATGACAACCTTGAACTTTTTTCCGCAGTGGCAGGAGGCTGACATGCTGAAGATTGCAGATACCGACTTTAGCTCGCGCCTTTTTACCGGTACCGGCAAATTTGCATCCGGGCGCGTGATGCAGGACGCGATTGCCGCCAGCGGCAGTGAACTTGTCACACTCGCCATGAAGCGGGTCGACTTTAAAGCGGGCAGCGACGATATCCTGGCGCCGCTGCTTTCGCGTGGGGTGCGCCTTTTACCCAACACCTCGGGGGCGCGCACCGCCAAAGAAGCGATATTCGCCGCCGAACTCTCCCGGGAAATGCTTGGCACCGAGTGGCTTAAACTGGAAATTCATCCGGATCCCAAGTACTTGATGCCGTGCCCGATTGAGACATTTCTTGCCGCAAAAGAGCTGGTGAGCCAGGGCTTTAAGGTGCTGCCCTATGTGCATGCCGACCCTGTGCTGTGCCGCCGCCTTGAAGAGATTGGCTGCGCAGCAGTCATGCCCCTTGGCAGCCCCATAGGCTCCAATCAGGGGTTGGTTAGCCGTGAGTTTTTGAAAATTATCATCGAGCAGGCCGGTATTCCCGTGGTGGTGGACGCGGGTATTGGCGCGCCGTCCCACGCCTGTGAGGCGATGGAGCTTGGCGCCGATGCTGTGCTTGTAAATACCGCGATTGCATCAAGCGCCGATCCGGTGCGGATGGCAAAAGCCTTTGCCAAAGCAGTGGAAATTGGCCGCGAAGCTTATCTTGCCGGCCTTGGTGCCACCAGTCACCATGCGGTGGAAACGAGCCCACTGACCGGCTTTCTTGGAACGCATCCATGATGGCAATCCAATCGCAACATCAGGCGTCCTTGGGTAACGAAAAAGACAAGCTGATTGGCAAGCTTTCGGGCGACGTGACGGGCAATTTTACGGGCAAGGCCACGGGCACTGGCACTGGCAGCGTTAAAGGCAACTTCTCTGAGGTGTTTGCAGCGCTTGACATTGACCGCTGGCGGCTTGGGCTCTACTCGGCCACTGCTGCCGATGTAGAGCGGGCACTCAGGGCGCCGGCCGGTCGGCTCGACGCGCTGATGGCGCTGCTGTCACCCGCTGCTGAGCCGTATCTTGAGCAGATGGCACAACAAAGCGTGCGCCTTACCCGCAAGCGCTTTGGTGCCAATATCGGCATGTATCTGCCACTTTATTTATCGAACCTGTGCGCCAATGAATGTGACTACTGTGGTTTTTCCATGGTCAATAAAATCAAGCGCAAAACCCTGAATGACGCCGAAATCGGCCGTGAAATCGCGCTTATTCAGGCCATGGGCTATGACTCAGTGCTGTTGGTGTCGGGGGAGCATGAAACCAAGGTGGGGATGGACTATTTTCGCCGGGTGCTGCCCCAGGTGAAATCGGCGTTTTCGTACCTTGCGATGGAAGTTCAGCCCTTGTCAGAGGCGGACTATGCCGAGCTTGTCTCCCTCGGGCTAGATGCGGTGATGGTGTATCAGGAAACCTATCAGCGGCGCACTTACAGCGAACACCACACCCGCGGCAAAAAGACCGACTTTATCTGGCGTCTTGATACCCCCGACCGGCTCGCCCGGGCCGGCGTGGATAAAATTGGCCTTGGGGTGCTGCTGGGTCTTGATGACTGGCGCCTCGATGCGCTGATTATGGGGCATCACCTGCAGTACCTCGAAAACCGTTACTGGCGCAGCCGTTACAGTATTTCGCTGCCGCGGCTTCGGCCCTGCACCGGCGGAGTTGCACCCAAGACCGAAATCAGTGACCGGGGGCTGGTACAAATGATTTGTGCCTTTCGTCTGTTCAGCGAGAGTCTGGACATCAGTCTCTCAACCCGCGAGCGGCCGGATTTTCGCGATAATCTGTTTGCACTTGGGATCACCCAAACCAGCGCCGGCAGCGCCACATCGCCGGGCGGTTACTCAGAGCCGGACACCCATCTCGATCAATTTGAGATAAGCGATGAGCGCAGCGCGGCGACCATTGCGTCAGTGCTTAAGTCCAGGGGCCTCAATCCGGTATGGAAAGACTGGGAGAGCGGCTGGCATGGCGAGTGCGCCTGACGTTTGGGCAGTGCGTTGTCGCCGGGGTGATGGGCACTATTTATTATGGCAGGTTAAGTGCGGCTCAGTGTACTGTTGCAAGTAATGGCTTAATCAGTAACTTTCGCAATAGTTTAAGCAACAACTGATACAGCAATTTGAACCATGACGCAGGCGCCGAATTTACTGGCTTTTACGGGTGTTTTGGCCAATAATTGACCTGTTGACCACAGGCTTTTTAAAGGAGGGAGTTATGCAAATTCCACCTGCGTCCGTTTCAGGCGTGAATGGCTTTAACAGTGCCCAATCCGGCTTGACCCAGGCGACCATAGACGTGGCCCGCGCCCCTGCCGCCAATCAGGTGCAACAGGGCAGTGACACGGCAGCCCTTAAGTCTGAGGCGCCGGATACCGCAGATGCGCTGGTCAAAGCCACCGAGTCGGTTCGTCAGGCTGAGGCCTCTACCGAGGTGATTAAGGCAGCCGATGAAACGGTTGGCACCATCATCGACATTAAAGTGTAATCACCATGGCTTTAACGACGCTGTCTGTTCAAGCGGCGTCAGTTGCTCCGCCCGTCAGTCGTCAGTACGGGCGAGGTGAGGGCGCCAATAACCTTAACGGTGAAGCCGCTGTGGCTTCATCTTCAGCAAGTTCTGTGCAGGCACAAGCTGCATCTTCATCCACGCCTGCATCTGCATCAACGGCTGCATCGCCTGCTTTAATCAATTCACCCTCAAACTCGCTATCAGCGCCGAGCTTATCAGCGCCGAGCTCGGCGGCTTCCCCGGCGCTTGCCGCCACATCCCAAACAGCCTCAGTGTTTGGAGCTTCGCATACTAAGGGCATTGAGATTGCAGCGCTGGCGTTTGAATCCTCAGCCGCGACTCAGACGAGCGTGGCACCATTACCATCGGCAAAACCGGTAACGTCACAGGCCAGCCTGCAGGCAAGGAGCAGCGCTGGGTTGCCGTCCGGATTTAATCTGTTAACCGGAGCGCAAACAATCTCGGCTATGCCGTCCGTTATGCCGTCTGCTCTGCCGTCCGGAATGAGTGCTCAATCCAGCGCCTTTTCGGCTTCGTCTGCGACCGGCGGGGAGCTTGCTATTAGCCTTGGCGGCAGCAAGGCAGGCCCGATTTTGACCCCGGCGATGTCGACAAATGCAGCACCGACCGCTTCGGGATTAACGCCGTCAGCGCCAATCAATACAAGCGCAGCAGCGCCCTTAGTTGGCGCTGAGCCCAGTGCGTCGTCTGCACTTTTTGCTAATGGCAGTGGACCTGCTTTGGATAGTGGATCACCTCTTAGTCGTGGACTTGCGCTTGGAAATGGACTTGGGCGCGAACCGCTCGCTGGCAGCGGCAGCAGAGTGCCATCAGCAGTCACCCAACCCATGCTAGGTGAAACCACCTCACCGTCAGCAGGAAATCCGGCGTTAACTCAAGAAGAGCAGGGAATACAGGCGTTTTCTGGCCAGCCGCAGGCTAAACAAGTGCAGGCCGGACAAGTGCAGGCTGAGCAAGCGCAAGCAGAGCAGGACAGAGCGCAGCAACGTCAAGCAACTGAACGCCAGTCACAGGCCGAGGAGACCCGGCAGGCAGAGGCCAGGGAGCAAGCGGCTGAAAAAGATGCTAAACGGCGAGAAGTGCTGGCGCAGGTGTTTGGCGGAAACGATGCCAAGAATGCAGCCACTGGCACTTCTGTTAACAGCGATAAACGAACTGACAGACAAGCGGCCGCGGCAGCAGACCAACAAAAAGCGCAGCAAGCCCAGCAGCAAAGAGAGCAGCAACGAGAGCAGGCACAGCAACAGGCTGCGGGTAAGCGAGAGGCGCAGGCCGCCATGAAAATTGCCGCTGAAGTCGAGCGTCTCGAAACCCGGCAAAAAGAAGTGCATGCCCACGAGCGGGCCCACGCCGCCGTGGGTGGGCAATATGCCCGCGCGCCCAATTTTGAATATGAAATGGGGCCGGATGGCAAGCGTTACGCCACCGGCGGTGAGGTATCCATTGATATCGCCCCTGTCCATGGCAATCCCAGGGCGACAATCAATAAGATGCAGCAGGTCTATGCCGCTGCCATGGCGCCGGTTAATCCCTCCCAGGCCGATTTGATGATAGCTGCCGAAGCCCAGCAGAAAATCAACGCCGCCAAAGAGGCGTTGACAAAGACACGCCAGGAAGCCATGCCAGAGCCGCAAGAGCTCGCGCCGCTGCTTAATGCAGGCAACGCCATTGATGAGATCCCGCCGTTTGAGCCTGTCACCCCTAGCATAGGCGGACGACTTGATGGCGCTGGTGTTGATAGTCCAGGCGATAACACGGCGCGGGAAGGCAACGCTGCGCTGGTAAAAGATGTGGTCGATAACGCGCCGGTGCGTGATATAGCCGAGCGCCTTACTGCATCCCTTGCCCAAACATTGACCCTGAGCGGCGATGGGTCTGATAGCGCTGCTTCTGATGACTCTGGTTCGGAGGAGAATGGAGCAACTGAGCGCAGCGCTTCTGAGGATAGCGCGAGTGATACTGGAGAAAACCTGTCGCAGGGACTTTCACAAAACAGCGATGCCAGCGACACCACGGCTTCATCCGATCCAACTTCCGCGAAGAAAGCCGTGGATATCAGCCTGTTTGGCCCGCCTCGGGCGATTTTGGCTTATCAAAGCAATTACTTGAGCAATGACCAGGGCGAACAATCGTCCAGCGCCGCCAGCACAGAAGCGCAGGATAATGATGACCCATCTGCCAAGCGGCAAGGCTATTTAGCCGCTGGTCTGTCACTTAGCGTGTGAAATGCCGTGCTCAGCCAGAATCAGCTGCTCAAGATGCTTTGACGCCGGCCCTTGCTCATCTCGATTGGGAACAATTAAATTGATTGGAATGCGGCGATACTCACTGCCGGTGATATAGAGTCGCGTCAGCTTACCTGCATCAAGTTCGCTGGAAACCAGCTCCTGCGGCAGCCAGCAAAACCCGCTGCCGGTTGCCAAAATCGCTTTTGCCTCGTGAAAGTTATTCACAGTCCAGCGCTGCTCCGCTTTAAGCCAGCCCATGTCCTGATTGGTTTTGGTACCTGTATCCCGAATCACGATTTGCAGATGCCGCGCCAGTGACTTGTCATCCAATTCCCTGGGGTTAAGCGCAAGTTCGTGGGATGGGTGACACACGGCCACCAAATCGACGGTGCACAGGGGCTGCGCCAAATGGCCCTTGGGCGGGTTTCCGCCGCATAGTGCCAAATCCACCTTTTGGGATTCAATCAGCTCGTGGGTGCCGGTCAGTACCGAGTCTATCACCGATATGCGGGTGCCACGGCAATTGGGCAAAAAGGCATTGATCGCGGCAATCAGTTTATCCATCGGATAAATGATTTCCCGCGCTATGGTGAGGCTTGGCTCCCAGCCGCGTTCAAGGTTGGCGGCCAGTTGCTCAAGTTCGGCAACCGATTGGGTAATGTAGCGACTGCGCCGCAGCAGTACTTCACCCTGGTCGGTAAGGTACGCCTTGCGGCCGCGAATGGTTAACAGCTCAACCCCGAGCTGATGCTGCAGCTTGGCGACGGCATGGTTCAGCGACGACTGACTTTTGTTAAGTGCCGCAGCTGCCTGAGCATAGCCGCCATGATCTACCACGGCCTGCAGTATGCGCCACTGCTCCAGGGTCGATTTTGCTCTGTTCATCATCCAATTTCCGTTTAGTGCCGCGATGCAGCTTAAATTCCCAGAGAGTATATCGAAAGGTATGCCTTAAAACAGCGGCTGAATGTTCGATTTTTTGGGCTGAAAAACCGGCGTTCTGTGCCATACACGAGGCTTGGCTGGTCGGGGCTTAATGACGAAATCAGCGATATTTCAGCGATATATCCATAAAGGAGTGAGGCTTGATATCTATTATGGTTTGGTATCAAAGGCTCGATATTAAAGGCCTGGATTTGATGCGAGCAGGCTAATCAACTGCTCCGGCGATGCTTCCTGCCCGAGCAGCAAGGCAAGCTGCGACTTGGCATCAAGGCGGTCCGGGTTTTCAAGTAACAGGGTGAAGGTTGTCGCATCATCAAGCGCAGGCTTATCAATAAGGTAGTCGGCAAGCTTTTCGGCAAGCAGATGGCGATACAGCAAGGGGCCTTCCTGCAGCGGCGCGTTCACGCTTTGATACTGAGCGTCAGTGTCATGCCAGTGGCCGTCAAAATAGTCGCCAAAATGGCTGCCTGCCTCGGGCGTTACCTTAAAAAATCCAAGCGCGAGTGAGGCGCGATAATAAGCCTGGCTTGCAGAGTAGTGGTTTGCGATGCGCTCCCGCGGGGTAAGGGGCGGCAGCTGTGGTGCGAGCGACTTTTCAAGCCTCGCGCCAAGCCAGCTTTCCGGTAAGGAGTCAAGGTCGCTGTCCAGCGGCTTACGCGCCAGCAAATAATGGCGGCGGGTGTCGCCAAGCAGCGCGATTGCACTTGCGACAGCATTGATGGCTTTGGCGGCGTCACTGCGGCCGCGAAGCGTGGCGGGCAAAATAAGTGAAAGCTGGGCAAACTGATGGGTAAATACGGCGCGCCGGGAAAGTGAAAGCCCGGGCTCGCCTTCAAACGCGATCATCAGCTCGCCAAGGAGCCGGCCACTGCGCCAAAGCCGTAAGTGATTGTCCGATAAGCGGTCAACATGGATGCCAAAGACGCTGAGCTCCTCCAAAACCTGTTCGAAAAGCACTTTGGATGATAACTCGCCGCGCGCGCCGTCGGCTGCTTTAAGCATCGCGGCAATGTTCCATGGCGCCGGAGATGTGGCTGGTTTAGTTAGCGCCAGGAAGAGCTCGGCGTTGGCAATCGTGCCCAGGTACGCATTTGCGAGCTGATAATCGCTGAAGCTTGCAAACCCCAGCCGATTGGCTTGCTCCGTGCGTATGCGGTGCACCGCGCCAAGCGCAGCGTCTGCGGTTTCTTTATCCCGCTGCTGGAATGCTTTCCATACCTTTTCGCGGCATGCCGTATCGGTTTGGCGGCTTAAATAGGTCGCCACCTGCTGGGCTATCGGTATTTGGATTTCGCTGCTATCTGTCGCTTTTGAACTATCTGCCGCTTTTGAGCTGTCAGCCGCGTCCGGATTGTTTAAGGGAACATCGTTAAGGGTGCATTCAGGGCCGGTTTTAAGCTGAAATCCGCCGCGTTTACGGCCGGTGAAAAAGGCGGCTTCGGCGCTGTGAAGCCGTGCCTTTGCTTCCTGCGGTAACTGCTCGGTTATCAGACTGCCAAGCACGGCGCCAAGTTGGTGAAGCTCCCGATTTTGAGCATTGAGCGCTGGGGCCGACTCTCCCATGGCGCCGGAAAGGCGATTCAGCCCTGTGTCTTCTACGCTTACGCCGGCAAACCTTAACTTTGCCGACAGCGCCCGCAGCGCTGGCCGCGCGCTGATGCGATTGACCTCATCGGCAAGGCGAATTTGGCAGTTAAGCAACAGCTCCCGTGCTTCGGGGGCAAGCGGCTGGTGCAGATAAACGCCAAGCTGATCGCTCAGGTTATTTATCCCCAGGGTCAACTGCTCAAAGCGCAGCGCAAGCTCTGCTGGCGGGGTGCTGTCGATGATGCTTTGGCTCATGCCTTCGGCAAATGCCGCATCGAAGCTTAAGGTTTCGCACTGTTTGGCAAGTAGCACGATGGGATTAGCAAAGGCGGGCGCAGGAAAGACGATGGCGGCCAAGATGCCGCCCAGGGTCAGACTTAAACAACAGCGTATTGTCAGCTTTGAGGTACGCCGCTTGGCCATATGCAACATCCTGATCCAGTATCCTTTTATGCCAGAGCGGCGCATATTAACGGTCTTTCCCTATTCCACATTAACCGTTAGCTTTTAGCCTCGAGGCTTTACCGTTAATTACGGCTAGCCGCCAGCTGTCAGTCTTCAGTGGTTTGGACGCGGTTTTTCACCGCAATAAAGGTTGCCCGTTTGGGGGCGGGGTAGCCTTCAACTGTCAGGCTGATGTCATTGGGGTCAAGATAGTCCACCAGTGACTCGTTTTGCATCCATTCGGTGCGCCGCTGCTCAGCAAGGGAGGTAACATCCACATTCACGCAGCGAACGTCGGTGAACTCGCACTTTTCGAGCCACAGTTTAAGCGCCGCAATCGATGGCAAATACCAGACATTGTTCATTTTGCCGTAGCGGTCACGGGGTACCAGCACAGTGTTTTCGTCGCCATCAACCACCAGGGTTTCAAGAATGAGCTCGCCGCCCATTCGCAGCTGGTCACGAAGCTGCAGCAGATGATCGATGGGTGAGCGGCGATGATACAGCACGCCCATGGAAAACACGGTATCAAAAGCATCGAGCGGCGGCAGCTCTTCAATGCCAAGGGGCAACAGATGCACCGGCGCCTCAACATCAATCAGGCGCTTGATGGCTTCAAACTGGCATAAAAACAGCGCCGACGGGTCGATACCCACCACCCGTTTTGCGCCTTCGCCGTACATGCGCCACATGTGATAACCACTGCCGCAGCCCACGTCCAGCACGGTGCGGTTGGCAAGCGGGCTGATGTGCGGTGACACCCGATCCCACTTCCAGTCACTGCGCCATTCGGTATCGATATGAATACCGTGCACATGAAATGGCCCTTTTCGCCAGGGGCTTAAGATTTTGAGCAGATTCTCAAGCTTGTCGCGCTCGCCGCTGCCAAGCTGCTCGCCTGAGCCTATGGTGACACTGTGGAGCAAATCCAGGTTATCCGGCGCTGGATAGTTAAGCTTGGCAAGCACCTTTTCCCACTTGGGCAGGTTGCCGTGTTTGTGGCTGCGTTGCCACTGGCCAAGAATTGCCGGCAGCGACTCGAGCCAGTGGTTTAGGTTGGAATCGGCAATTTGGCGATAAAACTGGGAAAAACTGATCACTTGATGGCCACCATGGAGACAAAGTTAAAGCACTGGAACCACAAATCGTGGGCGGCAAACCCGGCGCTGCTGAGGCGCTCACGGTGCTGCGCCAGGGTATCGGGAATGAGCACGTTTTCAATCGCACTGCGCTTTTGGCTGATTTCAAGTTCACTGTAACCGTTGGCGCGTTTGAAATCCAAATGCAGTTCATCGAGCAGGGTCTGAATTTCACCTGAATCGAACTTAAGCTTTTCGGACAGCACCAGCATGCCGCCCGGATTCAGGCCTGCGTAAATTTTGCGGATAAGCGCATCGCGATCGGCCGGTGGCAAAAACTGCAGGGTAAAGTTAAGCACCACCAGCGAGGCGTTTTCAAAGGTTACGTCGCGGATATCCTTGAGCATCAGCTCCACCCGGGTGTCGCTGACATAGGCTGCGAGATTTTCGCGGCAGCGCTCGAGCATAGGCTCGCTGTTGTCCACCGCGATGATGCGGCACTGCCGACCTTCAATCCGGCGCCGGATTGACAGGGTCGCGGCGCCAAGGGAGCAGCCAAGGTCATAAACAGTTGAGCCCGGCGTCACGGCGCGATCTGCAAAATCGCCCAGAGTGGCGATAATTTGGCCATAGCCCGGCACGGAGCGGCGGATCATATCGCCAAACACACCGGCAACGCGGCTGTCGAATTGAAAGTTGCCCTGATGCTCACCCGGCTGGGCGAACAGGGTATCCTGTGAGTTGGTCATGAAAAATGGGTTCCCGCAATACAGCCTTATATTTTAACGAACTGCATTTCTGAGCAGCAAGGGCAGGCTGGCTATTTCGGCCAAATTTATGTCTAATATCGAGCTTAATAACAATCTGTTTACCCCTATTTCGCGCTGCGGGTGTCAATTGAAGTTTATCCAGTCACTGCTGTTATCGCTTTTTCTGCTGTTTTCTTCGGTGGTTTTTGCCGCTGACAAGTCCATTACCCTGGTGATGGGGGAGGACAGCTATCCTTTTCAGTTTATCGATGACGAAGGCACGCCCCAGGGGCTGTTGGTTGAGCTTTGGAAAGAGTGGGCCAGGGTCAATCGCCGCGAAGTGGTGTTTGTAGCGCGGGTCTGGCAGGACTCACTGGATCAATTGGCCGATGGCCGCGCCGATGTGCATATCGGCATGGCGGCAAACCCAAGCCGTGAAACCCAGTTTGAGCTGGCGGCGCCGATTTCTGTGGTCACCACCTATGTGTATCTGCATAAAGATTTAAGCGACAGAACCCGCCTTGAGCAGCTGAAACCCTTTCAGGTTGGTGTGGTCAGCGGCTCTATGTTTGAGCACGAGCTCAGCATGCGGGTGCCGGGCCTGACGTTTAAACGCTATCCGACCCGCGAAAGCTTGCTCGATGCCGCCCAGCGCGGTGAGCTGGTTGCCTTTGCCGGTATGGAAGGCTACATGCGCGATCAGCGTCTGCAGCAGCAATTATCGGCGGTATTCCCGACCCACAATCGCATTTTGGTGCGCCAGACCGAATTACACCCCGCGCTCAGTAAGGGCAATGTGGCGCTGAGGCGCGAAATCGATGAAGGCTTTGCCAACGTTTCCGCCGATGTTATCCGCAAAATTGAGCGCCGCTGGCTTGGTTATCAGCGTGAGCAAAGTGGCCTTGCCATCGCCATGCAACTGGGGGTTGAGCCCTACGTGGATATCGGCGTGGATGGCTTGCCCCATGGCATGTACGTCGATATCTGGCGCTTGTGGTCACAAAAAACCGGCATTCCGATAAATTTCATCCCGGGCGATATGAATGGCAGTCTTGAGGATGTGCGCTCGGGCAAGGCCGATGTGCATATCGGCTATCCGGAGAGTGATGATATCAACACCGGCCTGCACCGCGCCTGGCATATGTATACCGTCAAAAGCCGCCTGTTCATACACGGCGAGCAGCGCACGGATGCCGCTTCACTTAAAGGCAAGCGTATAGGGATTTTCCCGACCGCGCCCTATCTTGCCAAGGTTAAGGCGGCGCTGCCGGATACGCAGTTGCGCTTCTACTCCGGTATGGAAGAGATGCTGCAGGCGGTGCAAAAGGGCGATATTGTCGGCTTTGTGGCCTCGGCGGCCTGGACTCAGCACTATTTATTGCTCAACAAGAGCTGGGCCGAATTTACCCAGGTGCCTGAGTACGAGTACGAAACCGACATTTTCTCGCTGATCCGCAACGGCGATGAGGGCCTTGCGAGTCGCATTGCGTCGGGATTCAACATGATTTCCCCCCGCGAGCTTGCCGAAATCGAGCAAAAATGGATCCTCAACAGCCGCGACCATGTGTTTGTGAATGTTGAAAAGCAGCTTGAGCTGTCTGCCACCGAGCGCGACTACCTGAAGGGTCTTGGCACCCTAAAGCTTGGCTACCTTGAAAACTGGGCGCCGATGGAGTTTCGCGACCCATCGGGCAAGTTTTCCGGCGTTAATGCCGATGTGGCGGCCATGATGGAGCAGCTCCTTGGGATAAGCATTGAGCCTGTACCTTTTAAAGAGTGGAGCGACCTTATCGCAGCGCTTAAAAACGGTAAAATCGACCTTGCCGGCAGCGTCGCCAAAACCCCGGAGCGGGAAGGGCAAATCCACTATTCAGAGCCCTATTGGCCATCGTCATGGGCGCTGCTTAGCCCTATAGGTGAAGTATCTGCCTTTAACCTTGAGCAGATTGAAGGGCGGCGCCTTGCGGTCACTGAAGGCTATCAGATGATAAGCAAGCTTATGGCCGAGCACCCCGGCATTAAACTGGTGCTGGTGCCCGACAGTGTCACCGGCATTGAAGCTGTGGCCCGCGGCAAGGCCGATTTTTATGTGGATAAAGTGGTGGTGCTCGCCAGTCAGCTTAAAAGCGGGCAGTACCAGCAGTTCAAGCTGTCGCTTTTGACGGATTTTGCTGAGCAGTACAGCCACTTTGGCGTGAGTCTGCGCCACGGTAATTTTTTGCCGCTCCTGAATAAAGTCATCGCCAGGCTCGATAAAACCAAGGTGCAGGAAATTCATTCCCGCTGGATGAACTTTGAGCTTGATACCGGCGCGGCCCGTTATAAAAACTACTTACGCACCGGCGTGATTGCACTGGCGTTACTGCTGATTACCACCCTTATCGTAATGGTCATCAATCGGCGTCTTAAGGCCGAAATTGCCGCCCGCGAAAAGGCCGAGGCCCGCATCGCCCATCTGGCAAGTCACGATCCGCTGACACAGCTGCCAAACCGGATGCTGCTGGATGACAGGCTCAATCAGTCGGTGCTGCTGCACCTGCGCGAGCAGGCCAAGTTTGCACTGCTGTTTGTGGATTTGGACGGCTTTAAGGCGGTAAACGACAGATTCGGCCATGCGGTGGGCGACCGCTTATTGGTGGATGTGGCAGCTATTCTTGAAAATTCGCTGCGTAAATCCGATACCGTCGCCCGCTTTGGTGGCGATGAGTTTGTGATTGTGCTCAATAAAATCGTTGACCTTGACAGCGTGTGTCAGGTGGCTGAAAACCTGATTTCGCGGCTGTCGCAGCCGATGGACGTTGGCGCTGACACAGTCAGGATCTCCGCCAGTATCGGCGTTGCCATTTTTCCGTCTGATGGCGATAACCCCATTGCCTTGCTGCAAAAAGCCGATCGTATGATGTACCTTGCCAAGGACGCCGGCGGCCACGGCTACCGAAGCAGCTGATGTGTGGGCAAATTTTGGTCATTTGCGGTGAAATGACCCGCTTGCCCTCTGGTCTTTGGCAAAATCTTGCTGGATACTTCACCGACCAAAAGCGAAGTGCTTTGGCTGGCGTCATTCTTTCTCTATAATGCCCAGTCACTATTTTTAACGAACTTTCCGCCGCACCGGTGCCGGAAAAAGGATAACTCTCAATGCGCAGTCATTATTGTGGAGACGTCAACAAGTCTCACGTCGGACAAGAAGTCACTCTCGTAGGCTGGGTCAACCGCAGCCGGGATTTGGGCGGTGTGGTCTTTTTGGATCTTCGCGACCGCGAAGGTTTGGTTCAGGTGGTTTATGACCCCGATCTGCCAGAGGTATTCAATGTAGCCAGCAGCCTGCGCGCCGAGTTCTGCGTTCAGGTTAAAGGTGTGGTGCGTGCCCGTCCTGACTCTCAGGTCAACAGCCAGATGCGTACCGGTGAAATCGAAGTGCTCGGTAAAGAGCTCACCATCATCAACGCCGCCGATCCGCTGCCGCTGAGCCTGGATAACTTCCAGAACAACAGCGAAGAATCGCGTCTGAAGTACCGCTATCTGGATCTGCGTCGCCCCGAGATGGCCCAGCGCCTGATTTTCCGCGCCAAGGTCACCAGTTTCGTGCGCCGCTTTATGGATTCCAACGGCTTCCTCGACATCGAAACCCCCATCCTCACCAAGGCCACTCCGGAAGGTGCCCGCGACTATCTGGTACCAAGCCGTACCTACAAGGGCCAGTTCTTTGCCCTGCCACAGTCGCCACAGCTGTTCAAACAGTTGCTGATGATGTCTGGTTTCGATCGTTACTATCAAATCGTGAAGTGTTTCCGCGACGAAGATCTGCGCGCCGACCGTCAGCCTGAATTTACCCAGATTGATATCGAAACCTCGTTCATGACTTCGGCTCAGGTGATGGAAACCACCGAGCGGATGATCCGCAGCCTGTTCCTCGAGCTGATGAACGTTGACCTTGGCGACTTCCCGAAAATGACCTGGGATGAAGCCATGCGCCGCTTTGGCTCCGACAAGCCTGATCTGCGTAACCCGCTGGAGCTGGTTGACGTAGCCGATCTGCTCAAAGCCGTGGACTTTGCCGTGTTCTCAGCGCCTGCCAACGACGAAGAAGGTCGTGTAGCTGCGCTGCGTATTCCCGGCGGCACCGAGCTGTCACGCAAGCAAATCGACGATTACACCAAGTTTGTCGGTATCTACGGTGCCAAGGGCTTGGCGTGGATGAAGGTCAATAACCTCGCCGCCGGTTTTGCCGAAGGTATCCAGTCGCCGGTTGCCAAGTTCCTGACCGAAGAGATCATCAAGGAAATTATCGCCCGCACCGGCGCCGCCGATGGCGACATCATTTTCTTTGGTGCCGACAAAGCCAACGTGGTGGCCGAGTCCATGGGCGCGCTGCGTCTCAAAGCCGGTGAAGACTTCAAACTGCTGCAGGGCGAGTGGCGCCCACTGTGGGTGGTTGACTTCCCGATGTTTGAAAAGGCCGATGGCCGTTTCTACGCCGTCCACCATCCATTTACTGCCGCTCGCGGCGTGACTGCGGCTGAACTTGAAGCCAACCCTGGCAAGGCCGTGTCTGATGCCTACGACATGGTGCTCAACGGTGTGGAGCTGGGCGGTGGCTCGGTTCGTATCCACAACGGCGACATGCAGTCTACCGTGTTCCGCATTCTTGGCATCAACGATGAAGAAGCCCGCGAGAAGTTCGGCTTCCTGCTGGACGCGCTGCGCTTTGGCACACCACCGCACGCGGGTCTGGCCTTCGGTCTTGACCGTCTGGTGATGCTGATGACCGGCGCAAGCTCCATCCGTGACGTGATGGCGTTTCCGAAAACCACCACCGCCGCCTGTCCGCTGACCAACGCGCCGGGTTACGCCAACCCTGAGCAGCTGCAGGAGCTGGGGATTTCGGTCGTACCGAAAGACGACGCCAAACAAGGCTGATAAGTCAGAAAAATACCGGGGCGAATGCCTCGGTATCTTTTTCAGGGTTTGATAAATTTGCTCTGCGCATCAAGCTAAAACACTGCTAACGCTGGCGGCGCAGGCAAGTCTGTCGGCCACGGCCACGGCTACGACAAAAGCAAAAGACAGCAAAAGCCAGCAAAAGACAGGCAAAGCAGGCACAGGCTAAGGCAAAGATAGCCAACAGAGCGCCAACAGGGAGGCAGCATGGCCGGACACAGCAAATGGGCCAACATCAGGCATCGTAAAGCGGCGCAGGATGCCAAGCGCGGCAAGCTCTTCACCAAGCTTATCCGCGAACTGGTGGTAGCGGCCCGTGAGGGCGGCGCCGATCCCGATGCCAACCCAAGACTTCGCGCCGCCATCGACAAGGGCCTTGGTGCCAATATGACCCGCGACACGGTCGAGCGCGCCATTAAGCGCGGTGCCGGCGAGCTTGATGGCGATAACCTCGAAACCCTTATCTACGAAGGCTATGGCCCGGGCGGCACGGCGGTGATGGTCGAATGCATGACCGATAACCGCAACCGCGCCGTGACCGGCGTTCGTAACGCCTTTAACCGCCACGGCGGCAATCTTGGTACAGACGGCTCAGTCGCTTATCTCTTCAGCAAGCGCGGCGTGATTATGTACGCTGCTGATACCGATGAAGAGGCGCTGATGGACGCGGCGCTGGAGGCGGGCGCTGAGGATGTAATGACCCTCGATGATGGCTTTGAGGTGTACACTACGGCGCAGGATTTTGGTGCGGTGAAAGATGCGCTCGATGGCGCCGGTTTTATCGCGCTGTCGGCCGAAGTCACCATGGTGCCGGCCACCCGCGCCGTGCTCGATGCTGAGGCAGCCGCCGACTTTTTAAAATTGATTGACCAGCTTGACGATCACGATGATGTGCAGGAGGTTTACCATAATGCCGACATCAGTGACGAGGTGCTGGCACAGCTCGAACCCTGAGGAACCAAAGCGTTATGGCAATTATTTTGGGCGTTGACCCGGGTTCAAGGGTCACCGGCTACGGCATTATTCAGTGTCAGGGTAGGGAGCAGCGCTATCTTGGCAGCGGCTGTATTCGCACCAGTGGCGATGAGTTGCCCGAGCGGCTCAAGCAAATCTTCGATGGGCTTCAGGAAATTATCCGCCAATACCAGCCAAGCCAGTTCGCCATCGAGCGGGTGTTTATGGCCAAAAACGCCGATTCGGCGCTAAAGCTCGGTCAGGCCCGCGGCGCCGCGATAGTCGCCGCCACCGTGGCAGGCTTGCCGGTGGCTGAATACAGCGCCACCCAAATCAAAAATGCGGTGGTGGGCACAGGCCGCGCGCAAAAGGCGCAGGTGCAGCACATGGTGACTCAGCTTCTTAAACTGCCGGCGGCGCCGCAGGCCGACGCCGCAGATGCGCTGGCAGTTGCCATGTGTCATTATCACACCCATCAGAGTCTCGCGGCCCTTGGCGGCCGTGCCAGCGTCAGAACTTACGGAAGATACAGATGATAGGTCGTTTAAAAGGCATTTTGATTGAAAAGCACGCCCCGGAAGTGCTGCTGGACGTGCACGGCGTAGGTTACGAGCTGCAAATGCCGCTGACGTCCTTTTACGAGCTGCCGCTCGCCGGTAACGAGGTGGTGCTTTATACCCATTTTGTGGTGCGTGAGGATGCACAGCTCCTTTACGGCTTTATCAGCAAAGAAGAGCGCTCTCTGTTCAGGCTCTTGATTAAAGCAAACGGCATTGGCCCTAAACTCGCGCTGACGATTTTGTCCGGCATGACCGCCAAAGAGTTTATAGGTTGCCTTGAGCGTGATGATGTGGCGACCTTGGTGAAGCTCCCGGGCGTAGGTAAAAAGACCGCAGAGCGACTGCTGGTCGAAATGCGCGACAAACTCAAGAGTTTGATGGAAGCCTCCATGGGCGCCGAGCGCGAGTTCGTGCTTAAAAGCAATTTCACCCCAGCGCCGGTGGAAGCAAGTGCAGAAGAAGATGCCATCGCGGCGCTGCTGGCGCTTGGCTACAAGCCACAGCAGGCCAGCAAGGCGGTATCAGCCGCCTACCGTGATGGCATGGATCCCGAGCAGCTTATCAAGGCTGCACTCAAGTCGATGATTTAAGCTGTAATGCTTACGCAAGCGTAAGTTAAAGGAGCAAACACAATGATTGAGGCCGACCGCCTTATTCAGCCCCAGAGCCTGGGTCAGGAAGAGCTGATTGACCGCGCCATGCGGCCAAAGCTGCTCGATGAATACACCGGCCAGGACGATACCCGCGCCCAGCTCAAAGTGTTTATCGAGGCGGCCAAGAAGCGCGGCGAGGCGCTGGATCATATGCTGATCTACGGCCCGCCGGGGCTTGGTAAAACCACCCTTGCCAATATCGTTGCCAACGAGATGGGCGTGAATATCAAATCCACTTCGGGCCCGGTGCTGGAAAAGGCCGGTGACTTGGCCGCGCTGCTCACCAATCTTGAAGAAGGCGATGTGCTTTTTATCGATGAAATTCATCGTCTAAGCCCGGTGGTGGAAGAAATTCTCTATCCCGCGATGGAAGACTATCAGCTCGATATCATGATTGGCGAAGGGCCAGCCGCGCGCTCCATTAAACTTGATTTGCCGCCTTTTACCCTGGTTGGCGCAACGACCCGCGCAGGCTCTTTGACGTCACCGCTGCGGGCCCGTTTTGGTATTCCGCTTCGGCTTGAGTTTTACAACGTGCGCGACCTGTCCACTATCGTGGGGCGCTCAGCACGGGTGATGGACGTTCCCATGGATGAAGGCGGCGCCGAAGAAATCGCCCGTCGCAGCCGTGGCACTCCGCGTATTGCCAACCGGCTGCTGCGGCGGGTGCGCGACTTTGCCGAGGTTAAACACGATGGTGCCATTAGCCGCGCCGTTGCCCAGTCGGCGCTCGATTTACTCGATGTCGACAGTGAAGGCTTTGATTACATGGACCGCAAACTGCTGCTGGCCATTATCGACAAGTTTTCCGGCGGCCCGGTGGGGCTCGATAACCTTGCCGCCGCCATCGGCGAGGAGCGGGAAACCATTGAAGATGTGCTCGAGCCTTTTCTTATTCAGCAGGGCTTTATTCAGCGCACCCCAAGGGGGCGCATTGCCACCGCACGGGCCTACAAGCACTTTGATCTTTTGATGCCTGATTGAAGAAATAAGTACGCATCAAGCAGGGCGAGAGCCAGTACGATATGCGCTCAGCCATAAAAGGACCTTCGGGTCCTTTTTTGTTGTCTGCCATATTTGTTGTCTGCCATATTTGTTGTCTGCCATATTTGTTGTCTGCAAAAGCAGCCCGCGCAGGCTCAGTGTGCAATTTATCAAGTTTTAAACCTCAATCTCACCCACTCACTCACTCTGTCTGCCGACAGGCATCGATGATACAAGTGAAAGCTAAAAGTGAATAAAACGGCGGAAATAACTGCATGAACGGAGCGTTTTTTGAATCTAACGGCGCGTTTTTCGGATAGGGATTTTGCCGTCGTGGGCTGGCTTTACTGGCTATATGGCAAAAGTTCTGGCAAGCGATATGGCAAAAACGGCAATTTATTGGGTATGGGTCACAAAATAAGTGTGATATAGATCACATTAAGCGCCTTTACTATGTTAATTCGCACAAGTCCTTGATTGCTGCATAGCTCGCCAGCTGTATCACCATGTATCTGCATAAATGAATAAAAATGCACTTAAGCGCGCAAGAGAAACATTTAAGGTAAATTTAATAAATAATCTCATAACAAGTCAGTAATTAGTATGATGTTTTGTTAATGGTTTGTGGGTTTGACGATTGATTTCTGCTTGGACAGTATCGGACAGCGCCAATTTTTTAAAACTACAGGCGTAGTCGAAATAAGCAGGGAGAAAATTGTTAATGTTGAAGAGCAAACCTATTGCGTGGGCTGTTAAATCTGCACTGCTGGCCTCTGCCGCCAGCTTGATGGCAGGACAGGCTGTCGCCAATGAAACCACCAACGAGAGCGCGCCTCAGGCCAAAGACGTTGAGCGTATTGCCGTTACCGGCTCGCGCATCAACCGTCAGGATATGGAAACCGCGTCGCCTGTAACCGTGATTGATGCCGGTGCTATCCGCGCCGAAGGTTACACCTCGGTAGATCAGCTGCTGCAGGCTCAGCCTGCCATGGCAGGTATGGCGGTGGGCGGTACCACCAACAATGGCGCCGATGGCGTGGCGCAGGTGGATTTGCGTGGTATGGGCGCCAACCGTACTCTGGTGCTGCTGAATGGCCGCCGTATGGTGAACTCAGGCTCAGGTGCCGACAGCGCGGTGGATCTGAACACCATCCCCGTGGCCATGATTGCCCGGGTTGAAATCCTTAAAGACGGCGCCTCGGCTGTGTATGGCTCCGACGCCATCGCCGGCGTGGTTAACATCATCACCAAGAAGGATTTCGAAGGCTTCCAGTTTGATGTTAATGGCGGCGTAGCCGGCGAAGGCGACGGCGAAAACCTGGAGCTGTCAGGTTTGTACGGTTTTAACACCGACAATGGCAATTACACCTTTGGCCTGTCTTACTCAGACCGCGGCGGCGTGATGCAAAAAGACCGCGACTGGGTAGAGAAGGGCGCCAGCTCTTACATTCCGGAAGGCACCCTCGGCGGCAAGATGCTGGATGACAATGGCAACTGGGTTGCTCGCAACTACGGTTACGATTACACCCAGGACAGCTGGTTGCAAACCCCAAGCACCAAATACAGCTTCTTTGCCAACATGACCCAGGAGCTGGGCGATGAGCTGGTACTGAGCGGTGATTTGCTGTACACCAAGCGTAAGTCCGAGCAGATGATGGCGGCGCAGCCTGCCTCTGTGATGCTGGGCGTGTGCGGCGAGCCAGGCGTTGATCCGGCCAAGTGTATTACCCTCGACAAGGCTATGCTGGATGGCGGCGTAAAAGCCGACGACACCGGCCGCGTTGAATACCGTCGCCGCACCAACGATGTGGGCAGCCGTGTTTACGAGCAGGATACCGATACTCTGCGTGCCTCGGTGGCGCTGGCTGGTACCATGGACATCAACACCGGTTTTAACTGGGATTTGTCTTACACCTACGGTAAGAACGATGCCACCACCTGGGTTAATAACTCCATCAACGCCAAGAAGATGGAAGAGTCGATTTATGCCAATCAGGATGCCTGGTTTGGTGGCGACCCCTTAACTCAGGCCATCATCAACGACATCAGCTACCTTGAGCAAACCGATGGCGGTAACGAGCAGCATCTGGTGTCGGCGCTGATGAGCGGCGAACTGTTTGATGTGTCTGCAGGCTCAGTGGGCTATGCCCTCGGAGCTGAATACCGTTACGACAGCGGCTATTACAATCCTGATCCTGTGATTGTGGCCGGCGAGGGCACCGCTGCCCAGCAGGACCCAACCAAGGGCAACTACGATGTGTTCTCGATTTATCAGGAAGTCAGCGTGCCCTTTACCGACAAGCTGACCGGTGAATTTGCACTGCGCTTTGACGAATACTCGACTTTTGGTAAGGCCACTACCTGGAAAGTGGGTCTGACCTACGAGGCCACCGACGAGCTGATGCTGCGCACCGTGGCGGCAACGGGTTTCCGCGCCCCGAACGTCAGTGAGCTCTTTGGTGGTAACACCGGCTCCTACGATTACCTGAATGACCCCTGGGGTAACGAGCAGGACCCACAAATTCTGGTGAACTACACCTCAGACGCGAACCTGCAGGCAGAAGAGTCTGAGTCGTACACCGCCGGTTTTGTTTACTCGCCTTCTTACCTTGACGGTATGTCTGTGACCGTGGATTACTGGCGCTTCAAGATTGATAACGCCATTTCCCGTCTGGACGTGCAGGCCGGTCTGGATGCCTGTTACGCTGGGGATGCCACAGCCTGTGAAACCTTTAAAATCACTCAGGATGGCAATCTTGAGAACCTGACCAACCCGCTGACCAACGTGGGCTACCAGGACACCAGCGGCGTTGACTTTAACCTGGCCTACAGCTTCGAAGGTTTGGGGCTGGATTGGAAAGTGAACAACGACGCCACTTATCTGGTGAAGTTTGAGCAGGATGGCGTGGACTACACCGGCACCATCGGCGGCATGTTCGGCGGCTATGCCAAGTGGAAGAACTCATTCTCTATCCAGGCAGGTCAGGGTGACTGGAGTGTGATGTACTCCAACCGTCTTATCGGCGCTATGGAAGACATCAACTACGGTGACAAGACCGACGCCGTGCTGTACCACAATGTGTCTGGCATGTACCACATCACCGACAGCATCAGCGCAACCCTCGGCATCAAGAACCTGACCGATGAAGCGCCGCAGATGGTGGCGAGCGGCAACGAAGCCGGCACTGTGCCTGAGGTGTACGACACCATTGGCCGTCAGTACTACGGTGGCGTGACCATCAAGTTTTGATAAGCGCGTCAAGTTCTGATTAGCGCGATTAGCGCGACCAAAACGCCCGCCATGCAGCGGGCGTTTTTTATGGCTGGCGTTTGTCGCCCGGGCGTGAAAAACAAAAAAGCCAGCGTGATGCTGGCTTTTAAATCGACCTGACGTTTACCGCGTCAGAAATCGGGAAGGGCGATTAGTTTACGCGCTTCTTGAATTCACCGGTACGGGTGTCGATTTCAATCTTGTCGCCTTCTTTAACGAAGTCAGCAACCATGATTTCGATGTCGCTGCCAACAATCTTGGCAGGCTTCATGACTTTACCAGAGGTGTCGCCACGGGCGGCTGGCTCGGTGTAGCCCACTTCACGGATGATGGTGGTTGGCAGTTCAACAGAGATAGCTTTGCCGTCGTAGAAAGTTACCTGACAGGTCTCTTCCATGCCGTCAACGATGTAACGGGCAGCGTCGCCTACGTTTTCAGCTTCTACGTCGTACTGGTTGTACTCGGCATCCATGAATACGTACATTGGATCGGCAAAGTAAGAGTAGGTGCAATCCAGACGCTCAAGAATGATAACGTCCATCTTGTCTTCACCCTTGAAGGTGGTCTCGGTAGATGACTCGATGAGCAGGTTTTTCAGCTTCATCTTAACGATGGCAGCGTTACGGCCTGAACGGGTGGTTTCAGTCTTCTGAACAACCCATGGGCTGTCGTTAAACATGATCACGTTACCGGGACGGATTTCATGAGCAGTTTTCATTACTAAATTTCCTATATCTTGGACGTTTTACTTTAAGGCGCTATCTTAACGATTTTTTGACGAATTGCACTAGCCTTGTGGCCAGATCAGCCGTCTTTAGTGCATCAATTGGCCATTGCTTGGCGTGAGCCTCAAGGGCGCTATCGAATTCAGTTAACGCTTCCCAGTGCTGTTGCACTGCTTGCGGCAGCTGCTGATTGAACGCCAGGTTCAGTTTCTGCCAGCAGCTTGCCAAATCAGGAGCAAGATTATCGCAGTAAAGGCGCATAAAAGCTTCTAATTTTACCAGATGATAATCATCTTCCTGCGGATAAATGTGCCAAATGAAGGGTTTGGCGGCCCATTGAGCCCGAAGGAAGGAGTCTTCGCCGCGAACTATGTTGAAATCGGCGCTCCACAGCAGCTCATCGTAGCCTTGCTGATCTGTCATCGGCAGCACATGAATGTGTAAATTGCCGCTGTCGATGCGCATGCCCGGGCGTAGCTCAGATACCGGGCAGGGCAGGCGCGGCAACAGACTGTTGAAGCTGCGCCCTTTGGGGATAAGAAGATGCACAGGATTTGGCTGCTGCTCGAAATACTCGCAAAGCGCGCCCAGCGCTTCGGTTTCGTAGCTGAATACCGTAATCACCTTATCGCTCGCCGCAATGCCTTTAAGCCCCAGCTTTTCAAATAAGGCAAGTTTGTTTTCGCTGCTGGCCTGCCAGGCATCACGGCGGGCAAACAAATCCTTTTCACAAATCAGCCCGCCGCTTTGGGCACTGAAGCCCGGCATATAGAAATACTTATTGATCCCGCCTGGCTGAAACGATGGTAAGCCATGGCAGCCATCGACCCAGTCTTCGGCGCTGAGATACTCAAGGTTAAGCCAAACGGGGCGCACACTGGCATCCTTTACCGCCGCTTTAACGTCATCCGGAAGCTCGCAGGCAAAGGCTTCAATCAGCACTGCGCCCGGCGTATAGGCAACCGGCAGCGGCGTGCTCCATTTAAGAATGGTCACGCCCTGATGCTGCTGCGAGCACGCTTCAGGGTCAAGGGATGGCAGAATATGGCCAAAGCTTTTTAAATCATCGACCCACAGATTCACCGGTAATGCATATTCGCCGGCAAGCTGTTTGGCCAGGCGCCAGGTGACGCCGATATCGCCGTAGTTATCAACGACAGTGCAGAATATGTCCCAGTGCGGTGCGGCGGCATTCATAACCTTGGTATCCGTTGGCATCAGTTGGCATCACGTTATCGATGCAGCGTCAGTGGCAATTGGCATTCTTGGCAGAAAGGCTATCAGCGAATTCACTCAAGCCCTAAAAGCAAAAGGCGGCTTTAAAGCCGCCTCATTGCCGGGCTGGTTTCAGCGCTGAGTTGCCACGTTAAAAGCTGGCAACTCTGGCTTAACCAAGCCTTTTTTAGCCGAGCTCGGCCAGACACATTTCTTCGTAAACCTGCTTCACCCACTTGTCGACACGCTCTTCTGTGAGTTCTGGCTGACGGTCTTCATCGATACCCAGACCAACAAAGTGATCGTCGTCCACCAACGCTTTGGAAGCTTCGAAGTTGTAACCGGCAGTTGGCCAGTGACCTACGATGATGCCGCCGCGTGCTTCAACGATGTCGCGCACCATGCCCATGGCATCGAGGAAGTATTCGGCATAGTCTTCCTGATCGCCGCAGCCGAAGATGGCTACCAGTTTGTCAGTAAAATCAATCTGCTCGAGCTCAGGGAAGAAGTCATCCCAATCACACTGGGCTTCGCCGTAATACCAGGTCGGGATCCCGAACAGCAGCAGGTCGAATTCGGCGATCTGCTCTTTGGTGCTCTTGGCGATGTCTTTGACATCGACCATTTGCTTGCCGAGTTTTTTCTGGATCATCTTGGCGACGGCTTCGGTGTTACCTGTATCGCTGCCGAAAAAAAGACCTACAGTAGCCATTGTCTTTCCTTAAAATATCAATTGCGCTTATGCGCCACCCACGACGACTGATTTAGGCATCAATCGCCTGCTTGAGAATGTCTTCGATTAATTGGCTGCGGCTGATGTTACTTTCCACTGCCTTATCGTTCAAGGCGTCGTACAAATCTTGTGACACCTTTAACTCTATTCGTTTGAGGCCCTTTGCCCGGTCGCGCTGGATCTGGTTACGTTTATTCACCCGAAGCTGCGCCTCACGGGGCAGCGGATTGCTTCTTGGGCGTCCGCGGCGCCTCTCATCGGCAAAGAGATCGATTGTTGTTCTGTCTGCTGCTTCTTTTGCCATGTTACTGCTTAACCTACACCGGTGCCTTCCCAGGTCATTTGAATAATGCCTTTGGCAACAAAACCGGCACACCCGAGAAATAATACCAACCACACGATATAACGGCCAAATTTAGGCACGTTGCCTTTTTTAAGCACATCGTGGATAGCCATGCCGATGAAGAAAAATATCGAAGCAAAAAACAGATTCAGCCCTAAGGATTCAATCTGATGCATGTACTGGGATAACATCAGCAGTCACTCCGGTATCATTGGGATGGCAGGACCTGTCGGTTTACAAGTCCGGTCTTAAAAATGAGGCGCGAATATAACACAACATCATAACGCCTGCTATAGCCTTTACCTGCGAAGGTTTCAGGCGTTTCAGTTGCCGCTGCTGTCCAGAAAATTTTGCACCAGACGGTTGAATATCGCCGGTTTCTGGGCATGCAGCCAGTGACCTGCGCCGCCGATGGACTTAAGCTGCACCGCCGGGAACTGGGCCAAAATCGCCTCTTTATGAGCCGCCGTAACATAGTCAGACTCGTCACCGCGAATAAAGAGGGTGTCGCCGAGATAACGCTTGCCTTCAATGGGCCAGCCAATCAGCTCATCGTAGGCGGCAATGAGGCCGTCCAGGTTCATGCGCCAGGCAAACTGATTTACCTTGGTGCCGGTTTCACTATTTGAATCAGAACCTAAGCCCGTAGTGGCCTCGACACGGCGCAGGCTTTTTAACAAAAACTGGGCTGTGCCTTCATCAACACCCTTTGCCAGCATATGCGTAAGCGCCCCTTTACGATCGACACTGCCATCGAGGGGCAAAGAGGTCAGGGCATTGAACACGGTTTGATGGCGCGGAGGATACGCTACAGGCGCGATGTCGGCTGCGACCACAGAGGCAACCCGCTCAGGGAACAGCAGCGCCGTGGCAAGCACAATTTTGCCGCCCATGGAGTGGCCGACAAGGTGCGCCTTTGCGATATCCAGGCTGTCCAGCAGCGACACCAGCGCCCCGGCCAGACGCGGATAATCCATATGCTCCCAGTGGGGGCTCTGGCCGTGATTGGGCACATCGATACGGGTAACCCGAAAGTTTGCTTCCAGCGCCTGGGCTAAGGACTTGAGGTTATCCAGATCGCCAAAAAGACCATGAACCAGCACCACATCGGGCCCTTGGCCACGGGTTTGATAATGTATCGCCTCTGTCATCCTGCTTATCCTGCGTCACTAAACTTAAAAAGACTCATCCCTGGGTTAACGCGCGGCGCGATAATTCACGCAGTGCCTCACGCGTCACCTTGCACAACACCCAACGTCTAATGATTCATTACTGCCGGATTCATCACTGAAAAGTCCTCACGGCGACGGATGCGGCAGCGCTAATTGGCGGATGGTCTGTCTGAAATGCGCGTCATTTTGCCTATTTGCAAAGGCCTCGGCAAGCCGCGACGTCAGTCAGGATGAATGCAAGGATAAACGTGGGGAAGGCGCGAAGCCGCGGCCTTGTTGTAATTAGGGTTGCGATAAAGGCTATATACGCACCCAGCACGCACCCAGCACGCACCCAGCAGCGGTGGATTTTTGGTCGTTCGGTTCGGCTTGTTGCGACGGATGGGGAAATTGAGCACGGTTTTCATTTTGGAGCGCTTTATCAAACGCTTGGACTGACATACACTGGGCTTTCTTCGCGCACAGGCAGCCCGGGGCGGTGAACGTCCAGATGGACTTAAGCGTCTACCCGGGAAATGCTGTCACAGAACACAAGATGCTGTTACAGATTACAAAAGGAAAGCAGTGGTGATGAAATACATAGAAGTGGATGAAGAGCTGTATCGCTTTATTGCCGGTAAAACCGAGCGCATTGGCGAGAGTGCCTCCGATATTCTTAGACGTTTGCTTGGGCTGTCTGCCGCCGAGTCGTCTGCATCCGCCTCTGCGTCTGCCCCCGTTGCTATCAGTGAACCCAGCATGGAGGCTGCGCCAGCCCTCGCAGTACCGGCTGTTAAAGAGGTCGCGCCTGCTGAGCATGAAGCTGCTGCGGTTCCCGCCTCGCAGGAAATCGACTTTGCCAACCTGTTAAGCGTTGCCGGTTTAGATGCCCAAAAAGGGGCGGTAGGGCGCTTTTTGTTTGCGCTTGAGAGCCTGTATCAGGCGGCGCCGACCAGATTTGAGCAGGTTTTGCAAATTCAGGGCCGTGACCGGCTCTATTTTGCCACCTCAAAAGACGCGCTGCTCAAGGCCAGCAAGTCAGCCAATCCGAAAGAAATCGGCAGCAGCGGTTTTTGGGTGACCACCAATAACAACACCGCGAAAAAGCGCACTATATTGGAAGAGGCATTGGTACAGCTGGGCTGCAGCCCTGAGCGTGCCAAATCCCTGGGTGAACTGGCGCTTGCCTGACACCCGCATCATGACATTTTAAGGAAGATTGCTTTGGCTATTCATGCACGTGCAGGCCAGGTCGCAGCGCAGGCGGATCTGGTCAATATCCCCAAACTCATGAGCCATTATTATCGTTTGGTACCCGATGCCAACGATCCGGCCCAGCGCGTCAGCTTTGGCACCTCCGGCCACCGTGGCTGCGCGTTTCACAAGAGCTTTAACGAGCAGCACATCCTCGCCATTGCCCAGGCGGTAGCCGATTGGCGCAAACAGGCCGGAATAAGCGGCGCAATGTACCTTGGCATGGATACCCACGCCTTGTCGCAGGCGGCGTATTTGTCGGTTATCGAGGTGCTGAGCGCCAATCAGGTGACCATGATAGTGCACGCCAACGACGGTTTTACCCCGACGCCCGTGGTCAGTCAGGCGATTGTCAGCGCCAATGTGGGCGCGACCGAGCAATGTGACGGCATTATCATCACGCCGTCCCACAATCCGCCTCAGGATGGCGGTATCAAGTACAACCCACCCCATGGCGGCCCAGCCGAAGGGGAAATCACCGCCTGGATTGAGCAGCGTGCCAACCATTATCTGGCCCATGGCCTCGATGGCGTGCGCCGGGTGAATTATGGCGTTGCCGAAACCCTGCCATACCTTAAGCCAAGCGACCTCATCACGCCCTATGTGGCCGCGCTCGCTGAGGTGGTCGACATGGCCGCTATCGCCAAGTCCGGCATTCGTATTGGTGTTGATCCGCTCGGTGGCAGCGGTATCCATTACTGGCAGCCGATTGCCAAGCATTATGGCCTTAACATTACCCTGGTGAATGAAGCGGTTGACCCGACCTTTGGCTTTATGACTCTGGATAAAGACGGCAAAATCCGCATGGACTGCTCGTCGCCCTATGCCATGGCGTCACTGCTTAAGCACAAGGATGCCTTTGATTTGTGTGTCGGGAAC
The DNA here is from genome assembly GCF_018596335.1 of Shewanella jiangmenensis. GTDB lineage: Bacteria > Pseudomonadota > Gammaproteobacteria > Enterobacterales > Shewanellaceae > Shewanella > Shewanella jiangmenensis. Next base: position 56,990 of record NZ_JAHEPS010000007.1, on the reverse strand, counting down.
GACCCTGACTACGATCGTCACGGCATTGTTTGCCCGGGCTCCGGGCTTATGGATCCCAACCACTTCCTCGCGGTGGCCATCGATTACCTGCTTGGGCACAGACCACAGTGGAGCAAATCCCTATCAGTGGGTAAGACGCTGGTGTCCAGCGCCCTTATCGATAAGGTGTGCGCCGCCCACGGCGTGCCTTTGATGGAAGTGCCGGTTGGCTTTAAGTGGTTTGTGGATGGTCTTGCCAGCGGTGACGTGTGCTTTGGCGGTGAAGAGAGCGCCGGCGCTGCTTTCCTTAAAATGGATGGCACCACCTGGTGTACCGATAAAGACGGTTTTATTCTGACCTTACTTGCGGCTGAAATTCTTGCCGTCACCGGCCAAACTCCAGCCGAGCGTTACGATGCGCTGGTTGCCCAGCATGGCCGCAGCTTTTATAAGCGCATCGACAGCCCGCTCAATCCCAAGATGAAGGCCAAGTTCGCCAAGCTCAATGCCGAAACCCTGGGCGCGACCGAGATTGCCGGTGATGCCATAGTGTCTGTGCTCACCAAGGCGCCCGGTAATGGTGCGTCCATTGGCGGCATCAAGGTGGTGACCGACAAGGGCTGGTTTGCTGCCCGTCCGTCCGGCACCGAGCCGCTGTTTAAGCTCTACGCCGAAAGCTTTGTCGATGAGGCGCACCTCGCCCGCCTGATTGAAGAAGCCCAGGCCGTGCTTGGCAGTGCGCTTAAAGCCATTGAGGCCTGATCCACGGAGGCCTGATCTCACTGAGGCCAACGCCCGCTCTCGCTTAGCCGATGAAAAACGCGCCTGTTGGCGCGTTTTTTTATGACACTTTTTGAGGAGAACTCAGGGCTCAGCCCAGTCCTTTCATCGCCGATTTCATCTGGATAAGTTCAATCTTGTAGCCATCCGGGTCCTGCACAAAGGCGATTTCGGTGGTGCCACCGGCAACCGGGCCCGGTGCACGGGTGATTTTACCGCCGGCGGCTGCAATGTCGTCACAGGCGCGGTAGATATCAGCCATACCCAGGGCGATATGGCCAAAGCCTGTGCCCAAGTCGTAGCTGTCGGTGTCCCAGTTCCAGGTAAGTTCAATCACGGCGTTGCCACTCGCTTCTTCGCCATAACCCACAAAGGCGAGCGAATAGCGGTACTCGGGATTTTCAGAGGTCCTGAGCAGTTTCATGCCGAGCACCCGGGTGTAAAAATCGATGGAAGTTTCCAGGTTGGCAACCCGGATCATGGTGTGAAGTATTTGAGACATATAAGACTTCCTCTTGAATAAGCGCCGCTCAGTATACCAGAGAAAGCCAGTGCGGGTAGGGCAGCAAGACAAATCGGAGCCTGCTCACAATTTAAGGTTATAAGGTTGGATTAGCGCCAATCAAGCAGGAATAATGACTGCAAGTTCACTGAAGGAGAACAAGATGAAAACCGAACTTAAAATGGCGATGGGCACTGTGGCTGTGATTGGTCTTTTCTTTGCGGCGTTTGCAAGCTCAATGTTCTAAAACGCTTTTTTACGAAAAACGCCGCAGCTGGTAACAGACTGCGGCGTTTTTCATTAGCGGTTTCCCTGCTTACTCGTCGGGATAAACCTTGTCTTTGAATTCACACAAATCTTCGATGATACAGCTGCCGCAGCGCGGTTTGCGGGCAAGGCAGGTATAACGGCCGTGCAAAATAAACCAGTGATGCACATCGACTTTAAACTCAGCCGGCACCACCTTTAACATCCGCTCTTCCACTTCCACCACATTTTTGCCGGGGGCAAATTTGGTGCGGTTGGCCATGCGAAAAATATGGGTGTCCACGGCAATGGTCGGCCAGCCAAAGGCGGTGTTTAGCACCACGTTGGCGGTCTTGCGACCAACGCCTGGCAGGGCTTCCAGCGCCTCTCTGTCTTCGGGGACTTCGCCGCCGTGCTTATCGAGCAGAATTTGCGACAGCTTGACCACGTTGATGGCTTTGTTATTGAAAAGGCCGATGGTTTTGATGTACTCCTTCAGCCCCTCAATCCCCAGCTCTACCATGGCTTTTGGGGTATTGGCCACCGGAAACAGTTTGTCGGTGGCCTTGTTAACGCTGACATCGGTCGCCTGGGCCGACAGGGTCACTGCGACCAAAAGCTCGTAGGGGCTTGAGAAATTAAGCTCGGTTTCCGGCTTGGGGTTATTTGCCCTGAGCCGGGTAAGTATTTCAATACGCTTTTGATTGTTCACGGCTTATCCCACCTTGGTGATGCGGGCGCGGGTGATGGCCGCAGCAGGCTCAGGCGCAGGCTTTTTCGCCTCAAGGCGCTTATCAATCACGTTTTTGGCGGCAATCAAGAGCCCCATGGCGATAAAGGCGCCCGGGGGTAACATGGCCAGCAAAAAGCTGTTATCCACTTGCCACAGCTCAATTTTCAGCGACTGCGCCCAGGAGCCAAGCAGCTGATCGGCGCCATCAAACAAGGTGCCCTGACCCAAAATTTCCCGCGTGGCGCCAAGCACCGCCAGCACAGCGGTAAAGCCAAGGCCCATCATCAGGCCATCAAAGGCGGCTGCCGGTACGCTGTTTCGTGATGCAAAGGCTTCGGCGCGGCCGATGATGACGCAGTTGGTCACAATCAGCGGCAGAAAAATCCCAAGCGACAGATACAGGCCGTAGGCATAGGCGTTGATAAGGAGCTGCACCGCCGTTACCAGCGCAGCGATTATCATCACAAACACCGGAATGCGGATTTCTTTGGGTACAAAGTCGCGCACCAGCGACACCAGCACGTTGGAGCCAATCAGCACGGCGACGGTGGCAAGCCCAAGACCCAGGGCGTTGGTCAGGGTGGCGGTGACCGCAAGCAGCGGGCAAAGCCCGAGCAGTTGCACCAGCCCCGGGTTATTTTTCCAAAGGCCCTGCCAGGCGATATCTTTAAAATTGCTCATAAAAAGTTACTCACCGAAAGTCAGTCGTTTCCGTCTGTATTTGAAGCGTCTGTATCTGATGCGTCTGTAGCTAACGCGTCTGCATCTGCCGCCTTTTCGGGATGGCAACCAAGCGGACGTTTGAACCAGTCGGCCTTTTGCTTTTCAACCAGGGTCAGAGTGCGGCTGATGGCATTAAGATAAGCGCGCGGGGTGATGGTGGCGCCGGTAAACTGATCGAATTCGCCGCCATCTTTTTTCACCCGCCAGGGCGCAGGGTTTGAAGCTTCAAAGCGTTTACCGTTAAACCCAAGCACCCAATCGTCTTTTCTAAGCTCAATCTTGTCGCCAAGGCCCGGGGTTTCCTGATGACTCAAGGTGCGGATCCCAAGCACTTCCCCTTTGGTATCAACGCCGACAATGAGACGGATATTGCCGTTGTAACCATCGGGGGCGATGGTTTCGATGGCAAGTGCCACCGGCTTGCCGCCTTTGGTGCCAAGGTACACAGGCATTGGGTCAATACTGCCAAGGGCGTCAGGCTCGGTAACCAGGATACAGCTCGCGCTTAGGTCATTGTCGTGGATATCGTCCGGCACGATTTGGTGCAAAATCCTCGACAGCTCCAGCCGCTGCTGCTCGGCAATCCTGTCTTTGGTGGCATCGTTTACCAGTGCAACCGCGGCGGTGCAGGCAAGGGCGAAGCCACCGAGCAGCAAGCCATTTTTAATGATGGATTGTTTCATGGCGACTCCTAGCTGTGACCACGGTGGCCGTATGCACGCGGTTTGATGTAATAGTCAATCAGCGGCGCACAGAGATTTGCCAGCAGCACCGCAAAGGCAACGCCATCAGGGTAACCACCGAACGTACGGATAACATAAATCAGCACGCCAATCAGGGCGCCAAACAGCAAGCGCCCGCGTCGGCTGGTTGCCGCTGTCACAGGATCGGTGGCAATAAAGAAGGCCGCCAGCATGGTAGCGCCGCTGAAGAGGTTAAACAGCGGGCTTGCGTGGGTATCCGGTGACAGAGCAAAGCCGACCAGGCTACAGACAAACAGCGCACCAAGCAGACCTGTGCTGATATGCCAGCGGATGGTTTTGCTCGCCAGCAAATAGATACCACCTGCGAGGTACGCAAGGTTTACCCAAACCCAGCCTTCGCCTGTGCTGCTGCCGCCAAAAATGGGTTTTTGCAGGCTTTCGGTGGCGGTAAGACCCATGGATAAATCGGTTTTCAGGGTATCGAGCGGCGTTGCCATCGACACCCCATCGATACCGAGGGCAAAGGCGGGGGCGCCAACGCCGGAAAAGATGACTTTAAGCGCGTCGACAAAGCCTGCGTTGTCAGCGCCAAGCCCCAGGGGCGCAGCCCAGGTGGTCATCAGTACCGGAAACGACACCAGCAGTAACACATACGCGGCCATGGCGGGGTTAAACAGGTTTTGCCCGAGGCCGCCATAGAGCTGCTTTACAATTACAATTGCGAAAATGGTTCCGATAACAACGAGATACCAAGGCGCGAGTGGCGGCAGCGCCACACCAATCAGAAGCGCCGTAAGGATGGCGCTCTGATCGTTCAGGGTCTCTTTGATAGTGCGGCCACGCAGTTTAAGCACCGCCGCCTCGGCGCCAAGTGCGACCGCGATGGCAAGCAGCACCTGGATAAAGCTGCCCCAGCCGAAAAAGTAACATTGCACCGCAAGCCCGGGCAGGGCGGCGAGAATGACTTTTTGCATCACGGCCTGGGTGGCCGTGTCTTTACGAACGTGGGGCGAGGATGAAATGCGAAATGCCATGGTTACTCTTGCTCCCTTGCGGCTTTCTTGGCCTTGGCTTTGGCCACCGCGGTGGCAATACGGGCTTTTTTACTGTCTTGTTCGGCGTCCTGGGCTTGGTCTGCTTGCGGCGCTGCGTTTTCGGCGACGGCTCCATCGGCCGCATCAGGCACATTAGACACATTAGACACATCGATGTCGGCGATCTCGGACACATCGGCCGCTTCGGCGGCGTTGTCCGATTGAGCCAATTGCGCATCGCGTTGCGAGCTGCTGTGCTCATTGTCTTCTGCTTGCTGAAGATTGCTTGCTTGGGCTTGAGCCTGCGCCGCCTTTTTTGCCTTGGCTTTGGCGACAGCCGCGGCCACAGCGGCTTTTTTGGCATCGGCCGGTGTCAGAGTCTCGCTTGCCTTTGCATCTGTACCAGCGCTTTCTGCACCGTCTGTGCCAGCGCTTTCAGCAATATCTGTGACATTTTTTTCAGCAGCATCTGCGTTGTCTTGGGTATCTGCAGCTGGCGCATCAACGCCGTCATTCTGTGCCGCTTTGGCCGCCTTTTTGGCTTTGGCTCGGGCAACTGCGGCGGCAATGGCGGCCTTTTTCGGATCTTCCTTGCCTTCAGGCGTTACAGTTGCAGCAGCGTTCGCGTTATTTTCATCGGAGTTGTTAGAAGCGCTGTCTTCGGCGCCGGTCTCTATGGCTTGGTCAATGGCAGGCGCGTCGCTCGTCTGAGCATCACTCGCTGAGCTAAGCCCCTGTGCGGCCGCTTTCTTGGCTTTGGCGCGGGCAACTGCGGCGGCGATGGCCGCCTTTTTCGGGTCCTGCGCTGCGCTTGGCTCTGGATTTACGTCCGCTCTTGCTTCGGTGCTTCTTTCTGCAGCCATGTCAGTACTTGCCTGGTCCTGCGCACTGCTTTCGCCTGCCTCAGCCTGGGCTGCGGCCTTTTTAGCCTTGGCGCGGGCGATGGCGGCGGCAACACCTGCTTTTGGATCGGCAGCCGTTGTTGCTGCATCTGCAGGCGTGGCAGCAGTGTTGTTTACACCCGCACTCACAGCCGCACTCAAACCCACACTTGCACCGGCACCCGCGCCATCAGCAGCTACGCCGCTGACAGCGCCATCATCCTTGGCGGCCTTTTTGGCCTGCACCCGTGCAAGCGCGGCGGCGATGGCATCTTTTTCATTGCCAACCATGCTGGCTTTGCGTTTTTCAGCCGCTTCACGGGCCTTGGCTTCGCGGGCGTTCTTCTCTTCTTCGAGACGGGCGATGCGGGCTTCAAAGCGCACCTTGGCACGCTCGGCTTTACGCTTTTCTTCGGCGTCGTGGCGAATGGCGGCCTTGGCGACACGGTAATATTCGACCAGCGGAATGTCGCTTGGGCAGACATAGCTGCAGCAGCCACACTCGATACAGTCTTTGAGGTTATAGCTTTCGGCCTTGTCGTATTCTTCGGCCTTGGCGTGCCAAAAAAGCTGCTGGGGCAGCAGGGATGCCGGGCAGGCAACCGCGCACTCGCCGCAGCGGATACAGGGCTTTTCGGCGGGCATCTCGCCAATTTCATCGCTTGCCGGCACCAGAATACAGTTGCTGCCTTTAAGGATTGGCACCTTTGACTCAGGCAAGGCGTAGCCCATCATGGGGCCGCCCATAATGATTTTTTGCGATGGCTCACTTTGAAAGTCGCAGTACGTCAGCACATCAGTCACCCGGGTGCCGATTGGGACCCAGTAGTTGCCTGGCTTACTCACTGTATTGCCGGTCACGGTCACAACTCGCTCAATCAAAGGCTTACCAAACACTACCGCATCGCGGATGGCAAAGAGCGTACCGACGTTGTGCACCACAATGCCAAGCTGTGCCGGGATGGCGCCCGATGGCACTTCTTTGCCGGTAATGATTTGAATCAGCTGCTTTTCACCGCCGGAAGGATACTTGGTCGGAATTTGGGTGACTCGCGCGGTGCCTGCGGGCAGGTGGCTGCGATTAAGCGCTGCGCCCATGGCTTCAGCGGCGGCAGGTTTATTGTCTTCAATGGCAATAATCAGCCGTTTGGGGGCGAGCAGTTTATGGATAATTTCAAGGCCGGCGATGATGTCATCGGCGTGCTCACGCATCAGGCGGTCATCGGCGGTGATGTAGGGCTCACACTCCACACCATTGACGATAACGAGCTCAATTTCGCTGGCGGGTGAAAGCTTAATATGGCTTGGAAACGCGGCGCCGCCCATACCGGCGATCCCGGCTTGCTGAATGCGGCTGAGAATTAGCTCGCGGCTTAAGCTTGCGATATCGACCTTTTCGGCATTCACGCCTTCTGAGCTGACACTTTTTGTATTGGCGCCATCGGAATTGGCGCCTTCAAGCGTGCACCAGTCGTCCTTTCCATCACTTTTAAGCACCAGTGTCAGTACCGGCAAGGCGGATGCATGGTTGCTTGGGCGTGGCTCAATGGCAATAACAGTGCCGGACGTTGGCGCATGCACGGGTAAGTAGCTGTGGCCTGCACCGCGGGTAAGGCTTTGGCCTTTTAACACCTGCTCGCCAACACTCACGGCAAGGCTTGCCTGCTCGCCTACCTGCGGCAGCGGCAGCAGGTATTCGTCAAACAGCGGCAGACGGGCGATGGATGAGGCGTTGGAGAGGGACTTCATTTCCGGCGGATGAATGCCGCCCGGAATTTTCCACAGCGTACCTTTGTCCAGTTGTTCAAGTAATGTCAGCACGGCTTTTCCTCTTCAAGCTGTGTGACAGGAATGGCACTGAGTTTCCAGTTCCAGCTGCGCAAATCTTGGGTCACGGGGATCATATCAATACAGTCAACGGGGCAGGGCTCGACGCACAAATCACAGCCGGTGCAGTCCTGGGCTATCACGGTATGCATCAGCTTACCGGCGCCGACAATGGCATCCACAGGGCAGGCCTGAATACATTTGGTGCAGCCGATACATTCATCTTCGCGGATGTAAGCAACCTTTTTAACCTGCTGCTCAGTGGTGGCGGACAATGGCTCGGGCTCAACGCCCATCAGCTCGGCGATTTTTTCCATGGTGGCGACGCCGCCAGGCGGACACTTGTTGACCTTGTCGCCACCGACAATGGCTTCTGCATAGGGACGACAACCCGGATAACCACATTGGCCGCATTGGGTTTGCGGCAGCAGGGCTTCAACCTGATCGGCAAGGGGGTTACCCTCGACTTTGAATTTTACCGCGGCAAAGCCCAGAATGGCGCCAAACACCAATGCCAGCAGGCCGAGTAAAATAACGGCAATCATAATTCCTGACATTATTTCACCAAACCGGTAAAGCCCATAAAGGCAAGTGACATCAAACCGGCCGTGATCATCGCAATCGCGCCGCCTTTAAACGGCAGCGGCACATCGGCGGCGGCAAGGCGCTCGCGCATGGCAGAAAACAGCACCAACACCAGCGAAAAACCCACGGCAGCGCCGAAGCCGTAAATGGCTGACTCAATAAAATCGTGTTTTTCGTTGATGTTCAGCAGCGCTACACCGAGTACGGCGCAGTTGGTGGTGATGAGCGGCAGATAAATACCGAGCGCACGGTGCAGGGCACTGCTGGTTTTTTGCACCAGCATTTCAGTAAATTGCACCACAACCGCAATCACCAGAATAAAGCTCATGGTGCGCAGATACAACAGCTCAAAGGGCGCCAGCAGATACTGGTTGACCAGATAACTTAAAATGGAGGCGAGTGTCAGCACAAAGGTAGTCGCCATCGACATGCCGATGGCCGACTCAAGCTTGCCTGACACGCCCATAAAGGGGCAAAGGCCGAGAAATTTAACCAGAACAAAGTTATTGACCAGCACGGTGCCAATCAATAACAACAGATAGTCACTCATCGCGAAAAAGCATTGGCGTTAGGTGGCGGTATTATCGGCTTTTTGAATGTCATTAACAACATATCAAAAGCAGGGTTAACCCTGCTGGGCGGATTTTCCGTCATCAGGCTCATTGCCAAGGGCTTTGGGCTGGGCAATGTAGTAGCCCTGCAGGCCATCGACCAGCAATTTCTCGAGGGTGAACTTTTCTTCCTGGCGCTCTACACCGCAGGCCAGCACCCGCACGCCGATGCGTCTGGCGATATCCACTATCATGCGCACAAAAAACTTGTTGTTGGCGTCCTGATCGATAGCTTCGCTGTAGGTGGCATCGAGCTTGATGTAATCCGGGCGGATCTCACGGAAAAACTTGAACGAGGTAAAGCCCATGCCAAAGCGCTCAATGGCAACGCGGGTGCCAACGCCATGCATGTCGCGGATAAACTTAAAGCAGCCCTGCATGTTGGTTTGCACGCCACTTTCGTTGATTTCCAGCACCAGCCTTGGCGCTATGGTGCGATGTTTAATCAGGGTGTCTTTAAGCCAACCGACGAAACTGTCGTTGGTGGCCGAGGTGGCGCTGATATTGACCCCGAATGCGCCACTGAGGTTAGGGGACTCGAGCAGGGTGCGGATCGCCGACATCAGCACCAGTTTATCCAAATCGATGATAAGCCCATGGCGCTCGGCCATGGCAATCACTGTGGTGGTGGGCAGGATTTTACCTTCGGGGTTATAAAAACGGGCAAACAGCTCGCGATACACTTCCACTTCAGTGCGGCATGGCTGGATGGGCTGCTGGAAAAAGCGCACCGCGCGCCGCTCAATAATGTTACGAATGGCCAGTTGCCAGCGATTATCCCCAATCTCCACATCGTCAGTAAATTTCTCAAGGGTGTGGAAACTGTTGGGGCCGAGGGTCTGGGCGATACTGAGCGCCGCATCCGACAGGCTCAGGAGGTTCACCGGATCCAGACCATTTTTGTAGGGCACGAGCCCAGTGTAGGCAACAGAATCGGTGCCTGTGTTGCCCTGATATTCATCGAGCAGGGTTTTAAGCGGCTCAAGGAAGCGCTCGGCATCCTTGATGATCAAATTGGGCAGAAACACCGCAAAGTCAGAGCTGTTAATGCGAAAGCACTCAGCGTCGGTAAACGGCATGGCGGCGCGGCGCAGGCAATTGGCAATTTTATTCAGGTACTCGTCACCAGCGGTGCGGCCCTGCAGCTGGTTGATATTGCCAAGCTCGGTGGCCTGCACCATGGCAAGGCAGCCAATCTGATCTTTGGTGCTTTTACTGAGTTCATCGAGCTTGCGGGTAAAGCGAACCCGGCTGCCAAAACCTGTGACCGGATCCTGATAAGCCGCCCGTGACAGCTTTTCATTTTCAGCGTTCAGGTTGTCAATCCGGGTTTTGAGGGCAATACGGCACTCATCGAGCGCGGCGGCCAGCGGCTTAAGCTCGCCATTGAGTTTGGACTGCTCAACCGCCTGATAGTTAAGTTCAGGAATAGTGCGGATATAGTCGGCGCCGTAGCGCACGCCGCGCTTTATGTATGCGCTGAAAAAAGCAAACACCCCAAGTGAGCCCAACAGCAGCGCAGCAAGAATAGCAAGCTGCTTGGCAAAGGCGTCTGCTGCGTCGCGCCGAAGCGCCGCGACATCAAGCTTTATCATCAGCCGACCTTCGCTCAAGCTGCGGGTATCACCCAGCTCAAGCTCAAACAGCGGCATCAAGAGCGAATCGTTGCTTGCCTGCAGTACCCCGGCGGTGTGATTACGGGCGCCGTCGGTTGCATCGGTATATTGGAAAAATTGCAGCGGAATTTTTGCCTGCAGCATCTGATAAAGGGATTTGCCATCGCCGGACCACTGGTCAAGGCTTACGGCCTGCTGCTGATACTGCGCCATATGTTGCTGAGCGGCTAATTCAAGCTGGCTTTTATCGTCCTGATACATAAAAGCGGCAGCTATGCCAAACAGCCCAACCAGGGCAAAGGGGAGAGATTTGGTCAAACTCATGGTTATGTCCGTTAACGCTGTTTACTGGATTCTAGTTAAAGAAGCTGCAATAAGGCAGAAAGTGTAACCCTAAAGCAATAAAAACAAAATCCAAATCAATGAACTTGGTGATCCAGTGGCTGAAACGCAGACAGGGTGTAAATGAAGGATTAAGCGCGGTAAAGAAGGTGGCTCCCCTGACTGGACTTGAACCAGTGACATACGGATTAACAGTCCGCCGTTCTACCGACTGAACTACAGGGGAATCGAATTAAAGCAGAGTAGTGCGATGTGGCTCCCCTGACTGGACTTGAACCAGTGACATACGGATTAACAGTCCGCCGTTCTACCGACTGAACTACAGGGGAACAGATTGTATCGCTTGTGAAGTTGGCTCCCCTGACTGGACTTGAACCAGTGACATACGGATTAACAGTCCGCCGTTCTACCGACTGAACTACAGGGGAACAGATTGTATCGCTGTGAAGTTGGCTCCCCTGACTGGACTTGAACCAGTGACATACGGATTAACAGTCCGCCGTTCTACCGACTGAACTACAGGGGAACAAATTTTGCGATTAACTTCATGCCTTTACAGGCGTGTTTCAGTGAGTGGCTCCCCTGACTGGACTTGAACCAGTGACATACGGATTAACAGTCCGCCGTTCTACCGACTGAACTACAGGGGAATCGTTGTAAAACAACTGCTCGCTGAGAACGGAGCGCATAGTAAAACGGGTGGAGGGATGAGTCAACGGCGAAGGGCAAAAAAAGTGTGATTAGGCTGTTAAGTGGTGAACTAATGTGCATCATGGCGTGAAAATCTCCATTTTGCTGCGCTTTTATACACTAAGCGACTGTTTTCGTTGAATTGACTGGTACTAAAGTCGACTTGCATCTGTTTTATATTCTTGGGGGCGCAGCGTCGTTGCCAGGTTTGTGCGAATGACGCATTGGACGCGCATACGGCAACGACTTTCAGCTGTAGTTTAATTACATACACTTGACTGACGCAGCCCCCAAATGCCCATCTGCCGCAAAGCCGCATCGGGTCTGGCTTTAAGGCACTTTTCCACAGATTCTGTGGATAAGCTTGTGAATTAAGCCGGATTTAGCCCTGCAAACCCGCATGGACTGTGGAGTCAAGTTAAAATCTGATTTTTTCAGGCAAAGAAATTTCTTCAATAAAATCAATGTCAAGTGTTTTGGCGTTTCTGTGTCGCCCGACGCAAAATCTGTTGCAAATTTGTAAGGCGTTACCACAAAAAACTTGTGCATGAAATTTCGTAAACGCGCAGTACAAACGTGCAAGATAGGGTGAACCTGCGCTTTTATGGTCAGCTGTCATTGAATTACAGGCTGTTTGGCCGACAAGGCAGAACAAACGTCGGCTGAGCGCAGGTGGTATCCCGGCACAGCCTGAATTACACTAGCGGCGAATAACTTCAAGGAAAGCGCCTGTGAGCGAAAACGCATTTCAACTTTCGTCCCAGTATGAACCGGCGGGTGATCAACCCAAGGCCATTGCCAAGCTGATTGAGGGTCTCGAGTCTGGGCTTGCCTGCCAGACCCTGCTTGGGGTAACCGGCTCGGGCAAAACCTTTACCATCGCCAATGTGATAGCCAGCCTCGGCCGGCCCACCATCATTATGGCGCCCAACAAGACCCTGGCGGCGCAGCTTTACGGTGAGATGAAGGAGTTCTTTCCCCATAACGCGGTAGAGTACTTCGTGTCTTACTACGACTATTATCAGCCCGAAGCCTATGTGCCGGCATCCAACACCTTTATTGAAAAGGATGCCTCGGTAAACGCCCACATAGAGCAAATGCGGCTGTCGGCCACCAAGGCACTGCTGGAGCGGCGCGATGTCATTATTGTGGCATCGGTGTCGGCGATTTATGGTCTTGGCGATCCGGACTCTTACATGAAGATGTTGCTGCATTTGCGTCAGGGCGATTTTATGGGCCAGCGCGACATCTTAAAGCGCCTGACAGAGCTTCAATACAGCCGCAACGACATGGAGTTGTCGCGCGGTACCTTTAGGGTGCGCGGCGAAGTGATAGACATCTTCCCGGCCGACTCTGAGCGTGATGCCATCCGCGTTGAGCTGTTTGATGATGAAATTGAGCGCCTCAGCGAATTTGACCCGCTCACCGGGCAGGTCACCAAGCGCCTTGCCCGCGCGACCATTTACCCCAAGACCCACTACGTCACGCCGCGGGAAAAGATTTTAGAAGCTATCGACCTTATTAAAGAGGAGCTTCGTAGCCGCAAGCAGCAGTTTTTGGACACCAATAAGCTTATTGAAGCGCAGCGCATCGGCGAGCGGGTGCAATACGATGTGGAAATGATGACCGAGCTTGGCTACTGCTCCGGTATCGAAAACTACAGCCGTTATCTTTCCGGCCGCGCCGCCGGCGAAGGGCCGCCGACCTTGCTCGATTATCTGCCCGCCGACGGCCTGATGATAATCGATGAGTCGCACAATACGGTGCCGCAAATCGGCGCCATGTATAAGGGCGACCGCTCCCGTAAAACCACGCTTGTGGAATACGGCTTTAGATTACCATCGGCGCTCGATAACCGGCCGCTCAAATTTGAAGAGTTTGAAGCCCTGATGCCGCAAACCATCTTTGTCTCGGCAACGCCCGGCAAATATGAGCTTGAAAAGAGCGGTGATGACATTGCCGAGCAGGTGGTCAGGCCCACAGGGCTGATTGACCCTGTGCTTGAGGTGCGCCCGGTTGCTATTCAGGTGGATGATTTGCTCTCTGAAGTCGCCAAGCGGGTTGCGGTGAACGAGCGGGTGCTGGTAACCACGCTCACCAAGCGGATGGCGGAAGATTTAACCGAGTATCTCGATGAGCACGGCGTGAAAGTGCGCTACCTGCACTCGGATATCGACACAGTCGAGCGGATGGAAATTATCCGCGATCTGCGCCTTGGGGTGTTTGACGTGCTGGTTGGCATCAACCTGCTGCGGGAAGGCCTCGATATGCCGGAAGTGTCGCTGGTGTGTATTCTCGATGCCGACAAAGAAGGCTTTTTGCGCTCCGAGCGTTCACTTATTCAGACCATTGGCCGCGCCGCCCGTAACGTAAACGGCAAAGTTATCCTCTACGCTGACTGCATTACCGACTCCATGGCCCGCGCCATGGCGGAAACCGAGCGGCGCCGCGAAAAGCAGATGCGCCATAACGAGGAGCACGGCATCATCCCTCGGGGGGTAGTGAAAAAAATCACCGATGTGATGGACGTGGGTGAGAAATCGGCGCCGGTGCGGGGCATGTCCCAAAGTGGTAAAGCCAGTGCGAATACCAGCGCCAAGGCGAAAGCCGATCCGCATCAGATAGCCATCAGCATTGATGCCCTTGAAAAACAGATGCATCAGCACGCCCGCGACCTAGAGTTTGAGCAGGCCGCCGCGCTTCGGGATGAAATTCATGCGCTGCGTCAGCAGTTGCTGCAGGCCTAGTGGTTACTGCAGATCTTGCTGTTGCTGCAGAACTAGCTGTTGCTAAAGTTCTGTGCCGTTACACACCCACAATGAAAAACGCGCCTTGAGGCGCGTTTTTTGTAATGACGTTTTCGTATTGGCGTTTTTGTATTGGTTTCTTTGTATTAGTGTTTTTTGAATTTAAGGCAAGCCGCATTCCGCTTTAGGCAGCAACCTTGGCCTGTTTCAATTTGCGTAAGCCAAGATAGGCCAGCCCTAACGCTGCGCCAACTATGGCGCCCACCAGGTGAGATTCGGTGGCGACCCGCGCGCCTATCATGGCGCTCACATCGGCGCTGGCGCCAAACCACTGCTCGTAACCCACTTTCGCGGCAAGCCCGGCAAGCAGCAGCCAACCGGATTTAAGGCCGCGGTTAATGTCCATCACGGCGCCAAAGGCAAAGAGGCCATGCAAAATGCCGCTAAGGCCCACGTAGGCGCGAAGCTCAGAGTGAAAGAGGTACAGGCCAATGCCTTCACCAACACACAAAAGCACAAGCAAGGCGACGAGCACCGCAGCGCGGTAATGAAAATGATGCAGGCTTAGAATGACCCAGAAGCCCGCGAGGTTCATCAGTAGATGCCAGTGATTGGTGTGCAGCAGGTTGCCTGTCAGCAAACGCCAGTACTCACCCGAATCAATTTGCAGTCGCTGCCAGTTAAGCGCGCCGTCAACCGGCAGAAAATAAAGGGCGGTGCAAAGCAGCGACAGTGCCGCGGCAACCAGCAGCAGGCCCCTGTCTATGGCGGGCATTACCGCAGACAACCCCTGCAAGCTCAATTGACGGCCATTTTGCTGTTAAGCGCGGCATTTACCGCATTGCGGTTACCAAGGTAATCCTCAAGGCCGCGGCGTCGCAGCAGGCAGGCTGGGCAGTCGCCACAGCCGTCACCTTTAATGCCGTTATAGCAGGTCAGGGTTTGATTACGCACCAGCTCAAGCTTGCCATACTTGTCGGCCAGAGCCCAGGTTTCGGCCTTGTTGAGCCACATCAGCGGGGTGCGAATTTCAAGCTTTTTGTCCATGCCAAGATTCAGTGCCTGCTCCATGGCTTTCACAAAATCATTGCGGCAATCCGGATAGCCGGAGAAGTCGGTTTCGCATACGCCGGTTATCACGGTATCGGCACCAAGCTGATAGGCATATATGCCGGCCAGGGTTAAGAACAGGATATTGCGCCCCGGCACAAAGGTGTTGGGCAGGCCATTTTCCATCAGCTCATGGGAGACTGGAATGGCATCGCGGGTGAGGGCGCTGATGGCAAGCTCGCCAAGCAAAGACACATCCATCAGTTTGTGCGATGCGCAGCCAAGCTCGCTTGCCAGCGCCTTGGCCACGTCAATTTCTTCACTGTGGCGCTGACCATAATCGAAGGTGATGGCATGTACTTCATCGAACTCTGACAGGGCTTGCACCAGACAGGTGGTGGAATCCTGACCACCACTGAACACAACAACGGCTTTGGACATGGGAAAAACCAAACAGAAAAGGGAACATTTGGCTTATAGTGTATCCCAGCAGGCCCCCGGCCTCAAAGCAGCCTTGATCCTTAAGCTAAAATCTTCTATAACAGCCGCCCAACTTGCAAAGCGAAGCCAAGCCATGACCGACTATCCCATCAATGAAGTGTTTGAAACCATACAGGGCGAAGGCAGCCACACCGGTTTGCCGGCAATCTTTGTGCGGTTGCAGGGATGTCCGGTGGCCTGCCCCTGGTGCGATACCGCCCAGACCTGGGAGGTCTTGGTCGAAAACAAGGTCGCGCCACAGGAAGTTATTCAGGTGGATGGCAGCGTTGGCCGCTGGGCCATGCATACGGCAGCATCGCTTATCGAGGCGTTCCATCAAAAGGGCTTTACCGCCAAACTGGTGGTGATCACCGGCGGCGAGCCCTGTATGCACGATTTAACCGATTTGACTCAGGGCTTTGAAGCGGCGGGCTTTCGTTGCCAGATTGAAACCAGCGGCACCTTTGAGGTGCGCTGCTCAGAAAATACCTACGTGACGGTATCGCCCAAGGTGAATATGAAAGGCGGCTATCCTGTGCTTAAACAAGCGCTTGAGCGTGCCAACGAAATCAAACATCCGGTGGCTACCGAGGCACATATTGATGAGCTGGATGAGCTCCTTGCTGGCATAGAACTCAGCGCCAAAACCATTTGTTTGCAGCCTATCAGTCAAAAGCCCCGCGCCACCGAGCTTGCGATGAAAACCTGTATCGCCCGTAACTGGCGGCTGTCGATTCAAACCCATAAGTATCTGAATATTGATTGATTAGCTAAATCCCACCTTGGGGCCTTGGCAATAAAAAAGCTCCCTCGAGAGCTTTTTTACTTCTGCGAATTCAAAGGCTGCCGCTTTCATTAAACGCATCAAGCGCCGCACTGGCAGCCGTGATATCGCCAATGTGCGAGCTTACCCAGTCACTGTTGTAGTAGGTATCAAGATAGCGCTCACCCGGATCGCAAATCAGCGTCACTATACTGCCGGTTTCGCCGCGCGCCTTCATTTGGGATGCGAGTTTCAGCGCGCCAAAAAGGTTGGTGCCGGTTGATGGGCCTGTTTTGCGGCCAATGCGCTTTTCAAGCCAGAGCATGGTGGCGATGGAGTCAAGGTCCGGCACTTTCAGCATTTCATCCACCACGCCCGGTATAAAGGATGGCTCAACCCTGGGGCGGCCAATGCCTTCAATACAGCTGCCTTTTTCGCAGGTAATGGCGGCATCGCCTGTTTTGAAATAGTCGTAAAATACCGAGTGCTGCGGGTCAACCACCAATAGCTTGGTGGCAAGACGCTGATAGCGGATATAACGGCCTATGGTGGCCGATGTGCCGCCTGTGCCGGGGCTCATCACAATCCAGCTGGGGATCGGATGGGGCTCGCGCTCCATCTGGCCAAAAATCGCATTGGCAATATTGTTGTTGCCGCGCCAGTCGGTGGCTCGCTCAGCGTAGGTGAACTGATCCATATAATGGCCGCTGAGCTCTTTGGCGAGTTTTTCTGACTCGGCGTAGATCTCACTGGAATGGTCGACAAAGTGACAGCGGCCGCCGTAAAACTCGATTTGCTCAATCTTGCGCTTGGCAGTGCTCTTTGGCATTACCGCAATAAAGGGTAAACCGAGCAGGCGGGCAAAATAGGCCTCAGACACTGCTGTGCTGCCGGAGGATGATTCAATCACCGGCGTGCCTTCTTTTATCCAGCCATTACACAGGGCGTAAAGAAACAGGGAGCGTGCCAGGCGATGCTTAAGGCTGCCGGTGGGGTGAGTGCTTTCGTCTTTTAAATAGATGTCGATGCCGTCAAGCATCGGTAATTCAAGTTTAATCAGGTGGGTGTCAGCGCTACGCTGAAAGTCGGCTTCAATCTTGCCGATGGCATTGGCGACCCAGTTTGAGCAAAGGGGAAGGCTCATGGGGAGTCCTGTGTTTTTGCGATACGAACTTGGATAATATGCAAATTCAGCAGGATTTCACAGCATCTGGAACAAACGGGATAAACGCCGATACAAATTCATGCGTTTGGATTGATAAGGGCTTGGAATAAAGTGCGATAAATGCGAATTAAGCAGGCTAATTCGACCAGAAATTGCCGCGAGGGCAGAGAAGATGGTGGAGGGAGAAGGATTCGAACCTTCGAAGGCGGAGCCGTCAGATTTACAGTCTGATCCCTTTGGCCACTCGGGAACCCCTCCATCATGGCGTAAAGTGTAAGAAACAAGTGGTGGAGGGAGAAGGATTCGAACCTTCGAAGGCGGAGCCGTCAGATTTACAGTCTGATCCCTTTGGCCACTCGGGAACCCCTCCACGAGTTTCTTGCTTTACTTTTTTGCGTCGCTGAAGTGGTGGAGGGAGAAGGATTCGAACCTTCGAAGGCGGAGCCGTCAGATTTACAGTCTGATCCCTTTGGCCACTCGGGAACCCCTCCTCATCAGCGGCGGCCATAGTAAGCAGAATCGATTCTCATGTAAAGCGTAAATTTGCAAAAAAAGCTAAAGATCGGCGCCAACTGGTCGATTTAATAACAAGGACATGTTTTTCTGACGTTTTTTTATGCAAGCTGCTGTTGTTTCCGCCAATATTGGCACCATCAATGAAAGTCACCTCGGCGACCGTCTCAGTCAGGCAATTGAGCAGGGGCGTCGGGGTGAGTTTGCCTTGTTGCTGGCGCTGCTTTCAGAGGATGCGCGGGAATTTGCTGAATTCAGCCTGAGCGCCGATGTGCCGCTGGCGCAAAAACTGGCGCGCCGGTTTGAGTTGCCGCCGGGCGCAGCGCCCAGGGCTGTGGTGGGCACAGAAGATGCCATAGACAACAGCAGCGCGTACCGCCACGGGGACTTAACTGATTTTCGTCTGGCGCAGGCACTGACGCCAGAGCCCCTGGTGCTTGGCGCCGCCGACAGCCAGGACATGCTCATCGCCCTTGGAAACAGTTCACTGCACGCCAGATTGCGTCAGAAGGGTGAGTTTGCCGCGCTGCCATCACCTATGCACTTTAATGACGTACTGGAGGCGCAGCTCAGTATCAGTAAACGCATGGCGCTGTACCATAATGCGGTATCAATGGCGCCGAACTAGTCGTAAGCCACAGTCTGCGGGGGCTTATTATGGCGAGATTTAGGCTGCCGAGACTTAGCCTGCTCGCCGCCACAACCTTATTTGCCAAGGTCATTGGCAATATCCAGTTGGCAATCCAGTTGGCAATCCAGTTGGCAATTGCTTGAGTTGGATTAGGGTTTGCTTTGCAGTGCTGCTTTATACTTGTTGACTTATATATGACTTGCCGACTTTTACACGAACGCATACACGCAGGCTGGCAAAGCGCCGCGCTTTCATCATCGGCAGCTATGATTATCGGCAGCCATGTTTATCGCCGCTAAGGTTTTTCGGCAGCAAAATCCGCGATACACAGGCGAATGGCTACTACATAAAGGTCACTGCACAAAGGTCAGAACATAAAGGCCACAACATAAGGAAACAAGTGATGAAAAGTATTCAGGCAAATCAGGGCAATCACGTTAACGACACCTGCACCGATTGCGGCAGTTTCGTCGACATAGGCGCTGTGATTGGTGAAGACGATCGCCTCCTTAGCCTTAATTTTACCGGTGAGGATGCGCTTGAGCGCGCTAAGCGCGTGGCAGAACTTGCCTCTTCGCGCTTTGATGAAGTGCATTACACCCTGGTTGAAACCGCAGACGGCGTTGAGATGAACCTGACCTTCGGGGTTGCCGCGGAAATGATGATTTTTCAGCTTGAACAGGGGCTTTAATTTGTTTGGGTTCTTGCGCCGGGTTCATCTGCTGAGGTACAGTCTAAGCGTATAAAAAATAACAAAAACATACCGAATATAATAAAAACAGTTGCCACAAGAGTAACAAGGCGTTCTCGCTGGTTGTATCCCGCAAAGGGACTTAGGGAAATGCGTGAAAAGGCGTAAATATCAATCACTGGTCGAACAGATAGTGCTGTCTGCTGCCAAGCAGCAGGGGGACTTTACCAAGACGGCGGAGCTTGCTACTGAGCTTTTGCATCAGACTCTGGGTCTTTGCGACGCCAGTGTGTGGGCGTTTGATGCCGAGCTTGCCAGTCAATTTCGCGTTGCCCATTTTGGCGCAGCCCTAGCTGGCGCCGATGTGCTGCGCCCGTCCGCCATCAAGGAACTGCCACGCTATTTAGCCGAATTATCCTCACGGCGTCAGATAGACGCCGCCAATACCCTTGACGATCCCCGCCTTGCAGAGCTTACAGGCAGCTATTTTGCTGTCCGCGGTGTACTTGCCAGTCTTGATGTGCCAATCCGTATCAATGGCCGGGTAGAAGGGGTGCTGTGTCTTGAGCGGTGCGAGGCCGGCAATTGGGCCGACAGTGAAATTTACCTCGCAACCCAGGTTGCCGATCAGCTGGCGCTTGCCCTTGCGACCCGCAACACCTACGAAGGTGAAGAAAAACTGTCGCTGTTTAAAAGCGCGGTGGAGCAATCGGATCAGGTGTGCATGCTGATTAACCTGCACACCGAAATGGTGGAATACGTTAACCGCGCCCATGGCCTTATCACCCGGGTTCCCCGGGAAAAAGTGGTTGGCCGCACCCTGCGGCAACTGGATTTTTTCAAGCAGCAGCCACGCATTGCCGAAGATGTGCTGGGGCAGATTTTTCGTGGCCAAAGCGCCAAGGGCGAAGTGCAGCTGAACCGTTACGATGGCAGCGAATACTGGCTTAAGTATCATGCCAGTCAGTTTGTGACCGAGCGCGGCAACTATTATGTGCTGGTGACCTGTGAAGACAGCACCGAGCAGCAGAATTATCAGCAGGAGCTTGAGCGGCTCGCCTGGCGCTGCAGTCTTACCGGCCTTTATAACCGGCTGCACTTTAACCGGGTACTGGAACGTACATTAAAAGGTCAGCTGTTACTGATTGATTTGGTTGGTTTTAAACGCTTTAACGATACCTATGGCCATGAGCAGGGTGATGTGCTGCTGATGGAAATGGCCCGCCGGCTGCGCCACTTCTCTGACATCAATAAAGCCACCGAAATTGCCCGGGTCGGCAGTGATGAGTTTGCCATTTTACTGCCCGGCGACAAGCCGCAAACGGAAATCGAGTTTCTCAGTAATCGCCTTTATCAGCATCTTGCCATGCCGGTGCTGATTGGCCGCGAGCAGGTGGACCCAAAGCCTGCGATGGCCATTGTCGATATTGGCGCGGTGGCCAATCTGGTGGCACCGCTCACCTGCGCCGATATTGCGCTGCAATACGCCAAAAAGAAGCAGGGCACCGCCATTCAGTTTTTTAACTCCGCCTTGCTGAGCGCCTTTAAAGACGATGCACAAATCGAGCGCGATTTGCATTCAGCCATCCGTGGCCGGCAATTTGAGCTTTATTATCAGCCGCTTCGTGATTTGCAGCACGACAGATACACAGGCGCTGAGGCGCTGATCCGCTGGCACCATCCCAAAAAAGGTGTGCTTTATCCCGGCGCTTTTATCGATATTGCCGAGCAGTCGGGGCTTATTACCGCCATCGGCAGTTGGGTGCTTGAGGCGGCCTGCCGCCAGCTCAATCTGTGGCAGCATCATAATCTGGATATCTCGATGCATGTGAACGTGTCGGCGCGACAGTTTTTTTCCGGCAATCTTTATGAGCAGGTGTGGCAGCTCTTGACCCGCTATCGGTTAAAGCCAAGGACGCTCATTCTGGAAATCACCGAAACTGAGCTGATGGAGGATATCCGCTATGCCACCAATCTGTGTCAGGAGCTGTCGGAGCTCGGTGTGGGGCTTGCGATTGACGATTTTGGTACCGGCTATAGCTCGATGCGCTATTTAAAGCAGTTCCCCATCAGCAAGATTAAAATTGACCGCTCCTTCATTTCAGATCTGACGGTGAGCCGCGAGAGCCGCGAGATTGTCAGTGCCATCATCGCCATGGCCAAGGCGCTTAATTTGTCGCTGACCGCCGAAGGGGTGGAGACACCGGAGCAGGAAGCCTTTCTGGCGGCCAACCTTTGTCATCAAGCGCAGGGATTTTTGTACAGTCCGGCGCTGCGGGAAGCTGACTTTTGCCGCTTTATCGGCAGTTTGCGGCCCGAATCCCTGCACTGAGCGCTAGCCTGACGCCGCTTCTTTGCAGATGCTTGCTTCAACTATGCGGCAGTAACAAAACGCTTCAAAAATCAAAGGCAAAAAAAGCACCTCGTATATGTGTCAAGGTGCCTTTTACAACTCAGCCGCGCTGGCAGCATTGCTTGAATTTTTTGCCGCTGCCACAAATGCAGCTATCGTTACGCCCGGGCAGCTTTGGCTTGCTGTGGCGGCCCTCAGTGTAAAACCACGCGCCATTTTCACGTAAAAACGCAGAACGCTCACAGATGGCGTCAAGCTTGCCACTGTCTTTATACCAGGCGCTGAAAAACACCTCGCCGCGGTCGCCTTGCATCGAGGACTCGTGCACCTCAAGCGTAAGCCACGCCGGATGCGGCCCTTGCTGCAAAAGCTCGGTTGTCAGGCCATTGAGATAATCAGGATGATGGGTTGCAATCAGGTAATCCCACAGCCGCAGCACAAAGGCGCTGTAGCGTGAGCGCATCAGCTGCTCCGGCGTTTGCGGTATTTGCTGGCCAAGGTGAAATGGCTCGCAGCAATGCTGGTAATCAAGCGTTTTTACCCCACCGGTGCTCTGGCACGGGCAAATTGGGTTAGCAGCGGCGTTGGGTGATGGGGCAGTTGTCATGGTTGTTAAATCACAAAAAGGATCCAAAGAAGGCGGCGTTACTGTGCCAAAAGGGCGGGGAAACCGCAATAATCTGCTAAAAAGGTTGTTAGCACGGACTTGGTATTGTTTTAGCTCCTGGCCAAGCTACGCCAAGGCATTGAAGGTTAGGCAGGGCGTTGAACGTTTTACACAGCAAAATTCCACAAGCCAATAAAAAAGGCTGAACGCATTATGAGTTCAGCCTTTTTGCTATCAATTATTTAGATTGATTAAGTTTATGTGGTGCTTCATGGCTTCTTTTTAAGCTCCATCGCCTGAAAGGCCATGCCGTAATAAAGCTCGCCGGATTTGGCTGCATCAAAATAAAACCTTGGCTCGGCGGTGTTGCTTGAATCCAGCGACAATCGCCACTCACCGTTGTCCTGCTTTTGCGCCACGGTCACAAACTTGCCGGCGTATTCGCTGATGGGCTCGCCGGTGTCGCTGGCAGGATAGAAACGGATAAGGTAGTAGCCGACATCGGTTGCTGAATCGCCACTGCGACTGCGTTCAATCACCCGAAAATCCACTTCGATACGGGCGTTTTTGTTGCGGATTTTGCCAAAAAATTTCTCGTATACCGCAATAATCGAATTGCGGCCGCGGATGATCTCTTTATCGTGACGCTCGGGGATATAACAGGCGTTTTCGGTGTAAATATTGCCAATAATCGTCGGGTTGAGACTCTCAAATGCCTGGCTGAACAGCGCATAGTTGCGGTTGATGGCCTGATCGTCGCTTTGCTGACTTTGATCGACTGGGCTTTGATCGACGGCGCTTTGCCCGCCGTTTGTCGGGTTGGCATTGCTCGCCAAAGCAGCAAACGACATCAACAGGGCAAGCAATAACGGAAAAATTCTCATGGTTTGGCAATATTTGACGCTATCATGGGGCAAATATAATGGATACGCGCCGCTAACCCAAGCGGCAGATCTTTACAAAGTGTGTTACTTCAGGTTCCGGCGTCATTGCGTGTTTGGGCCGTCCAGAGTCAGGGGATAGCATTATGATGCATGAAGAGCAGCAACTTTTTATGGCCGAAATGGCCGATGTTAAACCACTGAAATCCGCAGAAAGTCATTTCTTTGTTAAAGCGCCACAGGATGAAGCGGCGCAAAAAGCGCGCCGTGAAGCTGCCGATATCGACGAGCGGCTGTTGGCGCTGTCGGTTGATACGGTAAATCTTAAGCGGGTAAAGGGCGATGAAATTGTCTCCTTTGCCCGTGAAGGCGTGCAGGAAGCGGTACTGAAAACCCTGCGTCTTGGCCGCTATGAGGCAAAAACCCGCTTTGATTTTCGGGGGTTAAGCTTGAGTGAAGCGCGAAAAACCTTGCTTGAGCTTATCGATGGCGCGCTGTTTCGCGGCGAGCGCAACCTGCTGCTGGTTTGCGGCAAAGGCCTTGGCAATAAGCCCTTTGAAGCCGTGATGAAGTCGGCGCTGACGACATGGCTTTCCCAGCTTGAGGTAGTGCGCGCCTTTCACAGCGCCACCCGTGAAGAAGGCGGCAGCGGTGCCCTTTATGTGATGCTGATTAAGTCAGAGGCGGAAAAAATTCACAGCCGCGAAACCAATCGCCGCGGTGCACGGCGTTGATCTTCACCTAACAGACACTCAACTAACTGACATTCAGTTAATGGAAACGCAGCTAACTCATATCAGCCAAGCTTTCGACAATAAAAATCCCGGCAATTGCCGGGATTTTTATAGTCTGAACGTTCCTGTCTCGACGTCACCAAACCTGTGCTTCATTCAACCTGAAATGCAGCTATGAAAGGCTGCTATGAAGTGGAGCATGGAACGAGTCTGACAGTGTCACTGTTACCAGCCGCACTGACGATTTGCGGCACTGTTTTGCTCATCCAGCCACACTTTTAATGGCGCAAAATAGTCAAGCACGGCACTGGCATCCATCTCCTGGGTGCCGGTGACCACGGCAAGTGCCTCGGGCCAGGGCTTGCTTGCACCGAGCTCCAGCATCTGATTAAGCTTAGCGCCAGCCTCTTTACTGCCGTAAATCGAGCAGCGGTGCACCGGTCCCTTGTCACCGGCAATATCACACAGTGAGCGGTGGAACTGGAACTGCAGAATGTGAGCGAGGAAATAGCGGGTGTAGGGCACGTTGCCGGGCACATGGTATTTGGCGCCCGGATCAAAATCCGCTTCACTGCGCGCCAGCGGCGCTTTCACGCCCTGATATTTTTCGCGAAGCTCCCACCAGGCCTGGTTGTAGTTTGCCGGTGTGATTTCGCCGGAAAACACCTTCCAGCGCCACTGATCTATCATCAGGCCAAAGGGCAGGAACGCCACCTTATCAAGCGCCTGCTTAAGCAAAAGCCCGATATCCTTTGAAGCATCCGGCACGTCACTGAGCAGGCCAATCTGCTGCAGATATTTTGGGGTGATTGACAGGGCTACCGTGTCGCCAATGGCCTCGTGGAAACCGTCGTTGGCACTGTTTTTAAAGATAAATGGCTGATTTTTATATGCGCGCTGATAAAAATTGTGCCCAAGCTCATGGTGGATAACGGTAAAGTCTTCCGCCGTTTTCTGGATACACATCTTGATGCGGATATCGTCTTCGTTATCCAGATCCCAGGCCGAGGCGTGGCACACTACGTCTCTGTCTTTGGGCTGAACAAACAGTGAGCGGCTCCAGAAGGTCTCGGGCAGCGGCGCAAAGCCGAGCGAGGTAAAGAAGCTTTCGGCCTGCTTTACCATTTTTTGCTCATCGTAACCCTTGGCAGCGAGAAGCTCGGTGACGTTGTAACCGGGGTCGGCATCTTTTGGTGCAACCAGCGGATAAATAGTGCCCCATTGCTGCGCCCACATATTACCCAGCAGATGTGCCGGAATAGGGCCGGTTTTCGGCACAACCTTATCACCATATTCGGCGTTAAGCTCGCCGCGCACGTAGCAGTGCAGCGAGTCATACAGCGGTTTTACCTGGCCCCACAGACGGTCAAGTTCGCTAGAAAACGCATCCGGCGCCATATCGTACTGGCTGCGCCACAGCTCAGATAAATTCGCAAAGCCCAAATCACGGGCGCCTTCGTTGGCAAGCACCACTTCGCGCTCAAACAAGGGCCGCATGGGTTTGGCAATTTCGCGCCAACCTGCCCAGATTTCTTTAAGCAGCGCCGGATCGCGGGACTCAGCCATCATGACAGACAATTCGGTTTGGGTAAGGCAGCGGCCGTCGCTCAGGCAGTATTTGCCTTTACCGTAAAGGCCGTTAAGCTCAGCCACTATACCCGCAAGCTCGGCGTTTTTGGCAGGGTCGAGCGGCGAGGGCAGCACCAACGCACTTCGCAGCATCGTCAGTTTACGCTTGTTCACCGGATCGAGTTCCACGGCGGCATATTTGGCCGCTTCGGTGGCGAGGCGCACCGAAGTGGAAATCATCTTTTCATTCACAGACGCCGACAGTGAGGCTGTGTCTTCGGTAATAAAGTTGCTGTAAATCCACTCGGCACGGTTTGATTCCAGCGACAAGGCCGCAAGCTCGGCCTCAGCGGCCTGGATAAAGGCCTTGGCATCGTCACTGGTTACCGCGGCGGTGCTTGATTTTGCCTGGCTTTGGCTTGGGTTCTGGCTCTGGCTTTGGTGCTGATTGAGGTGAGGTTGGCTTGACTCGGCGGCGGTCTTGGCCGCAGCCACAGAGGCTGAAGTTAACGCCGCATCTTTTTCGCAGGCGCCAAGCGTTAGTGCGAGGGCGATGCCAAGCGCGAGCCTCCCGGGATGGAATTGTCTGATGTTCATGGTTGCATCCTTGTTAATTGTTTGCGCCAGTCTAGCGGCCATCTAAGTAAAATGCCACGCAGCAGCCTCGCTGCTCTCAAACAAAACTCAAGCAATGCGCAAACAAAGCACAAGCAAAGTAAACAGCTGTTCATATTTCGTTTGACAAGCCGTTTACCTGTGATTAATTTAAACGGGTGTTTTAAATCATTTATAGGTCACGGAATGGCGAATCGGTCCGACACCAAAACCCGCATCCTTGATGCCGCCGAAAAACTGTTTGCTGAACGCGGTTTTTCGGAAACCTCATTAAGGCTTATTACCAGTAAGGCCGAAGTGAATCTCGCTTCGGTCAATTATCATTTTGGCTCTAAAAAAGAGCTCATCCGCGCCGTGTTGGCCCGCTATCTCGATGTGTTTATGCCGGCTGCGTCTCAGGAGCTGAATAAGCTCACGGCAACCGGTCGGCCCGATCTTGACACCATCTTTTCCGCGCTGGTTCGGCCGCTGCTGGACCTGGACAAGGTGAGAGTGGAAGGCACGCGGATTTTCCTGCAGCTGCTGGGCCGTGGTTATATCGAAAGCCAGGGCCACCTGCGCTGGTTTATCACCACCCATTACGGCGAACACCTCGACCGCTTTGTACAGGTTGTCTGCCAGAGTGCGCCGCACATTCCCCCTGCGGAGATGTTTTGGCGGCTACACTTCACCTTGGGCACAGTCGTGTTCACCATGGCCTCGTCGGATGCGCTGATGGAAATCGCCGAGGCCGACTTTAAAGAGCAGAACGACATTGAATCCGTGATCCGTAAAGTCATTCCTTATATGGCTGCCGGTGTTGCGGTGCCCCTCACTCAGGCAAATCGGGAGTAATTGCCATGTTCACTTTGTTGTTATTGATAGTGGCAGCCATAGTGGTGCTGTTTGCAGTCAAAGATCTTCGGATAAAGTTTATTACCAAGCCGGTATTTGCATTTTTCAAGCGGGTGCTGCCGCCATTGTCGGACACCGAGCGTGAAGCGATGGAAGCCGGCGATGTCTGGTGGGAAGGCGAGCTTTTTCGTGGCAAACCCAACTGGGAAGCGCTGCATTCCTACGGCAAATCATCACTGACTGCGGAAGAAAAAGAGTTTCTGGACAATCAGGTGATGAAAGCCCTCACCATGATTGACGATTACGACATAGTGCATAATCGTAAAGATCTGCCGCCTGAGCTGTGGGATTACTTCAAAAAAGAAGGCTTCTTCGCGCTCATCATTCCGAAAAAGTACGGTGGTAAAGGTTTCTCGGCTTATGCCAACTCCACTATCGTGGCCAAACTGGCAAGTCGCAGCGTTAGCGCCGCCGTTACTGTGATGGTGCCAAACTCCCTCGGCCCCGGTGAGCTTTTAACCCATTACGGCACCAAGGAGCAAAAAGAG
Organism: Shewanella jiangmenensis; assembly: GCF_018596335.1. Lineage (GTDB taxonomy): Bacteria > Pseudomonadota > Gammaproteobacteria > Enterobacterales > Shewanellaceae > Shewanella > Shewanella jiangmenensis. The sequence goes on along the minus strand of NZ_JAHEPS010000007.1, from coordinate 29,556 downwards.
CGTTGGTTGCCGGCGCTTGCCATTGGTGACGAAATTCCCTGTTTTGCGCTGACCGGCCCCGAGGCTGGCTCTGACGCAGGCGCCATCCCCGACGTGGGCATAGTGAAGCGCGGCAACTTCAACGGTGAAGACGTCCTTGGGCTTGAGCTTAGCTGGAACAAGCGTTACATCACTCTGGCACCGGTGGCAACCGTGCTTGGGCTTGCGTTTCAGATGAAAGATCCGGACGGCCTGCTTGGCGATAAAAAGCACATCGGCATTACCTGCGCACTTATTCCCACCAATCACCCTGGCGTTGAAATCGGTAACCGTCATAACCCGCTTAACATGGCGTTTATGAACGGTACCACCCGTGGCGATAAGGTGTTCATTCCGCTGGATTGGATCATAGGTGGCCCGCAGTATGCCGGTAAGGGCTGGCGTATGCTGGTTGAATGTCTGTCGGCTGGCCGTGGTATTTCATTGCCGGCGCTGGCGACAGCCTCCGGCCATATGGCGACCAAAACCACCACAGCTTATAGCTATGTCCGTAAGCAGTTTGGTATGTCCATCGGTCACTTCGAAGGTGTGCAGGAAGCGCTGGCGCGCATCATCGGCAATACCTATCAGCTCGAAGCCGCGCGCCGTCTGACCACTACCGGCATCGATCTTAAAGTGAAGCCTTCCGTGGTGACCGCAATCGCCAAATACCATATGACCGAGATGGGCCGCGCGGTGATGAACGATGCCATGGACATTCAGTCCGGCAAAGGCATTCAGCTTGGGCCGAAAAACTACCTTGCCCATGGATATATGGCGAACCCGATTTCCATCACGGTGGAAGGGGCCAACATTCTTACCCGCAGCCTGATGATTTTTGGTCAGGGCGCGACCCGCTGCCATCCTTATGTGCTGGCCGAAATGGAAGCCGCGGGCATGGAAAACTACCATGAGGCACTTGCACGCTTTGACGATTTGCTGCTTGGCCACATGGGTTATGCCAGCCGTAATGCAGTGGCGAGCCTGGTGCATGCCTTGAGTGGCAGCCGCTTTGCATCGACGCCGGTGAGCGGCGAAACCAAGCGCTACTACCAGCACATGGGGCGTATTTCTTCTGCGCTCGCCATCATGACCGACATGGCAATGCTTATTCTTGGTGGCGAGCTTAAGCGCCGTGAAATGTTGTCGGCCCGTTTGGGCGATGTGCTGTCTGAGCTGTATCTCGCCTCCGCGACATTAAAGCTCTTTGAAGACAATGGCCGTCAGCATGACGACCTGCCGGTTGTGCATTATGTAATGCAAACCCGCCTGCAAAATGCTGCCAAAGCGCTTGAGGATGCGGTACGTAACTTCCCGTTCAAGCCTGTGGCCTGGATTTTGCGCGCGCTGGTGTTCCCGCTTGGCAATCACTTTAACGGCCCGTCGGATAAGCTTGCCAGCACAGTGGTGGAAGGCTTGCTGAAACCCGGCCCAGTGCGCGAGCGCCTGACATTCCTGTGCCCGAACTTTGAAGGCGACACCGGCGGTATTGCCGAAGTGGAAGAGGCCTTCCTTGCACAGTACGAATGCCGCGGCATTTACAAGAAAATCCGCGCCGCCCAGAAAGAAGGTAAGCTTAAGGCCAAAGGCATGAGCGCTGCCGTGGTGGCCAAAGCGCTGGAAGCCGGCGTCATCGATGCCAAAGAAGCTGAAGCGCTGTCACGGGCCGACGCCTCAAGGCTTGCTGCCATCAATGTGGATGAGTTTGAAGCGCTCTAAACTTTATTCTCTGGCGTAAAACGCTTAGAAATTACAAACGCCCGCAATCGCGGGCGTTTTCTTTTGCCTCAAAAGATCAGCTCCATGCTGTGATCGACATTGGCTGACTGGAGCAAACTGAAGTGCATGCTCATCGCAGGAGGCAAGGCCTTAAATTGATGCACGGGGGCTAACGATGGGCGCAGCAAAAGAAAAAGGCACGCAAAGCGTGCCTTTTCGATGCTCTATTCTATTCTCCGGTTACGGCAGAATAAGTACCTTACAGGTGTTGGTGCCACCGATGGTTTCCATCGCGTCACCCTTGGTCATCAGTACCATGTCACCGCTGGTGAGGTAACCGGCAGCGCGCACGGTTTCCAGCGCCTGGGCGGCGATTTCATCGGCACGGAACTCTGTAGAGTTGAAGTACACCGGCTGTACACCGCGGAACAGCGCCATTTTCGCCAGCGTGGTTTCGTGGCGGGAGAGGGCGATGATAGGCAGTGAAGAACTGATGCGGCTCATCAGCTGGGCAGTGGCGCCAGACTCGGTCAGCGCGATAATCGCCTTCACGCCATCGAGGTGGTTGGCGGCATACATGGTTGACAGCGCGATGGTTTCTTCCACCGAGGTGAAACGCTCGTCCATGCGGTGCTTGGAGACTTTCACGCTTGGGTGAGACTCGGCGCCCACACACACGTTGGCCATGGCGCGCACGGTTTCTTCAGGGAAGTCACCGGCAGCGGTTTCGGCAGACAGCATCACGGCGTCAGTGCCATCGAGCACGGCGTTGGCCACGTCCATTACTTCGGCGCGGGTTGGCATCGGGTTGGTGATCATCGACTCCATCATCTGGGTCGCGGTGATCACAACACGGTTAAGCTGACGAGAGCGGCTGATGAGCTTCTTCTGCACAGCAACCAGGGCAGCATCACCGATTTCCACACCGAGATCGCCACGGGCGACCATTACCGCGTCAGAGGCGAGGATAACATCATCCATGGCTTCTTCGCTGGCAACGGCTTCGGCGCGTTCTACCTTGGCAACGATCAGCGCCTTGGAGCCGGCGGCAACCGCAAGCTCACGGGCATAGTTCAGATCGGCGCCGCTGCGAGGGAAAGACACCGCCAGGTAATCCACCTGAATACGGGCCGCGGTGATGATGTCAGCCTTGTCTTTTTCAGTCAGGGCCGCAGCAGACAAGCCGCCACCTTTCTTGTTGATGCCTTTGTTGTTGGACAGGGGGCCTGCCACAGTCACTGTGGTGTGCACCTTACGGCCTTCAACGCGCTCAACTTTAAGCTGCACGCGGCCATCATCCAGCATCAGGATATCGCCGATGTTTACATCATCCGGCAATTCCTTGTAATCGATACCCACAGCGGTTTCATCGCCTTCACCTTTGCCAAGCTCGGCATCCAGTACAAACGCCTGACCCAGTGCCAGTTGCACCTTGCGGTTGTCTTTAAAGGTTGAAACACGGATTTTAGGGCCTTGCAGATCGCCCAGGATAGCCACGTGAACACCCAGTTCCTTGGCAATGCTGCGTACGGCATTGGCGCGGGCGAGGTGGTCTTCTGGAGAGCCGTGGGAGAAGTTAAGACGGACTACGTTAGCACCAGCCGCAATGATACGGCGCAGGTTATCGTCACGGTCTGTGGCGGGGCCAAGGGTAGTAACGATTTTCGTTCTGCGGAACATGAGATACTCCGTTAATTTTCCAAAATGACTGAGACTATATTAACAGACATTGGCGCATTATGTAGGAAAGTTACAAACAAAATGATCTATCTCAAGCTTTTTATTTTTGTGAGAAACCGCCAACTTTTGGCGGATAAACGGCGCCTGGCCTGATGGCAAAGCGCCGAGTACGGCATGGAATCCAGTTACAGGTCTGGATCCTTATTGATCCTGGACTCTTTCAGAGCCTCTTTAACGCGCTTCAGGCTGTCTCTGAATCTTGGACCGCGGCGCAGGGTAAATCCAGTGGCCAGCACATCAATTACCACCAGCTGTGCCAGACGTGACGCCATCGGCAGATACATATCGGTATCTTCCGGCACTTCCATCGTCACTGCCAGTGTACATTCGACTGATAAAGGTGAGTTGCGGGCGGTGATTGCAATCACGGCAGCACCGTTTTCACGGGCAAGACGAGCTATTTCAATCAATGACTTAGTGCGGCCAGTGTGGGAAATCAGCACCACCACATCGCCTTCATTGCTGTTGATACAGCTCATGCGCTGCATCAGTACATCATCAAAGCAAATCACCGGCACATTGAAGCGGAAAAACTTGTTCTGGGCATCGTGGGCCACCGCTGCCGAGGCACCAAGGCCAAAGAAGGAGATTTTCTTGGCCTGAGTGAGTATATCCACGGCCTTATTTATCGCCTGCATATCGAGGCTTTGGCGGGCTGTATCCAGCGAAGCCATTGAAGATTCGAAAATTTTAGTGGTGTAAGACTCTGGCGAGTCATCTTCTTCCACATGGCGGCTCACGTAGGGCGTGCCATTGGCGAGACTTTGGGCCAGATGTAATTTAAAATCAGGGAAACCTTTAGTATCCAGACGACGGCAGAAACGGTTAACGGTTGGCTCACTCACATCGGCCATTTTGGCCAGGGTTGCGATGCTGGAATGGATCGCAGTTTGTGGTGAGGCAAGAATAACTTCCGCTACCTTACGCTCTGATTTGCTGAATTGGTTTAGACTTTTCTGGACCTTTTCTAGGGTATTCATACACGTACGTCCGCTATTGGGTAAAGGTGTTATTTTTTTATTTTCTGATCACAGCGTTTCCATTTGCTGTCTGGATCACAAAGTGGTTTGCCGCTTACAGTTTTCACGGCGATTTCCCACCAACTTACGAGTTACAACAGTAATTTAAGCACAAAAATAATAACAGATTTCGTCGCGGACTGCCTAGCTGGACGGTGCCGACGATTTTTCAAATTATGGATGCATTTAACAAGATCTGTTGTTATATTACAACAAAACGACCCGAAGCGTTCGAAATCTGCGCGGGTCTATTACAAAGGAGAGCTTGCAGCAATGGGCAATACAACATCAGGGGCTAAGGCGTGTGATTTTGTCCTCTTCGGAACCAAGGGCGATCTGGCACGGCGTAAACTGCTTCCTTCTCTATATCAGCTGGACAAAGCAAAACTGCTGCACACCGACACCAAAATCATCGGTGTTGCCAAAGATCACTTCTCCACTGAAGAATTCAAAGAGCTGGTCAAGACCGCACTGACCACCTTCGTTAAAGAGCCACTGTGCGAAGAAACAGTCGCCAAGTTCATTGAGCGTTGCCATTATGTCGGCACCAATTTCACCGAGCCATCCGGCTACAGTGCCTTCCATGAATTGCTTGAACCCGAAAAGCGGGTGATGGTGAACTACTTCGCCACGCCGCCTGCCATTTTCGGTGATATTTGTCGTTGCCTGCACGAGCAGAAGCTGATTTTCCCCGATACCCGCGTTGTTCTTGAAAAACCCATCGGCTCTGATCTCGAATCCTCCAAAGTTATCAATAATCAGGTTTCCCAGTATTTCAACGAAAACCAGGTGTATCGCATCGACCACTACCTGGGTAAAGAAACCGTACAGAACCTGATTGCGCTGCGTTTTGCCAACTCGCTGTTTTCGTCCAAGTGGGACAACCGCACCATCGACCATGTGCAGATCACCGTGGCCGAAGAAGTGGGTATCGAAGGCCGCTGGGGTTACTTCGACAAAGCCGGTCAGATGCGCGACATGATCCAAAACCACCTGCTGCAGGTGTTGACCCTGGTCGCCATGGATCCGCCGGTAAACCTCAATGCCGACTCCATCCGTGATGAAAAGGTGAAAGTGCTTAAGTCACTGCGCCCAATCAACATGGACAACGTCAACGAAAACACAGTGCGTGGCCAATACTCTGCCGGTTTCCTTAAGGGCAGTCCGGTTCCGGGTTACCTCGAGGAAGAGGGCGCCAACGTCGATTCAAACACCGAAACCTTTGTGGCACTCAGGGTCGATATCGACAACTGGCGCTGGGCCGGTGTGCCGTTTTATTTGCGCAGCGGCAAACGTATGCCGTTCAAGAGCTCTGAGATTGTGGTGTATTTCAAAAACCCACCGCACAACCTCTACCGCTCAAGCTATCGCAACCTGCCACCGAACAAGTTGACCATCCGTCTGCAGCCACACGAAGGCGTGGAAATTCAGATGATGAACAAGGTGCCCGGACTTGAGCAGAAAACCCGTCTCCAAACCACCAAGCTTGACCTGAGTTTCTCCGATACCTTCAAAAACGAGCGTATCGCCGATGCCTACGAGCGTCTGCTGCTCGAAGCCATGCTCGGCAATCAGGCGCTGTTTGTGCGCCGCGACGAAGTAGAGCAGGCCTGGACCTGGGTTGACGGCATCATTCAGGCATGGGAAGCCGGTAACGAGCGGCCGAAGGCCTATCCTGCCGGTACCTGGGGCCCGGTGGCGTCTGTGGCGCTTATCACCAAAGATGGCCGTTCTTGGGACGAGTAAGGAGTCAGGCGTGTTAAAAGAAGCAGTATTCAAGTCCTTTGACAATACCGACTCGCTGGAAGCCCAGCTCGCTGACCGCATTGCGCGCCAGCTGCAGGAGGCGGTAGATGCCCGCGGCAAGGCAAGTCTGGTGGTGAGCGGCGGCTCAACCCCGCTGAAACTCTTTAAAGCCCTGTCGAAAATTGCCATCGACTGGAATGAAGTGTTCGTGACCCTCGCCGATGAGCGCTGGGTCGATAACGACCATAAAGATTCAAACGAGCGTCTGGTGCGCGAAAACCTGCTGCAACACCGCGCCGCCGGCGCCAAGTTCCGCGGTTTGAAAAACATGTTTGCCACGGCCGAAGAAGGCGCCGTGATGACATCCGAGCAACTGGCCAATATTCCGCGTCCCTTTGATGTAGTGGTTCTGGGGATGGGCAATGATGGGCATACCTGCTCCTGGTTCCCGTGTTCGGCCGAGCTTGAGCGAGCGCTTGAAAGCAGTGCCCTGTGTGAGGCGGTAACGCCCACCACGGCGCCGCACGAGCGGATCACCCTGACAAAGCAAGCCATTTTAAGCAGCCGCCAAATCTATTTGCATCTGGTGGGCGAACAGAAGCTCAGCGTCTATCGTCAGGCGCTGGAGAGCGATGATGTTAAAGCGATGCCAATCCGCGTCGTCCTCGGGCAACACAAAACCCCCGTTGACGTGTATTGGAGCGCCTAAGGAGGCAAGTTTATGCACCCCGTAGTCAAAGCGGTGACCGACAGGATCATCGAGCGCAGTCAGGCCAGCCGCAGCGCATACCTTGCGGCCATTAAAGAAGCCCGCAGCAGCACAGTGCACCGTGGTGCGCTGAGCTGTGGCAACCTTGCCCACGGTTTTGCCGCGTGCGGCGCCGATGACAAACAGTCACTGCGCCAACTGAACAAGGCCAACATAGGTATTGTGACGGCATTCAACGACATGTTGTCAGCCCATCAGCCCTATGAGCGTTACCCTGAGATGCTCAAAGCCGCCTGTAATGAGGTGGGCAGCGTGGCGCAGGTCGCCGGCGGCGTACCAGCCATGTGCGACGGCGTCACCCAAGGCCAGCCCGGCATGGAGCTGTCGCTGCTGTCACGGGAAGTGATTGCCATGGCGACTGCTGTTGGTTTGTCGCACAACATGTTTGACGGCGCGTTGCTGCTTGGGGTGTGTGACAAGATCGTACCGGGCCTGCTGATTGGCGCCCTGAGTTTTGGCCATCTGCCGATGCTGTTTGTGCCGGCTGGCCCAATGCGCTCCGGTATTCCAAACAAAGAAAAAGCCCGTATTCGCCAGAAGTTTGCCGAAGGCAAGGTTGACCGGGCAGCACTGCTTGAAGCCGAAGCCAGCTCCTATCACAGTGCCGGTACCTGTACTTTCTACGGCACCGCCAACTCTAACCAGCTGGTGCTGGAAGTGATGGGTCTGCAATTGCCTGGCTCGTCATTCGTTAACCCTGACGATCCGCTGCGGGATGAGCTCAGCAAGATGGCCGCCAAACAGGTGTGCCGCTTGACCGAGCAGGGCCTGCAATATTCACCGATTGGTGAAATCGTCAGCGAAAAATCCGTGGTGAATGGCATAGTGGCGCTGCTCGCGACCGGCGGTTCAACCAACCTGACCATGCACATAGTGGCCTTTGCCCGCGCCGCCGGCATCATCATCAACTGGGATGATTTCTCAGAGCTGTCGGATGCTGTGCCGCTGGTTGCCCGCGTGTATCCAAACGGTCATGCCGACATCAACCACTTCCATGCCGCAGGCGGTATGGCGTTTTTGATGAAGGAGCTGTTGGACGCAGGCTTAGTGCATGAAGATGTGAACACGGTTGCCGGCTTTGGCCTGCGCCGTTATACCCAAGAGCCAAGGCTGCTCGATGGCAAGCTGACCTGGGTTGATGGCCCGGTTGCAAGCCTCGACCCTGACGTGCTGCGCGGTGTGGCTGAGCCATTCCAGTCCAACGGCGGCCTCAAGCTGATGAAGGGCAACCTTGGCCGAGCGGTGATTAAGGTGTCTGCCGTTGCCGAGCAGCACCGTGTGGTGGAAGCTCCGGCGGTGGTGATTGACGATCAGAACAAGCTCGATGCCATGTTCAAGGCCGGTAAGCTTGACCGTGACTGCGTGGTTGTGGTCAAAGGTCAGGGCCCGAAAGCCAACGGCATGCCAGAGCTGCACAAGCTGACCCCAATCCTTGGCACCCTGCAGGACCGTGGTTTTAAAGTGGCGCTGATGACCGACGGCCGTATGTCCGGCGCGTCAGGCAAGGTGCCGGCAGCCATCCATCTGACCCCAGAGGCGCTCGATGGTGGTTTGATTGCCAAGGTAAAAGACGGTGACCTAATTCGCATCAATGCCCTGACCGGTGAGCTGTCGCTGCTGGTCAATGAGGCTGAACTGAATACCCGGGTTGCCGAGGTCGTTGACCTCAAGAAATCCCGCTATGGAATGGGCAGGGAGCTTTTCGGTGCGCTGCGGCAGAATCTGAGCAGCCCCGAGACCGGTGCGCGCTGCACAGATGCCATTGATGAACTTTATTAAGAAATGAAGGAAACAACCGATGTCTGAAAATACATGGTCATTGCAACCACAGGACGTTTTTAAGCGCAGCCCGATTGTTCCCGTCATGGTGATCAATAAGATTGAGCACGCCGTACCACTCGCCAAGGCGTTGGTAGCCGGTGGGATCAGTGTCCTCGAGGTGACCTTGAGAACCCCGTGCGCGCTGGAAGCCATCGCTAAAATCGCCGCCGAAGTGCCTGAAGCCCTTGTTGGTGCCGGCACTATTCTGAATGAAGAGCAGCTGCGCCAGGCGGTGGAAGCCGGTGCCCAGTTCATCATTACGCCGGGTGCTTACCCAGAGCTTTTGAAAACCGCGATGCAGGGCAGTGTGCCGCTTATTCCGGGCGTTGCCAGCATTTCTGAGGTGATGGCCGGTATGGCGCTGGGTTATCGTCACTTTAAGTTTTTCCCGGCTGAAGCATCTGGCGGTGTAAATGCGCTCAAAGCTTTCCAGGGGCCGCTGGCGGATATCCGCTTCTGCCCAACCGGTGGCATTACCCCTTCAAGCTACAAAGACTATCTGGCACTGAAAAACGTTGATTGTATCGGCGGCAGCTGGATTGCACCGACTGATGCAATGGACTCAGGCGACTGGGAACGTATCACCAATCTGTGTAAAGAAGCGCTTGCCGGTCTCAAGTAAAGGTTAAGCCTTACTGCAGAGGCATGCGCTTAACAGCGCTTTGAGCTGCGTCAGCAGACAACTTGCCTCAGTAGACTCACCCCAAGAGCTTATAAAGCCCCGCCTATGCGGGGCTTTTTACTGTCTGCGGCTCAGCTATTTCTGATTTCTAAGGCCAGTTACCCGCGGTTAACTGTTTATTTTTCTTTGAATGCTTTGTGAAGGCGGTAGCCTGCGAATATTGCTTTGGCTTTAACGCTTCAAAAGCTCCGGTCTTATTGAGCTTCAGGGCATACAACAGCCAATGCTAATGGCTTATGGCTTATGGCTTGTCGCTCATGATTGCGATGTCGCTTGAAGGGAGCGGCCCTGTGCAAACTCGCGTATGCATAATTAGAGGCGCGCCGGAGCAGGGCGACGTGTTGCATGAAGGAATAGGGGGGCGATGAGCGCGCGAAATGAAGGTGACGTTAAATGACAAAGGCAGGGAGGAGGATTAAAGGGGCTCAGCGTGTGAGATGACAACGCACAGGCAATAAAAAAGGCCCCGCAGGGCCTTTAATCACAACAGCATAGCGGATTACTTGGCGTTCATCAGCGCTACAGCGTTGTCCAGCATACGGTTGCTGAAGCCCCACTCGTTGTCGTACCAGGCCATGACTTTCACCAGGCGGCCGCTGACGCGGGTCTGAGTGGCATCAAAGTTGGACGAGAAAGCGTTGTGGTTGAAGTCGATAGACACCAGCGGCTCTTTGTTAACAGCAAGAACCTGACGCAGGGTTTCATCGCCGGCAATGGCCTTTTCAACGATTTCATTCACTTCAGCCACAGTGGTGTCGCGAGAGGCGATGAAAGACAGGTCTACCAAAGACACGTTCACAGTCGGTACGCGTACGGCCAGACCGTCGAACTTGCCTTGCAGTTCAGGCACCACCAGCCCCACTGCCGCAGCAGCACCGGTCTTGGTTGGGATCATCGACATGGCAGCAGCACGGGCGCGGCGCAGGTCGCTGTGGTAAACGTCAGACAAACGCTGGTCGTTGGTGTAGGCGTGAATGGTGGTCATCAGGCCAGACTCGATACCGATGGCATCGTTCAGCGGCTTGGCGAAAGGAGCCAGACAGTTGGTGGTACAGGACGCGTTGGAGATAACGGTCATGTCCTTGGTCAGCACGTTCTGGTTAACACCGTAAACTACGGTGGCATCAACGTTTTTGCCCGGGGCAGAGATGATCACCTTTTTGGCGCCGGCGTTCAGGTGTGGCTGAACTGCGTCTTTGGAGGTGAAGATACCGGTACATTCAAATACCACGTCAACTTTGAGGTCGGCCCATGGCAGTTTGCCCGGATCGCGCTCAGAGAAGGTCAGGATCTTGTCGCCATTCACGTAGATGGCTTCGGCGTCGTGCTCAACTTTGGCGTTGAAGCGGCCGTGAACCGAGTCATACTTGGTCAGGTGAGCGTTGATGGAGGCGTCACCCAGGTCGTTGATGGCAACGATTTGGATTGGGTAGGCTTTTTCGCTTTCGTACAGGGCACGCAGTACGTTACGACCGATACGGCCATAGCCGTTGATTGCTACGCGGATAGTCATTTCATATCCCTCAGTGATTATAAACAGTATCTGGTAGTAAAATTACCAAATTGTTTGAATTCGTCAAGCTAATTCCCAGTTTTAACCCATTTAAGGCCGCATAAAACGTTATTATTTTACAACGCTCTCGAATTTTGAAAATTTATTGCACGTCAGGGGTGACATCCGCGGGTTGTGGCTCGGTTTTTGCCGCCGGTGCCCATTTTGCCCTGAAGTGTTTCTCAAAACTGCTGCCGCCAAAGTCACCTGATTTGATAGTGCGCGCCAGCGCCTTGGCCTCTTCGTCCAGCGAGCTGACGAGCGCTTTGTTTTGCGACAGCAGCGCCTGCATTTGTGCTTCATCGACTTTTTGATCTGTCATCAGCACGTTGGCACGGGAAAAGAGGTATACCGACTCCAGATCGTTAAGGCTTCGCGCCGCATTGGCGAGCCCCAGAAGCCAGTCCGGGTCGATATGCTCGCTGTCGGTTTTCGCCAAAACATCAAGATACAACCAAATGGCCTTGCGGGCGTCAGTCTTGAGGTAGTAAATCGCAAGCTTTGATAACAGCTCAGGATCCTGAAGCTCACCCCTGGCTTCGGTCTCAAGCAGGACATTGAGCGCTGCGCTGTCGTTCAGCCGTGCCCAGTGATAATAAGCAAGATAGGGATCGGTCGAGCCCTTGGTCGCCTGCTGTAATTCTTCCAGATTCTGCACGCTGTAACCGTAAGCACGCAGGCGGTCGTTGGTGCGGTGTACATTTACCTTGTGCTGCACGCCGGCGGCAAGCTCAATGCACTTGGAATAGACCTCCAGGTGCCGCAATTGGTCGTAAAGCATTTTCCCGGAAGGGGTGGGGGTGGTCTTTAACAGGTAGCGCTGGCGAATTAAGTTGCCTTTTTCATACAGGCACCAACTGTCGCGGTGCAGATCTTCGCAAATTTCAGGATTATTTTTACAAATTGCGTCGGTATTACGGTCATTATCACAGCCAAACAGCGCAAATGAGCCAATCGAGCAGATAATTGGTGTAAATATTACAAAAAAAGCACGTCCATACTGGCTTTTCACGGTTATTTCTCTAATTAAATTACACAGTTAGCGAAAATATCTTTCTGGCGTGATGTGACAAGTTTCATTACAATAGCGCCGACCAAAATCCTGCCCGACCCTATACTAAAGTGATTATGGTCGTTTCTGTTTGTTACTCAATCCTTTCTGTAAATAAATATAGAAAAGTGAGATAAAGGACCTGTACATGAGTGCTGATAAACACCTGCAAAGCTGGCAAGAACGATTTGAAATGGCCGAGGCCATGCAACCTCTGCTCGGTAAACTGTACCGCAACCAAGGTGTCGAAGTTGTTGTCTATGGCAAGCCCTTGCTGAACGCCTCCACCATCGAGATTATTAAGGCGCACCGTTTGGTACGCCGTCATGTGGGTGACAAGCTGCGCCTGCGTGAAAGCTTCCCCTTTGTGGAAGCCCTGAGCAAACTGGCTGTTAAGCAATGCAAAGTGGATATCGGCAAACTCGCCGTCAATTACTGGCGCAACCACAGCGACGGCAGCGAAATCGAAGCCTACATGGCCAAAGAGCTGGCGCCTGCGATTGATCATGCTGACGAAGTCGAGCCAAGAGACGTGGTGCTTTACGGTTTTGGCCGTATTGGCCGTCTGCTGGCGCGCCTTCTGATTGAACGTACCGGCCGCAGCAACAAGCTGCGTCTGCGCGCCATCGTTATCCGTGGCGGCCGCGCCGGCGACCTTGAAAAGCGTGCCAGCCTGCTGCGCCGCGATTCAGTGCATGGCCCATTCAACGGCTCCGTTGAAATCGATGAAGAAAACAACGCGCTCATCGCCAACGGCACCTACATCCAAATCATCTATGCCAACGGTCCGGAAGAAGTGGACTACACCAAGTACGGCATCAACAATGCGCTGGTTGTTGACAACACAGGTGTGTGGAAAGATGAAGCTGGTCTCGGTCTGCACCTTAAGAGCCCAGGCGCTGCCAAGGTGCTGCTGACTGCACCTGCCAAAGGCAACATCAAGAACATCGTATTTGGTGTGAACGATGCCGACATTCTGGATGAAGACGTTATCGTGTCTGCCGCGTCGTGCACCACCAACGCCATCACCCCAGTGCTCAAAGCCATCAACGACAAGTACGGCATCGAAAATGGTCACGTGGAAACCATCCACTCTTATACCAACGACCAGAACCTTATCGACAACTACCACAAGGCCGACCGCCGTGGCCGCAGCGCGCCGCTGAACATGGTGATCACCGAAACCGGTGCTGCCAAGGCCGTTGCCAAGGCGCTGCCTGTGCTGGCTGGTCGCTTGACCGGTAACGCCATTCGCGTACCAACGCCAAACGTGTCGATGGCGATTCTGAGCCTGAACCTCAACGCCGAAACCAGCAAAGACGATATCAACGACTACCTGCTGGACATGGCGTTGCACTCACCGTTGCAGAACCAGATTGATTTCACCAACTCCACTGAAATCGTATCAAGCGATCTGGTTGGCTCACGCTACGCCGGTGTGGTTGACTCACAGGCCACCATCGCCGAAGGCAAACGCGCTATTCTGTACGTGTGGTACGACAACGAATTCGGTTACAGCTGTCAGGTAGTGGGCGTGATGCAGAAGATGCTCGGCCTGAATCACCTGTCTCTGCCAGTATCTGAATAAGAAACTGTGTCGATATAAACGCTGTATCTGGTTAAGAAACAGCAGTTTGAAAGCCCGGCTATGCCGGGCTTTTTCTTTTCAGCGCAATAAAACAGCATTCAGCCAACCCCTGATAAAAAAGCCGTTGACTGGGAAGTCTAAAAAGGTAGAATGCAACTCGCTGACAGGGACACCCAGTTCCAGCAACCGGAAACGCGACATTAGCTCAGTTGGTAGAGCGATACCTTGCCAAGGTATAGGTCATCGGTTCGAACCCGATATGTCGCTCCAATTCCGCAGTCAGCACCAGGTTAAAAAGTGGCGCGATGGCAGAATGGCTATGCTGCGGATTGCAAATCCGTCGATCTCGGTTCGACTCCGGGTCGCGCCTCCACTCCTGATTTACCTCATTTTTCTTTCCGTTTAAGACCCGTTTAACACCTGCTTTAACCGACTCAGCCAAATAAGATTTTATTCATCAATTATTTTCATTTTTTGATGAATGTTCATCTATTAAAGATTTTCAGCCAATATTCTTTCTTTCGCGCTACTCCCGTGGCAGCCACAATGCTATAAATAGGCGGTTTTCGTTACCCTCATCTATAAGGATAGTTTTCATGATATTTTCCCAGGTTGTACCCGCACCCGCCGACCCTATTTTAGGCCTGACAGATACCTTTAAGGCCGATCCACGGACCGACAAGGTGAATTTGGGCGTTGGGATCTATAAAGATGAGGCAGGGCAGACGCCGGTACTGAAGTCTGTAAAAAAGGCCGAAACCATTCTGCTGGACGAAGAGAAGACCAAAAATTACCTCGGTATTGAAGGCGTGACCCTGTACAACAGCGTGGTTCAGGCGCTGCTGTTTGGTGACAAGCATCCGGTGCTGGATGCCGGCCGCGCCGTGACCGCGCAGGCGCCGGGCGGAACCGGTGCGCTGCGTATCGCCGCCGAGTTTGTGGTGCGTAACACCCCAAGCCGGGTCATTTGGATCAGTAACCCAACCTGGGCCAACCATCAAAATATTTTTGAAACCGCGGGCCTTAGCGTAAAAGAATATGCCTACTACGACGCGGCGGCGCAGGACATTGACTTTGATGCCATGCTGGCGTCACTTGCAGGCGCTGCAAGTGGCGATCTGGTGCTGCTGCACGGCTGCTGTCATAACCCGACTGGTATCGATTTGACCCTTGAGCAGTGGCAAAAAGTCGGTGAGCTTTGCCGTGACAAAGGCCTGGTGCCTTTGTTTGACTTTGCTTATCAGGGCTTTGGCCGTGGCATTGAGGAAGACGCTGAAGGCTTGCGCCTGGTGGCGGGGATGGTGCCTGAGCTTTTGATAGCCAACTCATTCTCAAAGAACTTTGGTCTTTACAATGAGCGCATCGGCGCCGTTACGCTGGTTGGTGCCAGCGCCGACGAAGCCAAGGTAGCATTCAGTCAAATCAAGCGCACTATCCGCGCCAACTACTCCAATCCGCCGGCACACGGCGCCATGATTGTGAGCACCATTTTAAGCCGTCCAGCGCTGAAAGCTGAGTGGGAAGCCGAGCTTGCTGAAATGCGCGAGCGTATCGCAGAAATGCGGACCCTGTTTGTAGACAGCCTGGCCAAGGCCGGTGTTGAACGGGATTTCTCCTTTATCAGCCGCCAGATGGGCATGTTCAGCTTTTCCGGACTGGACAAAGCGCAGGTTGCTCGCCTGAAAGATGAGTTCGGTGTTTACATCGTTGGCTCAGGCCGTATCAGCGTTGCCGGTATGACCAAAAGCAATATGCCGGCCATCTGCGCCGCTATTGCCAAGGTGCTGTAACAAGCCACTTGTGTTACTGAGTACCGTTGATTGCGGATCAATATATCCATCTGATTTGCAATTAAAAAGGCTGCCTGTTTGGCAGCCTTTTGATTTTCTACGCAGTGCTTTCAAGCATCAAGCATCAACTTTCTACTTCTGGTATTCACACTTCGCTTTTACAGCCAATAGGCTGTGCCGGTCAGGCAATCAATCGCGTATGCAGCGGTGTTGCCATGATGGCGCTGGCGAGTGCCTGGGTACAATGCAGGCCCTGATGGTGGGCGCTTCTGAGCGGCAGGTAGCTGAAAATGCCATCATCGAAGCTCGTCTCAGCGTGGCACAGTACCCGCGAAATCGCCTGCTTACCGATAAGGCGATTACACCAGTCAACCCGCTCTTCGGCGCTGAGACGGTTGGCGGCGGCAGAGGTTTCCGGCGTCAGGTTTTCAATCAGCAGCACCTTGGCCGAGCTTCGGCGTATTGCTTCAGCCACCTTGGGCATCAGCAGCGCAGGCAGGGTTGAGGTTAAAAAGCTGCCGGGCCCGAGTACAA
Source organism: Shewanella jiangmenensis (assembly GCF_018596335.1). GTDB lineage: Bacteria > Pseudomonadota > Gammaproteobacteria > Enterobacterales > Shewanellaceae > Shewanella > Shewanella jiangmenensis. The sequence goes on along the minus strand of NZ_JAHEPS010000007.1, from coordinate 13,527 downwards.
TCAGCTCCGCGTCCAGAAGGGCGCTGATGGCTTCCTGAGTCGGCTCTACCATGGGCTCAAGGCCAAGGGCCTTGGGGTTTTGCTGCATCCTGTCGACATTGAGCTCACCAAACACCCAGTTACCATTTTGCTCCTGCGCCATCAAATGGGTCGGCACTTCGGACATGGGAATAAGCTTGCACTCAATTTTGAGCATGCTGCGGATAAGATTTACGGCATCGAGCGGCCGCACACAGAGCTGATCAAGTGCATAAAGCACCAGATTGCCAAGATTATGGCCGCTGAGATCAGAATTGCCGTCGAAGCGATATTCAAACAGCAGTGAGCCCACAGAAGGGCGATCGGCGAGCTGGGAGATACAATTACGTAAATCGCCCCAGGCAATACAGTTGTGTTGATCACGAAGCCTGCCGGTGGAGCCACCATTATCTGTGGTAGCCACTATGCCGGTAAGCCGGTGACCGAGAAATGACAGGCTGGACAGGACTCTGCCGAGCCCGTGACCGCCGCCTATGGCGACAACTTTGCGATAATCGTTTAGCTGTAATACGTCCATATGCATCCCTGAACAGCTGAAGGCACCGACACCCCTTGTCGGTGTTTGGCAAACGCCTTAGTGTAGTCAAAAACAGACACTTTTGCAGCCGGAAGTTTTGCGATGTGATGCCTTTCACATATAATCACGCTCAAGTCGTAATCTGTATCCACAAGCTAGAGATTAACCCATTGAAAATTGGTAATATATCTACTTTAGCCTTTGCCTTTGTGCTGTGTTTTGTCAGCGTGGCGCTGTTACGCCAGCTCTCCGGCACTCCGCCTGAGCAGGAGGCGGTGCCGGGGCTTAAGGCGCTTGGAAACACCACTGCGCTGCCGGATTTTAACGGTATCGCTAATATGCGTGAAAAAAAGAGCGCGTTTTTTGATTTTTTGCGGCCGATTGTTGCAGATATCAATCACAACAACCTGCAAAAACGCGCTCTGGTTGAAAGCGTGCTGGCCAGTATCAAGGCCGGTAAGGCATTAAGCGCTGAGCAAAGCGAGCAGCTTTCAGCCCTTGGCGCTGAATTCAAGGTCGATGAAACCGATCCGGAAAAGCTTGCCGAACGTTTGCTGCGCCGGATTGATGTGGTGCCCGAATCCTTGGTGCTTGTACAGGCCGCCACCGAAAGTGGTTGGGGCAGCTCACGTTTTGCCCGCGAAGGCCTGAATCTCTTCGGCCAGTGGTGCTACACCAAGGGCTGCGGTTTGGTGCCATCGGCGCGGCGTCAGGATATGAGCCACGAGGTGACAGTGTTTGACTCGGTAGAAGAGGCGATGCTGTCATACATCAATAACCTCAACACTCATCCTGCCTATCAACTGTTTCGCGCCATCCGCGCCGAGCAGCGCGCCAAGGGCCAGCACCCGACAGCACCTGAGCTCGCCTATGGGCTGGTCAACTATTCTGAGCGCCGCGAAGCCTATGTGGATGAATTGCTGCAAATGCTGCAGCACAACAAGAAGTATCTGGACGTATAACCATGCCCAAGCTCAAAATCTGTTTGTTGTCTTTACTGTCATTGCCGTTCTTTGCCGGCGCCGGCGAGGTGTCGCTGGAATACTCCGGCTTTCACGACCGGATGAAACTGGTGAACCGTGGCGAGTATCCCCGGATTGAGCTTACCTTTTCAGTACCAAAGCGCCCGGGCTGCATTATTCTCAAAGGCGAAATCACCACCGCCAATAAAAAGCAGTATCCCTTGTCCTTTACTGAGGATCAGCGTCTTTACGTTCCTTTTGATGACAATCTGAAATTAAATCGTGGCCTGGTGCGGCTTGAGACCGATGGTGATGCCTCGCAGTGCGGACTTGCGCTGCAAATTCGTGAGCGCGTGCCAAAGCAAAGCTACAGCGGTGAAGAGCTGAACGCTCTCAAAGAAGAGATGGACGAGCTGCAGGCTGCGATGCAGGGCTTTCCGATGAAGTATTTCGCGAAACCCGCCGATGGACTGCGATTTGAATTTGGCGCTGCCGATATCGCTGTCACCATAGATGGCATTGAGAAAGTGGTGCAGGGCGAGCTTACTTTGGATGAAAAGACCCTTGGCACTATTAAAACCCTTACGCTTACACAGCCTGCGCAGGTGGTGAGCCCCTGGTTTAATCGCGAGTCGTAAAAGCGGCTGGGCGAAAAGGTAGCTATCGCCAGCAGCCAACAGCGGCAGTCAGCAGCATCAATTGACAACCATCAGTCAGTAAAAAGCCCGCATCATGCGGGCTTTTGTGTATTTGGCTGAAACCAAACCTTATGGCATGAAGGTCGACACTATATCGATACGTTCGCCAAGGGGTTTAACGGCGGCCTTATCAAGGTCGATATGGCCGCTGTTGGACACGTCCATAAAATCGAATGCCGGCAAATTGGCTTCGGCAACATCACCGCGAAACTCGGCGTTCGGATCCTGCTTCAGTGACACAAAATCAAATTGCTCGCGGTCCACGCCCTGAGAGGGGGCGGTGTTCTGCATCGCGGTAAAAATGGTTTCAATACGGCCCGGGTACTGACGATCCCACTGCTTGAGCATATCTTTGATGGCGGCGCGCTTGAGGTTTTCCTGAGAGCCACACAGGTTACAGGGGATGATAGGGAAACCTTTGAGCGCCGCGTACTCTTCGATGTCTTTTTCGCGGCAGTAGGCGAGCGGGCGAATAACCACGTTGGCACCGTCGTCCGACAGCAGCTTGGGTGGCATGGCCTTCATTTTACCGCCGTAGAACATGTTCAAAAACAAGGTTTCGATAATGTCGTCACGGTGATGACCCAAGGCAATCTTGGTGGCGCCGATGCGCTGGGCAAAACCATAGAGGGTGCCGCGGCGCAGGCGTGAGCACAGCGAGCAGGTGGTCTTGCCTTCGGGAATTTTGTCTTTAACGATGGAGTAGGTGTCTTTTTCCAGAATATGGAACGGGATCCCAAGGCTCTCAAGGTATTGTGGCAGTACATGTTCAGGGAAACCCGGCTGCTTCTGATCGAGGTTTACCGCCACGATTTCGAATGACACAGGCGCACGCTGCTGCAGATTGATGAGGATATCCAGCATGGCATAGCTGTCTTTGCCACCGGACAGGCAGCACATCACCCGATCGCCTTCTTCAATCATGTTGTAGTCAGCGATGGCACTGCCGACTTCACGGCGCAGCCGCTTTTGCAGCTTGTTAAGGCGAGTGATCTGTTTTTTGGAAAGTTCGTCTTGCTGGATTTCAGACATTACAACGTCAGACATAAAAAAGCGCCCGGTAACCTAGGTTTCAGGGCGCGTATTATTCCAGCTTAGTGGCTTAGGGTAAAGCCTTAGCCTTCCTGAAGTGGTGATTTATATCCGTCGGGCTTTATCGCAAGCAAATCGCAGTTGAGGCTGTCAATCACATGCTCGGCGGTATTGCCGATAAGCGCCGCCGACAGGCCGGTTCGGCCAACGGTGCCCAGGATCACAAGCTCCGCATCCAGGCTTACGGCAAGCTCAGGAATAACATCTTCCGGCAAGCCTTCTTTCACATGGCAATGGTTGGCTGCCACACCAAAACGTTTGGCAAGCTCGGCAACCCGCTGCTCATGCTGAATGCGGATAGATTCGTTGTAGCTGTGGGCGTCAAAGTCGGGCAGTTCAATGGCAAGGTTCACCGGCGTGCCGGGGTAGCCGTTTACCAGATGCACGTCGGCATCAAACTGCGCCGCGAGCGTATTGGCGTGGCTGATGATTTTGTCATTCAGCGCCTGATGCTCAGGATCTTCAGTGGCCACGTTAACCGCACAGAGGATTTTGCCGCCAACCGGCCAGTCATGATCTTTTACCAACAGCACAGGCACAGGCGCTTTGCGCATCAAGTGCCAGTCGGTGGGGGTGAAAATCACCGCCTTGAGCTTATCGTGCTCATGGGTGCCTTTGACGATAAGGTCGTAATTACCATCGATAACGTGATTGATGATGCTCTCGAATGGGCGATTGTGCCACACCACCTGGGTGTCGATGGCAAGGCCGGGCTCACTCACTTTGGACACTATGTCGGCAAGCCAGGCAACGCGCTGATCTATCACTCCTTTACGCATGGCTTCGCGTTCGTGGGCGGATAGGATCGAAGTCATTTCGTAGGAAAAGTCAAAAATCGACAAAAACAGGGTAATGGACGCCTGGTGTCTGGAGGCCAGCTTTACTGCCCGCTCCAGCGCAACCTGTTTGTCGGTGGTGGGATCAATAACAACCAGTATCTTGTGACAATCCTTCATGGCGCTCTCCTGATGTGCCTTGGCTTACTTCCTATAATGAACCAGCCGCCAAAGGCTGCTTTGTTTTGGATCAATCGTTTATATGATTATCTGGCGATGCGTGCGTTACCGGCAAGGCCATTTAAGCCCGCATAATCGAGAATGGTGATGTACTTGCCTTTAACCTCGATTAAGCCGGACTTCTGAAAGCGGCCAAGCAAGCGGCTGATGGTCTCAACCGTCAGGCCAAGGTAATTACCTATGTCGCCGCGGGTCATGGTGAGGCGAAACTCACGGGGCGAAAAACCACGGTTACCGAAACGGCTGGCGAGATTTGCGATAAACGCAGCGAGGCGCTCTTCGGCGTTTTTCTTGCTGAGCAGCAAAATCATTTCCTGATCTGACATGATTTCGTTGCTCATCAGACGCATGATCTGCTGACGCAGCTTTGGCATAGAGCCCGACAGCTCATCGAGGGTGTTAAAGGGGATTTCGCACACCATGGAGGTTTCCAGCGCCTGAGCAAAACTCTGGTGCATCTGGGCATGAATGCCATCAAAGCCAATCACGTCACCGGCAAGGTGAAAGCCGGTGATCTGTTCATCGCCTTGCTCTGTGATGGTGTAGCTCTTGATGGTGCCGGAGCGGATAGCATAGAGCGACTTAAGCTGGTCACCGGATTTAAAAATCTGCTCGCCTTTCTGAATCGGCTTTTTGCGCTCAATGATATTGTCCAACTGATCGAGCTCATTGGCATTGAGGGTAAACGGAATGCACAGCGTTCCCATGCTGCAATCGTGACAATGGATGGTACAACCTGAAGCAGCGGGGCGGCGTTGTTTGTTTTGTTCTATGGGCATTGTCGGATCTCAAACCTTTCTATTAACTACATGTTAACTCAATTGCCCTGGTCGGGCTAGCCAAGCTGAGCTATGCCAATATATAGCGTTTGCACCCCAAAGGCTATGAGCAGGGCACCGCCGAGCACGCGCACCGCACGCTTCTGAAGCCAACTGGCGAGGGTCTTGGCGGCCAATCCGGCACTGAGAAGCGCAGGCAAGGTCCCCAAGCCAAAAAACAGCATGATAAGTGCGCCATCGAGGGCACTGGCGCTTGCCACTGACCAGGTAAGGGTAGAGTACACCAAACCGCAGGGCAGCCAGCCCCACACCATGCCGGCGCTGAGCGCTCGCCCCGGCGTATTGATGGGCAACAGCCGCTTGCTAAGTGGCTGAAGATACTGCCACAGCCATTTGCCGAGGTTTTCGATGGCGAGCAGCCCACCCCAAAGTTTGGCGATATGCAGCCCAAGTAAAATCATCATCACACCGGCAATAAAACGCAGCGCCAGCGTAAAATGCCCCGCATCAAACAGAAGCGTGAGACCACCGGCCGCGCCGCCCGCAATGGCACCTGCCGCAGTGTAGCTCGCGATGCGCCCGCCGTTATAGGCAAGCAAAAAGGTGAGCTTGTGACTCAGGGGATTTTGCAGGCGGCCGGGCGCCGGAATTTGACTTGAAAAAGCGCCGACCAGGCCACCGCACATACCAAAACAGTGAGCGCCGCCCATCAGACCAACGAGAAATGCACTGTAGAGGCTGTAATCCATCAGTGCGGCTCGTTAGCGTTGGCCTTAACGGCTTGAACGTCAGAGTCAGCGGCGCTTGGGTGGTTAGTTTCTGTGTTATGTACAGAGTTTGAAGCCGGGTTTGATGCCTTATTGTCGTCTTCAAACAGAATGGATGAGCCCTGACGGTTTAAATCGTCAAACTGCTCAGAGCGTACCGCCCAGAAAAAAATGCCCACCGCGATAAGCACAAACAACATGGCGATGGGAATGAGGACGTAGATAATACTCATGGTTTAATCCTAAGCAGGCGCAAGCTGTTGCCAACCACAATCAGCGAGCTTGCTGACATGCCGATGGCGGCAATATAAGGCACCACATGCCCAGTCACGGCAAGTGGCAGAATGAGCACATTGTACCCCAGTGCCCAGGCAAGATTCTGACGAATAATGTTGCTCGTGCGTTTGGCGATGTCGAGCGCGTCCACAAAACGATGCAGATGGTCGCCAAGCAAAATCAGATCGGCGCTGTTTTTGGCAATGGCACTGCCGCTGCCCATGGCCACCGACAAATCCGCACCGGCAAGCACAGGTGCATCATTGATACCATCGCCAAACATGGCCACGGTTTTACCGGATTGGCGCAGCGCTTCAATCAGGGCGAGCTTATCCTGTGGCCGCAGTGCACCTTTGATATCCGTAACCCCAAGAGCGCTGCCCACTTCCTGCAGATGATGGGAAGAGTCACCGCTGGCAATCGCAAGCCCAAGGCCGCGCGCCTTAAGCTCTGCGAGCGTTTCTTTGGCGTCAGTCCTGAGTTCATCCTGAATTTCAAAAGCGGCGATAAGCTTAAAGCCGGCTTCACTTAACTTACTGAGATACACCCACTGGCCATGCTCTCGCTGCACTTCCGGCAGCGTTTCAGGCACTTGGGCAAACGAAGCGCTACCAATGCGAAGCGTGCTGCCGTCGATTGTGCCTTGCACGCCTTCGCCGACAAAGTGGGTAAGATCAGTGGGAGCAGACGCAGGCTCGGCGCGGGCAAAAAGTTTGGCGATAGGATGCAGCGAGCCCTGCTCAAGCGAGGATGCCAGCGCCAGCGCTTCGCTTCGCTCAAGTCCCTGATAAAGTTTTATGTCACCAAAGGAGAATTCGCCGCAGGTGAGGGTGCCGGTTTTATCAAACACGACCGTATCAAGCCTTGGCAGTTTCTCAAACACAGTGCCATTTCTTGAGATGATCCCCAAGCGGGTAAAAAGTCCGGTGGCGCAGGTTACCGCGGTTGGGGTGGCGAGTGCGAGCGCACAGGGGCAGGTGGCAACCAGCACCGACAGGGTGACCCAGAACGCATCTTCCGGCGCAAACTGACGCCAGACAAAATAGGTAATGGTGGCAATGGTTAAAATGGTGGCCGAGAAATAACGCGCCAGTTTATCAGCAGTCAGCGCAATGGCGGGCTTGGCGTTGGATGCTAGCTCCTGCAGGCGAATGATTTCGGCAACCAGCTGATCCTGACCAAGCGCCGTGACCTTAATTTGCAGCGGCTGCTCGAGGTTTATGGTGCCGGCGTACACCGCCATGCCGGGCGCTTTGGCCACGGGCAACTGCTCACCGGTGAGCATGGCTTCGTTTACGCCGGAGCTGCCGTCAATAATGTCACCGTCGGCGGCAATCACATCGCCCGGGCGCACCAGAATAATATCGCCTATCGCAAGCTTTTTGGCAGGCACTTCTTCGATGCCGCCTGCGGTGACAAGTGACGCGGTAAGCGGCACCAATTTATGCAGGTTACTTGAGCTTACCGAGGCTTTTTGGCGCGCGCGCTGCTCAAAATAGCGGCCAAGCAGCAAAAAGAAGGTGAACATGGACACGGATTCAAAATACACCTCGCCGGTGCCATTGATGGTGGCAACGCAGCTTGCGATGTACGCGCCGCAAATCGCAATCGACACCGACACATCCATATTCAGCTTGCCGCTCAATATGGCGCGAATGGCACTGAAGTAAAATGGCTGCGCCGAGTAGAACACCACGGGCGCAGCAAAAATCATGCTGACCCAGCGGAAATAATCGCGGTATTCGGCTTCAAGATCGGTGAAGTAGCCATTATAGAGCGCCAGCGCAAACATCATCACCTGCATGGTGGCAAAGCCTGCAAGACCTAAGCGCAATAAAAACCGGCGGCTGTTTTTCTTGCTGATCACTTCCTGATCGTCAAGCTGAAATGGCGCGGCGCTGTAACCGATACTGGCAATGGCGCTGAGCAGCTCGCTCAGTTTTACTTTGCTTGCCTGCCAGCGAATGTAAGCGCGCTGGGTGGTGGAGTTAACCTGAATGCGCGCCACACCCTCGATTTTTTGCAGTTTATGCTCGATAAGCCAGGCGCAGGCGGCGCAGGTGATGCCATCAATGGAGAGGCTGACTTCTTCAAAGCCGTCGCGGCCCTGCACAAAGTCCTGCTGCACTTCGGGCAAATCGTAGGCGCTGTAGTGGGACAAACTCTCAGGAACAAGGGCGGTTTGGCGACTGCCGGGCTCGGTGCGGTATTTGTAGTAAGAGAGCAGACCGGCATCGACAATCGACTGGGACACGGCCTGGCAACCCGGGCAACACATGATTTGGTCGTTGCCGTCGATATGGGTGATAAAACGGGAGCCGGTTAGCACCGGCTCGTTACAGTGAAAACACAGGGAATTGGACATGGCGGGCTCAGTTCAGCCAGTGCTGCTTGCCTTCGACAAGTTCGAGGCGCTTTTGCAGACGCCACTTGCCATCAAAACTCTCGATACGGATTTCCCAGTCGCCGGAGATTGGCGCTTCGGGGGTGATACGGTACTTGCCGGTGGCATCGCGGCTCAGCATCTGGCTAAAGTCACGGTCGGCGAGTGTTGGGTGGTAAAACTGGGTGTTAAGACCGGCCTCATAGGCAGGGCCGCCATGCTGCTCGATGATCACGGCGCCATTTTCAACGCTGACGAGGAACTGCATACCAATCTGACGCGCGAACTGGATTTTGGACAAGTCCATATTGATGGCTTTGCCTTTTTTATAGTACTCCTCGGCAACCAGAGAATCTGAATTGTCCAGGGCGATTTTAAAGGTGGTCAAACTGGCCACCACGGCGCACAGGGGAAGGATAATCAAAAACCAGGGCCAGAACTGCTTATACCAGGCTTGCTGTTCACTCATGTCGTAATACCATCGATGAAATTAGTGCGATATTTTATCGCCAAATGTATGAGTTATCACTTAAAAAAAGGCCCCGAATTTCACTCGGGGCCTTTATTTTCAGCTGTCCTTATTACTTGTTGGACAGGCTGTATACGTAAGCTGCGATAACGTGAACTTTTTCTTCACCCAGCATGTCTTTCCATGCAGGCATCACACCGGCGCGACCGTTCTTGATTGACTCGGCAATCTTGCCATCGCTTGAGCCGTACAGCCAAACGTTGTCAGTCAGGTTAGGGGCACCCATCAGCTTATTACCTTTAGCGTCCATACCGTGACAGGCGAAACAGCCTTTCATGAAGGAACCCTGACCCTGAGCTGCCAGCGCTGCATCGTGCTCGGCGCCGCCGAGTTTGTGCAGGTAAGCAACCAGACCTGGGATTTCGCTGTCATCAACCGGCAGACCGCCTTTTGGAGGCATCATACCGCGACGACCGTTCATGATGCTGGCTTTGATTTCGTCAGCAGAACCGCCATACAGCCAATCAGTGTCGGTCAGGTTAGGGAAACCTTCACCGCCACGGGCATCTGAGCCGTGACACTGGGCACAGTTCTGCAGGAACAGACGGCCACCCACTTTAACGGCTTCAGGATTCTTGGCCAGCTCTTCGATTGGGGTTTTGGCATACTCCTGGAAGATAGGGCCGGACTTTTCGTTCTCAGCTTTTACTTCCTGGTCGTACTGTACCCAACGGCCTTCGGTGGCAGCAGCTTCAATCGCAGCCTTGGAGTCTGCTTTGATGCCCTGGTCAGTACCGATGCTCTGGTTAGAGCTGCTCCAGCCCAGCAAACCTTTATAGTTGCCAAGACCTGGATAGGCTATCAGGTAAACCACACCGAATACGATGGTGATGTAGAACATGTAGCTCCACCATTTCGGCAGAGGGTTGTTCAGCTCTTCAATGCCATCGAAGCTGTGACCCATAGACTCGCCTTCTTTGATCTCTGGAGTCGTGTTCTTGGAACAGATCCGGAGCAAAACAAAACAGCCTACGATCACTAAGATTGTGAGTATGCTAATCCACATACTCCAGAAGCTACTCATCAACATTATTTTTGCTCTCCTGAGTCCTTCATTACCTTGCTATCTTCATCAGAGAACACAAGGTTAGCCGCCTCGTCGAATTGCTTTTTGCGACGGGAGCTATAAGCCCAAGCAAATATACCGACGAAGGTCAGCATTACAACGATGGTGATAACTCCGTGTAATGTGCCGTAATCCATATAATTGCCTCCTTATTTGAGTGCATGCCCCAAAGACTGCAGGTACGCGATGATGGCTTCCATCTCAGTTTTGCCTTCTACGGCTTTCTGAGCGTTAGCAATTTCTTCATCACTGTACAGGTCTTTACCGTTGTACTCGCCCTTGTGCATATCGCGCAAAATGGTCATTTTGCGAGCGGTATACTGGCCATCAAGTTTGTTGTCGGCAAGCCAAGGGAAAGCTGGCATGTTGGACTGAGGAACCACGGCGCGAGGGTCAATCAGGTGAACCTCATGCCATTTGTCTGAGTAACGACCACCTACACGGGCCAGATCCGGACCGGTACGCTTGGAGCCCCACTGGAACGGGTGATCCCATACGGATTCACCGGCAACAGAGTAGTGGCCATAACGCTCGGTTTCGGCACGCAGAGGACGGATCATCTGGCTGTGACAGTTGTAGCAACCTTCACGGATATAGATGTCGCGGCCTTCCAGCTCGAGTGCAGTATAAGGACGCAGGCCCTTCACTGGCTCGGTGGTGTCTTTCTGAAAAAGCAGCGGCGTGATCTGTACCAGACCACCGATGCTGATCACCAGCACAGTGAAGATACCGAGCAAACCGATGTTTTTCTCTATTAACTCATGATTGAATTTCATCGTGTCTACTCCTTATGCAGCTTTGGCTTCGGCCAGCGCAGGCAGTGAATCTTTCGGCGCTTTAACGGTGCGATACACGTTATAGGCCATGATCAGCATACCGGTTACGAAGAAGCAGCCGCCGAGGAAGCGTACGAAGTAGAACGGATATGAAGCTTCCAGACTTTCAACGAAGCTGTAAGTCAGGGTGCCGTCAGAGTTAACTGCACGCCACATCAGACCTTGCATCACACCAGAGATCCACATGGCAACGATGTACAGTACAGTACCGATAGTTGCCAGCCAGAAGTGTACGTTTACCAGAGAGGTAGAGTACATACGGCCATGACCGAACAGGTTCGGGATCAGGTGATACAGAGAACCGATAGACACCATGGCAACCCAACCCAGCGCGCCGGAGTGTACGTGACCAACGGTCCAGTCAGTGTAGTGAGACAGCGCGTTAACGGTCTTGATCGCCATCATCGGGCCTTCGAAGGTAGACATACCGTAGAAGGACAGAGAAACCACCAGGAAGCGCAGTACTGGATCAGTACGCAGCTTGTGCCATGCGCCGGAAAGGGTCATGATGCCGTTGATCATACCGCCCCATGAAGGTGCGAACAGGATCAGAGACATCACCATACCCAGAGACTGAGTCCAGTCGGGCAGGGCAGTGTAGTGCAGGTGGTGAGGACCGGCCCAGATGTACAGTGCAATCAGTGCCCAGAAGTGCACGATAGACAGACGATAAGAGTACACAGGACGACCGGCTTGCTTAGGCACGAAGTAGTACATCATACCCAGGAAGCCTGCGGTCAGCAGGAAGCCTACGGCGTTGTGACCATACCACCACTGAACCATGGCATCCACGGCACCGGCATAAATAGAGTAAGACTTCCACAGGCTAACAGGTACAGCCATGGAGTTTACAATGTGCAGCACGGCAACAGTGATGATAAAGGCACCGAAGAACCAGTTCGCCACATAGATGTGTGAGGTTTTACGCTTAATAATGGTTCCGAAGAACACAATCGCGTAGCTCACCCAAACAACGGCGATGGCGATATCGATTGGCCATTCCAGCTCGGCGTATTCTTTACCACTGGTAATACCCATTGGCAGAGTGATGGCAGCAGCCAGAATGATCGCTTGCCAGCCCCAGAATGTGAATTGAGCCAGAGCAGGCGCAAACAAACGGGTTTGACAAGTACGTTGAACAACATAGTAGGAGGTGGCGAAGAGCGCTGAAGTACCGAACGCGAAGATTACCGCATTGGTGTGCAATGGCCGCAGGCGGCTATAGGTCAACCAAGGAGTATCAAAGTTCAGCTGTGGCCAGATCAACTGAGCCGCAATCAGTACACCGACGGACATACCAACAATACCCCACAAAACTGTGGTAAGGGCAAATTGGCGCACGACAGTGTAATTGTAATCAGCGCCGTGAGGCTGGGAATGGTTCATCATAGTGCTTCCACTGCTTATTACTTTTACTTGTAATGTGAGTAAAGACGAGCTTTACCGGTTTCTAATTTATGATAGCCGCAATTTGTCCCTATCGGTCTAAACAACGGCTGTCAATGTTTTTGCCCGAGGTTTTGCAACCCAACGCAAGGCTTGGCAATGATACTTGAGCTGCGTCAAAAAAGATACGCCGTGTAACGGGCGTTTGTTGATCTGGATCAAGCGGGACAATAGAATGTTAACTTATTGCAGCACAAGGTGAATTGTTATGCTAGGAAAGCGTGTTTTGCTGATAATGAGCGTGGTTTTGAACGCTGTTTTCGCGGTGGGTTGTGATCAAAATCAAATTTCAGCGACGCCGCGCGCCGACGAAACGGATTTGTGTAACTTTCATCAAGGCCCATGCAGGGTTTCAGTTGGCGATAATATCATCAGCCTTGAACTGTCGCCGAGTGATGCGCCCAGTGAAAAGCCGCTGACTTTCAAGGTTAAACTCTCAAACGCCCCCACAAACCTCGATAGCAGAATAGAAGGAAGAGATATGTTTATGGGGGTTATTCCTGTCAATTGGACCGAAACCGGTGAAAATACGTTTCAGGCAAGCGCAATCTACGGCAGCTGCAGCAGTGATTATATGATTTGGCGCCTATGGCTTAGCATCACCGACAAAGAGGGCAATACACAGCAAACCTGGTTTGATTTTAAAGCCGACAACAGCCGTTAATGGCAGAATGGATTAACGCAATGGTCAATTTGCGGGTGGCGCTGAAGAGTGCTGACACAAACTCGTCGCCCAAACTAATGGCGGATTGGAGGTATCGAAACCAGACTCAGGGCCATCAAGTCAGTTAGGGCCGCGCTCATTCAAGGATGATTCAGTTAAAGAAGGCTAGGTCATGGTAGGTCAGTTATAGAGGGCTCTTTAGCAGATTTACTTATAGAGTGATTACCTTAATAGGCTCAGTTTTAATAGTTTGAGTAATAGAAGTTTTGGATAGAGATAAGTACCCCTGTGGTAAAACAACCCACCAAATGCAGCTGCCATCGCCTGAACTGTATTAGTCGCGACTTGATCTGACACATCATCTTGAAAAGGTGAGAGTTACCCGTTTTGATAAAGGTGTCGAATCTTCAATCAAAACAAAAGAGGTAACTCTCATGTTGCATACTAACAACCCCAT
>NZ_JAHEPS010000006.1 GCF_018596335.1 Shewanella jiangmenensis | reverse complement strand
CGCATGCGCATAATCTCACATCTGACCACTTGGTGAAATCTCACGCAACACGCTGTTTTTAAATTCGATTTTTAACCTTGCAAAAATCATCCTGGGTGGAAAGTGCGCATGCGCATGATTTGCGCTCGTTTTGTTTCGTTCACCATTTTTAAATCTATGAATTTTCTATAGTTATAAAAAGTGTTTCAGAAATAGTGCGCACATTTTTTGTCTTTTGAGCTGGCAAAATCGTCCACTTTAAAATAATACTGTATGTACGTACAGTTTTTGGGGCTTCCGACATGGCCTATCAAAGTCCGTTTCTGCAGGGCATTCGCGAAGAGATGCGGATGCGTGGGTACAGCATCCGAACAGAAAAGACATATCTGTATTGGATAAAGGCCTTTATCCGTTTTCACCATAAAAGGCACCCGGCAGAGATGGGACAAGCGGAGGTCGCACAGTTTCTGACCTTTATCGCCAATCAACGCAATGTGGCAATAAACACTCAAAAGACGGCGTTAAATGCGCTGGTCTACCTTTATCATAAGCACTTGCATCAGGAACTTGGCAGCCTTGGTTTTCATTACGCCAGCAAACAGCGATTCCTGCCTGTGGTACTGACCGTTGGTGAAGTAAAGCGCATCCTGAATTGTCTGGAAGGACGTAGCCGCCTGATTGTCGAAATGCTTTACGGCAGTGGCCTGCGGATCTCCGAATGTCTCAGACTCAGGATCCAGGATGTCGATCTTGAACATCTGTCCTTAACAGTGCGGGACGGTAAAGGCCGCAAAGATCGCAAAGATCGCAAAACACTACTAAGCCAACATTGTGCGACAGCATTGCAATCATACATAAACAGCGCCACAGCCCTTCAGCAGAAAGATAACTTACAAGGCCTGGGGCCATCGCTGCCCTATGCACTTGGGCGCAAATATCCCAATGCGTTCAGAAAATCCATCTGGATGTTTGTCTTCCCATCACATGCAATCTGCCATCATCCCATTACCGGGGTGTTATGTCGGCATCATCTGCATCAGAGTGTTGTGCGCAAAGCGCTGGCGGTCGCCGTTGCTAAATCAGGGGTCAATAAGCGGGTGACGTGCCATACCTTTCGCCATTCTTTTATAAAATACTTCCCTGTATTTTCCCCTTCGGGCCAGCGGAGCTGTTCAAATTCAGTCCCACTGAATTTGTGCCACTCATCTTTTGCAGGCCGGTTACGATATCCGCACTGTGCAGGAATTGCTTGGTCACAACGATGACTCTTTTCAATAAGAAAGTACGACGCAGATTTATACCCACGTACTGGGGCAACACTATGCCGGGACTGTGAGTCCGTTGGACAGATTAAGCTGATGATGAAATCGGGTGGTCCTGACTCAGGTAGGCACCAACCCTATAGCCGCAACCATATAGCGGTTCAGCAGACAATTGGCATGGCTACCGCAGGGGCGAAGTGGCGACATCGTCCGTAATTACGTGCTGTAACATCCTGTAAAGCCGCATCTTCTCAGAATCGACTCGTGTTATGCAAGTGTTATAAATCATTGTTGTTCATCATTTATCTATCAGCAGTTCACAGCAGTTTTGTCGCATCTACCCAACCCGATTGAAGCTCCTCCCTTTCCCATGGCTTGCTTAGCTCAGTCTTGCTATGGCTTGCTATGGCTTGCTATGGCTTGCTTAGTCTCGCAATGTCTCGAGGGGCACTGAAGGATAAAAAAACGCCCCTAAGGGCGTTTTAACGATTTAAAGGCTTAACTTGCGCCATGTATAGCCAGTCATCCATGCCTGACTCGCGCCGCAGCCTCAAAGGGCCTTAAAACTCAAGGGCGTTGATGATGTCGTCATCCACCAGATTGGCGAGGGTCACCTTGAGTTTGGGGGTGCGGGCCATTTCGCGTTTGATGGCGAAGTTGGCTTCTTCGTTGCGGGCCCAACTGCGACGGGCAATGCCATTATTCACATCAAACAGCAGCATGGACTTTAAGCGACGCTCGGCGGCCTCGCTGCCATCGAGCAACATACCAAAACCGCCGTTAATCACTTCGCCCCAACCTACCCCGCCGCCGTTGTGGATGGATACCCAGGTCGCGCCGCGGAAGCTGTCGCCAATCACGTTATGAATGGCCATATCGGCGGTAAAGCGGCTGCCATCATAGATGTTGGAGGTTTCCCGGAATGGCGAATCGGTACCGCTCACATCGTGATGGTCGCGGCCAAGCACCACAGGGCCAATTTCGCCGCGGTTGATGGCATCGTTAAAGGCCTTGGCGATTTCCATCCGGCCTTCGGCGTCGGCATAAAGGATGCGTGCCTGTGAGCCCACCACCAGCTTGTTTTGTTTGGCGTCTTTAATCCAGGTGATGTTGTCCTGCATCTGCTGCTGAATTTCAACAGGCGCTTTGGCCATCAGCCGCTCCAGCACCTCGGCGGCGATGGCATCGGTTTTATCAAGGTCCGCGCTGCGACCCGAGGTACACACCCAGCGGAACGGGCCAAAACCGTAGTCGAAACACATGGGGCCGAGAATGTCCTGCACGTAGGATGGGTACTTGAAGTCGATGCCGTTGTCAGCCATCACATCGCCACCGGCGCGGGAGGCTTCCAGCAAAAAGGCGTTGCCGTAATCGAAGAAGTAAGTGCCCTTGGCGGTATGGCGGTTTACAGCATCGGCGTGGCGCTTGAGGGTTTGCTGCACCTTGGCTTTAAACAGCTCAGGCTCTTCTCGGATGAGGCGATTGGACTCATCAAAGCTTACATCCACCGGATAGTAGCCGCCGGACCATGGGTTGTGAAGGGATGTTTGATCTGAGCCCAAGTGAACAAAAATTTCATGCTCGTCAAAGGCTTCCCATACGTTTACCACGTTGCCGATAAAGGCAATGGATACCACTTCTTCATTGGCCTGAGCCAGTTTTACCCGCTCAACCAGCGCAGGCATATTGTCGATAAGCTCATCCACCCAGCCCTGCTCGTGGCGCTTGGTGGCGGCCTTGGGGTTCACCTCGGCGCACACTGTGATACAGCCAGCGATGTTACCCGCCTTGGGCTGGGCACCGCTCATACCGCCAAGACCGGCGGTCAGGAAAATCTTGCCCTTGGGATTATCACCTTTTTCCAGCACCTTACGGAAACCATTCATTACCGTGATGGTAGTGCCGTGTACTATGCCCTGGGGGCCAATGTACATAAAGGAGCCGGCGGTCATCTGGCCGTATTGGGTTACACCGAGGGCATTGAAGCGCTCCCAGTCGTCGGGCTTGGAGTAGTTGGGGATCATCATGCCGTTGGTCACTACCACCCGCGGCGCATCAACGGATGATGGGAACAGCCCCATAGGGTGACCTGAGTACAGATGCAGAGTCTGATCTGCTTCCATCTCGCTTAGGTATTTCATGGTCAGGCGATACTGGGCCCAGTTTTGGAACACGGCGCCATTACCACCGTAGGTAATCAGCTCTTCGGGATGCTGGGCCACGGCTGGGTCGAGGTTGTTATCAACCATCAGCATAATGGCGGCAGCCTGCTCACATTTGGCCGGATAATCGGAAATGGCACGGGCCTTCATGGCGTACTCTGGCTTGAAGCGGTACATGTAAATACGGCCAAAGTCATTGAGTTCTTTGGCAAACTCTGCCGCCAGCTCCTGATGCCACTCGGCGGGGAAATAGCGCAGCGCGTTACGTACCGCGAGCTGCTTTTCGGCCGGGGTGAGAATGTCTTTACGCTTGGGCGCGCGGTTGGCACCGGCTGGATACGGCTTTGGCGCAGGCAGCTCGCTTGGGATCCCCTGCTGGATTTGCGCCTTAAAAGTCATGCTGTTGTCCATGATGCAAACCTCCTTATTTCACGATAAAGGCCTGGGCTTTTACCAGGGCGATGATGGCGTCGATATCGGGCTTGAGCAGTCGGTCTTCTTCAAGCTTGGCCACTTTAGCGCGAATAAGCGCATGGTTTATCTCGATAATCTCTGAGCAGCGGTTCGGGCGGCGAAAATCAATGGCCTGGGCGGCATACATCAGCTCAATGGCGAAGATTTTCTCAAGGTTGCCCAAAATTTGATTGAGCTTACGACCAGAGATACTGCCCATGGACACATGGTCTTCCTGTCCCATGGAGGTCGGCACGCTGTCGGCCGATGGCGGGAAACACAGGGATTTGTTTTCGGTGACCAATGCCGCAGTCACGTACTGGGGGATCATCATGCCGGAGTTAAGGCCACCCGAGGTGGTCAGCAGGCGCGGCAAGCCATGCAAGCCTTCGAGCAGCAAATAGCAGCGACGATCGGCGATGTTGCCAAGCTCCGCAGCGGCAATCGAGGTGTAGTCCAGCACCATGGCCAGTGGCTGACCGTGGAAACCGCCGCCGGAGATGGCTTCTTGCTCGCTTATCACAATCGGGTTGTCAGTCACCGAGTTCATCTCGATTTCGGCGAGTTCTTTCAAGTGATTGTAGGCATTACGCGACGCGCCGTGTACCTGAGGGATACAGCGCAGCGAGTATGGGTCCTGCACCCGGTCGCAATCCGCGTGGGAGGCCATGTTCTCGGAGCCCGCAAAGAAGCTGCGCATACGGGCGGCCACTTCGATGTTACCGGCAAAGGGGCGGATTTCATGCAGCTCGGCGCGAAACGGCGACTGACTGCCCTGCATACCTTCAATGCTCATGGCGCCAGCCATATCTGCTAAATCAAGCAGATAGCCCATCTTGGTCAGGGCGGTGATGGCGTGGGACAAAATAAACTGGGTGCCGTTAATCAGCGCCAGTCCTTCTTTGGCATGAAGTTCAAGGGGCGCAAGGCCGTTGGCTTTAAGCGCATCGGCCGCAGAAATGATGCTGTCACCCTGCCAGAACTCACCTTCACCAATCAGCGGCAAAAAGAGGTGCGACAGGGGCGCCAAGTCGCCTGATGCGCCCACAGAGCCCTGCTCAGGCACCACAGGAATAAGGTCGAGGGCGATAAAGGTGAGCATGCGCTCAACCACTTCGAGGCGAATACCGGAAAACCCCTGACTCAGGGCGTGCACCTTGGTGATAAGCATCAGCTTGGAGATGGACTTGGCAATCGGCTCACCTACGCCCACCGCGTGGGTGATGAGCAGGTTTTTTTGCAAAAGATGGGTTTCAGCCGGAGAGATCTGGGTGTCGCACAGGGGGCCAAAGCCGGTGTTGATGCCGTAAATGGCTTTATCCGATGCGGCCATCACATCCACGTTGTGGCGGCTTGCGTTGATTTTGGCGATGGCCTCGGGGCTCAGTACGGCCTGTAAGCTGCCATCGGCAATTGCATTTACTTTCTCAAGGGTAAGATGGTCAACACCGTAGTTAAAGCTCATCTTTGGCTCCTAACAATTTGTTTTGTCGTTGTTATGTTGCAGCAGCCCAGGCCACTGCATTCTATAACCTCAATGCTAGCTTGCCGCCCAAGTTTTATAAATGCACAATAATCGTAGCTTATTCCGATTTTATCGAACCAATACTTTGCTAAACACAGTGAGTACCCAGTGCAAATCCATGATGTCGATTTAAAACTGCTGCGAATTTTTGTTGCCATCGTTAAGTGCGGTGGTCTGTCGGCGGCCGAATCCCGTTTGAATATTGGCCGCTCCACCATCAGCAGCCACCTTTCGGATCTGGAAGTGCGCCTTGGGGTAACCCTGTGTAAGCGCGGGCGCAGCGGCTTTGAGCTGACCGAATCCGGCCGCACTACGTATCAGGCATCGCTTGAGCTGCTTTCGCAGTGCGAAGCCTTTGCTGCCACCATCGCCAGTGCCAAACAGGAACTGGCCGGACGGGCCACCATCGCCATTATCGATACCATGGTGAGCGATCCGCGCTGCCGGGTTGGCCAGGTTATCGCCAGTCTTAAGTCACGAAGCCGCCACATTCAGTTTGATATCAACGTGTGTGAGGCACGGGAAGTGGAAACTTCGGTGGTCAACGGCCGCTCTCTGGTTGGCATTGGGGTGAGTCGTCATCAGCTGCGGGGGCTTGATTACCATCCGCTTCACAGCGAAACCAACTATTTATATTGCGCCGCCACCCATCCGCTGTTTGATGCGCCGGCAGGGAAGATACAGTCGCTGCTGCCCCAGGCCGAGATAGTGACCAGCAACTATATGCGCGACAAAGAAAGCCGCAACGATGACCTCAACTATCAAAATACCGCCAGCGCCTATCATGACGAAGGCATTGCGCACCTGATTTTATCGGGCAAATTTATTGGGTATCTGCCGGAGCACTATGCCAGCCACTGGGTCGACAAGGGGCTGTTTCGCGCTATTTTGCCGCAAAAATATTCCTACCAAATCCCGCTGATGCTGATCACGTCCAAACACAATACTGCCACGCCCCTGGCTGAGGCCCTGATTGACGAAATCAAGCGCTGGCATCAAGGGGATTGAGCGGCGTTTGGTCACTTTCAGTAACTCAGCGACTCAGCAACTCAGCGACTCAGCGGCGAAATTTGGTTTCGAGAATAACCGATGAGGTGGTGCGCTCTACCCCATCGAGGTTACCAATATCATCCAGCAAATGGCTTAGCTGCTCTGTGGTTTGCGCCTGCACCACGGCAATCAGATCGTACTCACCGCTGATGGCGTAAAGCTCGCTTATCATGTGCATCTTTTTAAGCTCAACGTTGGTTTTGGTGGTGAACTTTTGCTTGACCTTAATGGCCACATGGGCCGACACCAGATTACTGGTATAGGCCTCGCCAAGCTCTACCCCATAGCCTTTGATAACGCCGGTTTGCTCGAGCCTGGCGATACGGGTCTGCACCGTGGAGCGTGACAGATCCAGTGAGCGGGCAATATCCGACACGCTGATGCGGGCGTTATTTTTCAGTAGCGCCAGCAGACGCTCGTCTTCTTTGCTTATCATGGTTTTTTTCCTGTCACTTCGTCACTGCGTCTCTGCGCCGCTGCGCAGTCGCCGGGTAAATTCGCGGTAAGCCGCCAGGCCTGGCACTCTTCCATGCCAGCAACCACTTTCGGGCACCGACCGTTATGGCTTATGGCTTTGCTTTAGAGGCCGTCATTATGGCAAATCTTAACGTCATTTTGTCACACATTACTTTCAATATGCCAATATCGCTGCTGCAAATTGCAACTTCTGCTCAATATAATACAGGGATAACTAAATAAAGGGCCTTGCGCCCGACAATAAAACAATACAAAAACAGAGGCTTTGCATGCAGATCAACAGAAGTATGTTCGACGACGTGATGGTACCCAACTACGCTCCATCAGCCATTATCCCGGTTAAAGGTTTGGGTTCCCGCATTTGGGATCAGCAAGGCCGCGAGTTTATCGATTTTGCCGGTGGCATTGCGGTTAACTGCCTAGGTCACTGTCATCCTGTGCTGGTCAATGCCCTGACTGAGCAGGCCGGCAAGCTGTGGCACCTGTCCAACACCATGACCAACGAGCCCGCGCTGATGCTGGCCAAAGCGCTGGTTGACAACACCTTTGCCGAAAAAGTCTATTTCGCCAACTCAGGCGCCGAAGCCAACGAAGCGGCGCTGAAGCTG
This sequence comes from Shewanella jiangmenensis, assembly GCF_018596335.1. GTDB lineage: Bacteria > Pseudomonadota > Gammaproteobacteria > Enterobacterales > Shewanellaceae > Shewanella > Shewanella jiangmenensis. Next base: position 227,640 of record NZ_JAHEPS010000006.1, on the reverse strand, counting down.
GTTCGCCGTGTAGCGCTGAATAACCACGGCGCCCACAAGTCACAGATCATCGCCTTCAAGCAAGCCTTCCACGGCCGCACCCTGTTTACCGTGTCTGTAGGTGGCCAGGCCGCCTACTCTGATGGTTTCGGCCCCAAGCCTGCCGACATCGATCACGCTGAATACAACAACTTAGACAGCCTCAAGGCGCTGATCTCTGATCGCACCTGCGCCGTGGTACTCGAGCCGCTGCAGGGCGAAGGCGGCATCATTGCCCCAACGGCCGAATTCATCAAAGGCGTGCGTGAGCTTTGTGATAAGCACAATGCCCTCTTGGTATTCGATGAAGTACAAACCGGCGTTGGCCGTACCGGCGAGCTCTATGCCTATATGGGCCTTGGCGTAACGCCTGACGTCCTTACCACCGCCAAAGCGTTGGGTGGCGGCTTCCCCATCGGCGCCATGCTCACCACCAGCGAGCTTGCCAAGCATCTGGTCGTCGGCACCCACGGCAGCACCTATGGCGGTAACCCACTGGCCTGCGCCGTTGGCCTCGCTGCATTCAACACAGTGAACACTCCGGAAGTGCTGGACGGTGTGAAAGCCCGTGAACAGCTGTACCGCGATGGTTTGAAGGCCATCAACGACAAGTACCAGGTATTCAGTGAAGTGCGCGGCAAAGGCCTGCTCCTTGGCGCAGCGCTTAATGCCGACTACGCCGGCAAGGCCCGCGACTTTATGCTCGCGGCCGCCGATGAAGGCGTATTGGTGCTGATGGCCGGTCAAAACGTGGTGCGTTTTGCGCCATCGCTTGTTATTCCAGAGGCCGATATTCGGGAAGGCCTGGCGCGTTTCGACGCCGCCATCGCCAAATTGGTTGCCAGACTTAACGCAGGTTAAGCCGCCTTAGGCATCTGTGCAGCAGGCGATGGGGAACTACCCTGTCGCCCTCCACACATACCAAGAGAACCGAATTATGTTACTTATTCGTCCTATCCAGGGCTCGGATTTTCCGGCGCTGATGACCATGGCGCGGGAGTCCGGCGCGGGCTTTACCTCCCTGCCCCTGTGTGAGAATAAGCTCACTCAGAAGATTGTCCATTCTGAAGACAGTTTCAATGCCGATGTTCAGGCTCCGGGCGATCAGGGTTACCTGTTCGTACTGGAAGACACACTAAGCGGCGAGATCCTCGGGGTGTCCGGTATTGAGGCGTCCGTTGGCCTTGCCAACCCCCTGTACCATTTCCACAAGAGCACCATGGTGCACCAGTGTAAAGAGCTGGATATCTTCAATCCGGTGGAAGTGCTGACACTTGGCAACGACTACACAGGCGTGAGCGAGATCTGCACCCTGTTCCTGCGTGAGCCTTTTCGGGTGGGGCTTAATGGCCGCTTCCTGTCCAAGGTGCGCTTTATGTTTATGGCCGAGCATCCCAAGCGCTTCTCCAAACTGGTGATCGCCGAGATGCGTGGCGCCGCCGGTGAAGATGGCCAGCCACCGTTTTGGAGTTGGCTGCGCAAAAGCTTCCTTAACATGGAGTTCTCCAAAGCGGATTACCTGATTGGCGTTGGCAACAAGGGCTTTATCGCCGATCTCATGCCCCGTTATCCTATTTATGTTGATCTGCTGCCCGAGGCCGCCAGAGACACCATAGGCCAGGTGCATGAAAACACGGTGCCAGCACTTAAGCTGCTGGAAAACGAAGGTTTTATGCACCGTGGTTATGTGGATCTCTTTGATGCCGGCCCCACGGTGGAAGCCCAGCTCAAACAGATCAAGTCGGTACGCCAGAGCCACAGAGCCAGGGTGGTAATAAACCACGACCCGTTGCAGTGCAAAGGCACCAGTCAATTGGCGGTCAGCAACTGCGATTCAAAGGAATTCCGCGCTACCGTCAGCGATGAATGCCGCCTCGATACCGAAACACACAGCCTGATGATGAGCCCGGCCATGGCCGATCTGCTCAAGGTCACCAACGGTGACTCGGTACGCTACTTAAATCTCGACAAGGGGGCCAAATGAACTCAGCTATCGATAACATCCTGCCAGGCCAGCCAGACCAGCCAGACCACCCATGCCAGTACATTGCCGGTGAGTGGCAAGCTGGCAACGGCAAGGCCTTTGCGTCAGTTAACCCCGCCAATGGCGAGGTCATCTGGCGCGGCAAAGGCGCCGACGCCGCACAGGTTAACGCCGCCGTGGTTGCCGCAAGAGCCGCCTTTTACCAATGGTCAGATATGGCGCTGACCGAGCGCCTTGCGATTGTAGAAGCCTTCGCCGCCCAATTGACCGCGAATGCTGAAGCCATGGCACGCCTCATCGCCGAGGAAACCGGCAAAGCGCTGTGGGAGAGCCGCACCGAAGTGGCCGCCATGACAGGCAAGATTGCCATTTCCATCAAGGCCCACAATGAACGCACAGGTACAGTGGAAAACCCCATGGCCGGTGCCCGCGCCTTTATTCGTCACAAGCCTCATGGGGTAGTGGCGGTTTTTGGCCCCTATAACTTCCCGGGGCATCTGCCAAACGGCCACATAGTGCCTGCGCTTATCGCCGGTAATACCGTGCTGTTCAAGCCATCGGAGCTCACGCCCAAAGTGGCCGAATTTACCGTGAAGCTTTGGCAACAAGCCGGATTGCCCGCAGGCGTGATTAATCTTTTGCAGGGCGAAGTGGAAACCGGCAAGGCGCTGGCGGGACACCCCGGCATCGATGGCCTCTTTTTCACCGGTAGCTCAAACACCGGCCATTTACTGCATCAGCAGTATGCCGGTCAGCCGGGCAAAATTCTGGCGCTGGAAATGGGCGGCAATAACCCGCTTATCGTCAAAGATGTGGCCAATATCGATGCGGCCGTGCATGACATCATCCAGTCGGCCTTTATCTCCAGCGGTCAGCGCTGCACCTGTGCCCGCCGCCTGTTTATTAAAAACGATGCCAATGGCGATGCTATTCTTGCCAAACTGCTTGAGGCCACCGCAAAGATAAAGGTTGCCGAACCCTTCGCAGAAACCCAGCCCTTCTATGGTGCCATGATAAGTGCCAAGGCCGCGGCGGCCATGGTCAAGGCCCAGACTGATATCCAGGCGCTTGGTGGGGTATCACTGATTGAGCTGACCCAGCCTGACCCGGCATTGAGTTTTGTTACTCCGGGCATTATTGATGTCACCAAGGCGTTGCCTCTGCCCGATGAAGAACACTTCGGTCCCCTGCTCAAGGTATACCGCTATAACGACTTTGACGCGGCCATCGAGGAAGCGAATAATACCGCATTTGGCCTGTCGGCGGGGCTGCTTGCCGATAGCGAAGCAGATTATCAGCACTTTTACCGCCGCATTCGCGCAGGCATTGTCAACTGGAACAAGCCCATTACCGGCGCCTCCAGCGCCGCGCCATTCGGCGGCATCGGTGCCAGCGGTAATCACAGAGCCAGCGCCTACTACGCGGCCGATTACTGCGCCTACCCTGTCTCTTCGGTTGAAGCCAGCAGCGTCAGCCTGCCAGCTAGCCTGAGCCCGGGTCTGAGTATTTGATTTACAACACTTAACTATGTACCACCAGGATAAATAACCATGCACAACCAGATTAATGACCTCTTCTCCAACCTGTGGCAGGACTATGTGGCGGTAACCCCGTCAGCGAAGAAGATCCACGCCCTGCTCGGCTCTTCCCAGCAGGATGACGTGCAGAATGACCACATCGCGCTGCGCACGTTCAACATCGAGAAGATTAACCTGGAAAAACTCGCCGCCCACTTCCGCGTCCTTGGCTATGTGGAATGTGGCGAATACCACTTCGAAACCAAAAAGCTGTATGCCAAGCATTTTGAGCATCCCGATGCGACCCAGCCCAAAGTGTTTATCTCCGAGCTGCTTTTGGAAAAATGCTCTGCCGAACTGCAGACCATAGTGCACAAGCTGGTTGACCAGATTGATGCTGCGGCCGTAACCGCCGATAACTTCCTCTATTCAGGCCGTCACTGGGACATAGACCAGGCGACCTACGAAACCCTGCTCGAAGAAAGTGAATACGCCGCCTGGGTTTCTGTGTGGGGATTCCGTGCCAACCACTTCACTGTGTCAGTTAACGCTCTGAAAAACTTCGAGACCCTCGGTTCGGTGAACGATGCGCTCAAGGCCGCAGGCTTTGCCCTCAACACCTCAGGCGGTGAAATTAAGGGCAGCGAAGAGGTGAAGCTCAAGCAGTCATCTACCCTGGCCGATGAAGCCATGGTCGAGTTCATTGACGGCAAGCGTATGATCCCAAGCTGTTTCTACGAGTTTGCCCGCCGCTTCCCAATGGACGATGGCCGCCTGTACCCAGGCTTTGTGGCAGCGTCTGCCGACAAGATTTTTGAGAGCACCAACGCCCGCTAACCTTGGGGTTGGATAAGAAAGCCCGGCCAAATGGCCGGGCTTTTTGTTGTTTATACGCTGGCCTCTTGGCTGCGAACGCTACAGACGGTAACGCGTCAGGAATACATAAAAAAACCGTGGCGAGCCACGGTTTTTTGCTTTGGAGAGATGGTTTCTTACCAGCCTTTGACACCAGACATATCAGGCAGATGGTGCGCGATGCCCTTGTGGCAATCGATACAGGTCTTTTCACCGCTCGCCAGCGAGGTGGAGTGCATCTCGGCGGCGCGCTTGGACTGACGGGTAAAGTCCATGTAATCGAAGTTGTGGCAGTTACGGCACTCAAGCGAGTCGTTGGCCTTTAAGCGGGCCCATTCGTGCTCGGCCAGCTCACGGCGTTTTTCCTCAAACTTCTCGCGGGTGTTGATGGTGCCAAACACCTTACCCCACACTTCCTTGGATGCCTGCATCTTGCGGGCGATTTTGTCAGTCCAGTTGTGCGGCACGTGACAGTCAGGACAGGTAGCACGCACGCCGCTTCGGTTGGTGAAGTGGATGGTCGTCTTGAGTTCTTCATAGACGTTGTTTTCCATCTCGTGGCAACCGATACAGAAGGCTTCCTGGTTGGTGGCTTCGAGGGCGGTGTTGAAACCACCCCAGAAGATCACCCCGGCCACAAAGCCACCGAGGGTCAGGAACCCCAGGCTGTAATGCACACTGGGCTTTCTGAGGGTTTGCCAAATTCTTGCAAGCTTTTCCCGCATAATGACTCCTAGTGTTTGGCCTGGGTTTGTTCCGCTTTGAGCAGGTGATCAAGATCGATAAAATCGTTTTCAACCAAGATCTTGGCATCAAGCTGCGGCACGTGGCACTGGACGCAGAAGTAGCGGCGTGGCGACAGTTCGGCCAGGAAGTTGTTTTCCCTGTCCATGTAGTGGGTCACGCTCACCATCGGCGCCTGCGACTCGCCGGTACGGGTACGGGCGTGGCAGGACATACACTTGTTCACCTTCAAATCCAGCTGATAACCATCAATCTTGTGCGGAATGATGGGCGGCTGCATCGGGTAGCTGCGCGCCTGCTTGATGTCTTTGTTGAGCACCTGCTGCATCGCCGGTGGCGTTGGCTCGCTGTCAAGTGGCGCCAGACGCAGGGTGTCAATCTTGTCTTCCGGTACGGAGGCGGCATTGCCAAGCAGAGCAAAGGACATCAGCGCCAGCGCAGACAGGGTTTTAATGGTTTTCATGGTTCGTCTCCTCAGGCCTTCAGCACTTTCACCGCACATTTCTTGAAGTCGGTCTGTTTGGACAAAGGATCTGTCGCATCCAGCGTAACCTTGTTAATGAGCTGGCTGGCATCAAACCAGGGCACAAACACCAGGCCTTGAGGCGGCTTGTTACGGCCACGGGTTTCAACGCGGGTGCGGATTTCGCCACGGCGTGACACCACTTTGACCTCATCGCCACGGCGCAGACCACGGGCCTTGGCATCGTCCGGGTGCATAAAGCACACCGCATCCGGAAACGCCTTGTACAGCTCAGGCACACGCTGTGTCATAGAGCCTGAGTGCCAATGCTCGAGCACGCGGCCGGTAGAGAGCCACATATCAAACTCTTCATCCGGTGACTCGGCAGCGGGCTCATAGGGCAGCGCGAAAATCACGGCCTTGCCATCGGGCTTGCCGTAGAACTCAAAGCCTTTGCCGGGCTTGACGTACGGATCGCTGCCCTCACGGTAGCGCCACAGGGTTTCTTTGCCATCGACCACAGGCCAGCGCAGGCCGTGGGCTTCGTGGTACATGTCAAAGGGTGCCAAATCGTGGGCATGGCCGCGGCCGAAGGTGGCGTACTCTTCGAAAAGCCCTTTTTGCACGTAGAAACCAAAGTGCTCGGCTTCGTCGTTGGCATACTTGGCATCGCGGTCTGACAGCGGGAACTTGTCCACGTTGCCGTTTTTAAACAGCACCTCAAACAGGGTCTTGCCCTTGTAAGACGGGTTGGCCTCGAGCACGTCTTTTGGCCACACTTCGTCGGTGGTAAAGCGCTTGGAGAACTCCATCAGCTGCCACAAGTCAGAGCGCGACTCGCCCGGTGCTTTCACCAGCTGGTGCCAGAACTGGGTACGGCGCTCGGCGTTACCATAGGCGCCCTCTTTCTCAACCCACATGGCAGCAGGCAGGATAAGGTCGGCAGCCTGGGTGGTCACGGTTGGGTAGGCATCCGACACCACAATGAAGTTGGCTGGGTTACGGTAACCTGGCAGCGTTTCTTCCATCATGTTGGGCGCGGCCTGCATGTTGTTGTTCACCTGAACCCAGTAGCAGTTCAGATCGCCATCTTTCAGGCGGCGGTTTTGCTCAACCGCGTGGTAACCGGGCTTGGGCGGAATAATGCCGGCCGGGATTTTCCAGATACCTTCCGCCACAGCGCGGTGCTTGGGATTGGTCACCACCATGTCGGCAGGCAGACGGTGGGAGAAGGTACCCACTTCGCGCGCAGTACCGCAGGCCGATGGCTGACCGGTCAGCGAGAATGGGCTGTTACCTGGGGTAGAGATCTTGCCTGTCAGCAGGTGGATGTTGTAAATCAGGTTGTTACACCATACGCCGCGGGTATGCTGGTTAAAGCCCATGGTCCAGAACGAGGTGACCTTGGTATTGGGATCGGCATACAGTTTGGCAAGTTCCACCAGTTTGTCTTCAGACACACCGGACATCTTGGCCACTTTCTCGGCTGTGTACTCAGACACAAAGGCCTTGAAGGCATCAAAGTCAATGGGGCTTGACTCGTCGGCAGTCTTAACGTTTTTCGCCTTCTGCTGTAATGGATGGGTCGGACGCAGACCGTATCCAATGTCAGTCACACCCTGACGGAAGTTAACGTGCTTGGACACAAAGTCCTGGTTAACCATGTTGTTCTGGATGATGTAGTTGGCGATAAAGTTAAGGATGGCCAGGTCGGTTTGTGGCGTGAACACCACAGGCAAGTCGGCAAGTTCAAAGGAGCGGTGCTCGAAGGTAGACAGCACGGCAACTTTAACGTGGGGCGCGCTCAAGCGACGGTCGGTCACACGGCTCCACAGAATGGGGTGCATTTCGGCCATGTTTGAACCCCACAGCACAAAAGCGTCGGCGGCTTCCATGTCATCGTAACAGCCCATGGGCTCATCCATACCGAAGGTGCGCATAAAGCCCACTACGGCTGAAGCCATACAGTGACGGGCGTTGGGGTCGATGTTGTTGGAGCCAAAACCGGCCTTCATCAGCTTGGACGCGGCATAACCTTCCCACACGGTCCACTGGCCTGAGCCAAACATACCCACGGCGGTTGGGCCTTTTTCCTTGATGGTGGCTTTCCATTTTTCGGCCATCACATCGAAGGCTTTGTCCCAGCTGATCGGGGTAAATTCGCCGTTTTTGTCGTACTGGCCATTGGTCATACGCAGCATGGGCGTTTGCAGACGGTCTTTGGCGTACATGATTTTGGAGAGGAAGTATCCCTTGATGCAGTTAAGGCCACGGTTTACTTCGCTGTTGGCATCGCCGTGGGTGGCAACCACACGGCCGTCGCGGGTGGCGACCATCACCGAGCAGCCGGTACCACAAAATCGGCAAGGTGCCTTGTTCCAGTCGAGCTTGGTCTGCTCTGAGCTGGTGATGAGATTGCTTGCCGAAGTCGGCAATGCCAATCCGGCGACACTGGCGGCGGCCAGTGCGGCGTTGGCCTTCATAAATTCACGTCTGTTCATTTTCATTGCTCATCCTCTTCCAGCACTTCGCTCTGGTGATAGACCATGGTTGCCGACATGACTCCCGGCAAGGCGTTGATGGCTTCGATACCGGCCAACAACTGCTTTTGGGAGCTTCCTTCCAGCACCACGACCAACTTGACGTCATTGTTAACGGACAGCTCGGCGTTGGGCATTTGCAAAATCTGCCCCCTCACCTCGGCCATTTTCTCCGGTAACACCTGCACTATCAGGCTGGTAACATGAAGCTCATTGCTCATTGGATATTTCCAAGTAAGGTTATTGATTCTTTATAGGTTTTTTGAGTTAACCGGCGCCCGGTGGGCCGGTAAAGATTTGGCCAAGCCAGATGGCAAAGCCATAGGCCGACACCAGGCCTACGGCCAGCAGCGGCGCAAGAAACACGGTCAGAAAGATAAAAATCTTCAGTTCCAGGCTCTTTTGGGTGTTGTTGGGATCAGCACTCATGTGTCCTCCGATGGCATCGGGTCATGCCCGATTGGGCTGCATCATCACTTTGGGTTCAGTCAGTTACGGCAGCATTGCTTTCTGAATTGATCATACGCGCTCACTGTTAACAAACTGTATACCCCGAAATCGGTAAACAGAATGCAGCTTGATCCAGATCATCTATTTTCCGCAATTTTTATATAGATCATGATTTGCAAGCGCATTTTTCGATTATTCAGTCGTAATAAGCACATATCAGCTATTGCGGATGTTCTAAAGCTAGACGTTTTACAGGGATTTTGACTACCGTCGAATGACGGATTTTTGAAAAATATTTACAAAGGAGTAGATCGGCAGCCATTTGCGGCTGTGATTAGGATCACAGCTTGTTAAATTGCTACATCGCACGAAGCACGCGCCATCACAGCTGAAGCGCCTGCGATGTAAAAGTTCAAAACAGCGCTGCCAAAGCGCGCGTGTATTCGCCCGAAGTGAAGAGCCAAGAAAAATGGCGCCGAAGCGCCATTGGGAAGAGAAACATGCCTTACGTTTTACCGGCTTACGCCTTTACGTTTGCCGTTGTCGATGCAAAGCCAAGCGGCTTAGACCAAGCGACTTAGACCAAGCGGCTTAGGCTAAACGACAGGCGTTCAGCCGGCATGACTGCGGGCGGCTTTACTGCTGAATATGCAGCAGTACCCGCTTTTCAGAAATCGGCACCGCCGTGCCGAGCACCTGGGCAAAGAGTGACACCCTGAGCTCCTCAATCAGCCAGCGCGCCTCCAGCAAATGCGCCGGTACCGGCAAGCTTTTGGGCACCTTGGCAAGCTGCGCCGCCAGCGCCTGCTCAACCTTTTGCACCGACAGCAGCTGCAGCTTGTCCCGCGTTGGGTCAACCGGCAGTTTTTCCAACCGATAATCAATGGCTTTAAGATAGCGAATGACATCGCCCAAACGACTATAGCCGCAATCGGCCACAAAGCCCTTGTACACCAGCTTGTCGAGCTGCGCCTGAATATCGCTCATGGCAAAAGCAATATCGAGGCTGATTTTTCCCTTGAGGCGCTTTTTGATGCCGTTGTGCAGCGTGAGAATTTGCTCGACCTTAAGCGCTATGCCCTCGGCAACTTCGTTAAGCTCGGCGCGCACCGCATCCCTTGCGGCATCAAACCCGGCTTTGCTGCGCACATCCAGCTTGCTCGCATCCATTATCTGCGCCACCGCGGCATCGATAATGTCGTCAATCAGCAGCTGCACCTGCCCGAAGGGGTTAAAGTACATGGCAAGCTTGGCTTTATTCGGCAGCGCCTGCTGCAGGTGCTTCACCGGTGACGGAATATTGATAAGCAGCAGCCTTCTAACGCCCTTCGCGTGGGCCATTTTTGCCTGATGTTCATCATCAAAGAGTTTCACCGCAACACTGGATTTGTCATCCACCAACGCTGGGTATGCCTTCACTTCGTAGCTTCCCTTGCGGCGCTGGTACTGTGAAGGCAATTCATCGATAGTCCACTCAGTAAGCCCAGCTTGCTCTATGCCTGCCTTAGCCACCTGACGAATGGCCTTGGCAACCACCCCCTGAAGCGACGCCTTGAGTGCATCAAGGTCGCGGCCACGGGCGACCGGCTTGCCGTTATCATCTTCGATAATGAAGTTCATTTTAAGGTGCATGGGCAGCTCGGCCTCGGCAAAATCCTCGCCGCTCACTTTAGTGCCTGTCATCCGCAACAGCCGCTTGGCGAGTGCCTCCAACAAGGGCAGGGATTTGTCCATGGACTCCACCGCCGCGCGGGCATAATCCGGCGCCGGTACAAAGTTACGCCGCAGCGCCTTTGGCAGGGATTTAATCAGCGCCATGCACTTTTCTTCAAGTAACCCCGGCACCAGAAAATCAAAGCCACTGTCTTCAACCTGATTGAGCAGCGCCACCGGAATATGAATACTGACGCCGTCATCGTCGGTGCCGGGCTCAAACTGGTAACTCACGGCAAAACTTAAGTTGCCCTGCTGCCACTTGTCAGGAAAATCGAGTTTGGACACATGGCCTGTGCTACGGGCATACAGCATCTCCTCGGTAAAGTTGAGGAGATTTGGCTCTTTGCGTTTGGCCTCTTTCCACCAGCTGTAAAGCCTCGGCGCATTAAAAATACCTTCCGGCAGGCGGGCATCGTAGAAATCAAACAGCACCTGCTCGTCCACCAGAATGTCGCGCCGGCGGGACTTGTGCTCAAGCTCTTCCACCTCTTCCAGCAGCTTTTGGTTATGCAGGAAAAAGGCTTCTTTGGTTTTAAGCTCACCTTCGGCAAGGGCGCAGCGAATAAAGATTTCCCGCGCTTCCTCCGGATTAATGGCGCCGTACTGCACCTTGCGCCGGTTAACTATGGTGAGGCCGTACAGCACCTGATTCTCGAACGCCACCACCGCGCCCTGATTTGCCTCAAAGTGCGGCTCATTGTGCTGCTTTTTAATGAGATGTGCGGCCAGCTCTTCAAGCCATTCAGGCTCAATTTTGGCGCAGCCACGGGCAAACAGACGACTGGTTTCAGTAAGCTCAGCCGCGACTATCCACTTGGGGCCTTTTTTGGCAAGCGGCGAGCCCGGGAACACATAAAAGCGGCGGTTACGGGCGCCCAGATACTCGTTGTTATTGTCTTTAAAGCCGATGTGACTGAGCAGCCCCGACAAAATGGCGCGGTGCAGGCTGTCGTAATCGGCGGGCACAGTATTGAGCTTGAGTTTCAGCTCATGCACGCTCTGGCGCACCTGGGTGTAGAGATCCTGCCATTCGCGCACCCGCAAATAAGCCAGATACTCCTGCTGACACAGCTTTCGGAACTGACTCGCCGACAGCGCCTTTTGCTGCTCTTTAAGGTAATTCCACAGGTTCAGCAGCGAGACAAAGTCAGAGTCTTTGTCGGCAAAGCGACTATGGGACTCATCGGCGGCCTGCTTTTTCTCTGCCGGGCGCTCGCGGGGATCCTGGATGGAGAGCGCCGAGGTGACCACCAGCGCCTCATGGAGCGCGCCGCGCTTAGATGCCTCCAGCACCATGCGCGCAAGCCTTGGGTCCAACGGCACATGGGCAAGCTGACGCCCAAGGGGCGTCATCTGCGGCTCGCCTTTTTTAAGGCGGATAGCCTCAAGTTCTTCAAGCAGCAAAAAGCCGTCTTTGATATGGCGCTCATCGGGCGGCTGAATGAAGGGGAAACCCTTGATATCGCCAAGACCGATGGCGAGCATCTGCAAAATCACCGACGCGAGGTTGGTACGCAGAATTTCCGGATCGGTAAACTCCGGCCGCGACAGGAAATCCTGCTCATCGTACAGGCGAATACAAATGCCCGGCCCTACCCGGCCGCAGCGGCCCTGGCGCTGGTTGGCGCTGGCCTGACTGATAGGTTCAATCGGCAGGCGCTGCACCTTGGTGCGATAGCTGTAACGGCTGATGCGCGCTGTACCCGGGTCAATCACGTAGCGAATGCCGGGCACCGTAAGTGAAGTTTCAGCCACGTTGGTGGCAAGCACGATGCGCCGTCCGCTGTGGGGCTTAAACACCTTGGACTGCTCACCGTAGGAGAGCCTTGCGTACAGCGGCAACACTTCGGTATCGCGGTAATGGCGTTTGGAGAGCTGCTCGGCGGTGTCGCGAATTTCCCGCTCGCCGGTCATAAATATCAAAATATCGCCCGGGCCTTCGGCCATCAGCTCCTCAACCGCTTCGAAGATGCCGTCCATCTGGTCAAGATCCGGTGCATCATCTTTGACCAAGGGGCGGTAGCGGGTTTCCACCGGATAGGTGCGGCCCGACACTTCAATCACAGGCGCATTGCCAAAGTGTTTGGAGAAACGGTCCACATCGATGGTAGCCGAGGTAATGATAAGTTTCAGATCCGGGCGCTTGGGCAGCAACTGCTTTAAATAGCCCAGAATAAAGTCGATGTTGAGGCTGCGCTCATGGGCCTCGTCGATGATGATGGCATCGTACTGGTTAAGGAACTTATCGGATGACAACTCCGCCAGCAAAATACCGTCGGTCATCAGCTTGATGTAACTGTTTTCATTGATGGCATCGGCAAAGCGCACCTTAAAGCCCACCGCTTCACCGAGCGGACTTTTAAGCTCTTCGGCAACCCGGTTTGCCACACTGCGAGCGGCCAGACGCCGTGGCTGGGTGTGACCGATAATGCCGCGGCTGCCAAGCCCAAGCTCCAAACAGATTTTTGGCAGCTGGGTGGTTTTGCCCGAGCCGGTTTCACCGGCCACTATCACCACCTGATGGGCGGCGATGGCGGCAGCAATTTCATCGCGCTTTTGCGAAACCGGTAAATTATCGGGGTATTCAATCGCCGGCCGGTTGGCAAGCCGCGCCTCGACTTTGGCCTGGGCGGCCTTGGCGCGCTCCGTCAGCGAGGCGAGTTTTTCGGCCCGTGCATCTTCGTCTTTGAGCCGCTCAACATCGCGCAGCTCGCGGCGAATACGCATGGCATCCGATTGAAAACATTCCTGTAAATAAGCTCGGGATAGCGGGTGGTGTGAAGCGCTCAAAACCGATTTCCAATACATCAAACAAAGAGGCCGATCCTAACAAGAAGTGCCGGCTTTGGGTATAAAAAAGCCCCGCGAGCGGGGCTTTTTTGGGCAGGCAGGCGCGTTTACGCGGGCGCGAGATAGCACTGCTGCATATAGGTATTCATCGCGGCCAGCACATTGGTGCGGTTGATGGTGCCAACCACTCGGCCATTTTCAACCACCGGATAAATCTTGGGTTTGGCACCTGTCATCTGCTCGGCAAGCCGAAGCACACTGTCATCCGGGCTCACCGACAACACTTCTGAGCGCATACAGTCGGCCACAATTGCCGTTAAATCACAGTGATAGCTGCTTTTAAGCATCACAGCCAAACAATCCTGCTGCGACAGAAAGCCAACCAAATGCTGGCTTTCATCCACCACAGCCGCACCGTTCTTTTTATGTTGCAGCAATAATTCAACTGCAGTGGCAAGCGTCATGTCAGGCTTGAGCAAAATGGCTTGCCTGTCCATATGCTCTCTGACCTTAATCGAATCCATGGCATTCCCCTGTCAGATGGTTCATTTCCCATTGTAGGAAAAAACAGCGCCTTTCGCTTGTCAAGGATTACGATTGTGTCAATCGGCAAACTCCATGACTTCACCAAACTACAGGGTTTCGCCAAGGGGTTTGCACTCGGACTGCAAAGCGGTTCGGTCTTGATGCCTTATCTGTCGTTCCAGATCATCATCACCGGCGCCTCATTGCCAACGCGGCTCGCGCGGTACATGCCTTCGGTGTTAAAGGGCATGGCGATGTTACCTTTGCCATCGATGGCGATAATGCCGCCGCTGCCGCCCGCCCCGACCAGGCGTTTCATCACCACTTCATCGGCGGCATCCTGCACCGTTTTTTGCTGGTACTTGATGCGGGCGCAGATATCGCCGGCAACCTGATAACGGATAAAGTACTCGCCATGGCCCGTGGCCGACACGGCGCAGACACCATTTTCGGCATAGGTGCCGGCGCCGATAACCGGTGAGTCACCAATACGGCCAAAGCGTTTGGCGGTCATGCCGCCGGTGGAGGTTCCGGCGGCAAGATTGCCGTTTTTATCCAGCGCCACGGCGCCCACTGTGCCGAATTTGTAATCCAGATCCAGACTGGTGGCTGACGCCTGAAAATCCTTGGTGGCCGCTTCTGCGGCCTTGATTTTGGCCTTGGCATCGAGCAATTGCTGATAACGCGGCTCGGTATCAAAGGTGTTGGCCGGCACCAATGTCATGCCCTGGGTCAGGGCAAACTCTTCGGCGCCCGCGCCTGCAAGCATCACATGATCTGACTTATTCATTACCAGCAGCGCCAAATCAATGGGGTTTTTTATGTGTTTTACCCCGGCAACCGCGCCGGCATTCATGGTTTTACCGTCCATCACCGACGCATCGAGCTCGTGGGCACCATCAAAGGTATACACGGCGCCGACGCCTGCGTTAAACAGCGGGCTGTCTTCCATAATATTGATGGCGGCCTTGATGGCATCCAGACTGTCGCCGCCGCTTGCCAGAATACTGTGACCGGCGTTCACCGCCTTTTCCAGCGTGGCCTTATATTCTTTCTCCTGCGCCTCGGTGAGTTTGGCGCGGGAAATGGTGCCGGCACCACCGTGGATAGCAATCCCGAACGGACGGTCAGCCGCTGGGGTATCGGATTTTGCATGGGACGGCATAGTGACTCCAAAACTTAAGAGCAAGGTTGCGAGGGCAAGAGTTTTGTGCATGTTATCCTTCTTTCGTGTGACAACTCTGTGTTCTTTTTAACGATTTTCGCATGCTAACTCAATCCCAACTTGCCTGCGACAGTTGATGGGGTGACAATTGAATTCAATGGAATATTGACAGCAATTCTGGATTTTTGCGCACCTTGAAATTCTCAGCCTTATACCGGGGCGGGCTTTTTGCTGCGACCCTGACTCTCTCTCCTCTGGTGCTTGGCGCCGATCCTGTTCTGCGCGTCACCGTCAAAGGCGTTGATGAAGCGCTCAGCAAAAATATCCTCGCCCACCTTGGCACGCTGCCGGAAAACGAAGTGCAGCGGCGCGCCTTTTTGTTCAACGTCGATGACAGCGTGACCGCAGCGCTGCAGTCGGTGGGTTACTACCACGGCGAGCTCACGCCGACCCTCGAGCGGCCTGAAAAAGGCCCCTGGCAGCTCACGCTTGACGTGGCCGCAGGCGAGCCGACCCGCATCGACTGGGTCGACATTCGCTTTCATGGCGACATGTTGCATGACCCGAGTTTCTCCCGCTGGCTTGACGGCGTCAGCCTTAAACCCGGCGATGTGCTCAATCACGGCAAATATGAAAGCGTCAAAGCCGAACTTGGCGCGCTGGCATTATCGCGCGGTTATTTTGACGGCAGTTATGCCAAGTCTGAAATCCGCGTCAATCGCGACGAAAACCGCGCCACCATCAGCCTGCATTTTAATTCAGGGGAGCGTTACCGCTTTGGCACTGTCACCTTTGAAGGCTCAACCCTGAAAGACGGCTTTTTGGATAAACTCATTCCGTTTGATGAAGAGTCGCCCTACGCAACCCGCCGCCTGTCGACCTTTAACAGCCAGTTGCAGGAAACCGGCTACTTCCGTTCGATAAAGGTGCTACCACAAATCGACAAGGCCAGCGACGGTCAGGTGCCGGTGAGGGTCGAAGTTGAAAATCGCCCGGATCATTCGATTGAGCTTGGTCTTGGCGCCGATATCGGCTCAAGTTCAGACAGCGCCTTTGAGCCGCGGGTGCGGGTTACCTGGCGTACGCCGCAAATAAACCGCCACGGCCACTCGCAGGAAACGAGCCTTGAGTGGTCGCCCGACCGGCCGAAGTTTTTAACCACCTACACCATACCCCTTACTCATCCTCTCGATGATCAGCTGAAAATTCGCTTGGGGCTCCTGCGGGACAAATACGGTGTGACCCAGGTGTATGTGCCGGAGGAGCTGGATTTTGCCAACACCGGCCAGCTTGAATCGAGCAAGCAGCTTATTGGCGCGCTGCGCCAGCAAACCCTGGAAAGCGGCTGGCTGATGGGCTATTCGGTCGACTTTATCCGCGAAGCCTATACCCAATCCGAAATTGACTACGATCCGCTGTTTTTACTCGGTGGTTTCAGTTTGTCGAGCACGGTGCGCGGCGATGCCAGTCTCGACCCCAAATGGGGCTATCGCCACTCTTACAGCCTCGACTATGCCGATCCAAGCCTTGGCTCCGACACTCGCCTGACCCGTATTCAGGCCAAGTTCAAGTGGATTGATACCTTCTTTGACAAGCACCGAATCGTTGCCCGCGCCGATTTTGGCCTCAACCTGGTGAGCGATTCGGATTTGGCGCTGGTGCCACCGTCGCTGCGCTATTTTGCCGGTGGCGATCAGAGTATCCGCGGCTATGCCTATCAGGAGCTCGGGCCTTACTTTGAATACACCAACTCCGACGGCGTGACCGCCCGCGAAGTAGTCGGCGGCCGCTATCTGGCCGTTGGCAGTGTTGAATATCAGTACTACCTCACTCCCACCTGGCGCCTTGGCAGCTTTGTCGATGCGGGTAATGCCTTTGATAAAGACCAGTTTGAACCTGTGGTGTCGGTGGGCGGCGGGATCCACTGGATTTCGCCCATCGGCCCCATCAAATTTGATGTGGGTGTTGGCCTGAATGAAACCGAAACCCTTGAGCGCTCCTGGCGTATTCACCTGACCATGGGGAGCGAGCTATGAGTACTGATAAACATAAACCGGGCGAGCAAGACGCTGGCGCTCAGTCAATCCATCCAGCTATCGACAACACCGCAGCCAGTGACAACACAGCTGCCGGCGACAAGCCCGCAGCCAGCGAGCAGGTGTCAACGCCCAAAGGCCGCTGGTATCACCCCTGGGGTCTTTTTAAACTCTGTGTCCGCACTGTGGTTTACGTGCCGCTGGCGCTGCTTATCATTGCCGCGCTGATACTTGGCACCGGCTTTGGCGCCCGCAGTGCCATTGCGTTGGCGGTAAAATTCGTCCCCAATCTCAAGGCGACCTATGTCGAAGGCACGCTGAACAAGGCACTGACCCTCGCCGATGTCGCCTGGTCGATGGACGGCATTGATGTCAAAGCCGATAACCTGCACCTTGGCTGGCAGCCATCCTGTTTGCTGACCAAAAGGCTTTGCGTTAATGCGCTTGATATCCAAGGCCTTGAGGTTGCCATCGACACAGCGTCGCTGCCGGCGGGTGAGCCCAAACCCGAGCCAGAGGAGCCAAGTGGCCCGATTGAGCTTCCCTTCAGCATTGCCCTCGATTCGGCGGTAATAAATCAGGCTGACATACGTGTGGATGCGATGCGCTTTGGGGCAACACGCCTTGATGCCGCCGCCGAGTGGGATGAGACCTTGGTTATCTCAAAGCTCAGTTCCCAGGGCCTCAGCGTGTTTATTCCGCCTGCTGATGCACCGGCTGGGGAGCAAGTCGCAGCCACTACTACAGCCCAGGTAGTCACAGACGCTGCTGCCAATGCGGCGGCTGATGCCAATAAAGCTGAGACTGGAGCTGTAACGACAAACACGCAAAGCGCGCCTGACGCTGCTAATCCTGGCACTGCATACTCAGGCACTGCAAACCCAGGCACAGCCAACGCTGCCAGTGCCAACCCTGTCACTTCTGCCACAGCGGCCAAAGCGGCCACGGGCTCTGAAAGTGACGCAAATAGCTGGCCACTGGCCCAGCTGCCTGAAGTGGTGCTGCCGCTTAATATCGATATCCTTGGCGCCGAGCTTGCCGATACCAGCTTGGATATTGCCGCCCATCAGGAGCAGATAAATCTTGTGAAATTAAGCGCGCTGATGCTGGGCTCATCGCTTAACATCAGAACGCTTGAAATCACCCATCCCGAGGCGAGCCTGTCGCTTAAGGGCATGGTGGATTTAAGCAAGGACTATCCCCTCGATATCGCGCTGAATGCATCCGCAGATAGCCCCAAAATCCTGCCCGAACTCGGTAAGCAGGCTCTGAGTCTTAACGCCAAAGGCAGCATGACTGAGCTTGCGCTGAGCCTTGGCGCCAAAGGCACAGTTGAGCTTAATCTCAGCGCCACCGCCAAACCCGCCAACCCCGAGCTGCCCTTTACCCTATCCCTGGAGGCTGCCCGCGCCGGATGGCCGCTCAAGGAGCCTGAGTACCTTGCCGAGGCGCTTAAGCTTAACGCCTCCGGCACCCTCAATGGCCAAAGCGCCGAGCTTAGCGGCAAGGTAACGACGCCATTTAACGCGCCGCTTACCCTTGATGCCAAGCTTCAACATGAAAATCAAAAGCTTGATATCGCAAGTTTCAGCGCCGACGGCGAGCTTGGCAAACTGAGTCTCGACGGCTTTTTGGATTACCAAAAAGCACTCAGCTGGCAGGCCAATGTGGTGATGGACAATATTCAGCCATCCAAAATCATCCTGCCTGAAGGTGCAGCGCCCCTGCCATCTGGCAGTGTCAGCGGCCGCTTTGCTAACAGCGGCACACTGGATTTTGCCGATGAAAACGCCCTTCACTGGCAGGTGGCGCTTGAAAAAGCGCAGCTTAACGGCGAGCTGGATGGATTTCCGGTCACGGCCGCTGGCAGTGTCAGCGTGAATGACCAGCTGCACCTGAGCGCCCGAGACTTCGAACTTACCGCCCTTGGCGCCAAGCTGGTGCTAAGCGGCGAAACCAAAGAGCGCTGGGCCTTTTTGGGTGAACTCAACGCGCCGGATCTCTCAAGCCTTGGCGCTGACTTTGATGGCACCCTGAACGCTCGCTTTGAAGTGAGCGGCGCACAAAAAGCGCCTTTGGTCAGCCTCAATGCCAGCGGCGATGGTCTGCTGCTTGGCGGCGTGTCCCTCACGACGCTCAATATCAAGGGGCTGTATCAGCCACTGAGTCAGCATGAGTTTTCACTGTCGGCCAAGGCCGAGCAGGTAAACCTCGCCGGCCGCAAACTGGAATCGCTGACCGTGGGTGCCAAGGGGGATTTGAATCGTCAAAGCCTGACAGCCCAGACCTTTGGCGATTTGGTGCTCGCAACTCAGCTGCAAAGCGAGTTTGATGACAAGCGCCGGAAGGTTAACGCGACCCTGAGCAGTCTTAATCTCGGCACCGAGTTTGGCGCCTGGACCCTGTCGCAGCCGATGCGCTTTAACTGGCAACTCGACATAAATCAGGGCCTGCTCAGCGCCGCCTGTTTAAACCATGAGCACAGTAATCTGTGCCTGGTTAAAGATGCCGTACTCGGTGAGCGCGGCGATATTCAGCTAAGTTATCGCGGCGAGCCCGGCAAGGTGATAGATAAACTGCTGCCAAAGAATGTGGATTGGCTTGGGCAGGCAAGCCTTGACAGCACGGTGCGCTGGAGCGGCAAAACCAAGCCATCGGGCGAGCTTAGCCTCGTATTGAGCCCGGGCGAATTTACCATGAAGCGCCCCAAGGGCCAGATTGTCGAGCTTGGCTATCAGGACGTTTCGCTTAAAGCCTCTCTGACACCGGCGGCGCTGGTAACGGATCTGACCTTTTTATCGGAGCGGCTTGCGTCAATCAACAGCCACATTGAAGTCGCGGTTACCCCTGACAGGCGCCTTGATGGTCAAATCAATCTTGAGCGGGTAAACCTTGCACCGCTGAAAGAATTTTTGCCCCAGCTGGATACTCTCGAAGGGGTGATTAGCAGCGAACTTTCGCTCGCTGGCAGCCTGATGCAGCCCAACGTCAGCGGTCATCTTGCCCTTAAAAATGCGGCCTTTTCGGCAAGCTCAAACCCAACCCTGCTCAGTAACCTGAATCTGGCGATGAATTTTGCCGGTCAGCAGGCGAGTCTTTCCGGTAACTGGCTGATGGGCAATGGTGATGGCGGCATTGATGGCACCCTCGCCTGGCCGGACGGCAAATTCAGCGGTGAGCTCGCGGTAAAAGGCAACAAGCTTGCAGTCATTGTTCCGCCGATGGCACTTTTGGATGTATCGCCGGATCTGAAGCTGACCTTCGATTCCGCGATGATGGATGTCAAAGGCAGCGTTAATATCCCCACCGGCCAAATCAAGATTGTTCAGCTTGCCGATGGCGGCGTGGCGGTTTCAAGCGACGTGGTGTTTAACGACTCCATTGCCCAGGCCGCCGAGCAAACCAGCCCCTACGGCGTGACGGCAGATCTGAATATCCGGGTTGGCGATGAAATACGCATCGACGGCATGGGCCTTCATGGCAAGCTTGATGGTACCCTCCGCCTGCAGCAACAGGCTTTTAAGCCGCCGCTGCTGTTCGGCGAAGTGAAAGTGAAAAGTGGCACCTACAAGTTTATGGGCCAAACACTGAAAATCCCTAAAGGCGAGGTTCAGTTTGTCGGCCCGCCGCAGCTGCCGAACCTCAATATCGAGGCAGTGCGCGAAATCAAAGAAGAAGACATGGTGGCTGGCGTGCGCATCACAGGCACCGGCATGGCGCCGCTGGTCACTTTGTTCTCAAACCCCTCCAAAGAGCAGGCCGAAATCCTGTCCTACATCCTCAAGGGCAAGGGATTTGATGCCAACGGCACAGGTGATAACAACGCGATGATGATGAGCGCCGCGCTGTCGGTAAGCTCGTCACTGTCGGGGGGCGCTATCAACAATATTGGCAGCACCGCCACCTCGCTGGTTGAAAGCTTTGGTTTTTCCAATGTGCAGCTCGATGCCAACGATGACGGCAAGGTCGCCATCAGCGGTTACATCGGCGAAAACCTGATGGTGAAATACGGGGTTGGCGTGTTTAACCCGGGCTACGAAATGACAGTGCGCTACTATCTGCTGTCACAGCTGTACCTCGAAACCGTGTCCGGCACCCTCGGCCAGTCACTGGATATCTATTACAACTTCGATTTATAACACCTCGTCATCAGGCTGGTGCGGCCCTCGCCCACCAGCCTGATGCCGGTTCTGATACTCATCACTAAACGCCACATCCACCCAGTCCGACATTAGCAATCATCAAGCAACAGCAATTGAAAACCGAGCTAACTAACAGGAATAACAGGCATAAAAAAAGCGCCCAATGGGCGCTTTTTTCAGCTCGAAAATCGATTAGGCGTAAACGAAGTCTACGTGGTCGATCAGCGGCTTGAAGATGTGACGCTGCATAGCCTGAGCGCGTACTTTAACTTCTTTGCCATCCAGAACGATGGTCAGCTCGCTGGTGTAGAAGTCAGCGTTGGTCTGGATGTTGATGATGTCCTTGTGCTCGAATACGATGGAAACTGGCTCTTTGCCAACACCGTAGATAACAGCAGGAACTTTACCCTCACGACGCAGGCGGCGGCTCGAACCTTTCCCGATCTCAGTGCGGGTTTGTGCAGGAATAGTGTAAGACATGTTTTTATCACTCATATCAAAAAGTTAAAATGCAGCCCAATTTTCGACCAACCAGGTTGCACCCGCTTTGAAGAGTTCAAAGCGCGCGAATACTAACACACTGATCACCCAGCAGCAAGCAAACTTCCCCCAGCACCCACGCGTCAACCGCTGATGGAATGGGGTATTTTTGTCAGCGGCGCGTATATTGCTGGATTAGATGGTGCAGATTGAGCGTGATAGCAGAGTTTATTAATCTGAGTTTATTAATTTGAGTCTGTAAGTTGAGATTGATAGTTGAGATTGACAGGTACCAATGCTGCTATCAGCAGCAGTGAGGAGAGTTCCCGGATTAAGAGAGCAAAAACAACACCCATTCGAACCCTGGCACTAGAATCAAGCATCACTTCTGCAAAAGTAAAGCCTGACTTCGGCAGAGCGCTAAGCAGAAGCAAAGCATTAAAAAATGGCAACAAAAAAGCCGCCCGGAGTTCCTGAGCGGCTCTTGATGTTCGTTTGTTTGTACTTTTGTCGGTACTTTTTCTGTACTTGCCAGAAAGAGAGTTTCTGTGTTTGCCGATAAGCTCAGTTATTGCCACATTCGCATCAGTGACTGCGTCTACGGCTTGTCAGCTCAAGCACTTTCCACTTACCAGCTGCGAACCCGGCCCACATCCACATGGACAAAACCCGACTTGGGATAATAACCCACACCGCCGAGCTGAAGCTCCTTGGCCGCATCACGCACTTTATCGAGCTTGATGCCGGGGATGGCGATATCAATCGCTTTGCCTTCCATATGCAGGCTCTTCTTGGCAACGCCACCACTCTTTTTGGCCAACATATTGTTGGTCTGGGGTGAACGATAACCGGAAATGATATGGATGGTTTCGCGGGTCTTTAAATTTTCCTGCAAATAATACAGTAAATCGTACAACCGCTTGTCCATCGGCGCCGCTACATTGGCGCGATGATCCCGAAGCAGGCGATCAAAACCGGTTAAAATCGGCTTTTGATAGGTTCCATCGACCCAATACGCCCCTTTTTCCACTTCGCGGGTGTGAAGGTTTAACATCGTCAGCATCCTGCTGCCTTGGGTTGAACGGCTTGCAAACGCGGGGGAAGAGATCATGGAAACCATGGCCGCGCTGCCCAGCCCAAGCAATAATTGCCTGCGAGCAGGAGAGAAATCAGTCACTCAATCACCTTTGTATTATTTTTGGACAACTCAGACGAAAAGTATAACGAAAGACCCATATGATCAAGCATTAGCTTGCATCGATGCTGCGCTGAAACAAAGTGTATAAACTGAGCGTGACACTGATTGACTAAAAATCAAGAAAATAGCCACAAAACCGGGCTAAAGCAGGCCATAGATGTCGTCGCGGTACTGAGCCCTGCCCTCGCTGTCTATCCAGCTGGTCCAATAGACAAACCGCACCGGCATGGTTTGTTTCATGCTGAACCAGCGGGTCGTGTGCGGCTCGGCCAGGGTTTGTTGCCAGCGGCGCGCATCGGTTACCCGATTGCGGGCAAACCAGTCGGCAAGCTCCGCGATTTTCTCAACCCGCACACAGCCGGATGACAGCGCGCGGTTAGCCCGGCCGTAAAGGTGCTTTTCAGGCGTATCGTGCAGATAAATGCTGTCATCGTTGGCAAAATGCAGCTTAAAGCGCCCCAGTGAATTGTGGTCGCCCGGCCGCTGCTCCAGCCGATAGGGAAAAGCCCCCAAGGCAGCCTGCTGAAAGAAAGCTGGCGTTTCATGCACTTCGACCCCATCGTAATCGGTGACAATAAAACCTTTATGGGCAAGATAGCTGCCATCGCGGGCCACCTTGGGCAGAACATCCTGTTTCACCAGCCGCCTTGGCACCCGCCACGATGGATTGACCACCACCGCGCTTATCTCGCTCTCAAGCAGCGGCGTTTTACGACTCAGTTTGCCAACAATCACCCGTGAGCTCAGCACTGTATTGCCCCGGTCAACCAAGGCAAGGGAAAAGCCGGGAATATTCACCAACACATAGCTTTCGGGCAGCGCGCGACTTTCCCGCGTTTTTTTGACATAGCCCCGCGCGAGCAGCGTCGCGCGCGCCTTTGGGGTCATATTGAGCCATTTCAGTGTTTTAGGACCAATAACCCCATCCTGTGACAAGCCATGCCGCCGCTGAAAGGCTTTGACCGCCTCCACCAGTGCGCCATCATAGTAGCCCGTTTCAGTGATAGCCTGACCGTCACTTAACGGGTCGCTCGACGCCTCCGCCAGCGCCTGCAACATGGTAATCAGTGTCTGCATCTCAAAAAATGTATCACCCGGCCTTAATGGCTGCTCAAGTGTCAGCGAAGGCCAGTCAGCTGCCGCAAGTTGCAGTAAATGACGAATTTGCCGCATCAGCGCCGGATAGTCGCCATCGGGCTCAAGGGCGCGGAGGGTGGCGGCAAGCTCTGCCTCCCCCGCTCTTTCAGGCGATGCCTCTTGGGTTAACTGATGATTGCCCGTGGCTGACTCAAGGTCGACCTGTGCACTCTCATCGGCCGGCGTCGGCACAGCAGACTCCGGGCCAATAGTCAGATCATTATTATTCAGCTCGTGATGATTCAGGCCCTGATGGCTCAGATGTTGGCTGCCAAGACCAAGTGCCTGCCAGGTTTCACCCAGAAGCGCGATATCCCGCATCAGCGCTCGCTCGTCCAAATCCATACTGACAACCACATCTCTCAGTCGCCCATCGCTATCCGGCGACACCAGTAACAGCAGCGTTGCCATGTCCCGCAGCTGCGCCCGAACTGCGCCGGCACGCTTTTCGGTTTCAAGGCTCGCTGTGCCAATCGCTGCGGATACGCTTACAGGTGCCGATCCCTCGATAGCAACTATATTACCGACTAGATCTGAAGTAGAGGAAGCAGATATAGGCGCTGAGGTTGAGATAGGAGCCAAGGTTGAGATAGGCGCTAAGGTTAAGATAGGTGCTAAGGCCAAGAGCGCGACGGAGCTGGCAATAAATGCCGGAGCATTAGCACAAGCGTGATTTGGCAAAGCGCCGCTCAGCAGCAAAATGAGGATTGCAGCGTTTAAGCGACGGCGCTTTTCTACGTTGCAGAGTCTGCAGCTGGTTATCCTGATAACAGTGCTGCTGAATGTGCGGATAGACCCCATAGACACTCCCTTTACCGCTGCGCACGTCGGGCAAGACCCTGCCCGCCTCATTACATCATCGCACCGCCGCTTTGCCCTGTCTAAAACTGATTGCGGCGCTGGTTATTCAAAAAATCTGCTCATACAAAGCGAGAAACCGTGCCGCCAATGGGCTGAGGACTCGACGCGCCACTAAATGCAACAAGCTGCCCCTTGAACAAGCTTGCCTTCATAAAAATTTGCCCATCAAAAAGCATCGCTCAATACCGCAGTGGCTGAGCAACCTTATCGCAAAGCATTCAGCGTCAGAGCCAATTGCATACAAAGGCGGCAAACAAGCCGCTGCCGGGCATTATTGGTTGAAGTCAGCGCTCAAGCTGCTATAAATGGCGGCTTTTTTAGCTGAAAGACCACCAATCCATGAATAAATCCACCCTGTGCCGCCAAATGGCAAAGACACTCGGTATCAGTCAAAGCGCCGCGAAACGCCAACTCGATGAAATTCTCGTGCAAATTCAGCGGGCACTGGAAGAAGGTGAAACCCTGTACCTGCCGCAATTTGGCACCTTTGAATTGAGATACCATTTGCCACGGCAGGTGCGAAACCCACAAACGGGTGAATTGATGGAAACTGTGGGCTTTAACCAGCCAAGTTTTAAGGTATCGGCCGCATTAAAGCAGTTAATTAACGCCTGAGGCCGAATGCGCTAACGCTCTGCAACAGAGAGTAATGCTGTTCGCTGCGCTCGTATCAGGTTGATAGGTCGGAGCCGAGGCGTGTGCCAAGTGCACGAAAATGCTGTTGGTGGGCGTCGTCATCCGAGGCTTGCTTAATTTCACGGGCAACTGAAATATACTCTTGATAACAATCTAAATTTTTACCGCTATATCTATCTTCAAGCAGTTGCAATGTCGCTGTTAACGAGCCAATTGAAATGACTCCGTCGGGATACGGTGTTTTGAACGTGGCATCGACTCCAAACACCACCAAAGAACTTACATCGTCGATGCCAAACGCCGCCTTTACGGCCTCACAATGACCAAAGTTCTGATGTACCGGATTTTGAAATGACGAGTGTTTGCGATGCAGCACCTGTTTCCAGGTTTTGGCGTGGGGACTCGCAAAAATCCAACCGCTGTAATGCTTACTTTCAATCACCAGGACGAAATTTGGCCTTATCAGCAGTAAATCTACCTCTGTTGTCATGCCGCCGTTCACCGGAAAAAGTAAATTGGTGAACAGGCCATATCGCTCACCCCGATAATGCGTCCGAATAATATCTGCTATTGCCTTTTCGCCCTGCTCGCCACGGCGTTTGGCAGAGTTGGTGGAAAATACCGCCGCCAAAAGTGCCAGCAGCAAAGCGCCTAAGACCAGAAACATCAAACCCTTCAGGGTAAAGCGCAGTATTTGCTCATGTGGCGGAAGCGAAACATCGGTGTCAGTGACCCTAAGGGACTGAGCGCCCGGCACTGCAACCACAGCTGTGCCCCGATGCGCTACCTCAGACTGTGCGCTGCGCTTTGCGCGTTCTGCCACTTCTGCGCCTTCTGCACCATTTGCCCCCGTCACTCCCCCTGCTCTATCTTCCAGCTCGGCTTTCTCTACCAATTCAGCGAGTGATTTCCCCTGTACTTTACGCGGCGAGACACAGTGACGTTGAAAGCTGGCAGTCAATTCCTGCTGCTGTCGACTGCCTTCGGCGTAGCGGTCACGCTCGCTGGCAATAAGCAAACAGGTCCCTTCGGTATATTGATCAGGTTTAACCGATGTCTTGCCCTGCTGCAGAGTGTTTGCTTGAATTGGACTGGACTGAGCGTCACCCTCGGATGCGTTGGCAGCAGCAAAACCAACATTCAGAGGCAGCAGCATCAGGCAGAAAAAATAATATATTGTTTTAATGATTAAATTCCTTTTCAATCCTTAAGAGCCAAGTCACACCTGCAGTTTGTGCGGAGATGGCAGTTAGAGGCCACCCTCACGAATAGCCGCAATCAAGCCGTCGCTGCTTTGCTCAAGTAAGTCCAGCACGGTTTCAAATCCCGCCTTGCCGCCATAGTAAGGGTCCGGCACTTCCTGATTGCTGCTGTGGCCAAATGACAAGATTAATCTCAGCTTGTGTTGATATTCTGCTGGGCAGCGCTGTGTGAGATCCTTAAGGTTTTGCCTGTCTGCGGCCAAAATCAGGTCAAAGCGGTCAAAATCGCTATCCGTTACCTGTCTGGCGCGTATGCCGGAAAAATCATATCCACGGGCGGCGCCTGCGGCCACCGTCCGCGGATCCGGCGCTTCGCCCTGATGGTAGGCAATGGTGCCCGCAGAATCGATTTCAAGACTGAGCCCCGCTGCCGCTGAGCGCTTTCGAAACACAGCCTCCGCTGTCGGTGAGCGGCAAATATTCCCCATACACACAAAAAGCACTGACTTTAATGGCTCTGACATCGGCGTCTTACCTCTTATTTGCAAATCAAGTTGTTATTGTGACAATAGCGCGCTTCAACGGCATATGTTTAGGCCACATCCACTGCATTCTCACTGCTATTCCCGCGGCCTTACCCGTAAAAAGCGCGCTCCCTTGGGTTTGCCGCTCTTTGTCAGACCGTTGTACTCAAAGGTCACCATGGTGCCTATGGGCGGCGGCGTGCGGCGGGTTGCCAAATCAAAACCTGTGCCCAGAAAAAACTCACTGCCGTCTGCAAGTCGCAATTTAAGTGCGCCCATGAGGCCGGTCAGTTCACCGCGGCCCGGCTTATAGCCTATCACTTCCCCTTCGGCATCGTTAAGGGGTTTAAGCTTGATTAGCAAAGGATTTCTGCCATCAATGTAGCGGGCATCACCGTGGTGCAACATCAGTCCCTCGGCGCCGTGACTAACCATGAGTGAAAAGTGCGCCTTAAGTGAATCGACATCGGTGAAAGTAAGCTGAGGAATAAGCAAAAGATAATCACAGTGGCTCGCTGCAATAACATCTTCAAGCCTTACGAGGCGCTCACGAAAGGGTAAATTATTCATGGGCGA
Source organism: Shewanella jiangmenensis (assembly GCF_018596335.1). Classification (GTDB taxonomy): domain Bacteria; phylum Pseudomonadota; class Gammaproteobacteria; order Enterobacterales; family Shewanellaceae; genus Shewanella; species Shewanella jiangmenensis. Next base: position 200,081 of record NZ_JAHEPS010000006.1, on the reverse strand, counting down.
GTCAAACACCATAAAGCGCAGCGCCTGCCAGTCGCTATCACGCCCGCTTGAGCGCAGTAGTGCACTGGTCCATTCAAACCGCCCGCGGCCAGCCCAAAGTTCGCCATCAAGCGTCACGTTTTTGGGGAACTTCGCAGTAAACCAGGCAGGCGCAGCAATCAGATTGCCGGTTCTTGACTCGAGGGTACGGCCGTTCCAGCGGCCGCGAACCCCATCGAGTTTTTCACTGACAAGGTAGGCGGCAATTTCAGAGTCAGGCGGCAGCGGTGCGCTGGTAGCAAGTTGCAAAGGAACTTTGGAAGCAAATTGTAAGGGCGCAGTGGCTGGTATCGAAGCAGGCTCGGCGCGCTTAGATGTCTGACTTGTGCTTTGATCTGCCGCCTGCGGCTTCTCGGCTCCGATGGCAAAAGTTGGTGGCAGCATACCGGCAATTAGCCCAGCACAAACTATCAAGCCGCTGCGGGCAATACGGCGATAAAACACCGAAAGACAGAAAAAATGAATGTTGTCATGTTTCATGGCAACCTCCCTGTTCCCACTTTAAGCGGCTTAAATCCTGTTCTTTCGCAAGCTCTTCCCGAAGCGGTGGCGTGAATGCTTCAGGTAAACACTCGTCAAAAAATTGCAGCGGCAATCACCGGCTTTGCCGCCATCATCTGCGCCTTGAATCCATTGCTGCTGCAAGCATTCACGGGCCGAGGCCTTTAGTATAGACAGAACTTCTACTAAGCCCCGAAACCGGACCTTGTTAACGGCAGTGATATCCGCAAGTCAGCCCCGTTAACTCATTGTTATTGTCGACGGCACTGGCATATACTGGCCGCCATTTTTGCTGCACCGGCTTGCGACCTGCCGATGTACACGCAAGCTGTGTGCATACCGGTATTGGCGTTATAAGCACTGGCTTTATAAGTACAGGGGCAAAAAGATAACAAACAAAACCGTACCGGCTGGTCTTATCCGGCACCGGTGAGATGTATTTTCGGGGGAACTCAATGAAACCAGCCAACAATCACGGCATAAAACGGGTAATTCGCGCCACCGGCTTTTCGTTCAAGGGGCTTAAATCGGCCTGGACTCACGAGGCAGCCTTCAGACAGGAGCTGCTGCTCGCGGCGGTGATGATCCCGCTGGCGCTGTGGTTTGATGTGACTGTCATCGAGAAGGTATTGATGATCATGGCGGTGTTTATTGTGCTCATCGTTGAGCTGCTAAACTCCGCCATTGAAGCCGTGGTCGACCGGATTGGCGATGAAATCCACCCACTTTCAGGCCAGGCCAAAGATATCGCCTCTGCGGCGGTATTTATGAGCCTGACCCTCTGCGTTGTGGTGTGGGGAGCTGTACTGCTGTTCTAAGCTGCTAATGCTAATGCTACTGCTACTGCTACTGCTACGACTGCGATGCGGCGATGGCGGCAAGCTCGTCGTCATCCCGCTGCAACAGCGACACCGCGCGCTCGATTTGGTCACGGCGATCACTTTGCGCCCAATACACCACGTACACATTACGCGGAATAGACTGGGCACCGGACACCCTGAAAAGCTCGCCGCGCTCAAGCAACTGGCTGACCATATGATCGGGCAAAAACGCACTGCCGCCATTATTGAGCACAAAATCCAGCGCTATCCGGGATGAGCTGGTATGCAGCACCGGCAGCGGCAAATTGCCAAACTCCTGCGCATGCAGAATGTTAAACGCCGTGCCCCAGTCCACTTTGATGTAATGCCGCTCCTGACACTGCGCCAGCGTTAACGGCCCCTCACTGCTCACCAGATACAGCTGCACCACGCCGATGCGGATTTGTTCGTAATCTTCCATTTTGGGTGGATCGAACGAAATCGCCATGTCGAGCGTGCGCTCCATCAGTTGACGAGTCATCACATTTTGCGGCAATACCTCTGTGCGCAGCGCCACGCCGGGCAATCCCTGATGCAGCGACTGCAGATTCCCCTGCAAAAACGCATCCCAGATATTGGGGCCAGCACCTATGGTCAGCTGGGTTGATTGCAGCCGGCTTAACGACACGTCCTGCTTGGCGCGCTCCCATGCGGTCAGCACAGCCTCGGCATGGTTAAGCATCCGCTCTCCCGCAGGCGTCGGCTGAATATTGTTTCGCTGTCTCTCAAACAGCTCGACTCCGAGAATGGTTTCGAGTTGTTTTACCCGAAAGCTCACGGCACTTCGGGTTAAGTACAGGTTTTCTGCCGCCTTACCAAAATGTCGGGTGCGGGAGACTTCCAGAAAGGTTTTAAGCAGATCAGTGTCCATAAAATTCTTTGACCAACAAGACCAAAATTTTTTGATTCCTAAATCAAGGATACTAGCCAATACTCCAGTTGCAAATTATCCCACAGCTTAGGGAAAGCCCGCTACACGCTTTTGTTTATTGCAAGGAAAAGACAATGTCAGAACAGTCAGTTGCCTATGGAAGCTGCCAAGGGTACAGCACAGTTGAACCGGTCAGCTTTCAATCAAAAAAACGTTTCTATGACGATGCCAATTTCCCCAAAGGGTTTCGTCGCTCCGGCGACTTTACCAATAAAGAAGCCGAGCTGCTCGAGCTTCATGGCGACGCCATGCGTGCCCTGTCAGAGGGCTCTCGTCAACCCTTGACCACGGAAGAAGCACACTTTGTCGATGTTGTGCGCAACAACAAGGCTCCGGGTAGCATACTGGAGCAGATCTGGATAAAGTATTGCAAACTTGCCAAAGGCAAGCCTTTCTACGCCGTGACAGGCACAGTGCATGTGCCCGCCACCGCCCCTGAAACCGATATCGAAGTCGATGATATCGGTGATGACGATGAGCTTTCCGATGACGAGGAAGCTGAGGACACACCATGATTTTTAAGGTTAACCCCTGAATGCGCGGCTGGATTTTATATAAAGAAACCGCCACTCAGCTCAAACCTGAACTTTACGAAATTCAACGTTTGCTGGAGGCCGCCAAGGCCGACAACATAGATCTCAAGGTCTATGCGCCGGATGAATTCGATCTGACCGTCACCCGGGAGGACAACAAGAGCATACTGCTCAATGGCCAACCGGTGGAATTACCCGATTTTATTATTCCGCGCATGGGCTCGGGCACGACGTATTTTGCCCTCGCCATCATCCGCCACCTGGAGCGACTTGGGGTTTACTGCCTCAATTCGTCCCGCGCCATCGAAACCGTGAAAGACAAGCTGTTCTCCCAGCAGCTGTTGGCTGAAAAGAACATGCCAACCCCCAAGACCATGCTGGTCAAATTTCCGGTCGATATTGAACTGGTGCAAAGTCATCTCGGCTTTCCGGTGGTGATTAAAACCCTTTCCGGCTCTCAGGGCAGCGGCGTATTTTTATCCCACAAGCCGCGTGAATTCGATGATTTGATGCAACTCATTGAGGCAACAAACAAAAATGCCAACATCATATTGCAGGAATTTATCGCAAGCAGCCATGGCCGCGATTTGAGGGTGTTCACCATTGGTGGCCGTGTGGTGGGCTGCTTTGAGCGGCGCGCCGCCGAAGACAGTTTCAAAGCCAATGTCAGCGCCGGAGGCTCGGCCTTGCCCTTTGAAATCACACCCGAAATCGAGTGGCTTGCCACCCAGACCGCCAACATCCTCGATTTGGACGTCGCCGGTATCGACCTGCTGTTCGACAACGGCCACTATAAAATCTGTGAAGCCAATTCCTCGCCGGGTTTTGAAGGACTCGAGTCATGCCTTAAGGTGGATATTGCCTCACAAATCCTGCACTTTATCCGCATCCGCCTTGGCATGTTCAATGGCAGCAGTGAGTTGGCGTCAGACTAAAATGCCGCCTTTGCCAAACTGAGGGCGGTTTTTCAGACAGCACTATGCTGCGTTTTCTAACGCACTTGCCTTAAACACTGCCCCCAAGATGAAAGTTGGCGTTTGGCGATTATCAAAAGCACCCAATCGGGTGCTTTTTTGATCTTCGGCAAAAAGCCAACACATTTGCATACATTTATTTCACAATCCGGCTGAATTGTGGTTAAACTCATCCCTGCAGCGTAAACCGGCGATAACCCTTAAGCTTGATAGCCCTTAAGCGCAATTGCCCTGAAATGAGCAGTAACTTTTGTGTTGATGGGTACGCCACTGCCCCCCGGCATCAAGGCTTAGCGAATACAACAAAGCCCCATCGCTGCAAAAACAAGGTTGTGCACTTGCGCCTAAAACAATAACAAACGAATAAAAACATCAGGAGCGACAATGCGGGGATTTCTTTCTGTATTGTGTTTGTCACTGGCAGGGATCAGCCCGTGTTTGCTCGCCAAGGACATGACTATCCGAGTGGGAGGATTTTACTCTCAGTCTGATTCCAGCATCGATGTCACCGACCCAATAGTCGGCGAAGATTTCCGGCTTGATTTTGAAGGCGATCTGCAACTTGCTGAGCAGCAGTTTTTGCCGTTTCTCGAACTCGAGTACGCCCTTGGCGATCGCCATCATTTGTTTGCCGATTGGAAGCAGCTGCACCGCAGCGCCGAAACCAACGCCATAAGCCGCCCGTTTCAGGTGCAGATAGATGACACTGTCTATGAAATCCGCGCCGGTGGCAGGCTAAATACCACCCTGAACATCGACATACTGCGCCTGGGCTACGGTTACGATCTCTTCGAAGGCACCCATTACAGCCTTGGACTGACCCTCGGTCTGCACACCATGTTTATCAAGTCAGAGTTTTCCGGTGAAATCGGCGCCTGTCTTGCCACCGAGCTTAACGGCAACCTCTGCGGCCAGCGCCCTATTCCGCAGATAGTGAGCAACGATGTGACTGCGCCGCTGCCGGATCTTGGCCTGATGGCACGCTATGAGTTTTTGCCAGACTGGGAACTCAGTGCCCATGGCCAATACTTTTATCTTAAGCTCAATGATATGGAAGGTGCCCTGACCGATGTCCGAGCCGGCGTTACCGCCAACCTCGCTGACAATTGGACCCTGGCACTGGCGTACAACTACTACCGGGTCGATGTGGATATCACCCAGGCAAGCGATAACATCAAGGTTGCCGACTACAACATTTTCTTCAGTTTCCTTGGTCCAGTGATTTCCGTCAGTTACCGTTTTTAACTCCCTGTTACCGCGCTGGTTGAACCTGGATGCGCCCCCTAAATGGGCGCATTTTCAGCAAAGGGAAATTTGAATCCGAGCGCAATAACGCTATGATTGAAATATTATTTTCAAGCATGTTTGCGCCCAGGAAATCATGTCCGACACCACCCCTGCCCCAGACGAAGGCGCCAAAGCCCTGCTGCAAACCGCCGCCAGCCGGTTAAAAAAAGCAGTGCCGCTGATGCTTAAGCATCAAATTCCAACTACACCAACCAATTACGCGCTCTGGTACGCCTACGTCGGCGAGCAGCAACCCGAGCTGAACAAAGCGATGGATGACACCCTGTCCCGCTACCAAACCTGCCCGCCGGTCAATGGCGAATTACTGTATCGAGAGTTTGTGGCCGATCCGGTTGAGCTTGATGTACGGGATATGCGCCAGAATCTGGAAGCCATGGCCGCAGAGCTTGCCAATCAGCTGCAGGACACCAATCTCGACGCGGCGGTGTTTCAGCAAAAAATCGATGCAAATTTCAATCGGCTCGAGCGGATTGAATCCGAAGGTGTCAGCCTTGAGCAGGTACTTGATTTAGTGCGAAGCCTGGTGAAAGAGTCAGACACAATACGTCAGTCCACCAGCTACTTCACCGGCCAGTTATCCAAAGCGCAGCAGGAGATTTCTGCACTTAAGGAGCGCCTCGCGGCCAGTGAGCGAGATGTGCTGTTTGATGCCCTGACCGGCTGCTTTAATCGGCGCGCATTTGATGCCGATCTGCAGGGGATTCTGGCGCAGGCACCCGAAGGTACCTGCCTTATCCTTGCCGATGTCGATCACTTCAAGGCCTTTAACGACAACTACGGCCATCAGCTTGGGGATCAGGTATTGAAACTGGTCGCAAAGCGTATGACAGACGCCTGCCGCGACGGCATTAAATGTTACCGCTACGGCGGTGAAGAATTTGCGCTATTGGTACCTAAAAGTAACCTCAGAGTCGCACGGCAACTGGCCGAGGCACTGCGCCGCGGCATTGAAAAGCTCACCCTCAAAGACAGGCGCCGCGATGCCAAAATTGACACCATCCGCGCCTCCTTTGGGGTTGCCCAGTGGCAGCCAAAAACCAGCGCAATTGAGCTGATTGAAGCCGCCGACAAACTACTTTACGAAGCCAAGCGCCTCGGCCGCAACCGGGTAATGCCGATCCAGGGTTAACGCAGCAGCGGGCAAGTCCGGGATAGTGCCGAAAAGGGCAAGTCCGGGATAGCACTGCAAAGGGTAAATCAAAGATAAGCGCGCTGAGGGCTCGTTGGATAACAGTTACCACTGCGTTTACGCTACACAAAAACGCCCCAACTGGTCGGGGCGTTTTTTATTTGCATGGGCCAGTGCTGATTACTCAGCTGTACCAACTCATCTGTACTAGCTCAGCTGTACTAGCTCAGCACTAATGACCTAATCTATTCTGACTGACTTTTTCACCAGCGCTTTTTCAGCATCGCTTTTAACCCAACTTCGCAGCTGCCGTCGCTGGGCTGGCGCTGTATGCTCAGAGCCTGAACTGGCCAAGCAATTGGTCGAGGCGTTGCACCCCTTTATCGAGTGCGTTCACCGCCGCGGCGCCATTGCGATTAAGCTGCACGGCGTGCTGGGCAATATCACTTATCGCGGTGATATCACGGGAGATCTCCTGTGTCGCCTTCGATTGCTCATTGCTCGCAGCCGCAATGGCGTGCACCATGTTGTTAAGGGCAAGGGAGCGCTCAACGATAAGATGCAGTGCCTGCCCTGCCTCATTGGCAAGTTTCACCCCTTCATCCACAAGAACTGTACCTTCCTGAGTGCGGGACACTGCAAGCTGGGTTTCCTGCTGAATGGAGGTGATAAGGTTACTCACATCCTTGGTGGCGCGGGAGGTGCGCTCGGCAAGGCCACGCACTTCATCGGCCACTACCGCAAAGCCTCGCCCAAGCTCACCGGCACGGGCCGCTTCAATCGCGGCATTCAGCGCCAGCAGATTGGTTTGCTCGGCGATATCGGTAATAACGCTTATCACAGTGCCGATTTCATCACTGCGCTTGCCAAGGTGCACCACTGTGGTGGAGGTGTCGTTCACCACCCGTGAAATCTTATTGATACTGTCCACGGTGCGCTGCATCAGTTTGCCGCCCTGCTGGGCATTGTCACCGGCAAGCTGGGCTGCATCGGCGGCATCATGGCTTTGGTGGCTCACTTCATCGACCGAGGCGGCCATTTCTTCTACCGCGGCGGCAATCATCTGCGACTTATCGGCCTGCTCCTGGCTGCCTTTATCAAGCTCAGAAGAAAGCTGCTCCACCGACTGGGAGGTGCTTCTGACTTCCGATGAAACCTGCTGAATTTGGCCAATCAGGTTGCGTAAATTCGACTGCATGTCGTTGACGGCATTGCTGACATGACTGATTTCATCGCCTCTGTCGTCGGTCAGCGTGGCAAGAGTAAGGTTACCTGCGGCGATACCCCGAGCTTTGTCCATCACAGTGCCCAAACGCCGGCCAACAGAGCCGGTGATCCACATGGCAATCGCAATACCAATCACCATCACCGCCGCGCAGTTCACCAGCAGCAAGGTTACGATAAAATCCATAGATGACACCAAAGAATCCAAACCTTTACCGGAATCAGCTTGCTCCTCATCAGCAGACACATTGAGGATCTCTTCAAGCGGCAACAGATAATCCTTCTCAGCTTGCTGCATCGCCTTTATGGCGTTGCTTCTGGCCGATGAGTCGTAACGGCTGAATATCTCCTGAGCAAGCGTTTCCAATTCAGATAGAGCGGCATCGATTTGCTGGAAGTTAGCGATATCGGAAGGCTTTTGCTCCAGTGGCCGTAATTTGGCCAAATACTCTTTAAAGGTATCGCGATCTTTTTCGAAAGCCGCTTTCTGACCCATATCGCCACCGACGTACTTCACAAGGGACATTTGCATATCGCCGATTTCATCAACCAACTCAAGGTAATATCTTACTCCAGGCAAATCATCACCAATTGACTCCGCCAGATCCGCCGACAGCAATGCTTCATCAAATTCTTCCTGCTTCAGGGTGTCCAGCAGGGTCTCGATGTCTTTGCCGGTGGTATCTATGTACTTGTTTAACTCTTCTTTGACCCAAGATTCGTCTTCCGGCCGATAGCGCGAAAACACCTGCGCTTCAACCACATTAAGATAACCGCTGAAAAGCTGCTCAATCTTGCGCATTTTTTCTTTGTCGCTGTCTTTAATATTTTCGAGCGGTACCAGTTTGCGATACGCCTCCTGCAGTGCTGCTTTGCCAGACTGGAACTCGGCCTTGGCCTCAGTCTGACGATGCAGGTATTCCATTGCGGATGCTTTTACTGAAGATAACGACTTACGCACTGCGACGTACTGTACCAATCCGGGTACATCATCATTCTGCACTTCCTTGGCGATACTTTTGGTATCAAGTGTTTCCTTCCAGACTATCAAGGTCAGCACCACTGAAATAATCAGCAATAAGCCGAATCCGGAATATAGGGTGTGCGAGAGTTTCATGTTCATAAATCAACCTTTTTTGGCATCACCATTTAACAAGTTGCCGTCTTTAAACAGGCAATCAGCGGCAGGTTCCGCTGTGAATTAAGTTAAGTAGCACTTTGGTAGCGTCGCAACCTAGCTGCTATTTTTAAGGAAAAATTAAGCAAACATTTCCTATGCCGCATCTTTCGTTACGAACCAGCATTGTGCTGTTTTTGGTGGTGCAGACTGTACTACAGCTGCTGTTTGGTGGTTTGCTGCTGTATCTGTCTGCCAAGGCGCAGCACATTATCAGCCCTATCCTTGAGGAAGACCTACCTATCTCCCAGGCCGCCGAAGTGATGCTTGGGCGGCTTAGGTTGATGAACTCCAACGCCACCGAGTACCTGCTTGGTGAACAGGAAGAAAAACAAGAATTTGAAGATAATCGCGAGGTATTTCAAAACGCTATCGCAAGCGTGCTGGCGCTCAAACTCGATTCTGAAACCGAGCACAGTTTCCAGGCAATAGCACGCAGCTTTGGCAATCTTGAAACCGACTACCAAAGCCGGATATTTAACACCTACTCACCGGCAAAAGAGTTGGAGAGTAAGGAACAGGTCAAGCGGCTCATCACCGACGCCTGCATGCCGTTAGTGGCACTTTTACAGCGGGCGTCCGATGAGGAATATAAAGATGCCGGCAAGTCCTCAATCGACGAAATCCGTGACGACGATTTACCCGGTGTAAAGCTATACACCCAGCTTGCCGCCTATGCGGACGCTCTGGAAAACATACTGTCGGCGTATCTGCTGGAAGACCCTAATGCGAAAAAACGCTTTTATGAGGTGCTGTATAGTTTCGACTCAACCATGGCAGCCCTTGAGCCGCTGGAGCAGCGGCCTGTTGAAGTTATCACGCTGAATGAAATCAAACGGTTAATAAACAGCATTCGCTCCGAGGGACAAGCATTGTTTGCCCTGTATAACCCGGCAAATAAAAAAGTGACCGCCAAGGCCCTTGACGATATTGAGCATCAGGAATACACCAAGCTCGAGCAGCAAATCTTTGATGCGGTCACCACCTACCGTTTAAAAGTGAAAGAAGGTGTAAGCAGCATCAACGACACCAGCCGGACGCACCAGATAATCGTGTCGGTATTGGTGGTGGCCGGAGCCCTGCTGCTTGGCTGGATTATCTGGTTTGTGCAGAAACGTATTTACCTGCCGGTCGCTGAACTCGTGGTTGCGGTCAACAGGATGCGTAGCGGCGAGCGGGATTTGACTCTCAAACACGAGCAGGACGAGCTTGGCGACATCTTTTCAGGGCTCGATGCATTCCAGACGGAGCTCAAGGAAATTGATTCACTGCGCGACGCAGAGCGGCAAAATCAGCTTCAACTTGCCAAAGAGAGTGAGCGGCTGCAGGCGGCATTAACCCATTTACAGCAAACCCAAAACCGCCTTATTCAGTCAGAAAAGCTGGCGTCGCTGGGCTCGCTGGTTGCCGGCGTGTCCCACGAGGTCAATACCCCCATCGGGGTCGCTGTTACCATGAGCTCCACCTTTGATGTGCAGCTGCGCTCCTTTATCGACAAGCTCAAAAATGGCCAGATGCGGATGACAGATGTCGAGCGGTTTGAACACGAATGCCTGGAAGGGCTCGATGTAATGCAGCGGGCACTGGGCCGGGCGGCCAATTTAGTGCAAAGCTTCAAACAGGTTGCAATTGACCAGTCCAGTGAGGTGCGCCGCTCGTTTAACCTTAAAGAAGTCATCGACGAAGTGATGCTCACTCTGCATCACCAGCTCAAAAAAACGCCCTATGAGTATCACATCGACTGCGAAGACGCGATACAGATGCAAAGCTACCCAGGCCCGCTGGGTCAGGTGGTGACCAATCTGGTTAACAACGCCCTTATCCACGGGCTTGATGGCCGAAGCGAAGGCAAAATCAGCCTGACGGTGGCGCGCCAGCCAAACTCAGCCAACGTATTACTGCAGGTCTCCGATAATGGCGGCGGCGTAACGGAAGAAAACCTTGGCCGGATCTTCGACCCCTTCTTCACCACCAAGATGGGCCAGGGCGGCTCAGGGCTTGGGCTTAACATAGTCTACAACATAGTCACCGCCCTTTTGGGTGGCACCATCGAAGTTCACTCCTCAGCCGAGGGTACCCAGTTCAATATCAGCCTGCCAATCAACGCACCGGACCAACACGCCAATGAGTGATTTCATCAATATTTTCGACGACAGGCACGAGCACCCAAAAGGCGCCGATGGCAATCCAGCCAAAGCCGATACGCCCGGTGCTGGCGCAATCGGCTGCGATAATGGCAGCTGGCTTATTGGGATTGTCGATGACGAAGCATCGGTGCACGATGTGACCCGCCTCGCGCTTAAAAACCTCGTTATTTACGACCGGCCGCTGGAATTTGTCAGTGCCTACAGTGCCCGCGAAGGATTTGAGCTTATTAAAGCTCACCCGGACATGGCGATAGTGCTGCTTGACGTGGTGATGGAATCCGACGATGCCGGCTTTTTGCTGGTCGACAGAATACGTAATGAGCTTAAAAACAACCATCTGCAGATTGTGCTTCGCACCGGTCAGCCGGGTTACTCCCCCGAAGAAGAAGTGATGCTGAGATATGAAATCAACTCCTACAAGACCAAGAGCGAGCTGACCCGTGGACGGCTGTTTGCCGTGGTGGCAGCGGGTATTCGTGCTTACCAGCATCTTGCCGCCATCGCCCGCAGCCGCGAGGGATTACGGGCTGTTATCAAGGCGGCAGCGGACTTGTTTCAGGAGCGCTCGGTGCATGATTTTGCCGGCGGCGTACTTGAGCAGATTAACGCCCTGTTTCATATCGAGGCCGATAGCCTGTTTTGCGTGTCGCAGCGCCCAAGCGACGCGCCTTTGGCACTCCCAAAAAGCGCGGATGAGTTTTTTGTGGTGGCCACCAGCGATAAATTCCAGCAGCTTCGCGGCATGGGGCTCGATCAGATCCACGGCGATATGCGGGAAGTGGCCCTGGTGCACGCCACATTGGCCGCGCAAACCCACTTGTTTCAGGAGCAAACAAGTTGCCTTTACCTCAGTACGCCCTCTGGCTGGCGCGGCGTTATCGTTGCCGACAATGCCCAGAACCTTGCCCATGCCGACCATGAACTTTTGCAGATGTTTTGCTTAAACGTGGCGCTTGGGCTTGAGAACGCCAAATTTTTTACCCATTTAAACCGCGCCGCCTATGTCGATGAGCTGACAGGGCTTAACAGCAGGCTTGGGCTGACCGAGCAGGCGCAAGTGCTCTGCGCCAAAGGCGAAACAGGTGCAGGCACGCTTTATCTTCTCGACATTGATGATTTTCATCAGGTCACTGACTCCATGGGTTTTGACTATGGCAATGCCCTCCTTGGTGATGTGGCGGCGCTGCTGCGCCGCACATTCGGCGATAAAGCGCGCTGCGCAAGACTTCACTCCGACGTGTTTGCCATTTTGCTGCCGGGCAGCACCATGCCGGCCAAAGACCTTGCGGTGCAGCTCACTTCCGCCCTTGCGACCTGTAAAGACAAAATTCGTTTCAGCATCACCCTCGGAGCCAGCCAGTATGAACGGCTGGAGCGGTGCGATATGAGTGAACTCATCAGTCAGGCCGAAGCGGCGCTACGCTACGCCAAGGCCCACAGGCGCGGCGCGGGTGAAGACTACAGCCACGGCTATCAGCGTGCCTTGCTGGACAATGTCAGTATTATCAGTGACCTGCGTAATGCGCTTGAAAATAATGAGCTGTTTTTAATGTTGCAGCCCAAGGTTGAGGTACAAAGTGGCAACCTTATCGGCTACGAAGCGCTGGTGCGTTGGCAACATCCGCAAAAAGGCCTTATTCCGCCCGGCGACTTTATGCCGCAGGTTGAAAAATCCGGGCTTTACTATGAGTTCGACCTCTATATCGCAAGGGCGTACTGCGATATTCGCCGCCAATACCCCGCCCTTACACTGCCCGTCTCCATCAATATCTCGGCCAATTCACTGCAATATGGCAGTTTTGTCACCGAGCTTGCCGCCGTATTTGAGCAGGCTGGCATCGCCTTTGACGAGGTCGAGCTTGAAGTCACCGAAAGCGTGCTTATTCAGTCGGATGAAGCGATATCGCATCTTAAAAAGTTGCATCAGTTGGGCTTTGTCATTTGTCTTGATGACTTTGGGGTCGGATTTTCATCCTTAAGCTACCTTCTCAACCTGCCGGTGCAAATCATCAAGGTCGACCGGGCGTTTGTCGCCTCCCTCGACCAAAGCCCGGATGCAGTTGCCGTGCTTAACTGTGTGCTGCGCCTTGGAGACGAGCTTGGCAAGCGCATTATAGTCGAAGGCGTTGAAACCGAGGCGCAGCTTGATTTGCTCGCAGCCCTCGGGGTGCGTTACGTACAGGGCTACTACTATTATCGGCCACTCGCCATCGAGGCGGCACTGTCGCTCTGTGGCTGTTGATGGGCTGAGTCGTTCATGGGCTGAGCCGTTGATGCTTGTACTTGGAATACTTCTGCAATGAGTGCCCGTCAGATACTCTGCTTTCCAAGGACTGACGCTACTGCAACAGAGGCACAGGCTACCGTTGCCACTCTCCCCGCCTTAGCGCACAGATTCCCTGCCTTGATGCAAAGGGCTCGAGGTCTGTTAACAATACCGTGAGGTTGCCCATGACTGTTGTTCGCGGGCGTGTCAGCCCAGGCTGACACTAAGGCCGCCTTATCCCCTGCCTGTGAACTGGATTTCAGCCGTCTGCATGGTAAGATGGCCAAAATTCGGATATCCCAGTTCAGGAAGCCTATGTCAGATAAATCCATGAAAACCGCCACCAAAATCGTGAGTCTTGGGCGGGAAAAGAAATACAGCAAAGGCGTCATTAACCCGCCGGTGTTCCGCGCATCGACTGTGGTATTCGATACCCTTGATGACATGCGCCACGCGGCCAAGCACAAGCATGAAGGCGAGCTCTTTTATGGCCGGCGCGGCACCCCAACCCATTTTGGGTTTCAGGCTGCCATTGCCGGGCTTGAAGGCGGCGCTGGCACGGCGCTGTATCCCAGTGGCGCCGCCGCGATTTCAGCGGCGCTGCTCGCGTTTCTTAAAGCAGGCGATCACCTCTTGATGGTTGACAGCGTGTACGAGCCCACCCGCGACCTGTGCAACAAGCTGCTGGCCAATTACGGCATCGAAACCACCTATTACGATCCGTTGATTGGCGAAGGAATTCAGGCGCTTATCCGCCCCAATACCAAGGTGCTGTTTGTCGAGTCACCCGGCTCCATCACCATGGAAGTACAGGACGTACCCACCCTCGCCCGCATCGCCCATGAACATGGCATGGTGGTTATTCTTGATAACACCTGGGCATCGCCCATCAACAGCCGCCCGTTTGAGCTTGGGGTCGACATTTCGATTCAGGCAGCCACCAAGTATATTGTCGGCCACTCGGATGTGATGATCGGCACCGCCACCGCCAATGCCGCCCATTGGGACAAACTGCGTGAGCACAGCTACCTGCTTGGGCAAACCACCTCGCCGGACGATGTGTATCTTGCCGCGCGCGGCCTTCGTACCCTGGGAGTACGGATGGCGCAGCACGAAAAGAATGCCCTCGCCGTTGCCAATTGGCTTGCGGCGCGCCCAGAAGTGGATCATCTGCGCCATCCGGCCTTCCCAAGTTGCCCGGGCCACGCGTTTTTTAAACGTGACTTTACCGCGAGCAACGGCCTTTTCTCGTTCGTGCTAAAAGACGGCAGCAGTGACGCCATGCAGGCCTTTGTCGAGGGTATGGATCACTTCAAAATGGGCTTTTCCTGGGGCGGGTTTGAAAGCCTTATCCTGTGGGTGAACGGTATTCAGAATATTCGCTCGGCCACCACATGGGATAGCAGCAAGCCGCTTATTCGGGTGCACATTGGTCTTGAAGATCCGGAGGATTTGATTGCCGATCTGGAGCAGGGTTTTGCCCGTTATAACCAACTGATGGGGCGGTAATTACCGCCGCCAAACACTTGGTTTTAGCGCATACTTGCTGCCAACAGGTTTCAGCACAGCATGCGTTTATACTAAAAACCTCACTTTTGTGAGGTTTTTGTCTAATGGCGACGGCCACACAGGGCAAATGTTAAGTCTCAGTTAAGTTTGCATCTCTACTTTAGCGTCAAGTGAACTTTCAATAGTGAAAAACAAGTAGAAAAGGAAACTGACATGAGCATTTCATTCACCAAGACATTGATTGCCGGCGCCTTGCTGGCCGTTTGCGGCAATGCCCTTGCCGGCGACGGCCACTGGTCTTACGAAGGAAAAGGCGCCCCTGAGTACTGGGGCTCACTCAAAAGTGAATTCGCCCTCTGTAAAGACGGCGTCAACCAAAGCCCAATCGACATTCGTCCCGTGGCTGATGCTCCGCTGTCACCGCTACAACTCGACTATCAGGGCAAGGTGACCAGCGTTATCAATAACGGTCACACTCTGCAGGCCAACTTTGGTGAAGGCAACAGCCTGACGCTGGAAGGCAACCGCTTCGAACTCAAGCAGGTACACATGCATGCGCCGAGCGAAAACACCATCAATGGCAAGCAATATCCGCTCGAAGCCCACTTTGTTCATGCCGACAGCGACGGCCGCCTGGCGGTGATTGGCATCATGTTTGAAGAAGGTGCCTCCAACAGCGGTTTTGCTACCCTGTCCGGCGCTTACCCCAAATCTGCATCGGATGCCGTGCCCTTCAGCGGCGAGCTGTCGCCAAACGCCTTTTTCCCCAAGTCGCTGGATTACTACCGCTTCAGCGGCTCGTTGACCACGCCTCCCTGCTCTGAGGGCGTACGCTGGGTGGTGCTTAAAGATGTGCAAACCCTGTCAGCCGATGAGCTGAAGGCCTTTACCAAACTGTATCCGAACAATGCCCGTCCGGTGCAGCCGGTTAACGCCCGCATCGTGGTTCAATAACGGCGGTTCAATAACGGCGGTTCAAAAGTGATGTAGGTTAAACCTACCCAAAAACAAAGCCCGGCACGTGCCGGGCTTTTGTCTTGATGAGCTTTTGTCTTTATGAACTTCTGGAGCATTCAACGCTGTTTGCAGCTCTGCTTGATAACGCCCTGATTTATAAAGCTATGATTTATAAAGCTCTGACTTATAAAGCCCTGACTTATCAAGCTCAGTTACCCTTGCCTGGGCTGGAAGCTACCGGCGCCTGCCAGGCGTCGGTGCCAAACAGCGGTACGGTGGAGAGCGAGTGCTTGTGGCTGCCGGAGGTTTCTTTGGTGGAGTACGACAAATACAGCAGCGTTTGCGAGCCAGAATCGTAAATCCGCCTCACTTTCAATGTCTTGAAAAGCACACTCAAGGAGCTTGAAAACACCACCTCGCCTTCCTTGCTTTTATCAATGGCGGCAATATCAGCGGCGCTGATGGGCCCGGTCTGGCGGCAACTTATCGACATGTCGGACGGATCGGCCAACGACAAATCGGCCTTTACCCGGCTGATATGGCAGGTAACACCCGGCACCTTGGGATCGCCCTGCGCCTCTATCACCACATCCTTGGTTGTAAAAAGTCCAAGGCTCACCTTGCCCACATCGTCACCACAGCCTGTGAGCGAGAGCATGGCCGCTGCGATAAACAGCACGCCCGAGACCTTCGAGGCTTTGACCTTAGAGGCTTGAACCTTCAAGCCTCTGACACTTGAGCCTAAAAGCCGAGCGCCGGCGCGCTGCTTTGCGTTTGTGTGTATCATCCACAGTCCCTCTAACGTTATTTTGCTGAATGCTCTAAGCGCCAGCAGCTGCTTTTTCAAACAGCACAATCAGTCTTAGACCAGAGAAAAGCAGGCGGGTTTATCAGTCGCAAGTCTCGCCAGAGCCAGATCCGAAATCTGTGCCAGCGGCAGTGCCTCAGTCAGTGCCAGTGCCTGTGCCTGTGCCTGTGCCTGTGCCTGCGCCCGCAAACAACAGCTCGGCGCGGCGGGCAAGACCCGAAGTCACCGAGCCGAAGTGATCGCCCTGCACCACAGGCACCGCCGGATACACAGAGGCAATCCGGCTTGCCACCGCCGGGCAGCGGCTGCTGCCGCCGGTAACGTAAATCACATCCGGCAGCACATCTTCTGCCACCGCGGCGCGCATCAGCTCTTCAATGCGCTGCATCAGGGGCGAAATCGATTGCGAAAACGCCGCTTCACTCACCTCGGTATCACTGCCATCCGGATGGGTAACCTGCACCAGCTCCCGTTCACTCAGGCCAATTTTGGCAAGCTCCGCCGCTTTGACCAGCTGAAAATGTTGCTGATCGCGTCTGAGTTTTACCAGCCGCTGCAACGCCTCGGGCGCCTTGGCATCTTTCATCAGCTCTTTAAGCAAGGTTGTATAACTTAAGCTTAAAAACTCGCGCTGGGCGCCCACATCATTAATGGCCACCGCCTGCCAGAAGGGCTGGCGCGGCATCGGCTTGCCGGTATTGAGCTCACTGCCAAGCCCATAATGGGGCATCAGGGTTTCCATGGCGAGGGCAATGTCCAAATCGTTGCCGCCGATGCGCTGACCGCTGTGGCCAAGGCAATCGCCATCACGCTCAAGCGTGGCGCGCCGATTTGGCCCCATGTTGACCAGCGAGCAATCTGTGGTGCCGCCGCCCACGTCCACCACCAGCACCCGCTTATCGGTTTCAAGGCTTGCCTCAAAATCAAACGCGGCCGCCAGTGGCTCAAACAAAAACTCCACTGTGTCAAAACCGGCGCGCATTGCCGCGGTGCGAAGGATAGTCTCGGCCTGTTGGTTGGCTTCTTCGCCGCCGCTGCCCTGAAAATTCACCGGCCGCCCAATCACAGCCCGGCTGAGTTTGCCTGCATTGATGCAGGCTTCACCGCGCGCTTTAACTTCAAGCATCATCAGGGTGACTATGTCTTCAAACAGCGCCACCTGCTCGGGTCTGAGCCCCGATGCGCCCAGAAAGGATTTGGGCGAGCGCACAAAAAAGCCTTCTTCCGGTGTATCGAGATAGGCATTGAGCGCCGCTTCGCCGATAAACACTGTGTCATCGCCGGGGCTTAGGTCAAGCTCCAGACGCATCCGTCTCGCGCGGGCAAGCTCGGCGCTGCGGGCTTTGGCAAGCTCGCGGCCGGCATCACCGCCAAGGCGCTGAACCACGGCTTCGGCGATAAAACTCACATCCAGCGCATACACCACCGACATCAGATAATGGCCGCCGCGCTCGCCAATGGGCAGCATAGATACCTCGCCCTTTTCACACAGCGCCAGCGCACAGTTGGCACTGCCATAGTCAAAGCCTGCAAACACGGTCCATTCTCCAACACATCAAAAAGCCGGCCAAGGTACCAAAATCCCCGCCTCCTTGAAAGCCCTGTTGTCTGACTTGGGTATGACGGCGTTCATCATTCTGACATCTTATTGAGATAACCTCAGTGCGGTAGCTATACTTTTTCAATATTGCCAATCACTTGAAGGCAATTTCATCGACTGTGACCGCCGTGGTTTTCATCGGCCCTCAGGGCTGATATTGTGTCAGCGTCCCGGCGTCTGCACTGCCAAGCCGCTCAAAGGAGTTTGCGAGTGTCTCCCAATACCGACAAGATGTTTATCAACAAGGAACTGTCCTGGCTGTCGTTTAACGAACGTGTGTTGCAGGAAGCCTGCGATCCCGAGGTGCCGCTGGTGGAGCGCATTCGCTTTTTGGGCATCTTTTCCAGCAACATGGACGAGTTTTTCCGGGTTCGGGTGGCATCGGTGCGGCGCAGTATTTTGCTCTCAAGCCTGCAGGATGGCCCCAACACCAGCAGGCATCTGCTGGCAAAAATTCAGACCCGGGTGCTGACGCTGCAGGAACGGTTTGACGCCATTTACAGCGAGCTGATGCGGGAGCTGGTGCGCCGCAATATTCTGCTTATCAACGAGCAGCAGCTAAGTGAGTTTCACAGCCACTGGCTCAAGGTGCATTTTCGCGATCATTTAAAGCGCCACATCGCGCCGCTTATCGTCTCCAATCACCGCTCGGTGATGAAATATATCAACGACAACGCCACGTACCTCGCGGTGTGCCTGCACGGCAAAGAGCGGCGCCAGTATGCGCTGGTTGAAGTGCCGACCAAAAACGTGCCGCGCTTTGTTGAGCTGCCGGCGGAAAAATCCAAGACCAAAAAGCACCTGATTTTGCTGGATAACATTATCCGCCATTGTCTGGATGACCTGTTCTCGCCCTTTTTCGAATACGACAGCATAGATGCCTATTCGATGAAGCTGACACGTGATGCCGACTTCGACATCACAGATGAGCTCGACCAAAGCCAGCTTGAAAAAATGACCCGCGGCCTTCGAAAACGCCTCACCGCCGAGCCGGTGCGTTTGGTGTACGATAAAGACATGCCTGAGCACATGCTGGTGATGCTTAAAGAGCAGCTTGGCATCAGCTCCACCGAGTGTCTGGTGCCGGGCGGCCGCTACCACAGCTTTAAAGACTTTATCGCCTTTCCCAATCCCGGCCGCAAATACCTTGAGAACGATAAACTGCCGCCGCTGGACAGCAGCGGTTTTGAGCGCTGTGGCAGCAGTTTTGATGCCATCTCCCGCGCCGACATCATGCTGAACTACCCCTATCACAAGTTTTCCCATTTTACTGAGATGGTGCGTCAGGCGGCGTTCGATCCGGCGGTGAAGTTCATCAAAATCAATCTGTACCGGGTGGCGCGTAAATCCCGGGTGATGCAATCCCTTATCGATGCAGTGAAAAACGGCAAACAGGTCACGGCGGTGATTGAGCTGCGTGCCCGCTTCGATGAAGAGCACAATATTGAATGGACCCGCATCCTCGCAGAAGCAGGCGTTAAGGTACACCACGGCATTCCAAGCCTTAAAGTGCACTCCAAACTGTGCCTGATTGGGCGCGAGGAGCAAGGCGAAACGCGGCTTTATTGCCACGTTGGCTCAGGCAACTTCAACGAAGGCACCGCCAAGGTGTACACCGACCTGGCGCTTTTTACCGCCAATCAGGAAATTGCCAAAGAAGTTGAGCAGGTATTTGATTTAATTGAGCATCCTTACAGACGCGATAACTTTAAACACCTGCTGGTGTCGCCCTTCGATGCGCGTCAGAAGCTGATTTCACTGATTGACGATGAAATCCTGCACGCCCGCATGGGCAGCCGCGCCGCCATTACCTTAAAACTCAATAACCTGGTGGATGAGCAGCTTATCAGCAAGCTTTATGATGCATCCATGGCTGGGGTAAAAATCCGTCTCATTATCCGCGGCATGTGCTCGCTGGTGCCGCAAATCAGCGGGATCAGTGACAATATCGAGGTAATAAGCATAGTCGACCGGTTCCTTGAGCATTCGCGGGTCATGCTGTTCCACGCAGGCGGCGAAAACCGGCTGTTTTTGTGCTCGGCCGACTGGATGGCGCGCAATATCGACAGCCGCATTGAAGTCACAGCGCCCATTTACGACCCGCACCTCAAGCAAATGGTGATGGATTTGCTGGCGCTGCAATGGTCAGACAACACCAAAGCGCGAATTATCAACAAAGAGCAGAGTAACCCCTATCGCAATCGCGGCAATAAACGTAAAGTGCGCTCCCAAACGGCGATTCATCAGTATTTGAGTCAGTTTGAGAAGCTGCAGGCGGCCAGATTTGCCAAAGAGGATGAGGCGAGTCGCCTCGCCCAGGCCGCGGCGCGTGAAGCTGAGGAATTAATGGCACAAAGCGCCTTTGCCGAGCCGCAAAGCGGCCTTGCTGAGCCTCAAACCAGCGCAGCTAAGGCAGCGCCTTCGCCTGATAGCAATTCAACTGACAGCAATTCACCTGACAGCAATGCAGCTGAAAACAGGGTTGAAGAGCAGGTAAAAAGTCCGGCCGCCACCATGCCCCAAGCCAGTTAAACCATTGCGGAGAACCCAATTTGTCTGCATCACAACAACGGCATTTTGTCGCCATCGACATGGGCTCCAACAGCTTTCATCTGATGATTGCGCGGGAGCAGGATGGCAGCCTGCAGATTTTGCACAAAGAAAAAGAGCAGGTGCGGCTGGCACAGGGCTTAAGCCCCGAAGGCTATCTCTGTGATGACGCCATCGCCCGTGGACTTGAATGCCTTCGAAACTTCGGTCAGCGCTTTTCCGATCTGTGCGAAACCCGGGTGCGTCTGGTGGCGACCCACACCCTGCGGGTCGCCAAAAACCGTGACAAATTCCTAAAAGCCGCGCTCAAGGTTATCCCTTACCCGATCGAGGTGATTTCCGGCCATGAAGAGGCGCGGCTCATCTATGCCGGCATAGCACAAAGCCAGGTGCTGGATAAGCACAATCTGGTCATCGATATAGGCGGCGGCTCGACCGAAGTTATTATTGGCAATAAAAATCAGCCGGTTAAGCTTTCAAGCCTGCGCTGCGGCTGCGTCAGTTACAACGAGCGCTTTTTTGCCGACGGCAGCCTTTCACTAAGCGCGTTTCGCGCCGCCCAGGCCGCCGCCGACAAGCAGTTTTCATCGCTGTCAAAAGAGTATTTTGAGGGTCGCTGGGATCTGGTGCTTGGCAGCTCTGGCTCAGTCAAAGCCATTTGCGAAGCGCTGCAGGAATATTTTCAGGATGAGACTGTCACCCTTAGCCGGCTTCGGGAGCTAAAACTCAAGCTGGTACAGGCAGGACACGTAGATAAGCTTGAGTTTGCCAATATTGAGCGCAAACGCATACCGCTGGTGCCGGCGGGGCTTGCGATCCTCATCAGTTTTTTCAGACGCCTTGAAATCGACAAGCTCACGCCAACACCGGCGGCGCTGCGCGAAGGCGTATTGTATGAGCTTGCACAGATAGATCTTTTTCAGGACATACGCCACCGCACTGTCGACAGCATTGCCCAGCTTTATCATGTCGATACCAAACATGGCGCCAAGGTGCGCGATTCGGCCATGGCACTGTTTGATTCGGTGGCTGACAGCTGGCAGCTGCGGCCCCATGCACGGCTGCTCGCCTACGCCGCCATGCTCCATGAAATTGGCATTCACATTAACTCCCGCGCCCACCACAAGCATGGCGGTTACATCATTGCCCACAGTGATTTACCCGGTTTCAGTCAGGATCTGCAGCAAGACCTGGCGCTGCTGATTGGCAGCCAGCACAAAAAGCCGCAGTTCGATACCATCAACAGCCTGCCGGATGGTCGGCGTGAGGTATTGGTAAAACTCCTGTGTCTGCTGAGGCTCGCCATACTGGTTAACCTTGGTCGGGTCGCCCGCTCGCTGCGGCTAAGCTGCAGTGTGCTTGGCGAAAACGAGCTTGCCCTTATCCCGGAGCAAAGCGCCCGGGTCGAGTTGCTGCTTAAAGATCTCAAACGTGAGAAAAAGCACATGGCACAGCTTGGGCTGCAATTGAGGCTCGACAGCGAGCTGTCGACAGAGGATGCCGAAGACTGATATCTTACCCGCCGGCCGCGCCATGGCTGTTCGCCCGCCATGGCAGCTCAGTATGGGAATTGAGCCCGTTTTGAGCCACTTTCCAGTTCACATTTCGGGCAAGTTTTAGGCAGCGCGGTGAAATTTGGGTGGCTAAGGTTACGCCATATCGATACAATTCGTTACATACGTACCAGTTGGCTACTGTAAAATGGTGCAGGTGGCGCTGCCTTTGAGGCCCTTTTCGGGTGTCGGCAAGCACACCACCAACCGGTCGATAACAATAATGAGTTTGGGAACAGCGCAAGATGCGCGCCTTTAAGGTCATTTCTTAAGGTTAATTGCATATGGAAATCACTACTTTAGTGCTGCTGGCACTTTTGGTTGTGCTGCACTGTCTGTTTGGTTACAAAGCAATCCGTAATGATGCGAGCATCAAGAGCAGTCAACGGCTGCTCTGGTGTGTACTGAGTTTGCTGCTGGGTCCTGCCGGTTACTACTTCTATCAGGGGATGATCCCCTGCGAATTGTTGGGGCGTGAATAGATTAGCGCCAACGCAAAGCCACAACGCGCTTTTGCAACAGGAAGGATAGTGACGGCAAGCTCGGTAAACGCTCTCAGTGCATGCTCCAGATTAAAGCGCTCGGAACAAGCACGAGACGAATGGTCACGAACACACAGTGGTAAATAACGAAAGAAAGTCACAAAAAAGCCCCGCAATCGCGGGGCTTTTTTATGTGCAGAATCCTTTTCTCTGCATAAAGTGCTGTAGGTTACAGGTGACTGTGCTCCAGCACCAAGTCCATTTCCGGTGGCCGCTTTAGCACTGGTGCCTGACCATCCGCCAGCGCCTGCTTATAAGACTGGCTCATCTTCAGCGCCAGATACAAATCAGATCGTACCAACAACCCACCCTCACCTGTGGGTATGCCCTGCGCCTCGCACCAGGACATCAGCTGACGCTTACGGCCGGCAAGAATAAGGCGGATTTGCTTACGTTTAAGCAAATGGAACAGATCCGACAGCATCGCCATCACACTGATATCCGGATGGGTAAAACAGGGCACCGCATCAATAATCACCACCTGCGGCGTTTCACTTTCAGCGGCAATTTTTTCAAGCAAACGGCGCTTGAAGTAGCTGGCGTTAAAATACGTCAGCGGCGAGTTAAAGCGGTAGATAAACACGCCCGGTACCGCTGCCGCCTTGTCAGTGCCATCAAGGCTTCGAAGCGTGCCTTTGGAATCAAGCCCGAGACACTGATCGCTTGGGCGCATCACCACCTGCAAAAACTGGAACAAGCCAAGCAGCACCGCAAGGGTGATGCCGGGGATTACCCCAATCAGCAGCACCGCCACAAAGGTGGTCAGCGCCAACAAAAAGGCGCGCCGGTCTCGGGTACGAAGCCGCCACAGGTTTTTTAAATCAATCAGCGACCAGGACGCCACCACCAGCACGACCCCAAGGGCAGCTTGTGGAATAAAGGCAAGCGGCGCGGTAAAAAGCCAGGCAATCAGTCCAATCACCAGCGCAGCTATCAGCGACACCAGCTGCGTCTTTCCACCGCTGGCATCGTTTACCGCAGTGCGGGAATCGGCGCCGCTGACCGCAAAGCCCTGGGAAAAGGCCGACGCGAGGTTGGCAAGGCCGAGCGCACGGAATTCTTTGTCAGGGTCGATGTCGTAGCCATTTTTGGCAGCAAAGCTTCTTGCTGTCAGCATCATGCTGACAAAGCTTACCATCGCCAGGTTAAGCGCCGGCATCACCAATTCGCGGGCAATGCCGATATCAAAGGCTGGCATCTGCAGCGAGGTGAGATTCACCGTCACATCCCCAACCAGCGCCACATCAAACTTTTCAAGCCCAAACAACCAGGCGACTGTGGTACTCGCGGCAATGACTATCATGGCTGCCGGCCAGCCCGGGCGAAAACGCTTCACCACCAAAAACACCAGCACCGCCGACAAACTCATAGCCAGGGTCGCCCAGTGGATTTCAGACAGATAGTTGGGCGCCGCTGCCAGACGGTCAAGCAGATAGCGCTCATCAAAACTGAAACCAAGCACCTTGGAGGCCTGCCCCACTATGATGGTGATAGCGACACCGTTGATGAGCCCCATCAGGATGGGTTTGGAGAGAAAATCGGCCAGGATCCCCAGTTTGAAGCGGCTGGCAATCAGACACCAGATCCCGGTCATGGCCGTCATGGTCATCACCAGTTGCCAGTGCTTGGTGCTGTCACCGGCGGCAAGCGGCGTGACCACAGCGGCGATAACGGCGCAGGTCGCGGCGTCCGGGCCAACAATCAATTGCCTTGAGGTACCAAAGAGCGCGTACACCAACATGGGCAACACGCAGGAATAGAGACCTACCAGCGGATTGACGCCCGTTAACTGGGCATAGGCAATCCCGACCGGCAACGCCACGGCGCTGACAGAAAACGCCGCGCGGAGATCGTCCTTGAACCACTCTTTGCGATAATCTTTAAACGATGCCAGGCCCGGCATCAGGGACAACAACGCAGACACTCAGACTCCTTGTAACTACGGCCTTGTAACTTAAGCCTTTCCCCGCCTTATCCTTGAATTAGCGCAGTTTGTCTATCCCTGCCAGCAAAAATAATTCAAATGGTCAGGGCTGCTGGCCATTTCGAGGCCCAATTTTAGGACACAATTTCAAGGCTGAATTTCAGGATAAAACGTCGGGATGACATCTTGCCCACGCTTATACGGTCATGGGCCGGAAGTTCAGTCAGACAATAATCATAGGCAAGGTCGCGAGCAGTAACACGGCCATCGACAGATTAAATGCCCGTTTGCGGTTATGGCTGCCAAGAAAGCGGCCAATCGCCTGACCGAGCAGCACCCAGGTAAAGGATGCCGGAAACCCCACCAGATTGAACACCAGCACCATCAATACCGCGCTTTGCCAGTAACCGTCGCCACTTAGGGTAAAGGCGCTGCAAAGGGTCATCACCGCAAGCCAGCTTTTGGGATTGATCCACTGAAACATCGCCGCTTCAACCACGCCAAGCGGCTGACGCGCATCCCCCGCTGCTACCTGTGACACCGGCGCCGTGCCTATGCTGTAGGCAAGCCAAACCAAATACGTCACCGCCACCAGTTTAAGTACCTGATGCAGCGCCGGAATGCCCTCAAACAGCGCCCCAAGCCCCGCCAACATGGCCAAATGCAGCGACGTGGTGCCAAGGCGAATGCCGACAATATGGCGCAAGGTTCGGCGCACCCCAAAGTTAGCGCCGGACTGGGCGAGCAGCACGTTGTTTGGCCCCGGAGTCATGGTCATGGTGGCACAAAAAAGTGCCGCCGAAATAATAAGCTCGCCAAGTGATGTGTCCACAGCTCCTCCGAAAATTGTATTGATACATTACCGCCTTGATACCGGCTAAATATAGCAATACTATAGAGATCAATTGTTGATCAATTGGAATATTGTCATGAGTACAATTTGGCTGCCGCAACTGCATAGATTCGCTGGTAATAAATACGAGCAACTGGCCAGCGCCATCGGCGAAGCGGTCAGTGACGGCAGTCTGAGTGCTGGCAGTAAACTGCCACCGCAGCGGCGGCTTGCGGATGCACTCGGTATCACCCTGGGCACAGTCACCCGCGCCTACGGCCGGGCCATAGAGCAAGGCTGGCTGGAAGCGCGGGTCGGCGATGGCACCTATGTGCGAAACACCCAGCTTGTTCAGGCTGCCGGGCCGCTCGACCTTTCGACCTGCCAGCAGAGCATGACAGATCAAACAGCTATCCTTGGCGAAGCCCTGGTGCAGCTTGGGCGCGATCCTGAGCGCCTCACCAACCTGCTTGGTTATCAGGGCTCACCTCAGCCTAGCCAATACGAGACAGTCGAGCGCTTTTTGCGTGACGAAGGCTTCAATCTTTTTGATGGCAAACTGGTGTTCACCCAGGGCGCGCAGCAGGGCATTTTTGCCGCGCTGTCAGCCCAATGTCTGCCGGGTGACACAGTGCTGCACGAGGCCTGGTGCTACCCGGGGCTCAATAAGGCCGCCGCCGAGCTTGGGCTTAAGCTGGTAGGTATCCCCTTAACCGACGAGGGCCTTGAGCTCGAAGCCCTTGAAGACGCCATTAAATCCCACGCCCCCAAAGCCCTTTACCTTACGCCAAACAATCAAAACCCAGCCTGTTTCGGATACAGCAAGACTCAGCGCACGCAGCTGATTTCACTTGCAAAAAACCACAATCTGCTACTGATTGAAGATGATGTTAATTACTGCACCCAGGATGAGCGCGAGCCCACGCTTTGGCAGCTTGCGGGGGATTCGGGCAAGGTGGTGTACCTGTCCAGTTTGTCAAAACGCTTCGCGGGCGGCCTCAGGTTTGGATTTATGCTGCTGCCACCCTCGCTGCATGCCCGAGTTAACCAGAGCATCCACGCTCAGTGCTGGATGGTATCGGGGCTTATTGTGGAACTTGGCTGTGAAATTATTCGACGGGGCGGTATTCATCAGCTGCGGGATCAGCGTATCAAGGCGCTGCAACGCCGCTTTATCGAGATGACAGCAAGGCTTAAGCTCAACGGCCGCAGCCGCGGGCTTAACGCCATGCTGATGCTGCCTGACACCATGAGCGCCGGCGTGGTGATAGCCCACCTTGCCGCCAAGGGTATTCTGGTGCGAAGCCTTGCCGATTTTGGCGGCCCAGCCCATGGCCTGCGCCTAAGCTTTGGCCGTATCCCTGTGGGTGACGAAAACACCGTGTTTGAAGCCATAGAATCGACCCTTGCGCTGCTGATGACCGAGGGCGACCCTGTGGTTTAACCGCTTTCGCGACTAACTGCAGTTTGGGTTTTGGGCGTTGATTGCGCGGCGCTGATTCTGTGAAGCTGGTTTTGTGGCACTGGTGTTGTCGCGCTGGTTTTGCGGCGTTGGTTTTGTGACGCTGGCTTTGCGGCTTTTAAAATCAGTCAACGCAAAATCGCTGCCGCAAAACACATACAGCTCATCGCCTGAGCCTTGTAAATCCACCCTAAATCCGGCGACAGCCTGCGGGCTATTCAGTAATATATGTTTTTCGCAATTACTCTGTTGTAACAGGCGGCAACTACTCTGTTGAAGCAGGCGGAAGTGGGCTGCTGAACCATGCAAAAGTACGTTGCTGAAGTAAGAAGAATAAAGGGCTTATCCTGTTGCTAAGTAAGCAGTGGCTACGTAAACAGTGGCGACGTCAGGCGCGGGCTGCCTGCCCTGATGGGGATTGGGACTGGCAGGTTCTGCAGGGTTTAGCGCCTGCACGCAACATTCTCCTGCAAACTAAATTCGCCTGAAAACCAGTCCATACGCCCGTCAAGGCGTGACACGAGAGGTAACTGTGGGACAGTCCATCCAAACCGGCAGCGCCGGAGCAACATCAGCCGCCGTTAAGCCCTGGCTAATTCCTTTGCTGGCGTCCATAGTGGCCATCACGCCCCTTGCCATCGACATGTACCTGCCGGCGATGGCCGCTATTGCCGCAAGTCTGCATTCAGACATCACCGGCGTGCAGCAAAGCCTCAGCGTGTATCTGGCGGGCTACGCCTGTGGCCTGTTGCTGTTTGGTCCCCTTGCCGACAAATATGGCCGTCGGCCGCTGGTGCTGCTGGGGTTGGGTGGGTTTGCGCTTCTCAGTCTTGGATTGGTGTTTTCGCCTGATCTGGAAAGCTTTTTTATACTTCGATTTTTTCAGGCCATGATAGGCTCGGCCGCCACCGTGGCAGTACCGGGCTATGTGAAAATTCTCTACGGCGCCAATACCGCCAAGGGCATGTCATACGTGAGCCTTATCATGATGCTAGCACCGCTGATTGCCCCCGGCATAGGTAGCTTTATTCTTGGTGTAAGCCACTGGCAGATGGTGTTTTATGTGCTGGCAAGCTACGCCGCCATCACTCTGCTGCTGGTGTACTTTTGCCTGCATATTCCCGAGCAAAAGTTGCCAAAATCCGAGCGGCCGGGTTTTGCCAAAGCCTATAAAATCGTACTGACCCGCCCGGGCGTAAAGGGCTTTATCAGCAGCGGCGTGCTCACCTCCTTTGCATTTTTTTGCTATCTCACCGCCTCGCCCTTTGTGTTTATGCAGGTGTTTGGTCTTGATAGCCATCACTTTGCCATGGTGTTTGCCGCCAACGTCGGCGCTCTGATGCTCGCCAACGTACTGAACTCCCGTATCGTTGGCCGCTTTGGCTCGCTGCGGCTGCTGCGCGCTTCCACCTTGCTTGCCTCGCTGTTTGGCCTTGGGCTCACACTCGCCAATCTGGCGGATTTCGGCCTGTACGGCACCCTTGCCTGTTTGGTGCCGCTGATGGCCTGCCTTGGGATTATGTCGGTCAATGCCGATGCGATAGTGCTGCTTAAGTTTCAGCATGAAACCGGCACCGCCACTGCCGTTATCGGCACCCTGAGATTTGGGGTTGGCGCCTTGGCAGGACCGCTGCTGGCGCTGCTGTATAACGGAAGTGCGCTGCCTTTTTCGGTGCTGATGCTGCTGTCGGTACTGCTGGCTGGCGTTTGCCAGTACCTGGCCCGCCAAACGGCGTAATTGAATAAAATGCAATACTGCCACCTGTGACTGCCACTGGTGGCAACATTGCCAAAATTAAAAATTAATCATAAAATTCAATGCTTTAATCAAAATCTCACATCATCTCGAGCCTAGAGCCGCCCGTGCCAGCCACCTCAAAATGTTGAATTTTCTTTAAGTTTGTTGTTTTTTTTGAAATCTCTCTTGTAATCCCCTGTCCTTTTTACAAAGATGAAGCCCTGTCCATCTGTGACAGTTGCCAAGTGATGCGCATCAACTTTGTTTCTTACCGGAAACCCTGGCAATTGTGCGGGCCTTTGTACCCCAAGGGTCTGGTTTTAGAGCGATTACCGTCGCTGTAACAAGTACTGTTTACCGTAACGGTATCTTTTTTGAGGATGCATGAATGGAAAAGCTTTCCGGCGCCAGCATGATAGTTCGTTCCCTTATCGATGAAGGCGTAAAACACATTTTCGGATATCCGGGCGGATCGGTTCTGGATATTTACGATGCCCTGCACCAAAGCTCCAATATCGAACACATTCTGGTTCGCCATGAACAGGCCGCCGTGCACATGGCCGACGGTTATGCCCGCGCCACCGGCAAGGTCGGCGTGGTATTGGTAACCTCAGGCCCAGGCGCCACCAACGCCATTACCGGCATTGCCACTGCCTACATGGACTCAGTGCCACTGGTCATTCTGTCAGGCCAGGTGCCATCAAGCCTTATCGGCAACGATGCGTTTCAGGAATGCGACATGATTGGGATCTCCCGCCCTATCGTAAAGCACTCATTTCTTGTTAAAAATCCTGCGGATATTCCGGAAACCATCAAAAAAGCATTTTACATCGCCGCCACCGGTCGCCCTGGCCCCGTGGTGGTGGATTTGCCAAAAGATACGCTCAATCCCGCACTTAAGTTTGACTATCACTACCCAAGCGAAGTGAAGCTGCGCTCCTACAATCCGACTGTGTCTGGCCACAAGGGCCAAATCCGCCGAGGTCTGCAGGCGCTGCTGGCGGCCAAAAAGCCGGTGCTCTACGTGGGCGGCGGCGCGATTATCTCGGCCTGTGACAAACAAATTCTGACCCTGTCTGAGAAGCTTAATATTCCGGTGGTCAACACCCTGATGGGCCTTGGCGCCTTTCCGGGTACGCACCCGAACTGCATCGGCATGCTGGGGATGCACGGCACCTACGAAGCCAATATGGCGATGCACGAGAGCGACCTGATTTTCGGCATCGGCGTGCGCTTTGACGATCGCACCACCAACAACGTGCAAAAATACTGCCCGAATGCCACAGTGCTGCACATCGACATCGACCCGTCCTCGATTTCCAAAACCGTGCAGGCGCATATTCCCATCGTCGGCAGCGCCGATAAGGTGTTGGATGAAATGCTCACCCTGCTGGACGAAAGTCAGGAGTCCATGGATGAAGCCGCCATCGACTGTTGGTGGAAAGACATCAACAGCTGGCGCGCACGCAAGTGCCTCGCCTACGAGACCAGTGTCGATAAAATCAAGCCACAGCAGGTGATTGAAACCCTGTATCGGCTGACAAATGGCGATGCTTATGTCTCATCCGACGTAGGTCAGCATCAGATGTTTGCCGCGCTCTACTATCCCTTTGATAAACCAAGACGCTGGATTAACTCAGGCGGGCTTGGCACCATGGGCTTTGGTCTGCCCGCCGCCATGGGCGTAAAAATGGCCATGCCGGATGAAACCGTGGTCTGCGTCACCGGCGATGGCTCCATTCAGATGAATATTCAGGAGCTGTCCACCGCGCTGCAATACGACGTGCCGGTAAAAATCATTAACCTTAACAACCGCTTCCTTGGCATGGTTAAGCAGTGGCAGGACATGATTTACTCTGGGCGCCACTCCCATTCGTACATGGATTCGGTACCGGATTTTGCCAAAATTGCCGAAGCCTACGGCCACGTTGGCATCACCATCAGCCGTCCCGAAGAGCTTGAAAGCAAGCTTGCCGAAGCCCTGTCGCTGACCGACAGGCTGGTCTTTGTCGACATCAACGTCGATGAAACCGAGCACGTTTACCCAATGCAAATTCGCGGCGGGGCAATGAATGAAATGTGGCTGAGCAAAACGGAGAGAAGCTGATGCGCCGAATTATATCTGTATTACTTGAAAACCAGCCCGGCGCCCTCTCCCGTGTGGTGGGGCTGTTTTCCCAGCGCGGCTACAACATCGAATGTCTGACGGTGGCGCCAACGGACGACCCGACCCTGTCGCGGATGAACATTACCGTGGCCGCCGACGACCTGGTGCTTGAGCAAATCGAAAAGCAGCTCCACAAGCTGATTGATGTGCTCAAGGTGTCCAACATCACCGAATCGGCCCATATCGAGCGAGAGCTTGCGCTGGTGAAGGTCCGCGCCCAGGGCGACGTACGGGAAGAAATCAAACGTTCGGCCGATATTTTCCGTGGCCAGATAGTGGATGTGACCGCAAATCACTATACTATTCAACTGGCTGGCACAACCGACAAGCTGGACGCCTTTATCAGCGCCCTGGCCGAGGTCACCAAGGTGGTGGAAGTGTCGCGCTCGGGCGTTGTAGGCCTCGCCCGTGGTGAAAAGTCGATGCGCGCCTGACTTAGACGCGAAGGACTTAGACGCGAAGAAACAGGCCGGTATATCCGGCCTTTTTTGTGGCCGGCCTCAAACCTTCACGCCGGAGGCGTAACCGAGTGACAGCTGCGTTCAAACTTTCTGCCCGGCTCATCCAATCCCTTATCCTCCTTGGTGTGGCTGGCACGCTGCTTGGCGCCTGCAGCAGTACCCATTCGCCGGAAGTCGGAAACTGGCAGCTTACCCTTGAAGGTTACTGCACCGAGCGCTACGAATTTCACGCCGATGGCACCATGGTGCTTTACAGTCCACCTGAGCTGAGTAAGGCCCGCTACTCCCTTGAAAGCGCTGATGAACCCGGGTTTTATAAGCTCAGTTTCTTCATCACCGAGCACAACGGTGAGCCAAGCTGCTACGGCGAAAGTGGCGGTGGTGTCGGCTTTGAAAATGCCTTTTACCTGCGCTTTGAAGATGCCAATAAGGTGATGCGCCTGTTCAGCGCGCCGGATCTTAACTCGCCCTCGGGCGCCTTTCTGACCCGTGAACATTAATCCGCGTCGATAAAGCAGCTAAATAGCAAGCAAATGAAGGCGCAGTGTTGTAAGGCTTTCGGATTTAAAGCAATTTTTGAATTTAAAGCAATTTTTTGAATTTAAGGCAAAGCGGCAATAAAAATGCGCTAAGCAATAGATTTTAAATAAAAAACGTCGGCCTCGGCCGACGTTTTTTATGGCGTCCCGCAATGCTCTGCAAACATTGCGGGACGCCGCACGCATTCGCAATTTTTTGCGAATGACCTTTTATAAATTACTGGGCTTCTGCTTCCAGCAGCGGACGGGTGCCGATTTCAATTTTGCGCGGCTTCAGCGCTTCAGGAATTTCCCGCACCAAATCGATATTCAGCAAACCATGCTCAAGGTAAGCGCCGGTCACAGTGACATAATCCGCCAGCTGGAAAGTGCGCTCAAAGCCACGCTCTGCTATGCCCTGATACAGATACTTACGCTCTGCGCCTTTTTCCTGCTTCTCGCCTTTCACCACCAGCTTTTCGCCTTCACTACTGATATCCAGCTCTTCCATGGCAAAGCCTGCCACCGCCATGGTAATGCGGTAACGGTTTTCACCAAGGAGTTCAATATTGTATGGCGGGTATCCGGCGTTGCCATTGTTGGCAGCGGCGTGTTCGGCAAGTTGCGCCAGACGGTCAAATCCGATGGCGCTGCGGTACAGGGGGGTCAAATCATAGTTACGCATGGCAATATCCTCAACATTAAGCAATATTCGGTGTCCGGCCGACCCAAGGTCGCGCCGTGGTCATTCCGCATCCCCGCAGGCGATGCACAGAGCCCTCATTTGAGCGGCTCTGACACATAAATAAGGTCGCTTGAGTGCTTTTCAAGCCTCAATCCCTAAAAAGTTGAGCGAAAAATTTAAGCGAAAAAGTTAGGCGAGAACCTTATCCACCACTTTATGCCTTACTTTACACAGCACTTTACGCGAGAATTTTGCCAATAAAAAAGGCCGGGGTTAGCCGGCCTTCTGGGTACAACACAACTTACTTGGCGGTGACTTTACAGCCTTTGGTGCTGTCGGAGTTGGTGTACACGATTTCACCCATAGGGTTGTAATCGGCGGCCTTGATGCTGCCCTTCTGCTTGAAGAAATCGTACAGCACGTCGGCATCAACGTAACCGGTTTGCACTGGGTTCAGCTTAGGATAGCCGTCACCGCCGGCAGCGTTAAAGCTTGGCACAGTAAAGGTGTAGCTGGCGCCGGCATCATAACCTTTGCCGTTTACATCGCTGATGGCCACGGTTTTGGCGGTACAATCCACGGTCATTTTCACGCCGGTGATTTGCGCGTAAGCGCCTGAGCCGACCTGCAGTGACGCTACTGCGCCGAGGTATTCAGTCAGCTCAGCACCTGTCATGGTGCTCAGGGTAACCATGTTGCCAAACGGCTGAACCGTCAGTACCGAGCGGTAAGAAATGTCACCGGCATCGATTGAGGCGCGCACGCCGCCTGAGTTCATTACGCCCACATCGGCATTCACTTTGGTGGACTGCGCCATGGCCAGCAGACGGCCAAGGTTGGTTTGCTCGTTACGAACAAAAGCGCGATCGCCCTCGAGGCGGCCATCGGTGGTGGCAATCACTTCTTCAAGAGAAGCCTGGCCCTTGTCCTGGTAGTACTGCAGCAGCTCTTTAAGCTCAGCATCGTGTTCGATGGCTTCACCGGCAAGCTCGGTGGTCTTCTTACCGTCTTCACCGATTTTCAGCAGGTTAACCGGAATGAGTTTGTATGACTTGAGGTGCAGCTCACCGTTGAAGTATTCGAAGTCGGCGCGGCCAACGTACTTACCCCACTCGTGAGCCTGCATGATCCAGGTGCCGTTTTGCTTATCAGGAGCACACTCGTCGCCGGGTTTGAAATCGGCGTAGGTGTTTTCTGTGCCTGGCTCCATACACACGGGGTTTTGCGAGTGACCGCCAACCACCAGCGCCAGCTCACCCTGTTTCAAGCTGCGGGCCATTTCCACGTCGCCCGGGGCGTTGCTGCCGTGCACACCATCGGCATAGTGGCCCATGTGGGTCACGGCAAAGATAAGGTCAGCTTTCTTGGCGTCCTGGATTTCTTTGATAACCTTGGCCACTTCCACCTTTGGATCGGTGAAGGTCAGCTCGCTGATAAATTCAGGGTTACCGATTTTGGCGGTATCTTCGGTGGTCAGACCGATAACGGCGATACGTACGCCGTTTACGTCAAATACTTTGTAGGCATCGAAGTAGCGGGTGCCGTCGGCCTTATAGATGTTGGCAGACAGGAAGGGGAAGTCCGCCAGCTGGCGCTGCATATCGAGCACGCTCAGGGGGTTATCAAATTCGTGGTTACCTACCGCCATGGCGTCGTAACCAATTTTGCTCATACCGATGAAATCGGGAATGGCGTCCTGCAGATCCGACTCCGGCACACCGGTGTTGATGTCACCACCGGACAGCAGCAGCACTTCGCTGCCCGCCTGCTCTACTTCGGCGCGGATTTGGTCAACCAGCGTCTTTTGCGCGGCCAAACCATATTCGCCGTCTTTGTTGTGCCAGAAACGACCGTGGTTGTCGTTGGTGTGCAGCAGGGTAAAGGTCTTACAGGCTTCACCGGCTTCTGCGCACGTTGTTGGCACTACAGGCTCTCTTGGATCGGCATCGTTACAGCCAGTCAAAGCAACCAGCACAGCCGTTGCCAGCATGCCTTTCATCAGATTATGAGACATATTATCAACCCCTTGATTATATTATTTTTAACCATCATCTATTGCTGACTGGGCTCTCAGGCCCTTGGTCGCGCACCATGATAGCAATTTTGACGGCAATATGTGGCAGAAATATGAATTTTCGTGAGCTAAATGTGCCATTTGTCAGACGTTTATCTATTTAAACGTCCACCTTACAGAACAAGCTATAAATTTGAATATGCTACTTTCAGCCAGAGAATGGCACGCTGACAATGAAGGTCAATTAAAATAGAGCATTAATTCAATGAGATGAGCTTGTGGCGAGGGCGAGAACAATTGTTCCAAATAAAAAACACACCAAGCGGTGTGTTTTTTATTAATTGCAGCTGAATGACGGAATTTTAACCAAGACGTTCAAGCAGCCAACGGCGAATATCCAAAAGCTGCGACGGCAGCACCGAGTGTCCCATGGCATAGGTTTGCCACTCGACCTGATAACCGCCACGACTTAATGCCTCATTGGCCATTTTGCCGGCAAACAACGGCACCACCTCATCCTGCTCGCCGTGGTGATGCAAAATCGCCGTGCCAAGGTTCGCCTGCGCGCAGTCGGCCGGTAAGGCATCGCCGCCCTGCAGATAACAGGACAGCGCCATGATCCCGCCAAGGGGATGCGGGCAGCGTAAGCCCGTAAAAAGACTCATCACCCCACCCTGACTGAAGCCCGCCAGAATAATGTTGTTGCTTGGAATGCCCGTAGCCAACTGCTCTTCAATCAGCGCCAGCACCCGCTTTTCTGACTCAAGCACGCCGGCAAGATCGGCGCGGTCATGCAAATCCATGCTTTTGATGTCGTACCAGGCCCGCATAATATAGCCGCCGTTGATGGTAACCGGCTGCTCAGGCGCGTGGGGAAACACAAAACGCACGGCGGCATCGTCCGGCAAGTTGAGCGCTGCAGCCACCGGCGCAAACCCGGCACCGGAATCTCCAAGGCCATGGAGCCAAATCACCGCCGCCTTGGCAGGCATTGAAGGTTCAATCACAATGGCATCAGGGCGATGCTGGGGAGTATTCATGGTCATTCCTTAGCAAATCCATAAAATTCAGTAATATCATCAAGGCATTCGACGCCATCGAGCGGCAAGGTCCAACTTACGGCGCCGGCATCGGCAATCAGCAGTGGCGGAGTGGTCACAAGGCGGATATCGTCAGGCAGCGCACGCAGCGTCGCACCGGATGAAAGCCTGCAAAGGAGCTCAGTCGGGGTCAGGATTAATTTGCCAGCGCTGAGTACTATTACCATCGCACGCCTCGGTTTGGATAATCAGGTATTTTTGGGAGTGCAGAGTGTATCAGGTTTCCGTTAAAGACAAAGGCAGCAGCTCATGCAGCATTTGATATTGGCGCTATCCCACGCGATTAAAAGCACAGGGCTGCATGACCAAGACGACACCGAAGCGCTGGCCTATTGGGCGGCAAACCATATCGGCTCGGCGTTAGCTTGCGCAGGCGATTACCATGGCTCTTTCAGCGAAAGCGATTCACGGCAGCCCCCGCCAATGTGCGACTGGAAGGTTCAAGTCCACAGCCACGGCTGGAGCAATCTGGTGCTGGAAATAACGCAAGGCACTAAGATATTGGAGAGCATGCAGATGCTCATACCCGCCACCGCAGAATCAGCCTCATGCGAAGAGACGCAAGCCCGGCGCCAATCATGGATGCTGCGCCTACCCCGCTTTCCTCAGCCGAAGGCAAAAGAGATGGCATCTCATAGCAGCAAGAGCAACAGCGCGGACACGATACGCCTTTGCGCAGATACCCTGAGCCCCAATACTCACTGCCGTTTCGACCTTGAAGCCAGAGTCATTGAGCACCTGAAATCAAAATACAGCCACGCAAATCCCGGCGACAAACACCAAAGCAATAGAGCCGTCGGTTTTGTGGCGCTGCTGCCGCAAATCAGCCTAAGCCCGCCGTCAATGCCACGCGCCATGCTGTATCAAAAACTGCCAGGCAAGCCTTTTGACTGGCGCACAGCCTGCGCCGAGCGCCACGCCATGCTGGCAAAAGACATGGCCGAGGCACTCGCCAATATCCATATCCCTTGTGATGAGATAACCGAGCTTACTGCCTATCCCTATGGCGATGAGGCATTTTTGGAAACCGTACTGCCGGTCGCGCTTACCCTGCTGCCAAAGCACATAGCCCCAAAGGCGCGGGATTATTTTGCCGCTGCCCATGCGCTTTATGAGCAATCGGCGCCCGGCACCACTCATCAAGGCATCAGTTATCAAGGCAACTCTCATCAATCCACTCCTGAGAGCTGCACGTCAGAAAGGCTTACTACATCGCGGTGCACGCCACTCCGGGTTACTCCAGTGCTGTGCCACGGCGATTTTGGTCCGGCTAATGTGCTTATCACAGAGACAGGCAGATTGGCGGGCATCATCGATTTTTCAGATATTTGCCGCACAGATCCCGCCATGGA
Source organism: Shewanella jiangmenensis (assembly GCF_018596335.1). Taxonomy (GTDB): domain Bacteria; phylum Pseudomonadota; class Gammaproteobacteria; order Enterobacterales; family Shewanellaceae; genus Shewanella; species Shewanella jiangmenensis. Next base: position 163,220 of record NZ_JAHEPS010000006.1, on the reverse strand, counting down.
TCTCGCGCCCCTGTGGCGGCGGATGCCAGCGCCCTTCTTCACCCTGTTTCTTGCGCACTATCAAGCCGCCCTCGGCCCTGAGCGCTGGCAAGCACTGGCGCCAGACAGCTTACTTAAGCGGGCACAATATTACGCCTTAAGACGCGCCGCCTTTGTGATCTGGTATGGCACGTCATTCGGCTTCAGCGAAGGGCTTAAGCCCAGCATCGATTATCTGCTGGCGCACTTCGGGGTTGAATTCGCGCGCTGATTAATGCTGAAAACAAAAACGCCCGGCATGCCGGGCGTTTTTTATCTGATGGCTTGGCCAATCAATGATGATGGCCGCCTTCGCCGTGGGCGTGGCCATGGGCGATTTCTTCGGCGCTCGCTTCACGGGCGGACACGATTTCCAAATCGAAGGTCAGCTCGCGGCCTGCCAGTGGATGGTTGATATCCACGGTCACCATAAATTTACCCACTTTCACCACAGTCACCTGGCGCTGGCCCTGATCTGTGTTGACGATGGCGCGCATGCCCGGTTTCCACTCTTTGGCGCCCATCAGGTGCTTGGTGGACACGCGCTGCTCGGCGTTTTCGATGCGCTCGCCGTAGGTTTCACTGGCTGGCAGGGTAACGCTGAACTTGTCACCCACTTTTTTGCCTTCGATGGCCTTTTCTACGCCCGGCATCATGTTGTCATGGCCGTGCAGATAGGCGATGGGTGAATGCCCTTCGTTGGTCTCGAGCACGTCGCCTTTTTCATCGCGCAGCGTGTAGTTAAACTGCACCACCAGGTCGTCTTTGATTTGCATGAGTAATCCTGTTACTGAAATATGTAAAACCGCAGGAGCTTAACAAAGAATGCCCCCGCTCTCCAGCCTTATCGCCCCGGCCTTGTCAGCGCGCTCAGTTGGCGCTGATGGCGGCCACATCCAGCCCGAGCGCCTTCATGGTCGCATCGTCGGCAAAGCCGTCGGGCACCAACTGGTTCATACGCTGAAATTCTCGCACTGCGGCGGTGGTTTTGCTGCCCACGACGCCATCGGCATCACCCGTTAAAAAGCCAAGCTCAATCAAGCGGCTTTGCATTTGCTTGATGCCATCACGGGTGCGCTTGGGCTGCAGCGGCGGTGCCACGGTTAATGGCGGCGCGCCCTTTATCCGGTCGGCAAGATGCCCCACAGCTATGGCGTAAAACTCCGAGCGGTTCCAGCGCTGAATAACCTCAAAATTTTCATATCCCAAAAACGCAGGGCCTGTATGACCGGCGGGCAAATAGAGCGCCGCGCTCATGGGCGCCGCCGGCAGGCTTTGACCATTGGTCAGCTGCACCCCAAGCTCACCCCAGGCTCCGAGCTCTCGTCGGTTGGTGCGGCCCAGGGTGGTAAAATCGTAATTGGCGGGCAAGAGCACTTCCCTGCCCCAGCGCTGCTCGGCTTGCCAGCCAAGGCTCTTTAGGAAGTTGGCGGCAGAGGTGAGCGCATCGGCGGTGCTACCCCACAGATCGGCGCGGCCATCTCCGTCGCCATCCACCGCGTAGTCAAGATAGGTGGTGGGCATAAACTGGGTGTGGCCCATGGCGCCTGCCCAGGAGCCGACCATCACCGACTGGGGTAAATCGTGTTTATCGGCAAGCTTTAACGCCTGCAGCAATTCCTGGGTGAAATACTGGCTGCGACGCTTATCGCACGCCAGGGTAGCCAGCGAATCCAGTACCGGCATCTTGCCTTTGTAGCTGCCAAAGTTGGTTTCAAGTCCCCAGAAGGCCAGCAAATACTGGGCAGGCACCCCGTATTCTTTTTGAATTTTGTCGAGCAGGGCTGCGTGGGTTTTAAGTAACTTTTGCCCCTCGAGAATACGCCGCTCAGTTACCCTTTTGTTGAAGTAATCGGCAAAGGTCTGGGTGAATTCAGGCTGACTGCGGTCAAGCTCGATGACTCTGGTCACAGGCTTAAGCTTGCCAAGATAGGCGATGCGCGCCTCACTTATACCGGCGTTGTGCGCTTTGTCGGTAATGCCGGCGATGCACTCACCAAAGCCCTGGGTCACGGCCGCCACGTCATCCGCTACTGAGGTTGCAGCGACGCTGCCTGCAGTAGTCTTAGCATTTGTCTGGGCACTGCTGCCCACGCTTGTGGCAGCAGTTTGCGCGCTTTGTGGATTGGCGCTGTTTGCCTCCGGCACCGCGCTGCAGGCAACCGGCAACAGCAGCAGGGATGAGGCGAGAATAAGATTTTTTTTCAAAGCTGTGACTCCTTTATCAAGGCCGCGCCGGAATTAAAGAACTGGGAAGAAACGGCGGCGACCCGAGGATCGTGCATGATGGCACCGCGTAAGGCAATCGCAGGGCACAAATTCTCTTCATTGCCACACAAAAGCATGACATTGAAACGTAAAACTCCTTGGGTTTGCGGGCACATGCCTTATAATCAATGCATTAACAGCAAAAGAGATCCCACCATGACTGAAATGCAACCTCAACTCAGCGAATTTGTCGACAATATTAAAGATTCCCAGGTACTTTGGGGCCTGATGGACAAGGACGGCGAAGGCTGGGTCGTGTGCGATTCCAGCATCTATGAAGAAACCGATGTGATGCCGCTGTGGTCAAGCGAAGCCAAAGCCGCCGAGCATTGCAGCGAAGAGTGGGCAACCTATCGCCCTGCCGCCATTCCGTTGGTGGAATTCCTCGAGTACTGGGTGGAAGATCTGAACAACGACGGCGTACTGGTTGGCGTAGACTGGCAAGCCAACGAAGAGTGCATCGAGCTTGATCCTATCGATTTGGCCAAGCAGCTCGCCGAGATTGAAACTGAGTGACCGAGATTGCCATCGCCGAGGCGCCGTTTGATAAGCGGCACCTCTGCTGGTTTTGTGAAGAGCCCGCCGACGGGCTCTTTCACTTTATCAGCCCACGAGAGCATGAACACCCGTCGGTCGCCATCAGCGCCTGCAAAGAGTGCCGCCTGATAGCCAAAAGCCGCGAGCTCGACAGCCTGTACGAATGCCGCATGCTGGTCAAAGATACCCTTATCCAACGCTACGCCAAACATCTGGCCATCGGCAGCAACTGGACCAAGGCCGAACTTGAAGATTCGGGCTTTGACTGCAAAATCCTCGGTGGATTTAAAAAAAGTGCCTGGTTTATGTATGAAGTGGCACGGGACAGAGTCAATGCCGCCGGCTGGCCTGTGTCGGTAAATGGACTGGTTATCGATGATGGCAGCCATGGCGCCGAAATCGAGCATGACGGGGTAAAATTCACCACCCTCACCGGCGCCGCGCGCCATTTCAGCCACACCCAGGGACTGGATGAGCAGTTTATCTGCGCCCTGGTAAAACTCCTTGGCAGGCAGCGTTTCGCCTATGCCCTGAGGCTCGCCTCCCTTTACCGCGCCGCCAATTCGCGCCAAAAACAGGAACTGTTAAGCGAATTACATGAAGATGAGCAGCGCTGATGTGCCAGCCTCAACGCGCCGTTACGGATGCGCCTGAGTTCGGCAAACGCGGCCTGAAATGCATAAGGTCCAGTTAGGCTGAGCAACCAGATAATCTGAACGGCCAGCGAGTCTTAACGGCTACTTTTCTGAACTAACGTTAAGCGCAGCCAATCATCAAGTATCCTCAATGCTTCAGCAGCTCTCGCAGCCGCTCCTGCACCACCTCCACCAGCTTGTCGGGCTGAAACTTGGAAATAAACTGATCGCAGCCCACCTTCTCCACCATGGCGTGGTTAAAACTGCCGCTGAGTGACGTGTTCAGGGTGATGTACAAATCTTTAAGGCGCGGGTCGCTGCGCACTTCGTGGGTGAGTTTGTAACCGTCCATCTCCGGCATTTCGGCATCGGTTATCATCATCAGCAGCGCATCAGACACCTTTACCCCATCATCCGCCCAGGATTTAAGAAGCTCCAGCGCCTGCAGGCCATCGCACACTTCCATAATTTCAAGCCCAAGCTGCCCAAGGGTTTCTTTAACCTGGCGCCTTGCAGTTGCCGAATCGTCCACCACCAGCAGTTTACGGCCCGGCATTTGCGGCAGCAGCGATTCATCCAGCACCCCTTCCGATAAACGCACATCGTAATGGATGATTTCAGCCAGCACCTTTTCCACATCGATGATCGACACCAGATGAGTGGCCCCCTGATACTCAAGCCGGGTGATGGCCGTCAGATAGTTGTTGCGCCCCGCGGTTTTTGGGGGCGGCATGATGTCACTCCAGGTCATGTTGACTATGTGCTCAACCTTACCGACTAAAAATCCCTGCACCGAGCGGTTGTACTCGGTAATGATAAGGTTTGCTTCAGACTCATCGGCGGCCGCACCAAAACCGATAGCGCGGCGCAGGTTAATAACCGGAATAGACACACCACGGATATTGGCGACCCCACTGATGCTGGGGTGTGCCCCCGGCATGGCGCTGAGTGGCGGCAGCTTTACCACCTCTTTGACTTTGAACACGTTGATGGCAAACAGCTGTGAGGAGTGAATGCGAAACAAGAGCAGCTCGAGCCGGTTTTCGCCCACCAGTTGGGTACGTGAATCAACAGTCTCAAGAAGTTTGGCCATAGCGTTAAGTCTCTTATTCTGCCCGGGGATAGCTGTCCATGGGCCACCCTGATGAAGGTAGCAACATCCTCAATTATAGGTCTTTTGGGCAGGGAAACCATGCGCCAGCGCAATCTGCGCCCGCCCAAGACTGCTGCAACTGATCTTTTTGATGATTAACGGCGTAAAGAGCAGCAAAGAAATCCACCTTGATTAGAGAGAACATCATGAAAAGAGTCCTTATAGCGCTGCTCGCCATGTCAACCCTGCTCGGCGGCTGCGCCAGCGCCCCGCCAATGCCGGTGATAAACGGCTTTGAACTTAAGCACTATCTGGGCACCTGGCACGAAGTGGCGCGGATGGAAAATCGCTTCGAGCGCGGGCTGACCAAAGTGACCGCCGAATACCGGGACGACGCCGGCAGCATCAAGGTCATTAACCGTGGATTCAGCGCCGAAGATAACCGCTGGAAAGAAGCTATCGGCAAGGCGCGCTTTGCGAGCAATCCGGATGAAGGTCGGTTGGAAGTATCGTTTTTCGGCCCCTTCTACGGCGACTATCAAATCCTTGCCGCCACTCGGGATGCCGATGGCCGTTACCGCACGGCGCTGGTCGCCGGTGATTCGCTCGAGTACCTGTGGCTGCTGTCCCGCGAGCCAAACCTGAGCGCCGATGAAGAGGCCAAATTTACGTCAATGATCAAAAGCCTTGGCGTTGAGCCCCAATCACTGGTGTGGCTTTCTAAGCCACAGAGTTGACTAAGCCGCAGTCCTGAGCATGAATTAGGCGCTAGGCAGCCGCGCCTTAGTTTGCCATTCACTTCGATAAGAAACTGCGCCGCTCGTTTCGAACATAGTCGTTGTAATTGCGTCGCTGCAGTAAACCGCAGCGGCGCTTTGCATTTTCGAGCTCAGCATTTGCACGCTTAGCCTTTTCGAACTCAGCCTTTGCGGCAAAGCCCCATCCCGAATAAGCTGGGGACACTGCTTGATTTGATGACCTTTAGGCCGTTCTTTTCAAGCTCAGTTAACAGCTCCCCGTGATTGAAGCGATTTTCCAGCGGATGATCAAAAAGCCGTTTACTCAGCGGATTAACGATGGCGGCGCGGTACAAATCCCAGAAAAGAAAGTGCCCGCCAGGTTTGATAACCCGGGCAATTTCGTTAATCCCACTTTGCCAGTCAGGCACATGGTGCAGCATGGCAAATTCGGCCACCATATCAAAAGCGCCGTTATCAAACGGCAGTTTACAGACGTCGGCTTCAATAAACGTGGCCCAGCTGACCTTGCCAAGCCGCTCGCGGGCAAGTGAGAGCATGTCCTTGTCCAAATCGACTGCGGTAATCGTAGAAGCGCCAAGACGCTGACGTAAAAACTGCACGCCCTGCCCGCCGCCGCAGCCGATTTCAAGCGCGTTTTCCACCAAAGGGACCCCGTCGGTAAAGAGTCGCATCAAAAGCCGTGATTCAATGTTCGTTTGCAGGCTCTGGCGTGCTTTGGAGGTCACCAGGGTTCTTTCGGTTTGATTTAATTTCATCTGTTACTCCTCATTGGCGGCGCGATGCGGCCAGGCAAATCGCGCTACCTTGCCAGATATTGATGCCAGATATTCATGCCGGATACTGATGCCGACTGATGCCGGCGACTCATGCCAAAGACTCATGCCAAAGATTCAAAGCTCATCGCGACCTTGGATGATCCAGCCTGCCTAGCGGTACGTAATACAGGCTGTAAAGGTTTAATCGGGAGTTATCATGCAACTGGCGCTGTTTACCCTGCCCATCTGCTTATTGCCGGGCGGCATGACCAAGTTGAGAATATTCGAACCAAGATACAAGCGTTTGGTGAGTGAGTCATTAAGCTCGGGGCTTGGCTTTGCCATGTGCATGCTGGGGGATGACAAGCTGCCACTGCCCATCGCCACCCGCGCCGACATTGTGGATTTTGAAACCCTCGAAGACGGCTTGCTTGGCATCACCATCAGTGGCCGCGAGCGCGTCGCACTTGGACCCTGGCAGAGTGATTCGGATGGGCTTAAGCGCGCCGAGGCAAGTGTGTTGCCGGCGTGGGATGCGCTGCCAATGACGGCAAAACATCAGCATCTTGCGGACGGCCTGCGCCAGGTGATGGCACACTTTCCAACTCAGCTTGCCAATTACTCCGATAACGATTTTAACAATCTGACCTGGGTATGCAGCCGCTGGCTGGAGCTCTTGCCGCTGTCGCTGCAAAACAAGCAGCTGTGCCTTAAAGAAGCAGACCCCGGGCTTACGCTCGCGCTCATTAACGAAGTGATAAAAAAATCCTGATCCAATTGGCACGCATTGGCGTATGAACCCACATTCGATGCAATCATGGCCACTTCCCGAAGGATGTGAATGTGAAAATTCTTCATCAAAACCGCCAAAAAGCAACGCCTTACCGCTATCATATCCAGTCAGGGGCTCAATCAGGTGCCCAGGAAACGGATGAGATGGTAAAGCAGGTGCAGGAAATAGACGACAACAGCCTTAAACAGTGGCTGCTGGCGGTAGCCAACCAGCGCGACAAGCAGGCGTTTCGCGCCTTGTTTGATTATTTCGGCCCAAAGATCCGGGCCTTCGGTTTGTCGCGTCTGTCGCAGCAAGGTCTTGCGATGGATTTGGTGCAGGAAACACTCACCACAGTGTGGACCAAGGCGCATTTGTTCGATTCAGATAAAGGTAATGTCGCCACCTGGGTGTACACCATCATGCGCAACCAGTGTTTTGATATGCTGCGCCGGGTACAGCACAACCGCGAAGATACCTTCGGCGATGATATTTGGCCGCTGTTTGACAGCGATCCTGCCAGTGACGAGTTTGCCGATCACAAGCTTGATAATTTACTCGCGGCCTACCTCGGCAAATTGCCAAAACTGCAACGTGAAGTGGTTCAGGGCATTTATCTTCAGGAACTCAGTCAGCAGGAGCTTGCTGAAAAACTCGGTGTACCCCTTGGTACCATCAAGTCCCGCCTGCGGCTGGGGCTTGAGAAACTCAAAAGCCTGCTGGAGAAACATCATGATTAATCATCATCCCTCTGACGAGATGTTGCTTGCCCATGCCGCAGGTGAAACCTCCTTTGCCATGGCGCTTGCCCTGAGTGCCCACTGCGAGCTTTGCCACCAGTGCGCCGAGCGCGTGTCACTGCTGCAGCAAAAGCTTGCCAGACACCACCTGAGCGCTCCTTCTGGCGTTAATGCACTGGATGATGCTACCCGAGTAGAAACTCGAACTGAGGCGCAGCAAAGTGACTGGCTGAACATGGATAGTCTGTTCGATGCCATTACCGCTACCGAGGCAGAAGAACCTGTATTGACCAAAGGCGATCTAGGCCCGGCCGTCACTGCCGTGAAAGGCGAGCAATTTATCCTGCCGCGCACGTTTCGTCAGCTCATTCACAGTGACCTTGCCAGCAGCTGGAAAGGCCTTGGAAACGTAAGCAGGCTCAGGTTCGATACCCAGGACGGTAAAGCCCGTGCCAGCTTGCTGCACATTGCCGCCGGCGGTGAAATTCCTGAGCACACCCATAAGGGCGTCGAAATTACCCTGCTGCTGGATGGACATTTCAGCGATGAATTTGGCAGCTACGGCCCGGGGGATTTTATGCTGATGGATGGCAGTAAGCAGCACACGCCTATCACCCAAGATGGTTGCCTGTGTTTTACCGTGGTGGATGCGCCGCTGCACTTTACCAGGGGGCTGAGTAAGCTGCTTAACCCCATCGGCGAACTGATTTACTGATGCTTCTGTTGATACATTGAAGCTTTTGGTTTTTGTGTCACCCCATCCCAATCCAACCGGATGACCATTCAGCGCGGGCAAATGCCCGCGTTTTTTTCAGCCGTAAAACCAATAACAAACGCCAATGGCGGCGAGAATGCCAGCGAGATCGGCAGTCAGGGCACAGCCCACCGCATGGCGGCTGTATTTAATGCCCACCGCACCAAAATACACCGCCAGCACGTAAAAGGTGGTTTCGGTGGAGCCCTGAAATACCGCTGCAAGGCGGCCGGCAAAAGAGTCAACGCCGTGATGTGCCATGGTTTCCAGCATCATGGCGCGGGCACCGCTGCCACTGAAAGGCTTCATCAGCGCCGTGGGCAGAGCATCCACAAAGCGGGTATCGCCGCCGATGGCGCTCACGAGCGCAGCAATCAGCGACAAAAGATAATCGAGCGCCCCGGACGCGCGCAGCAAGCCAATTGCCAGCAGCATCGCCAAAAGATAAGGGATAAGCTGAATGGCAAGCCCGAAGCCTTCCTTGGCACCCTCGATAAATTCATCATAAATGGCAACCCGCCTCACACTTGCGCCAAGCACAAACAAAAAGATAAGCCCAAGCAACACCCCATTGCCGGCCAGACCGGACACAGCGGCAATCTCATCGGCAGCGAGAGTGCCAAGATAGGCAATAAGCGCCAGCAAAGCGCTTATCATCAGCGCGCCATAGCCAAGTACCACGGCTGAAAACAAGGGCAAGCGCTGCACCAGCGCCACACACAGAAGACCTGCCAGTGTGGAGGCAGAGGTTGCGAGCAATATCGGCAAAAACACATCGGCGGGCGACGCTGCGCCCTGCTGGGCGCGGTAAAGGAACACGGTTACCGGGATCAGGGTCACAGACGAGGTGTTGAGCACCAAAAACAGGATCTGCGCATTGGAGGCGGTATCTTTGATGGGATTGAGGCGCTGCAGGTCATTCATCGCCTTGAGGCCAAGCGGCGTGGCGGCGTTATCCAGCCCCAGCACATTGGCCATCAGATTCATGGTCACACTACCAAAGGCCGGATCGCCTTTCGGCACCTCGGGCATGAGTTTAGCAAGCAGTGGCTCGCTGACTTTTGCCAGCGCAGCAACCATGCCTGCCTTCTCGCCAACCCGCATCAACCCAAGCCACAGCGCGAGCACGCCCACAAGGCCAATGGCAATTTCGGCGGCAAGTTTGGCACTGGCAAACAGCCCTTCTACCGCCGCACTGACCACACTGGTGTCGCCCTGACCAAGGCGCAGCAGCACCGCCGCCAGGCTTACCGCAAAAAACACCATCCATACCCGATTGAGCAATGCCTTCTCCCAATTCCCGGCACCCAGCGGCCGGTACATCTGATATACTGCCGCCATCTGCTACAAGCTTTCTGGCATTATGGTTCAATTAAATCAAAATTTTATCAATAGCATTGCGCAAGAAATGCCATCCCATCTGAGCATGGATGACTTTATCCATTACTGCGGTCTGCCGCTGCGCCCTGCTATCCGGGTTAACACCCTGAAAATTTCCGCTGACGCGCTTAAAGCCATACTTGAACCCCGCGGCTGGCAGTTTGCTGCCATTCCCTGGTGTAAGGACGGCTTTTGGGTAAGCTACCCTGACGATTGCCAGCCCGGAAATCTGGTTGAGCATATTCAGGGGCTGTTTTACATCCAGGAAGCGAGCTCCATGATGCCGCCAGCAGCGCTGATGTTTGGCGAGGACAGCAAACCTGCCATGCTGCTCGATGTTGCGGCGGCGCCTGGCTCCAAAACCACCCAGCTTGCCGCCTTGATGGACAATCAGGGCCTGATCCTTGCCAACGAATACTCCGCGAGCCGCACCAAGGTGCTTGCCGCCAATTTACAGCGCATGGGCGTGGTCAACACGGCGATGACTAATTTTGATGGCAGAGTATTCGGCAGTTATCTTTTTGAAACCTTCGATGCCATCTTGCTGGATGCGCCCTGCAGCGGCGAAGGCACAGTGCGTAAAGACCCCTTAAGCCTGAAGCACTGGGACCTTGCCGAAATTGAGTCGATTGCCGCGCTGCAGCGGGATTTGATTGATTCAGCCTTTCAGGCGCTCAAACCCGGCGGCGTACTTATTTACTCGACCTGCACCCTGAACCGGCAGGAAAACCAGGCCGTTTGTCATTTTCTGAAAGCGCGTTATGGCGATGCGGTGGAGTTTGAATCTCTCGCAAACCTGTTTGACGGTACAGATAAATCTCTGACTGAAGAAGGCTTTCTACATATCTGGCCGCAAATTTACGACAGTGAAGGCTTTTTTGTGGCAAGGCTTCGTAAAACACGGGCAGTGCTGCGAAATACCGACGATCCGAATTACCGCGCTAAATTCCCCTTTACGCCGGCAGCACCAAAGCCACGTCAGGCGTTGGCTGAGGCGCTGGCATCCCTGGGGCTCTCGCTGCCAAAAGATGCGAGCGTGCTGATGCGCGATGATGAATTCTGGTTGGTGCCCGACGGCCTGTTGGCCCTTACTGAGCGGATCCGCTTGCAGCGCATTGGTCTAAAGCTTGCTGAAAACCACAAGCACGGCATCAAAATTCGCCACGAAGCGGTGATGAGCCTTAGCTGCAACAAGCTGTGGCCGGTGAGCGACGAGGCCGCAAAAGCCTATTTAATGGGGCGGGATGTGGCGATTGATGGCACTAAAGCGCTGGGTGAACAAATTCTTTCACTGCACGGCGCGCCACTTGGCCTTGCCAAGCATCTGGGGAATAAGCTTAAAAACAACTTGCCACGTGAGCTTTGCCGCGATAACGTCCAAAGCTGAGCACACAGGCGGCTAGTGGTTTATGAATGGTGAAAAAAATTTGCTCATAAATTCAGCAAAAGATAAATCACTGTTCTAGACTGGTAGGAGTGTTTCCTCAATACCCTTTTGGAACTGAATAGCGCACGGCTCTTTATTGAGCCATTCCCCTGGGCCCAAAACATCAGGAATAGTTTTGGGCCTTTTTTTATGTGTTAAATCAGCTGATTTAGCAGAAATACACTCAGGCGAACCTTAAACTCCGTGACCGGTAAATTCAGCGACCGGCAAGACGCGCCGCATCCTTAAACAGGGTAAAAAAGTTCCGGGTAGTGAATTCAGCAAGTTCAGCAAACTTTTCACCGCGAAGCTCAGCAACAAACTCCGCCACATCACGCACATAGGCGGGCTGATTTTCCTGGCCGCGGTGCGGCACCGGCGCCAGATAGGGCGAATCGGTTTCAACCAACAACCTGTCTTTGGGCACCTTGCGGATGACCTCGCGAAGCTCTGCCGCATTTTTGAAGGTGACAATACCTGAGACCGAAATATAAAAGCCCAAGTCCATCGCCGCCTTGGCCATTTCCCAATTTTCGGTAAAGCAGTGCAGCACACCACCAACCTGCTCGGCGCCGCCATCCTTGAGCAAACGGATGGTATCTTCACGGGCGTCACGGGTATGCACGATGAGCGGCTTATTCACTTCGCGGGCTAGGGCGATTTGCTGCTCAAAACACTGAAGCTGCAGCTCGCGGCTTTCATCGGCGTAATAGTAATCAAGGCCGGTTTCGCCAATGGCAACCACTTTGGGATGTGAGGCAAAGGCTTTAAGCTCGGCAACATCCAGCCCTTCTTTTACATCAAGGGGATGCACGCCGCTTGAGAGGAACACATTGTCGAACATTTCCACCCGCTCACGCATGGCGTCAAAGCCCTTTTGGCGCACATTTACGCACAGCACATAATCAACGCCACGGGTTTTGGCGGCCCCCAGCAACGAGGCCAAAGAAGTGTCACAAGGCCCGGCCTTGAGTCTGTCGAGATGGCAATGTGAATCGATGAGCACCTTGGGTTTCCTGCCGGTCAATAAAAGGATGGCAAGAATAGCGGCCTACATGGTGCAGGTCAAATCGCCTGAGGCGAGTTCGCGGGAAAGCAGGTTTTCAATATGGTGTTTATGGGTTTCGGCATCGGACATGATTTTAAGGCCAACCCCGGGTGGACGGCCGCCGGAAGCGCCGACCGGATTGATCCACACCACTACCCCGCGCAGTTGATGCACGGCAGTCGCGCCCGGTAAGCGGTAGGCCAGCGTCAGCTCCTGCCCCAAAAAATGGCTTTCACTGGTGGACACAAACAGCCCGGCAGGCTTAATGAAAGGCATGTAGGCTCGATACAACTGATGCAGCGTATCGAAATTCACCATCAAATCAACCATAGACTAAGTTGCTTATAAGCCCTGATAACTGGAGACAAATTTCTGACATAGTGCCAGATAATTGACGCTCGACATAGTAGTTAAGGTATGGCACACAGCCATAATTTCGCCAGCCAAACCAGCGACTTTCGCCGCCCGAATGGGATTGCCAAGTGACAACTCTTGCACAGCTTCAAGAAGTACTGAATACAAAACCTTAAGTACATCAGTAATTTGTTCTTCGCTGATATCGTTAAAGCTAGCACACAGATGGCCGTGGGACAAACTGCTTCGCCAATCTTTTCGATATCGCTCCAGCACTTCCATCTTGTTGTTTTGCAAGTACTCTGCCAACTTTACCGGTCCGCCGACCACAGGCAGTGCCCAGATGGCATCAGCTCTGAGCCCCTCACGGGAAAGCCAGGCCGCGATGGCGTGATTATCAGGTGCAACAAAAGGCAGTTGCTGGCAGCGGCTTCGCAGGGTTGGCAGCAGCCGCGCCGGGGTGTTGCTTTGCAGCAGAATAAGGGTATTGGCCGGCGGCTCTTCGAGGGTTTTCAGCAGCGCATTGGCCGCCGCCTGATTCATACGCTCGGCGCCGTGGATAAGGGCCACACGCTTGCCGCCCTGCTGCGCCGTGGTGGCGAAGTCAGCGATAAGGCTTCGTACCTGATCCACCTTGATTTGATTGCCATCGGCAACCAGCCGGTAAAAATCAGGATGATTACCGGCGCTAAGCAGCTGACAGGACTTACATTGACCGCAGGCGCCGTGGGGCGTTACCGACAAACACAGCGCCGAGCCTGCCATACGCTCAAGCAGCGCATTGACACCCAGACCCTCTTCAATCCCGACCAGCAGCGCATGGGGCAGCCGTCCTGCAGCGGACAGCTGCAGAAATTTATCAAAACTTGGCTGGAACCAGGGATATAAATCCATGCTCAGTTAACCGAAAATGCGGCTGAAAGCGTAGCGATGATGGCAGCATGTACCTCGGTAAGTGGCCTTGATGCATCGATCACCTTGATGGAGTCATCCTTGGCCGCTTCACTTAAAAAGGTTTGCCGTGCCCGTTGGAAAAAATCTATCTCCTGCTGCTCAATCCGGTCAAGGGCACCGCGCCTGGCCGCGCGCTCGAGGCCAAGGATAGGGTCGATGTCGAGATACAGGGTCAAATCGGGTTTAAAGTCACCGAGGGTGATGTCGCTTAAGCGACTGACCAGGGACATCAAACCGCGGCCGCCGCCCTGATAGGCGATAGAGGATAAATTATGCCGATCGCCAAGCACCCAGCGCCCATCCGCAAGCGCCGGCTTTATAACATTGGCCACCAGCTGCGCCCGTGCGGCGTAAAACAGCAGGCATTCGGCTTCGTCACAAAGCGGATCGCCAGGCTCGGCGTTTTTAACCAAATCACGGATTTTTTCAGCAAGCGGCGTACCGCCGGGCTCACGGGTGCACACGGGGGCTTTGCCTGTGTGCTTTTCAATAAAATCGGTTACCAGCGCGACGGCACTGGACTTACCCGCACCTTCAAGTCCTTCGATAACAATGAATTTTGCGCGAGACTCGGTCATTTTTGCTTTCTCTGATATTCGTTTACAGCGCGGTTATGCTCGCTCAATGTTTTGGAAAACACATGGCTGCCATCGTTACGCGACACAAAATAAAGGTAATCAGCCTTGGCCGGCACCGCTGCTGCCATCAGTGCGGCGCGGCCCGGTGCGGCAATGGGGGTTGGCGGCAGGCCATCAATACGATAGGTATTGAACGGCGTATCTTCCTGCAGATCTTTACGGGTGATATTGCCGTTGAAGCGCTCGCCCATGCCATAAATCACAGTCGGATCGGTTTGCAGGCGCATGCCGAGGCGAATGCGGTTGATAAACACCGAGGCTATCAGCGGCCGCTCATCGGCTTTGCCGGTTTCCTTTTCGATGATGGACGCCAGGATAAGCAGCTCATAGGGCGATTTGAGCGGCGAGTCGCTGCTGCGCGCCTTCCAGGCTGCCTCAATCTCCTGCTGCATCTTACGATAGCTTTGGGTGAGCATGGCAGTAACCGACTGACCGGCATGGTAGCTGTAGGTGTCGGGGAAGAATTTCCCCTCCGGCAGTCCTGAGCTGTCGCCTTCGGCCTTCAGCACCGCCAAAAAGGCATCCTCCTGCCAGTTAAGTCGTGCGGCCGTTTTCAGCCTTGCGCTCCACTCGCGCACCGTCTGGCCTTCCACCAGGGTAACGCTGAAATCTTTCACTTTGCCATCAAGCAGTTTGGCAAATAAATCCACTAGCGTGTCACCGGGGGCGATGGCGTAGGTGCCCTGGCGTATGCCAGCGTATTCAGGATGCAGGCGCAAGAACCAGTCAAATTCCCAGCCTTCGCTAAGAAGCCCCTCTTTCATCAGCTCTTTGCCAAGGGTACGGGCATTCATGCCTTTAACCACATCAAGCTCACGTTCCTGCTGAAGATTAAGCGGCGTTTTACCATAGCTTTCAAGGGCATTCATGCCCCACATCACCACGCCTGCCCCAATCAGGGCTAGGCTGAATACCGACGCCCCAAGGGCGAGCAAAATTCGTTTCATAAAAATGAGTCCAGCGCATCACGCACAGCGTCGATGCCATGAAATTCAGGAAAATAATGATGATTAATGCGCCGCACTTCGATAACGCCCATCAGGCTGTTACTCATCAGCACTGCATCACAGCAAGTGAGCAGCGCCTCAGAAACCGCCTTGGCCTCGACCCGGTAGCCTAGTGACAGCAGCGCTTCGAGCAGGCATTGGCGCATGACACCTGAGACGCCGGCATAGCTGTGATGGGGCGTAATGCAGGTGTTGCCGACAATAAAAACAAGATTGGCCATCGAGCTTTCAATGACCTCGCCGTTACAGTCTTTAACCAGAAAGTCATCGGCCCAGTCCGGCAAGGGCTCAGCGCGAATAAGAACCTGCTCGAGCCGGTTTAGGTGTTTCATGCCAGCAAGCTTTGGCTGACGCCCAAGTTGCAGCGACGCGCTGGCAAGGGCAACGCCGCGCGCACGCCAGTCGCTGTAATGCGCCGGCAACGCAAAAGCGCTTAATACCGCGAGCACTTTGGGATTAGACGGCGCAAGATAACCACGCCCACCCTCGCCCCGGCTAAGGATAAGCTTAAGGCCGCCGCCTTTATGCAAGGAAGCGGCGATAATCAATCTTGACTTGATGTGTGCCAGCAGCTGCGAAAGCAGCGCATCTTGTGCGGACGGCTTGTCAGCACCGGCACTTGACGTGCTATCAGCTGGCATACCGGAGTGACTATCGGTTCTGAAAAAACCAAGCCGCAGCATGCCCTGGGCGAGCCTTGAGAGGTGGGTGTCAAGACAGGTTATCCGCCCGTCATCCAGCACCCGCATGGTCGCAAACAGGCCATCGCCATAGGCCAGCGCCCGATCGGCGCCGGAAATGGCGGTGTTTTCAATGACGGAATTAGTGCTCTCCAGGTTCGAACCAGCAGTGCCCGGAACCGCCGCAGTTGATCCCGCAGTGCCGGAACCGGTTAAATCGTGCCAGCACAGGGTTGGCGAATTGGCAGCGCCTGCGCCGGATAACGCCTTTTGCTCGTCCTGAGTCACTTTATTGCTCCGAACGTCGGTCATGCAGCTTAGCTGTCCTGACTGATGCGGCTTGCCACCGCTTCCTGCTGATCTTTGTACTTGGCGTTTTTGCGGGTGTTGTACGGACGCGCTACTGGGCCGCTGAGGCGCTCAAAGTTAAGCGCGCCAATGGTCATACCCGGGCGCAGCGCCAGTGGCAGCTTACCGCTATTGTAAAACTCAAGCACAATCTTACCCTGCCAGCCCGGATCGATACGGTGCGCGGTCACGTGCACCATCAGCCCCAAACGGGCCAGTGACGAGCGGCCATCGAGCCAGCCAACGATATCCGGCGGCAAAGTCACACTTTCAAGGGTGACGGCAAGCGCCAGTTCGCCCGGGTGCAAAAAGAACGCGTCGCCGTCTTTGATGTCGATTTTATCGCTCATCACCCGGTCGAGCGCCGCCTGCACCTCAATGCTTGGGCCACTTAAGTCGATAAAGGGCGCGGTGTGATCCTGAAACACCCGAAACTGGTTACCAAGACGCACATCCACGCTGACGCCGCTGATGGCATCATTGCTTGGCCGCGGGTCGATGACGATTTTGCCTTCATCGAGCGCCTGTTCAATTTCTATGTCAGTTAATCGCATCTTGCCTTTATCTCCCTGAATTGTGTTTGTTATTTGGCGAGCAGGTGCTGAATTCGCGCCTTAAGGATATCGGTGGCAATACGGTTTTTACCGCCACGGGGCACGATAATGTCGGCATACTGTTTTGACGGTTCAATAAACTGTAAAAACATCGGCCGCACGGTTTTTTGGTACTGGCTGATTACCGACTCCATGGTGCGGCCGCGCTCGGCCACATCGCGGGTCAGGCGGCGCAGGAAACAGATGTCCAGCGGCGTGTCCATAAACACCGAGGCGTCCATCAGTTCACGCAGCTTAGGATCGGTGAGCAGCAAAATCCCTTCCAGAATAATGACTTTTTTCGGCGTCATCACCCGGGTTTCGCTCATGCGCGTGTGCTCTGTGTAGCTGTACACCGGGATCTCCACCGAGCCGCCATCCTTTAATGTCAGCAAGTGCTGTGCAAGGAGCTCATGATCCATGGCTTTAGGGTGGTCGTAGTTGGTCTTTACCCGCTCTTCCATGGACAGATGACTCTGGTCGCGGTAATAGGCGTCTTCTGCGATAACTCCTATCTGATCCGTTCCCAGATCCCGGCACAATTCCTCATATATGGTCTTGGCGATAAGGCTCTTGCCTGATGCACTGGCCCCTGCAATACCAATAATGACACATTGCTGTGAATTCATATACTTAAAACCTTTTACTCGTCGTCGGAAATGCTGATGGAAACACCGGTCTGGGGCTTGGTTTTCGCAAGACTTGCACCCACTTTGCATGCGATTTCCCGGTAAATCGCGGCGATATCACCCGAAGGCTCGGCCACCACTGAGGGTAAGCCTTTGTCCATGCCTTCCCTGATACTGATGTTGAGCGGCAGCTCACCAAGCAGCGGCACGGCATAGCGCTCGGCAATATTGCTGCCGCCATGGGTACCAAAGGGGTGCTCTTTGTACCCGCAATTGGGGCACAAATGGAAACTCATGTTCTCCACGATGCCAAGCACCGGGATATTCACTTTATTAAACAGAGTGATGCCCTTTTTGGCATCCAGGGTCGCGATATCCTGCGGTGTGGTCACCACCACAGCGCCGCTTACCGGCACCTTTTGCGACAGGGTGAGCTGAATGTCACCTGTGCCGGGCGGCATGTCCACCACCAGATAATCAAGCTCAGGCCAGCTGGTTTCGTTAATAAGCTGTACCAGCGCACCGGCGGCCATAGGCCCGCGCCACACCGCGGCCTGCTCATCGGCGAGAATAAAACCGATACTCTGGGCGGCAATGCCGTGCACCTTGGCGGCGGTCATCATCTTGCCATCCGGCGATACTGGTTTGAAATCGGCAATGCCGAGCATCACAGGCACAGAGGGGCCATAAATGTCGGCATCGAGAATACCAACATTGGCACCTTCGGCGGCGAGCGCCAGCGCCAGATTGACTGCGGTAGTGGATTTGCCCACCCCGCCCTTGCCGGACGCCACCGCAATCACGTTTTTCACATTGGGAATGGCGGCGGTATTGGTGCTGCCGGTGTTTACCGGCACCTGCAGGTCGATTTCACACTCGACTTCATCAATGGCATCCAGCGTAGCCAGCGCTCTGGTCAGGGTCATCACTGTGTCTTTGTAGCTGCTCTGACACGGGTAGGGATACACCAAACCAAGCTCCAGCCGGCGGCCCTTAAGGCCAAGCTTGCTTACCATACCGGCGCTGACGAGCCCCTGCTGCAGCCTGGGTTCAATATGGGCATCCAATATCGCAAGTACAGATGAGAGCAGCGGCTCTGGTAACTGATAGTTCCGGGACGACAACATCAATGACTTTCCCCCTGAAAAAATTTGCCCAAGTGTATCAGATATTGCCCAAAAGATGCGTGCACAAATAGCTCAATTGCACAGGCTTTTGGTGAAAATGACGCGCGCATCGGTTAGTATCTAAGCCAATTATTCCGGGACCAACACGATTTTGAGTAAAGATGGCAAATTCACAACGTAAAATCCTTGTCACCAGCGCCCTGCCCTATGCCAATGGCCCAATTCATCTGGGGCATATGCTGGAGTACATTCAGACCGATATCTGGTCGCGTTTTCAAAAAATGCGCGGCCACGAGTGCCACTACATTTGTGCCGATGACGCCCACGGCACACCTATCATGCTCAAGGCGCAGCAACTTGGCATGGCACCCGAAGAGATGATTGCCAAGGTTAACGTTGAGCATCAGCAGGATTTTGCCGACTTCAAAGTGGCGTTTGACAACTACCACAGCACCCACAGTGACGAAAACCGCGCACTGGCGAGCGAGATTTACCTCAAGCTGCGTGACGGCGGCTATATCAAGAGCAAGACCATCTCCCAGCTGTTCGACCCTGAAAAGTCGATGTTCCTGCCAGACCGCTTCGTAAAAGGCACCTGCCCCAAGTGTAAGTCTGAAGATCAGTACGGCGACAACTGTGACAGCTGCGGCGCGACCTACAGCCCAACCGAGCTGATTAACCCACGCTCTGCGGTGAGTGGCGCCACGCCGGTGATGAAAGACACCGAGCACTTCTTCTTCGACCTGCCCGCCTTTGAAGGCATGCTCAAAGAGTGGACGCGCTCCGGCGCGCTGCAATCCGAAATGGCCAACAAGCTGGACGAGTGGTTCGAGCAAGGCCTGCAACAGTGGGACATCACCCGCGACGCACCTTACTTCGGCTTTGAGATCCCCGATGCGCCGGGCAAGTATTTCTATGTGTGGCTCGATGCCCCTATCGGCTACATGGGCTCGTTCAAAAACTTCTGCGACAAACGCGGCAACATCAATTTTGATGAGTTCTGGGCCAAAGATTCCAGCGCCGAGGTGTATCATTTTATCGGCAAGGACATCGTTTATTTCCACAGCCTGTTCTGGCCCGCCATGCTGCACGGCGCCGGTTACCGCCAGCCAAGCAGCGTTTACGCCCACGGTTATGTGACGGTCAACGGCGCCAAGATGTCCAAGTCCAAGGGCACCTTTATCAAGGCCCGCACCTACCTTGATCATCTGGATCCTGAGTATCTGCGTTACTACTACGCCGCCAAACTCAGCGCCCGTATTGACGATCTGGATTTAAACCTCGAAGACTTTGCCCAGCGGGTGAACTCAGATCTGGTGGGTAAGCTTGTTAACCTCGCCTCACGCACCGCAGGCTTTATCACCAAGCGCTTCGATGGCAAGCTCGCCACTGTAGCGGACAAGAGCCTGATTGACAGCTTCCTTGCCAAGCAGGACCTGATTGCCGAGCTGTTTGAGACCCGCGAATACGGCAAAGCCATGCGTGAAATCATGGCACTGGCCGACATCGCCAACGGCTTTGTGGCCGATGCAGCGCCATGGCAGCTGGTGAAACAGGACGACAAGCAGGAAGAGGCCCATCAGGTGTGCTCTAACGCCCTGAACCTGTTCCGCATTCTGGTCACCTACTTAAAGCCAGTGCTGCCGCGCCTTGCCAAAGACGTGGAAGCCTTCTTCAAGATGGAACTCACCTGGGATGGCCTGAGTGCTGATTTGAGCGGCCATGAAATCGCCGAATTCAAGCCCATGATGCAGCGGGTTGAACTCGACAAGGTCGCCGCCATGGTGGAGGCCTCCAAGGAAAACCTGCAAGCCACTGCAGAGCCAGTTAAAGCAGGCCCGCTGGCCGATGACCCCATCAGCCCAACCATCAGCTATGAAGACTTCGCCAAAATCGATTTGCGCGTAGCACTGATTAAAAAGGCCGAAGCCGTGCCAGAAGCCGATAAACTGCTGAAATTGCAGCTGGATATTGGCGGTGAAGTGCGTCAGGTGTTTGCCGGCATTAAGTCTGCTTACAACCCCGAGGATTTGGAAGGCAAGCTCACCGTGATGGTAGCGAACCTCGCGCCGCGCAAGATGCGCTTTGGCATGTCCGAAGGCATGGTGCTGGCCGCAGGCCCGGGCGGTAAAGACCTGTTTGTGCTGGAGCCCCATGAAGGCGCCAAGCCAGGCATGCGGGTGAAATAAACCCGAGTCATCAAAAAGGCCGCGATTGCGGCCTTTTTTGTGTACTGTTGCACCCAGTGGGTTAAGCGGTTAAACCGGATTTTCGATATCCACGAAATGGTGGTTCAGACCAAACTCCCGGCGCAGGTGCTCACCTAAAGCCTCAATGCCATAACGCTCAGTAGCGTGGTGACCAGCGGCAAAATAGTGAATGCCCTGCTCAGTCGCACTGTGGAAAGTACGCTCCGACACTTCGCCGCTGATAAAAGCGTCCACTCCGAGTGCCACCGCCATGTCGATATAGTCCTGCGCACCGCCGGTGCACCAGGCGATGCGGTGAATGGGCTTATCCGCGCCGATATGCAGCGGCTTGCGGCCAAGCACCCGCTCAAGCAGGCCACTGAAGGCATCACCGCTCAGCGGTGCCTCGGTGTTACCCCACCACAAGAGGCCGTCACCGAGTGATTCGTGGGCTTCAGCGTCCAGAATACCAAGGCGACGCCCCAGGGTGGCGTTGTTGCCGACCACGGGATGCGCATCCAGCGGCAAATGATAGCCAAAGAGATTAATGTCGTTGCCAAGCAGCGTTTTAATCCGCCTCTGCTTCATACCGACCAGGACATCCGGCTCATTTTTCCAGAAAAAACCGTGGTGAACCAAAATCGCATCGGCGTTCAGTTCGACCGCTTTGTCAATCAGGGCCTGACAGGCGGTAACGCCCGTCACTATGGTACGTATGTCATTGCGCCCTTCAACCTGCAAGCCATTAGGGGCGTAATCCTTGAAACGGCCGGTTTGTAAAAACTCAGCCAAATAGTGACTCAGCGCTGCGCGTTCCATGAGTTCTCCCGATGATGTAAGCAAACCAATCACTTAATAGCGACAGTGTACCCGCTTGCCGGGCGTGGTCAATCCAAAGCCATGCGCTACATAGGCAAACGCCCGCATCAGCGGGCGTCAGTGCATACGTGTGTAAGTGCGAACATGCTTTGCGAAGCATTACATGGCCTTATCAACCCTTACCGAGCCAACCAGATACACCACCCGCACCTCATCACCGCTTTGAAACGCCATGCGGGGATCTTCATCCTGCAGCACCATAACCTGGGTGCCGTCTTCCTGACGGATCATCAGTTCAACCAACGAATACTCACGGTAATAGTCGCCCCCGGCCCGGTGGGCGAGCGCGCCGCCAGCCAGAGCGCCAAGTACAGTGGCCACATCCTGACCGCTGCCACCACCAAACTGATGACCAATCACACCACCCAGTAAGGCACCACCAAAGGTGCGCCAGCCCTGATGGCGGTCTTCTACCAATTCCTGCTCGGTAATGCGGCGCACCGATACCACGTCGCCATACAGCACTTTCTCAACAGGAACCGCTTGATTTCGTTCATAAGCCGCCTGTGATGACGGGGTAAAATATGCTGGCAAAAGCATCAGACAGACGAGTGCCGGTTTCCACATAATGCAAGATCCGCTACTTTATTAATAACATCCCTCTGATAGTACTCGTTTGTGAGCGGCCTGTCTTTTATTGATGATGAGCAGATGCGATTCCCATCGCCCGAGCTTGCACTGAGCGACCCCAATGGCCTGCTTGCCATTGGCGGCTCTCTGCACCCCAAACGGCTGCTAGCGGCCTATTACGATGGGATTTTCCCCTGGTTTAACGCCGACGATCCCATTTTGTGGTGGTCGCCGGATCCCCGCGCCGTGTTTATTCCGGGCGAGCTTTACATCAGTCAGAGCCTTAAAAAGAGCCTGCGTAAACAGCGCTGGCGCATCACGCTCAATCATGCCTTTGCCGACGTCATGGCCGGCTGCGCCCAGCCGCGCAGCAAACAGCAAGGCACCTGGATAACTCAGGAAATTCAGCTCGCCTACCTTGAAATGCACAGCCTCGGGCATGCGCACTCAGTCGAAGTCTGGCTGGGCGAGCGGCTGGTCGGCGGTCTTTATGGCATGTCTGTCGGACAGGTATTTTGCGGTGAGTCTATGTTTCACCGCGAAACCGACGCCTCCAAAATCGCCATGTGGGCACTGCATCAGCATCTGTCAGCCAGCGGCTATAAGCTGCTCGATGCCCAGGTCATGAACCCTCACCTGAAAAGCCTAGGTGCCCTGGAAATACCTCGAAGCACCTTTCTTGGCCATCTCAAGGCGCTGCGTGATGGTAAGGTGAGTGAACTTTGCTGGCAGCCACGGGAGTTATCGATTGGACAATAGTACCCACGTCAGCGTAGGGATAAGCCAGCTGTTTCCCTGCAGTTACCTTGAAGGGCGCCAAGAGCAGCTGCTGATTATTCAGGAGCCGTTTCTGGACAGCCTGCTGTTTGAGCGGCTGCTGCAACTTGGGTTCAGACGCAGCGGCGAAGCTATCTACAAGCCCCGCTGCCCAAGCTGTACCGCCTGTCAGGCACTGCGGGTTCCGGTTAAAAGCTTTAGCCCGTCGAAGCGTCAAAAACGCACCCTGAGCAAAAACAACGATTTGACCGTGCACTGGACTGAGCAAAGCAGCCCTGAGCACTACGCCTTGTATGAAAAGTACATCAATCTTCGCCATGCCGATGGCCCGATGTTTCCGCCAAGCCTTGGCCAGTATGAACATTTTGTGCAGTGCCATTGGTCGCCGCCGGCCTTTGTTGAGCTTAGGCTCAATGGCCAACTGCTTGCGGTAGCCGTAACCGATGTATTGCCCACAAGTCTTTCTGCTATTTACAGTTTTTTTGACCCTGAATTTGAGCATCGCTCCCTTGGCAGCCAACTTATCCTGACTCAGCTGCAACTGGCGGCAACGCTTGGTAAAGAGCAGCTGTACCTTGGCTATCAAATCGATGAAAACCGCAAAATGTGTTACAAGCGGCTCTACCGCCCCTACCAGATCCTCACCCCCCAGGGTTGGCAGCTAAGCCGCGACATTGACAGCTGAACCACAGATTTTCAGTTACTTTGATTATGGCCGTCCCCTTTACACTCAGGCCGATTTGGGGCATGATACGCCCGTTTTTCATATTTGAAGGCTAATGGGACAATTTTTTAATGGCGAAAGAAGACAGCATTGAGATGCAGGGTACTATCCTGGAGACTCTGCCAAACACTATGTTTCGCGTAGAGCTCGAGAATGGTCACGTGGTGATCGCCCACATCTCAGGTAAAATGCGCAAGAATTACATCCGCATCCTGACCGGTGACAAGGTCACTGTTCAGTTGACTCCTTATGATCTGACCAAAGGTCGTATCGTCTTCCGCGCCCGCTGATCCTGATCGTCATCATCAAAAACCCGGCCAAGCCGGGTTTTTTGTTTGTCTGATTTTGTAAGACAAATATTGTGTGACTGATGATTTATGACATAGCTTCCAGGACACAGCACCCAGGACAGAGCACCTAGAAAAGAGCACGTAGAAAAGAGCAGCGCCTAATCGATTAATGGATCAACTTGGCAAAGAGGAAGGCCACCTCAGGTGACCTTCTCCAGCTTTTCTGCACTAATCACGATTTCACCGTCTTTGGCATCCACATGGGCAATACCGCCATGTTCAAGTTCGCCAAAGAGGATTTCATCGGCCAGTGGCCGTTTGATCAGATCTTTCACCACCCGCGCCATTGGGCGTGCGCCCATCGCCTTGTCGTAGCCTTTTTCGGCCAGCAAGGTGCGGGCTTCGTCACTGACCATCAGGGTCACCCGCTTGGCATCAAGCTGGGCCTGCAATTCGGTC
The DNA here is from genome assembly GCF_018596335.1 of Shewanella jiangmenensis. GTDB lineage: Bacteria > Pseudomonadota > Gammaproteobacteria > Enterobacterales > Shewanellaceae > Shewanella > Shewanella jiangmenensis. The sequence goes on along the minus strand of NZ_JAHEPS010000006.1, from coordinate 138,815 downwards.
AGGAACTTATCCACCACCTTGGCGATAATGGTCAAATCCAGATGGTTGAACCAAATGATCGAATCGAGCCGGTTGCGGAACTCAGGTGAGAACACCCGGTTGATTTCCGACATGGCATCGTGGCTGTGATCCTGCTGCTTAAAGCCAATGGACTTACGCACGGTTTCCTGCACCCCGGCGTTGGTAGTCATCACCAGCGTCACATGGCGAAAATCCGCCTTGCGGCCATTGTTGTCAGTAAGCGTACCGTGATCCATCACCTGCAGCAGCAGGTTATACACATCAGGATGTGCCTTTTCGATTTCATCGAGCAGCACCACGCAGTGCGGCTGCTTTATCACCGCATCCGTGAGCAAACCGCCCTGATCGTACCCCACATAACCCGGCGGCGCGCCAATCAGCCGCGACACGGTATGGGACTCCATGTACTCGGACATATCGAAACGCACCAGCTTAAGCCCCAGGCACTTGGCAAGCTGATTGGTGACTTCGGTTTTGCCCACGCCTGTTGGACCGGCAAACAGGAAACTGCCCACCGGCTTATTGTCGGCGCCAAGACCGCTGCGCGACAGGCGAATGGCGGCGCTTAAGCCTTCAATCGCCTTATCCTGACCAAACACCACCATCTTGAGGTTACGTTCAAGATTTTTAAGCATTTCTTTGTCGGTGGTCGATACCGACTTTTCCGGAATGCGGGCTATCTTGGCGATGATGGTTTCGATTTCAGCCTGGCCTATGGTCTTGCGGCGTTTGCTCGCAGGCAACATGGCCATACGGGCACCGGCTTCGTCAATCACGTCGATGGCCTTGTCCGGCAGATGGCGGTCATTGATGTGCTTGGCACTGAGCTCGGCGGCGCTGGCAAGGGCTGCCTGGGTGTAACGCACGCCGTGGTGCTCTTCGTACTTGCTCTTAAGCCCCATCAAAATCTTGGTGGTTTCGGCGACCGAAGGTTCATTGACGTCGATTTTCTGGAACCGGCGAGCAAGTGCCCTGTCCTTCTCGAATATGCTTTGATATTCCTGGAAGGTGGTCGAGCCCATGCAGCGCAATGTACCGCTTGAAAGCAGTGGCTTAAGCAGGTTTGATGCATCCATCACCCCACCGGACGCAGCGCCTGCACCGATAATGGTATGAATTTCATCGATAAAGAGAATCGCGTGCTTGTCGGCGGTAAGCTCTTTGAGCAAACTCTTAAGCCGCTTTTCAAAATCGCCGCGGTATTTGGTGCCAGCAAGCAACGCCCCTAAATCAAGGGAATACACTGTGGCGTCGCGCATGATCTCCGGCACTTCGTCATTGACGATGCGGTACGCAAGCCCTTCAGCGATAGCGGTTTTACCGACACCGGCCTCACCCACCAGCAGTGGGTTGTTTTTGCGCCGCCGGCAAAGAATTTGGATAGAGCGCTCAATTTCGTTTTCACGGCCAATAAGCGGGTCAATCACCCCCTGGGCGGCCAGCAAATTAAGGTTTGATGCAAACTGCGACAACATGCTGCGCTGCTCTTCAGCCTGCTCGGAGTTATCTTCGATACGCTCCTGCTCGGATTCCTGCGGCGCATCTTCATTTTTGGAGAAGCCGTGGGAAATATAATTGACCACATCGAGACGGGTAATGTCGCTTCGGCGCAGCAGATACACGGCCTGTGATTCCTGCTCGCTGAAGATGGCCACCAGCACATTGGCGCCGGTTACTTCGTTGCGCCCGGAAGACTGCACGTGAAACACCGCCCGCTGCAATACCCGCTGAAAGCCAAGAGTCGGCTGGGTTTCCCTGTCATCACTCGGATCGGTAATGATAGGCGTGGTTTGAGAAATGAATGTGGCGACCTCTTCCCTGAGTCTGTCGATATCGGCGCCACAGGCTACCAAGGCATCCTGTGCCGAGGGATTGTCAATGAGCGCCAGCAGCAAATGCTCAACGGTCATGTACTCGTGGCGGGCATCCCTTGCCTGCTGAAACGCCAGATTCAACGTCACTTCAAGATCTTTGTTCAGCATAAACACCCCCTAAAACTGCATCTAAAGCATCGCTACTACTGAAAAAAAGGCTTTAGGCTTTCTCCAGAGAACACAGTAACGGATGTTGGTTTTGCCTGGCAAATTGATTTACCTGGGCTACCTTGGTTTCGGCAATTCCGAATGGAAACACCCCGCATACTGCCTTCCCCTGATGATGGATCTGCAACATGATTTCGGTTGCCTGATACTCATTCATTTTGAAGAACAGCTGCAGTACTTCTACCACAAAATCCATGGGGGTGTAATCGTCATTATTCAGGATCACCTTATACATGGATGGTGGCATTAATTCGGTGTCAGCACGCTCGGCAACCCGTTCGATATTTCCTGCTTTCGCCATATAGCTATATTAGCCTCTCAACAATCGGGTACCAACTGGCCTGACCATTTGATACCACTTGATTAAGCAGATGTTGCCTCTTTGTTAATTTTAGCTTGACATCCGCTTACACTGCTTTCATTCTGTTCAACGAGCGGAGTTAGGAACCCGCTTATTGGTTTTACTATCTTACTGGGAAGTAGACAACAGAAGGAAGTGGAAGTATGGCAAGCGGGACTGTTAAATGGTTCAACAACGCCAAAGGATTCGGGTTTATCTGCCCTGATGAAGGTGGTGAGGACGTCTTTGCTCACTATTCAACTATCGAAATGGAAGGCTATCGAACTCTAAAAGCAGGCCAACCAGTCCAATTCGAAGTTGAGCAAGGTCCTAAGGGGATGCACGCTTCGGCAATTACACCGGCCAGATAATTATATCTGGTGGTCGTACAAAAAAGGCAGGGATAAGTCCCTGCCTTTTTCTTTGTCCGTCTTTTTCTTTTTCCACACTTATCTTTGCCGACGTTTTTTATTGCCAGTTCTTATCAACCCCGCCCGCAAACAAAAAGAGAGCCGAAGCTCTCTTTTTGGATTTAATTGCCTGTTAGTGGCTCATCAAACCATTGAGGGTAGCGCTTGGACGCATCACGGCGCTGGCCTTGGCAAAATCCGGGCGATAGTAACCGCCTAAATCCACGGCCTTGCCCTGGGCGCCGATAAGTTCGGCCAGAATTGTCTCTTCGTTGGCAGCAAGGGATGCAGCCAGTTTGCCAAAGTGCGCGGCAAGCTCGGCATCTGCGGTTTGCGCCGCCAGTGCCTGTGCCCAGTAAAGTGCCAGATAGAAGTGGCTGCCACGGTTGTCGATTTGACCTACACGGCGGGCCGGAGACTTGTTCTCATCGAGGAACTTACCGATGGCGGTATCCAGGGTATCGGCCAGCACCTGTGCTTTCGCCACACCGGCGGTTTGCGCCAGATGCTCGAAAGAGGCCGCCAGGGCCAGAAACTCACCGAGTGAATCCCAACGCAGGTAGTTTTCGGTTTCAACCTGCTCAACGTGCTTGGGCGCGCTGCCGCCGGCGCCGGTTTCAAACAGGCCGCCGCCGTTCATCAATGGCACGATAGACAGCATCTTGGCGCTGGTACCGAGCTCAAGGATTGGGAACAGATCGGTGAGGTAGTCACGCAGCACGTTGCCGGTAACAGAAATGGTGTCTTTGCCATCTTTCATGCGCGCCAGCGAGAACTTGGTTGCATCCACAGGAGACATGATGTGGATTTCCAGACCTGAGGTGTCGTGCTGTGGCAGGTAGGCTTCTACCTTCTTGATAAGCTCAGCGTCATGGGCACGGTTTTTGTCGAGCCAGAATACCGCTGGGGTCTCAGACAGACGGGCGCGGCGAACAGCGAGCTTCACCCAATCCTGGATTGGCGCGTCTTTCACCTGACACATACGGAAGATGTCACCGGCTTCCACATTGTGGCTCATCAGCACAGTACCGGCGGCGTTAACCACGGTCACTACGCCATCTTCAGTGATTTCAAAGGTCTTGTCGTGGCTGCCGTACTCTTCGGCTTTTTGCGCCATCAGGCCCACGTTGGGGATAGTGCCCATGGTACGTGGATCGAACGCGCCGTGCTCTTTACAGAAGCTGATGGTGGCATCGTACACACCGGCGTAGCAGCGGTCCGGGATCATAAACTTGGTGTCTTTGAGCTGACCGTCCGGGCCCCACATCTGACCGGAAGAGCGGATAGCCGCTGGCATAGAGGCGTCGATGATCACATCGCTTGGCACGTGCAGGTTGGTGATGCCCTTGTCGGAGTTCACCATCGCCATGGCTGGACGCTCGGCGTAAACGGCCTGAATGTCGGCTTCAATGGCAGCGCGCTCAGCTTCTGGCAGCGACTGGATTTTGGCAACCACGTCACCAAAACCGTTGTTCACATCCACACCCAGACGCTCGAAGGTGGCGGCGTGCTTGGCAAACAGTGGCTTGAAGAATACTTTCACTGCGTGGCCGAACATGATGGGGTCGGACACCTTCATCATGGTGGCTTTGAGGTGCAGCGACAGCAGCACGTCTTCAGCTTTGGCGGCGTCGATTTCGCGCTCAAAGAAGGCAACCAGCGCGTTTTTGCTCATTACAGCAGAGTCGATGATTTCACCGGCTTGCAGCTTAAGACCTGATTTAAGAACAGTTTCAACGCCAGCCTTGCTGGTGTGAACAATGCTTACGCTATCGGCGGCGGCTACAGTCACAGACTGCTCTGAGCCGTAGAAGTCACCGGCGTCCATGTGCGACACGTGAGACTTGGAATCGCTGGCCCACTTACCCATGGAGTGAGGGTTCTTGCGGGCATAGTTTTTCACTGACAGCGGCGCGCGGCGATCTGAGTTACCTTCACGCAGCACAGGGTTTACCGCACTGCCTTTAATCTTGTCGTAACGAACCTTGATTGACTTCTCTTCGTCGGTCTTAGGCTCTTCAGGGTAGTTGGGGATGTCGTAACCCTGAGCCTGCAGCTCTTTGATACAGGCTTTGAGCTGTGGCACGGAGGCTGAAATGTTCGGCAGCTTGATGATGTTGGCTTCAGGCTTGGTTGCCAGCTCGCCAAGCTCAGCAAGGTGATCGCCGATGCGCTGGGCGTCGGTCAGTTTTTCAGGGAATGCGGCAATAACACGTCCGGACAGGGAAATATCACGGGTTTCGATTTTTACGCCGGCAGGCTCAGCAAAGGTCTGAAGGATGGGCAGCAGTGACAGGGTAGCGAGTGCTGGCGCCTCATCGGTTTCGGTGTAAATAATCGTTGGAGAATTATCTTTCATTTTGCTTCCTACGTGATTGTGTAAATTAAAGATTTATAGTTTTTATTCGATAATTGCGCGCAAAGGGCCTGTTGCCGCTCCCTCGCCCGGGACATCCTTAAACTCCCGGAAACCCACCTGCCGCTGGCAGGGCATGGATCACATTTTTATGGCCGACATCATAGAGCATTCAGGCCAAGATTCAAATTCCACTTAGGGCGAACAGGGGGTACTCTATGTCACTGCCAAGTGTACAGCTACAGCTACAAAGGAATTCAATCCGCCGTGTCGTCCGCATCCCGCCGCCCCAAATCGCCCACATCCACGCCAAAAGCAACCGGTGAGCGCAGCCGCAATCGCAGCAGCAATAAAAGTCCGGCAGCCAATTCGAACACAGCACAGAATAAGCGCGAGGACCGCCAGCGCACTCAAACCGGAGCCAGGGTAACCAGCAAGGGCAACTCCAGCGGCAATTCACACGCAGGTTCAAATGCTACTTCTTCGCGCGCTCATCCAAGCGCTAGAAAGGCAAGCGCTAGAAAGGCAAGCACCAGAGCCGCAACTGCCAGAGCAGCAATCGCGCCTCAGGATGTCAAAGTGCTGCTTTTTAACAAACCCTTTGACGTGCTGTGCCAGTTTACCGACGAAACAGGACGGGCAACCCTGAAAGACTTTATTCCACTGCCCGGGATCTATGCCGCAGGCCGACTTGACCGGGACAGTGAGGGCCTGCTCGTGCTAACCAACGACGGTAAATTGCAGTCACGGCTGACTGAGCCGAAAAAACAAACCTTTAAAACCTACTGGGTGCAGGTAGAAGGTATTCCCGATGAAGCCAAGCTGGAACAATTACGCCAGGGTGTTGTGCTCAACGATGGCCCCACCCTGCCCGCCAAAGTGCAGCGCATCGAGCCGCCAAGCCTGTGGCCGCGAACCCCGCCGGTTCGGGAGCGAAAAAGTATTCCGGACTGCTGGCTTGAAATTCAGATTTGCGAAGGCCGTAACCGCCAGGTGCGGCGCATGACGGCGCACATCGGCCATCCGACACTGCGTCTGGTACGGGCCGCCATGGGTGAGCTGCAGCTGGGCGCCCTTGGCAGCGGCGAGTACCGGCTCTTGAGTCAGGATGAGATTGCCGCCCTTCGTAACAGCCTTGGCCGCTAGTGTGTAAACCGCGGCTTCACAGACTGCGGCATCACAACACTATGTTGCAGCGCGCTTATTGAAAGCGGCGGTCTTAAACGCTTTTCAGCTTTCTAGCGGCTGCATTTAATTAACCGATTGTCATCATTGTATAGTCATGGGGAGACCTGAATGGAGCGCTACAAACCCAATGTGACCGTGGCCTGTGTGGTGCACTGCGACGGTAAGTTTCTGATGGTGGAAGAAATCATCGATGGCAAATCGGTGTTCAATCAGCCCGCAGGGCACCTTGAAGCCAATGAATCACTGATTGATGCCTGCAAACGGGAGCTTTATGAAGAAACTGGCATAGAGGCGTCGCCGTCCAAACTGATTGGCGTGTATCAGTTCAGTGCCAGCAGCACCCTCGCGTTTTTGCGTTTCACCTTTTTGGTCGAGCTTGAAAGTCAGTGCCAAAGCTCCCCCAAAGACAGTGCCATCCATGCCCTGCACTGGCTGAGCCTTGATGACATCGATTCGGGCAGCCGCAGCCTCAGAAGCCCGCTGGTCAGCCGCTGCATCCATGATTGTCTAGCCGGCAAGGGCTGCACACTGGAGCTCCTTGACAGCACTCTTCTTTCCATAGCCGCAAAGGGCAATCCGTGATAGAATATGCCCCCGCGAAAACGCCACAGTAAAGCTGCAATGAGTCAGCTGCAGTGCAGTTAATACGCTGCATGGGCTTGGGCGCTGATTGGTTACTCGAAAGGATCTTTTTCAACGTATGACGTCAACTACAGCTTCTCCCGCTGAAATTGCTGCCAACAGCAGCAAAAAAGTCATTGTCGGCATGTCCGGCGGTGTGGACTCTTCTGTCTCTGCTTACCTTCTGAAACAACAGGGGTATCAGGTTGAAGGCCTGTTCATGAAAAACTGGGAAGAAGACGACACGGACGAATACTGCGCCGCCGCTGAGGATCTCAAAGATGCTCAGGCGGTGTGCGACAAGCTTGGCATCAAGCTGCACACGGTCAACTTTGCCGCCGAATACTGGGATAACGTGTTTGAGTACTTCCTCGCCGAATACAAGGCAGGCCGTACCCCGAATCCCGACATCATGTGCAACAAAGAAATCAAATTCAAAGCCTTCCTTGAATTTGCCGACGACATTCTCGATGCCGATTACATCGCCATGGGCCACTATGTGCGCCGCCGCGACACCGACGGCAAAACCGAAATGCTGCGCGGTATCGATGGCAATAAAGATCAAAGCTACTTTTTGTACACCCTAAGCCACGAGCAGGTTGCCCGCAGCCTGTTTCCGGTAGGCGAGCTTGAAAAACCCGAGGTGCGCCGCATCGCCGAAGAGCAAGGTCTTATCACCCATGATAAGAAAGACTCCACTGGTATCTGCTTTATCGGTGAGCGTAAGTTCAAAGACTTCCTCGCCACCTACCTGCCTGCTCAGCCCGGCAACATCGAGACGCCAGAAGGCGACATTATCGGCCGTCACGAAGGCTTGATGTACCACACCCTCGGCCAGCGCAAAGGCCTTGGCATTGGTGGCATGAAAAATTCAAACGACGACCCCTGGTATGTGGTCGACAAAGACATGGCCCGCAACGTACTGGTGGTGGCCCAGGGCCATGAGCACCCACGGCTGATGTCCAAAGGCATGCGGGTTAATCAGCTGCACTGGGTTGACCGTAAAGGCCCCGCCGATGGCGCGCGCATTACCGTGAAAACCCGCTATCGCCAGCAGGATATCCCCTGCAGCGTGAAAATTATCGATGCACAAACCATCGAAGTGCTGTTCGATGAGCCGGTGGCCGCGGTAACGCCGGGCCAGTCGGCAGTGTTTTACGACGGTGAAGTCTGCCTTGGCGGCGGCATCATCGACTCACTCATCAAGGAGTGAGCCATGAGTCAAATGCAAGCACGCACCATGGCCTTTGCCGGCATACTGCAGGCGCTGTCACAGGTGCAGTATATTGCCCGCCACGGCGACAGTGACACCGACGCCATGACCGCGAGTTTAAACACCATTCTGGTGACCAATCCTGAGCAGCCCGAAGATGTGTACGCCGACAAAGTGCAGCTTCAGGTGGGCTATAAGTGGATTTTGAATCAGCTTGGCGATGGCGAGCATAAAGACGTCGAGATGACCCGCTATCTGGTAGGACTGCTGGCACTTGAGCGCAAGCTGTCACGCAGTAATTCCGCCCTTGGTATGCTGTCTGAGCGCATCAATCAAATTCATCGCCAGCTCAATCACTTTGCTATCACAGATGAGCAGGTGATAGCCAATCTCGCCAGCATTTACAGCGATATCATCAGTAATCTTGGCCCGAAACTGCAGATCACAGGTAACCCCAATGTGCTGCAGCGGCCGCTGGTACAGCAAAAAATCCGCGCCCTGCTGCTTGCAGCGATGCGCAGTGCCGTATTGTGGCGCCAGCTCGGTGGCAAGCGCCGCCATCTGGTGTTTGCCCGCAAGGCCATTGTCGATACAGCAAAGAAAAATCTTACCCTATAAACAAATAAAGCCTTTCCATTAAGGAGCTTATCAATGGAACTTTCCGCACTGACAGCTATCTCCCCGGTCGACGGCCGCTATGGCAGCAAAGCCGCCGAACTGCGTGGGATCTTCAGCGAGTTCGGTCTCACCAAGTATCGGGTTCAGGTTGAAATCAACTGGCTCAAGCTGCTGTCCAGCTGCCCCGAAATCGAAGAAGTGCCGCCCTTCAGCGAAGAAGCACTGGCACTGCTCGATGGCATCAAAGACAACTTCAGCGAAACCCATGCCCTGCGGGTGAAAGCCATTGAAGCCACCACCAACCACGACGTGAAAGCGGTTGAGTACTTTATTAAAGAGCAATTTGGCAACAACACCGAGCTCAAGGCCGTTGACGAGTTTGTGCATTTTGCCTGTACCTCTGAAGACATCAACAACCTGTCCCACGGTTTGATGCTCAAGGCCGCCCGCGAAGACGTGCTGCTGCCTTACTGCCAGAAAATCATCGATGCCATCAAGGCGCTGGCCAAGACCTACAAGAGCGTGCCCATGATGTCACGCACCCACGGTCAGCCAGCCTCTCCTACCACCCTTGGTAAAGAAATGGCCAACGTGGTGGTTCGTCTTGAGCGTCAGGTTGCCCACATCAAGGCCGTGGAAATCCTCGGTAAAATCAACGGCGCCGTGGGTAACTACAACGCCCACCTGTCTGCCTACCCTGAAGTTGACTGGCATGCGCTGTCCCAGCGTTTTGTGACCAGCCTCGGCCTTAGCTGGAACCCTTACACCACGCAGATTGAGCCGCACGATTACATCGCCGAGCTGTTTGATGCCCTCGCCCGCTTCAACACCATTCTGATTGACTTCGACCGTGACATCTGGGGTTACATTGCCCTGGGTCACTTCAAGCAGAAGACCATCGCCGGCGAAATCGGCTCTTCTACCATGCCGCACAAGGTTAACCCTATCGACTTCGAAAACTCCGAAGGCAACCTGGGTATCGCCAACGCGCTGATGCAGCACCTGGCCTCCAAACTGCCAGTTTCCCGCTGGCAGCGCGATCTGACTGACTCCACCGTACTGCGCACCCTGGGTGTGGGCGTAGCCCACAGCATCATCGCCTATCAGGCGACGCTCAAGGGGATCAGCAAGCTGGAAGTGAACGAAGCAAGCCTGGCCGCTGAACTCGACAGCAACTGGGAAGTACTGGCCGAGCCGGTACAAACCGTGATGCGCCGTTACGGCATCGAAAAGCCCTACGAGAAGCTGAAAGAGCTGACCCGTGGCAAGCGTATCGATGGCCCGCAGCTGGCTGCCTTTATCGATGGCCTCGAACTGCCTGAGCCGGTGAAAGCCGAGCTCAAGAAGATGACGCCGGCAAGCTACATCGGCCGCGCCGAAGCCTTCGTGGACGACCTTATCTAATCCACTGATGGAGAGGCGGCGCGGGAAACCAAGCCGCCTTTTTTAACCTATGTACAAGCTCAATTTCGATACCCAGGCCTTTTTGGCCAACGACTGGCAACAAGCTCCCAAGGTTTATAAAGGTGCTTTCCCCGACTTTGTCGACCCTATCGCCGCCGACGAGCTGGCAGGCCTTGCCTGTGAAGAAGAGATCTCAAGCCGCGTGGTGGTCACCAAGGGCGATGACTGGGAAGTGATTTCCGGCCCCTTTGAGGATTACGACCAGTTTGGCGAAGAAGGCTGGCAGCTGTTGGTGCAAGCCGTTAACCACTGGTATCCCGACGCACAGCCCCTGGTCGAAGCATTCCGCTTTTTGCCGGACTGGCGCTTTGACGATCTGATGGTGTCGTTTGCCACGCCAAACGGCGGCGTTGGGCCACACATCGACAACTACGATGTGTTCATTATTCAGGGTGAAGGCCGTCGCCGCTGGACCGTGGGGCCAAAGGGCAACTACAGCCGCCGCGGTGGTAACCCAAACTCCATGCTGATTGAAGATTTTGAGCCCATCATCGATGTGGTGCTTGAAAAAGGCGATGTGCTCTACATTCCGCCCGGCTTCCCCCACCAGGGCGAAACCCTCACATTGGCGCTGTCCTACTCCATGGGGTTCCGTGCCCCCAGCCAACAGGAGCTTGCCGGCCAAATCGCCGATCAGCTGATGGACGAAGACAAGGGCCACAAGCGATTTATCTCAAGCCCCGGTGCCGAGAGTCACGGCGTGGTAAGCCTTGCCGAGCAACAGGGCATTATGGCGCTCATTCGGGAGCTGTGTGACGATGGCGACACGGTTGCCAAGCTGCTTGGTAAGCTCTTAAGCCAGAACCGCTTTGAGCTTGATGTGCAGGAAGACGAATCGCTGGATGCCGATGAGCTTGCGGATGCGCTCGATGACGGCGCTCTGCTTCGCCGCATCGGCGGCCTTAAAGTGCTGCGCATGCAGGGCGACAGCGCGCCGCGCCTCTTTATCGCCGGTGAAGCCTATGTGATTGATGGCGCGAGCGATGACCAGCTCATTGCGGTGGCCAATGACGTGGTGGTGGACGCCGAGCTTGCACTTACGCCGCACTGGCAGGCGTTTTTCGTGCAGATGCTCAAGTCCGGCTATTACTACCTCGCAGAAGAGTAACAGCCAAATATCTGAGGACTCAGTGCCAGACGCTTGTCAGGCACAAAAGCAACAGAGACACAAAAGGCACCCTTGGGTGCCTTTTGTTTTGCTGGGATCTTAAGCCGATGCCGCTTGTTTTATGCCGCTGCGGGTTTCTTATGTCAAGCGGCAGCACTTAAGCCGCATCAGCCCCATAGCTTCTCGTCGGCCTGAATTTTATACAGGCTCTCGGCGCGGGAAATCAGCAGATTAGCAAACTTGGCCTGGGTTGGATCTTTCACCGCACCGGACTGAATAAGGTTTTCAGCCTTAAGCTGCCACATCATCGAGAAATGGCGCAGCGCATCACGGGCGGTTTTGGCCACTTTCACATCCACATAATCGGTCGGCACATCGCCGGACATGACCCAAAAAAGCTGCTTGGCAGGCTTTTGCGCTTCCATTTTCCACACAGCAACATAGGGCGCAAGGTAGCGGCTTTCATCCACCAGCACCTTGCCGGGCAGAATACCTTTTTCGGCCAGAAAACGGTTGGCCTTCTGAAACTGGGTACGAACCCATTCCTGACGCAGAGCCTCTTGATCGGGTGCTGCTGTATCTACTTGTGGCTCTTGAATTGGCTCAGACATACTTCTTTCCTATCTTATTGTTATACCGTGCAAACAGCCGCGTTGAATGGGCATTCTGATGGGACGGGCTCGCTGTGAGACTGCCATAACTTTACGTTGACGTAAAGTGGAAAGCAAAATTGCCACGCAGTTCACAATAAATCGACCCTTGGGCTTGGTTGAGAGTATCCCTAAATGCTATGGTTTCGCAATAAATATAACGACCGCAGGCACAGCGCCTGCGGCATTTTTATCGCCAATGCGGAGATCCTCAAACGTGGCTGTATTCAATCATGTATCTTTTGACGAGCATGAACAGGTGGTTTTCTGTCATGACAAGGAAAGTGGCCTGAAGGCAATTATCGCGGTTCACAATACCAACCTTGGTCCAGCCGTCGGCGGCTGCCGGATGTGGAACTACCAGTCCGATGACGAAGCCCTGACCGATGTGCTGCGCCTCTCCCGCGGCATGACTTACAAAAACGCCCTGGCCGGCCTGACCATGGGCGGTGGCAAGTCGGTGATCATCGCCGATCCCAAGACCCAGGACAGAGAAAAACTGTTCCGCGCCTTTGGCCGCTTTATCAACACCCTGGGTGGCAAATACTATTCAGCCGAAGACGTTGGCACCACCACAGCGGATATCATGATTGCCCATCAGGAAACGCCCTACATGGCGGGTCTTGAAGGCAAGAGTGGCGATCCGTCTCCTTTCACCGCCCTTGGCACCTACCTTGGCATCAAGGCCGCGGTTAAGCATCAGCGCGGCAGCGACAGCCTCGAAGGCCTGACCATCTCTGTTCAGGGCGTGGGCCACGTGGGTTACTACCTGTGTAAACACCTGCACGACGCCGGTGCCAAGCTTATCGTCACCGATATCCATCAGCCATCCCTTGACCGCGTGGCCACCGAGTTTGGTGCTACTGTGGTGGCGCCGCAGGATATCTACGTACAGGATGTTGATGTGTATGCCCCCTGCGCCCTTGGTGCCACCATCAATGATGCCACCCTGCCGCTGCTGAAAGCCAAAATCATTGCAGGCTGCGCCAATAACCAGCTGGCCGAGCCGCGCCATGGTCAGATCCTTAAAGATATGGGCATTCTGTACGCCCCTGATTATGTGATTAACGCCGGCGGCATTATCAACGTCTCTTTTGAAAACAACTACGATGCGGCCAAGTCTACGGCCAAAGTCGAAAAGATTTACGATACCCTGCTGACCATCTTCGCCGCAGCTGATGCGCAAAACCGCACCACCGCTGCCGTTGCCGACGAAATGGCCCGCGCCATCATTGATGCCGCTAAAAAATAAGCTCTGATATCAATCATCAGCGCAGAATGAAGAGGGAAGTCCTAGACTTCCCTCTTCTCTTTTATAGCCTTAAATGCCCAGCTGCCACGCAAAAATTTTTTCCCAATCAAATTATCCAGACCTGTCAGCGGGATAGGGATATTCGACTAAAAGTCTTTGCCAAACCACTGGCAAAGCCATCATCCCTTTGCTTGACTTAGAAGCCCCCCTACAGGACGGAGCGTGTAATGATCTCATTCAAGTACTGTCTCAATCAGGATTGTGTCGAGCTGAAGGCGAGCGACTGGTTTGGTCTCGAGCGTGTGTTTGTGAATGGCAAAATGGTGTCGAGCAAACTGAATTTCGGCGGCCAAAGCGAGCACAGCATCCCTTTGCACGACGGCCACCGGGCGCGTTTTCAGCTGCTGATTGACCCACAAACCGAAGAGATCATGTGCCGCATCTACAAAAAAGGCGAGCTGGTTGCGAGCCTTAAACAAGGCAAAGAGCAACTGCACAGGTCACGGGCTATGCTGTGGCAAGGCTTGCTGGGGCTTGGGGTTTTGGGCTCGCTGCTGCTTTTGACCATGCAGGTATAGGCTCCCGGACAATTATCCAAAGCGATGCAAGAGCCAAGCAAAGGCTGCCAAAGGTGCAGCCTTTTTTGTCGCGTGTTTTTTTGCTGCGTTTTTCCCGCATTAGCATTGAGGCACAGAGGATAGCTTCGGCATGGCAGTGCCGGGCTGAATGGACTGAATGGATGAGCTGAAACAATGAACGACAAAACCCAAGAGGCAATGAGCAAAAACACCGACCAAATGCACTATGAAGCGAAATAGAGAAAATTTGCAGATGCGAACGCGTTTTGCGGGCGTAACGAAGGTTTACAGTCGGTTTATCTTGATAAGGAGTTGCATCAGGGTTTCCTGCTCAGTGCTGTCAAGCTCTGCCATAAACAGCTCATTCACCCGCTCCGCTTCGCGAATTAAGTCCTGCTCCAGCGCCTTACCCTCGTCGGTAAGAAATATTTGAAACGCACGGCGGTTATCGGCTTCCTGATGACGGGTAATGAGCCCCTGTACCTGCAGCTGATCCAAAAGCCGGGTCATAGTGTAGTTGGCGACGTCGCAGCGCTTTGACAGCTCAGTCTGCGAAATCCCCTCCTCCTGCCACAGCGCAAACAGCACCGGCCAGAGTTTGATATCCAGCTGATAGCGCTTAAGGCGTTGATCCAGCTCGTTGGCAATGGCCACGTTGAGATGGGACACCAGATAACCAAGACTTTCCTGACGATTCAAACAGCACCTCCTCAGTGACAACACAAGGGTTCAGGCACGGGTGAGCTTTCCTGACCACCTCAACTAATACTATCACCTAAAGCCCAATAAACTAGGCGGGCAGCGCAATTTCAACTTTGGTCGTCAATCAAAAGCTCGGCAAAGCGGTAATAACAGCTGCGGCTCATGGCGCCCAAAAGCCCGTCCGGCAAATGAATACGCACGCCCTTGTCATCAGGTTCAATCGCGGCGCTCGGCACAGTGTATTCGTGGCCAAGCACTGAGGTGAGAAGATAACCGCTGTCAGTCGGCTCAACATCCACAATAATCACAGGCGCGAGGCTGACCGATACCCTTACCCGCTCAAACGGCGTAACCAGCTGCCAGCCAGGTTCATCGCTCGCAGCGCTCTGCCTGTCGTTTGCGTGCCCGTTCGTAAGTTCAGGCGGTGCTGACGTCATGCTTTTTGCCAAAGCTTTTTCCGTAGCGATGGCCGCAGGCTCGGGGCGAAGTATCGTTATAAACAGCCTGGCAAACTTATCAGGCAGCGGTGAACCCTGATAATGCCAGTGGCCATCGGCATCGATATGAAAAAGCGGCGCAGGCGAGCAAAGCTTTGGCTCGTCCCTCCCCTTAAGGTCTTGATGAAGTGAGGGATTAGAGCCAAGATTCGGGTTGCGGCTCACGCCAAGCTCGGTGAGTGCTTCTGCAACCAATTGGGCAGAGTTGCTGTCAGCTTTATGTGTCATTCATCCGCTCCGTGACAAAAAAGGCCCCTGCGGGCCTTTTATCAATATTAGTCATCCTTCTCGCCGTTATACCAGCAGAGATACCCGCGCTTATACCAGCGCTTACACCAGCAGAGATACCCGCGCTTATACCAGCGCTTACACCAGCTCAAGCAGGGCTTCCAGCGGATGCTTGGGCCTGAAACCGGAAAAGCGCTTTACCTGCGAGCGGCACGAATAACCCGATACCAGAATTTGCTCACGGGAGGTCGCCTCAATGCCCTCTTTCCACGACATATCGTAGAGCTTTTGTGAGCGTTCGAGGTTTTCAAGCTCGTGGCCGTAGGTGCCGGCCATGCCGCAGCAGCCAAGGTTTTTCACCTTCAGGGCCGCGCCGAAATGCGCAAAAATGTGGCTCCACTCCTTGGCGGTACCTGGCTTGGCGGTGGATTCGGTGCAGTGGCTGAACCAAGTAAAGCTGCGGCCGCAGGCATCCCGTGATGGCATGCTGCCAATCACGTCCATCAGCCACTCGTTCACCAGCTGAATGTTAAAATCGCCCCGCTTATCACCCAGTGCAACCTTATATTCGTCGCGGTACACCAGCACCATGGCCGGATCCACGCCCACCATAGGAATATTCAATCTGGCAAGCTCGTTGAAAAACGCCGCTGCCGAGCCTGCGGTGGCGGCAAACTTATCGAGAAATCCCTTGATGTGTGACGGTTTGCCGTTGGGTTTAAAGGGCAGCAGTACAGGTTTAAAACCGAGTTTTTCAATCAGTTTTACGAAGTGATACACCAAACCTGCATCGTAAAAACTGTTAAACGGGTCCTGCGCTACCAACACATAGCGGCGACGCTCGGTTTGCGGAATGCGCTTTAACGAATCAAGGTCGTAGCCAAGGCTTGGATGACTATCGAGCCGCTGCTTAAGAGTCGGCACCGACAGCTTGGGCGCATCCACATAGCCAATGGCCTTTTTAATCACCCACTGGGACAGGCTGTTTTGCGACAGTGCATTCACCAGTTTGGGAGCCTTGGCCATCAGGGGCAGCGCATCTTCAATGCCGGCCACCAGATAGTCTTTGGGCGGACGCAGGTAGCGCTGATAGTAGATATTGAAAAACTGGGCGCGGAACTTGGGCACATCCACCTTGACCGGGCACTGACCTGAGCAGGCCTTACAGGCAAGACAACCCTTTAAGGATTCCATCACCTCGTGGGAGTAATCATACTCTTCCTTGGCTTTTAAGGTATTTTGCGCCCGCTGCAGCAGCCCAAGCGGCTTGGATTTGGCAAGCGCCTCCACATCCACGCCTTCGGCTTCGAGGAGCCGCAGCCACTCGCGCATCAGCGACGAGCGGCCCTTTGGGGATTGAATACGATCGCCGGTTGCCTTGAACGACGGACACATGGGCGAATAGGCCGAGTAGTTAAAACACAGGCCGTTGCCGTTACAGTTCATCACATCCGGGAAGGCTTCACGCACTTTAACGGGAATTTGCCGGTCAAAACTGCCGCGCTTGGCGCTGTCAACATTGTAAAAGAGCTCGCCCTTATCCTTTGGCGCCACCAGCTTGCCGGGGTTTAAGCGATCGTCCGGGTCAAACCAGCCCTTGATGTCCTGCAGCACGCCATAAAGCTCGTCGCCAAACACCGACGGGCCGTACTCGCCGCGCACGCCCTTGCCGTGCTCGCCCCACATCAAACCGCCGTATTTCAGGGTGAGCGCCGCCACTTCATCGGAAATGGTCCGCAGCAGCTTTTCATCCAAGGGGTCGCACATATCCAGCGCAGGCCGCACGTGCAGCACACCTGCATCCACATGGCCAAACATGCCATATTGCAGTTTATGGCCATCAAGGAGCGCACGAAATTCCATGATAAAGTCGGCGAGTTTCTCCGGCGGCACGGCTGTGTCTTCTGCAAAGGCGATGGGTTTACGGCTACCCTTGGTGGCACCAAGAAGGCCCACGGCCTTTTTACGCATGGCGTAAATTTTCTCGATGCTGCCCTTATCGTGGGTGCTTTGGAAACCCACCACACCGCACTCGCCGTTTTCGATTTGCTCTGCAAGCACCGCTTCAAGCGCCGACAGTTTTGCCCTTACCTCGGCCTCATCACCGGCAAATTCGACCATATTGAGGCCATCGATACGCTTGCCGGGCACTTCCTGAATAAGCTCACTGACCGAATGCCAGACAATGTCTTCACGGGCAAGACCAAGCACTTTGGAGTCGACGGTTTCCACCACGGTGGCGTTTGCGGCCACCAGCGATGGCGCGTGACGCAGCGCCGACTCAAAGGAATCGTACTTGATATTGACCATGGCGCGGTGTTTGGGCAGCGGCGTGAGGTTGATTTTGGCCTCGACTATCACCGCCAGCGTGCCTTCAGAGCCGGTGAGAATACGGCTCAAGTCGAACTGGGTCAGGTCGTCATCCCACACGTGCTCCAAATCATAACCGGTCAAAAAGCGGTTAAGCCGGGGGAAGCGCTGTTTAACCAGCGCCCGCTTGTCGCGGCACACTGTGGAGATAGCAGATATCAGCCTGCCGGCGAGGCTTTGCTCATTCACCGAGGTAAGCAGCGAAGCCGCCATGGGCGCTGTGTCGAGCACAGAGCCATCAATCAGTACGCTTTTGAGCCCAAGCACATGATCTGACGTCTTGCCGTACACCAGCGAGCCTGCGCCCGAGGCATCGGTATTAATCATTCCGCCCAGGGTTGCGCGGTTGGAGGTCGACAAGTCCGGGCTGAAAAAGAAGCCGTGGGGCAACAGCGCATCGTTGAGCGCATCTTTCACCACCCCGGCCTGCACCCGCGCCCAGCCTTCTTCGGCATTGATTTCCAATACCTTATTCAGATAGCGGGACAAGTCGAGAATAAGACCGTGGGTCAGTGATTGGCCATTGGTGCCGGTGCCGCCGCCGCGGGCGCTGAACACAACCTCGCGAAACTCATCACTGGCGGCAAGCTTCATTACCCGCTGCACATCGTCGCTGCTTTTGGGATACAGCACCGCCTGAGGCAAAAATTGATACACAGAGTTATCGGTTGCCTGAACGATACGGGCGCTGTAACGGCTATCGATATCGCCCTCAAACTGGGGGGCGAGTGCTGCTAAAAAGGCAGCATAAACAGGTTCCAGGGTTTGCTGGTGAGAAAGCAGGGGTAACATGCACGGCGTCTGTGTTGTTGTTTTGTTCCGGCATGATAAACAAAAAAAAAGCCGCTAAAAAGCGGCTTTTGTTACGGTCAGGTAAAAACCTGCATCTATGTGACCCAGGTCTTTACCCGAACTGGCCTTAGCCGTGGGCTTCGGCGAGGTACAGCCAGGTATCAATCACAGTGTCAGGGTTCAATGACACGGTATCAATGCCCTGCTCCACCAGCCAGGCGGCGAAGTCGGCGTGATCCGATGGACCCTGGCCACAAATACCCACGTAAGCGCCCTTGGCCTTGGCAGCCTTGATGGCCATGGCGAGCAGCGCCTTCACGGCATCGTTACGCTCATCGAACAGGTGGCTGATGATGCCAGAGTCACGGTCCAGACCCAAGGTCAGCTGCGTCAGGTCGTTAGAGCCGATGGAGAAGCCATCGAAGTGCTCAAGGAACTGCTCGGCCAGCAGCGCGTTGGATGGCAGCTCGCACATCATGATAACGCGCAGACCGTCTTTACCACGCTCCAGGCCCTGTTCTTTCAGGAGTTCAATCACCTGCTCGGCTTCACCCAAAGTGCGCACGAACGGGATCATGATTTCCACGTTTTTCAGGCCCATGTCGTTGCGAACGCGCTTGATGGCTTCACACTCGAGGGCAAAACAGTCACGGAACGATTCAGAGATATAACGGCTGGCGCCGCGGAAGCCCAGCATCGGGTTTTCTTCTTCCGGCTCGTAGCGGTCACCGCCTACCAGGTTGGCATACTCGTTTGACTTGAAGTCAGACATACGCACAATCACCTTCTTCGGATGGAAGGCGGCCGCGATAGTGGCAATACCTTCAACCAGACGGGCTACGTAGTACTCAACCGGTGAGTCGTAACCGGCGATCATCTCGTTGATTTCTTCCTGCAGGGCAGCTTCCTGCTGGTTGAACTCAAGCAGCGCCTTGGGGTGAATACCAATCATGCGGTTGATGATGAATTCAAGACGGGCCAGACCCACACCCTCGTTTGGCAGACGGGCGAAGTCAAAGGCGCGGTCCGGGTTACCCACGTTCATCATAATCTTCATTGGCAGCGCAGGCATGGCATCCACGCGGCTGGAGATCACTTCGAACTCCTGTTTGCCTTCGTAGATAAAGCCGGTGTCGCCTTCGGCGCAGGATACAGTCACCAACTGGCCGTTCTGAATACGGTCGGTCACGTCACCACAACCTACAACGGCAGGCACTCCCAGTTCACGGGCGATAATGGCCGCGTGACAGGTACGGCCGCCACGGTTGGTCACGATGGCGCTGGCGCGCTTCATGATAGGTTCCCAATCCGGGTCGGTCATGTCGGTAACCAGTACATCGCCTGGCTGAATTTTGTCCATTTCATCAATGGACTTCAGCACCTTGGCAACACCACTGCCCACTTTGTGGCCGATGGCGCGACCTTCGCTTATGACAGCGCCGCGGCTCTTTAAGTGATAACGCTCAATCAGCTGCACGTCTTCACGTGAACGCACGGTTTCAGGACGGGCTTGAACTATGTACAGCTTGCCGTCGTTACCGTCTTTGGCCCACTCGATGTCCATCGGACGACCATAGTGTTTTTCGATGATGATGGCCTGCTTGGCCAGTTCCATCACTTCAGCATCGTTGATAGAGAACTGACGGCGGTTTTCCACGCTAACATCTTCAATTTTCACCTGCTTACCGTGTGAAAGATCGTCTGAGTAGACCATCTGAATAAGCTTGGAACCGATGTTGCGGCGAACCACGGCCTGATGGCCGGCGCTCAGGGTTGGTTTGTGAACATAGAATTCGTCTGGGTTAACGGCGCCCTGCACCACCATTTCACCCAGGCCGTAAGAAGAGGTCACGAACACCACGTCATCGTTACCGGATTCGGTGTCGATGGTGAACATCACACCGGAAGAGGCCTTGTCGGAGCGTACCATGCGCTGCACGCCGGCAGACAAAGCCACACCGCGGTGGTCATAACCCTGGTGAACGCGGTAAGAAATGGCGCGATCGTTGAAGAGAGAAGCGAATACGTGCTTGATGGCCACCAATACGGCATCAAAGCCCTTCACGTTCAGGAAGGTTTCCTGCTGACCGGCAAAAGAGGCATCTGGCATGTCTTCCGCGGTAGCAGATGAGCGAACGGCGAAGGATGCATCCTTGGTTTCGCTGGCTAACTTGTTGTACGCGTCGTGAATGGCTTTTTCAAGCTCGGGTTGGAAAGGGGTGTCGATAACCCACTGTCTGATCTGTGCACCTACTTTCGCCAGTGCGTTAACATCATCGACGTCCAGGGTGTCAAGAATGTCATAAATCTTCTGGTTTACTCCGCTTTGCTCAAGGAACTCATTAAAAGCATGAGCCGTGGTCGCAAAGCCACCGGGAACCTGAACACCTGCGTTGGCCAGATTACTGATCATCTCACCAAGGGAAGCGTTCTTGCCGCCAACCTTGTTGACGTCGCCCATGCCCAATTCCTGATACCAGAGTACATATTGCTGCACAGTTCTATCTCCGCATGTTTATATGGTTGGCCCCTTCACACCGGGGCAGCGGCATTTTACACTTCGGTGCAATCAGCGTAAATCTATAATTTTATTTGTAATTTTATTACTACATGAGGTTGGTATGGCTCGTAAAGTTTTCTACATTTCCGATGGAACCGCTATCACGGCAGAAGTTTTCGGCCATGCTGTACTTTCACAATTTCCCATTGAATTTGAAGCAATTACCATCCCGTTTGTCGAAACAAACAGCAAAGCCGAGGCGGTAAAAAAGCAGATAAATGATAGTTTTATTACAACAGGTGAGCGGCCGCTGGTATTTCATTCCATCGTAAAGCCGGAGATAAGAGAGGTTATCTATTCCAGCGAAGGGCTGGATTATGACTTTTTGAACACCTTCGTGGCGCCACTTGAACAACAATTAGGCGTCAGCGCAGCGCCGGTGCTGCATCGCACCCACGGCAAAGCCAATCACAGTTATGAAGCACGCATCGATGCCATTAACTTTGCCATGGAAAATGACGACGGCCAGACCTTAAAACACATGGATAAAGCCGACATTATCCTGTGCGGCGTGTCCCGCTGCGGCAAAACCCCATCGAGCCTGTATCTGTCGATGCAATTTGGGGTAAAGGCCGCGAACTATCCTTTTACTGAGGATGACATGGATAACTTAAAGCTGCCTGAAGCTTTGAAGCGCAACAAACATAAGGTGTTTGGCCTGACTATCGATCCGGTGCGCTTGCAGGAAATTCGCCAAAGCCGGATGGAGAACAGCCGCTACTCGTCCCTGCGCCAGTGCCGCCTTGAAGTCAAAGAGGTGGAAATGCTGTTTAAGAAGGAACGCATTCCTTATATAGACACCACCAATCACTCGGTGGAAGAAATTGCCACCAAAATTCTTGATATGACAGGCCTCGAGCGGCACATGTTCTAAGCCACCTTCGGCGGATTTTGGATCTAACTTAAATCAAATTCGTTGCACGGTTGTCGATTTATTGCCCAATCGGCACTGTGCAGCCCGTCACTATTGGTTATAATCCGGTTCAATCTGGCGATAAGCCCGCACGAATACCGGTATGCTGAATGACAATCAAGACTGACGAACTACGTACATCCCTTCTGTGTAAAGTAATTTCTCCTTCGCAGCTGGCGGCGGAATACCCGCTGACCCAGGATGCGGCCGATTATCTGGTGGCCCAGCGCCGTGAGGTGGAAGCCATTCTCACCGGCGAAGACAAACGCCTGCTCGTCATCATCGGTCCCTGCTCTATTCACGACACCGAAGCGGCGCTGGACTATGCGTCTCGTTTGTCTGCACTGCACTTTGAACTCAAAGAAGACCTCTGCATCCTGATGCGGGTCTACTTTGAAAAGCCGCGTACCATTGTCGGCTGGAAAGGCCTGATTTCCGATCCGGATCTCGATGGCAGCTTCAGCGCCAACAAGGGCCTGCGTAAAGCGCGTCACCTGCTGCAGCAAATTACCGAGCTTAAACTGCCCATCGCCACCGAGTTTTTGGATATGGTGAACGGTCAGTACATCGCCGACCTTATCACCTGGGGTGCCATTGGTGCCCGCACCACCGAAAGCCAAATCCACCGCGAAATGGCCTCGGCACTGTCTTGCCCGGTCGGCTTTAAAAACGGCACCGACGGCAACATCAATATCGCCGTAGACGCCGTGCGCGCCGCCAAAGTACCGCACATCTTCTACTCGCCCGATAAGGACGGCCACATGTCGGTGTACCGCACCCACGGTAACCCCTTCGGTCACATTATTCTGCGCGGCGGCAAAGCCCCGAATTATGCCGAGGAGCATGTACACAAGGCCCATGAGCAGCTCAAAGCCTCCGGTATCGACACCGGCATGGTGATTGACTTCTCCCACGGCAACAGCCAAAAGAATCACAAAAAGCAGCTGGAAGTGGCTGAAAATGTGATGGCACAAATTCGCGCTGGCTCCACTGCCATTGCCGGGATCATGGCTGAAAGCTTTATCGAAGAAGGGAATCAGGCCGTGGTTGAAGGCCAAAGCCTGTGCTACGGCAAGTCGATTACCGATGCCTGCTTAAGCTGGGGCGATACCGAGCCACTGCTGCGCGCACTTGCCGCCGCCGCCCGAGTCCGCCGCGAGCTGAAGCGCTAATTCCGCCCGCCGAGAATAAAAAAGCCTCCGCATGGAGGCTTTTTGCTGTCTAATCCAGCGCGATTAACGTTGATTAGCGTTGATTCGCGGCTATCAGCTTGATTGGTGAGATTAAGGCGCGGCGCACTGCCACAGTCCCAGATCCTGCCAGGCACCGCTGTTGCCGGGCGTCTCGCCCCTTGTCCACCACAGCGCCTGCCACAGGTGCCCTGAAAAACTCACCCGCTGGCCCTGATTGTAAGGCGCCGCCGTGTCCCATGGCAGCACCACATCACTCACCAACGTCCAGGCACTATTGCTTACTGAAGGCGCTGAGCCCTGAGTCCACCATTTGGCACGCCAGATGAGCGAGTTAAAGCTGACCTTATCGCCACTGTTATAGGCTTTGCCCGCCTGCCACTCAGGATAATTTGCCGCATCCGGAGAGCTTACACTGCAGCTATCATCACTGCTCACGCTGAAGCGCACGCGAAGCGGCGCATCACCTGACGCTGTTGCAGCGGACGATGTTGCTGCTGATGTGGGCGTGAGCGAAAGCTCATACTCCCCGGCCGCCGTTAACGTCAGCGTTCTGGCCGTGCTGCCTTCGGGCAGGCTCAGGCTCTCAGTAAGCACTGTGCTGCCTGCTTTTAACAGCGCAAGCTCAGCGTTTACCGCCTTACTCGCCTCAATGCTGAAACTCACCAGCGCCTTGCCACCACTGAGGCGATAGTTTGCCTCAAGCCCAGTGAGCGCAAGTGCGGGCGGCGCGGATTTAAGGTCAAGCCGATAGCTGAGTCCAGCCTCTCTGGTCCATACCTGATTTTCAGCCAGTGCATCTGAATAGCCCACGCTGCCATCGGCACACTTCGCGCCAATCTGCACCAGCGGGCTTGCGAGCGTGACCTGTGCCGCGAGATTTTTCGTCCACGCGCCCGAGGTAACTTCGGCTGCGGTCAGAGTGCGGCGCTCAAAGACTCTCTCACGACCATCGCCATCAAACACCCGAAACCAGAGCTCATCCCCGGCCGACACCATAAGCCCGGCAGGAATATAGCTGCCGAGCGAGTTCAGCGTCGGCAAAGGTTCTGTGCCATCGCCAAGCACTATGTCGGCGCAATTATAAAAGCCCTCACCGGCCACATCGTCACGCTGCCAGCGGCTGTACAGGGTCGCCTTGCCGCTGCGGCCTGCCGGCACCTTAATCTGCATCCGGTAATATTTTTTATCACCGATAACAGTAATGGGCTGATCGCCTAGCTCATCGATAAGCTCAAGTTTGCCCCAGCTAAGCGGCTCAGCGGCAGCATCAAAATCCGGACGTGACAAATAAAATTGCCAAAAGCTTGGGTTATGGGGCGTATGGGCAGCAAACAACACTTCCATGGTGCCATCGGGCGCTACCGTCATGGGCGTGCGCTGCCAATCGCTACTGGGCAAGTCCATACCGCGTTTGGCATGATCTGCCGCGGCGCAAAGCTTGCCATCACTGACGACCGAGGTTACCGCCGCCATATTGCGAAAATCGGCAACGTTGGCAGAAAACTCATGGTTTTGAACAAATTGCACCGTGCCGGAATCCAGAAATGCGGCGCGGCAAGCGGCGTTGGGGATGGCGCTGCCATCTGCAGGCCACCAGTAACCGCCCTGCTCGGCGCAAAACTGCTGCCGTGCTTTGGGGTGCTCCATTAATCCATGGGCCAGCGCTTGTGAGCTTGCTCCAAGCAAGGCAAGCGACAAGATAAGCTTATGTTTACTCATTGATATATCCTCCAATCCTTTGCCCTTTGGTCAGCTCGGGCATGAGGAAAAGGCGCCCGTGGGCGCCTTTATGGTGAGATTAGATATTGCAGACAAAGTCCCAGTCGGCACTCTTGCCAGGCTCGGTGCTGGTCCACCACTTGGCCTCGTACACGGCGGTGGCATTTTTCATGCGATCGCCGCCAAGGGCATGGCTTGGATTACCGGCCCAGTCGGTACGAGGGAAGTTGGGGTAAGCAGGAATGCTTGCAGCATCAATGGCTTTGGATGTGCAGCTATCCACAGGGGCTGTGCTGCACGCCGGGTCGTCCGGTGTTGCATTACAGTCCAGCGGCGGCGTGGTGCCATCGCCGTTACCGCCGCTGCCAGTGCCAAAACCGTAGGTTTTGCCACCAAAGCTGACGGTAAAGTTGGAGGGCATAGACACAGGCAGATAGTACTTGATGGTGCCATCAAGACTTGCGCCCGGGGCGAGTGACTTCCAGCTTGGCAGCACAAACTTAACGCGGTGGAACTCCTGCTCAAGGCCGCCGATATTATTGCCGGCCGCATTGGAGCCATCCTTAATCACGCTTAAGTTAAGGCCTGACTGATCGCTTATCTGCGCCGAGGTGGCGGTGGAAATATCAAACTCAAACACGGCGCCGCCCGGAATGGTGACACTGCTTTGGTTGACTATGGTGAGGGTTGGCGTAATGGGGTAGTTGTTATCCCCTTCTTTAAAGCCCGACAGGCTCGCGCTGAGCGAGAGTGACTCGGCAGGTTTAGTGCCACTGCCGATGGCGTTGCCATATGGCGCTGCGCTGGCAAAGGCATTGTAGGCAATGCTGGTCAGGGTATCGCCCATAAAGAACTCACCGCTGCCACCATTGCGCTCAGGGTACCAGCTGTAGTCACCGGCAAGCTCCCAGAACATCACGCCGCCAATGCCTTTATCCACCACATACTGCACCTTGGCGCGCATGGACTCTTCATCTTCGGTGGAAATAAACACCTTTTTCTGCGGATTCCACAGCCAGGGCGCAACCGCTGTTGCATCATAGTGACGCTGATACACGCCGCTCAGCTGATGGGCGGAGTTAGCCGCATTCAGACCATAAGCCGCAAGGTAGCTTGGCAATACACCGGCTTCGAGGTTTTTGGCGTGCCACATGGGGTTGGAGCCAGCAAAAATCTCTTTGCCATTGCTGTCCAGGTCGTGCCAGAGGTTATCAATACCCTGCGCGCCGTAGCCGCAGTTGGCCGTACCTTCGCCGGTACCGGTCGGACAGGCATTTTGATCCGGCGCAGGCGCAAGCCCCCACAGACCATTGTCGCCGCCATTCACACCCTGCCAGCCACGGGTGTAGTAAGGCAGGCCGATGTTGATGCGACCGGCAGGCAGTGAGCCGCGGAAATAATGATAAGCCCAGTCGGTATTCAGATACCCAATCCCGCCATATTGAGCCGTGCTGTACACGCTCCATTTGGCAAGCTCGGCATCAAGACCCGTGTCATACAGCGGCGCGTTGTGACCAACAAAGTCGTTCCAGGCGCCGTGCAGGTCGTAGCTCATGATGTTGACGTAATCCAGATATTTGGTCATCTGGTACGCTTCCATGCCTCGCAGCAAATAACCTGATGCAGGCGCGGCCACGGTCAGCAGATAGTGCTTGCCATCTTCACGGCCGGCCGCATCGAGCTTCTCGCGCAGGGTTTTCATCAGCGCATCGTATTGCTTGAACAGCGAGCCACGCAGCGGCTCGGAGATCCAGAAGTCATCGGGATTTCCCGCCTTGCCCATGGACGAGGCGTATTCATAGTCAATGTCGGCGCCATCAAAGCCGTAGCTGCGCAGGAACGCCACCACCGAGTCGGCAAAGGTGTCGATACCGGCCTGGGTCTTGGTCATCTCATAAAAACCGCCGCTCGCCACCCGCTTGCCGCTGTCATCGAAATAGCCGCCGGTTTCGGCCCAGCCACCGATGGAAATCAGTGTTTTGACCTCGGGATGCTGCTTTTTGAACTTGTTCAGCAGGTTAAAGTGACCTGTATAGCTGAATCCCGGGTCCATTTCCGCGCCCGCGACACCGGGCCAGCTCATGTTGGTGGCCGCATTATCGATGGCCTGTGGATTGCCGATAGAAACCTTGTTATTGGCATCAATATGGGCAAAGGCATAGTTGATGTGGGTAATTTTGCCCCAGGGAATGTCCTTGGCAAGGTAGGATGGCTGGCCGTTTTTGCCGGTGCGCCAGGAGGTGAAATAACCTATCACCCGGCGGGCATGATCGGCCCCCATCTTCTCGCGGCCCTGCTCGTCATACACCAAACAATACAGCGAGTTACCAACAAGTCCTTCGGGGCGACAGGCCTCGTGATCGGTTGGCATATCGCCAACAAACCCAGTCACGGCCACAGAGCGGCTCTCAAGCCCGGCGTTATCCACCGCGCTCGCCTGCAGACTCAGGTTGCCATCGGCAGGAGCGAAACTCACTTCATAGGGCGCGGCATCATCCACGGCAATCAAGCTGCCGTTGGCATAGAAACTCACCGAGCTTACGCTGCCATCGGCATCGCTGGCAGCGGCGCTCAGGGTAAGAGTGGCTCCGGATGCAAGTGTAAAACCGTTTGCCGGAGCGCTGACACTTACAGCTGGCGCCTGATTGGCCACGCCGACGGTGAGATTAACCTCGGCCGAGCGCCCTTCTGCGCCGCTGCCATCAAAGGCGCGGCTTTGCAGGCGATAGCTGCCGGCGGTGGCGGGTGTCCAGCTGAATTGCCAGGGCGCGGCGCTGTCACTCAGCGCGCGGCTGCCATTAACCCAAAGCTCGACCCGTTTTACCGCATCACCACTGTCGGCGTCATTCGCCTCAACAGACACCAACACCGCCTCACCCTCGGTGACAACGCTGTCATTTGCCGGCGAAAGAATGTCGCTCACAGGCGGTAAATTGGCGCTGTTTTCAACACTGATTTGTACCTTGGCTTCGCTTTCGGCGCCCTTGTCATCGACGACTTTGGCAACGACTTCAACAGCGCCAGTGATGGAGGCGGTCCAGGGCGAGCTGATGGCCGCGCCATTGGCAAACCAACTGATACTTGCAACCGTGCCGTCCGGATCGGACGCTGCGGCAATAAGTTCAACCACTTCGCCTGGGCTCAGTTTACTGCCTTGCACAGGTGAGCTGATTGCAACGACCGGTGGCTGATTGGGTGACACGCCATCACAGCTGCCAAGTGAGCTCCATACGCCCCACTCGGTTGACTGCGACGGATTGTCGTTTTGGGTCCACCATTTGTTTTGATACAGCTGACTGTTGTACGTCACCTTGGTTGGCGTGGCATACACAGAGGCTGCCTGCCAGGGGGCAATGCCCTGACAGTCGACGGCAAATGCCGGGTGGATTGTGGTTGCAGACAGCGCAAGCGCCGTGCACAACGCCAGGCGGTGAACGCCTAGAGGGCGACCGCGGTTAGGGTAAATTGTCATACTCAGGACCTCAGTTATTGCTTTAATTGTGTTTTTCCGAATCCCGGCAATGCGGGTACGCGGCCGAATTGCCTTGAGGAACAGCTTCGGTTTTTTTAACTTAGCCCCGATTTAACAAAAAGTTAACCACATAAAGTTGTAAATTGATTACATTTTGATCGTGAATATTCGATATTACTGAATTTAAAGGTGAATATTTTTGTAAAAAGCTTGCGAAAATTGCATTCAAATACAGTTATTGATGTGGCATACGCTTTACAAAATGGCGTGGCGGTAACGAAACCCTTATACTGCGCGCCATTTATTGCTGTGCATAACCCAAGGTTGCCGTATGCCACTGACCGATACCCAAAGCCCCTTTCCCGACGCCATCGCCAAACGAATTGACAGCGCCGAAGCGCGGGTGATCAAGGCGGTATTTCCTTCCAACACCAACCATCACAACACCCTCTTTGGTGGTGAAGCATTGGCCTGGATGGATGAAACCGCCTTTATCGCCGCGACCCGCTTTTGCCGTAAACCCCTGGTCACCGTGAGCTCCGACCGGATTGACTTCAATAAAGCCATTCCCGCCGGCAGCCTTGCCGAGTTGATTGCCAGGGTTATTCATGTGGGTAACACCAGCCTTAAAGTGGAAGTGAACATCTTTGTCGAGGACATGTATCAGGACAAACGCGAGCATGCGATTCGCGGCGTATTCACTTTTGTGGCGGTAGATGAAAACCGCAAGCCGACCCGCGTCTGGGAGCACGACTGACCATAATTTCACCGAAAAATCGACCTTCTGACCAGAAAGGCCGCTTTCGAGATCGAAAATCAGATATACAACTTTAGTCTAAGCTTATGGAAAACCTATGGATTTAAAGTATTTACTGCGGATAAATCCATAGGATCCTGTCTCTCTTTTCTGTTACATTGGGTTCAAAGCACGATTAAGAACAATAAGAACCCTGCAACATGAAACTCGAGAATCTCAATATCATCATTGCCGATGATCACCCCTTGTTTCGCAATGCCCTGCGTCAGGCTTTGAGCAGCGCCTTTGCCGACACCCGTTGGTTTGAAGCAGACAGCGCCGATGCGCTGGAGCAAGTGCTCGGGGGCGCGGATGTGGATTACGATCTGGTGCTGCTGGATCTGCAGATGCCCGGCTCCCACGGCTATTCGACCCTTATTCATCTTCGCTCCCACTACCCCGATATCCCGGTGGTGGTGATTTCTGCCCACGAAGACACCCAGACCATCAGCCGCGCCATTCATTACGGCAGCGCCGGTTTTATCCCCAAGTCAGCCTCGATGGAAACCCTCACCGAAGCCATGACCGCCGTGCTGTATGGCGATATCTGGCTGCCGGCCGGCATTGAACTTATCCGGATAGAAGAAGACGGCACAGATCAGATGGCAAGCAAACTCTCAGAGCTGACGCCGCAGCAATACCGTGTGCTGCAAATGTTTGCCGAAGGGCTGCTCAACAAACAAATTGCCTACGATCTGGGCGTGTCTGAAGCCACCATCAAGGCCCACGCCACCGCGATTTTCAGAAAACTTGGGGTGCGCAACCGCACACAGGCAGTAATTGCCCTGCAGCAGCTGGAAATGGATAAGGTGGATTTGGGTTAAATAATCACTCGCCAGACACATCAAAAGGCCGCATAGAGTGCGGCCTTTTTGCGTCTTGGTTGCGCCTTGCTTACGTCGGGCTTCAGCCCCGCAGGCTTTCGCGCAGCTGGTAATAGAGCATGCCGATGGCAAGCGCCTGATTACCAAACCATTCGTTAAGCGGAATGCGCCAGTGCTTCATGCCGGCAAACAGACCAAATTCCCGTAAATCGCCATCGATAGCCTTGGCCATGATCTCGGACATAATGTGGCTGGTCGCCACGCCATGGCCTGAGTAGCCCTGGCAGTAGTACACGTGCTCCGAGACTTTGCCAAGCTGGGGAATTCGGTTAATTACAATCCCGGCCATACCGGCCCAGGCAAACTCAATCTCAACGCCTTTGAGGCGCGGGAAGGTGCGCTCAATCGCCGGACGCAGCTCGTCGGCCACGTTTTTGGGGTCACGGCCGCTGTAGTTGGTACCGCCGCCGAACATCAAGCGGTTGTCGGCGGTAAGGCGATAATAATCCAGCACAAAACGGCAGTCGTACACGGCAAGGTTATGGGGGTTGATGGCCCTGGCAACCTCATCGCTGAGCTTAACCGTCGCGCAATTGCCAAGGGATGCCGGAAACAGCATGCCGCGCAGTTTGGGGCGCCCAAGCTTGTGATAAGCGTTACCGGCTATCATCACCTTGTCGGCGGTCACGCTGCCCATGGCGGTTTTCACCACTGGGCGCACGCCATCGACTATGTCGAGCACCTGCGAGCCTTCAAAGATCCGCACGCCCAAACTTTCAGCCGCCCTCGCCTCACCAATACAGAGGTTGACCGAGTGCAGGTGCATGTTCTTTTTATTGAGCAGACCGCCGTGATACAGCGGCGATTCGAGATAGTTAGGCATCTCGTGTTTTTCGACCAGCGTCAGCATGTCACCCATGCCGCGCCGCTCAGCCTCCGCCTGCATGGACTTAAGTTCATCCATGTGAGCGGGCTTGAATGCGGTATGCAGGTGGCCAAAGCGCAAATCGCAGTCGATATTGTACTTGGCCACCCGATGTTTGATGATGTCATGACCCCGCCACCTGAGCGACCACACATAATCTTCGGCTTCAGCGCCGATGCGGTTTCTCAGTTGTTTGGTCATGGCGTTGTCGCCCGATAATGAACCTGTGACCTGACCGCCGTTTCGGCCGGTCGCGCCCCAGGCAATTTTGTTGGCTTCCAGCAAGACCACACTGTAACCCCGCTCGGCCAGCTCCAGTGCGGTATTCACACCGGTAAAACCGCCGCCGATAATGGCTACATCTGCCTGAATGTCCCCCACCAGCGCCGGATAATCGGTTTCGTGCTTGATAGTGGCGTTGTAGTAGGACGCGCAGCGAGCTTGCATGGATAACTCCGTTTTTTATTTTTTACGGATGTTAGCGACATATCCAACAAGCGGTCAATGGGGTGAGCAGAATTTTGCTCACTTTTGGATGATTTATTTAACGAACGCATAACTTTTGCCCGCCCGAAAACAAAAACGCCGCCTCGGAAAAGGCGGCGCAGGCGTTAAACCAGCGACATTGCTGAATAAATCCGGCTCATTTTACCAGGCTTGAGATAAGGGCCCTGAGCGCGGCCGGTTTTACCATCTTGGCCATGTAGTGATAGCCGCGGCGCTGCACGTCCTCAACCAGCTCTTTGCGGGTGTTGGCGGTGATAAGAATGCCGGGCAGATGCTCACCATAAAGGGCACGAATACCGTCCATGGCATCTACGCCGTTCTGACCATCATCAAGGTGAAAATCCGCCAGTACTATGTCCGGCGCCACCCCTTTAAGGCCCAGCTTGATGCGCGCATCACTGAGATCTCGGGCGCAAATCACCTCGCACTGCCAGCGGCTCAGCAGGCTCTCAAGCCCGGCAAGAATCGCCTCTTCGTTATCGATACACAGCACCTTAACCCCCGCAAGCGGCTGCAGCATGGCAGGCCTTTTGGCCGCAACCGGCGTCAGTACGGTTTTGCCAAGAGGCACACTAATCGAAAACACCGAGCCGCGGCCAAGCATGGACGCCACCTTGATGTCGTGATCGAGCACCTTACTGATGCGGTCTGCAATCGCAAGCCCCAATCCCAAACCGCTCACGCCCTTGCTGTGGGGATTGGAAAGACGCTTGAACTCTTTAAAGATTTCATGCACTTCTTTTTCATCTATGCCGCAGCCGGTGTCGAGCACCTGGATTTCAAGCTCGCCCGGACGATGACGACAGCCCAGCAGCACCCGCCCGCCGCGGGCATAGCGATAAGCATTGGTGAGAAAATTCTGCAGCACCCTGCGAAGCAGCGCCGGATCGGAGTTGACCGTGGCAGTGCTTGGCACCATGGCAAAGCGAATATGGTTATCCTTGCCCATGGCCTCAAACTCCACCGCAAGGCCGGTGAGTATGTCGGCAACGGCAAAGTCGCGCCGATTCACTTCCACCATGCCCGAATCGAGTTTGGAAATATCCAAAAGGTCGGTCAGCAGTTCACCGGCGATTTTCAGTGAGCTGTTAACGTGCGACAGCGTCGTGCGCGCCTCATCATCAAGGTTGCTGTACTGGGAGAGCGATGCGGTAAAAAGCCGTGCCGCGTTAAGCGGCTGCATCAGGTCGTGGCCCACCGCCGCAAGAAAACGGCTCTTGGAGGCGTTGGCCATCTCTTCCTGTGCCTTGGCTTCAAGCAATTGACTGTTGAGCATGGCAAGCTCGTAGGTACGCTCCTTCACCCGCGACTCAAGGGTTTCGTTGGCGTTTTTGAGCGCCCGCTCCTGGGCTCGGTACTGGGTAATGTCGGTAAAGGTCATCACAAAGCCGCCATCGGGCATGGGATTACCCTGAATTTTGATGACCTTGCCATCACTTCTGGCCCGCTCAGAGCTGTGGGCGGTGCCATCGCGCATATGCTGCACCCGCCGCTCGACCTGCTCTTCGATGTCACCCGGGCCGCAATAACCCCGCGCGGCATTGAAGCGGATAACCTCACTGATGGGCATGCCGGCCTGCAAAAAATCTTCCGGATACTGGTACAGCTCGCTGTAGCGGGCATTCCAGGCCACCAGGTTAAGGTTGCTGTCGACCACGCTGATGCCTTCATAGGCATGCTCGATGGCGCCGCGCAGCATCTCTTGGCTGAGCATCACCTTGGAGGAGGCTTCATCCACCAGTGACAGCACTTCATCGAGCGCCAGATCGCGCCCCTTGATAACGGAATCGAGCACCAAAGAAGCACTCGATGCACCAAGCACCCCGGCGAGCATATGTTCGGTATGGGCAATCAGCTCAGGGCTTGCCGCCTTGTTCCAGCCGTCACTGCTCACCGCATCGGGCGAGAAGCGGCTGAAGCTTTGGTAAGCGCGGGTGGCGCTGACAAAGCGGCTTGCGAGCATCAATAGCTCCTGCTGGGAAATCGGCCCGGTTTTGCGGGTACCTGTGCTTTTAAGCTCACCGGGGGAGACAAAGCTGCTCGCCTGAATACGCTCCACCACACCTGCGCGAAACCAAAGCGACCCCAGAATGTAAAACATGGTGTTCACCATGACGGCAAGGAGAGTGTCGCTGACGTTGGGGCTGATGTAAGACAGCAGCCACACATCAGAAAGCCCCGCACTGGCAAGGCGCTCACCCGCGCCCTGCAGCAGCACCCACATCCACAGGCCAAAACCGGCCGCAAGCCCAAGAAACACCCCTGCGCGGTTGCCGTGTTTCCAGTAAAGGCCGCCCACCAACGCAGGGGCAAGCTGGGCAAAGGCACCAAAGGCGAGCATACCGAGGTGCGCCAGCGAATCGCTGTCGGCAAGGTACAAAAACGAGAAGTAACCCACCGCCAGAATAAGCACGATGGCAAGGCGGCGGGCGTTCAGCAGAAACTGCGAGAACTGGGCAAAATTCTTTTCGCGGATCCGGCCGCCCCGCAGCATCAACGGCACCAGCCACTCGTTGCTTATCATGATGGAAATGGTCACCACCGCCACTATCACCATGCCGGTGGCCGCTGACAGAGTCCCAAGCAGCGCAATAATCGCCAGCCAATCCGCGCCAAGGGCGAGCGGCATGTTAATCACATAGGTATCGGCCGGCACCGAATCGCCAAGCACAAGCTTTCCGGCAAGGGCGAGCGGCGCAACAAAAAGACCAAAGAGCGCCAGGTAAATCGGAAATATCCAGCGGCCACGGCTAAGCACACTTTCACCGGCGCACTCCACCACCATCACGTGAAACTGCCTTGGCATACACAAAAAGGCGGCAATGCCCACCAGCAGATCCGGCAGTATGGCTTCGAGTTTAAGTTTCGGATGTTCAATCAGCGCCGCCGCGTTGGCCTTATCCCAGATATCGCCAAAACCGCCGAACACGCCAAAGCTGATAAAAATACCGACCAGCAAAAAGGCGGCGATTTTAACAAGGGATTCAAAGGCGATGGCGAGCATCATGCCAGGGTTATGCTCAGTGGCATCAAGCTTGCGGGTACCAAATAAGATGGCAAACACCGCCAGCACCACCGAAATCACCAGCGCCACACTGAAACCGTCGAGCGGCTCGCCGGCCGGTTGGAATAAGTTGAGTGACGCCACCATGGCTTTAAGCTGCAGCGCGATATAAGGCATGATGCCAAAGAGCGCTATCAGGGTAACCAGCGCCGCCAGCAGCTGCGACTTGCCATAACGGGCGGCAATAAAGTCGGCCACCGAGGTGATATTTTGCGCCTTGGACACCACCACCATTTTGCGCAGCATGCCAAAGCCGAGGGTAAAAATCAGAATGGGGCCGAGGAAAATCGGCAAAAACGACCACAGATTACCGGCCGACTGCCCCACTGTGCCCAAAAAGCTCCAGGACGAGCAGTACACCGCCAGACTCAGGCCATAAATCCAGGTTTGCAGCCTTTTTGTTACGCCGCTGAACCAGCGCTCCGCGCCCCACGCCAGCAGGAACAACAAAAACACGTAAAAAACCGCAATAACGGAGACAAACAGGGTCAGATTCATAGTATTCTCATTTTTTACGCCCATTGTGCCTTGAAAATCGGCGGAAATCCAGCCAGCAATATGTTCGCAACAGGCTAAAAAATAAGGGAAAAAGCAAACTAGACCAAGGTCTAATAGTGTGAGTTGTGCCCCACGCCCATACTCATTGCCACGCAACAAATATAAAAGGGAAGCCCTATGAGCATGCAGTCTCTCTACACAGTGCCTGCCGAAATCGCGGCCAACGCGCTGGTAAACAACGAACAATATCAGAAGATGTACCAGGAATCCGTCAGCAACCCTGAAGGATTCTGGGCAGAGCAGGCCAAGCGAATAGACTGGATCCGGCCATTCACAGAGGTCAAAGACACTTCCTACAACGACCAGAATCTGTATATCAAATGGTTTGCCGACGGCACCCTGAACGCCTCGGCCAACTGTCTGGACCGTCATCTGGCCACCAAGGGCGACACAGTTGCCATTATCTGGGAAGGCGATGATGCCGCCGAACAGCGCACCATCACCTACCGCGAACTGCATGCCGATGTATGCCGCTTTGCCAATGCCCTCAAAGCACAGGGCGTGAAAAAAGGTGACGTGGTTACCATCTATATGCCCATGGTGCCGGAAGCGGCCGTGGCCATGCTCGCCTGTGCCCGCATTGGTGCTATCCACTCAGTGGTATTTGGCGGCTTCTCCCCTGACTCCATCGCCTCACGGGTGATTGATGGCAAGTCAAAACTGCTTATTACCGCCGATGAAGGTCTGCGCGGCGGCCGTAAAATTCCGCTGAAAGCCAACATCGACGAGGCGCTGAGCCGCCCGGATGTGACCACGGTAGAAACCGTACTGGTGCTTAAGCGTACCGGCGGCAAGGTCAGCTGGACCGAAGGTCGCGATCTGTGGTGGGATGATGTGGTTGCCGCAGCCGATGCCAACTGCCCCGCTGAAGAAATGGGCGCCGAAGATCCGCTGTTTTTGCTGTACACCTCAGGCTCAACCGGTAACCCCAAGGGCGTGCTGCACACCACCGGCGGTTACATGGTCTATGCCTCGATGACCCACGAGTATGTGTTCGATTACAAACCGGGTGAAGTCTACTGGTGTACCGCCGATGTGGGCTGGATCACCGGCCACAGCTACATGGTGTACGGCCCGCTCGCCAATGGCGCCACCGTGCTTATCCACGAAGGTATTCCCAATTTCCCAAGCCCTGCGCGCATGGGTGAAATCATCGACCGTCATCAGGTCAATATCCTGTACACGGCGCCAACCCTTATCCGTGCCCTGATGGCCGAAGGCAAACAGCATTTCGATGGTTTCGATGGCAAGTCGCTTAGGATCATGGGCTCTGTGGGTGAGCCTATCAACCCCGAAGCCTGGCGCTGGTACCACGAAGTCATAGGCCATGAGCATTGCCCGATTGTGGATACCTGGTGGCAGACTGAAACCGGCGGCATCCTCATCACCCCGCTGCCCGGCGCAACCGACACCAAACCCGGCTCGGCCACCCGCCCCTTCTTTGGCGTGCAGCCTGCGCTGGTTGACAACGAAGGCAACATCCTGGAAGGCGCCACCGAGGGCAACCTAGTGCTGCTGGACTCCTGGCCCGGTCAGATGCGCACCGTTTATGGCGACCATGAACGCTTTGTGCTGACCTACTTCAAGACCTTCCGCGGCATGTATTTCACCGGTGACGGTGCCCGCCGTGACGAAGACGGTTACTACTGGATCACCGGCCGTGTGGACGACGTGATTAACGTATCAGGCCACCGCCTCGGCACCGCCGAAGTGGAAAGCGCTCTGGTGGCGCACGATCTGGTGGCTGAAGCGGCTGTTGTGGGTTATCCGCACGATATCAAGGGCCAGGGCATTTACGCTTACGTGACGCTGACCAAGGGTACCGAACCGACTGAAGAGCTGCGTCAGGAGCTGCGTCAGTGGGTACGTAAGGAAATCGGCGCGCTGGCAACACCGGATCTTATCCAGTGGGCAAGCGGTCTGCCAAAGACCCGCTCAGGCAAAATCATGCGCCGTTTCCTGCGTAAGATTGCCGCCAACGAAATTACCAATCTGGGTGATTCGTCTACCCTGGCCGATCCATCGGTTATCGATACCCTTATCGAAAGCCGCCTGAACCGCGCCGACTGAGCACCGCTTTAGCGTCACCCCTAAATCTTCTCCTCAAGTTTGGCCCCTGTTTCAGGGGCCTTTTTTTATCCGCTTGCTGCGATTGCCCCCGCCTTTGGCTGGACGCAGGCCGCTTAGCTGTTACACTCGCCACAGAACTCTTTATCCCTAGCCTTGTGTATCGGCAGCTTTGTGTATTATCAGCCTTGTGTATTGTCGCCAAAGAGACACGCTCAATCGCTATGTTGTGCTCGCTAATCACAGGCTCTGGCAAAGGCTCTGATAAAAGCTCTGACAACAAAGGCTCTGAAAAAAGGTTCTGCCACCAAACATTCCAACACTGACAATTCCACTGCATGATAAAAACCAGCCAAGCTCCCACTATTACCCTTCGCGACTACCAGCAGGATGCCATCGAGGCCGCCCTGAACCACTTTCGCCAAAGCCGTGAATCGGCGGTGCTGGTGCTGCCAACCGGCGCCGGTAAAAGTCTGGTGATAGCCGAGCTTGCCCGCATCGCCAAAGGGCGGGTACTGGTACTGACCCATGTGAAGGAACTGGTGGCACAAAACGCGGAAAAAGTCGCGCTGATGGCAGGCAGCGGCAGCATTTACTCCGCCGGACTTGGCGAAAAAGACAGCGGCGGCAAAACCGTCATCGCCGGTATTCAATCGGCAGCGCGAAATCTGGATGCCTTCAGTGAGCCCTTTTCACTGGTCATCATCGATGAGTGCCACAGGGTCAGTCAGGATAAGGACAGCCAATATCACAGCCTGTTTGCCGCGCTCAAGGCCGCCAATCCCAATCTGTTGTTACTTGGGCTTACCGCTACACCCTATCGTCTTGGCGAAGGGTATATCCACAAGCGCCATGTTCATGGTCATGTGGGCAATCCCGATAAGGGCGTGTTCGATGTGTGCATTTTTGAATTGCCGATGCGGGTACTGATTAAAAAGGGCTTTTTAACGCCGCCACGGCTGCTTGACGGGCTTGCGGCCCAGTACAACTTTGCCAATCTCAAGGCAAGTGAAGACAGTGATTACAGCGAGGCTGAGGTCGAGTCGGTGCTCAATACCAGCGGCCGCGCCACCACGGCCATTGTTGGCCAGCTGAAAGCCCTTGGCGCATCGAGGCGCGGGGTTATCATTTTTGCCGCCACCGTGCGCCATGCCAAAGAAGTACTGGCCCTGCTTGAGCGCGGCGAAAGCAAAGGGCTACAAAACATTGGCATGCAGGAAGGCGAAGCAAGCACTGCGATTCAAAACACAACCAGCGCTGCGCTCATTACCGCCGACACCGACGCAATCGAGCGCGACCGGATAATCAATGCCTTTAAAGCAGGCCAAATACGCTTTCTGGTGAATGTGTCAGTGCTGACCACGGGATTCGATGCGCCCCACGTGGACTTGATTGCCATCCTGCGGCCCACCGCATCTGTGAGTTTGTTTCAGCAAATGGTCGGACGGGGGCTCAGGCTTTATCCCGGCAAAACCGAGTGCCTAATTCTTGATTACGCCGCCAATGGCTTTAGCCTGTTTCACCCCGAAGTGGGAAAACCCCGCCCCGACAGCAAGAGCGTGCCGGTGCAGGTGCCCTGCCCGGCCTGCGGTTTTGCGAATTTGTTTTGGGGCAAAACCGATCAGGATGGTGACATCATCGAGCATTTTGGCCGTCGCTGTCAGGGCATTATCGAGGATGGCAGCCAGTGCGACTTTCGCTACCGCGCCCGCATTTGTCCGGACTGCGGCGCCGAGAACGACATTGCCGCCCGCATTTGCCGAAGCTGCGACAGCGCCCTGGTTGACCCCGACAAACACCTTAAAGCCGTGCTCGCCCACAAGCACCA
This sequence comes from Shewanella jiangmenensis, assembly GCF_018596335.1. Lineage (GTDB taxonomy): Bacteria > Pseudomonadota > Gammaproteobacteria > Enterobacterales > Shewanellaceae > Shewanella > Shewanella jiangmenensis. The sequence continues at coordinate 99,939 of NZ_JAHEPS010000006.1, read as the reverse complement.
TCACCTGTTTAAGGTGGCGGATATGCAGCTAAGCGCAAGCGGCAATGATCTGCTGATAAGCTATCAGGATATGGACGGCAATCCGTTTGAGGAACGCTTTAAAATGCAAACCGACGGCCAGAGAAAAGCCCTGTTTGCGGCGTTTCTGGCACCTCATCAGCGCGCGCCCGGCGTCAAACTGCCACGCTACAAGCAAGCAAGCGAGATAGTCGCCGACCGCGACAGATTCAAAATGCCTGAGCTGCTATTGTTAAAAAAGGGCAAGTTTGGCTGGCAGCTACTGGAGAAATTTTTTGATTACACCGGCAAGTACCAAAGCCAGCGCCGCTTTGAGACTGATTAGGGCGCTGAAGCGGATTAAGGCGGTAAAAGCCAATTAAAGCTTTTAAGCTGATGGCTGCGCAGACAGCGGCTTAAACGCCCAATGGCGGATATCAAAACCCCGGCTGCTGTGGTATAAAATGCCAGTCAAACCATAAGGAGCCACTATGCACGTTGTAATCTTTGGCCGTCCAGGCTGCCCCTATTGTGTACGCGCCGAACAGCTGTGCGAGCAGCTGGTTGAAAAGCGTGATGACTTCACCTTCCGCTATGTGGATATTCATGCCGAAGGAATAAGCAAAGAAGATTTGTCAAAGACAGTCGGCAAAACCGTTGAAACCGTACCGCAGATCTTCGTTGATAAGGCCCATGTGGGTGGCTGCACCGATTTTGAAGCCTACGTGCGCGAGCATCAGCTGCTCGGCTGATCCCCTGCCGAGCCCTGTTATCATCAAGCCCGCAACCCTGCGGGCTTTTTTGGTATTGGCCAATTTGAACGCTACACTCAAATAAGGTTTAAGCAAACGCAGGCAAACAGATGGAACAGTTGCTCGCCAATATCATTGAAAAAGTATCCAACACCCGAGGCGAGGCATTTTTTCAGTCCATCACCTTAGCATTGCATCAAACCATAGGCGCCGACTACACCTTTGTCGCCACCCTCGACAAAACCCAGTATTGCTCAAATACCATTGCCCTGGTGGCGGATGGCAAACTGGTGGATAACATCAGCTACTCCCTCACCCATACCCCCTGCGCCAATGCCGCCGACGACTCGGTGTGTTGTTACCGTGATAATGTTTGTGCAAGCTTTCCCGACGATTTACTGCTGGTTGAAATGGGAATTGAGGGCTACCTCGGTACGCCGCTGCACGACCTCAAAGGCGAAGTGATGGGCATAATCGTCGCCCTTTACAAACGCCCGATTGAGAACGATGCCTTTGTGCTGGATCTATTTAAACTGTTTTCCGGGCGCATAGAGGCCGAACTTGACCGGCTGGCACACGAGCGGCGGCTTGAAGAAGCAAATCAGCTGCTTGAAACCAAGGTTGCCCAGCGCACAGCCCATCTGGACGATGCCATTAACAAGCTAAAAGAAGCGCAGCAGCGATTGGTTGAATCCGAAAAAATGGCGGCCATGGGTAATATGGTGGCAGGACTTGCCCATGAGGTGAACACCCCGCTTGGGGTTGCTATCACCAGCCAAAGCGTACTGAAAGAACACCACAAGCTGCTTGCTGACCGCTATCAAAAGGGCGAGCTTACCTCGGATGATCTTGAAGAGTATCTGTCACTCAGCGCCAGTGCCATGACCCTGATGGAGGTCAATCTGCAGCGGGCCGCAGAACTTGTTGAGAGCTTTAAGCGCACTGCAGCCGATCAGCACTGCTCAGAACATGAAGTCATTAATATCGCCCAGTATTACCATCAGATAGTGACGGCAATGCAGCCACTGCTGAAATCGGTTCAGGCAAAAGTACAGATTGATATTCCTGCGGATTGGAACCTCAGCACCATTCCGGGCGTGCACTCTCAAACCCTGATAAATCTGCTCAGTAACAGCGTCATGCACGGCTTTGATGCCGGGCAGGATAACCGCATAGACATCAAAGGCGAACTTAGGCCCAATGGTGAATTTTGCATCCACTATCGCGACAATGGCAAAGGCCTGACCGAGGAAGCGCGTAAGCGGATTTTTGAGCCCTTTTTTACCACGGCCCGCAATCAGGGCGGCATAGGTCTCGGGATGAACATAGTCTTTAATCTGGTCAATCAGAAACTTGAGGGCAGCATCACCCTGCCGGACACCGAGGAAGGCTTTGCACTGGACATGCTATTTCGCGCCAAATCGCCTGAGACTCTGTAAGCTGTAATATCGGTTAGCGCAAAGTGATAATTAGTCAGGGCTTACAGTGCTGGCGACAAACACAAAAGGCGAACACTTGGTTCGCCTTCTTTGTTTATTGGTAACTTACAGCGCGTACTTGGCGGAGAAAATCACCCGGTTCAAATCGCCGTCGGTGCCGTTTTCCATGCTGTTGGTGGCATACATGTACTCAACACCGAAAGTGAGCGGCTTGCTTGGGGAGTACAGCAGGTTCACGTAGGCCGACATCGCGTCTTTGTTCACCTTGGCGCCGCTGTATTCGACTTTGTTGTCTACCGACATGCCGGACACAGTAAAGCTTGAGCGCCACTGCTCATTCCACCAGTGACGGTAAGACACGAAGCCGCCAAAGCTGCCCAGCGTCTCGATATTGCCGTTGGCATCCAGGGTACCTGCGTTGGCAAAGTTCAGCGCCATATAACGGCCAAGGCCTTCGCCCCAGGTGGCGGTGAAACGTAAATCGTCTTTACCGACCGGAATAATACCGGCAAAGCTTGCGCCATAACCGAGCGCTGAGTCATCCAGGCCGTTTTGCTCCACATTGAGCTGACGGGCAATACCGGAAAGCGAGAACGAGGCGCCGCCTTCGGTCTTGAAGTTATAACGGGCGACGGCGTCCGGGATCATGCCGCTGCCACTGGTGATCCGTGAGCCGGTTTGATTGGCGCTGAGGGTTGTTTCAGGGTTTTCCAGGGCAAACTGGAACGCACCGCTGGTGTAACGCACCTGTGCCTGACGCACAAAGGGCGTACCGTCTGCTGCACCAACGAAATCAAGGTTTTCAGGCAGCGCGGAGGCATTCTGGAAAGTGGTCCAGGTTTGACCTGCAGTCCAGCCATCGTAGCTCACGTAGGCGTGGCGAATACGGGGGGAGTAGCTGTTTGACACCCGCTCGTTACCATCGGTATGAGTCATAAAGTCCAGCTCAATAAAGCCGGTCAGGGTGTGCCCATCCACATCGGTGGCGGTTTTGAAGTTAAAGCGGGTTTCGCGGGCCTGGAAGTCAACCACCTGATTGCCGTTGCCATCCTTGCCGTAAATGGTGCCCGGTACATAAAACTGACGGGACAGATCCCCTGAGTCCGGCGCGCCATTGCTGTAATCGCTGAACATCACATCGGCTTTAATATAGCCACCAAAAGTGAAATCGGTTTTTCCGGCTTCGGCGGCCGCAGTGCCTGCCATTGAGGCAAGTGCGCCGGCCAGCGCCAATGAGATTGCTGCTTGTTTCATTGTTATAGCTCCCTGATTGTTATTATTAATCAGAAGCACTATGAACAAATTGTAAATTCGGCAGTATTAGCAATAGGTCTATGAGACAAAAGTAGAAAAGCGATTGCTTAAATTAGCTGTTTGAAAAGTGAAGCGTGAAACGAGAGGAGTAAGTGGTGGGTCGTGAAGGATTCGAACCTTCGACCAATTGGTTAAAAGCCAACTGCTCTACCGACTGAGCTAACGACCCATAAAGAAGCAGCAATAACATTATCAAAGGTGGTGGGTCGTGAAGGATTCGAACCTTCGACCAATTGGTTAAAAGCCAACTGCTCTACCGACTGAGCTAACGACCCGCATTTGATTACATCATTGTGTTACAGCATTTATTTACTTGAAGGAAGTGGTGGGTCGTGAAGGATTCGAACCTTCGACCAATTGGTTAAAAGCCAACTGCTCTACCGACTGAGCTAACGACCCAACATGTGTTGCGGTCAACAAGGAAGTGGTGGGTCGTGAAGGATTCGAACCTTCGACCAATTGGTTAAAAGCCAACTGCTCTACCGACTGAGCTAACGACCCAACTTGTTGATTTACCGCAGAATTCACTTCAAGGAAGTGGTGGGTCGTGAAGGATTCGAACCTTCGACCAATTGGTTAAAAGCCAACTGCTCTACCGACTGAGCTAACGACCCACATTTTGATACAGTACCCCACACAAGAGTGGTGGGTCGTGAAGGATTCGAACCTTCGACCAATTGGTTAAAAGCCAACTGCTCTACCGACTGAGCTAACGACCCGCTCGATACTGTAATTTGATCCCTAACCCACCGAAGTTGGTGGGTCGTGAAGGATTCGAACCTTCGACCAATTGGTTAAAAGCCAACTGCTCTACCGACTGAGCTAACGACCCATCGGGATCGGCACGCCTGGAACTTGGTGGGTCGTGAAGGATTCGAACCTTCGACCAATTGGTTAAAAGCCAACTGCTCTACCGACTGAGCTAACGACCCGTTCAGGTTTGCCCTCTACGCCGCCTTGGCTGCGCTGAGGGCGCCTATAATACCTTTTTCAGTTCTCCATGCAAGCGCAAATTCCCGAAACTTTTGCCGTTTGCATGAAAAACAGCCCAAGAGACTGTTTTCTGAGTTAAAACCCATCAAAGTGCGTTCAATTGCTGCTGTGCAATGCGCGCTGCAGCACTGTTTGCGTAGTCCTGGATGACTTTACGGTACAGATTTTTTGCACCGGTCTTATCGCCTTTTTTCTCAGCGATAAGACCGAGTTTCACCAGACTGTCGCCACGTTTGCCCGAATCGGGGTATTTTTCGACAACCACGGTGAAAGCACCACGGGCTTCGTCCAGCTCGTTCTTATTATAGAGCAGCTGACCGAGCCAGTAGTTGGCATTGTCTGAGTAATTCGACGTCGGGTATTGCTTGACGAAACTGCGAAACGCCGTGATGGCATCATCATAGCGGCGCTCTTTCAGCACCAGATTGATGGCGCCTTCATAGGCGGCGGTTTCATTGAGCGTGGCATCCACTGCGCCGGCGCTCGGAGAAGGCGTAGACTGACCCTGTGAAGGCACAGGCTGAGACACAGCAGCGGCTGCACCTGCGGCCGAGGCGCTCTGGCTTGGCTTGGGCGCCGACTGCAGATTGGCTATCTCTTCGTAGAGCTTGCGCTGACGCTCAAGCATCTCGTTGATTTGATAGTTCTGCTGCTCAGCCAGCCCACGCAGCTCCAGCACTTCCTGCTGCAGCGAATCCAAACGGCGCTGCATGTCAAAGTCAGTTTGCTGCTTGGCTTTGAGGATCCGCTCGAGTTTGGCAACCCTGTCATCAGCGCTGCCGGAACCCAGATCTTCAACCGGTGCCTTGGCCAGTGCCGGCATTGCCAGCACCATGGAAATCAGTAATACGCTCTTTTTCATCAACCCTTACCCTGTCGTGGTTAACCTCAGTACACCAGTACCGCGCGACGGTTCATAGAGAAACCTTCGTCGGTGCGGGACAGATCCTGAGGCTTCTCTTCACCGTAGCTGACGATGCTCATCTGAGAAGGCTGCACGCCCATAGACTGCAAGTACTTGGCAACAGCTTTGGCACGGCGCTCACCCAGGGCTACGTTGTACTCTGGCGTACCACGCTCGTCCGAGTGACCTTCAATCAGGATACGTACTGATGGGTTTTCCACCAGGTAGTTACCGTGGGCCATCAGAGTCTCTTCAGACTGAGGAGATACTTCACTGCGGTCGAAGTCGAAGTAAATCACGTTTTCGCGACGCAGCTGTTCCTGCTTCATGCGAGCCTGCTCTTCAGCGGTCATCATGCCAGCAGCGCTGCCGGTTTCAACACCACCGTAGCTGCCGCCATCCATGCCGCTTTCAGAGCCGGATGCATCAGAAGCAGAGTCAGTAGAACTACAGGCGCCCAGAGCAAAAATCGGAGCAACCACCAGCAGAGTCTTGAGCAGCTTGTTCAATTCCATTTTAAATTCCTTAAATCAATCAACAATAATTCAAACAGTTACAGGAAGGGAGACCAGGAAGGTGATTTCACCTCGCCCTGTCCCACTGGCAATCTTGCCTTGAAACGTCCATCCATAGACACGGCAGCGAGCACCTGCCGGCCCTGATGTGTGGTGCCATAAATGACCATGGTGCCATTGGGCGCCACACTGGGAGATTCGTCAAGACGGGTGGAGGTCAATACCTGCATGAAACGGGTTTCCAGATCCATGCGGGCAATGTTGAACTTGCCGTTGGTACGGTTTACAAACACGATGTGACGGCCATCGGGGGTAATGGAGCCACCGAGGTTCCACTCACCGTCAAAGGTCAGACGAGTCAGTTTACCTGAATCCAGCTCTACCTTATACAGCTGTGGACGACCGCCGCGCTCTGAAGTGATCAGCAGCGAGCGACCATCAGGGAACCAGCTTGGCTCGGTATCGATGGAGTAATGGTTGGTAATGCGGCGCGTGGTCTTGGTCGCAATATCAATGGTATAGATTTCGCTCTGGCCGTCTTTTGACAGGGTCACCGCCAGTGTCTTGCCGTCAGGCGAGAAACTTGGCGCGCCGTTAATGCCGGGGAAGCTCGATACCTTCACGCGGTTTTGGCTGTAGATGTCCTGTACAAAGATTTCCGCTTTGCGGTTTTCAAAGCTCACGTAAGCCAGACGACGACCGTCAGGTGACCAGGAAGGCGACATCAATGGCTCAGGCGAGCGCAGCAGCATCTGCTCGTTGTAACCATCGTAGTCAGCAATCATCAGGCGGTATGGCACTTTATCGCCATGGTTAATCAGCACGTAGGCGATACGTGTCAGGAAGGCGCCGCGAATACCGGTGAGCTTCTCATACACTATGTCACTCACGCGGTGACCGTACTGGCGGAATTGCGCCGAGGTGATCACCGTCTGGCGGCTCTCAAGCAGCAATTCCTGTTTGTTTTGCACGCCCTGCCCGGCCTGAGCCTTGATAAGGTCAATCAAATCAAAGGTCACCAGATACTGATCCGGGCCATAAGGCTTGATGGTACCGACCACAGCGGCTTCGGCATTGATACCGGACCACTGCTGCGGCGCAAATTCGGCCAGACTGGCGATGCCACTTTGTGGCAGACCGCGCGGGTCGAGCGGCTTAAAAGTACCGCTGCGGGTTAAATCTGAGGCGACCACATCAGAGATTTGTGATGGCACAGGGCCTGTGCCCTGCCACACAAAAGGCACTACGGCGATAGGACGGGCGGCGTCCACACCTTCGGTGATCACGATATCCAGCGCGGCGCGCGCCGGGACTGTCAGTACCGCACCGAGCAGTACTGCCCACTTAAGAATGCGCTTCATGAAACTCCTTTACTCAACTTTCAGGACGTAAATTTCAGAACTTAAATTTCAGGTTGTACGGTAAGGTTAATTTCTTTCATCAGCTGGTAGACCTCGGGTTGAGGCGACACCGGCAATTTACCCGCCTTGGTCACGGCAGCCTTGGCCGCACGGCACACCACAGAATCGCCATCGAGTGACTGCACTGTGGTCACAAAACCGTCGTTGGCAAGCCGGATAAGCAAACGGCACTGCTTACCGCGCATCGACTCATCTACCACCAGGTTGCGCTGGATGGTGGATTTAATCATGGCAGTGTAGCGGTCGCGCTCAGAGGTCAGCTTGCTGTTGCGTGACGCATCGATGGTCGCCTGCTCGGCAGCCATCATTTCTGCAAGCTCCTGCTCGCGCGCAGCCGCTTCGGCGGCGGCAGCTTCTTCAGCGGCTTTTTTCTTGGCTTCTTCGGCCTTACGTTTCTCTTCCGCTTTCTTGGCTTCGTCGGCTTTGCGCTTCTCTTCCGCCTTCTTGGCTTCGTCGGCTTTACGCTTCTCTTCCGCCTTCTTGGCTTCGTCGGCCTTGCGTTTCTCTTCCGCTTTCTTGGCTTCGTCGGCTTTGCGCTTCTCTTCTGCCTTCTTGGCTTCGTCTGCCTTGCGTTTCTCTTCGGCCTTCTTGGCGGCAAGTTCTTCGGCAGCGCGTTTTTCCTGGGCCTTCTTGGCTTCCGCCTCGGCCTGCTTGCGCTCGGTTTCCTTGCGAACCTTTTCTTCCTCAGCCTTTTGTGCCGCTTCTTTGGCCTGTTTTTCCTGCTGCTTGGCTTCTTCGATGGCCTTTTGCGTCTCTATCTCTTTTTGCTGACGCTCGACTTCAAGCTGCTTGATTTTTTCCTGTTCACGCTCGCGGGCCTTTTTCGCTTCTTCCGCTTTGCGTTCAAGCTCTTCCTGGCGGGCCTTTTCTTTACGCTCCTGATCCGCTTTTTTATCGCGGATCTTTTGCGCTTCAGCCGCCACCTTGCCCGAATCCACCAGCGTTGCCTGCACCGGCGCTGCGGCGGCGGGCTCCTGGGGCTGCAATTTGGGCTTCAGGAAGTCAAATAAGCCAAACACGGCGACCAGTAACAGCGCGCCGTGCAATGCAAAGGATACCACCAAGGGCAGACGTAAATCAGACTTTCCTGCCACCCGTTACTTCTCCTCTGGTGAGTCCGTCATCAAGCCCACCGATGGCACGCCCGCCTGTTGCAGCGCCACCATCAAACCTATCACCTCTTCGTAGGGCACACTGCGGTCGGCCTTAACCACCACCGGACGCTCAGGCTCAACCGACAGCACGGCCGCAACCTGCACCTGCATCTCTTCGAGGGTCAGCACGTCTTTGTCGCTGCCGCCGCTGCCGATATCGAGGTAGTAATCGCCATTGGCATCGAGCGCCGCCACCACGGGTGGCTTGCTTTCGGTGGACAAAGGCTCGGCCTCGCCCTGGGGCAGGTCGACTTTCACGCCCTGAGTTACCACGGGCGCAGTTGCCATAAAGATGATAAGCAGTACCAACATCACGTCGATGTAGGGCACTACGTTAATCTCGGCCACCGGACGGCGGCGTTTACGCTGATAGCCTTGCATCAGGCAGATTCCTTCTCGCTGTAGGCCTGACGATGCAGAATGCTGGAAAACTCTTCCATAAAGTTGACGTAAGTGCCTTCAAGCTTTTCCACATCGGTTGTAAAACGGTTGTAGAAAATGACCGCAGGGATCGCGGCAGCCAGACCCATGGCGGTGGCGATAAGGGCTTCGGCGATGGCCGGCGCCACAATACCGAGCGTTGGGTTGGCAACTGAGCCGAGTGCGATAAAGGCGTTCATGATCCCCCACACGGTACCAAAAAGACCAATATAAGGGGTCACAGAGCCGATGGTCGCCAGCGCTGGCAGGTTGGCTTCGAGTTTTTCAAGCTCGCGGGACAGGGTCACCCGCATGGCGCGGTAGGTACCATCCATCACGGCGCCGGGCACCTTGCTCGAAAGGCGGGCCAGACGCGAATACTCTTTGAAACCGGTCACGAACATGGCTTCAAGGCCGGCGTTGGTTTCGCCGCGGGATGACAGGTCCTGATAAAGGCGGTTCAAATCCACCCCCGACCAGAAACGGTCTTCAAAACGGGCAGACTTTTTAATCGCACCTTTAAGCAGGTTGCGGCGCTGGATGATGATAGCCCATGACACCACAGAAAGGCCCATCAGGATAAGCATCACTATCTTGACGAGAAAACTCGCCTGCATGAACAGACCAATAAAGGAAATTTCAGCGTGCACCTTGTAATAACTCCTGCGCAATAAATGGGGGTATAGCGTGTGGCCGCATTTTGGAGAGCGTCACACAGGCAACCGTTATCCGACCTTCACAGTAACAGTTGCCTTCGTTATCTATCAAACGTTGATTAAATACCATGGACACACGTTTCATGTCTGAGACACTGGACTCGACCGTTAAGTTCTGCTCAAACCGCGCCGGGCGAACAAAATCAAGCTCTGCGCGGGCAACCACAAAGGCGATGTCCTCTGCCAGCAGCGACGTTTGGCTGATCCCGAAGGATCGTAACCATTCAGTGCGCGCCCTTTCGAAGAAATTCAGATAGTTGGAATGGTAAACCACCCCACCGGCATCAGTATCTTCGTAATATACAGAAATAGGCCATAAAAACATGAAAAACGTGCAGCATCCCCAATGGTAAAATTGACGCTACTATACCTATCCCGCCGCGGATTGTGAATGGGCGGCCAGACTGCAATCGTAAAGAAAAATAAATGATAAAAGGGGCCGAAGCCCCTTGTCACAAGATTTGAATTATGCGGTGCAGATCAAAGCTTTTGCGGTAATGTTAAACCGAAGTTCTGCCACAGGAAGGCGTAAATGTCGGCAAACTCCGCAATTTGCATCGAAGTTGGCTTACCGGCACCGTGACCGGCCTTGGATTCGATACGCATAATCACAGGGGCATCGCCCTGCTGCCTGGCCTGAAGCATAGCGCCAAACTTGAAGCTGTGCAGCGGCACTACCCTGTCGTCGTGATCGGCGGTCATCACCATTGTTGCCGGATATTGTTGCGCTTTTACATTGTGATACGGCGAGTAAGCCAGCAGATACGGGAAGTCAGCGGCGTTATCGGCGCTGCCGTATTCCGCAGTCCAGGCCCAGCCGATGGTGAACTTATGGAAGCGCAGCATATCCAGCACGCCCACTGCCGGCAACACAGCGGCAAACAGCTCAGGCCGCTGGGTTACCGCCGCGCCCATCAGTAAACCGCCGTTACTGCGGCCATAGGCACCAAGTTTACTGCTTTGGGTGTATTTTTCGCTGATAAGGTATTCGGCGGCGGCGTAGTAGTCGTCAAACACGTTCTGCTTTTTACCGAACATGCCGGCCTTGTGCCACTCTTCACCATATTCACTGCCGCCGCGCAGTGCTGGCACCGCATAGATGCCGCCCATATCGAGCCAGGCGATGGTGGCCGGGCTGAAGCGTGGGGTCATGGAAATCGAGAAACCACCATAGGCATACAGCAGCGTGGGGTTGTTGCCATCCTTCTTGAGTCCTTTTTTGTAGCTCAGGATCATCGGGATACGGGTGCCGTCTTTACTGGTGTAAAACACCTGCTCAGAGGCGTAGTCGTCGGGATTGAACGACACCTTGGGCGCGCTGAAAAGCTCGTTGCTGCCCTTGTCCAAATCATACTTGTAGATGGTTTCAGGCTGCACGTAGCTGTTGAACACATAATAGAAGTACGGTTTGGTTGGCTTGCCAAAGGGGCCGGCAATCTTGCCAAGACCGGGCAGTTTCACCTCTTCACGCTTGCTGCCATCCATGTTGAATACTGACAGTTTGCCAAGCACATCATGAAGATAACTCACCACCAAATGGCCGCCAATGATGCTGACCGCCGCGATGGGGTCATCCGACTCAGGAATAACCGTCTGCCAGTTTGCTTTGGCAGGTTTGCGGGTATCGACTGCAATCACCCGGCCCTTAGGCGCATCCAAATCGGTTTTGAAGAAAAACACCGGGCCTTCGTTACCAAGGAACTGATACTCGGCCTCAAGCTCGCCCATCAGTTCGACCACTTTCAGGCTGCGGTCCTTAAGCGGCTTGTAGAAAAAGCGATTGCGGCTGTCGGTACCGACCGAAATGCTGATAAGCAGGAAGTCGCCATCATCTGAGACAGAAGCGGAGAAGCCCCACTCCGGATTATCCGGACGCTCATACACGAGGGTGTCTTTGTCCTGGGATTCGCCCAAACGATGGAAGTAGACTTTTTGGTTGTAGTTAACATCCGAGAGGATATCGCCGCCCTTGGGTGCATCGTAGCGGGAGTAGTACACGCCGCTGTTATCGTGAGCCCATTCGGCGCGGGAGAATTTGATCCATTTGAGGCTGTCGCCAAGCTTGCGACCACTGGCTACATCGATAAAGGCCCACTCCTGCCAGTCGGAGCCGGACTTGGACACACCAAACGCCAGTGTCTTGCCATCGCCGCTCACTGACACGCCCGAAAGCGCCACAGTGCCATCGGCCGACAGCTTGTTGGGGTCAAGCAGCACGCGCTCGGCGCCGCCATTTTCACTCACATAAAGCACGTTTTGTGACTGCAGACCGTCGTTACGGAACACAAAGCGGTTATCGCCATGTTCAAACGGCGCGCCGACTTTTTCAAAATTCCAAAGCTCAGTGATCCTGTCGACCACCACCTGCTTATTGGGAATATCGGCCAGATACTTGTCACCAAAGGCCTGCTGGCGTTTAACCCAGTCTTCCGTGGCGGGGCTGTTTTCTTCAAGCCAGCGGTAGGGGTCTTCTACTTTAACGCCATGAAGCTCTTCCACCAGAGGTTTTACCTCGGATGCGGGATACGCAAGCTCGGCCTTGGCGTTGGTGCTGTCTTTGCTGTTGCAGCCGCCAAGCGCCAGGGTCAATCCCAGCGTGAGCAGGCTAAGGGTGCTGATTCTGCTTGTCATTGTTATCATCCTTCAGAATTGGGACTTGCATTGTCGCTGCCCACTATACCCCCAAAAATTAACCAGGCAATTGGCTTTGGCGGCACTGGCGAAAGTTTGCATGGCTGACGGGATTAAAGGGATGATAACAATCCGGGTGAATGCAATACGCAAAGTTATGCCCGCTATGTGCTTAATTAGTCGAATTCGCGCTGAAACGGCGCAAAATGAGAGCTTAATCACCTTTTAGTTAATTAGATTTTCTAATGAATAAATCCAATTTTTCTCGTTTGTCAATCTCATCCGACCTGCCTACAATGGCCACGTTTTCCGGAAGTGTCTGCTCTGTCAGATTGTGAAAACAAAGAACATTTTATCGCTGTGTCTGACACATCGATATCATCCCTGGTTCTTATGCTTGACTTCCTTCCTTCAATTTGTTGATTGCAATGCTTATTCTTTTGCGGCCCGCTTGGTTTCAAGTGGGCTTTTTTTTACCCTAAGCCCATGTATCCCTCTTTCGCCTCACATCTCGCTTTAACACGGCATTCGAGCCAACAAAAAAGCCGCTGAATGCGGCTTTGGTTATCGAAAGGTCTATTCGACCTCCCCTCAGTCCATAAACGGGACTGACTCAGATGGACTTGGTGATCTGCACCACCACCCGGCGGTTACGGGCACGCTCATCATCGCCCTGATTGGACGCCACATGGCGGGTCTCACCGTGGCCTTCGGTCATTATCCGCTCAGCGGGGATCCCTTTGCCAACAAAGAAGGCTTTCACTGAATCGGCACGCTTTTCAGATACCTTCTGGTTGATACTGCGGCCACCATAACTGTCGGTATAGGCGTTAATTAAAATCAGCTCTACTTCCGGATCCTGGCTTAGATACTCCTGCACCCTGGCAAGCTGCGCCTGCGAGAATCGGGTCAGCTCAGTGCCGCCCGGGTTGTAATTGAGCACGGTAAAGGCGATATCTTCAAAGCTGTAGGGCAAGAGCCCTGCCAGACACTGACGAAACTCAGTGTATTTCCGTTTGAAATTGGCCGCCGATAAGCCAACGGCAATCTTGTTGTCGCTGTTGTACCAATCGGCGTAATAAAAGGTCGGCTCGCGGCCACGATCAAGCTCGGCCAGCATCGACCAGGCGGCCTTTTTCGGCACTTCACCGTTAAAATCACGCATGTAAGTAAGGCGGGTAATGTTCTCGTTACTCTCACCCGGGCGCCAGGACGGCGACTTGCTCACCAAGGTTGCGGTGGTAGCCGCATCGGGCTTGGCCCACATATCGAGGGTAAACAACAGGTTCTGCTCTTTACCGGCTGCACTCGAAAACACCGCTTTGCCGTAGGACGGAATATCGTGCTCAAGGCTGCAGCGGATGCGACTGCTCTCGGCAATGCGCCACTGGGACTCATCGAGGGCAGCAACATAATGGCGAACATCGGCCGTCACCGCACAGGGCAGTGATATACCGAGGAGCAAAAACAGTGATCGCCACATAACAAATTCCGGTTTCAGGAGTCTACTCTGACAGTATCGACCAATCTCAGCGGTTCTTTAGCTTATATTTCAGCCAATCAAACATGACAGCCCCGCCCGCATTTAGCATAATAGCGCCCTTTACGATTGTCAGAGAATTCAGGATGCCGGACGTTTTCAACCCCAATAAGCTCAAACACAGGTTTCGCGGATACTTGCCTGTGGTTATCGACGTTGAAACCGCAGGCTTTAATGCCCAAACCGACGCCCTGCTTGAAATTGCGGCCACCACCCTCAAAATGACCGAGGATGGCGAGCTGGTGCTGGATAAAACCCTGCATTTTAATGTTGAGCCCTTTGAAGGCGCCAATCTTGAACCGGCGGCGCTGGCCTTTAACGGCATTGACCCGAGCAATCCCCTGCGCGGCGCCGTAAGCGAGAAAGAGGCGCTGCTGGAAATCTTCAAAGAAGTGCGCAAGGCGCTTAAGGCCAGCGACTGTCACCGCGCCATTGTCGTCGCCCACAACGCAGCGTTCGATCATGGTTTTGTCAGCAAAGCGATTGAGCGCAGCGGCGTAAAACGCTCGCCGTTTCATCCCTTTGCCACCTTCGACACCGCCTGTTTGTCGGGGCTAGCGCTCGGGCATACTGTGCTGGCGCAGGCCTGTAAAATTGCCGGCATTCCGTTTGATAATAAAGAAGCCCACAGCGCGCTTTACGATACCGAGCGCACCGCCGAGCTTTTTTGTCATATTGTTAACCGCTGGAAGGCCCTTGGCGGCTGGCCGCTTGTGGGCGCCGAGCTTGATGACGAGGCCGATGCGGCAGGCACGGCCGACTGAGTCACATCGCAGAATGCAAAAAGCCGCCCGTGGGCGGCTTTTTTAATCCGGCTACTCCCGAAGGAGTGACAGATCACAGTTCGTTTGCGTTTTCGCTCAGGTAAGCAGCAACGCCGTCTGGGTTGGCGCTCATGCCTTTCTTACCTTTGATCCAGCCGGCAGGACACACTTCGCCGTGCTCTTCGTGGAACTGCAGCGCGTCAATCATACGCAGCATTTCGTCAACGTTACGGCCCAGCGGCAGATCGTTCACTACCTGGTGACGTACGTTACCTTCTTTGTCGATCAGGAACGAGCCACGGAAAGCCACACCGGCTTCTGGGTGCTCAACATCGTACGCTTTGCAGATGTCGTGCTTAACGTCGGCAACCAGGGTGTACTGCACCTGACCGATGCCGCCCTTTTCAACCGGGGTGTTACGCCAGGCGTTGTGGGTGAACTGAGAGTCGATAGACACACCAATCACTTCCACGCCACGCTTCTTGAACTCATCCATACGGTGATCAAAAGCGATAAGCTCAGAAGGACATACGAAGGTGAAGTCCAGTGGGTAGAAGAAAACCACGGCTGGCTTGCCCTTGATGGCAGCAGTCAGGTTGAAGTTATCTACGATCTCGCCTGAACCCAGCACGGCAGCAGCGGTAAAATCGGGGGCCTTACGACCTACTAATACGCTCATTGTTACCTCCATCTATGGATTGAGCTGTGGATAATACGAACTTTCCTGTTTGATATTCAGCATTATAAGAGGTGCCCGTACGCTTACAACCCAAATCGAGCCAATATCACACATTTGGCGCCGTGGTGGCGCCGGACGTTGATTTTATCGACATTTTGTCCGTATTAAGTTCACGGTTATTTTCCGCGTAGGCCACGTGCAGATCACATTTGGCAAATTTAAGCGTCAATTCAGCCGCCCGGCTGGACAAGGGCCCCCCAGGCTCGCCAAAATATCCGTTTTAGAAAATGAAGACGATTTAATGATGAATTCCGTGGTTATTGCCGTTTGCCTGATGCTGGCGCTGAGCCTGGCGCGGGTGAATGTGGTTATCGCCCTGACCATCAGTGCGCTGGTCGCAGGCCTGCTTGGCGGGCTTGATATGTCTGCCACCATAGATGCCTTTAATACCGGCCTTGGCGGCGGCGCCCAGATTGCCTTAAGTTACGCGCTCCTTGGCGCCTTTGCCGTTGCCCTTTCTCACTCCGGGCTCACGACTGTGATTTCCCACGGCGTGATTCACAAACTTGGCGGCGAGACCAATCCCAAAACCCTCGGCACAGTGCGCATGTTACTGCTGCTGGCGCTGCTTGCCATGGCAATGGCATCGCAGAATATTTTACCGATACACATTGCCTTTATTCCTATTCTGGTGCCACCGCTGTTGCATTTGATGTCCAAGCTCAAGCTTGACCGGCGCCTCGTGGCCTGTGTACTCACCTTTGGCTTGGTGACCACCTATATGGTGCTGCCGGTAGGTTTTGGCGGCATTTTTCTCAATGACATACTGCTCGCCAACCTCAAGGGCAATGGTCTTGAAGCCAGCATAGATCAGGTGCCGGGCGCTATGCTCATCCCTGCCCTTGGCATGGTGTTTGGATTGCTGACGGCGGTATTTATCTCGTATCGCAAACCGCGCCGCTACATGGAAGCCAAAATTCTTGCCGCCGAGCCGGAAGTCGCCATCAACAGGCGCAGCCTGGTGGTCGCTCTGGTTGCCATTGTTGCCACCCTGCTGGTGCAGCTTGAAACCGACTCGATGATTTTCGGTGCCCTGATTGGCTTTATGGTGTTCAGCCTCTCCGGCGCCCTTAAGCATGTGGCAGATCAGGATATCTTTACCCAGGGCGTACGAATGATGGCCAATATAGGCTTTATCATGATTGCCGCTGCGGGTTTTGCAGCTGTGGTCAAGGCCACCGGTGATGTGGGCACCCTGGTGTCATCCTTAAGCAGTATGATAGGCGATAATAAGGCGCTGGCGGCGTTTTTGATGTTGCTGGTTGGCCTGCTTATTACCATGGGCATCGGCTCGTCGTTTTCGACCATTCCGATCATCGCCACTATTTATGTGCCACTGGCGCTGTCGTTTGGCTTTTCAGTGCCAGCGACCATTGCCCTGGTGGGCACCGCCGCCGCGCTGGGTGATGCCGGCTCGCCTGCGTCTGACTCGACCCTTGGCCCCACCGCAGGCCTTAACGCCGATGGTCAGCACGACCATATGCGCGACAGCGTGATCCCAACCTTTATCCACTACAACATTCCGCTGTTGGTGTTTGGCTGGGTCGCCGCCATGGTGCTGTGAGCGGATTAGCCAAAAAGAAATACCGCAGGATACGAAAAAAGCGCCCAAGGGCGCTTTTTGCTTATCCGGCATCGCAGCAATGTATCTTGCAGCGGTTTAATGGATGCTACTTATTTGGTACCGAAAATCTTATCACCGGCATCGCCAAGCCCCGGCAGAATGTAGCCGTGCTCATTAAGGCACTTGTCGATGGCGGCGGTGTAAAGCTCAACGTCCGGATGGGCTTTCTCAAGTGCGGCAATCCCCTCAGGGGCTGCTACCAACACCAGCGCCTTGATTTGCTTGCAGCCACGGGACTTGAGCAAGTCGATGGTGGCAATCATGGAGCCGCCGGTAGCCAGCATGGGGTCGACCACCAGCGCGATACGCTCTTCAACATGACTGCAAAGCTTTTCAAAGTAAGGCACAGGCTCGAGGGTCTTTTCGTCGCGGTAAATGCCGACAACAGAAATGCGGGCGCTTGGAATGTGCTCAAGCACGCCGTCCATCATGCCAAGACCGGCACGCAGGATAGGCACCACAGTCACTTTTTTGCCTTTTATCTGATCCACCTGCACCGGGCCATTCCAGCCTTCAATGGTCACAGTCTCGGTTTCAAAGTCTGCGGTGGCTTCATAGGTGAGCAGACTGCCCACTTCGGCGGCAAGTTCACGGAAACGCTTGGTGCTGATATCACCTTCGCGCATCAGGCCAACTTTGTGGCGAACCAGGGGATGCTTTACCTCGACAACTTTCATGTCTTTCTCCTGCGTTTGGCATTTTTTGGGCAAATTTTTTCGATTTTAGTGGATTTGTTCTTTAGTGAAAACATAAAGTTTTGCGAAAAGAATGAATCGTGAGCCAAGTCGCCTGCTTAGTCGCCAAAACGCCGCCTTAAAACCAAAACTGCCCTTTCGACACCCCACACAAACTGCTAGAATACGCCCCCATAAAAACCACTCGATGTACCCTATTAGAGGATCCTCCGTGAGCACTCCTACTCCACTGAGCTATAAAGACGCCGGTGTCGATATCGACGCAGGCAATGCACTGGTTCAAAACATCAAGTCTGCCGTTAAGCGTACCCGCCGCCCTGAGGTGATGGGTAATCTGGGTGGTTTTGGTGCCCTGTGTGAACTGCCAACCAAGTACAAGCACCCAGTGCTGGTATCCGGTACCGATGGCGTGGGAACCAAGCTGCGTCTGGCTATCGACTTCAAGAGTCACGATACCGTCGGTGTGGATCTGGTGGCCATGTGTGTGAACGACCTGATCGTTCAGGGCGCTGAGCCTTTATTTTTCCTCGACTACTACGCCACCGGCAAGCTGGACGTTGAAACCGCTACTGCCGTGGTAAACGGCATCGGCGAAGGCTGCTTCCAGTCAGGTTGTGCCCTTATCGGTGGTGAAACCGCTGAAATGCCAGGCATGTACGAAGGTGAAGACTACGATCTGGCCGGTTTCTGCGTGGGCGTGGTAGAAAAAGCCGACATCATCGACGGCAGCAAAGTCAAAGCCGGTGATGCCCTGATTGCACTGGCCTCCAGCGGCCCGCACTCAAACGGCTACTCTCTTATCCGTAAGGTTCTCGAAGTCAGCAAAGCCGACCCACAGCAGGACCTGAACGGCAAGCCGCTCATCAAGCACCTGCTCGAGCCAACCAAGATTTATGTGAAATCACTGCTCAAGCTGATTGCCGAAAACGATGTACACGCCATGGCGCACATCACCGGCGGCGGCTTCTGGGAAAATATCCCACGCGTATTGCCTGACAACTGCAAAGCCGTGGTAGAAGGCGGCTCCTGGCAGTGGCCAGTAGTGTTCCAGTGGCTGCAAAGCGCTGGCAACATCGAAACCTATGAAATGTACCGCACCTTTAACTGCGGCGTGGGCATGATTGTTGCCCTGCCAGCCGACAAAGTAGATGCCGCACTTGAACTGCTGAAGGCCGAAGGCGAAACCGCCTGGCACATTGGCCATATCGCTGCACGCAATGGCGATGAAGAGCAGGTGGAGATCCGCTGATGAGCTGCCGCGTCGTCGTTCTTATCTCCGGCAGTGGCAGTAACCTGCAGGCCATTATCGACCAGTGCCACGGCCGTCAGGGCGTGGAAATTGTTGGCGTTATCAGCAACAAGCCTGACGCCTATGGCCTTGTCCGTGCCCACCATGGCGAGATAAACACCAGCTGCGTGATTGCCCGCAAAGGCGAAAAACGCGCTGAATACGACGCGCGCCTCGTTGCAGCAATCGAAGCCTACCAGCCCGATCTGGTGGTACTGGCAGGCTTTATGCGCATTCTGACCGAAGGTTTTGTGAACCGCTACCTCGGCCGTATGCTCAATATCCACCCGTCACTGCTGCCCAAGTTTACCGGTCTCGATACCCATCAGCGGGCCATCGATGCCGGCGAAACCGAGCACGGTGCCAGTGTGCATTTTGTGACGCCCGAGCTGGATGCTGGCCCTGTTATTTTGCAGGCCAAGGTGCCCGTGTATGAAGGTGACGATGCCACTGTGCTTGCCGAGCGGGTACACGAGCAGGAGCATGCCATTTACCCTCTGGTGGTTAAATGGTTCGCCGCTGGCCGCCTGAAGATGCGCGATGAGCTCGCCTATCTTGATGGCGAACAAATCGGCGCAAGCGGCTACGCCCCGGATTGATGGCGAAAGCCGCTCGGCGGTGAACAAGCTCAAGGCGGCTCTCATGAAGCGCATTCCTTAAAAGAGACCCTCGGGTCTCTTTTTTGTTATTGGCCCCCTCGTTTCTATAGCTGGCTTCGATAGCTGGCTTCGATAGCTTGTTCCTATAGCTGGTTTCTATCGCTGGTTTCTATTGCTGCAAACGGCAATTACAGTGGCCAACCCAAGCCGCGTTTAAGGAGCATCAACGCGCTTTATCCTTTCCCAAGCGGCCTTTGGCATTGAAAATCCGTCAAAATTGGCTTTAGATAGATGAGCCGTCCAACCTTTCTCTCCAGGGACGGGAGCCTTGAACAGGATTTTTCAATGAAAAACATCATCTGTGATATCGATGGAGTGCTGCTTCACGACAACAAACTGGTGCCCGGCAGCGACAAATTTATTCACCGGGTGCTCGAGCAGGGCAATCCGCTGGTTATTCTTACCAACTATCCGGTGCAAACCGGCAAAGATCTGCAAAACCGCCTCGAAGCGGCGGGGATTAACGTGCCGGAGGAGTGCTTTTATACCGCCGCCATGGCCACCGCCGACTTTTTAAAACATCAGGAAGGCAGCAAGGCCTTTGTGATTGGCGAAGGCGCCCTCACCCACGAGCTGTACAAAGCCGGATTTACCATTACCGACATCAACCCAGACTTTGTCATTGTGGGTGAAACCCGCTCTTACAACTGGGACATGATCCACAAGGCCGCCCGCTTTGTCGCCTCAGGCGCCCGCTTTATCGCCACCAACCCGGATACCCATGGCCCGGCCTATTCACCGGCCTGCGGCGCTTTGTGCGCGCCGATTGAGCGGATCACAGGTCGCAAGCCGTTTTATGTGGGCAAACCCAGCAGCTGGATAGTGCGATCGGCGCTCAATCACATCAACGGCCACAGCCACAACACAGTGATTATCGGCGATAACATGCGCACCGACATTCTGGCCGGTTTTCAGGCAGGGCTTGAAACCATTCTGGTGCTGTCAGGGGTGAGCCGCCTGGAAGACATAGATAAAGAGCCATTCAGGCCAAACCATGTGTTTAACTGCGCCGCCGACATCGATGTGATTTAAGCAAAACACAGCGTTCGAAAACAAAGTCACATTTTGATACCAAAATCAGGCCGTTTGCCTTGTCACAGGCAAGCGGCCTTTGTCATGATGGCCCTTGTCATGATGGGAAGTGCAAAACGCCGCCAGTCATGGCAAAGCCAAAACACAATAAAAACAGTAAAAAAACAATAAGGTACCCTATGAAACCTTTGCTCCCGCTGGGGATGCTGCTTCTGACCGCCTGCAGTCAGGGCAGCGCCGTGTCCCAGCCGCCCGCACCGGACTTCAATGAAGCCCGCTATCGTAACGACATCAAAATTTTATCCTCCGATGATTTTGAAGGCCGCGCCCCCACCACCCGCGGTGAACAGTTAACCCTGGATTACTTAAGCACTGCCTTTAAAGCCGCCGGGCTTAAGGGTGCCAACAATGGCAGCTTCCTGCAAAGCGTGCCCATGGTGACCTACACAGCCGCAGAAGATCAGCGCATTCGCCTTGGCAAGCAAAATCCCAGCTATCGCAAAGACATAGTGCTCAGCAGCCACCACAATAACGCGGGCATCGACATCAAAAATGCGCCGCTGGTGTTTGTTGGCTACGGCATCAGGGCGCCCGAATACCAGTGGGACGATTACGCGGGCCTCGATATGAAGGGCAAAATTGCCGTCATCCTCGTAAACGACCCGGGCTTTGCCCTGCCAGAGTCAGGCAAGTTCAAAGGCAAGGCCATGACCTACTACGGCCGCTGGAATTACAAGTTTGAAGAAGCGAGCCGTCAGGGCGCACTCGGTGCCATCATCATCCACGACACCGCCCCCGCCTCTTACCCCTGGTCTGTGGTGGAAAACAGCTGGACCGGACCGCAGCAGGAGCTGGCAAACCTGCCAGACAGCAAAGACCGCATTCAGGTCGAAGGCTGGATGCAGCTTGCAACCGCCAAGGCGCTGTTTGCCGATGCAGGCCTTGATTTAATAAGCCTCAGCAAAACCGCGGCCGAGCGCTCAGGCCACACCGCACTTAACCAAAGCGCCGATATCGCCTTTGCCAACGAGGCTAAGTTTTCCGACAGCCACAACCTGGTCGCCACGTTGCCCGGCACCGACAAAGCCGATGAACACATCCTCTTTACCGCCCACTGGGACCACATCGGCAAGGACAACAGCCGCGATGGCGATAAGATTTACAATGGCGCGCTCGATAACGCCTCCGGCGTGGCCGGCATACTCGAAATTGCCCGTCAGTTTGCCGCCCTCGATGCCGTCGGCATTAAAAATCGCCGCTCACTGACCTTTATCGCCACCACAGGTGAAGAGCAAGGCTTGCTTGGCTCACGTTACTATGCCGCCAACCCCTTGTATCCAATTGACAACACCATTGCGGTGCTCAATCTGGACTCCACCAACGTCAATGGCCGCACCAAGGATTTCACCATAGTCGGCAAAGGCCAGTCGCAGCTCGAAGACTACTTTATCGATGCAGCCAAAAAGCAGGGCCGCGAGGCCGTGAGTGAGAAAAACCCGGCCTCAGGTGGCTTTTTCCGCTCCGACCATTTCAGCTTTGCCAAACTCGGTGTGCCCGCCGCCTTCGCCGGTGGCGGCAGTGAGCCGATTGATGCAGCCACCGCCGCTTACAAGGCCGACATGCAGGCCAAAATGAAAGGCTGCTACCACAACGTGTGCGACGAATACCGCGCCGACTGGGATTTATCCGGCGCCCTGGAAGACATGGCGGTATTTTTTGACGTTGCCCATGCCCTTGCCAATTCAGATGCCCGCCCGGGCTATCTGCAGCAAAGCGAGTTTCACAGCTTAAGGCCTGCCAACTGACAAGCCTGCTGCTGCCTTACGAAAGGGCTTCATGACGAAGCCCTTTTGCTTTAAGGCCTTATGCTTTACGACTTTGGCTTTAAGGCTACGAACTGCAATCTTTCAGCACTGCATGCACATCCGCAGCATTAACGTAAGCCAAATCCCAAGTTCTTAGTTACATCACTAGTTCTTAGTTACATCACTAGGTTCACCCTTCGTTGACCTCATCTCAGCCCGCCGCAGCGCAGTTTTCAGCCAAACACGCTCTTTTTTAATCAAAGGCAGACTTTTTTAAGAAAAGCTTAATTTTTTCGGCGTAACTGATAAAAAACCAATCCAACCTGTGCCTGGTCGATGGCAAAATCACAATCACCAATATTCTTGAGCTGTTTTTGAATAATCCATATTTCAATGGCGTAAAAAACGTTGAAAACATCACACAAAAGCCAACAGAAATGACGTTTATTCATATTTGGCATTTGATTGCTGCAAAAAACGCTGGCAAAGTGGCTTCTACATTGATGCACCTTCAGTTGAAGCCGGAGTTTGTTATGTGTTCGATTTTCGCCATTCTTGATATCCAGTCCGATGCCCGTGCAATGCGCCAGGTGGCGCTGGAAATGTCCAAACTGCTGCGTCACCGCGGCCCGGACTGGTCGGGTATTTATGCCGATGACCATGCAGTGCTGGCCCACGAGCGTCTGGCTATTGTTGACATTGAGCACGGTGCACAGCCGCTTTTGAGTGAAGATGGCAATCTGGTATTGGCCGTGAACGGCGAAATCTACAACCACAAAGAGCTCAAGGCTGAGCTTGGCGACAAGTACAGCTACCAGACCAACAGCGACTGCGAGGTCATTCTGGCGCTGTATCAGGAATACGGCACTGAATTTCTGGATAAACTGAACGGCATCTTCGCCTTTGTGCTGTACGACAAGGCCAAACAGAGCTACCTCATCGGCCGCGATCATATCGGCATTATTCCGCTGTACACCGGCCGCGATGCCAAGGGTAACTTTTATGTCGCCTCTGAAATGAAGGCGCTGGTGCCCGTGTGCAAAACCGTTGAAACCTTTGCGCCCGGTCAGTATCTGTCAAGCGACACAGGCGAGGCAGTGCGCTACTACCAGCGCGACTGGCAGTCCTATGAGGCAGTCGCCGACAACGAGGCCAGCGTGGATGAACTGCGCGCCGCACTGGAAGC
Organism: Shewanella jiangmenensis; assembly: GCF_018596335.1. Lineage (GTDB taxonomy): Bacteria > Pseudomonadota > Gammaproteobacteria > Enterobacterales > Shewanellaceae > Shewanella > Shewanella jiangmenensis. The sequence goes on along the minus strand of NZ_JAHEPS010000006.1, from coordinate 76,351 downwards.
CGCCGTTAAGCGTCAGCTGATGTCAGATGTACCCTACGGCGTGCTGCTGTCGGGTGGTCTCGATTCCTCCATCGTGTCTGCCATTACCCAAACCTTCGCCAAGCGCCGCATCGAAGATAACGACGAAAGCGAAGCCTGGTGGCCGCAGCTGCACTCTTTTGCCGTGGGACTCAAGGGCTCGCCGGATCTGGCCGCGTCCCGCAAGGTAGCAGATGCCATCGGCACCATTCATCACGAGATCCACTTCACCTTCCAGGAAGGGCTGGATGCCATCAAGGATGTGATTTATCACCTGGAAACCTATGATGTCACCACCATCCGCGCCGCCACACCCATGTACTTGATGGCGCGTAAAATCAAGGCGATGGGTATCAAGATGGTGCTCTCGGGTGAGGGTGCGGATGAGCTTTTTGGCGGCTACCTGTATTTCCACAAGGCGCCAAACCCACAGGCCTTCCACGAGGAGCTGGTGCGTAAACTCGACAAGCTGCATCTGTTCGACTGCCTGCGCGCCAACAAGGCCATGGCGGCCTGGGGCCTCGAAGCACGGGTGCCCTTCCTTGATAAAGAATTTATGGATGTGGCGATGCGCTTAAACCCCGCCGCCAAGATGTCCGGCAAGGGCAAAATCGAGAAGCACATTCTTCGCACCGCCTTTGAGCACAAACTGCCGGCCGAAATTGCCTGGCGTCAGAAGGAGCAGTTCAGTGATGGCGTAGGCTACAGCTGGATTGATGGCCTAAAAGAAGTGGCCGCCGCGCAGGTGGATGATTTGCAGCTGGCCAACGCCCGCTTCCGTTTCCCGCACAACACGCCGGAAACCAAAGAGGCTTACTTCTACCGCTGTTTCTTTGAAGAGCTGTTCCCGCTGGAATCGGCAGCTCTTACGGTACCGGGCGGCAAGAGTGTGGCCTGCTCTACCCCCGAGGCGCTCGCCTGGGATGCAAGCCTGCAGGGGATCATTGACCCCTCCGGCCGCGCGGTGCGCGAAGTGCATGCACAGAGCTACTGATGCGCCTCACGCTGTCGCACTGAGTGGGTGGAAAGCTTAAGCCTCGGTGACACACAACGCCGCGCCTGAGCAGCTCACTCTTCAGCCAGTGATGAAAGTTCGGCCAGTGATGAAAGTGCGGAGAGTTCGGCCGCTTCAGAGGTTTAAGAGAGCTCAGAGGTTTTAGATAGCTCAGAGATTTTAGATAGCTCAGAGGTTTAAGAGAGCTCAGCTAAAAAAACGCCCCGCAACTGCGGGGCATTTTTTATATGAACATAAGCAATTATCTGCCGTTTAACCGTTTTTCGGCTTCTCAATGTCCGGCGCTTTAGAAAGCTCTGATTTAGGACGCTGTGGTTTAGAAGGCTGTGGTTTAGAAGGCTGTGGTTTAGAAAGCTGTCGTTTAGAAGATTGTAGTTCAGAAAGTTCTGACCCGGCCCCCCGCAGCCCCATTAGCCTTACGCCCGCACGCTCAAGGATTTCGCGCTGACCGTCGATACCGACATTGTGCCAGGCAAGAATTTCATCGTAACTGCGACCACAGCCGACACAAATGTCGCTGTCATCGAGACAGCAGTTGCGTACGCAAGGTGATGGCAGCTTATCCATGATGCGGCCTACTCAGGCTTTCCCGCGCGGCTTTGCGCTTGCTTGCCCGAGCGGCTGCTTGTTTGATGTTGAGCAATCGGGCGGCTATCCAAACCCGGGGCGCTCAGTTTTTTGACATAAAACGCCTGATTAAGCTCCCTGACTTCCAGCGTCAGACTCGATGCCACCACGCCACAGTCGTCAATCGCTGCCACAAGGGCCGCAAGCAGCGCCTGCTTCTGGCTATCACTGCGCCCCGGCATAATGGCGATATCCACATGAATAAAGCTGTCTGATGCAGTGCCGGTAAGGGCGGCATCCGCTTCAATGGCGCGGGTTTTTACTGAAGATGGCTCAAACAACTGCGATGCCAGCATAGCGCCGTGGCAGGCGCGGGTAAGGCGCTCAGCCACTTGATGGCCGGGGACATTTGCCGAAAAATCGATTTTACAATGGGGCACAAACTACTCCTGAAGCCCGGGCGGTACCGATAGCATTAGTTCATGTAGCATCAGCTCACGTAGCATGAGTTCACGTAGCATGAGTTCACGCCACCGTTACTGCCGTTAAAGACGAGACTTACTCAGACCAGACCGCATATTCATTGCCGCTCGGGCAGCTGAAATGAAACCGCCGCCCACCCGGGAAGCTGAACACAGAGCGCACTATCTGGCCGCCATGGTGCATGATTTGCTCTTGCTTCAGCGCCAGATTATCGCTGTAAAACACCAAGAGCGGCGCCGAACTGGCACTGAACGCTGCCTTGGCCTGATAAAAGGCGCCATCGATGCCACCGTCCAGAAAACAGCTGTACTCCGGGCCATAATCCATAAAGCGCCAGCCAAACGCCGCCGCAAAAAAGGTTTTGGTGGCACTTAAATCCCGGCACGGGATCTCCAGATAATTGATGGTATCGACATTCGCCATGGTGCTGTCCTTTTCAAGGCAATTGACCGGTTAAAAATTAACCCAAAACCAGTTTATCCCTGCACAAGGCCGGCAACAAGACCAATAAGACCGCCAAACACCCCGCCCCACACCACCAGCCAGCCCAGATGCTCGCGGATCATGTTCTGTACCAGCTGTTTTACCAGCTCCGGCGTCAGTTCATCGAGGCGTGCCTGCACTATCTGACCAATCTGCCCTTTGAAATCATTGAGCATTTCCGGCCGTTCAAGCTCGGCGCGCAGTAAATCATGGAATTCATCCGATGCAGCGATATCGGTGATGGAGGCCTTCATTTTTTCTTCAAAGGGCGCCTTCATGGGCGCAAGCGCCTCAACGCCGCCAAACATCGACAACATGCCGCCGAAGGACGACTGGGCCACGGTGGCAACCAGCGCATCAAAGGCCGGGGTTAAATCGACTTTTTCAATCACGCCCGAGAGGTCGAGTGCGCGGTTGCCGGCGCCGCCGGAGAGAAACCGGTCGATGTTTTCGTCGGTAAAAAACTGCTCCATCATCAGATCGTGAATGGCGCGTTTAAAGGCTTCAAATTTGGCGGGAATGACGCCTGAGCCGTAAAGGCCCGGCACCTTTTCAAACAGCATGTGAATGGCAAGCTCGTTGGTAACGGCGCCGGAGAGGGCAAACAGCCCCACCGAGGTCACCAGCGGCTGTGACGAAGCAACCCCGGCAGCGGTCACTGCCGCCGCCAGACCATTGGTAATCAACCCTTTATTCATGCATCCCCCTGATCTTTCACCAAGATGAGTCAACATCTCAAAATGGGCCGCATTCTAACAGGGGTGTCAGTGGCAGGACAATGTCGGCAGCAGCGAGGCGCCTCAGCCTACGTTCATCAGGTCGTAAATATGGCGATCGCCCGTGTCGGTATCGAGTACCACCGAAGTATTGGCATTCACCAGAGTGCGGCGCACGCACAGCACATCCGCTTCCAGCGCAAGCTCCAGCGCTTTTTGCGACAGCAATTGGGCCACGCCCCTGTCACGATAGGCCGGCGTGACGTAGCTGTCGTCAAAATACCAGATGGGTTTTAAATGGATGGATGAAAAAGACGGGTACAGCTGAATAAAACCGATGGCGGAGTGTTCATCCATGGCCACAAATATTACCGAGTCATTTTCCTGCAGCCTTGCCGACAGGAACTCACGGCCACCGATAGGATCGGATGTCTGACCCAGGCTCTGGCGATAGGCGTTAAACAGAGGCACAAGATTGTCGAGATCGTTGTCAGAGGCTAACCGTATTTGCATGCTTCGTCCTTGAAATAACCATGATCAGGCACTTAGAAATGGTTGAGGCTCAAGTTAACACAATGAAAAACAAAAAAACACTGTCGAAAAGTCGAGATTGACCGTCCATTTGTCAGCAATCGTAAACCCTGAGTTTTCGATTTTAGCCCAGCTCAATGGCACCTTTTTCCAGTGTCTATTTCCAGCGGCGTGAAAATGGGGCTTTCAGCGCCGAGGCCGGCGGCGTAAATCCCGGTATTCAAAGGACTGGGCGTGAATGCGGTCCATCTCCAGTGCATTCAAAAAGGCGTATTCGGTAATCTGCGCGACTTTGTCGGCATCACCGAATAAAAACAGCCTGCTGCCCCGCCCCAGGGTGTGACGCGCCTTAAGCTGGGTCTCCACATCGGCAAGCTGTACTCTGTGATGGTCAATCCGCTCACGCTCGGTTTCGGCCGCAATCAGCCCCTGATAGAAAAACTGGCGTTTTTCCAACATGAGTTTAAGCAGCGCCTTGTGCTGATAAAGGTCGCTTGGGTAACGATCGGCGTGATAGAGGCTGATGGGCTTTTGATGCCCACAGTTAAGTGCCTCGCGCACCACGGCCGCAGCCGGGCCAATGCCGCTGCCAAAGGCAACGAAAATAAGCTCATCATTTTGAAAATCAGGCAAATAATGGCTTCGCCCCCACGGGCGGGAAAGCTTAAGGGGCGCGCCAATCTCAAGTGCGTCGCAAAGCCACTGGCTGAAACTGCCGTTACGCTTGCGCCTGACATGCAGGGAAATATGGTAACGGGTATCGGCAGCGGGGAAGCTTACATCGGCAATACCGTAGGTACGGCCAAAGCCCTCACCACCAAGGAGTGACACACACTGACCGGCGATAAAGGGCGACAGAGGGGCAAAGACGGGCTTGGCAGCGTCTGCCTCTGGCGAGCGCACTTTGGGTTCTCCCGCGGAGGACTCCATCAAAGCAGGCGGTATGGCAAAAACCAGCTCATACACCTCAGGCGACAGGCTGCGCCTTGCCACCAGCACTGCCTCGCAAAAACCATCATCTGTGGTCTCAAAACGCATCCCGGGCTTAATGACGGATTGGCAGCCAAATACCCAGCCGTCGGCTTTAAGCTCATCCTCAAGCCCCTTTTGCGCGCGGGCTGTGGGCACGCCGGTTGTGAGTTTCACCAGGCAGCAGCGGCACACGCCCTTGGTGCAGGAATAATTGTGCGCGACACCCAGACGAAGCAAGGCGCGGTGCAGGGTTTCGCCCCCGTGAGCCGGCGACGATGCTTGCTCTGAAGAAGCACTGTTCGAAGGAACTGTGTCGGAAGGCGCTCTATCGGAAGGCTGAGGCTCAGAAGAAAGTGCCTCCAGAGGACGGCCATCAAGGTAAAAGGTGGTCATGCTGAGTGGGCTCTCCATGCCGAATTTGCCATGCCCGATTTGCAATGCCCGATTTGCAATGCCGGGTAGGCAATTCGGGATATGCCATGTCAGATATGCATGCTTGGCGGCTACACAAAAAAGCGCTTCAGGAAGCGGCGTAAAGATGCAATGGCGCCGCCTGCTTGTCAAGCACCTCTCAGCTGCTTATTCAGGAGCGCCACAGGTAATCGCGGTCCGAATAGTCCGCCAGCCATTCGGGCCGGTACACCAGCAGCAAGGTCACCGCCATGCCATTTAACAGCGCCTCGGGAAACATCATCAAAATCGACAGCGACCAGTAGCTGTGCCACAGCACATCGACGCTCACCAAACCCGAGCCCCACAACCACAAGCCCCACAGCCCTTCGTGGGTCAACTGGGAAAGGCCTGCGTTGACAAAGCCACTGACAAAAATCAGCACAAAGGGATTTTTAGGCAGCAGGTAATAGCAGCGGTTTTGCACCACAAAGGCAATAAACAGCGGCAGACACACGCCCATCAGCCCATAGGCGCCCACGAGCAGCGGGTCTTTCAGCACCAACAGGCAGTAAAACGCCGTCGGCAGCAGGGCAAGCACGCTGGCAAGGCGCCAGGAAAACATCAGCATCAGCACAATCAGCCCAAGAAAATGCAGCTGCAGCATGCCATGAATACTGGCATTAAACAGCCACAGCCCCATGATGACCGCGAGAGACAGGGTTACCCGCAGCTGCACCGATTTTTGACCAAGCAGCTGTTTAAGTTGCTGCGATGGCCAAATCAGCCACAGCCAGAGAAGCAGCAATATCAGCCCCAGCAGCCGCGAGCCATCGCCCTGCCACTCAACCGTTTCAAATGCGTGTTGCCAAAATTGCAGCATGAATTCCCTTTGACTCCGCGATTAACATCAGTACTCTTGCTGAGTGTGATTATCGGTGATTTTCGGAGAAAGAATACAGTGTCAGCCAGTTTACGCCTTGTGGCGCTGATGTCAGCCGCAGCCCTCCTTCCACAGCTTGCAGGCTGCAGCTCAGCCCCCTCGCCCGCCGACGTCATGGCGCGTCCGGACGCCAAAATCCGCGACCGCCTCAGCACCAACATAGCCGCTGACGGCCTGAAACTCTTTACCTACACAGTCATGACTGGCAACGACAGCAGTATGGCGGAGGAGGCAGTAAACGCGCCGCTGCGTCAAAGCCGTCAGCAGCAAGGCCGCAGCCCTGGGCGCGCGGTGGCGATGCAACCCGACCTCACCGAATGGACCGAGCAGATTGAACTTGGGCTTGCCCGCACCCTTGAAATGTCTGGCTATTGCCGCGAAGGCAGCGTGGAGCTGAGCCGCTTGATTGAGCGCGACCGCGCCGAAATTCGCGGCGAGTGCAACGAAGGGGCGACCGAGGAAGACAGACGCCGCTTTGCCAATCCGGGCTAAGTTTTGCTCAGAGCAGGTCTCGCCCTGTAGGGCAAAACTGATATGGCAGCAAGACTGCCCCAGCTGCAATGATCCAGCAAAGAGACAGCGCCATTTTACCCATGGGGCATTTTCAGGTAGACTGCGCCGCTTCGCGCTGACGGGCGGAGCGTTGCGGTGCGCATTTTCTTTTTCTTTACTGTAAATGCGCTGCAAATTCGCTTCGAGCGCTGGCGTGCGCGTTTGACAAGTGGCCCTGCCAGCCACTCTTATCCAAGCAGCGACTCTCGTTCAAGCCGGGACTATCATTCAAGACGCTATTCGCATTTTGAAGCAGCAACTCTCATTCAAGGAGCCATATATGAACCGTAAACAGGCACTCATCAAAAAGATGGCCAAGCGCACCAAGGCCCGAGAAAACAAAAAAGAGCACCCAAACCACGGCGCCAAAGACAGGTATATTTCCAAGGCCGACCGCGCCAAACTGGAAGCTGCAGAGCTTGAAACTGCCGAGCTTAAGACTGCCGAGCCAGGTGCTGCCCAGCAAAGTGCTTCTGAACATACTGCTGCCGAGTAAAGCGCTGGCCCTGATGCAGCCGATTAATCGTTACGAATAAGCTTTTGGCCTCTGCCGCCGACGTCACTCTGTGCGGCGCGGCGCAGGGTAGCCCCTCTGGTCGCTGGGAATGCGGCCTGCTCCCGCCGGCTTTTCACCTATCCGTGTTTCATTTACCGGGCTGCCGTCGAGCGGCTTCTCTTCCTCATGGTTTTCATCGCTTTGGTTTTCATCGCTTTGGTTTTCATCGACCTGAATAAGAAACTCGGTGGCGTGGGTCGCGCCAAGGCAGTCCTGCTCTTCAGTTAACTGCGCCATCTGAGTGCAGGAGGATGACAAGGGACTGCTTGCCGCAGGGGTCACTTCGGCAAAATCCACCTCAGTCTCAGCTGCTGTCTTGAGAGGCTCAGTCTTGCGGTGCTCAGACTTAGTGGCCTCAGTGCCCTCCGTGCCCTTGGTAGCCTCAGCGGCCTTGGGTGCCATGCCGTTGACCAGTCGATAAGCGGTAAACACACCCGCTACACCAAACAAAATCGAGCCCAGCACCTGCCCAAGCAACACCCCATGAATCCCGCCCCACTGGGCGCCAAGCCAGATAAAAGGCAAGGTGCCGAGTGTCGCTTTGCCTACGTTAAATAAGGTCGAATACTTGGCTTTGCCAAGGTTATTAAAGGATGCATTGGCGACAAAAAGCGCCCCTGAGAACACAAAAAACACCGCAATATAAGTTAAGAAAAAGCGTACAAAATCTGCCGCATCACCTTTTAAATCAAAAAGATGCACTACAGGCTCTTTTACCAGCGCGAGCAGCAGCGACACGGCCACCACATAGGCAGTGCAAAAAAGCAGCGACTGAGTCAGGCAATCCTTAAGACGGTCGTAACGGCCGGCCCCAAAGTTTTGCCCGACAATCGGGCCAATGGCGCCGGACAGCGCAAAAATCATCCCGAAGGCCACCGGCGTCAGGCGGCCAACCACGGCCCAGCCGGCAACATAGCCGTCACCGAATTCGGCAATGGCACGGGTCATAAAACCGTTACCTATGGGGGTGGCGATGTTGGTCAGCATTGCCGGTCCGGCAATGGCAAAAATCGGCTTTAAATCTGCGCGAAACTCGCCCAACTGTGGTTGGTGCCACAAACCATGCTTGCCAAACACGCCTCGTCCGGCCACAACCATTACCGCAAGACGCGCCAGCACAGAGGCAATCGCCGCCCCTTCAATGCCCATGGCAAAGAGGAAGATAAACACAGGATCAAGCACCAGATTCACGCCGCCGCCCACCAGGGTGGAGACCATCGACAGCTTGGCATCGCCCACAGCCCGAAGCGCCGCCCCAAGGGCCATGGCAAGGCAGATAAAGGGCAGCGATGGCACCAGAATATTAAGATAATCGGCGGCAAGCTCGGCGGTGCGCCCGGAGGCGCCCACCAGAGCGAGCAGCGTGCTGATATTCAAAGTCACGATAACCGCCACCAACACGGACACGCCCAAGGTCAGCATCAGCGCACTCATCAGCAGCCTTCTGGCGCGCTCACTGTCGCCGCTGCCGATGGCGCGGGAGACCTGCGCGCCAAGTGCAATCGAGAGGCCGATACCGATAGACGTGGTGAAAAACGAAATGGTGCCCGCGTAGCCAATCGCGGCGGTAAGCTCATGATCGCCAAGCAGACTTAAAAAGAAAATATCCAGCAAGTCCACCACAAACAGCGCCGAAATCCCCACCGCGGCGGTGGAGCTCATCACCAGTATGTGGCGCAGAATTGGCCCTTCGACAAATTTGGCCTGCATGGGTTTTGCCGCCCTCTTTTCTGGTGCAAGAGTTTCTGGTGCAAGAGTTTCAGGTGCAAAGGGTTCAGACATGAGGTTTTCAGATGCAGGGTTTTCAGATGCAGGGTTTTCAGATGCACTGCCCTGAGACGCAGCCGAGTTTCCGTCAGCAGATGACAATTTGTGTTGTTCAGTCATAGATTCTCTTAAATCTCCTCTGCAAGCTCACTGCCGCAGCGGTTACAAAATCGGGCTTGGGGCTCATGGCCGGTTTTAAGGCAATTACTGCAGCGGCGAAGGTCGCGGCTTCGGCCAATTTCCTGGGAAATCTCGGCGGTCAAAATACCGGTGGGAATGGCAATAATAGAGTAACCAATCAGCATGGTCAGTGCGGCAATGGCCTGGCCCAAATCGGTTTTTGGGGTAATGTCGCCATAGCCCACTGTGGTGATGGTGACTATGGTCCAGTAAATCGACTTGGGAATAGATGAAAAGCCATTTTCAGGCCCTTCAACCATGTACATCACGGCGCCGAGCACCATGATGATAAGACTGACCGAAAAGAAAAAGATAAACACCTTGCGGCTCGACTGCATCATGGCGCGCAGCAGCATGTTGCCTTCGCTAAGATAGCGCAAAAGCTTAAGCACCCGAAAAATCCGAAACAGCCTCAGCACCCGGATAATCAGCGTGAAATTGGCGCCGGGGAAAAACAGCGCAAGGTAACTGGGCAGCACCGACAGCAAATCCACCACCCCATAAAAGCTGCGGGCATACTGCCAGCGGTGGGCGCTGCAATAGAGCCTGAGCAAATATTCCATCGTGAACACCAGGGTAAAAAACCACTCAAGACCGTGGATAAGCTCGCCCCAGCGCTGATTGACGCTTTGCACTGTATCGAGCAGCACCAGGCTGACACTCGCGACAATACACAGGAGTAAAATCAAGTCAAACCAACGGCCTGCCGGTGTGTCTGTACCAAAAATAACTATCCGTAATTTGCGTTTGAGCGCGCTCTCGGCGGCGTCCTGATTGTCGGTCATCGGCTCTCCCCATCCATTGCCCTGACTGTCCTTTGCGCCAAACAGTGTGCCATGTTGCTGCAAAAGGCTCAAAAACTATTGTTTCGGCTGTTTCCAGCACCGCCAGGCTTGGGTAGAATCCCAAAAAAAGCGCCGGAATATGCCGGACAACAAAAGATATTGAGGAAGTCATGTTTCGTCAGCTGTTGATCTGTTCCCTGCTGGTGTCGGTAAGCGCCCTTGCCCAGGCAAGTACCATCCGCCCCGGCCAAAAAGTCGACCTGGTGGTGGTTGATAAATCCGCCTCCAAAATGGAAGTGTTTTTCCGTGGCAAGCTTATCAAGAGCTATCGCATCGCCATGGGTGATAACCCGCAGGGACACAAGCAAAAAGAAGGCGATCAGCGCACCCCGCAGGGCCGCTACACCCTCGACTTCAAAAAGGCCGACAGCGCCTACTACCGCTCAATTCACATCTCCTATCCCAATGAAGAAGATGTGCTGCGCGCCCGCGCATTGGGCATCAAGCCAGGCGGCGCCATCATGATCCACGGTCAGGATCCGAAAAACCCGATGACGCCGGAAGAAGCGCAAAAATTCAACTGGACCAACGGCTGCATCGCCGTGACCAACAATGAAATGGATGAGCTGTGGCAGCTAATTGACCCGGGCACACCGATTGAAATCTGGCCGTGAGCAAACCATGCACTTTGATGAATTAATCCAAAGCCTTGGTGCTTTTGAGGGCAGGATACTTGCCCTCGTAGAGCGCCTTGGCCTCAAGCCACTTGGGCTTGAATGCGACCATATCTCCCTTCGGGTAAACAGCAACGAAGCCGCCGACCGGCTTGCCGATGGTTTTAAAAGGATTGGGGATGTCATCAGCAACAACATGATTAACGGCAGGCCCATTCTTATCATCAAACTGCATGAGCCGCTTAAGCTAGGCAGCATGGCCGTTCGCTGCGTCGAGCTGCCCTACCCCGGCAGCAAGCTCTATCCTGCCGAAGGCTGGGAGCACATTGAGCTGGTGCTGCCCTGTAACGCCCACAGCTGCGACGAGCTTGCAAGCGAGCTGGTTAACATGGTGCCAACCCTCGCGCCTGTGCTTGCGGGCGAAACCGACATCAAGGTCAAGGCGAGCTCACCATCAGGCGAAGCCGAGCGGCTGCCAAACCCCACACTGGCCTTTGGCGCCAATGGCTTAACCGTCAAGGTGCATCCTCACAGCATCGAAGCCATTATCAACAGTGAACAATGAAGGCAGCAGTGAACAGTGAAGGCAGCTGCTGACAAGCAGCCCCTCATACCGCACTCTGTGCTCGTTGTTTGCCCACCCGAACAGACAAACTCGTGATTTGTGCACGCCGGAGGCTTATGCTCGGGCACAATCTTGGGTAAAGTAGCCCGAGGATTGTCCCGGCAGACCGTGCCGGGTGAATAAACCGCTTGATGGAGGATGTCATCGATGGCGTCGGTAAACACCAGAAAACACCCGCAGGGACTCGACTATGTCGAAGTCGAAACCCGTCTGTGCAAAGCGCGCATTTTTTTGCAGGGTGCTCAAATCGATTTCTTTCAGCCAGCCGGCAAGGAGCCGCTGCTGTGGGTTTCCAGCGAAGATGATTACAAGCCCGGCAGTGGCATTCGTGGCGGCATTCCTGTGTGTTGGCCCTGGTTTGGTATGCATTCTGAGCCGGGCTTTGCCCAGCATGGCTTTGCCCGCACCCGCAACTGGAAGCTGACCCACACCCGCATGGCCAATGAAGAAGTGGAGCTGGTTTTCAGCCTCGATATAGCCGAGGAAGACCGTCAGTTCTGGCCCCACAATACCGCCGTGGAAGTGCACTTTCATCTGACAGAAACCCTCAAGGTCACTCTGGTTAACCGAAACCTGGGTGATACCACAGTCAGCCTGACCCAGGCGCTGCACACCTACTTCCCCATCAAAGACATTCACGCACTGACCGCCAAAGGCTTCAGCGGCGCCAAATACATCGAATTCGGTGAAGGCCCCTATGCCCAGGAAGGCGACGAAGTACGCTTCGTACGTGAAACTGACCGGGTGTATACCGACCTTGGTGAAGTGCAGACCCTGCACACGCCCGATGGCGTGATTGAAGTTGCCCGCGAAAACAGCCGCTCAGCCGTGCTGTGGAACCCCTGGATTGACAAGTCCAAGTGGCTTGCGCGTTTTGGCGATGAAGATTACCTGACCATGGTCTGCCTTGAAGCCGCCAATGTGCTCGAAGACAAGGTAGTGCTGGAGCCGGGTCAAACCCACGCACTCAGCACCAGCATCCGCTGGCTCTGACGTTTAAGGCGTAAAGCTTAAGAATTAGTCACAAAAGCGAAAACGCGCCCGACGGCGCGTTTTTTCTTTGGTGCTTTCAAAAACCTTCACTGCAGCGTCAACTCCGCCCTTGCTTTTCAGCGCTTGCTTTTTAGCCCGTGATTTAATCCTGACTTTTAACACTGAGATTTAATCCTGACTTTTCGGCCCGAGACGTAAGCCTGACTTTTAAGCTTGAGCTTAACGCCCACTTTTTAAGCTTCAGTTCAGCTTGGCCGGATTTCTCATTGTATATCCTGAACGTTCGTGCAAGTTTCTTAACAGCATTATAACAATAATGAGGATAACTCATGCACATCAAGACTCAGGAACATACATTCAATCTGCCAACAGGCAAACCCCGTTGGCTGCTGCCAACCATGTTGGCGCTGGCAGTCGGGATGCAGCTCAGCGGCTGTAACAGCGACGACAGTGAGCCTGTCACCACACCGGACGTGCCGGTGGTGACGCCGCCCACAGGCCCAAGCTTCCCCGCCGGCGCCATCATGATTGAGGCCGGTGACAACCTCACCAGCCGCATTCAGGAAGCGCTTATCAATGCCCAAAGCGGCGATGTGATAGTGCTGCCAAAGGGCAAATTTGATATTCAGTCTACCTTGCTGTTTGACGGCGACGTAGACGGCGACGGTGCCTTTGCCAAAAACGTGACCCTGATGGGTTACGGCATGAACGACACCATACTCAACTTTGCCAATGCCAATTCCGGCGATGGTATTTTTGTGCAGAACGCCATGCAGATCACCATCAAAGATCTGTCGGTGTATGAAGCCAAAAACAACGGCATCAAACTGAAAAACACCAACGGCATCATACTGCGCAACGTCGGCGCCATCTGGGAAGGTGCGCTCGACAAAGACAACGGTGCCTACGGCCTGTATCCGGTGGAGTGCGAAAATATCCTTATCGAAAACAGCTACGTACGTGGCAGCGCCGATGCGGGTATTTACGTTGGTCAGTCTGAATACATAGTGGTTCGCAACAACATCGCCAAAGAAAACGTGGCCGGTATCGAGATTGAAAACAGCCGCTACGCCGATGTGTACAACAACGAAGCCATGGGCAACACCGGCGGTATTCTGGTGTTCGATCTGCCCATCAACAACCACAGATACGGCTCAAGCGTCAGAATTTTTGACAACAAGGTCTACGATAACAACACCCATAACTTCGCCAACGCCTCGGCAAACCCCGCCGGTGTGCACATAGTACCGCCCGGCACCGGCGTGATTGTACTCTCCACCAGCGACGTGGAAATATTCAACAACGAGATTACCAACCACGACACCCTGGGCCTGACGGTATCAAGCTTCTTTATTGCCGAGCCGGAGATCAGCGACTTTGTTGCCAACTACGGCCAGCCCGGCCAGGCGATTGAAGATGGCTGGCGTCCGGTGCCGCGCAATATCTATGTGCACGACAACGCCATCAGCGGTTATGGTCAAAAGCCAAATGGCTATCTTATCAAAGACATCATCAACGCCTTCGTACTGACCCACGGCGCCATGCCAGGCATTCTGTACGACGGTTTGGGTGAGCTTTTGGCCAACAACGGCACCGCCGCCTACCTGGGCCTCAAAGAGCTGCCCTTCAATCCGGACGGCAGCGATAACGTCTGTATGCAAAACAATGGCAACGTGAGCCTGGGCCAGCTCTACGGCAACAGCAATACCGACCTTGGCATTGCCGATGTCTTGTACGAAAAAACCCAGACCAACCTGATGAAATGCGCCCAGGTGAGCTTACCTGTGCATACAGTGACCTTCGGCGAGCAGATTTTTGGCTGCGGCGTGGATGACAACACCGCCGGCTGCGATGGCGGCAACCTGATTGGCGGCGGTGGCACCATAGGCGATGGCGACGGCGGTATCATAGGCGATGGCGATCAGAGCCTGTGTACCACATCGGCTGGCGGCGTAAACTGGAATGCCCTTGCCAAGGCAAACTGTCCGAAACTGTCGCAATATCAGCTTTTTGCCGATGCCAAAGACCCAACCAAGAATGCCAATGGCGGCATGCCTTACGATCTGTCTACCCAACTGTTCACCGACTACGCCAGTAAGTACCGCTTCGTGTTTGTACCGGACGGCACCAAGGCCAAGTACAGTGAAAACGAGGCGTTCGACTTCCCGGTCGGCACTGTCATCAGCAAAACCTTTGCCCTGCCCGCCGATACCTCCAAGCGCGGCATTGCCAACGAAGATCTGATTGAAACCCGCCTGCTTATCAAGCGCGCCAGCGGCTGGACTGCCCTGCCGTACGTGTGGAACGCCGATAAATCCGAAGCGGTACTGACCAAGCCAGGCGCCATTCAGGCCAAAACCGTGGTGCATAACGGCAAGTCACAAACCTTTGATTACGTGGTGCCTTCCATCAACCAGTGTAAGCAGTGTCACCAGTTCAAGGCCGAAGGTGAAGAGTTCCCCCGTTTTGTGCCAATCGGTCCCAAGGCGCGCTTCCTGAACTCAGACTTTGCCTATAACGATGCCACAGTGAACCAGCTTGGCCGCTGGCAGAGTGCCGGTATTCTGGAAGGTATGCCTGAGCTTGCCACTGTGCCCAAGGCGCCCGCCTTCCACGATGGCGATGTGAGCAAGATTGCCACCATGGACAACGACACCCTGATGCAAACCGCCAAGGGGTATCTGGACATCAACTGTGCCCACTGTCACCGCCCCGAAGGCAACGCCTCCAACACTGGCCTCAAGCTTGAGTACTGGCGCGCCTATAGCGAAGACAACGGCTACTCACACGGCACCTGTAAGCAGCCTGTTGCTTACGGCGGCGGCAGCCTCGGCTACGACGTGGTACCCACCAAGCCAGACAGCTCAATCCTGCATTTCCGCATGGCGAGCACTGAGCCCGGTGACCGCATGCCTGAAATTGGCCGAAGCCTTGCGCACACCGAAGGCGTGGCGCTGATAAACGAGTGGATCAAACGTCTGCCGGTTGCGCCCTGCTCTAACTGAGTGGCCTAACCAAGCGTAAGTAATATCCATCACAAGGCCGGGGCAACCCGGCCTTTTTATCTGGAATGATGATGAAATTACTCTCTTTTTTATACCGTCCAGGCAGTGGCGCGGCTTTGATGGCGAAGGCCCGGATGGCACCAGCACTGATACTTGCACAGATAGTTGCACTGGTGCTTGCACTGATACTGCAAGGCTGCGGCGGCGGTGATGGTAAGACTTCGTCCCCCACAAGCCCGCCAACGACGCCACCAACGACGCCGCCGGTAAGTGGCTCGGTGTGTGACGCCACTCACGGCGCCATCAATCAAACGGCGCTGATGAGTGAAAACTGCCCAAAACTTTCGGATTATCGGCTGTTTGCCGATCCCGCAAACCCCAACGCCGCCCCCAACGGCCGTGGTATCGCCTATGAACTCGCCAGTGAGCTTTTTACCGATTACGCCATCAAGCGCCGTTTTGTGTTTTTACCAGAGGGAGCCACGGCGCAGTTTACCAACGGCAAAATTGAATACCCGACAGGCACGGCACTGGTGAAAAGCTTCTCACTGCCAGCCGACACCAGTGAAACCGACCCGGGCAGCGCCAAACTGATTGAAACGCGGCTCCTTATCCGCCGTGACAGCGGCTGGACCGCACTGGTGTATCTGTGGCAAGGCAGCGAAGCCGTATTAAAGGAAACCGGCGCAGACGTTTTGCACAGTATGAACCGCGCGGCCGAGCGGCTCGATTTCAGTTACCACGTGCCAAGCCGCGCCGAGTGTAAACTTTGCCATCAAACCCAGCAGGACTCCGTCGCGGTAATTGCGCCCATAGGCCCCAAGCCGCTCCTGCTCAATAAAGACATACCGACCCCCGCAGGCGTACAAAATCAGCTGCTGTACTGGCAATCAAAGGGGCTTCTTACCGGCCTTGGCGATGTTGCAGCGCTGCCGAAAACCTGGGGTATTACCGAACAAAGCAAGGATTTGACCGCCCGCGCCAAGGGATATCTCGACGCTAACTGCGCCCATTGCCACAATCCAACGGGCTTTGCCAGTGTGTCGGGCTTAAGGCTCGGTTTTGAGGTCGACAGTCAAAGTTATCAGTACGGGATCTGTAAGCAGCCGCCCGGCTGGGATGGCGGCGCGCGCGGCCTTTCTTACGACATAGTGCCCGGCAACAGTGACCATTCCATCCTGGTGTATCGCCAGACGCTGGATGCGCCCAAAGACCGAATGCCGCCCCTTGGCCGCAATCTGGTGCACACCGAAGCGGTAACT
The DNA here is from genome assembly GCF_018596335.1 of Shewanella jiangmenensis. Classification (GTDB taxonomy): domain Bacteria; phylum Pseudomonadota; class Gammaproteobacteria; order Enterobacterales; family Shewanellaceae; genus Shewanella; species Shewanella jiangmenensis. The sequence continues at coordinate 59,834 of NZ_JAHEPS010000006.1, read as the reverse complement.
GAAATCAGTCGCTGGATAGATTTGATGGCGCCATCGATTGGCAATTGCCAATAAGGTGTGAGGTTTAAGGCTCAGTGCAAATACTCAGGCTGGCCGCTTAAGTAGAGTTCAAGCGAGATGAGTAAAGTTCAAGTCAGATGAGTAAAGTCCAAGCCGCAGTAGCCCTACCCAAACATTAACGAAGCAATCCAGGGTGAACTACTGCGCCTTTGGCGCGGCGGATTTTGTTGGCTCTTTGGCAACCAAACGGGCAAAGCGGCCGGGCGGCGCGCCAAGCCAGTGCTTGAAACTGGCGCGAAAATGACTCACATCGGTAAAGCCCAGCCGCTCGGCAATATCGTCAACCCCTAGCTCACCTTCCAGAATAAGGCTGATGGCGGCCTGACTTCGAAGCTTGTCCACCAGGCGCTGATAGCTGCAGCCATTGTCCGCAAGCCGGCGGCGCAGGGTACGGTCGCTCATACCAAGCTCGCCGCCAAGTTCAGCCAAGGTCGGCAGCTCCGGCATATGGGCTTTAAGTGCCCCAAGCACTGTGTCGATAAAAGAAGGTGTTGTCAGTGCATCCGGCGCTTTTTCGGCGTCACTGAATTCAAAGGTGAGCGGCAGCGACAGGGTATCAAGCGCCACCGACCACTCACAAAAGTCCGCATTAAAGCTCACCTCGCAGCCGCACAAAACTGACAGCTCATCCCCGGGGTGCGCCTCGCCCTGCAGCGCCACATGCAGCAGCGGAAAATCGACGCCGCAAAGCTCCCGCCCAAGCACCACAATGGCGCCGAGACTGTGCTGAAAGTGACAGATAAACTGCGCCGCCGGTAACCTTGCGGTATTAAGCCAGCGCACGGTCAGCCTATCTGCGCTCCAGCTTATCAGGCTGTCGTTCATGGTGCCGGCCCATTCGGGGTTGTCATTGAGCAGTAAAAAACAGTCCTTTAACGTGGCGCAGTTTGCGAGCAGCGACTTTAAAAAGCCAAGCTCACTCACCCGATAATCCGAGGCAGCGATAAAGCCGATGGCCGGATTGTCGGACAAAGAACACAGCGCCTCCATCGCCCCCTGCACCTGCCACACAGGCACCAGGGTCATCGACGGCAGCAGCTCATAGGCAACGCCGAGCCGCTCACAGATGTCGCTGTGTGTGGCATCGCCAAACAGCTGCCTGATGGCCCGCAGAATTTGGCAAAGCTCCCAGGCGGGGTAGCCCTGATCCCCTATCCGGGCTTCGGCTCTGTATAAAGCTGACTGCATAGTGTCAAAAAATCCGAACGTGCGTTTAATGTCCTGTATATCTTATTTGGCTGATGTTGAAAACCCCGCCGGAATACGAAAAAGCCTGCAACTGCAGGCTTGGTGTAGAGCGGATTGGGCTAAGAAGGCGTGGTCTACAAGCCCAAAGCTCAGCGATGACGTCCCTTCTGCTCAGAATGCTTAAGCAGCATCTGCTCCCGCTGACTGTCGGTAAAGGTCAGCACCTGCGTCTGCAAGGTGTCAATCCAGCTTGAAAACTCGCCCTGATAATTGGCGGCAAAGTCATTCAGGGCGGCCTTATAGCCGGTAAAATCGTTGTGCTTGAGATGTTCAGTCATCGCCAGCAATTCAGCCTGATGGCGCTCAAACAAAAAGCGCACCGCCAGATCGCTCCAGCGATACACCTTGTCGGTGCCATCACGGTAACTGGTTGAAAAAATTGATGACAGCGTCGGGCGCCGCGCTGCGCGGGTGCTGAGCGCCAGGTTAACCGCGCTGGCATTATTGCTGCCAAGTGACAGGTATTCAGCCAACCCCTCGGCCCACCACACCATGCTGTCAGGGTAGAAATTAAAGCCGCCGTAGCTGACAAAACGCCCTTCCAGATAATGGATGTACTCGTGTCTTAAGTTCCAGATCTGAAATTCCGGTCGCAGCCAATCGGCCTCATGGGCATAAAAGCTCGCCTGATTGCCGGGCGCGGCCGGATTACCTTCTATATAAATGCCGCCATTGTTGGTATTGATATTGAAAAGTTCATAGCCGTATTTGTCGTACTGGGTGTAATCGTCAAACACCACCACCCGCAGGCTGTCGTTGTCATCATCGGCGACCGGCGTGCCAAAGGTCTGCATGCGCTGATGAAAATCAGTTTCCTGGCTTGAGAGCTGCGCGCAGGTATCGGCCACCTGTGGGTCGGTCATGTCCTGCGCCCACAGATTAATGGTTGCGCTGCAGGCCACTCGCACAGGCAACACCACATCGGGATCGGCAGGCTCGGTGGGGCCCGTGCCCGGACGGCCTTTCGCGTCGGCGGCCATTGACAGTGAACTCAGTAAAGCAAGCAGCAAAGCTGCCGACAGGCGGGATGAATGGGGGTGCATGGGTTCTCTCCGGTTGTTATGCTTTTGTTGTGTTATATTGTATATTTTATTTCATGATTTTCAGCAACAAAAAACGCCAACCGCAAGTTGACGTTTTTTCACCTCATAACACCGGCCAAGTTAACGAAATAGACAGGTTAACGAAATGGGTCAGCGGACGAAACGGGCCAGCCGCTTAACAACCTCATCTCGCGAGCCGCGCTACTTTCACAAACGCCGTGCTTTCATAAACGGCCTACTTTCACAAATGCCCTACTCTCACAACAGGCCTAGTCTCACAACCGGCCTAGTCTCAGACACAAAACAACCGGCGCAAAAGGTTACAGGCCCAGCAGCGCCACCAGCCCCGCTTCGTCCATCACCCGAATACCCAGCTCCTGCGCCTTGGCAAGTTTGGAGCCCGCCGCTTCGCCGGCCACCACGCAATCGGTGTTTTTAGAGACGCTGCCCGCCACCTTGGCGCCGAGGGCTTCAAGTTTGGCTTTGGCATCGTTGCGGCCAAGGGTGGTGAGTGTACCGGTCAGCACCCAGGTTTGCCCAAGCAGCGGCTGTGCATCCGCCGAAGGCTTTTCGATGGCAGGCCAGTTGACCCCAGCGGCGATAAGCGCATCTATCACCTCAAGATTGTGGGGCTGGGCAAAAAAGTGCGCTACGTGCTGCGCCACCACAGTGCCCACGTCTTCAACCTGCATCAGGGCGTCCACATCGGCCGCTTTGATGGCATCGAGCGTCAGAAAATGTTTGGCAAGGTTTGCAGCTGTCGCCTCACCTACTTCGCGGATCCCAAGTGAATATAAGAACTTGGGCAAAGTCGTGGTCTTGGCCGCTTCGATAGCAGTCATCAGATTGGCCGCGGACTTGGTGCCCATGCGCTCAAGCATAGTCAGCTTGGAGACGTTGAGCTTAAACAGATCGGCCGGGCTTTCCACCAGCTCCTTGTCGATAAGCTGCTCAACCACCTTATCGCCCATGCCATCGATATACATGGCCTTGCGGGAGGCAAAGTGCTTAATCGCTTCACGGCGCTGGGCCTCACAAAAAAGCCCGCCGCTGCAGCGTGCCACCGCCTCGCCTTCAATGCGCTCCACCAGCGAGCCGCACACAGGGCAATTATCGGGAAAGCAAATGTCGCGGGCATCATCGAGGCGCCGCTCAGGCACCACGGCCACGATTTGCGGAATAACGTCACCGGCGCGGCGAATAATCACGGTATCGCCAATCTTCACCCCAAGACGGGCAATTTCATCGCCATTGTGCAGCGTGGCGTTCGACACAGTCACGCCGCCCACAAACACAGGTTTCAAGCGGGCAACCGGGGTCACGGCGCCGGTGCGGCCCACCTGAAAATCAACCTCTTCCAGCACTGTCATTTCTTCCTGCGCCGGAAACTTAAAGGCAATCGCCCAGCGCGGCGCACGGGCGACAAAACCAAGCTGCTGCTGGGCGCCTATGTCATTGACCTTGATAACCACGCCATCGATTTCAAACGCGAGGCTTGCGCGGCGCGACAGAATGTCGTGGTAGTAGGCCATGACCTCATCAAGCCCCTGACAAAGCTTAACTTCTTTACTCACCGGCAGACCAAACTGCGCCAGCTTGTCGAGTTGCCCCTTGTGGCTGTCGGCAAGTGTCGTATCCGCGCCTGCATCGTCCTGCACCACACCAAGGGCATAGGCGTAAAAAGCAAGCGATCGCTCGGCGGTAATGCGGCTGTCGAGCTGACGCAAACTGCCAGCGGCAGCGTTGCGCGGATTTACGAACTCCTTCTCGCCACGCGCTCTGGCGCGCGCATTAAGCGCATCAAATGCCGCCTTGGGCATAAAGACTTCACCGCGCACTTCGACCAGCGCCGGAATGGCATCACCGATAAGCCGAAGCGGCACCGACTTGATGGTACGCACATTGACTGTGATGTCTTCACCTATGGCACCATCGCCGCGGGTCGCGGCGCGCTCAAGCAGGCCGTTACGGTAAATAAGGCTTACCGCCAAACCATCAAGCTTGGGCTCGGCGCAGTAAACCTGCTCTCCCACCTTGTCGGCAAGACGCTTGTCAAAGGCGATAAAGTCTTCTTCATTGAAGGCATTATCGAGACTCAGCATCGGCTTTAAGTGAGTCACCTGCTCGAATTTATCCAGCGGCGCGCCGCCAACTCTCTGGGTCGGCGAATCGGGGGTGGCAAGCTCAGGGTGCGCCGCCTCGAGCGCTTTGAGGCGATTCATCAGCCGGTCGTACTCCGCATCCGGTACGGACGGCGCATCCTCGACATAATAGGCAATGTTGTGGCGGTTGATTTCGGCGACCAGCGCCTGAATTTCTTGCTGAACCTGCATAGTGAAACCTTTGAAACACGCGGGGCCGCTAGTGCGGCCCCATGCTAAAGAAAATGTAAAATGTATCGGTTTATCAAGCGTTTTGACGAATTCGCGCCAGGTACTGTGCCTGAGTGGCCTCGCTCCAGAGCTGGCGCTGACCATCGAGCACCAGTGCATTCAGATCGTCCGCGAGCTGATAGGCACTGTTAAGCATGGTTGAGAAGTTCATCATGGCATCGCCGTGGCATGGCAGGGTCATAAACAGCACCACGCCGTGAGTATTAAACTGCTCCATGGCATCCGGGTCAAACACCCCAGGCTTAACCATGTTGGCAAGGGAAAACAGCACCTTACCTGTACCTGCGTTATCTTCATGGCGGTGGAAAATGTCCATGTCACCAAACTTGAAATTAAGCTCAAGCAAACACGGCAGCATCTCGGCACCGGCCAGCACCCGACCTTCGCGGGCGACCACGTGCAGCACCAGCACATCACGCGGATCTGGCAGCGGCTCTTCTTTTACTTCTTGCGCCACAGCTCGCGGTTGCGGCTCAGGCATACGCTGCGTCTGATACTGAGGCTGTTGCTGCTGATACTGTTGCGGCTGCTGATACTGTTGCGGCTGCGGTTGTTGTGTCTGAGTCTGGACCTGAGTCTGGACCTGAGCTTGAGCCTGATAAGCATGCTGGGCCTGTGGCTGAGCCGGCTGGGTATAATAAGGGTCGGCATCATAAGCCGCTTCATCATAGCCATCGGCGTAGTCAGCATCTTCCGGCAGTTCATCGAGCAGCCCAAGTTGCACCTGGTTCGGAGCGCCCTGAGCGCGGCCGACTACTGGCTCCTGACGTACACGCTTGACTTTGGCGGCGTGCTCTTGCTGATCCTGATAGTCGCCCAGTTCAAAGGCATCAGTCTCATCACGACCTGGATCACGGCCCTGATCACGGCTGGCATTGCTGCTGGCAGCGGTCGCCATCACAGGCTCTTTGTGCTCAGGTTGACTGCGGGTACCGGGGCCTTTGCTCTGGGCGACCTTGGCTGAGTCTTTCTGACCAAACAGCTTATGGCCGAAACCCTGTTTGGCCGGCTCCTGCTTGGCACCTGAACGGGTCGCCACATCGATAGGGTCTTGCTCAGAGCGGCGCTTAACACGCACTTCGCCAATGCCGTCGGCGTCGAAGCCGTCGGAGTCACGCCGCTCGGGCGTTAAATTATAAGGTGTCCTCGGTTTGGCCCGAATGGTATTGCCCTGCTGTTTCCTGATGGATAAAAAACCATGCACCAGAACCGCCAAGATGCCCACAGTACCGAGCACAAAGATAACCAAACGCAAATCTTCCATTGGATAACCTGTCTTTCCTGAATTTATTCCGCCTGTGCCATGGCCACGGCCTCTTCGATATCGACCGCTACGATGCGTGAGACGCCCGGCTCATGCATGGTAACCCCGACCAACTGATCAGCCATCTCCATGGTAATTTTATTGTGGCTGATGTAAATAAACTGCACGCTGGCCGACATTTCCTGCAGTAATCGGCAGAACCTGTCGACGTTGGCATCGTCCAGCGGAGCATCGACCTCGTCGAGCATACAAAACGGCGCTGGATTGAGCCTGAAAATGGCGAACACCAATGATAAAGCGGTCAGTGCTTTTTCACCACCCGACAGCAGGTGGATTGTGGAGTTCTTTTTGCCGGGAGGCCGGGCCATGATGGTCACGCCGGTCTCCAGTAAATCATCGTCGGTGAGGGCAAGATACGCGCTGCCGCCGCCGAACACTTTGGGGAACAACATCCCCAGATCCGCATTAACCTGCTCAAAGGTGGCTTTGAAGCGGCTGCGGGTTTCCCGGTCGATACGCCGGATGGCCTCTTCAAGGCTTTCGAGCGCCTGATTGAGGTCATTGTCCTGCTCATCGAGGTAATCTTTGCGGGACTTGGCCTCGTCGTACTCTTCGATCGCCGCCAAGTTTATGGCGCCAAGACGACTGATTTTACTCTTTAATTTCTCAAGTTTTGCCTGCCATTCATCCACGCTGGCGTGGGCTGGCAGCGTCGGCGCCACGTCGCTCAGGCGAATATCGGCCTCGGCTAAAAGCGAGAGCTGCGACTCGGCCTGACCTTTTAACCCTTCCCGACGTAGCTTTAACGATTCGAGGGTACGAGTCAAGTGTTCTATCTTGCCAACTTCTTGTTTTTGCTTCAATAGTAAAGCGTCGATTTGCGACTGAACCTCCGCCTGAGCGGCGCGGTTTTCAGCAAGCGCTGTTTGCCGCTGTTGTTGCAGCGCCACTTGTTCGCGAAGTTTGGCGGCAAGCTGCTCCCGGTCGGCCTCGCCGCCAAGCTTGGAGGCCTTGGCAAGCTCTTCATTCAGCAGGGTTTGCTGAGCGCGTAACTTCCCAAGCCCCGCGTCGGCGGCGTCAAGTTGCTGACACAGCAGCGCCCGCTTGGTGCCAAGCTCGTGGCACTGCGCCCGTTTGGCTGCAAGCGACTTTTCAAGGTTACTGAGGGATGCACGCCGCTCCTGGGCAAGGCTGCTGGCGCCAGCCAGTTTACTTTGGGCAAGTTCAAGCGCTGCCTGCGCGCGCTCGGCCGCGTCTTCATGGACAAACAGCGCCTCGTCACCGGCTTCAAGGCTAAGCCTTGCTTCCTGCTGCTGCGCATCCAGCCTTTGAATTTCGGCTTCAATAAATTCCCGCTGGCGCGCAAGCTGTAAAAGGCTTGCCTGCTCTGCTTCCCACCTTGCCTGAGCGCGGGACGCTTCCTGTTTGGCATCGGCAAGTTTGGCCTCGGCGCTGCGACGCTCAGCGCTGGCATCATCAAGGCTTTGTGAGCTGCGTTTAAGCTCATCTTCAAGCTGCAAAATGGCAGCAACCAGTGCCGCCAGCTCGTCTTTGAGCGCATCGGCCTCGGCGCGCTGGGCAAGTTTATCCTGGCTGTTGTCTATCCGCTCAAGCATAAAGCCATGGCCGAGCAGCTGACCGGTTTGCACCAGAATAATGCCGTCGGCTGCAAGTGTGGCAAGCTTGGCTTTGGCTTCATCGAGGGTATCTGCATACTCCACCCGCCCAAGCCAGGGCAAGAGGTTAACCGGCGCGCTGACCTTACTGAATCCTTGAGGAATGTGCTGATTTGGATTGTTCTGAGCGGCACTTAGAAAACTGGCGCCAGCTTGCGCTGCATCGATGCGCACAAAACCCGGGCGGATTGCATCACTTTGCTCGGTGGCATTGCTGTCGATAACATTGCTGTCAAAGGCACTGCTATCAAAGACACTGCTGGCAAAGACACTGCTGTCAGCGCCGCCCAGCACCGGCTGCTCCATCAGGGAACCTAAAAACTGCGACACCACGGCTTCAAAGCCTGCTTCGACTTTCAAGGTGCGCCACAGCGGCACTACGCCATGACTACCACCATTGCCATCGCTATTGCCATCGCCGTCACTATCACTAAAATGCGCCGCAGCGCGTGAAAGCAGCCCCTCAAGCACAGAGAGCCTGCCGTTAAGCTCGCTCTCACGCCGCTTGTCAGAATCAAGCCGCTGCGACAGCGCGTTTCGCTGCTCCCTTGCCAGCGTTTCCTTTGTGCGAGCGGCAGTGAGCGCATCTGTCAGCGCATCAATTTCGCTATTAAAGGAAGGCTGCGCATTTGAAAACGCTGCGCCGGACTCTGCACTGTTATTGGTATTGGCTTGGGGAAGCGCGCTTAACTGACGATGGTAACTGTCAAGGCTTTGCTCTCGCTCGATAAGCGCCCGGCGAAGATGCTCCTGCTGCTGCGCGGCCATGTCTTTTGCGCGTTTGGCATCGCTGCTAGCGCGCTCGGCATGTGTAAGTGCTGCGCGAAGACTGTCGAGGTTATCGCTCGCCTCTTCGGCGCTAAGCTGCCAGGCTTCATGGGTTTCTTCGAGTGCAAGGAGGGCCTCGTTTGCCTCTTCCAGTGCCTCGGTCGCCCCGTCTTTGGCTTCGCTTAGCGCAAGACGCTCGGTCTCGAGGGTCGAGAGCTCAAGTTTTATGGCATCGACCCTGAGGCTCAGACCACGGTTGTGCTCTTCAAGGTGGGAGAGCTGCTGCTCAAGCCGCGCAACCTCAGTGCCGGCCTGATAATAGCTTTCAAGTGTCACCCCCTCGCTGTCGGTCAGCGCCCCAAGGGCAAGCTTTTGCTCCGACAGGCGGGCATCGATGGTACTTAGCGCCGCTTTGGCACCCTCGTACAAAAAGGTTTGCTGCTCGACTTCGCTGGTGAGGCTGTCTGCTTCATCGCAGATATCCTGATAGCGCATCACCAAAAGTTCGGCGTGGGTGCTGCGCTCGGCCTGCTTGTATTCGCGGTAGCGTTTGGCCGCTTCGGCCTGAATGGCTAGTTTTTCAAGCTGCTTGCCAAGCTCCAGACGGATGGCGCCAAGGCGTTCCAGGTTTTCGCGGGTGTGGCGGATGCGGTTTTCGGTATCACGCCGGCGCTCTTTGTAACGGGAAATACCCGCCGCCTCTTCGATAAAGACTCTTAATTCCTGCGGCTTGGATTCAATCAGCCGCGAAATCATCCCCTGCTCGATAATGGCGTAACTGCGCGCGCCAAGGCCGGTGCCCATAAAGAGATCGGTAATGTCCTTGCGCCGGCACTTCTGGCCATTAAGAAAATAGTTTGATTCGCCGTCGCGGCTCACCTGGCGCTTAACGGCGATTTCTTCGTAACTTGCATACTGGCCGCCAAGGCGCCCTTCGCGGTTATCAAATACCAGCTCCACCGACGCAACCGACACCGGGCGTCTGGCGCTTGAGCCATTAAAGATAACGTCGGTCATGGAGTCGCCGCGAAGGTGCTTGGCAGAGCTTTCGCCGAGCACCCAGCGCACGGCGTCAATCACGTTGGACTTGCCACAGCCGTTGGGGCCGATAATGGCCGTCAGGGGATTGGGAAACGGGATTTTGGTCGGGTCGACAAAGGACTTGAAGCCAGCAAGTTTTATTTGTTTCAGTCTCATATGCCAGTCAAGTCGTCCCGAAAGCACCAAGGTCGGTGCGAAAACCAATTAAGGGGTCAGAAAGTGAATGTGGAGCGGGCGGCGGCTGTCCCATCACTGCTGTTATTTTGCAGCTAACTTTACCAAAGCAATCCGCAATTTGTAACGATTTTCTGTGCTGCCAACGGCCGGTTGGCAAACTTATGTGCCGCCGATAGGCTGTCAGCGGCTGTTTGACGTAATTCGCCACAATTTCGCCCTTGCGCTTGTCCTTGTCTGTCGATGACAATGCGCCAAACAGAGTAATTTGGAGCCAACGTGACCATGCCTCATCCTTCGCTTTCTTCGTCCCGGGCCACCGCCACCGCTGCCAAAAGCGGTTTCAACTACTTTATGGAAGGGTTTAACCTCATCCGCCGCCCAGGCCTAAGAACCTTTGTGTTTATTCCGCTGATGATTAACCTCACCCTGTTTTCGGCCGCTTTTTATGTCGCCCTTGGTCAGCTCGAGACCCTGTTTGCCTGGGTCAGCGGCATGTTGCCTGAGTATCTGTCGTGGCTTAATTTCCTGCTGTGGCCGCTGGCGGTGGTTGCCATGTTGGTGGTGATGGCCTTTGTGTTCAGCTCGGTAATGAACTGGCTCGCCGCGCCCTTTAACGGCTTGCTGGCCGAAAAAGTCGAGCAGCTTCTCACCGGCAAGCCGCTTTATACCGGCAACACCACGGATTTACTTAAAGATCTGCCGCGGATCCTCGGCCGTGAATGGCTGAAACTGAAATACTATCTGCCACGGGCGCTGCTGTGCCTCGCGCTATTTTTGGTGCCCCTCGTCGGCCAGACTGCCGCCCCTGTGCTGTGGTTTTTGTTCAGCAGCTGGATGATGGCGATTCAATACTGCGATTATCCCTTTGATAACCACAAGGTTCCTTTCGATGATATGCGCTTTGCCCTGCGCCAGACCAAGGGCACCAGCATGAGCTTTGGCGCGGCGGTTACCCTGTTTTCGATGATCCCTATCGTGAACTTTATCGTGATGCCGGTGGCCATTTGCGGCGCCACCGCCATGTGGGTTGAACGCTACCGCGAAGCCTACCGCCACCCAACGATAGCGCCGGATTAAGCTTCGCTTGCATTTATCTGCCAACGCCCGCACTGCGGGCGTTGCTGTTTTTAGCCAAACCGCACACTCACTTATAATTTGTAACAAATCAGCCCAGAGTTTACAGCTTGGCTCAAGTACACTGAGGCACTAATAAAAAATCGATAAGCTTTGCGATAACAACGAGATAAACCACATTGAAATCAAGGATATCTGCCGTCAGCGCCCTGCTCGCCCTGTCCTTTGCGCCGCTGATGAGCCACGCAGGCAGCGCCGGGCAATTTTCGCTGCAAGTCCCCTATCACGCCGATGCGGCCAGCATTGATGGCGATCTGTCAGATCCAGTGTGGCAACATGCCGCCGTCGCCACACTCAATTACGAAACCCGTCCGGCCGAAAACGCCCCTGCGCCTGTGGTCACCGAAGCCAGAGTCTACGCCTCTGAAACCACGCTGTATGTGGCCTTCAGCGCCAAGGACCCCAATCCCAACGCCATCCGTGCCCATTTGCGGCCAAGGGATGATATTTGGGGGGAAGATCTGGTCGGGCTTAAGCTCGATACCTTCAACAACGCCCGCCTTGCCTACAACTTTTTCGTCAATCCGCTCGGGGTGCAGTTGGATTCGATTGAGAATGAGCTCACCAAAGAGGAGAGCAAGGCCTGGGACGGCATTTGGGACAGCGCCGGGCGCATTACCGATGAAGGTTATGAGGTCGAAATCGCCATTCCGCTGTCGCAGCTCAGTTTTGAAGACAAGCCCGGCAGCAAGCAATGGGGCTTTGAGCTCATCCGCTTTTATCCGCGCAATACCGAGCATCGGCTTTCAAGCCATAAGATCTCCCGCTCAAACAGCTGTCAGCTGTGTCAGCTTGGAGTCGTGAGCGGCTTTGAAGCGGTGGATTTGGGCAAGGGGCTGCAGCTTACGCCATCATTGGTTGCCAAAGGCAGCCGTGAGCGTGAGCAGGCGCCGGACAGCGAATGGCAGGATGACAACAATGTCGATGCCGGATTGGATTTACGCTGGGCCATCAACCCATCGGCGCTGGTCAATGCCACCATCAATCCGGATTTCTCCCAGGTCGAAGCCGACGCCGGCCAGCTCAACGTCAACTCCAACTTCACCCTGTTTTTTGAAGAAAAACGCGCGTTTTTCCTCGATAACAAAGACTACTTCGACAGCCAGGTGGCGCTGCTGCACACCCGCAATATTGCCGATCCGGATTACGGGGTGAAGTTTACCCAGAAATCGGAAAACCATACCCTGGCATTTTTGGGCACTAACGACAACGGCAGCCATTTTCTGGTACCGGGCAACTTAAGCTCCACCGTGGCAAGCCTGGATGAAGAAAGCCACAACCTCGCGGCTCGCTATCTTTACACCAGCAGCGAAGCCTTAGCCATAGGTGCAGTGGTCACAGGTAAAAAGAGCGACAACTACCACAATATGGTGGTGTCGGCCGATGTTAAATATCAGCCCACCGCGCAGGACACCCTGATTGCCCAGCTGGCCACCTCAGATACCCAATACCCCGATGAGCTGTACCGCGACTTTTGCCGCGTCGATGGCGACTGCCTGCAGCAGGTGCCCTGTAACAGCGGCGATTGCGGCGTGAATGAACGGGTACTGCGTACCCACAAAGACGGCGCCTTTGGCGGCGAGATGTACAAGCTTGGCTATAAACACGCGACCCGCAATTACTACCTGCGCGCCGATTACGAGTCTATCGGCGAAGATTTTCGTGCCGATCTTGGCTTTATCGAAAAGGTTGACCAGCGCCGCGCCGTGGCTGGCGGCGGCTATGTCTGGTATCCGGAGCAAAGCTGGTTTAACGAGGTGGAACTTGGCGGCGACTGGGACGTCACCCAAAACCAGAATGGCGAGCAGATTGAGCAGGAATGGGAAGGCTTTTTGGTGGCTGAAGGCGGCTGGCAAAGCTTTTGGGGCACAGGCTGGGTAACCCGTGACCGCGTGGGCAAGCGCCTCGATGGCAGCTCGCTTGCGATAGAAGGCAACACCACCGAGTTTACTGAAACCCGCGTCTGGCTTGAGAGCAGCGTTGCACCTGTGACCTGGCTGTCGGCCGGCGTTGAAATTGGCTTTGGCGATGAAATCGATATTGCCAACAATCGCCTGGGCGACAGTCTCGATGTTGAAACTGAGCTTGAGCTTAAGCTGACCGACAGTCTCGCGCTTGAGCTTAATCACAACTACTATGCGCTTGATGTGGACGATGGCCGCCTGCTGACCGCCAATCTCACCGATGTGCGCCTTAACTGGCAGCTCAGCGTCGAGAGTTTTATTCGCCTGTCGAGTATCTACACCCATATTGAGCGCGATCCGTCGCTGTATCTGTATCAAACACCAGACCGCCTCAGCGAAGATTTGGGCACCGAGCTTTTATACGGCTACAAACTCAATCCGCTCAGCGTGTTTTACCTCGGTTACGGCGACAACATGGTCTCGGATGACACCTACCCCGGCCTCACACGCACCGAGCAAACCTTGTTTATGAAAATGAGCTATGCCTTTATTTTATAAATTAAATTTTTAAAATAAGTGCTAAGAAAATGCTGTTAATAAGCAAAAAAAAAGCGGCGCCTTAATGTAGGGCGCCGCTTTTGTAGGTACACAGTGACTTTTTTAAAGAGTGACTTTCACTGCCAACATCAGGATGCAATCACCCGGTTTCGCCCAGAGCCTTTGGCCTGATAAAGCGCCAGATCCGCCCGTTTCATGAGTCCGTCCAGCGACTCATCGCCAAGCTCCGCCACCCCGATACTGACAGTAAGCGCCAAATCCACTGTGGCCACCGCAAAGGGCGTTTCTTCAATCCGGCGCCGAAAGCCTTCCATCAAACTGAGCGCCCGGCCCTTATCGAGCCCCTTCATCGCCACCGCAAACTCTTCTCCACCGACCCGCGCCAGGGTGAAATGCTGCCCGAGTGACTCAGTAAGGCGTTTGGCAAACTCTTTCAGCACCGCATCACCCACATCGTGGCCGTGGGTGTCGTTGACCCGCTTGAAAAAGTCCACGTCCATCAGCGCCACCGAGAAACTGGCGCCCTGCTCTTTCAGAGTTGGCAGCTGCGGAGCAAATTTGTCGAAGAAAAACCGCCGGTTATACACCCCGGTCAGATAATCCAGATTCGCCTGCTCCCACAGCTTACGCACCATCTCCAGCGACTCAAGGGTGTTGCTCACCCGGCAATGAAACTCTTCATGGACAAAGGGTTTTTGCAAAAAGTCGTTGGCGCCGTTTTTGATAAAGCGAGCGGTCAGGGTTTCGTCCGTGTCGTTTGACAGGCCAATAATGGCCATTTCTTCGCGGCTGAATTTTTCCCGCACCCGCAAAATCAGCTCAAAGCCGTCGATGCCGGGCATGTTGTAGTCGGTGATAAGCAAACGGATCCCGCTCTCGCGGCCAAGCACCTCGAGCGCCCGTGCGCCGTCTTCGGCTTCGAGCACCTGAAACAAATGCAGCTCCAGCAAATTGCGCACAAATTTGCGGCTAAGGGCCGAATCGTCAGCCACCAATACCTTGGTGGCACGGTTGCGGGCAAGGGTTGCTATCAGCTTGACCACGTACTCGTAGCTGAAGCGGTTTTCCTTGAACACATAATCCACTATCCCCATCTGCAACAGGCGCCGGCGCTGGGCGGGATCCAGACTGCCGGTGAGCACAATGCACGGCGTGTGGCTGCCAAGCACCAGCTCGACACTCTCGCCGTTTGGCGCATCCGGCAGGTTCAAATCGGTCACGGCAACAAAATACTCATGCTCGCGCAGCAAAGCGCGTGCCGATGCCAAATCCACCGCCACGTCCACAGTACAGCCTATTTGCAGCGTTATCATGTGCTTAAGCACACGGGCAACGACACTGCTGTCTTCTACCACCAAAATCCGCAACGGCTGGACTCCTATCGGGTTTTGAGAATAAAGCTGCCGATGGAGTAACCGGCGCCAAAGGAGCAAAGCAGACCCAAATCGCCGCTGCTAAGCCCCTGCTGATGCAGATGCAGCGCGATCACTGAACCCGCCGATGCCGTATTGGCATAGCGGTCAAGCACGATTGGCGCGGTCTCGGCGCTGACGCCATCGCCAAGGAGCTTTTTCACCACAAACTGATTCATGTTGATGTTGGCCTGATGCAGCCACAGCCGCGACAGCGCCGTGGGGTCAATGCCAGCGCTGGCAAATTGGGTGTCGAGGTGGCTGTAAATCATCGGCAGCAGCTCTTTAAAGACCTTGCGGCCCTGCTGGTGAAAGAGCTTATCGGCGGCGTTGGCGCTGGCCGGATCGCAGCGGTTTAAAAAGCCAAAGTTGCTGCGGATATTGCCGGAAAACTCGGTCACAAGATTACTGCCAAGAATTTCAAAGCTCTGGCGCCCTTTACTGCCAAGGAGCGGCTCCACCACCATGGCGGTGGCGACGTCACCAAAAATAAAGTGGCTGTCGCGGTCGCGATAGTTTACCTGCGCCGAGCAAATCTCGGGGCAAATCACCAGCGCGCGCCGGGCGCTGCCCTGACTGATAAGGCCCTGGGCGGTCGATAAACCAAAGGTGGCCGAGCTGCAGGCCACCTGCATATCAAAGGCAAAGCCGCGGGTACCCAGTTGCTGCTGGATTTCAATGGCAATGGCAGGATACGCCCTTTGGGTGTAGGCGCAGGCCACTATCACCAAATCGATGTCAGCCGGTGTCAGCCCTGCGTTTGACAGCGCTTCTTTCGCCGCCAAAATCCCCATTTCGGCCTGCATCGACAGGCTGTCGGCCGGACGCTCGGGAATAAGCGGCATCATCACCTCAGGGTCGAGAATGCCCTCTTTGACCATCACGTAACGATGTTTGATGCCGGAGGCCTTTTCGATAAATTCCGCCGATGAATGGGCAAGCGCTTCAAGCTCACCCCGCTCGATGGCTGCCTCATGGCTGCGGTTGTAGTTATCAACATAGGTATTGAAGCTTTTGACAAGCTCGTCGTTTTCAATTCCCTGCGCCGGCGTAAACAGGCCGGTGCCGGTAATGGCAATGGATTGAGTCACTGTTTGGTTTCCTCCCGTGCGGGCGCTGTGGAGCCTGAACATACACTTTCAGGCACGGCTTTGGGCTTATGCAGGTCAATCACCACGGTGGATGAAATCTTGTCCTGAATGGCCTGCCGATTGGCGTCCCAAAAAATCTGTAAAAAGCCTAACAGGCCGGTGGCAAATCCGGCGCCGTAGCCACCGTAGCGGCCAAACGCGCCCCATAACTTAAGCTTGGAGCCATCGAGGCAGATGACCCGGATCCCGAGCAGCTTCTTGCCGAGGGTCTGGCCATCAAACCAGGCGGTAAAAACGGTGAAATAAAAGGCTGCCCAGCCAAAACCAAGCCCAAGGTCGTTCAAAAGCCCTTTAATCCAGGCAAGCGGACTGACGCTGTCTGCCACCTCATCGCCCGCGGTTAAATCTGCGCCAATCACCGAGGGGCTGGTATGTGCGGCATCGGTTTTAGCACTAAGCTCAGGTGCTTTTTCAGGCGCTGGCAGAGATACTGGCTCAGACGCTGGCAGAGACTCTGGCTCTGGCGCTTCTGCGGCTTTCTTTAACGGCAAGTGCTGGATAATGGCGCGGGCCTCAATGTCTATCGCCTGCCTTTCAGCATCCGTGATAGCCAGCGCCTCCAAGGGTTCAAACAGTAACAGCTCCGCTTCTTCACGGCTAAGATTTGACTGGGCAAGGGTATTGGCAAGCCCCAGCGCCTGAGTTTTGGCGCAGGCGGCATCGTCGCACAGCGACAGGCTCACGGTTTGCGGCACAAACTTCACCGCGTCGGTAATTTTGGCCGCATCAGACTCAGGCTGCGGGCGGAAATGTTCGGCAATGGCGTAAAGCAGCACCAACGACATCAGAAGATACATGCCGTATTTGGCAAACCGGCCAAGGCCGCCGGTGCGCTTGCCAAGGTAGGATGTCAAAAGTACCAGCGCCACAAACACTACACCGGCCTCTTCGGTAAGCACGGCAATTAAGGTTGCGTCAATCAGCATCGCCAGCGCCCGCTTCCAGGGCGTTGCCAGCGGCGTATAGAGCAGCTCACGCGCCACGCTGAACGCATGGGGCGTAATGATGGTACGGGGATCCCGGGTGTTGACCGCCATCTCAGCGGTCTGGGCGTCTGGCTTGTCCATGCTTGTGTCCGTTGGCCTTATGGCTCTGATACGGCTGTTTTTATTCTGTGGTCGAGATTAACACAATCATTTTGTCTAAGGATCGGACAATATGAATAACAGCAACTCGTTTAATATCCAAATGGAATAAAGAAGAACAAAGAATCACTTCTCAAGCGCGTACAAGCGATTATGCTTTAATGCGATAAAGTCACAGGAGCTGCATTCCATGAGCAAAATCTTTGAAGACAATTCGTACACTATCGGTAACACCCCTCTGGTTCGCCTGAACCGCGTCAGCAACGGCAAAGTTCTGGCCAAGGTTGAAGCCCGTAACCCAAGTTTCTCGGTGAAGTGCCGTATTGGTGCGAACATGATCTGGGATGCGGAAAAGCGCGGGATCCTCACCAAGGACAAAGAGCTGATTGAGCCAACCTCAGGTAACACTGGTATTGCACTGGCCTACGTCGCTGCCGCCCGTGGCTACAAGCTGACCCTGACCATGCCTAACACCATGAGTCTGGAGCGTCGCAAGCTGCTCAAGGCCCTCGGTGCCAATCTGGTGCTGACTGAAGGCGCCAAAGGCATGAAAGGTGCAATCGAGAAGGCTGAAGAAATTCGCCAGTCAGCCCCTGAAAAATACGTGCTGCTGCAGCAGTTTGATAACCCTGCCAACCCGGAAATCCACGAAAAGACCACTGGTCCTGAAATTTGGAATGACACCGATGGTCAGGTAGATGTACTGGTTGCCGGCGTCGGCACCGGCGGTACCATCACAGGTACCAGCCGTTACATCAAGAAAACCCAGGGCAAAGCCATCACGTCTGTGGCGGTTGAGCCAGCCGATTCTCCGGTGATCAGCCAAACACTGGCCGGCCAGCCGGTACAGCCAGGCCCACACAAAATTCAGGGCATCGGCGCCGGTTTTATCCCGGGCAACCTGGATCTGGAGCTGGTTGATCGCGTTGAAACCGTGTCAAACGATGAAGCCATCGAAATGGCCCATCGCCTGATGAAAGAAGAAGGTATCCTGGTGGGTATTTCTTCCGGTGCAGCTGTCGTTGCTGCCAACCGTATCGCTGCTCTGCCTGAGTTTGAAGGCAAGAACATCGTGGTTATCCTGCCATCGGCAGCTGAGCGCTACCTGTCTTCTGTGCTGTTCCAGGGCCAGTTCAGCGATCAGGAAAACGTGCAATAATCGCACCTTCCTGAAAACATTAAGCCCAGCAATGCTGGGCTTTTTTGTTACTGGCGCTCTGCATTGCCACTGAGCTTTCAGAGCCGTGTTATCAGAGCATTGTTTTCAGAGCATTGTTTTCAGAGCTACGTTTTCAGAGCAGCGCTTTTGAAGGCGGGGCTGGTATTCCTTTCAAGGCTCGCCTTTTAATCCACAGGCGCATCGCACTATTGATGCCAAGGGCTCCGCTACCAGCGAACTTGCTGATAAGGCAAACGTACTGGCTCGCGATATGATCAGGCCATGGCAGCGACTTGTGCCAGCATACGGGTTAGCTGAGATCTCACCGCCGCCTCACACTCAGGCTCATTCATCCAGCTTCGTACTGAGTTTCGAAACTCAAGAAAGCGGATAAGGGCAATCACCTCAAGGGCAAAGGCCTGCGCCTGGGATTCAGTCGCGCCAAGCTGGCAAAAAAAGCCGCTGACCGGCGATAAAATGGCATCATCCAACCGTACGATGGCATCGGCCAGCGCTGGGTTTCGAAGTGCCTCTTCGTTAAACGCAAGCTCAAGAATTCGCTCATCCCTGTCAGCTACCTGCCCTTTGATATGGCCACAGATAAAGCCGGTAAGCACATCACACAGCTGCCTGCGAACAGCTGGCTCCCTTAGGCTCGTCGCATCAAAACCACCAAGCGCCGCAAAACTTTGCTGCTCGAGGGCCAGATTGGCGGCCATGGCTTTTTCCGCATAATAGGTGAGCGCATCATGGATAAGTTCTTTGATATCGGCGAAGTAATAGGTGGTTGATGCCAGAGGCACGCCCGCCATGGTCGCCACTGCGCGGTGACGGACACCGCGGATCCCCTCTGCCACTATCACCTTCAGCGTGGCCTCCAAAATGGCCTTTCGGCGTGCCTGTCCGTCGCTGCGGCTGGCCTGACGACCAATGTAGGTTAATGGCTGTAACATGTCGCGATTCCTTGCTGAACTTAAATGCAGAGCGTAAATGCTGAGCTTAAATGGCTAACTTAAGGGGATAGTACGCCAGCGGCTTGCAAGGGTACTACCCAAAATTCTATCGCTAACTCACTGTTTGGCCAATAAAACAGCACAAATATCTGCACCCGATACTTTCGTACTCAAATGCTGCCCGATGGTGGCGCCTCTCAGTTCATTTTTACCCGCCCTCTTATCCCACGCCTTTACCGCTCGACACCAAAAAAACCTGCGACCAAGTGAATGCGCAGCCGAACGAACTGCATTTAACCAATATGAACACCGCTATGTTCCGTTTCAGACTCGCCGCTTATCACGCCAAGAATTGCCCTTGTCGGGAGTTTTAAACCTGCTAATATAATTCAGTAGAATTACTTATAACCAAAAATAATATCAATTCAGCACGAGCATTGAAAACAGCATGAAACAGTCACAGTCGCTCATCTATCTGGACGCCAACGCCACCACCCCTGTGCTCCCTGCCGCCGCCAAAGCGGCCATGGATGCCATGGAGCACCTCTACGGTAACCCGTCGAGCAGTCATATCACCGGCTTGCAAGCCAAGGCGCTGATGGAGCAAACCCGTCAGGCCGCCCGTAAACACCTTGGCAGCGGCGCCGGCAAACTGGTGTTCACCAGCGGTGCCACCGAAGGCATTCAAACCGCCATTCTGTCGGCGCTGATTGCTGCGCGGGACAATTCCTCTGCAAACAAAACCGCCGACGAACGCGCCTGCCTGCTTTACGGCGCCACGGAGCACAAGGCGGTGCCTGAGTCATTACGTCACTGGAACAAGGTGCTTGGCATCAATGCCAGGGTCCTGGCTATTCCGGTTGACCGGGAAGGACGGCTCGATTTGGACTTTATTGCCGCCCACGGCGCCTATGCACTCCTTATCTGCACCATGGCGGTAAATAACGAAACCGGCGTCTATCAGGATCTGCCGGCGCTTGAGCGTGCCATCAGAAGCGCCAATCCGCAGGCATTCTGGATGGTGGACTGCGTGCAGGCCCTTGGAAAGTTACCGCTTGAGCTTGCAGCAACCAGCATAGATTACGCGCCCTTCAGTGGTCACAAGCTTTATGCGCCCAAGGGCATAGGCATGCTTTATATCCGTGATGGCGCGCCCTTCACCCCTTTTATTGCCGGCGGAGGTCAGGAAGGCGGCCTGCGCTCAGGCACTGAAAACCTGCCCGCCATGGCGGCGCTGAAAGTGGTGCTGGATATGCTCAATGGCGATGCCAATGACCGCTTTGCCGATCACGCGACCCTCATTAACTACCGGCTTAAGCTTATCGCAGCCCTTCAATCCGCCTTTGGCGAGATAGTGCTTAATCACAGTCTGAACAACAGCGTGCCTACCACGCTTAACTTCGCTGTGCCCGGCTTTAGCAGTAAAGAAATCATGGACTTGTTTGATGCGGCCGACATTCGCGTCAGCTCAGGCTCGGCCTGCAGCTCTAAAGTCACCGGCAGTTTTGTGCTCGATGCCATGGGTCTGCCACGCTGGCAAAGTGAGTCGGCAATCCGCCTCTCTTTTGGCCCGGCCATTTGCGACAGCGAAATTGATGCCGCCTGCGAGCGCATCATTCGCGCAGCAGGCTCACTGCGTCACTCCTGTCTGCTGGCCCGCGATTCAAAGCTTGACGATGGCAGCCGCACGCCGCTGTCGGGCCTCTTGCAATTTAAAGACGATGGCGCTTGCTGCTGGCTGTATGTGGAGCCGCAAAGCCGCAGCGCCGTGATTATCGACCCGCTGCCGGCGCTGGAGCAGCGCCTCCTTGGCATTATCCGCTGTCAGGAGCTTACGCTTCGCGCTGTGGTAGATACCCATGGCCATGGCGACCATAGCAGCAACCGTGAAGGTCTGGTGGCCAAGCTTGGCCTTAACGGCGAAACCGACCATCTCGGCTGGCCGGCTGATTGCGAAACTATCGAATTGCAGGGCTGCCATGTTGAGGCGTTAAGCCTTGGCAATCAGCAACTTGTTCGCATCGAAAGCCCTGGCCATACCGACGACAGCATAACGCTTGCGATGCTCGACAGCGCCGGTAAGGTGCTGTTTGCCTTTGTTGGCGACACTGTGCTGCCGGGCAGCATTGGCCGCAGCAACTTCCCGCAATCCTCCACAGGCGCGCTTTATCAAAGCCTTAAGATAATGCATAAGCTCCTTGGCAACGACACCCTGCTGCTGTCATCCCACGACTATCACAACGACTTTTTCACTAATTTTGCCGTGGAAGCCGCACAAAATCCGCTGCTCGCGGCGGTGCTTGGCGGCGCCATGGACCAAGCGCAGTTTGTCAGTGAAAAAGCGGCCATGGATGCCACTCTTAACGATAAAGCCGGTGAAACCATCATGTGCGGCGCTTACAGTCAGTGTGGCAGTACCAAAGGGGTGAAGGAGTACAGCACCGACAGCCTCGAGCAGCTCCTTCGCGATAACAGCGACGCACTGGTGCTCGATATCCGCGAGCCCCATGAGTACGAGCTGTCGCACCGCGAAAGCCGCTGCATCAACGTGCCGCTGACGAGGCTCGCAGGGTTTGTCGCAAGCGAGCCGCAGGCGAGAAGCAAACCCCTGGTGCTAATCTGTCGCAGCGGCAGCCGGTCACTGGTGGCTGCAAGGGCGTTGGAGCGGTTTGGATTCAGTGCCATCGCCCATGTTGCCGGAGGCTATGCGCTGCTTGGCAATCGAACCCGAAATGCCGCCTGACAGCAAGCCGCGATATTCCGAGCGGTAACATCTCCGGCCGTGCATCCCAGACCGATAACAGCCAAGGCCGGTCGTGGCATCATCTCGTTTAACAAGACACAAAGCGCCTGCGGGCGCTTTATTTTTTCGCCATTCTTTTTCCGCTTAGTTTTTTCGCATTCTTTTTCAGCTCTGTTTTTCCGCTTAGTTTTTACGCTTAGCGTGGGTGGATTGGGTGCGTTTGGCGAAAGAGTGCCTTGCTTGAATGTGTTTGGCTGCTCTGAGCGCCTTCTTTAACCGGCGCATTTCCCCCACCGCCGCTGTCTCCGTTTGACCAGCCACAAAAGGTAAGTGCTACTTATCTTGCGATTAAACTAATTCAAATATTCTTATTATCAGCCAGATCCTACAATAGCCCCACGATATTGGCAGGAGACGTGCCCATGACCCAAGCCCAGTTAGCATCCACATCATCGCTTCCCCTCACCAAGCGCCTCGCGGTATTGCCAAGCCCGATGGGCGGCCTCGCACTTGCCATCGCGAGCCTCGGCTGGACGCTGGAAAACGTGTTGCCCCAGGCCCATGGCATGGCGCAGCTTATCGGCGCCCTTATCGCCGCGGCGCTGCTGTTGCCACTTGCAAGTAAGTTTTTGCTCCATCCCAAGGTGCTGTGGCAGGAGTTGTCTCACCCAGTGCTTGGCAGCGTACTGCCAACCTTTGCAATGGGCCTGATGGTGGTATCAAGTTGCCTCGGTCAATACGCGCCGATGGCCGGAAAGCTTTTGTGGCTGCTTGCCGTTGCGATTCATCTGGGGTTCCTGGGCTCGTTTTTGTTCCACCGTTATCGTGGGTTTTCACTGGATCATATGGTGCCAAGCTGGTTTGTGCCGCCGATTGGCATTATTGTGGCAGCGGTCGCCTTTCCCGCTGACGGCCCAAGGCTGCTTGCCGAAGCACTGCTGTGGTTTGGTATGCTGGCGTATCTGTTGATGCTGCCGGTGATGCTCTACCGGCTTATCTTTGGTGCTGAGGTGCCGGACGCAGCCAAGCCCACGCTGGCCATTCTGGCAGCGCCGGCAAGCCTTGCACTCGCAGGTTACCTCACCCTCATCCGCGAACCCTCAGCTGTGATAGTGGCGCTGCTGTTATCCATCGCGCTGCTGATGACGAGCCTGATTTACCTCGCCTTTTTCAAGCTGCTACGCCTGCCCTTCAGCCCCGGGTTTGCCGCCTTTACTTTTCCCATGGTGATTGGCGCCACCGCGCTTTTTAAAACCGGCAGCTGGCTGATAAGCCTCAGCGCACCTCTGTGGTTAACCCAGTTCATTCATCAACTTGCACTCATCGAACTCTTGGTTGCGGCCGCCGTGGTGGGCTTTGTTGCCTTCAAATACCTTAAACACTACCAGTTGCACCACAGAATATTCAGCCATAGCTAAATTAATCAGAATAGCCGCCGTTAATTTTCGCGCTCTGCAATGGCATTTATTAACAATTAGGGCGGCTGAATTTGTTAATAAATAGCGGCTATATGAAAATTTCCTGAATATGGCTCACAAAACAATCTAATCAACCCGGCATAAAACGGACAAAATTAAAGCAAAACCCGCGTTATTTATGTCATATGCAAAAAATTAATGTTTTAACTTTGTTATTTAAATAGCGTTTTATTAAACATTACCCTCTATCTGATCGCCGTCATTAATCTAAAATTCGAGTTGGATTAAACACTCAATTAACATCATCACAACGCATTACCCCATTAACAGCAAAATCGCCCAAAATAACGATGCAGATGTTGCGTTTTTGTGTTTTTTAATGGCTATTTAAGTAAATCCAAGCGCCTTACCAACGCCACCGCCACCGTGTTGCACATGTAAATTCCGTGTGGTTATATCTCCGGCCAGACGAACTTTTGGATAGCTTATTTATTAATTTGTATCCGCATATCGTCCAATATAAAAACCAAAACACATAGTAAGTGTCAGGGAGAAAACCATGCTCGTTAATAACTCATTGGCCAAAGCCATTCGCTTTGCGCTGATCGGTGGTGCTGCTACCGCCGCTATTTCGACTGTACCGGCATTCGCTGAAGAAGCGGCTGACGGTGCCAAGGTTGAGCGTATTGCCGTAACCGGTTCACGTATCCAGCGTACCGACATGGAAACCGCTAACCCAGTTATCGCTTTTGATGCCAAAGACATCCAAAAAACCGGCGTGTCTTCTGTTGCTGAATTCCTGCGTGAAAACGCGGCTTCCGGTGGTTTCAACGAGTCTTCAACCCTGAGCCAGGCCGCTGGTGCTTCTTCTGTAGGTCTGAAGGGCTTCAGCTCTGAATACACCCTGATCCTGCTGAACGGTCGTCGTCTGCCAAAGAACTCTGCCGGCGGTATCTTCACCGACATCAACCAGGTGCCAATGGCCGCGGTTGAGCGCATCGACATTCTGCCTGACGGCGCATCTGCCATTTACGGCTCTGACGCTGTGGCCGGTGTAATCAACATCATCACCAAGAAAGACTTTGAAGGCGTTCATGTTAGCGCCAAGTACGGTGCAGCCGTTCAAAGCAGCGGTCTGAAGACCGAAAACATCGATGGCAACGAGACCAACGTGTCTATCGTAGCCGGTGCCAGCAACGAGAAAACCAACATCCTGTTCTCTGCTGAGCACCTGGGCCGCGCCCCAATCGAAGCTATCGACCGTGAATTCGGCCGTACTGCCTTTATCGAAGGCCATGAAGGCGGTGAAGGTCGCTCTACCCTGGGTATCCCGGGTTACACCGTTGTTAGCCCGACAATCGACCCAACGACTGGCAAGCCTTATGTAAACGGCGCGGCCGGCCAGGGCTCAGCTGCCTGGTCTACCTGTCCAGCCGATCAGGTAACCAGCAGTGGCCGTTGCCGCTATGACTTCGCTCCACTGTATCAGCTGCAGCCTGAGTCTGACCGTCAGTCCATCTTCACTGCCATCAACCATGAGCAGACCGATGACCTGTCTTTCGACGCACAGTTCCGTTACACCCGCGCTTACACTCTGACCTCAAACGCTCCGGCTCCAGGTCAGGTAGACGTATCCAACAGCCCATTCCTGGCTGACTTCCTGCGTAACGACCGTTACAAGGATGACCAGGCCAAGGCTGAAGAAATCATCAAGCTGGTTGAAGCCGGCGAAGCCTCAGTTGCCGTAGGTCGTCGTTACCTGGACTTCGGTAACCGCATGAAAGACAACACCAACGAGACCTTCGAGGCCGTCGGTGGTTTCATGTACCACATCAACGACAGCTGGTCACTGGACTTTGACATTGGTCACTCCAAGCTGACCAACCGTCAGATCGGTGCCGGCGGTCAGTTGCTGTCTAAAGAAGTGTCTGACGCGTTCAACAGCCCCACTTCTGTGCTGAACCCATTCGTTCTGAACGACTGTGGCTCTGCTGCACTGAAGCCAACCTGTGATGCGCTGCAGGTTGCCATTCACCGTACCGGTGAGTACGAAGTGAGCTTCTCTTCTCTGGTTGCTTCTGGCGTGACCCCATGGGAACTGCCTGGTGGTGAAATCGGCGTAGCCGCCGGTGTTGACTTCCGTACCGAGAAGTATCAGGACCGTTCAGATCCAGCCACTGTAGCTGGTCTGGTGATCGGTGGTGCAGGTTCAAACGGTGGCGGTACTTTCAATAACGCCGCTGCATTTGCCGAGTTCTCTCTGCCAATCATCGAAGATATGGAAGTGAATCTGGCCGTGCGTAACGACGCCGCTGACTGGGACATCGGTGATGCTTCTCAGACCACTTACTCTGCCAAGATCTCTTACCGTCCAATCGACGACCTGCTGCTGCGCGCCTCTTACGGCACCGGCTTCAAGGCGCCTAACCTGGATGACCTGTTCACTGCCGAATCTGCCGGTGTGAACAACGGTATCGTTGATACCAGACGTTGTAACGAGTTTGGTGGCAGCGATTGTGATAAGACTGAAATCAACTCCAAGAGCGGTGGTAACCCAGAGCTGAAGCCTGAGACTTCTGTGTCTTACAACATCGGCGCTGTGTACCAGATCACTGAAGAAATCTCTGCCTCTATCGACTACTGGTCACTGTCAATCGAAGACGTAGTAGGTTCTCTGTCTACCCAGGAAATCCTGGACGAAGAAGCCGCTGGCCGTCTGACTCACCTGGTAGTTCGTAACTCTGAAGGTAAACTGACTGACACCAACCGTGAAGGTTATGTTCGTTCAAACCTGCAGAACCTGACTGAGCGCAGCGCGACCGGTCTTATCTACAACGTACAGTACAACAGCGAGTTCTCGTTCGGTGACATCAGCGCCAAGCTGAAGGCCGAGCAGTTCCTTAGCTATGAGACTCAGAACTCTGCCACTCAGCCTCTGTGTGACTCAGTTGCTGACGATGCGATGCAGAAATTCACCCTCAACGGCAGTGTAGGTTATGCCAAGGATGATTTCGACACCGCACTGAACATGCGCTTCCTGCCAGGTTACGAGGATTACGACAAGCGCAACACCGTTGGCAAAACCTGTGAGCTGATTGGTCACTACGGTGCCAAGGTTGACAAACAAGGCAATGTGATTGACGCAGGTCGTTCACAGCACGTAGCCAGCTACTTCCAGCTCGACTGGAGCGCCGGTTACCACCTGAATGATGCAAGCCGTGTGAGCGTGGGTATCCGTAACCTGCTGGATCGCGACCCATCTTTCAGCACCCCATTCGACTGGCCATTCTACAACCAGGGCGTATACAGCAACGTAGGTCGTTTCTTCTACGCTCAGTATGACCTGAAGTTCTAATCGGACTGATTGAACCAGTAAAAACGGCGCCCTCGGGTGCCGTTTTTTTATGTCTCTCTGGCTATCATGAAGGCCGCGCAGCGGTTAACGTAGACGTTTCGCGGTGCAGACCAAGAAGGACCAAGCAATCTCTACGCAAGGGGAAGTAACTGTTCTGATTAGGCAATAACCCACAGGTGAGCCAGCTGGGACAGGGAACATAACCCGTTAGCGCACAGCGCCGCAGCTCCCAGCCTCTTAGTACATAGCCAGCGCACTTAACTTCAAAGTGCCTAATTTAAAAGCACTTAATGTCAACGCAGTGGACCCATAAAAAAGCGCCGGTGATTAACCGACGCTTGTTTGCAGGCTTGTATCGACCAGGCAGCCCAATGGGACAGCTGATTAATCAGGCTGCTTTAATCAGGTTGCTAATAAATCAGGCTGGCAATATCAGCTAAACCCCAAGTAATGCGCGCCGATGACCATCACGCTCGCCGCCGCCATAATCAGCAGCATAAAGCGCCAGATAAACTTAAGCCAGGCGCTGAATTCCACCCGGCACACGCCGAGGGTCGCCATCAAAGACGCCGAGGTTGGCACCAGCACGTTGGTAAAACCATCCCCCAGTTGAAACGCCAGCACGGCTACCTGACGGCTTACGCCAACGATATCGGCAAGGGGTGCCATCAAGGGCATGGTAAGCGCGGCCTGGCCTGAGCCTGAGGTCACAAAGAAGTTAAATACCGACTGAAACAGCAGCATAAACCAGGCCGACAGCGCATCCGGTAAGCCGCCGATAAAACCGCCCGCCGCCGACAAAATGCTGTTAAGCACCGAAGGCTCGGTCGGGCCGCCCTTGCCAAGTAAAATCAAAATCCCCGCCGCGCTGCCCACCAGCAGGCACGGCTCCAGCATGGTCGCCGCGCCGTCTTTAAAAGCCTTGGCCATGCCGTTAGCTGTCAGGCCATTGAGCTTAAACACAACCCCAATCACCCCAACCACTAACCCCATGGTAAAAAACTGACTGGCGATTTCGGGAATAAACCAGTGTTTAACCACCACGCCCCAAATCACCCACCCCATGGTGGCGGTAATGGCAGCAAGCACCAGCATATCGCCAAGGTTAAAGCGGCTGGCGCCGGGCGAAGTACTGCTCTCATCTGCCTTGTCAGCGGCATGTTTAAGCTGTGCATCGGTGGCAAAGCTGTAAGAAAGCTCAGGGCTTCTTTTTACCTTGCGGGCGTAATGCAACGTAAAGGCGATGCCAAGCAGGGTAAAACCAACCCACATGGGAATGCGAACCGCCGCGCCCGACATCACCGGAATGCCGGCGATGCCCTGGGCAATCGCCACGCTGAAAGGATTCATCCAGCTGGCGCCAAAGCCCACCTGGGTCGCGACATAGGTCACCATCACAGTGGTGATGCCATCGTAACCAAGGCGCAGCATCAAGGGATAAATGATGATGGCAAAGGCAATGGCTTCCTCGCCCATACCAAACACGGCGCCGCCCAAAGAGAACAGCGCAAACAGCACGGGGATAAACAGAAACTCCCGCCCCTGGGTGTGATGAATAAGCCGAAGGATGCCGTTATCTATGGTGCCAGTGGCCATGACTATGCCAAAGGAGCCGCCAATCACCAGCATAAACATGATAACGCCGATGGCGCTGCCCCATTTATCGCCGGACACCAGCCCTTCAAACATGTAATTGAAAAAGCCCTTGCCGGAGGCATCGAAGGGCTCGACCGGTGCAAGCCTTGGCTCACCTTCGTCATCGAGGGCATAGCGGAACGAGTCGGGATTAACCACCTCGCGGCTCTTTTCCACCCCATCCTGCATAAAGGTCACGGTTTGGGTATCAAAGGAGCCCACAGGCACCAGATAGGTCAGCAGCGCAGCAAACAGCGCCACAAAGAAAATCAGCACCAGGGTATCTGGCATGGTGAACGAGGTTTTGCTCCCCGTTTCAGGAGCGCGGGTATTGGCTGTCATTTTATTGTGTTTATCCAAAGGCCGAAGCGAGGGAAGATACGAATAAGTCCCGTGCTTGCTCTGCGAGAGCTTACAGCGGATAGATGCAAGGCAGAGTTCGCAGCGAATGGCACTAGTCCGTCGCACCTTCCAAAGCCGTGCACTATACCTTAACTGCCTGATCCTGTCCTTAACCGCCACATCGCCGCCTGCCTGCGCGCTCCCGCTTTTGGCCAAAACGTGCCCCTGTTAACGCTTTACAACTTCTTCTGTCAAAGCCGCTGCCAAATGGCGACTCACTTTATAAAATTGGCAGAAGTATCAAGCAGTTTTATATTCACGAGCCCTATTTAAGCAAGATGAAATATACCCTCAAACAAATGGCCGTATTCGATGCGGTGGCAAGCCTTGAGAGCGTCTCCGGCGCGGCGCGCAAACTGTCGATGACCCAATCGGCGGTGAGTATGTCGGTGCAGCAGCTCGAAAATCTGCTCGGAAGGCCGCTGTTTATCCGTCAGGGTAACCGGCTTATTCTGAGCCACTGGGGCACCTGGCTTAGGCCCCGTGCCCGCAAGCTGCTCGCAGATGCCACCCAAATCGCCATGGGGCTGCACGATCAGCACCTGCTGTCGGGCAATCTCGCGCTCTGTGCCAGCCAAACCGCGGCTGAACATCTGCTTGGGGATCTCATCAGCCGCATTGATGGCGATTTCCCGCAAATTCATATTGAGCTGATGGTGGAAAACACCGAAAACGTGGTGCAGGCAGTGCTGGAGTACGAGGTTGACCTTGGCATTATCGAAGGGCGCAGCGATGATGCGCGCCTGTGCCTCGAGCCCTGGCTTGAAGATCATCTGGTGGTTATCGCCGCGCCCCACCATCCCTATGGCAAATACGGCAACATCAGCCTGTCGCAGCTGGAGTTCGCCAAGTGGGTGCTGCGGGAACAAGGTGCTGGCACCAGACGGATTTTTGATGCCGCCATCCACGGTAACCTTGACCGGCTCAACGTGTGGCGCGAGTACGAGCAGGTATCGGTGTTAAAAGCGTTGGTCCGCAATGGACCTTATTTGTCGGCCCTGCCCTATCTGGATGTGGAAAAAGAGGTTCAGGCGGGTCAGCTCATTATTTTGCCAACCCCGAAACTGAATATGAAACGCCAGCTGTCCTTTGTCTGGCGTCTTGATGCCGCCGACAATCCGCTCAGGGACTGCGTGATTGCCGAGGCGCGCCGTCTTGCACGCCACCGCCAGACGAAGGAAAAAGCCGAGCCACTGTAAACCTGAGGGGCTCTGCAGAAGGGCTCGGAAGACATACTCAGCAAAGCGCTCAGTTGGCGGGCGCAGCAACACCCGAGGCGGAGCGCTCGCAAAAGGCCGATGTCATCAGCTCAAGCAAGCGCTCGCGGCGCACCATGCCCTCAACCACACCCGCCTGCACCACCGGCAGCACAGAGGGCGTACTTGCGCTCGCCTGGCGCAGGCGCTCTTCATAGGCCTGATAGTGGCCACCAATCCAATGCCCCTCGGTGCTGACCGGAAAGAGACTACTGCGGTCCACCGCCCAGAACTCAATTAGCGGCAGCAGGCTGTCATCCGGCGCCACAGTGCTTAAGGTCTGACTCATCAAATCCCCCGCCACATAGGCACCATCGAGACTGAATTCTTCCGCCCACAGGCCTCTCAGCACATCCTGCAGTGTCAGCATGCCCACCAGCCGGCCACCACCTGCGACAACCGCAAGGCAAGTGCTGCCGGCGTCATTCATCTGCTTCAGCGCCTGCCACAGGCTGACGCCGCGATCGATACACACAATGGGTTCAGCAAGGCTGCTTACGTTTAAGGTACTTAAATAGCTGTTCATGGTTTGGGACTCCTCAGTGACTGCTGATTGGTAACACTTGGCTTTGAGAGATAAGGCTGTGCGTGATAAGGCGGTGCGAGACAAGGCTGCCTCTTCTGCCTGCGCTTCGGGCTGCTCTTTTGAAGCACTTAAAGCGGCATTTGCCGGGTATGGATAATGTGTAGTGGGCGGCGAAGTCTTTGAAAGGCGCGCCACCGCGAGAAAGCCAACCCCGGTTAACAGTGCGCCGCCAACGATATTGCCGAGGGTGACCGGCAGCAGATTGGCAAACAGAATGTTTGCCGGCGTGAGCGCACTGAGCGCAGCCACATCAAGCCCGTGACTTAAAAGCAGCGAAGTCGGCATCAGGCTTTGGAGCAGCCACGCCAGCGGCAGCAAAAAGAGATTTGCAATGCTGTGCTCAAAGCCGCTGCTGACAAAAAGCGCCACCGGCAACATTAACAGCGCCGCCTTGGTGAGCACGGAGCGACTCAAATGCGTTAGCCAAATCCCAAGACAAACCAAAAAGTTACAGAGCACACCAAGGAAAAAGGCCTCACTGGCGCTGTGATGCAGCTTATGCGTTGCCGTGCTCATAACCTGTATCCCCCACAGGCCACCATCAAGCTGCCACACCCCGCCAAGCACAATCAGCAGCGCCATAAAAAGTGCACCCACGGCGTTACCCACAAACACCTGTGCCCACACAGACAAAAGCTGACGAAACCCGGCTTTGCCGCGCACATCTCGCACATAAGGCATGGCGGTAAGCACAGTGCCGGTAAAAAGCTCCACCTGCAGCAGCACCACCAACATCAGCCCGACACTGAAGGCAAGCGCTCCAACGAGGCGAACCAGTCCCCAGGGGGCATCGCCGGCCCCCGTGGTGACGGTGAGGTAAAACACGAAGGCGAGCGCAATAAACATCCCGGCGTAGCAAGCCTCGGCTACGCGCTGCCCTGTGGGTTTAGTAAGCTTTTTGGCCCCCGATGCGCACACGGCGTCGACAAGCGCACTTAGGCTTTGCGGATTGGCGCCATCCAAAGCACTGCCTACTCCAACGCGGCATACACCAGCGCTTTCGGCACCAATACTTTCGCCACAAACGCGGCATACACCGGCGCGGCCCGCACCACCACTTGCGCCACAGGCATGGCCTCCAGTAGCCCTGTTCATATTGGCCGTCTGCTGCGCTGTGTAAGGCTGGGGGACCTGTTGCCGAGGATTATCCTTGGCTGCAGAACGTCTGCCCGCCAGAGCGCTTAGGGCTGTTTGAGAATGCGGGCCGGATTGAGATTGTATTGGCATTGCATAGATATCCTGTGGGTTTCCGGATGGATAATTTGACTGTAACAGCATGACAGTATTGAAAATATCGAGGACTTTTGATGAGCATCATCAGCCAAATTGATACTGACGGCGGCAGTGGTTAATGAGGCGCCAGCGCTTAGGCGAAACTGCGTCATGCTCGGTATCAAACCACGCCAAGGCGGCAGCATCGGCACTGAAATCAGCAAAGCGCAACGCCTAGACAGACAAACCACAGCGCCAAAACAGGCAGAGCAGCAGAAGTAAGCGGACGAATGAGGTCAAAAATGCGCCCAAACGGGCGGGAATGTGCTCCAGATGCATTAAAAAAAGCGCTGCGCCTTGCGCCAGCGCAATAAATTGCGGCGCTGCGGCCACTTTAGGTGCACAAAAACAGCGGAATGTTATCCGCATCGCAAATCCTGATACGCCAGCTTCAGAAAGATTGATAGTTAATGAGAGGTCGTTACCGCTGTGGTAACATTTTTAACAGGTAAATTGGTATGACCAATTTGAGCAGATTATCGGAACCCGGATCCCCTTGGTTGCAGGCCCCCGCAGCAGCCACTGGATAACCCCTGAAGGACGCTTCATCCAATGAAGCTCAGCCTTGGCAAGGACGACCTCAAAGCTGGTCACAAAGGCACAAACCCGCTGTTTTTTTGGGGATCAATCATGTCAGAAGCAGCAAAACCCACCGAGGCTGCCGGCCTCAACGAGTCCGTCAGCGCAGAGCGCGATATCGACAGCAAGAGCTATCGCGAGCTGCACCGTCCCGCATCCGAATTTCCAACCCGAGAAGCCTATCTGGATCATGAACTTAAAATCATGAAGCCCAGACGCTGGGGCCTTAACCTGCCCGGTCGCGACTTCAATTTTGAATGGGAAGATTTGGTTCCCGCCATCGCAGGCACCATCGGCATTACCGTGATGTACTCGGCGGTGATGGCCGCGTGGGCCGCCGGGCTTACCGAGCGCTGGGATCATATCAACCTTGGCGCCGACTTTATCATCTCGGTTATCCGGGTTGAGATGCTCATTCCCGCCCTGCTGTTTTGTATTTTAAGCTCCGGCTTTTTAAACCCCCGCGCCAACCTTGGCGGCAACCACGGCCCGATGATCCCGCTGATTGGCGCCATTGCACTGGCAGGCGCCCACCCGCTGGCACTGGCGATTCTGATAGGCGTGTTCGGTTTACTCCTGTCCTTCTTTAAGGGGGGATCGCGGCTGGTGAACCTCACCAGCAGCGGCGTGGCCGGCGGCCTTTTGGTGTTCCTTGGCTTTATGGGGGCCAAGAGTCAGATTGAGTCCTTGTTCAGCTGGGCGGGCGGCCTTGAAGCCAAACATGCGCTGGATTACTCCCTAAGCCATGTGGCCTTCTTTATTCTGCTTGCCAACGTGGTGATTTACGCGCTGCTGGCCAAGCTTGGCAAACGCTGGCTCGCCATTCCGCTGTGCTCTATCGCCGCGATTGTAATGGCCTTTTTGCTCGGCGCCGGGCTTGACCTTAAGTTCACTACAGCCCCCGGTCTGCCTAACTTAAGCCCAGTGTACTGGTGGGGCTCAACCGAAACCGGCTGGCAGCTTGGCCTGCCCACCATGCAGCACTTTATTGCGTCTCTGCCGTTTGCAATTTTGGCGGTTGCCATGTGGTCGCCTGACTTCCTCGGTCACCGTATTTTCCAGGAGCTCAACTACCCCAAAGGCGCCGAAAAAGTGCTGATGGACGTGGATGACACCATGACCACCTGCTCGCTGCGCCAAATGGTCGGAACAGCCTTTGGTGGCGGTAACATCACCTCAAGCTGGGGCACTTATATGATCCCGGCCGCCATCGCCAAACGCCCCATTCCTGCCGGCGGTATTCTGCTCGGCGCCCTGTGTATTATCGTGGCGATTGTTGGCTATCCGATGGATCTCACCACCTGGCGCCCTGTGATGTCGATTGCGCTGCTGGTTGGCGTATTCCTGCCGCTGCTGGAAGCCGGTCTGCAGATGGTGAAAGACAACCAGAGCAGCCAGGCCGCCGGGATCTGTATCTTCGGCTCTTTCGTGGCCAACCCTGTGCTTGCCTGGGCGCTGACCATGCTGCTCGACAACAACGGTCTGATTGGTGACAAAGAGCGCGCCGCCAGCCTGTCGTTTGTTGACCGTGTGGTTATTCCGGGCCTTGCCTTTGCCATCTGTCTTGCGGCCATGCTGGCGGTGGGCATGATTGAAGGTATTCCGGCGCTGCTGTAACGCTTACTGATTTGGTGACTGTGTTTTTCAGTGCGTTCAATAAATTCCAAGGGGCCTTATGGCCCCTTTTCTTTTTCGGGGAGTATCTGCTGTATCCATCTGTAGCAGGCAGTTCTTGTTGGCAATGAAGTGTATTCACCACTCAAGCCGCGCTAGTCAGCACGGCGCTTCTCACTGTGCATCTACCGCCCTGGCGTGAATTACTCTATTCGATTGATTGAAAATCAGCGTTGTCTTATGCCAACTTGCAAAAACAGCTTAAAAACTGCTAAGTCGATAGCAAAATTTGCATTAAGCGCTCAGATAGCGAACGCTTTTGGATGCGACGTTAACAGGCTTGTGTTAATATTCTTTTGGGCAATTGGTCTTACCAATTTAACTTTAAGGCACATCCTTCTCTTATCTCAGCCGATGTCGCCGATTTAAGTTAGGTCCACCCAATACGCCGGAAGGTCTTCCGGGGTCCTGGCCTCATCGGGGGATGCACAGCCGGGATGGAAAAAGACTCGATGAGGGGCAAGTCCCCGACCCTTTTCTCTAATAGAAGGTGAAGTACGATGACCGATAAAACTGAGCTGTTCCAAACCGCGTGGGAAGGATTCGTTCCCGGTGATTGGAAGTCCGATGTCAATGTACGTGACTTTATTCAAGCCAACTACACCCCGTATGAAGGTGACGACAGCTTCCTCGCTGGCCCAACCGAAGCCACCAACGCCCTGTGGGCCAAGGTGATGGAAGGCATCAAGGAAGAAAACCGCACCCACGCGCCGCTGGACTTTGATACCGACAAGGTATCCACCATCACCTCCCACGATGCCGGCTATATCGAAAAAGAACTCGAAACCATCGTTGGTCTGCAGACCGATGCGCCGCTCAAGCGCGCCATGCTGCCAAACGGCGGTATTCGTATGGTGGAAAGCTCCTGTGCCGCCTACGACCGCGAGCTCGATGCCGACATCAAGTATGTTTACTCTGAGCTGCGCAAAACCCACAACCAGGGCGTGTTCGACATCTACACCCCGGAAATCCTCGCTTGCCGTAAATCCGGTGTGCTGACCGGCTTGCCTGATGCCTACGGCCGTGGCCGTATCATTGGTGACTATCGCCGCGTGGCCCTGTACGGTATCGATTACCTGATGGCCGACAAATTCAGGCAGTTCACTTCTCTGCAAGCACGTTTTGAAGCCGGTGAAGATCTGCAGGCCACCATGCAGCTGCGTGAAGAAATTGCCGAGCAGCATCGCGCCCTGGCCCAGATGAAGAAAATGGCCGCCAAATACGGCTACGACATCTCAGGCCCGGCCAAAAACGCCCAGGAAGCCATTCAGTGGACCTACTTTGGCTACCTCGCCGCAGTGAAGAGCCAGAACGGCGCCGCCATGTCACTTGGCCGTACCTCAAGCTTTATCGATATCTACATTGAGCGCGATCTGAAAAACGGCACCCTGACCGAACAGCAGGCGCAGGAAATGATTGACCACTTCGTGATGAAGCTGCGCATGGTGCGCTTCCTGCGTACCCCTGAGTACGATGAGCTGTTCTCCGGCGACCCAATCTGGGCCACCGAATCTATCGGCGGCATGGGCCTTGATGGCCGTACTCTGGTGACCAAGTCCAGCTTCCGCTTCCTGCACACCCTGTACAACATGGGCCCAAGCCCTGAGCCAAACATCACTGTGCTCTGGTCTGAAAAGCTGCCACAGAACTTCAAAAACTTCTGTGCCAAGGTGTCGATTGATACAAGCTCCATCCAATACGAAAACGATGACCTGATGCGCCCTGACTTTGAGTCTGACGATTACGCCATCGCCTGCTGTGTAAGCCCCATGGTGGTTGGCAAGCACATGCAGTTCTTCGGTGCCCGCGCTAACCTCGCCAAGACCATGCTCTATGCCATCAACGGCGGCGTGGACGAAAAGCTGAAAGTGCAGATTGGTCCTAAATCTGAGGCTATCACCAGCGAATACCTGGACTATGACGATGTGATGTCGCGTCTGGATGACCTGATGGAATGGCTGGCAACCCAGTATGTCACCGCGCTTAACGCCATTCACTTTATGCACGACAAGTATTCGTACGAAGCCGCGCTGATGGCGCTGCATGACCGCGACGTGCGCCGCACCATGGCCTGTGGTATCGCCGGTCTGTCGATTGCTGCCGACTCCCTGTCTGCCATCAAGTACGCCAAGGTCAAGCCGGTACGTGACGAGCAAGGCATTGCCGTTGATTTTGAAATCGAAGGTGATTATCCCAAGTTCGGTAACAACGATGCCCGTGTTGATGACATCGCCTGTATGCTGGTTGAAAGCTTTATGGCCAAAATCCGCGACAAGAAGATGTACCGCAACGCCATTCCGACCCAGTCTATCCTGACCATCACCTCCAACGTGGTGTACGGCAAGAAGACAGGTAACACCCCGGATGGTCGCCGCGCCGGTGCGCCTTTTGCCCCGGGAGCCAACCCAATGCACGGCCGTGATGAGAAAGGCGCCATCGCCTCGCTCACCTCGGTGGCCAAACTGCCTTTTGCCCACGCACAGGACGGTATTTCGTACACCTTCTCCATCGTGCCCAATGCACTCGGCAAAGATGAGAAGGCGCGCGAACGTAACCTGGCAGCGCTGATGGACGGTTACTTCCGCCACAGCGAAATCCGCGAAGGCGGTCAGCACCTGAACGTAAACGTGATGAACCGCGAAATGCTTGAGGATGCGATTGCCCATCCAGACAAGTATCCGCAGCTCACCATCCGGGTATCTGGTTATGCGGTGCGCTTTAACTCGCTGACCACAGAGCAGCAGCAGGATGTGATCACCCGCACCTTTACACAAGGTTTGTAATTAAGGCGCTGGTAATTCACTACCCGCTAAAGGACAATTGCGGCTTGCCGCAGTTGTCCCCGTTTTCCCACCCGCGCAGGAGTTTCAATGACAGTTACAGGCAGGGTTCATTCGGTGGAATCCTTCGGCACAGTAGACGGTCCCGGCATCAGGTTTATCACCTTTATGCAGGGCTGTTTGATGCGCTGCCAATACTGCCATAACCGCGACACCTGGGATTTGGATGGCGGCAAAGAGATGCAGGTCGATGAGCTGATGAGCCAAATCATCAGCTATCGGCCGTTTCTGGATGCCAGCGGTGGTGGCGTTACCGCCAGTGGCGGCGAAGCTATTTTACAGGCCGAGTTTGTGGCCGAGCTGTTTAAGGCCTGCCATAAAGAAGGCATTCATACCTGCCTTGATACCAATGGTTTTGTGCGCAAATACACGCCGGCCATTGATGAGCTGCTCGACAACACCGATCTGGTGCTGCTGGACATCAAACACATAAATGATGACAGGCATCAGGACTTAACCAAGGTCAGCAACCAGCGCACCCTGCAGTTTGCCGAGTATCTTGCCAAACGCGGCCAAAAAACCTGGATCCGTTATGTGGTGGTCGCCGGTTTTACCGAAGATATTCAAAGCGCTGAAAAACTTGCCGACTTTATTGCTCCCATGGGCAACGTGGAAAAGGTAGAGCTGCTGCCCTACCACGAGCTTGGCAAACACAAGTGGGAAGCCATGGGCGAAGATTATCCGCTCAAGCATGTCCATCCCCCCGCCAAAGACACCCTGGATGCCATCCAGGCGGTGTTCAGGGCCCGCGGGATAAACGCGACCTACTGACGGCATTTACCTTAAAAAGCAGATAAAAAGGGTGCAGTGGGAATGACGCACACAGGCCGTATCAGCCGTTAAAGCTCATCCCAGTAACTTGCATCGAGACGCTCGAAGGCTATCTTCAGAAGGTTGGCCATATCGAGGTAGCAGGCCTTGGCACCGAGGGGCACATAATCAACCCCCATGGCCGCCAAACGTTCCTGCAATTGGTTACCAAAGCTGAGCAGCGACAGCGGCAAAGGATGGCGGGCACGATGGCCAAGCCAAATCAGCCCCTGCAGCGGCAAGCTTAAGAAAAACAAACCCATGGCAATGGCTTGGGGCAAAGACGCCCAGCCATTAAGGTACAGCGGACCTGCCGCCGAGAGCACAGCCAGCGCCGGCATCACGCGAATAGCCAAATTCGTGGCCTTAACGACACGATATTCGGGGAAGAAAAACCCCAGAGATTTCACCATGGGCCAGGCCTTCATATAACGGCGGCCATCGCCCAGGGTGGTGAAGAGTTGAAGCTTCAACCAATGCCACCTTAATACCAGCACAGACTGTCTTTACCTTAGCACAAAGCCAGTCGCCTCCCCAAGCAGCATAGCCGCGGGAGAATGTGACAAAGATTGTCGGCACTTCTTGGTGCCAACCATGCCGGGGTTTGCCCGGTCAGCCAATTCATGACGCAAGAAGGTTTTATCATGTCTAATACTCTGGTTTTGGTCCTTAACTGCGGCAGCTCGTCACTGAAGTTTGCCATTCTTGACGCCAAAAACGGCGATGAAAAGATTTCCGGCCTGGCCGAATGCTTTGGTCTGGAAAACGCCCGCATCAAGTGGAAACTCAATGGCGAAAAACACGACGCCAGCCTCGGTGTCTTCAGCGCCCACCGTGAAGCGGTAGAGTTTATCGTGCACAAAATCCTCGCAAGCCAGCCAGAGCTCAAAGCCCAGCTGGTTGCCATTGGTCACCGTATTGTGCACGGCGGCGAAAAGTTCACCCACTCGATGATCATCGACGATGCTGTACTGAAAGGCATCGAAGACTGCGCCTCACTGGCGCCGCTGCATAACCCGGCGCACCTGATTGGCATTCGCGCCGCCAAAGCCTCGTTCCCGGCGCTGCCACAGGTGGCCGTGTTTGACACCGCATTTCATCAAACCATGCCAGAAAAAGCCTTTATCTACGCCCTGCCCTACAAGCTTTATCGCGAGCACGGCATTCGCCGCTACGGCATGCACGGCACCAGCCACCTGTTTGTGAGCCGCGAAGCGGCCAAGGCGCTGGGTAAAGATTTGGCCGACACCAACGTGATTTGCGCGCATCTGGGCAACGGCGCCTCTGTGACCGCCGTTAAAGGCGGTAAGAGCGTAGATACCTCCATGGGTCTAACCCCGCTGGAAGGTCTGGTGATGGGCACCCGCTCAGGCGATCTCGACCCTTCCATCATCTTCCATCTGGTGCAGCAGCTTGGTTACACCCTGGATGAAGTCAACAATCTGCTGAACAAGCAAAGCGGGCTTTTGGGTATTTCTGAGCTCACCAACGATTGCCGCGGCATCGAAGAAGGCTACAGCGAAGGCCACAAGGGCGCGACCCTGGCGCTGGACATCTTCTGCTACCGCCTCGCCAAATACATCGCCTCCTACACTGTGCCACTTGGCCGTCTGGATGCGGTGGTGTTTACCGGCGGCATCGGTGAAAACTCCGACCTTATCCGCGAAAAAGTACTGAAGCTGCTCGAAATCTTTAACTTTGACGTCGACAGCACACGCAACCAGGCCGCCCGCTTTGGTAAGCAAGGGGTGATCACCAAAGATGGCAGCCCGATTGCCATGGTTATCCCCACCAACGAAGAGTGGGTCATCGCCGAAGACTCACTGCGTCTGGTCAGCAAGTAAGCGTTTCAACGCCGCCCTTTACCGGGCGGCGTATGTGTTTTCAGACCTTGCAAGCATAACGACGGCCACAGCCGTCACAGCAACACCACAAGAGGTACATTATGTCCCGCAACATCATGTTGGTTCCCATAGGCACAGGGGTCGGTCTTACGTCGCTCAGCCTTGGCATGGTGCGCGCCCTTGAACGTCACGGCGTCAAGGTGCAGTTTTTCAAACCCATCAGCCAGCAGCGCCCGACCGATCCGGGTCCGGAGCGCTCAACCACCATTTTGTCCAAGTCGCCGACGGTCAATCCGCTTGAGCCATTTGAGATGCAGCACGCCGAGTCACTGATCCGTACCGATCAGACCGATGTGCTGATGGAGCAAATTATTGCCCGCGCCGCCGAAATCGCGCCCAATACCGAGACCCTTATCATCGAGGGCCTGGTGCCGACCCGCAGCCACTCTTTCTCCGATGACGTTAACTACGCCATCGCCAAGGCGCTGGATGCCGACGTGATTTTTATCGCGACCCCGGGCAACGATACCCCCAATGCACTGATGAACCGTCTGGAAATCGCCTATAACAGCTGGGGCGGCGCCAAAAACAAGCGTCTTATTGGCGCTGTGATCAACAAAATCGGGGCACCGGTGGACGACGAAGGCCGCACCCGTCCGGATTTGTCGGAAGTGTTCGATCACCAGGACATACAGAAAGGCGATGCCACCGCCATGTTCCAGCTGCCAGGCAAGAGCAAGCTGCGCATTCTCGGCAGCGTGCCTTACAACCTGGATCTGGTGTCGCCACGCGCCTCGGATTTGGCCAAGCACCTGCACGCGCGCATTCTCAATGCCGGCGAGATGAACACCCGCCGCCTGCGCAAGGTGACCTTCTGTGCCCGCTCCATCCCGAACATGCTGACCCACTTCCGTACCGACTCGCTGCTGGTGACCTCGGGCGACCGCTCCGACGTGATTGTGGCCGCCTGTCTTGCCGCCATGAATGGCGTGAAAATCGGCGCGTTGCTGCTCACCGGCTCCTACGAGCCTGAGCCTGAAGTGCTTAAACTGTGCGATCAGGCCTTTGAAACCGGTCTGCCGGTATTTATGGTCGACACCAACACCTGGCAAACCTCACTGAATATTCAGCGCTTCAACCACGAAGTGCCGGTGGACGATGCGGTGCGTATCGAACTGGTGCAGGAATATGTGGCGAGCCACATCGACCAGAGCTGGATTGAGAGCGTGACCGAAAACTCGCCCCGCGAGCATCGTCTGTCACCACCGGCGTTCCGTTACAAGCTTACCGAGCTTGCCCGCGCCGCCAAAAAGACTATCGTGCTGCCCGAAGGCGAAGAGCCGCGCACCATCAAGGCCGCCAGTATCTGCGCCGAGCGTGGCATTGCCCGCTGTGTGCTTTTGGGTAAGAAAGATGACATTCTGCGCATCGCCGCCACTCAGGATGTTGTGCTGGGCGATGGCGTGGAAATTCTCGACCCCGAAGAAATCCGCGAGCGTTATGTCGAGCCTATGCTGAACCTGCGCCGCCACAAGGGCCTGACCGAAGTGGTTGCCCGCGAGCAGCTGGAAGACAACATGGTGCTGGCCACCATGATGCTGGCCGAAGATGAAGTGGACGGTATTGTGTCCGGCGCGGTTAACACCACCGCCAACACCATTCGCCCGCCGCTGCAGCTTATCAAAACCGCGCCGGGCTCAAGCCTGGTGTCGTCTATCTTCTTTATGCTGATGCCGGATCAGGTGCTGGTGTATGGCGACTGCGCCATCAACCCGGACCCGAATGCCGAGCAGCTGGCAGATATCGCCATTCAGTCGGCCGAATCGGCCAAGGCCTTCGGCA
This sequence comes from Shewanella jiangmenensis, assembly GCF_018596335.1. Classification (GTDB taxonomy): domain Bacteria; phylum Pseudomonadota; class Gammaproteobacteria; order Enterobacterales; family Shewanellaceae; genus Shewanella; species Shewanella jiangmenensis. The sequence goes on along the minus strand of NZ_JAHEPS010000006.1, from coordinate 18,552 downwards.
TTGAGCCAAGAGTCGCAATGATAAGCTACTCCACCGGTAACTCAGGCACGGGCTCAGACGTGGACAAGGTGCGTGAAGCCACCCGTATCGCCAAAGAGAAACGCCCTGACCTTATCATCGACGGCCCGCTGCAGTACGATGCCGCCGTGATGCCAAACGTGGCCCGCTCCAAGGCTCCGGACAGCCCGGTTGCCGGTAAGGCGACTGTGTTTGTGTTCCCTGATCTCAATACAGGTAACACCACCTACAAGGCGGTGCAGCGCAGCGCTGAGCTTATCAGTATCGGCCCTATGCTGCAGGGCATGCGTAAGCCGGTGAACGACCTGTCCCGCGGCGCGCTGGTCGACGATATCGTTTACACCATCGCACTGACAGCCATTCAGGCGACCCAGCAGTAATACGCTTACGAACGATAAGCCGCTCATCCGTAAAAACGCCGTCACCTGACGGCGTTTTTTATGCCCGCTTTTAAGCGCTGTTTTGCCTACGTTCCCATCGGGCATTGCTGCTTGCTCTCCTCCACGTTGCCCATTACAGAGCGCCTTACGCCTTTTGCCAAGCGCTTTACGGCGCACTTTTATGTGCGATCCGCCGCTGGATTCTGATCCCAAATGCGATCAAATTTCAGCCAGACCTGAGCCCGAACCTACGGTCAAAATCGCTGCACAAAACGGCGACAGTTTTTTGACCAGCGACCAAAAGCAAACACCACCAATCACTTAAGAAAAATATCCTGACTCTTCAACACAGTTTTCCACAGATTCTGTGGATAACCTTGCTGTTGCAGCACCGGATCGAACGGCGAAAGCACTCAGATCGCAATCCAAAGCTAAGGGAGGTGCGAATAAGTCCCGTGCTTGCTCTGCGTGTGCTTACAGTGGATAGATGCAAGGCACAGTTCGCAGCGAATGGCCCTAGTCCTTCGCAAGAGCTGTAACGCAGCAGATACCGCTGTAAGCCACGCCCTACGGGGCTTTGATAGCAACACCATTTCGGCGTTATTCAACTTTAGCAGGCCTCGGCATGCCCTCAGTTGAATGCCTTGAACTGTCGTTGCTATCAAAGCCAGAGCTGTGCGATGACTTGTTCGCACCTTCCCTAAGATCTTGTGCTCACAGCACAAATTACGGATACTGCCAGAAGAAATGGAAAGCGCCTGAGAAGCACATGCGAGCTTTATTATTGTTTTTAATGGTTTTTTTAAGTGGCTGTAACGAGTCGGTCCAGCAGACCGCAAGTCCACTCACCCCTGAGCAAATCAGCCTTGGCTTTTTTTCCGCCATTTATGTTGAGCGGGACGTCGATATGGCCAAAAAATTTGTCGATGCACCGATGCAAAAGGTCCTGGACCACTATCACCTCGCCAGTCAGGTGCAGCGTCATATGCTCAACTTATCGATGACCGAGGTTGAAATGGAGGTCGAAGAAATCGACATCGACTTCTTTCGCAAATTCACCGATGACGTGACAGTGAAAATCAAACTCAAGGGCAAGCGGGCCGGTAAACCCTGGATAGATGACCGCACGGTCAGACTCCACAAACGCGGCACCCAGTGGATAATCGTCGGCATTCTCAACGAGAAACAGGCCACCAACGGCTGATCCACAGCCAAAGCAGCACCCATTAAAAAGGCCACCCCGGAGGGTGGCCTTTTTGCTGATTATTATTTTTAGGTCTGCATGTCAAAGGACACGGAGTAACTCAATCCAGAAACGCTTCTTCGTCCTTTTCCAGCGGCAGGGATTCAATCACATCGTCCTGCACCTGGTAATACGCGTTTTCATACTCATGAATTTCCATAACGGGCTCCGGCTTTGATTGGGGTCGGGTACTGAGGTTCTGTCTATTCTTTGCAGACATGAACCCGGGTGGCACACATTTGAGGTCAATGTCGCTGTAGAGTCCTTCAAGCTAAGGCGTCTTCTGCCCTGCGAGTTCTTCCAGCTGTCCACGGCGCGAAGTATACCAACACCCAGCGAGGAATTACAATTTTCTTTCACTTTTGTTGCTTCAATTTGCGACAAAAGGCCGCTTTTTCGCTCAATAAACGCGCAATCTGAATATTTTCCTGAAAGTCTTTCATGTTTAACCCCGCTTATATGGCATTTCTCTTAGCGCTGGCTTTTAGCAACCAATCGGTCTAGGCACTCGGCAAATCGCGGTGCTATTAGTTAAAAGTCAACAGCAGGAGACTGTCATATGAATGCGCTTATCGACTTTGAAGCTGAACGGCTGGCTGCTCTCATAGGACGTGGAGATGTACTGGGGATACGGATGTTTATGGAACACATGCAAATGCCGCTGGATGTACAGGACAGGCTTTGTAATGAAATGAATAGTTTAAGTAGTGATAGAACCAGGATAGCCTCCTGGCTTGAAGATCATGGCCAATCGGCGATCCCTGAGCGGCTGGCGTACTGACGAGCGCTCTTAACACCAGCACGCCAAGCCCAATGAGTGCAACAAACAACACCGCCAAGCGGCGAACACAGGCCGTGCATCCTGCACGGCTTTTTACTGCCAAGCATGGGCCGTCAGCGTTACGTTACGCGCAGCGCCATGATGACCCGTTAAGTCAGTTGCGCTCCTGAGCTGTCTCAGTTTTTCTGAAATGCAGTACTTTCAACGATTTTTCTTCATCTATGTCGGCATACACAGGCGGATTGGCAACGCGGCCAATAAACTCAAGGGTCGGCGCCGTTTCTGCCACCTGCGACAGCAAAAACTCGCTGCCAAGCTCTGGTGCGTTCAGGCACAGCAACACATCGCCGCCCGGTGCCACCAACTCAGGCAAGCGGCGCAGCAAACGCACATAATCCTTGGTCGCAATAAAGCTGCCCTTTTGGTTACTTGGCGGATCGGCAATCACCAGCTCATAGGGCCCCATGCGCGACAGTTTGCCCCAGGAATTGAAAATATCGTGGCCAAGAAACTGTGCCCCCGAGGCAACAGCATTTAAGTGATGATTTTGCCGTCCAATAGCAAGCGCCCCCTTGGCCATATCGATATTCACCACCGACGCCGCGCCGCCTGCCAGCGCCGCCACCGAAAAGCCGCAGGTATAGCTGAAAAGATTGAGCACCTTTTTACCACTCGCCTGCTCGCGCACAAAACGCCTGCCCTCGCGCATATCCAGAAACAGCCCGTGGTTTTGGCCGCGAAGCAGATGCACCTGAAACTTAAGCCCCATTTCGCTGATGATATGGGTTTCAGGCAAGGCGCCGCACAAAAGCTCGGTGCGGGTTCCGGCGCCGCTGCGGTACTGATACACAAGGTTCAGCGGCGCATCCGGCGTATTTTGCTCACGCTGACAGCGATGCCAGAATGCTGTGATGGCATCGCGAAGCGCGGCAACCGACGCCTCATCGAGCTCTTTAAAGGATGTGAGCAGCAGCGCCGGCTCAAACCAATCGAGACACAAATGCTCAGCGCCGGCAACGCGGCCGCCGCGGCCATGGAACAGCCGCTGACAGTCTTCAGTCAGGCTCGCGGTCGCTAAAAAATCAATAAACCCCTGCATGGGCACCTCTTAAAAAACAACGGGCGGCAAGGCCGCCCGCATCAAAATCTGTAGCTTACGCCTGCTCTTTGTCTGACGTACTGGCTTTAAGCTCACCGTCCACATCGTCCGCCAGCATAATCGCAAGCCAGCGGCCGCTGTCGCTGCTCTCAAGGGCAATTTTGACAATCATGGTCAGCGGCACCGACAGCAACATGCCAACTGATCCAAGCAGCCACCCCCAGAAAATCAAACTGAGGAACACCACCAGAGTCGATAACCCAAGGCCACGGCCCATGAATTTGGGCTCAATCACGTTCCCCATCACCATGTTGGTTCCAAGGTAAAGGAGCGCCGTACCACCGGCTGCGGCGGGGCCAAGCTGAATAAAGGCCAGCAGGATAGCGGGAATGGCGGCGATAATCGAGCCGATATTGGGAATGTAGTTAAAGAGGAAGGCAATCACGGCCCAAAGGAGCGCATAATCCACCCCGATAAAGCCAAGGCCAATACCGACAATGGCGCCGGTCGCAACGCTCACCAGGGTTTTAATCACCATGTACTGGTTAACCGACTGCAGAAACTTATCAATTTGCTGCAGCCGCATATCCGGGTCATCCAGCGCCAGGTGCAATTTTTTCGGCAGCGACTGGGCCTCAAACAGCATAAACACGATGGTGAGAATGATAAGGAACAGGTTCGCCATCACGTTGCCGACACCGGAGAGCATATTGGTGGTCATCGACAGCGCCATGCCCGGGTCAAAATAGGCCAGCACCTGCTCTTTTGAGATTTTGATATTGAAAGTATGCAGTTTTTCAAGCACCCAGCCAAACTGGGCAATTAGCTGGTCGCGGTATTGGGGGAGCTGCTTGGAAAACTCATTGACGGAGCTGCCCACCAAAGTCGCAAGCCACAGGCCAACCATCACGATAAACACCATCAGCAGCAGCACTGCAAGCCACTTGGGCACCTTAAAGCGCATCATGCCGCTTATCACCGGATTACAAATCACGGCAATAAAGGCCGACAGCACAAAAGGCACCACGATAGGGCTTGCCGCTTTGATACCAGCCAGGATCACCACCACAAAGGCCATAATCGCAAAACCACGGAAGGCAACCGAGGTCTTTTCGAGGGGATTAACCAAAATAAAATCCTTCTATTTCAAGCGAAACTTGTTACCCTTCCCAACATCCCAAATGAGCAAGTTGACACGGCTATGAAATCAGAGATCGCCACCATTCGCATCAAAAATCTGCGTCTTCGTACCCACATCGGCATCAAAGAAGATGAGATCCAGAATAAACAAGACGTTATCATCAATGTCGTCATAGCATACCACGCGCTCAAGGCGCAGCAGAGCGACAATATGGACGATGCGCTCAATTACCGCACCATCACCAAACGCATCATCGCCCTGGTAGAGGACAACCGCTTCTCGCTGCTTGAGCACCTCACGGCCCGGGTGCTTGAAATCGCCAGTGAACACCCCAGCGTCGAAGAAGCCAGCGCCGAAGTGGACAAGCCCCACGCGCTGCGATTTGCCGATTCGGTGTCAATGGAACTTCGCTTCAAACGTCAGCACTGATCCCGCAAGCCCATTCTGCGGTATATGCTTGTAGTAAGGGACTATTCGGGAGCCAAATATGAAAATCCTGTTGACCGGCGCTACCGGCTTTATCGGCCGCCAACTGGTGGCCTCGCTTGGCGGCCAACAGCTGACCATCATCAGTCGCGATTGCGGCGCGGCGGCTGAGCTACTTGGCGATGAGCACAGCTATCTTAAAAGTCTGGATAAGCTTGATAACCTCAATGGCTTCGATGCGGTCATTAACCTGGCCGGCGAGCCCATAGTCGGTAAGCGCTGGAGCGATGAGCAAAAAAAAATCCTCTGTCACAGCCGCTGGGACATCACGTCCCTGCTAAGCGCCCTTATCCAGCAAAGCGACAACCCACCGGCGGTGTTTATCAGCGGCTCGGCGGTCGGCTTCTATGGCGCCCAGGGCAGTGACCGTTTGACGGAAGATGCCACGCTGAGCGCTGCCCAGCGCTCGGAATTTACCCATAAGCTGTGCGCCAAGTGGGAGCAACTTGCGCTCGATGCCGGCAGCGACCAAACCCGGGTGTGCGTGCTTCGCACCGGCATAGTACTTGGCAAACAGGGCGGCGCGCTTGCCAAAATGCTGCCGCCATTCAAACTCGGCCTTGGCGGCCCCATCGGCTCCGGTCATCAGGGCATGAGCTGGATACACATGGACGACATGGTCGGCCTTATCCGCTTTTTGCTTGGCAATCATGACTGCCGCGGTGTATTTAACGCCGTCGCCCCCAATCCGGTCAGCAGCGCGGTTTTTGCCCATTCCCTCGGTGAAGTGCTGCATCGCCCGGCCGTATTGCCCGCCCCCGCCTTTGCCATGAAACTTATGCTGGGTGAAGCCTCAACCCTGCTGCTTGACGGCCAGTTTGTGCTTCCCGACCATGCCGTGCGCATGGGCTTTGGTTTTCGCTTCCCCAATCTGCGTCAGGCGCTGGAAAACCTGCTTTAACCGCCGCTTTCCTGCACAGTAAAAAGGCGCCTCGCGGCGCCTTTTTTGTCTTATTCCTGTGCCCTTAACAGCGACAGGCAGCTTCGCGATAAAAGCTCGCGGCAGCGCCAGTAACCGAGTAAGGCCACCAGCACGGCGCCAAGCACAGGCGCTAAAAACCACCAGTGCGGATGCCAGTTCACGTTAAGCTCAAACACCCAGGTTTTGAGCATAAACAAAATTGCCTCGGTCACCACGGCAGCAACCAGCCCCGCTACCGCACCAAGCACGGCAAATTCCAGCGTGGTGGCAAGCCTGAGCAGCCGCCCGCCGGCGCCAAAGGTGCGAAGCACCGCAAGCTCTCGTTGACGTACCGACATACCCGCCTCGGTTTGCGCCCACAGCACCAGTGCACTTGCCACCATCACCAGTGCCAGCACCACCCCAAGGGCAAGCGACACCTGAGCGACAATATTGCGAAGCTGCGACACCATGGCGCCCACATCCAACACCGAGACGGTCGGGAAGCGTTTGATAAGCTCAACCACCTGCTGGCGGCGCTCATCGGCCAGATGAAAACTCAGCATCGAGGTATAAGCAAAGGGCGACAGCGCTTCTTTGGAGAAAATCATAAAGAAATTGGGCTGCAAGGTTTCCCAGCGCACTTCCCTGAGGCTGGTTACCCGCACATCAAGACTTAGATTATCAATCACAAAGGTAAGCTTATCGCCAAGCTTGAGCCCCAGACGCTCGGCCACCTCGGCCTCTACCGACACGCCATCCACGGCGCCGTCAAATTCACCGGCGAGCAGCTGATTATTGGCCGGCAGACTGTCTCGCCAGGTCATATTCAGCTCACGGCCAATACCGACACGGCCCTGTGCGCCCTCTTCTGCCTGACGATTGGTGATAAGCGCTTCGCCGTTGATGGCCGATAACCGGCCGCGGATCACCGGATAAATGTCAGTGCTTTGTATTTGATTGTCTGCCAGAAACTGCGTAAGCGGCGCCTCGTCTTCGGGGGCGATATTCACCAAAAAGTAATTGGGCGCGCCTTCAGGCAGCTGACGCTGCCAGTCTTCCAGCAAATCCTGCCTCAGGGCAAAGATGGTCAGAAGCAGCACCATGGCGGTGGCAAAACCCACCAGCTGCAGCGCATTTTGCGCGGCGCGGCGCCTAAGCCCCGCCAGCGCAAGCTGCAGCGGATTGGTGGTTTTAAGCCCGGCGCCGTGGCCTAAGCGGATCATCACAAAACCAAGGGCAAACAGAATAAGCCCAAGCAGCAAGGCGCCGAGCACCACAGTAGCGGTAAGCGCCAGTGAGCGTGAGTAGGCAAAACCGAGCAGCGCCATCGCAGTAAGGCTGAGCAGTGCATGCAGCCACACGCCAACGCCGCTGCCGGTCAGCTCACGCTGCAGCACCCTAAGCGGCGGAATCGCCAAAAGACGCAGCAGCGGATAGGCCGAAAACATCAAGGCACTCACGCTGCCGGTCAGCACCCCAAGCAGCACAGGGCGCAGCAGCGGCGCGCCGTAACTGGCAAGCTCTTGCGGTAAAAAGGTGGCAATCACCGCATCCAGCATAAGGCCACCTGCGAGCCCCAGCACCACACCAACCGCGGTGACCAGCGACAGATGCAGGGCAAAAATACGGCGGATCTCCGACGCCGACGCGCCGAAGGTTTTGAACATGGCGACCACATCGTAATGGCGCTGGCAGTAACGCTGCGCCGCAATGCCGATGGCGGCGCAGGCAAGTGCAATTCCAAGCAGGCTTGAAAGCAGCAAAAAGCGTTCGGCCCGCTCCACCGCACCGGCAATCGGCGAGTCGCCGCTTTTCACATCGCGCAGGCGCTGAGAGCTGGTAAGCTCGGCTTTCATCAGCGTATCGAGGGCTTTGAGCGCCTCTCGGCTGCCGGCAAACTGGTACAGATACGTCACTCGGCTGCCCGGCCCCACCACCTTGGTGGCGGCAACATCAGCCATGTTCATCAGCACCACAGGCGACGAGGCAAAGGGATTGAAACCACCATCGGGCAGACGGCGGATTTCCTTTGCAAGCGCAAACTTAGCCTCGCCGATTTCAATCTCATTGCTGCTGCCAAGGAGCGCCGTCAGCCGCCCTTCAAACCACACAGTGCCCTGTGCCGGCAAGGCCTTGGTCGGGCCATCGGCAAGCTCAATTTCGCCCTTGAGCGGATAGCCGTCACCCACGGCGCGCACCGTAACCAGCTGAAACGCCTCGTTCGACCAGGCCATGGAGTTAAACACCAGGCTGTCGGTACGCTTAAGGCCAAGGCTGTCGGTTTTGGCAAGCAGTTCAGGGGCAAGGGGGGCTGGCGAATCGATAATGCGATCGGCGGCGCTGAACTTGGCCGCTTCGCCGTTAATCGCCACCTGCAGCCGCTCGCTCACCCGTGCAAGGCCGGTCACGGCAAGCACTGCCAGCGCAATGGCAAACACAATCAGGAGCAGCTGCCCCTGCTTAAGCTCGCGGTAAAAAAGCCGCAGCGCGAGGGAATTCAGCATGCCGCCTCCTGCAGAGCCTGAACTTCTCTCTCATCCGCGGCCGCTTCGACTACTGCATCTTTTGCAGCAGCTGAGGATGTGGTTTCACTGAGCTCACCCTCAGTCATGGTAAATTGCCGCTCGCAGCGCAGCGCCAGCTGATTATCGTGGGTCACCAGCACCAGCGTGGTGCCAAGTTCCTTATTGAGCGCAAACAGCATGTCGGCCACCCGGTGGGCGTTGCCGCCATCAAGGTTGCCGGTGGGCTCATCGGCAAAGAGCACGCTCGGTTCGCAGATAAAGGCACGGGCAATGGCGACCCGCTGCTGCTCGCCGCCGGAAAGCTGCTTGGGCAGATGATGCAAACGGTGCGACAGCCCCACCCGCTCCAGCATATTCAAAGCCCGCGCCTTGGCGTCTTTGATGCCGGCAAGCTCGGCCGGCAGCATCACGTTTTCCAGCGCAGTCAGGGTGTCGACCAACATAAAAGATTGAAATACAAAGCTGACTTTCTTTTTACGCAGCGCCGCCTTGGCTTCTTCATCCAAACCCGACAAGGGGCTGCCATCGAGCCAAATTTCACCGGATGAGGGGGTATCGAGCGCCGCAAGCAGCCCAAGCAGGGTCGACTTGCCTGAGCCTGAAGGCCCAATGATGGCCACCGACTGCCCCGGCTTGACTTCCATATCCACCCCTTTCAGGATAGTGAGCTCTCCTTCCTGGGTTTGAACCTGCTTTGTTAACTGGACGACTTTAATGGCGTGGTGCTTGGACATGATTTCCTGTTTCCGTAACGTAATTGGCAAAGGCCTCTTGGCCGCGCTGCTGGCATTGAGCGTAATGGCATTCCCCCTGAAAGCCGAGACTATATTAATCCTCGGCGACAGCCTGAGTGCAAGTTACGGTATGGAGGAAAAAGACGGCTGGATCAATTTACTGCGCCCAAGACTTGAGGGACACACCTTGGTTAGCGGCGCCGTGAGCGGCGAAACCAGTGCCGGCGGCCTGCGCCGATTGCCCGCCCTGCTTGAGTCTGCCAAGCCTGACGCCGTGCTGGTCATGCTGGGGGGCAACGATGGCCTGCGCGGTTTTTCACCGGCAGAGCTGAAAAAGAATCTTACAAAAATCATCGACCTGAGTCAGGCGTCCGGGGCGCGGGTGCTGCTCAGTGAAGTGATGGTGCCGACCAACTACGGCCCGCGCTACGCCAAAGCCTTTGCCGAAGTTTATGCCGAGCTTGGTGCCCTGCCAGGCGTCACTCTGATGCCGTTTTTTATGACCGGCATCATTACCGACCCTCAGCTGATGCAGCGTGACGGCATCCACCCCAATGAGGCGGCGCAGCCCAAAATCGCTGATTTTATGCAGCCCTGGTTTGTTTCTGTGCTGGAAAATCGCCCCAAAGCTTAAGGGAAGGTGCGAATAAGTCCCGTGCTTGCTCTGCGTGAGTTTACAGCGGATAGATGCAAGGCAGAGTTCGCACGCTCTTAAGGTAAACTTAAGTATTATCCTTATTACAAAGGTGTTTAATTTGTTGCTGGCCCAATCGCCTTACCCTTAAAATTCAGGCGATTGGCCGACAGATTGCAAGGAGCATCAGATTGAAAACCCCGTTTCGGAACCCACTTTTTTCTGGCCGTAACCGGTTGTTGACCACAGCGCTGCTGACAGGTCTTGCCGGAGTGATAAGCCCGCAGGCGCTGGCGACCTCGCCGCCGATGCCAAACCCATTCAATGTCACTGTGGATGACCAATTCGACTGGCTGCTGCTGACCTCAAACGAATTGCTCAAAGGCGAAATCAAAAACCTGTACGACGACAAACTCGAGTTTGAAAGCGACAACCTCGACACCCAGTATTTTGACTGGGAAGACGTAAAAGCGCTCAGAAGCGCTGGCAAGGTGTCGGTGGGATTTGTGGATTTGAGCACCAAAACCGGCAAGCTTGAAATTGTTGACGGCAAAGCCTACCTCGATGGCATGCCGTTCGAGCGCAGCCAAATTCTGACTATTATTCCCGGCACCCAGCGCGAAGCCAATTACTGGTCGGCCAAGGCCAGCCTCGGCGCCAACCTGCGCTCAGGTAACACAGATCAAATCGACTACACCGCCAGTGCCAACGCCAGACGGCGCACCACTGAGTCGCGTTTCAATGCCGATTACCTTGGAAAGTACGCCAAAAACGACGGTGAAAACACCGCCAATAACCACCGTATTACCAGCAGTTTTGACTGGTTTATCAGCCGCCAGTTTTATTTGCGGCCGGTGTTTTTGGAATACTACAAAGACCCATTCCTCAACATTGACACCAAGCTGACCCTCGGCGCGGGTCTGGGTTACGACATCATAGATAACTCCCGCACCGAATGGACCATAGGTGGCGGCCCGGGTTACACCTATACCCGCTTCAGTGAGGTTAAGGCCGGCGAATCCGACACCGAAGGCACAGCCGCCTTTGTGGTAGACACCCGCTTTGAACATGAGCTGACCGACGATATCGACCTTAACGCCCGTTATCAGATGCTCTACGGCAGCGAAGAAGCCGGTGGTTACTCCCACCATGCCCTCACCGGCATTTCCATCGACCTCACTGACATCTTTGATTTGGACGTGTCGCTGGTATGGGACAGAACCAACAACCCTCGGGAAAACGCCGATGGCACAGTCCCCAAAAGCGATGACTATCAGCTGATTATCGGGTTTGGCGTCGATATTTGAGGCCTGAATCACAAAGGGAGCAAATTGCTCCCTTTTTTGTTGCCCTGACGCTCCCCACGCTCGGGTTTTTAAGCAAAAACTCATACACAGGGAATAAAGTGAACAAAAACCTGCTTAAGAACAACATTTCTGCAGCATTTCCCCGTTAGGATCGCTGCAACGCAACCAGAATCTGGTTCATGTACCCAAGGAGTGATTATGTCTTTCAACCATCAGCAAAAGGTCTACCTGCCAACGGACGCCCGTACCAATCAGTACATTACGGCAGAGATCAAACTCACGGACGCCCTGCTGAGCCAATATCCCGATTACCTGAGCTGTTATCAGGCGCTGGCAAGACAGTTTTTTGAACTGGCCGATCGCCATAACCTGCGTAACGTGCATGTCATCGCCAACGATAAACTCCCCGTGGTGCGCTTCCACACCGAAGCCTACTGCCTGGAGACTGAGCAGCAGGTCATTTTCTTCTACAACCCGCGCTACCACGAGGCGCAAAACCTGTTTGCCCGCGCCGACTACCGTACCCGCAAAATCCGCTTTTTGTTCCTTGCAGTGGGTGACGAGCTGCGCGCCAACTCCGCCTCTTTCCACACCCAGGTGCAGGGCCTGCTGGCCGAGTTCGCCCCGAAACTGGCACTGGAGCAGCCCATCAAGGTGCGTGACCACCAGCACCTGACCTACGATCTGTTTGCCCGCGCCAAGGGCAACAAAAAGACCTACGGCTTTAAACTGCGCGGTATTCCACAGCGCTACAAGGCCCGTGGCTGCGCCCTGCCGGACGATGTCAGCGCCCTGAGTTATGTCACTGTCACCCTGCCACTTGGCCGTCGCCTCAAGCAGCGCCTTGGCAACGAGAGCCTTGGCGATTACACCAAGGTGTACACCCGCCTGCAGGACAGCTTTAAAAAAGCCGTGCTCGATCATAACTTTAAACGCGCTGCCATGGTCGCCAACGGCCTGCTGCCGCTGGTTCGCAACTCTAAGTTTGACCGTTTAAGCACCGACAAAGGCGTGCAGATGCTGGGCTTTGACCCAAGCGCCGCCGAGCCGCAGTTTTTGTCACACTGGAGCGGCACCAATCTGGTGGAAACCGCCTACTTTGTGATTGCCGCCGGTAAAGAAGATCACACCGACGCCGGTTTCGGCCGCTTCCTCAACGAAGTCGAAGATGCGCTGCGCCAGTTTGCCACCGACATCGACCTCGATGGTGAGCGCCAGGATCTGGTGGTGCGCTTCCATCAGCACATCAGCTACAAACGCTAATACGCACTTATCGCTGAGCGTTAAACACTTAGCGGAAAAGGAGCCCTCGGGCTCCTTTTTTATTGCCATCAAAAAGGCCAAATCTTGCCCCTTGCCAAGCCCATATTGCGATGATAATAATGAGCACGTCGTTCAATAATTAAAACAGGAAGCACACAAATGACCGCCAGTGGGATTAGCTCAGATGCAGTAGAAACCTTTATGAGCGTCGAGCGAAGCTATTTTATCGAGCGCAACCCCAAGTCACGTGAGCTTGCAGAGAGAGCTCGGCAATCCCTCTATGGCGGCGTACCCATGCACTGGATGGCCGATTGGTCGACCCCGTATCCGCTTTTTGTGCAAAGCGCCAGCGGTGCCCGCTTTACCGATGTCGACAGCCATGAATATGTGGATTTCTGCCTTGGCGATACTGGCAGCATGTTTGGCCACTCGCCTGCGCCTGTGGCCTCGGCGCTCGCCCGCCAGTCCACCCGGGGGCTCACCACCATGCTGCCGGGGGAAGATGCCATAGTGTGCGGCGAAATCTTAAGTAAGCGCTTTGGTCTGCCTTACTGGCAGGTTACCGCCACCGCCACCGACGCCAACCGTTATGTGCTGCGCTGGGCCCGCGCCATCACCCAAAAGCCGGTGCTACTGGTGTTTGATGGCTGCTACCACGGCACAGTGGACGATGTGATGGTACGCGACCACGGTGGCGAGACGGTGCACCGCCCGGGGCTTGTCGGCCAGGTGTATGATTTAAGTCAGTACAGCCGCGCCATCCCTTTTAATGATGAAGAGGCGCTGGAGCAGGCGCTTAAACAGGGGGATGTGTGCGCGCTCTTGTGCGAGCCCGCCATGACCAATATCGGCATGGTGCTGCCAGATGACGGCTTTATGCAGCGCTGCCGTGAGCTCACCCGTCAATATGGCGCCTTATTTATTGTTGATGAAACCCACACTATCTCCACCGACATCGGCGGCTGCACCCGCCTGTGGAGCCTGCAGCCCGACTTTTTTGTGATGGGCAAACCGGTGGCGGGCGGCGTGCCCTGCGGCGTATTTGGCTGCAGTGAGGAAATGAGTCAGGCGATGCAGGCAGCCAAGGCGCGTATCAATCAGGCCGCTCAGTCGCCGGAGGGTGACAGCCACGCCCACGGTCACAGCGGCATGGGCACCACGCTGTCGGCCAACGCGCTCGCCATGCACTGCATGCGTGCCAACCTCGAAGAAGTGATGACCGACGCCGCCTACGAACACATGTTGCCGCTGGCCAAACAGCTGGCGGCAGGATTCAGGCAGGTTATCGCCAAACACGACCTGCCCTGGTCGGTAACGGAGCTCGGTGCCCGCTGCGAGTTTCAGTTCTGCGCCAAACCGCCCCGCACCGGCGCCGAGGCCGAAGCGGCGTTTCACGATGAGCTGCAAATGGCGCTGCACCTGTATCTGATTAACCGCGGCATTCTTATCACCCCGTTTCACAACATGACCCTGTGCTGCCCGGCCACCACGCCAGCCGACGTAGACAGGCTCATCCAAACCCTCGATGAGGCGCTCACGGCGCTGCTGGCCATCCCGGGCGCGCGTAGCTGAAGCAACATCCGTAAAAAGGTGGTGGGCCCACTCCCAACCGGGCCTGCCACCGCCCTTCGCTTTATTTTATTCCATGCAGTATACGCAGTACCCCGCTTTGGTCTTGGGCCTATGGGTGCGATAAGCGGTGGCAACGTGGTAAGATCGCGCCATTCATCGAATTTTGGATAACCGAGTTTGGCACGGACCTTGGCGAAACGCGCGCTGCGTCTTTTCGGGATAGTCACCTGCATCCTGCTGCTTGTTATCGCCTCGGGCGCGGCGTTTTTGTGGTTTCAGGGTAAAGACTATGTGTTGTCCCTCGCCCGCACCGAGCTTGCCAAATCCGGCGTCACCCTTAATAGCCTCGCCTGGAAACTTGAGCCCCAGGGCATCACCTTAGAAAACCTGAATCTCGATATCGAAGACAGCCGGTTGCAGCTTCAAGGCCTGCGAGTCACCTTCGACCAGCGACTGAGCACCCTTGCCCTCGACGCCGCCAAAGGCTATTTCTCTGGCGAGTTAAGTGTGCCCATGCCGCAGTCCATCGCCCTTGACCAAAGCTATGTGTTTCTTGGCAGCCGCTCACTGCAGGCCGCCAGCAGCCAGCAGGCGAGCGATCGCGCGGCGCTGGCACTTAACATGGACAAGCTGCCGCTGATTGCCCTTGGCCCGGTGATGATAGACACCGCCGCCGGCAAACTGCTGAAACTCGATTATCTGTCACTGACCTCGGCGCGGGAGCTTCATGGCCGCATCGCCACCCCAAGCGATGATAAAGTGCTGGAGCTTGATGCAACGCTTGGCAAAAGCCGCTGGCAAAGCAGCCTTGAGTTGTCGCTGCCGGGCGCCCACAAACTGCTGCAGCACCTGGCCAATTCCAAACTGCCCATTGATGATGCCAACCCGCTGGCGCTGTTTCTTAAAACCCAGCGGGAGCTTGATAGCTGGCTTGCCCCCGTGCCTGACGGCGACATCCGGGTGCAAAGCAGTCTTGAGCTCACAACCGGCGCATTTGATGCAAACTTTTCATCCCACGGCCTGAGCCTTTCGCTCACTGCCCTCGAGCCTCTTAAACTCAGCAAAGCGCTTAAGCTCGATGTGGCCGATACCCGCCTGAATGCCCATGTGGTGGATGGCGTAACCACGCTAAACCTAGGCAGTTTAACCTTAAGCACCCGTCTTGATGGCGCCGAGCGCCGCGCGCTGGCATCCCTGGCATCCTCAGCATACGTGCCAGAGGGCGCCGCAGCGGCCACAAACGATGTTATGCTCTGGCTCGAATCACTGGAAAATGCCCTGCTTGGTGCAAACCTTAGCAAAAACAAGCCTGCCGATACCCCCTTAAGCCTTGAGTTTGCCCTGCCCCAAGGGGCTAAGTTTAGCCGCGACAGCAACCAAGGCTTCACGCTCGATGCCGATGCGGTTGTTATGAATGCCGCCCTTGGCGACTGGCAGTGGCAGGTGGCGGGCACAGGCAAGCTCTTGCAAGGCGAAAGCCCTGGCTCAGGATTGCACGGCTCAGAACTGGCTGGCCTTGAATGGCAAAGCCCGGTAAAAATGAGCCTTCGCCACCTCGGCGAGCTTGACCTTAATCATCTTGTCGCAAGCCTGCCGGTGCCAGCTGCGGCGCTGCTTGGTAAAAATGCAGGCAGCACAGCCATCACACTCGCAAAGCCTGAGCTAAGCCTTGATGGCAAATTTTCGCTCCATAAAGACGATGCTGAGACTCGGCTGACTGTGGAAGGCACTGAGGCGTGGCTGCGCTTTGCCTCGGCGTCCGCAAGCGCGGCCTCATTACAGCAGCTGCAGCTTGGCCAAACTGAGCTTAAGCTCGGTGGCGCGTTAAGCCTTAACCGCACCGACGCCAACAAGAGCAGCGCCACCAACAGCATCACCAAAAGCACCAGCGAGCAGTCTGAAGCCGCTGAGGCTACTCCAGCGGAATCTCTTAAGGCCGAGTCTCTTGCTGTTGAGTCTGTTGCCAAAAAGGCGTTGACCGAGCTTGCGCTCGCCGATCTTAAGCTTGGTATCAACATCAAGGATATCCGCCTAAGCCACAAGTCTTCCTCGCCCGAGCGACAGCTTAATCTCGAGCTTGGCAGCGCAAACTGGCAGCTTCGCCAAACGGCACCTCAACACCAAACGCCGCTAATTCTGTCCTTTCCTGACACAGCAGCAGAAGCCAACCCCTCGGCGCAATCGCTGATTGCCAAGCTGATGCATCAGCACCCGGCACTGAGCGCAACGCTTGAGATTGAACGGGTTAAGGCGAGCATGCAGGCGCCAAGAAGCGATACCAATAAGCGGCGTAAAACCACCACCCTTCAGCTCGACAGCCTGGTGCTTAACCATATCCTGAGCCTTACACCGGGCACGCTTAACAGCAATGGGGCACTTAGCAGCAATGACACAGTTAACAGTAGTGAACAGTGGCGCATCGGCCGCTATCAGCCGCTCATCCTTACCAGCCAGCATAAGCTCAGCTTGAATGAACGGGGCGCGCCGCTCTCCTTAACAGCAAGCTGGCAAGGCGATAACAGCCTGGGTGACTGGCGAGAAGCGGTCGCCAACATAGCCGGTTACGCGCCGGATGTGCGCCTTGCGGGCGACACCCACTTAAGCGCCAACATCAGCCTTAACTTCCCCGCCAGCACCACGGATATCGGCGTAAATGCCAGATTCGAGGAGCTGTCAGGCACCCTTGGCGATTATCCATTTAACGGCGCCGGGCTGAATGCCAGCTGCAGCCTGCATCAGGATAAACGCCAGAGCGTCAACTTTTTCCTTGGCTGTAAGGATGTTAACTGGAAGCTTGACCGCTTCGCCCCCGGCATAGTGCTTGAGCATATTCAGGGCCAGGGCAGCCTTGAGCTTGAAAGCGCGGACGACGGCACCCTGTCGGAGTTTGATATTTCGCTCACCAGTCAGGGCGAGCTGCTCAAGGGCAAGTTTTTCCTGCCCTATTTTAAGCTGAACCAAAATCAGCCGTCCCATGCCTATCTGGTGTTGACCGGTTTAAGCCTCGAAGAACTGCTGGAGCTGCAACCGGTTGAAGGCATTCAGGCCAGCGGCATATTCGATGGGGTGCTGCCGGTGGATGTAAAGCAGCGCAAAGTCAGCGTCAGCGGCGGACGCCTTGCGGCCCGCGCCCCGGGGGGATTAATTCAGGTTGCCAATAATCCGGCCATCGACGAGCTGGTGTCATCCCAGCCCCACCTGGCGCTGGTGTTTGATGCACTTAAACACCTTGAATATTCAAGCCTTGCCGGCGACTTCAATATGTTGGAAACCGGCGATGCCACGGTGGATATAGAAGTGAAAGGCAAGAGCGAAGGCATTGAACGCCCCATCCACTTGAATTACTCTCACCAAGAGAACCTGTGGCAACTTATTCGCAGCCTCACTGTTGCCGATAAGCTGCAAAATCAGATTGAGCAAAACATAAACTGAGGATTACCCAGTGAAATTAGTCACATCTGGCCTGCTGGCCTCGATGGCGCTGCTGACCACAGCCTGCGCGCCAACGGTCAAAATCGAGCCACCGGACAAGCCGATTGTTATCAATCTCAATGTTAAAATCGAACACGAAATCCGCATCAAGGTCGACAAAGAACTCGACGCCCTGCTCTCCGACGAGCAGCTTTTCTGACAGGACAATGCCATGAAAAGAACTCTGCTGTTTATCGCGTCAGCACTGCTGTCATTCAATCTGTTTGCCATGGATCTGCAGCAAGCCAAGGCTCAGGGCCTGGTCGGCGAGCAGCAAAACGGCTATCTGGGGCTGGTACAGGGCTCAGCTGAAGCCCGCGCACTGGTTGACGACATCAACGCCAAGCGCCGCGCCCAATACGAAAAAATTGCCGCCAAAAACAAAATCGCCACCTCGGATGTAGCCAAACTTGCCGCCGAAAAGGCCATCAAGGCCGCCGACAAAGGCCACTTTGTGCAGGACCCTTCCGGTAAGTGGGTTAAAAAGTAGCCTTTATTTGGCGTTTAGCCGCTAACGCGACTCCCCTGTCCCCTCGTGAGCACGGCTTAGCCTCACGGGGGGACTGCACATTCACTTAACCTTCCCAAGCAAATACAACTACTTGCCAAACACATCACATTGCTGACAAGATGCAGCAATCAAGTTGAAGTCAAGATCTTAGGACGAGGTGATGCATCCTCGCCCCTGCGGTAGCTATGCCTTTGCCGTAAATAAATGGCAGAAAGTCAGTGGCAGGCACACTTTGCCGCCTGATTTGGCGCGGTTTGCCAAAAGCTGAGCGAAGTTAATCAGATACTTTTCTATCACGTTTTGTTTGTAGATTGATATGGACAAAATCGGCTAAGCCAAGGAATAATCTGGAAAATGTTCGGCACGATTTTCATTGGTCTGAGGGCGAAAACGCACCTGTAAGGTAACGGAATGAACTGCTTCATTCCGTTAGTTGAAGCCGAAAGGCCTCCGGCCTGCCACGCGGAGATAAATGAGCTGGCA
>NZ_JAHEPS010000005.1 GCF_018596335.1 Shewanella jiangmenensis | reverse complement strand
GAGCTAACCTGTACTAATGACTCGTGCGGCTTAACCATACAACCCAGATGGGTTTCGATAGATGGTTAGTAGATAAGTCTTGAAGATACCAGACTTGATTGAAGTGATTGACTCAATACAGCTTTCCAGATTACGACTTGCTTGACGCAGGATATTGAGCGGCTGACAAAGCCGTGATGAGTGAGAAGCACAGCATAGCAGCGCTATGTGAGCATTCGAGCGAAGAAACAATGCCGTCAGACGTTCAAGAGACAAGTCAAACCAATTTGCCTGGTGACATTAGTGCTGTGGTCCCACCTGATCCCATTCCGAACTCAGAAGTGAAACGCAGTCACGCCGATGGTAGTGTGGGGCCTCCCCATGTGAGAGTAGGTCATCGCCAGGCGCCAAATACAACAAAAAGGCCACCCAACAGGGTGGCCTTTTTGCTTTGATGTGCCATTCAATTCCCTGTTTGGTTCTGCCTGTTCTGACTGTGGCCATTCTGCCCGCGTCATATACGCCACACAGCGCTGTTCTCCCTTAGCGCTACCCTTACTCAGCGCTATCCTCAATTAGCGTTGTGGTTTTAAATTCGGGGGGAAGGTCAGTTCAGCAGCAATCCTGTTCCCTTTACAGAAAAAGTGCAGCGAACCTGCGTTTGGTAACAGTAGTGCCTGGGTATAGCGGCTATGATGGACAATATTTTATCGAGCTAGTTTTATCGAGCTAGTTTGATTGAACTAATTTGATTGAACTGATTTGATTTAACGGATTTGAGCGCAGGTGCCGCGATGCTGCTTAAGATTTTGACAACCATTGCCATTTTGGCTGCCGTGCTAATGCTGTCACGGCGCCGCCGGCCTCTGACGCCTGCTGTCAGTGCCAATGGTTTGCTTGTGCGTTATCTCTCGATGGGACTGCTGCTGACCTCTGTGCTGCTGACGGCGGTGTGGCTTGGCTGGCGCTGGTTTGATGGCAATCAAATCATGCAGGTTACCATCAGCGCGGAAGAGGGCGCTACGCAAAGCAGCTATCAGGTGCGAAAGCGTGATATCGGCGAATCGAGCCTGGTGACAGTCGATGGTCTTGTTATTCGGCTGTCAAATCGTGAACGTGTGACCATCGCCAGCTCTGACCAGCCGTAAATCAATGGCTTAATTCTTGTCTCTGTGCTTTTCATTATATGGTTATCAGGTAAACTAGCCGCGATTTGATTGCTGTGAGCGCTTGGGTATTGGGGGACTTATGATCACTGCATATGTTTACGAAAATCGTCAATTGACCATTCTTGAACTTGGCATTGAGGACAGTCTCCCGCCGGCCACCCTGTGGCTGGATTTGTATAAACCGGAAGATGAAGAGCGTGATTGGCTGGCGCGAATTTCGGTGGAAGAGTTGCCCGATGAGGAAGACGCCAACGAGATTGAAGCTTCGGCGCGTTTTTATCAGAACAGCGACGGCCTGCATATTAACTCATTGTTTCCGCAGCGGGTTGGTCAGGACGTACGCGGCGTCAACGTCTCTTTTAACCTCAGAACCAATTTTCTGCTGACTATCCGCGAAGAAGATGTCGGTCTTATCCGCTTGCTGCGTAACTATTTGCGCCTGGGCCGGCTTGAAGTGTCGACGCCGCAGGAGCTCTTTATCGAGCTTTTCAATCTTAAAGTGGACTATCTGTCTGACTTGATTGAGGACGTTTATACGGTGCTCGAAAATGTCGGCGAAGAAGTGTTCGACAGTCAGGAGCTTGATGATGTGTTCAAGCTCATCACCATTCAGGAAGATGCCAACGGTAAAATCCGTTTAAGTTTGCTCGATACCCAGCGCACTCTGCGGTATATGCAGCGCTATTACCGTGGTCAATTGTCCGATGACGACATGAAGGACTTGCGGGAGATGCTGTCGGATATCGAGTCTTTGATGCCCCACAGCCAGTTTATCTTCGACAAGCTTAACTTCCTGCTCGATGCTGCCATGGGTTTTACCAGTTTGCAGCAGAACAAAATCATCAAGATCTTCTCGGTTGCTGCGGTGGTGTTTCTGCCGCCGACGCTGATTGCATCCAGTTACGGGATGAACTTTGCCAGCATGCCTGAGCTTGAGTGGCAGTATGGTTATCCGATGGCCATTGCCATGATGCTCGCGAGTGCTGCCGGGACCTATTTCTTCTTTAAGCGCAAGCGCTGGTTGTAATTCACGCCTTAAACAGCGGAATGACTTCGGCGCTGGAGCGCTCCAAAAAGTCCGGCTCGTTGATAACAGATTGCAGGGTACTGAGTTTGCTTCGCATCATGCTCATGGCAACCACGCACCTGTGATAGGGATTGCTGCAACGGGCGAGCTGCTGCTCTAGGTTAAACACCAGGCTCTCAAGCTGGGCTTTGTTGCCTTCTGAATTGTCGATGGCTTCGCGGGTCAGGCGGCTGCGAAGTGTTTCAAGCTTCTCCGGCTCATTGTCGGCCATCCATCTTAAGGTATCGAAGTCTGGCAAGGGTGTCATGGCGCCCCCTCATATCACGTCTGGTGATCGTGGTTATCTAATCACACTAGACAAAGGGGGCGAGGGCGGCAAGACGACTTGTATCTATATCTTAAGTGTAACGCTTGCCATGGTTATAAAGGTTTCAGCTTTTTCCTTCCTGACCAAAGAAATAGGTCACCCGCTCGCGGGGGTTGAGGTAGTTGAATATTTTCTCTGGCAGCGCCGCCGGAGGCAGGCAGCGGACTATGCTCAGGCCTTCTGACTCCAAATCGATGATGGGCGCCTGATCTTTGGGTACCAGTGCGTCATACACCATGATCCGCGGTAGCAGCAATTTACTGAGGTTTACCGCCATCACTATGCCAAATTGGCCGCTGGAGAGCTCCACGATGGAGCCCGGTGGATAGATCCCAAGCATGCGGACAAGCTTACCGATAAACTCCTGATTGAGTTTACCCTTGTAGTGTTTGAACAGGTACGCCAGCGCCGCGTAGGGCGTGCGCGCCTTGGCACCGTTGTGATCGGGATGGCAAAGGTTGTCATACTCGTTTATCACCCCAATGAGCTGCGACAGATTGCATAGCTCGTGCTGTTTTAGCCCCTTGGGATAGCCGCTGCCATCCAGAAACTCATGGTGATTGATGATGACCGCCATCGCACGCTCGGGAAAGCTTTCGGCAAGCCGCAAGAGATCGGCACCAAAGTTTGGATGCTGCTTGATAAAATTAAGCTCAGGTGGGGTCAGTGGCGGGGCTTTTTTAAGGATTTGCGCCGGTACCCGCAATTTCCCCACATCGTGAAACAGGGCGCCAAGGCCAATGGTTTCCACGTCCTGTTTGTCCCATCCAAGCTCCTTGGCAAGCAGCATACACAGCACAGAGACGTTCAAAGAGTGGTAGTAAATACCTTCATCTTTTTTGGCATCGCCCATCAGGTGCAGCACCAGATTGTCACTGGAAAAGAGCTGCGTGGCGATATCCTGAATAAGCTCCTCGGCTTCCTGTACCGCATTGAGCGGCCGGTTCCTTAGCTTACTGATAAGGTTACGCATCTTGGCGAGGGAGCGGTCGAATTCCTGCTCTGTTTTGCCAAGCTCTCGGCGCATTTTCTTTAGCTGCTCTATTTGCTCCTGCTTCTTTTCGTTCAGTGATTCACGCAGCGGCGAGAGATTGGTTTCGGTGTTAGTGGTTTCGGCCTCGGTTGCCGGCAGCGGCGGCACGTCACTTTTATCCATATCGACAAACACATGTTCGATACCCAGGCTTCGAATGAGCTGAATTTGGTCATCCTGTTTGAGGCGGAAGCTGTTGAACAGAAACGGATGATCCTTCCACGCTACCGGCAGACGGACAAAATTTCCAACCTGTAGCTGGTTGACGTTTACCTTAAAGGTTTTAGACATAGAGTGCGGGTCAATTACCTGAAGTGTGCATCTTTGCTCAATGGTAATACTTTACAATCACTTAACCATCGTGTCAGCATGATACACCCTAAGTATTTTTCCTGAGTGTGACATGGATTTCATCGAAGTATACCCCAATGCGATTCCGGACGAACTATGTGAGCGATTAATCGCCATACTCGACAGCCACAGTGGGGTAACGGATGGCCGAACCGGCAACGGTGTCGATAAAACGAAAAAGCTGAGCCGCGACATTACCCTCGATGCCTTTGATGATTTAACCCCCATCCGTAACGAGCTGCTCGGTTATGCACTCAAAGGCGCCGTCAGCTATTTTGACAAATATGCCATGGCGCTGATGGGCGCGGTGGCTGTGCAGGTGGCGGATGAAAAAAGCCAGCCGGTGACACTGACGCCGGACAATTACCCCACGCTCGGACATCCACGCGCCGATGCGCTGGTGAAATACCTTTACCGCAGCGGCACCATAAATATCCAGAAGTATCCCCAGGGCAAGGGCGGCTATCCCCACTGGCATTCGGAGCAGTTTCCGCAGCACGGCCACAACGAGGCGCTGCACCGGGTGGTGCTGTACATGTTTTACCTCAATGATGTGGAAGAGGGCGGCGAAACCGAGTTTTTTTACCAACAACGCAAGATTAAGCCGACACGGGGCACCATGGTGATAGCGCCGGCGGGCTTTACCCATACCCACAGGGGCAATGTGCCGCAAAGTTCAGACAAATACATTGCCACTTCCTGGGTGATGTTTAACCGCGCCGAGCAGCTTTACGCCCAGCTCGGCTGAAGTGCTTGTTGAAGTGCGTGTTTGATGAGCTTGTTTGATGGGCTTGTTTTATGTGGATGAGCTTGGCGAAGCGGCGCACCTAACCCGGTACCTAAGCCAGCACATTAGCCGCCACATAACCCAGATTGAAAAAGGCCGCAGAGCTGCCTTTTCACGGAAAATAAAGCGCAGGATCACAGCGGAATACGGATCCTAAACAGCGCCCCTTCGAGCACAGACTCTTCGATGGTGAGGGTGCCGTTGTAGCTTGAAACGATTTCATGGCACACAGCAAGCCCGATGCCCTGGCCGGGGCTTTGGGTGTCGGCGCGTACGCCGCGCTCCAGGATTTTTTGCTTGAGGCTGTCGGCCACGCCCGGGCCGTCATCTTCGACCCTGAGTTCAAACTCGCCGCGGCTGTTTATCTCGGCGCTTACCCTGACCACGCTGATACAGAGCCTGAAGGCATTTTCCATCAGGTTGCCGCACAGCTCCATAATGTCGCCCTTGTCGCCGGGAAACAGCAACATGGGCGGAATACGGCTTGAAAACTGCACGTCTTTGTCGCGGTAGATTTTAAACAGCATCTGCGACAGTTGGGTGACCAGTGGCAGCAGGCTGGTTTGCTCCTGCTTGAGACCCTTACGACCCAGCATGGCGCGCTTTAACTGGTATTTCACCAGATGATCCATCTGGCTCACCTGCTCCATGACTTTTTCGCCAGCCTCCTGCTGTGCCAGCGCTTTATCATCCAAAATCGCATGCACCGCCGCGAGGCGGGTTTTAAGGCTGTGGGCAAGGTCATTCATGGCGTTTTGATATCGCTCCTGCTGCGCAGCAGATTGCTGCAGCAGTTGGTTGAGCGCCTGGGTCACGCCCTCAAGCTCCACCGGATAACCGCCCGACAACGACTTGGCGCGGCCATCGGCGATGGATTTAAGCTCTTCCTGCATCCTGACCAGTGGCCGCATTCCCCAATAGGCGGCGCTGACCAGCAGCACCAACGCCAGCACCAGCACCAATGCCAGCCTGAAGTAGGTACGGCGGCTGAATTTACTGTATTCCTGCTCAAGCTTTTCGGCGTCTTTCATCACCAGCAGGTTGTAGTGCACCTTGGCAATATCCACCGAAAGCATGTAGATGTAGTAGCCGCGGTTATCCGAGAGGGTCAGGTAATAGGGCGGTGACTCGCCTTTGATTTCGGCAAAGCGCTCGCAGGTATCAAACAAGCCGCGGTCAACCGCCATGGAAGAGGTCCACACCTGCTTGAATCTGTCATCGCAGCTCGCCATCACATAGCGCTGGGTCTTGCGGTTTTCTTCAAGCCAGGCACTGGTGTCGGGGATGAGGTCGTGCTCGCGAAGCTCTGCCGCTACCTGTGGAATTTCGGCAATCAGCTGCGCGGTTTCTTCGTTGTAGGAGTTTTGGGCGTGGAGAATGTTAACCATCCACGCCAGCCCAAAGCCGACCAGGGTAATGATGGACAGGGATGTCAGGTACATCCTTGTCAGCAGGCGGCGTTTGGGTTTGAGCTGGAAGCGCATTGTCAATTACAGGGCAGGTTGAATTTGTAGCCCTGACCGCGGATAGTCACAATCGGGTTATCCATGCCGTCGCGGGTGAGCTTTTTACGCAGGCGGCTGACCATCACCTCGATGGTGTTTGGGTCGCCTTCTTTATCGCCATAAATCACATCCAGCAGGCGCTGCTTGGCCACCACTTCGTGACTGTGGCGCATCAGATACTCGAGGATCAGGTATTCAAAGGCGGTGATTTCGAGTATGTCGTCATCGAGGGTCACCTGTTTGGCGGCAAGGTCCAGCACCAGCGAGCCTGAGCTGATTTTGGGTTTGACAAAACCGGCGCTGCGGCGCACCAGCGCATCGAGGCGGGCGACCAGCTCTTCTTTTTGAAAGGGTTTGACCAGATAGTCATCGGCGCCGGCATTAAGGCCTTCGACCTTGTCCTGCCAGTTAACCCGGGCGGTGAGGATCAAAATGGGTGCCTTGAGCTCGGCGTCGCGAAGGCGGGTGATAAGCTCGATACCATCCTGATCCGGCAAGCCCAAATCCACTATGGCTACGTCAATCGGGTAATTGGTGGCCTGAAAGAAACCTTCCTGGGCGGTGTGGGCAACCTGAACCTGATTGCCAAGCTCGCTTAATTGCACTTTCAGGTGATGTGACAGCAAAGGATCATCTTCAACAACGAGGATTCTCATTAACAAACTTCCCATGCAAGTTTCGGCCAGTGTACGCGCTAACGACTTGAGTGTAAAAATATTCCCCGAATTGTATGACGAAATATCTTAATGAACGCTGACTTGGCGGCGCAAAGCCTTTGTATGGCTTTCGGGATAGGCTACAATCCGCCATCGAATTTGCCCTAAGGAACTCAAGATGAACGCTTTTGCCAAGTTACTGACCGTGATGATGATTGGCATATCTGCCGGTGCCCACGCTGCCACTTTTACCTTTACCGCTATTCCGGATGAAGATGAAACCAAGCTGCGCAGCCGCTTTGACAAGGTGGCCGATTATCTCGAAACCAAACTGGGTGTGGATGTGCAGTATGTGCCGGTAAAATCCTACTCAGCGGCGGTGACGGCGTTTCGTAACAATCAGGTGCAGCTTGCCTGGTTTGGCGGTTTGTCCGGCGTTCAGGCGCGCCGTCTGGTGCCCGGCTCTGAAGCCATTGCCCAGGGTTATGAAGATCAGTTTTTCAAAAGCTACTTTATCGCCCACCACAGCACTGGGTTAACCAAGCAGGAGAGTTTTCCGGCCATTGGCGGTTACACCTTTACCTTTGGCTCAAAAGATTCCACCTCAGGCCGCTTGATGCCACAGTTTTTTATCGAGCGTAACCTTGGCAAGCGTCCGGACGACCTCTTCAAGCGCGTAGGTTTCTCAGGCGATCACAGCCGCACCGTGGCCCAGGTTGAGGCCGGTGTGTATCAGGTGGGCGCAGTAAACTACAAGGTGTGGGACTCCATGGTTGCCGAAGGCAAGGTAGATACCGCCAAGGTGTCGGTGGTGTGGGAAAGCCCGGCGTACCCTGACTACCAATGGTCGGTGCGCGGCGATCTGGATGCCAAATTTGGCGCAGGGTTTAAGGCCAAGCTCACTGCGGCGCTGCTTGAGATGAAAGATCCTGATTTGCTTGCGTCTTTCCCGCGTCAGTCATTTATCCCTGCCGACAACGAAGATTTCAAGCCGGTTGAAGACGTGGCCAAAGCCATCGGACTGATTGACTGAGTCGCGAATGCTGCTTCAACTTCAGCATCTGACCCTGGGTTACGCAGACCGGGAGATCATTCATGATCTCTCGGTGTCGTTTAAGGCTGGGGAAAAGGTCGCCATTCTCGGAGTATCAGGCGCCGGTAAATCCACGCTGCTGAACCATATCCATGGGCAGTTGGCGTCGGTGTCGGCGCTCTGTGCCCAGTCACAGGGCTTGGTCGAGAGCCTCAGTCTCTACCACAACATCTACATGGGCGCGTTGGCACGCCACAATGCCCTGTACAACATCGCCAATCTCATCACCCCGTTTACATCAAGGCTTGCGGAAGTCAGCGCCCTGTGTGATGCGCTGGAGCTTGATATGCCGCCAAGCCAGTTGGTGAGCCGCCTCTCCGGCGGGCAGCGCCAGCGGGTCGCCATCGGCCGCGCTTTGTACCAGCAAAAGCCGTTGTTTCTCGGTGATGAACCCGTTTCGGCACTCGATCCGGCCATGGCCGATAGGGTACTTGAGCTCATCATTGCACGGCACGAAACCGTGATTATGGTGCTGCATAACCGGGCGCAGGCACTGGCGCATTTTGACCGTATCCTAGGGATTGCCGATGGTCGCCTTACCCTCGATAGCCCCGCAAATAAGCTAAGCCTTGCCGAGCTTGATGAGTTTTATGCCCAGGCTTCACCAGATCAGGTCGACGTCAGTGGCTATGTCGCGGGCGATCTTCCGAGCAACGTCAGGGGCGATGGCGCGTGACAAACCGGCTTCGCTTTATTGGCCGCTGGCAGCGCCTGACGCTGTCGCTGTGGGCGCTTTGCCTGCTGGCGTTTATCCTTGCCGATACGGAAATCATCGCCCTTGAGCCCTGGAATGAGCTGGGGCGCATGCTGTCGGGCGTGCTGACGCCGGACTTTTTTGCCACCGAGCAGCTTATCGATGCGCTGTGGCAAACCGTGAGTTTTGCTCTTCTTGGTGTCGGGCTTGGGCTTATTATCGGCGTGCCCTTGTCGCTCGTTTACCATCATCCCATCGTTGCCGCCCTGTGCGCCTTTATCCGCGCCATACATGAGATTTTTTGGGCACTGCTGTTTTTGCAGCTTTTTGGCCTCTCGCCCGTTACCGGAATTCTCGCGCTCGCGCTGCCCTACGGCACCACCTTTGCGCGGGTATTTCACGATATTTTGTGTCAGGCGCCCAAAGTGACCTACGCAAGCTTGCCCTATGGCAGCGATGCCGTCAGCCGCTGGCTTTATGGCAAGGTTGCCCATGTGTTGCCGCAGCTCCTTGCCTATGTGCGTTACCGCTTTGAATGTGCGCTGCGCTCCAGTGCCGTGCTTGGCTTTGTGGGCATGCCGACGCTCGGGTTTCATCTCGAAAGTGCCTTCAAGCAAGGGCACTACAGCGAGGGTGCGGCGCTGCTGATTCTTTTTATTGCGCTTATCGGTACCTTGCCTTATTGGTGCAAAAAGGCCTTGTTGCCGCTCTACTTTATCGCTGCGCTGTGGTTCTTGCCGCCGGTTGCCAATATCGACTCCCAGCTTATCTGGCGTTTTGTCAGTGAAGATATCTGGCCGCAGGCTATTCGCGACTGGCAGCTTGGGGAGCTCGGGCTTGCTGCGGCCTTGGGGCAAAGCGCCAGCTGGGCTTTTGAGCTGCTGCAAACCCAGGCGCTTGAGGGGATTGGCGCTACTCTGGTGCTGGCCTTTGCTGCGCTTGGCCTTACTCATTTGTTGGTGTGCCTGCTGTTACCCCTTGGCTATACAGCCCTTATCGGGCGGATTGGCGCTGGCGCGCAGCGTTTTGGCTTGCTGCTTGCGCGCTCGGTGCCTGAGTACATTCTTGCCTTTGTCTTTATGCTGCTCTTTGGGCCTTCCATGTTGCCTGCGATACTGGCGCTTGGGGTGCACAATGCCGGTTTGATTGCGTTTCTTAGCGGTAAAAATATCAAAGACAGCGGGCTTGAAACCGAGGGCTGCCGTGGCTTGGATGGCTTTGGCTATCAGGTGCTGCCACGGATCTATCCCGGCATGATGGCGCTGCTGTTTTACCGCTTTGAGGTGATTTTGCGTGAAACCGCGATCCTTGGGATGCTCGGGGTCGCGACACTCGGGTTTTACATTGACAGCAATTTTTCCGAAATCCGCTTCTCGGGCGCGCTGTTACTGATGGGCGTTACCGCCATGCTGAACGTGGCGGTGGATGCCATTGCCAGGCGGGTGATGGGCGAGCAACTTCGTCAGCCGCAACGCTGCTGACGAGATTGCATATGTGACTGCAGGTATTGAATTTAACGACTGCAGCTCAGTTCAGTTAAAGGCTTCGGCCTTTTGCTCTGTCTGTACTGTTAAAGCTGCAGCTTTCGGATCTGTCTGTACTGTTAATGCCTGCGGCCTTCAGCTTGCGGTTTGCAGGCGCTTTTTCGCCAGTAACCCTTCGACCGCCCAGGCGGCAGTGGCCACAAATGCCATCACGCCGGACATGATAAGGATTAACCTGAGCCACGGCGCGCCGCTTGCCAGACGAATGCTGACATAGTCGAAGGTTGCCACGCCCCAGACCATTATCACAGCGCCAAGGAGCAGCAGTTGCAGCGCCCGCAGCAAATAGGCGTTACCGAAACACAGCAGCGGCGCCGCCGCAAACGCCAGCGCCCCAAGCAAATTGCCATAACGTAAAAAGTGGGCGCCGGTCAGCAGGCAGGCAAGCACGACCAGTAAGATTCTCCACCACATAACATACCTTATCAATTCAGTCTGGATTATGGCCGCAGCTTAACCCTATGACATACCGGGGTCTTTAAGCTGCATCACATATCCATGAATTGATGCAATTTGCAACCAGCGACTCGGCAACTCGGCAATGGCGTGCAATCGTGTTCAGTTGCGACTTGTCATTTTGCCAGCAAGGCCTTGAGCTCTGCCTTTTGCTCGTCGCTGAGTTTGGCGTCGCCCAGCATGCTTTTGACCATATCAAAGCGCATCTTGTCTTCATCTATGCTGTGCAACTGGACCGACACTTCGCCTTCGTGCAGTTGGTGGATGGTAATCATGCGCTTACCTTCGCCGTCGAGTTCGCGGTGCTGCAGGCTTGCTTCCATTATCCGCTCTATGGATTCACCCAAGCGTGCCATCTCTTCACCGCGGCGGGCGAGTTCATCCCCTTGTTTTTGCATCACTTCCTGTTTTGAAGCCATTTCACGCTCGAGCGTATGCAGCTCTTCAAGCTCGCCTTTTTTAAGTAGCCGCAATTTGCCGCTGTTGATATCGTCAATGGCGCTGAGAATGGCGGTGCGGCTGTCGTTATCAAGGGCCGAGAGACGCTTGTCGATAAGCGCTTTATCTTTCAGCTCATCACCGCTGAAGCTAAATTGCTGCTCTTCACCGTTGTTATTGACCATGACTTCGACCCGCGCCGGGCCGTTTTTATTCACTATCACGGTTTGTTTGACTGACTTCTCTATCGCCTTGTTTGGTTCGGGCGTTGCGGGATTTGCGGGATTTGCGGGATTTGGGGACGTTACGGCCGCTGCAGGCTTGCTTGGCGCAGGCGTTGCGGCCGCAGCAGGTTCTCCCGGCGCCTGTCCACTGAGAGAGGTGGCTGGCGGCGCTGGAGTTTCTGATGCTGGCGTTTCTGACGCTGCCTGTGTCGGTAACTTACTGGTATCGCTGATGGGCTCAGTGGGTTTGGCCGGTGCTGTGGTGACCTCTGCGTCCAGCGGCAGGCTGGTGGGCGCAGCCATCAGTTGGACCGATAGCAAGGCGGCAAGTAAGCCTGTGAATGAGCCTGAATGGCGGCGGCTAACGTGTTTCATGGATGTTTTCTCCCTGTAGGATATAAATGGTCTGGCGCTGAATGTGTAGAAGCTCAGCAGCGCTGGCAGAGCAACTTGAGTCCGTAGTAACGCGAGTTTCGTGCCATGAATTTAAAAGTACTAAAAATCAATATGATATGTTTTGTTAACGTGGTTTGGCCCAGGCCGCATCGGCCTGATTTGAGGAAGCGGATTTCCCCAAATGGGGAAAGTCGGCGCAGCGCGGGGAGACGTTGCCTTCACGCTGGCAAGACTGATAAGTTTGTTGGTAAATTATCGATTGATTTATAACGGGATTTTTTATTTCCATCCGAGGGCTTCGCGCTGCAAGGCTGGCACTCTTTTTGATATACAGCCTTAAATAGCGTTGGTATGGTACCTGTGCTTACGTGGTTGGGGACGACGGATGTCGATTAAACAGTATCTTTTTGCACTCTTTGGCGGACTGATTTTGCTGCTGGGTTTAAGTCAGCTGCTGATTGGCGAGGCGCTCAAACGCCAGCTGGATGAAGATCTTAAGGCCAATTCGGTGGCCCTGTCGCGCCAGCTGGTGGACATACTGGTGGACGATTTGGGTGAAAATCTCAGAATTGCACCGCTACCGGCGGATGCCGTCACCTGGACTGAGCCGATAGCGCCCCCTGAGGCTGTGGACTCTCTGCAGCCCGTGGATTCTATGCAGTCCGTGGATTCAGTGCAGTCCGTTGATTCTACTGAAAAGGGCGCTGTGATTGAGCGCACTCAGCCGCTGCAGCTTGCTGAGCGAGTAGTGCAAATCCCTGAGCAGCGACCGCAGGTTCCGCCCCATGCTCCCCAAACCCATGCTCGCCACGAACAGGCGGCCCACAAACAGGCGGCCCAGGCCGCGGCGAGGGCTGATGAGCAGGCGCGGTCTGCCGCAGCCAGCGCTGCTGCCAGAATGGCAAGCGAAAGGGCGATGAGCGAAAAGGCCTTGAGCGAGCGCGCGGTAACGGACCTCCGTGCTCATCTCAATCCTGAGCTTGAGGCGCTGCGTGGCCGGGGTGTTCCCGATGACATTCGGGCCGATGATGAAGCCGCGCGGGCAAGCCAGGCCGAGCTTGAGGCCATGGCGCTGCAAATTCCCACCAAGACCGAAATCATTGAGCTGCAGCAGCGGGAAATAGGCCGCGCCATCGCCGATTTGGATGCGACCCTTGCCGAACATCAGCGCGAAGCCATGCAAAGCAGCGAGATGAATGAAGAGGTGATGGCGGCCAACGACATCATCAAACGGGAGCTTGAAAAGTTGCACCGCCTGCAGGCATCGCTCACCCGAAGCTATCAGGAAGCGCTGCACGAATCGCTGCAAACCATGACGATTACCCGCCGTGAGGGTAACAATAACAGTGATTTGCTGGTGATCCGCACCCTCGAAGATGGCCGCATCGAGCGCAATCAGCTCGAGTTTAAGCAGGATAACCTCTCTGGTGCTTTGACCCGCTTTCGGGAGTGGATGGCGCTGCTTATTCTTTCAAGCAGCCTGCTGGCGCTGGTGTTTGTGTATTGGCTGAGCCGCCGCGTCAGTGAGCCTTTGTCTGAGCTTGCCACCGGCCATCGCAAGCTTGGCGCGGGCGAGCTTGGTTATCAGGTTCACCCCCGCGGGATTGAAGAAATCCGCAGCATGCTCGATGGCTTTAATGCCATGAGCCAGAAACTGGCCGAGTTAAGTGCCCGCGAGCAGCAGGTGGCGGATAAAAAACATTTGGCGGAGCTTGGTGAAATCACCCGCGGCATCGCCCACAGTCTGCGAAACCCGCTGCATACGCTGGGGCTATTGGCTGAGTCTCAAAGCCAGCTTGATGATGAACACTCACGCTCTGAGATGCTTGGCGCCATTCAGCAAAAAATTGCCATGATGGACAAGAGCATACAATCACTTCTGACTCTGGCATCTTCCGAGGTTGACCGCAGCCGGCCTGTGCCGGTCAGCGCTGTGGTGCGGGATATTTTGCTTGAACTGTCGGTGGCGGGCGTGACCCCGTCGCTGTCGCTGACCGGTCTTGACGATGACCATGCCATCACGGGCATAGAGTCGGAGGTGCGAAGCATTTTGCATGCGGTCATCATTAACGCCATGGAGGCCCAAAGCGGCGCTGCCGTGCCTTGGCTTGGAATAGAGCTTAACCGTAATGACGACGGGTTGTGTGTGCAGGTAAGTGACAAGGGCCCCGGCATAGATGCTGCGCTACTCGATAAGCTCGGTCAGCCCCATATCACCACCAAGGCCGAGGGCACTGGCATGGGGCTTTATATCGCCTCACGGCTGCTTGCGAGCCACTACCATGGCAAATTGGTTTTTATCAATCGCCCCGAGGGTGGTACCCGGGTTAAGGTATTGTTTGGTATGAATAACACAGCGGAGCCTCGTCCATGAGTCTGACCATTTTAATCGTCGAGGATGAAGCGGGGCAGCGCCAGCTTATCGCTGGTATGCTGCGCGCAGAAGGCTATCAAATTCGGGAAGCCGATTCGGTTGAAAGCGCCATTGTTGCCATTAAAGAAGCGCCGCCGGAGCTGGTGTTTTCTGACTGGAAACTTGGCAGCCTCAGCGGCATGGATTTGCTGCTGTACGTCAAGCGCGAGTACCCCGAGGTTGGCTTTATTATGGCAACGGCCTACGGCACCATCACCCATGCGGTGGATGCGATTCAGGCCGGCGCCGATGATTATCTCTCCAAGCCCTATCAGCGCCAGGCGCTGCTGCTCGCTATCTCCAAAGTGGCGCGCTCTCAGGCACTGAAGAAAGAAAATAAGGCGCTAAGCTCAGCATTGTCCGAGCAGCAATCCCTTGTCGGGCTGGTGGGCAAGGCGCCCTGCATGCAAAAGGTGTTTGACCGCCTGAACCGGATAAGCGGCACCGACGCCACAGTGCTGATTGGCGGTGAAAGTGGCACAGGTAAAGAGCTTGCGGCGCGGGCGCTGCATCAGTTGTCGCGCCGCGCATCCAAGGCATTTATCGCCATTAACTGCGGCGCGATTCCCGAAAACCTTGCTGAGGCCGAGCTTTTTGGCGCCGAAAAGGGCGCCTTTACCGGCGCCACCAGTTTAAAGGTTGGTAAGCTTGAGGCGGCCGACGGCGGCACCGTGTTTTTGGATGAAATAGGTGAGTTGCCGCTGCTGCAGCAAACCAAGTTGCTGCGGTTTTTACAGGAAGGCGTTGTCACCCGTCTTGGCGCGCAAAAGGAGCTTAAACTCGATGTGCGGGTTATCGCCGCCACCCACAGGGATCTGCGCCTTGAAGTCGCCGAGGGCCGCTTTCGGGAGGACCTGTTTTACCGCCTCAATGTGGTGCCTGTGATAATGCCGCCACTTAGGGAGCGGCGCGAAGACATTGGCCGCCTGATTGAGCATTTTCTGAAGCTCCACGCCCGCCAATATGGTTTTGATGTGCCGAAAATCAGCCAGGAAGGCATGCGCTTTTTGCTCGACTACCGCTGGCCGGGCAACGTGCGGGAGCTTTCCAACCGCATCGAGCGTTTTGTGCTGCTTGGCGATGAGCAGGAGCTGACCCAGGACAGCGGTGCGCTACAGCAAGACACAGGGTGGCAACTGCCGGCCGAGGGCATAGAGTGGGAAGCGTTTGAAGCTCGCTGCCTTGCCGAGGCCATGGCGCGCTTTGATGGTAATCGCACCAAAGCGGCCAAGTGGCTTGGCATGAACTACAAGGCGTTTTTATATAGGCTGGATAAGCACCATCTGGTGTAACTGCGAAAGCCTGGCTTAGTCCAGGCTTTTTCTTAAACAGCCATCAGCAAGCTTTTGGTAGACAGGCATCAGCCAAGGAGCAGGCTTTGCAAAATGGCGATGCTCACAGTGACAAAAAGCACGCCTACCAACAGGTCGATGGCCGGGCCAATGCGGGTCATCAGCTGCTGCGCCTTGGATGCGGTCAGCACCATGGCGAGCAGCCCAAACCAGCCAAACGATAGGGCAAACATCAAAAACAGCAGGGCACTGCGGGTCTCAATATTCACCTCTGGGCCGACGAGCGCCGAAAACAGGGTCAGAAAAAACACCAGCGCTTTGGGGTTTAACAAATTGGTGTAAAGCCCAAGCTTTAGTGCGTTGATTGGGGACAGCACTTTTATTGTTGAATGCGCCTTAATCGTGGAGAGTGACTTCGCCTCGCGCTCATCGGGGTCAGTTGCGCCCTCAACCCCGCTTTCTGATACAAGCTCTGCGCTTGCCGCGCTGCGCGCTGCAAAATGTTGTTTCACGGCCATCAGAGCGCCAACCCCCATGTAGCCCAGATACAGGGCGCCAAGGGCCTGCACCGCGATAAAAAGCCAGGGCGTGGTGTGAATAAGCAAACTAAGCCCGGTCAGGCTCGCCAGCGTGTGCAGCAGAATCGCAAGGGCAATACCGAGTGCCGTCATCAGCGCCGCCGTGCGGGTTTGCTCGCGGGTTACCTTGAGCATAATGGCAAAGTCAGGCCCCGGGCTTGCCAGCGCGACCAGATGCACCAGTGCTATGCTGGCCAGTAAGTTCCAATCCAGCATTATCCGCGCCCCTGTTGAACCCTGGTCTGTTGAATTAAAGTTTGGCCATTCATTGAGAGTCTATTCATTGGCTGCCCATTCATCGAGAGCCGATAGTCCCCCGGCGTCATCAAAAATGCCTGACGGAAATGTCGGTTAAAGTGGCTGGCATCACTGAATCCATATTGATGGGCCACCTCGGCGATACTCAAGTGTGTCTCCTGTGCCAGCGACTTTTTGGCGCGCTCAAGCCTGACTCTCAGCTGCCACTGATGGGGACTCAGGCCGGTTTGCTCGCGAAAGCGGCGCAGCAGGGAAAAGCGGCCAAGGCCGGAGGCATCGGCGAGGGACGTCAGCGTCAGCGGCTCATTGTGATCCGACAGCATGGCTTTAAGGAGCGCTATGTCGGGGCAGAGGGCACGCGGAGGAGGCGCAGGGGCGGCGTCATTAAGGAGCTGGCGGCAAAAATCCAGCAGCGCAGTTTCGGCCTCAAGCTCAGATACGCCATCGCACAGGCTGTGGTGCAGCCTGATAAACTGATTAAAAAGCGCCGGACTCTCCAGCAGCGGCGAGCGAAAGCCGCCCACAGGGCGTTTAAGTTCACGGCAAATGTCCGCAAACAAAGGCTCAGGCATCGACAGCACCCGCACCTCGTAGGCGCCTTTGTCGGCGCTGATGCCATCGTGGCACTCATCGGGGCTTAAAGTTGAGAGGGTGCCGCGGCTAAGCAGATAACTGCTGCCGCGATGGCTGAAGCGCTGGGCGCCCCTTAACACCGCGCTTATGTGCAGGTCTTCGTGGACATGTTTGCCAAAATCAAAGGCCTGATAGCGGGCGTGGCACAGCTCCGCCCCAACCAGGGCACGACTTTGTCTGAATTCAACACTTTCCTGTTGCATCTGTCACCTGATGTGAAACAATTTAGCCCAGTTTACGGGCCGGTCCCGACCTCGGGCTAGAACAATATTGCAGCCTCGGGGCTTAAGTATCAACTGACAGCGGAGCGCGGTGTGAAAGGACAGATTTTACGTGAAATGCGGGTGCTTAAGGCCATCACCCCTGATTTTGAAGTGGCGCGTCGAGTCGCCTTTATCAAGGCCAAATTGCGTGATGCCCACAGTAAGACGCTGGTGCTTGGCATCAGCGGCGGCGTGGATTCCACCACCGCCGGACGCCTGTGTCAGCTGGCCGTGGATGAACTTAACGCCGAGCATGGCGGCAGTGACTACCGCTTTATTGCCGTGCGTTTGCCTTATCATGTGCAAAAAGATGAGCAGGAAGCCCAGCTCGCCTGCCAGTTTATTCAGCCGACCAAACTGGTAACTATCAACGTGGGCAGCGGCAGCGACGGCGTGCACAGTGAAACCCTGATTGGGATGGAAAATGCCGGCCTTGCGCTGCCTGAGGCATCGCGGGTGGATTTTGTCAAAGGCAACGTCAAGGCGCGGATGCGGATGATTGCCCAGTACGATATCGCCGGTCTTACCGGCGGGCTGGTGGTCGGTACCGATCACAGCGCTGAAAACATCACCGGCTTTTACACCAAGTGGGGTGATGGTGCCTGCGATCTGGCGCCTTTGTTTGGCTTGAATAAACGACAGGTTCGCCAGATTGCCCGCTACCTCGGCGCGCCCGAACAGCTGGTGACCAAGGCGCCGACGGCGGATTTGGAATGCGACCGTCCGGGGCTTGAGGATGAAGCCGCGCTTGGTCTCACCTACGAGCAAATCGATGATTTCCTTGAAGGAAAAGAAGTGCCGAAAGCGGTGGAAGACAAGCTGATTGGCATCTACAAGGCAACGCAGCATAAGCGTCAGCCCATTCCGACCATCTACGATTAATTCTGCTTAAAACGCCGGCCAATGCCGGCGTTTTACAATTTATCAAAGGCTTATTTGCGATGAAGACGCTGCTTATCCGCACCAGCAAACATCTGCTGATCGCGGCTGTGTACGCCTCCCTCGGGGTTGTGGTGACGGCACTTGGCTTTGGCATTTGGTTTCTCAATGCCAAACCGGATTTGAACGCCTGGCACACCACAGTGCTTGAAAACCGCTTTACCCACAAATCAAAAGTCACTGATTTTGAAGGGTATCTTGCGCTTGAAAAGGCACTTAAAGCTGAACTTGAACATAAAATTTTCAAAGGTGCCGATGCCGCCACGGCGCAGGTAAACCGCTATGTGCGCGGCAGTCTGTCGGACCCAAGGCATTGGGTACGTGACTGGAACTGGAGTTTCGAGTGGCCCAATGAGGAGGCCAAATACGGTGTGCTGCTTATTCATGGCATGTCCGATTCGCCCTATTCGATGTCGAGCATTGCCCGGGATTTGCGGGACAACGCCCATGTTCTCGGGCTCAGGCTCCCCGGTCACGGCACCTTGCCATCGGGGCTGACGACCCTGGATTGGCGCGATCTGTCGGCGTCGGTGACAGTCGCCATAAATCATATGAAACAGCGCCTTGGCGACAGGCCATTGTATATCATCGGTTTTTCAACCGGCGCGGCGCTGGCGCTCAATCATGAGCTCGAGCGGGTGGCGGCCGGTGAGGCGTCAGCAAGCAGCGGCATGGTGTTTCTTTCGCCCGCCATTGGCCTTGCGCCTGTGGCGGCCGGTGCCCGCTGGCAGGCGCGCCTTGGGGAGTGGCTTGGACTGGAAAAACTGGCGTGGAATTATGTCGGTATCGAGTATGATCCGTTCAAATATGTGTCGTTTGCGGTCAATGCCGGTGATGTGGTGTATCAGCTTGCCGAGCGTAACCGCCTGACATTAAGTCAGTTATCCGCTGATGCCAAGGCGCGTTTGCCATCAATTCTGTCGTTTCAGTCGGTGGTGGATGATACGGTATCGACCCGCGCCGTGATTGAGGATTTGTATCTGCAACTTGGCAATACGCGCCACAAACTGGTGCTGTTTGATGTGAACCGCACGCCGGTTAATCTGCGTTTGATGCAAACCGATCCACGTGCAACGCTCGAGCCATCGCTGCGCGCGGCAGCAGCGATGGCAACCATTACTCTCGTTGAAAACGAAGCGCAGCAGGCCTCGGTGGCGCTGCTGACCTTAGCAACAGAAGCGAGCCTCGATGCGCCCGCAAGGCCACTGGGATTGGCCTGGCCTGAAAACATCTATTCTCTGTCCCACGTAGCATTGCCGTTTTCTAAGGACGACAGTCTCTATGGCCTTGGGCAAATTCCAAACAGCAACCGGATCCAGATTGGCGCAGCAGCCTCCCGCGGCGAGCGCGGCATTTTTGGCGTGCCTGCCGATGAAATGCTGCGCCAGAAGTGGAACCCTTTCTATCACTTCCAGCAAAGCGAAATCGAAGCCTGGTTTGAGACGCCGCTATCCGGCAAGGATGCTTTGATAAAGCCGGCAGAGCCCGCCGGAAAATCGCCGCAAGCTGTCAGCGCTGGCTAATCATTTGCAGCGCAGGCTAATCGTTCGCAGCGCCGGCTAATCATTCGCAGCGACCGCTAATCATTAGCGCAGGCTATTCATAAGCGCCGGGCGATGACTTAGCCCGGCCGCTTAATAGCAAGGTTTCAGCGATGGTCGGCCGTAGGTGGCTCAGCCGAACCTGACAAAATCGTACAAACCACCCGGTTACGGCCCTCTGCTTTAGCGCGGTACAGGTTCTCATCGGCGACTTTAAGCCAGGCCTCCAGCGACGGCGAAAAGCTGGCGTTGGCGACCAAAGCGCCGATGGATACCGACAGGTGAATGATTTCCTGACTTTGGGGTGCTGTCACGGGGTGGTGAGACAAACGCTCGCGGAAATTGTCGAGATGGCGCTCGATGTTGAGGGCATTGGTCATCGGCAGCAGCAATAAAAACTCCTCTCCACCAAAGCGTACCGCCAAATCACACTCGCGCTTAAAGGTCTGCTGCAGCAAGGATGCCAGCTGCCGCAGGCATTCATCACCGGTTAAATGGCCGTGTGTGTCGTTGATTTTTTTGAAAAAATCAAGGTCGAGCAGCACAACCGCTATGGCTTCTTCCCCCCGCTCACACATGGCGCAGAGCCTGGTAAAGGCATTCACGGCGTAACGTCGATTGTACAGGCCGGTGAGATGGTCGCGCTCGGCGAGGGTTAGCAGCTGGGCGTTGGCGCGCTCAAGCTCCAGCGTGCGGGTCGCGACTTTTTCTTCCAGCTCAAGCTGATAGCTCCTAAGCTCCCGTTTGCTTTCACTGAGGTGCGCATACAGATTCTGCACTTCGGTCGGCGCATCATCGGGCAGTGGATCCAATCTGCCATCCTTGGCGGCAAATTGCTCGGCAATCGCTTCCAGAGAGCCTGTCAGCATCCGGCTCAGCATGTGTGACAGATAAAAGGTGATAAGCATACCGGCGATGATCAGCAAACAGGTGCGCAAAAACTGGGTTTCGGCCAGTTGCATCAGCGGCGCAAACGGCTGCAGCACGTAGAGTTGCCAGCCGTTTGGCAGCAGCTCTCGGGCATACATATATTCGGGATTGGGGTTATTGAGGTCGTGCAGGTTAAGCAGTTGCAGCTCAGTGCGATACAGCCTGCCGCCCGGCGCGGAGCGAAGCTCGGTCAGCGGCGCAATATCCAGGCCCTTGGAGGAATAGACCACCATTTCGTTTTCATCGACCAACAGCAAAAACTGGTCGCTGTGCTGACGGTTTTGCCGGTCAATCATCACAAAGCGGGTTAAATCCAGCGAGCCTTCAAGAATGCCAACCGGCTGAGACGAATGCTGCTTACTGTAAAGCGGCGCGCTGATGGCGATGATGGGGTCGTTGCCAAAACCACGCCCCTTAAACACAGGCGATACAAAGGTTTTTTGATTATAAAAGGCTTCCTGAAAGTAGGGGCGGTCGGCAACGCTGTAATCGCCTTTGACTATTGCCTCATCATTCATCCGCGACGCGGGACTGGCTGCGACTATATGACCATCCCTGTCGGCAATCAACATGGTCAGAAATGCAGGATAGCCCTGATTGAATTTACTGAGCCATTCTTGCCTGAGATTTGGGCTCTCGTTCTGCATCGATAACCAGATGGCTGATTGCGACACGGCACGCTGGTGTTCACTCAGGTAATTAAAGGTGGCCTGGCCCAGGTGAATGGCGTTGTCATCAAGGTTTACCTTAAGCAGGATTTGCTGTTTTTCGATAAAAAACTGATTGAACATCAAGGCCGAAATCAGCAGGCCAAAGGAAATGAACAGGCTAAAGCTATAGGTTAACTTGTCAGCAAAACGGCCTGAGGCGGCACTGTCATTGATAAGGCCTTTAAATAACTTGCCGGCCGGGATCAGCAAAATTGCGCCAAGGCTGATATAAAAGAGCCCGTTAATGGCCTGCTTAAAGGCCACAAAGGGCACATGCGCCTCCGGCAGGCTGGAAAACTGGGTGCCATAAAGGTAAAACAGTGGCATGCCAATCAACAGCCAAAACATTACCCCGGCATAAAGGGAATAAATGCCCCTTCGCCGCGCAAAGGCCAGTGCCAGCGCCTCTAAGGGAAACAGCAGCCACACATGGCCAGTATCCCAAATGCTGTAAAGCGCCGCCGCGCAGCTTAACGACACCACGAGCGCATAGCGCGGCCCCAGCACTATCGCCGCAATCACATAGGTGGCGTTGCCGAGGATGAGCTGCACGTTGGCAAACAAGGGCAAAGGGTAGAGGTTCAGTAAAAAACCCGCTACCGCCAGCACGAGACCAAGGCGAAACCGTGACGTTTTTAAAAGCGCAGACAACGTATAAGTGCCCGTAAAAAAGAAAGTCTTAGGTGATACTGTAGAGCTTTAACCTGCCGGTAACAACTGCCTGCGCCACCGTTGGATAAAGTTCCGCCACTTGCTGTTCAATCGGATGAAAAAAACAAAAAAGCCCAGCAATACTGCTGAGCTTTTTCGTTGAATTTGGCCGGTATGAGAGGAGGCATGGGAGAAGGCGATGGTCCGACACTCGGCCTATGGCCCCTGACACCCCATCCGCTTTTCTTGCAGCTCGAAGTCAATCTGAGTCGCATTCACTCCGAGGTCATCCAGCTCGATAAGTCGAAAAACAAAAAAGCCCAGCAATGCTGCTGAGTTTTTTTGTTGAATTTGGCCGGTATAAGAGGAGGCGATGGTCCGACACTCGGCCGATGGCCCCTGACACCCCATCCGCTTTCGGGTTTTGCTTAAATATGACGGCGAGATAAAACAAAAAAGCCCAACATTGCTGTTGAGCTTTTTTGTTGAATGTGGTCGGTATGAGAGGAGGCGATGGTCCGACACTCGGCCGATGGCCCCTGACACCCCATCCGCTTTTCTCAAGTTAGCTAACAATAAACGCTTGAAAACGCTGCAAAACAAAAAAGCCCAACATTGCTGTTGAGCTTTTTCGTTGAATGTGGTCGGTATGAGAGGAGGCGATGGTCCGACACTCGGCCGATGGCCCCTGACACCCCATCCGCTTTCGGGTTTTGCTTCAATATGACGGCGAGATAAAACAAAAAAGCCCAACATTGCTGTTGAGCTTTTTTGTTGAATGTGGTCGGTATGAGAGGATTCGAACCTCCGACCCCTGACACCCCATGACAGTGCGCTACCGGGCTGCGCTACATACCGATGTAATTGAGTGGCTGCGCGGGTGGCATAGAGCCTGTGCCGTCTCAACGCAGCGAACTTTATCAAGACGGGCGGGGCAGCGCAAGCCTTGATAACAACTATTTGGTTTGATTGCTTAGTTTGTATCCGAAGCCCTTAAGCCAGGCCCTTAAACCAAGCTCTTAAGCCACGCTCTTAATCTAAGCCCTTAACCTGAGCCCTTAAACCCAGATGCCTTGCACTAAACTCGCATCTGTCAGTGCCGGTACAAACGGCGGCCTTCACGCATCACCTGAATCAGATCCGGCGCACTCAGCTTTTTGTCGAGCCTGTGCTCAAAGCTTGCGTCATACACATCATATTTGCCGTGACGGTCAATCAGGGTGATTTCATCTTCCTGATAAATCGCGAAAAAGCGGTTGTCACCCACATATACCCAAGGCTGCTCGCTTGGCAGTAACAGCTGCCGTCCGGCGCTGTAATCGGTAATAGGATTGGTGCAGCCAAGCACTTTGGTCATCAGGGTTGGGGCGATGCCGTGATGGCTGGTGCTGTAGTTTACGCTGCCTTTATCGCCATTGGGCCAATGGATAAACAGTGGCACCCGCACGGTTTGCGGCGATAGATCGCGGCTTGCTTCACTGCTACTGCTGGTAAAGGCTTTGCCGCTGACGCCGGTCACTATGATGAGCGTATCGGCCATCGCCTCGCTGCCATGGTTTCCGAGCAGCTTTTGAAGCTCGCCATCAATAAAATTCAGCGACTGGCGATACTGGTTAAACAGCACGCGCTCGGCAGGTGCCATGCCGGCCGGGGCCAGAATGGTTTCAATGCCGACAAAGCCAACCGGCGTGTCGTAGGTGTCGGGGGCGCCAAGATTCAGCACGGTAAACCAGGGGCCGGTTTGGCCAGCGCGCCAGCGCTCAAATGCTTCGCGGCTTTGAATATCCGCAAGCGCTCTTGAGACCGAGTCATCCATCAGGCTGCTGTCAAAATCCTTGAAGGTGGCAAGGGGCCGTGGGCTTGCTTCATTGGATTTCGGGCCAAACCGCTTGAGTTGATAACCCGCCGCCTTAAAGCTTTGACCGAGCACAGGCGAAATGTTTTTAAAA
The DNA here is from genome assembly GCF_018596335.1 of Shewanella jiangmenensis. GTDB lineage: Bacteria > Pseudomonadota > Gammaproteobacteria > Enterobacterales > Shewanellaceae > Shewanella > Shewanella jiangmenensis. The sequence goes on along the minus strand of NZ_JAHEPS010000005.1, from coordinate 325,497 downwards.
TCATTGCTGCCGATGTAGCTGCCCTGCAGGCCATACATCAGTGAAAACATGCCGCTGTAGAATTGATTGCCGCCACTTAGGTGTTTTTCAAAGCGCTGGCTGTTTTGCGAGAAACTGGCCAAAAAGGGCATGGTTTGCGCGTTGACCATGTCGGCGCGAAGCCCGTCGATGGCGACTATCAGCACATTTGGCTGGCGCTGCGTATTCGGCTGGCTATTTACTGCAGCGGTGTTTGTATCGCGGCTGCAGCTTAAGGGCGCGAGCGGGTAGTTGATGACCTGCTCAGGCATTTCGGCCGGGACGTCACGGCCACTGTCGAGGCCATGGGACTCCATAAAGCTTCGGGCGGTGGCGGGATAAAACAGCGGGTAAGCATCGTCGTAGCGGGTGATGTCTTTTACCGCCGAGGCGTCGCCCCAAATGTGGATAAGGTGGCTTGCGATAAAAAAGCTGCCCACCAGGGTTGCCACCTTACTGCCAATCCCGAGCCGCTCGAGCTTGGCCATCCGCTTCCACAAAAAGTTGGCGGCGGTGAGCTCAAGCGCAAGGATCGCCACCGGCGTGACGATATAAGAGGTGCCGCGCAGCAGCGCATGCAAGTCGGCCCAGGCCACATCAAAGGCAAAGGGCGACAGGTGCACGCCGTAATCATCGTAAATGATGGTGTCGTACAGGAGCACGCACAGGCCAAGGGTGGCAACCGCCGCGCCAAGACCGCGCAGAATTTTGGCGTAGGGCAGCAGCAGGGTAAGCGGAAACAGGGTCAGCAGATAGACCAAAAACGCCAGAAAGGCGAACTGGCCGATACTCGCCAGCAGCAGGTAACCCCAGCCGAGCGCCGATTCCGGCAGGCCAACGGTGTCGAGATAACGGCTGCCGACTATCAGTGCCAGAAAGCCATTGAACAGGGCAAACCAGTGCCCCCAGTTAACGAGCCTGGAGACTTTATCCCGTACCAGCTGTTGTTTCCTTTCCACCATGGGCGCTCTTTTGTTCTCGCGGTCGGTTAACATCTTGGTATCTTAAGCACTTTTTTTGTGCAGCTACCAGTTTTATCAGGCCTTGGAGACAGATTGACTCAAAGCTTTGGCAAATTGTTCGGCCACGGCGGCGCGGCTTGCGGCTGGCACCTTGGTTTCCAGCAGGTGGCTGACACAGTTGCCCAGTACCATCAGCCCCAGATCGGTTGGCGCCTGATGTTTTTCCAGTACCGCCAGCACTTCGGCGAGCAGGGTTTCTACTTGGGTATTGGTGTATTTGGATTGAATAGCCATAGTCAAAAAATGATTCACAAAGGTTTGGGTTAGCGGCATATAATACCGGATTTCCACGGCTATCACTATCCAAGGCTATGACGATTAAAGTAGAACAGGCCATTATTCATGAAATTGCCCAGAATCACGAAGGGCAGCTCAGCTGTCGTCTGCGTCCTCAGCCGCTGCTGAACAGTCAGGCGGTGGAGCTGATGCTCGAAGAGCTGCATCAGTCTTACACCAGCAAAGCCGGTAAAGGGTTTGGCTTTTTTGGGACCCACGGCGACGATGGTGAGGCCAATCCGGCCTTTGCCGACGGCCTGAAACAGTATCTGGATGGCTCGCTGGGCTTTGTGGAATTTACCGGCCTTGCCAGTAAGCTTTTGCAGGACGAGCTTGGCAAATACGATTTCAGTCAGGGCGGCTTTTTGCTGTTGGCCTGCTACAGCCACATGGCGAGCGACTACCTGTTTGTGGCGCTGCTCAGTGCCAAGTCATCGATGACAGTACTCGATGACATGGAGCTGACCCAGGTTAACCATCTGGATTTGGGCAACATTCAGCTCGCAGCCCGCATCGATACCTCCGAATGGCAGGCCGATAAAGAAAGTCGCAAGTACATCTCCTTTATCCGCGGCCGCGCCGGTCGCAAGGTGGCGGACTTCTTCCTCGACTTTATGGGCTGCGTTGAAGGGATTAACCCCAAGGCGCAGAACAAGAGCCTGATGATTGCCGTGGAGGACTTTGTCGCCGGCAGTGAGCTGACCAAAGACGAGCGCCAGGCTTGCCGAGACAAGGTATTTGAGTTTTGCGCCGAGCGCTTTGATGCAGGCGCCGAGCTTGATATCAAGGACTTGGCCGACGAGCTTGCCGATTCGGGCATGGACTCTTTTTACGATTTTGCCACCACAGGCGACTATGGCCTCGAAGAAGAGTTTCCGGTGGACAAATCGACCCTGCGCCAGCTTAAAAAGTTCTCCGGCACCGGCGGCGGCGTCAGCATCAGCTTTGATGGCCACCACCTTGGCGAGCGGGTGATTTACGATCCGATTTCCGACACCCTGGTGATTAAAGGTGTGCCGGCGAACCTTAAAGATCAGCTGCATCGTCGCCTCAAGGGCGAATAACAGCGCCGCCCAAATCGGCCCTGAAAAATGGCCGCGGCTGGCGAAAATGTAAAAGGCGACTCAGGTCGCCTTTTTCTTTGGCTCGGTTTTCTCTGGCTGGATTTTTCATTGACTGGATTTTTTGGACTGGCGCTTTTTTTAGTATGTCTTTTCCAGACTGTACGAATTGCGCTCAGCACGGCTTTTTGCTTTTTGTCCCGTCAACCGTCAACCGTCAACCGCGTTTGATTCGCTCTTTCAATCAGGGCTTTTCACAATATTTCCCAAACCTGCCACTGACGTTAACCCCGTGCTCGCTCTGGTTTTGCTGCGGGCCTTGGCTCTCCCACCCAACTGAATGAGCGCTCGATAAAGGGCAGTGCATTGCTACGGATACAATGGCCGTGGGCGAGAATGATATGCTCCGGCTGCCAGCGGCGAAACTGATTTATTGCCATGCGCGCCTGCGCCTTGCCGCCCATAAAGGATAAGCGCCAGTCGAGCGGCGTTTTGCCGTTGGGCGCGAGTATGCCGGTGATGCGTGCAAGCGGCCTTTGCCAGGCGCTGAAGTGTTCGGGAGCAAAGTTCTCAATCAAATCGGTCAGGATTAAGGTGCGCGACGCCTTATGGAAAAACACCGCTTCTTGCATCACTTTTGAGCCTTTGACGATGCAGTTTTCTATCTCGGCGCGCCACTGTGGCGGGGCTGTGTCGCTTAAGTCGGCATCAAAGTGCAGGTGAGCGCATTTGGCGGCCACGCCGGGCGCAGCAAAGGCTTGTGCGTCTGGCCAGCGCGCCTGCCACCTGCCGATAAAAAGGTGATGTAATTTATTGGGCGCAATCAGATAGGCGACCTCGCCAAGGGGCATCACTTTGCGGATCAACATGTCGGTGAGTTCAATCGGTGAGTGCACCCACAGCTTGCCGTTTGCAAGCCTGACTATGGTCATGCGCGTCGTGTAGGGCAGGCCAAAAAAGGGCACCGCCGGGCCGTCAAACACATAAATATCCTTTGCCCACTCCATGTTTTGGCTCCTCGCTATTTTTAACGCAGCTGATTTTTTAACGCAGCTGGCATTCAGCGTGTTTTGGATCTTACCGCCTCAGCACAGTGGCGGCATTGGCCAAAGGTTGGCTTGTGGTGGCTGCTGGCCGTACTTTCTGACCAATTGCACCAAAACGACGTAAATTTGCCCGCTTGGGGCTGCATCAGGCTCGCCCGTGGCAGTTGAATTGTTTAGAATTGAGTTCTTATTGACTGTCGGTCGGCTCAGGTCCGTCGGACAGTTTGGCGCAGGCCCGCCGTTTCTGTGGCTTAAGGCAGACTGTTTCTCTGCCCGGGAGTGTTATGCAACTTTTTGTTAAAGATTTGACTGTACTTGATTTTTCTTACCTTTGCGCCAAGCGCGGCATGGTAGGGGAAAGCTGGATCGTGGATGTGGTGCTTGAAGGTGGCCTTGACCATCAAAACATGGTGCTGGATTTTGCCAAGGTAAAACGCACCATCAAAGACACCATAGACAGGGTGGCCGATCACCGCCTGCTTATTCCAACCGCCTCTTCTCAGGTTCGCTGGCAGCAGCAGGGCGAGCGGGTATGGATGGACTTCGACAGTCAGGTTGGCAGCATTCATCTGGCGTGTCCAAGCCAGGCGTTTGCCCTTATTCCGGCCGAGCAGGTCGATTTTGAGTCGGTGAATGCCTTTTTACGCAAGGCACTGCGTGAAGCGCTGCCACAGAATGTTGACGGCATTCATCTTACCCTTCGCATCGAAGCGCTCGACAGCCCGTTTTACCATTATAGCCACGGCCTTAAAAAGCATGACGGCAACTGCCAGCGTATCGCCCATGGCCATCGCAGCCCGGTGCAGGTATTTGAAAATGGTGAGGCCGCGCTTCATTGGAACCAATACTGGGCCGAGCGCTGGCAGGACATTTACCTTGGCACCGAAGAAGACGTGGTGCCGGTAAGCGAGCTTGAGCTGTCGGCCCAGACCCGCATCTCGGACACCAGCCATTACGGTTTTCGTTACGAGGCGCCCCAGGGCGACTTCCAGCTCGCCATGCCGCGCCCTTGCTGCGATATTTTGCCCCACGACACCACGGTTGAACTGCTGGCCGAGTTTATGGCCACCACCCTCGCCGAAAAGGCGCCGGGCAGCCACTTCAAAGTGATTGCCTACGAAGGCATAGGTAAGGGCGCGATTTCCTCTGCTGAAAAGGCCGCGGACTGAACACTTAACTCAGCGCTTAGCTCACTTAACTCAGCGATTAACTCAGCGCTTCGCTCAGCGCTTTGCTAATCGCTTGAGTGAGCAGCTTAATAAACGCTCGAACCAGCACTGACAACTTGCTATCTGAAAGGACATTTTTTGATGATAAAGCCCTGGATTGCCGCCCTGTTACTGACTCTCAGCACCAGCGCGGTGGCGCAGATTGAACTCAGTGGCAAGATGGAGCAGGGATCGCTTATCCGTGGCAAGGTGCCTGCAGGCAGCAATGTCAGTCTGAACGGCAAACCACTGCGAGTGACCCCCGCGGGGGACTTCGCCTTCGGTATCGAGCGTGAAGGCGCGCTTACCCAGGAGCTTAAGGTGATTTATGCCGATGGTTTCAGCGAAATCAAGCCGCTTAAAATCGCCAAACGCGAATATCAAATCTCCCGGGTGAATGGTATCGATAAGAAAATCATGGAGCCCGACCCGAAGGCGCTTGAGCGCGCCGCCAAAGACAGCGCCATGACCAAGGCGGCGCGGGCCACAGATTCGGATTTAACCGCTTTTACCTCGGCGTTTATCTGGCCTTTGACCGGCCGCATTTCCGGCGTGTATGGCAGTCAGCGGGTGTATAACGGCGTGCCCGGTAACCCGCACTTTGGCGTAGACGTGGCCCGTAAAACCGGCACTGTGGTGGTATCGCCCGCCGACGGGGTGGTGACCCTTGCCGTGCCCGACATGTTTTATTCAGGCGGCACGCTGATTATTGATCACGGCTATGGCGTAAGCTCCAGTTTCCTCCATCTATCAAAGCTTTATTTAAAGGTGGGTGATAGCGTAAAACAGGGCGACAAAATAGCCGAAGTGGGCGCCACCGGCCGTGCCAGTGGTCCACACCTCGATTGGCGTCTCAATTGGTATGACATGCGCCTCGACCCGGCAACCCTGGTGCCGCCCATGTCTGAGGTGCTTGCCACGCAAAAGGCCAATGCGCCCAAGCAATGAGCGTCACCGCCACTGCCTGTACAAAAAGGCCAAAAAGCCAAAAAGGCCAAAAAGAGAAAAGCAAAACGCCGACCTGAGCAGGTCGGCGTTTTACTTTTTGGGCGGGCATCACTTAACAAGAGTCGAGCGAACAAGCGTTTTTGTGAAAGCAGTTCAGTGCTTGAGCGCTGTGCTGCTGCGTTGCTGAGTTACTGTGCTTCTGAGTTCTGAGGAAAGCCGCAGCCTAGGCTTGATACAGCTCCAGCGGTAAACCGTCCGGGTCACGGAAAAAGGTAAAAGGTTTGCCGGTAAATTCATCCACTCGCACCGGCTCTACTTCAATGCCCTTGGCGGTCAGGATGTTTTTGGCCTCCTCAACCGACTCGACCACAAACGCCAGATGGCGAAGGCCGCAGGCCTCTGGACCGGTTGGCCGTGCGGGCGGCGCGGGGAAGGAGAAGAGCTCCAGCTGACTGCCGTTTGGCAGACGAAGATCAAGCTTATAGGAGTCGCGCGCTTCGCGGTAATGCTCGGCGATGATTTCAAGGCCAAGCACTTCAGTGTAAAAGGCTTTTGAGCGGCCATAATCGGAGCAGATAATGGCCACATGGTGAATGGCGCTTAACATTGCCAGGTTCTCCTTCGGCTTTGTATGGTGGGCGGCGTTTTTCACTTATCCTGCGGTGGTTGTTTAAGTTGCAGCAAGTCCCATTTATTGCCGTATAGATCCTGAAACACCACGACAGTGCCATATTCCTCGGCCCGCGGCGCTTCATTGAATACCACACCAACGCTTTTCATCTGCTCATAATCACGCCAGAAATCATTGGTATGCAAAAACAGGAACACACGGCCACCGGTCTGATCGCCCACATATCGCGCCTGTGTTTCGCCGCTTGCCTTTGCCAGCAAGAGATTAGTCCCGTTTGAGTTTGGCGGTGAAACCAGTACCCAGCGTTTTCCGCCGCCCAAATCGGTATCCTCAACCAAGTTGAACAGCAGCTTTTTTGTATAAAACTCAATCGCTTCATCATAGTCTGCAACGACCAGTGCGACACTACCTATGTGCTGGCGAACGGGCTTTGACATATAGCCTCCCAAGCTTTTGCAAAACTGAGATCCTACACCAGTTGAGCATGGATTTGGAAAGAGCAGGTGGACAGAGCAAAGTAATAAAGTACGCTGGTATGCATAGCCGTCTTTTTTGCTGTTTTCACTTAAATAAACAACGCCTCAAGCTGTGCTTTTTCATCAGGTGTTAGCTCACTTAATGTGTTTAATGCCTCTTTGAGGGCCGCTTTGGCATTATCCGGCAAGTTGAAATGTAAGTAGGCCTTAATTAAGGCTGTGTGCGCAGTTAAAGAGTGCGGATAATTTGTCCGATTCCACTTGAGCAGTGCCAGCGCATCATCTTGCCGATTTAAGTATTGCAGCCACCCCGCATAACCATTGGCTTTATCTTCCGGGATCATGATATCGGTGTTTAGCAGTGTCGAGCGACTGGCAAATTTTTGCTGTAAATCTGCCAACGTTTTAGGCTCGCCTTCAGGGATAGGCCAATCTGCGAATATATGTTTGAGCCCAGCATATTGGCCTTGCAATACCGTGGTATTGTGAGTTTCGCTGCCAAACGTCTGGCTAGAAACGACCAATTTTGGCGATGGAGTTCGCGTAAGTAAATCGACAAATCGCTGATAAGGCGCGGTCATGGTTGGTTCTTCATTGGCAATCGAGACGAACAGGCGGCCTTGCAGGCGCTGCTCTTTTAACGCCGGCTCAGCTAGTCCGAACAATTGTTCGTCGTTCCAATATAAAGACGGGCTGATGGCGATCACCCCCTGAAACAAGCCAGGTCGTTTCACCAATGCATTGATTGCAAACTGTCCACCGTGGGAGGTACCGGACAGCACCTGATAGTCCAGAGTCCGGTATTGTTGTTTTACAAAAGGAATTGCCTCCTTTTCCAAAAAACCTAAAAATCGGTCTGCATTTTCCGGTTGATTGGGGTTTTGCTTGCCTGTCGGCGTTAACGTCAGGTCTCTTTCCCGTGTTTCACGCGGATTAGTAATACCGACCACGATCATCGGCGGCATTTGCTCAAATTTGGCTAAATAGTCGACTGTTCCGGCCGTATGAGGCCCCTGAATGTCGCCATCGGTCAGGTACAACACCGGATAACGTTCCTGACTATCTTGGTAGCCTGCCGGAAGGTAAATCAATATGTTACGCTTTTCGCCAAGCACAGCACTCTCTATCACCCGCTCTTGAAATGCAGGAACGCTCGGCGCTGCCCAGGTTTTACACAGGCCTCCAATGATGAGCAGCAGTAATCCATAAACTATTTTATTCACAATTCGTCCTTAAATTTGAGAATGCTATCTTTCAGTCAGGAGGGGGGCTTTAATAAATGCGTTTGTTAACACTTTAAAAAGGATGGGCTTAACTCGATGTATAGGTTTTTGATTCTAATCCGGCTGAGCAACTTTTTATATGCCATAGTTTGCATCAACCAACTGGCCAACAACAACATTTGAAATAAAGTTTTTTGAGTGAAGAAAATCTTTAATGGCTTCTCTGTCATCATTAGTTGCTGAACTGTAGCGACTATTTGAACAGATGAAAGCTTCGAAGGTCTTTGTAGTACCCCAGCCACCCATGCAAAGCTCGCGATTTTCGACCAAATCCAGTAATTGATCGAAAAACGAGTCTAGTTCACACTCTGTATTTAGATTTAAATCGCACGAAAACTCGAAGCCATAAACAGCAAATTCCTCTAAATACAGTTTCTTTCGTAATCTACGTTTTTTAATACTGGCCATGTATATTCTCAGGTATATGACGCCTTTAGCAGCGGCGCCTAACGCGTAGTTTGCTTTATGTTGACGCTGAGCGAAGCGACAACACAAAGTAAGCTGAGTGTTGGGCGTCCTGGCGCACGTATTGTTTGTACGCGATTGCTGCCTAAACTATTTAGGTGTTCTTACCTTGATTTTCTAGCAGTAAAGTATATGAACGCACCAAGCCTATAATTGAATAACTAGGTGTAATAGAAACAACTGACCATCCCTCATTATTCAATGATACGATCTTCGAATTTAACTCATTAATATTTGGCTGACTGCTCCAGAATGACAATTTTTTGAAGAGAACTACTTTTTGCATTTATGTCTCCTTTCTTTTTGAAATCAAACAAGGTAGTGCAAATTTCCAATTGATACATAACGTTTGGTTAAGGGGCCGGCTTTAGCCGGTCCCGAGTGAGCGAAGCGAGCGACTTGAACCATTTGTTAGGGAAGTGCACGGACTTATTTTGAGGCATCGTATATATCCAGATTTAGCTTTATTCCGCGCGCCCCAAGGGCAAGCAATGCTTCCGGAGAAAGCGTCAAACCGTCATTAAAGCTTGCCATGAAAATGCTGCAAAAAGCGAGGGATATGGGACAGCCTAAAAACTCGTTAGACCGAAACGCATGAAGCGTGCCCCGATTGTGACACTGACTACCGTCGTGGTCCTTCAGCATCTTTGCTCGGGAACATTGAAAACCACAGCAAAAGTGTGATTTACAGACTTGCCGGCATCAGGCTTAGGCCTGTTTAAGTTAACCCCTGAATGCGAGATTGACGTTAATGGGGATGTATCGCTTCGCTTTGTCGCTTACCTCGGCACCACTTGCCACCGCACTTGGCTTTCATGGCGCACATCGCATCCCATCGGCCGCTGATGCCACTGTATTGGCGACGAAATTCTTTCGCTGAGGTTATCCAGGCATCATCACCGATGCCAAGTTCGTGCAAAAGCTTTGGTCTGGTAGAGGCAATAAAGCCGCGTTTGTCGTCACGCACTGCTCGGCCAGTCCAGTCAATAAGTTCCAGATAATCAGCAAAGTGAAAGGGGATGCCGGATTGCTCGGCGTTAATGGCAGCGCCATCGAATTGCAGTAACGGCTTTAACGAGGCGGTTAGTGGCGCAGGCTCTGCAAGGTCTGCAATTCGTTCCTGAATAGATGTGTAATCAGATGCTTGCAGCGAGTCAGCAATGCCAGCCCGAATGGGGTTTAAGTCTACGTACATCATGCAGGCGAGCAGCGCCTGTTCATCGAGTAGCGCCTGCGATTTAAATCGCCCTTCCCAAAATACGCCCTTACAGCCATCTTCCCGATTGGCTTTGCGGGCAATTTCTTCGTTTAAACAGCGCATAAACCAACTGATACTGCCAAGTCGCTCCTGCCAGTCGCTAATTAGCCTATCCAACAGAATGCGCTCGCCCTCTGACAGGTTTTCGCCCTTGAGGAATTTTGCCGCGACGGGATTGCCGCAAAAGAGCTGTGTCCAGCGTTCAATCACGTCAAATGGCGACAGCGCCTTTTGAGCTGAGACATCAATTTTCAGCACCAAATGATAGTGATTCGACATCACCGCATAGGCGCAGACATCAATACAGAATATTGACGACAACTGCCTGATTTTATCAACTATCCAGCCACGGCGATGCTCATAGCTACGGCCTGATAGCGCATCCTCGCCACACAAAAATGCCCGTCTGACACAACGATTAATCACGTGGTAGAAGGGCGTACTCTCGGGATCAATCAACTGGCGTCGAGCGGTAGTCATGGCGACCCTCAACAGGTTCAAAGGAGGTTCTTCAAAGCCTAGTCGAGGGTCGGCGAAACCTCAAAAAGGTCTGGCTGTCCGGTGTTTTCGCTTGAGAGAAAAGAAACCTAAATCATGACTCATACTCGGATTCCATTGAGAGAGTTAACGCCTGGCACAACGGCGAGGTAAAACTGGCGCTAAATTTGCGCCAGCAAATTTTGTGACAGCTTTTGCCGAGTCCGATTGCTGCCACTTGTTAGCTGCTGACATTAGCTAGCCCAGCCCATGTTAATGAAATCGCCGGAATCAAAACCAACAGCATAACCAACTTGTTTGTCAGGGAATGACTTGATGTATTGCTTCATTGCTTTCTCTGCGACCCTAAGTGCATAGGCCAAGCAGAGCGTGTACTCCGCCTTATTTCCAAGCCCTGATTCCGAGTAAGCCAATCGGTATAGATTAGCCATAATACCAGAATTGAAATAACCTGCTTCTGGGTAATGCTCAGCATTGCAAGCCCAATCAGCATCCTCATTTTCAGGATCAAATGAAGATGACACACTAAAATAGAGGCCCGCTATCGTTTCCCCGCTTTCGAGGACAGGGTTGTTGATACCGAACCAAAACCCTTTTTCGTCAAATTTTGCAGGCTCTTTCTGTAAAACAGAAACTACGTGATTTGAAAGGCTTTCTGATTCGTTTTGATAATCAAGTCCAGCAAACTTATCCCAACCTTCACTTGGCTCGATCGCCTTGCATGCGTCAAGAATCTCCGTCATAAATGCCGAGACATCAGAAACGTCTTTATGTGTTGCTATGGCTTCAAATGCTTTTGCATAATCGAATGACACACGATCTCCTTGAGGCAGCTAACGCCTTGCTTTGGGGCAGCCGGAGCAGAGCGAAGCGGCGTGTAGGCTGTCCCAGCCGCGCAGCGGCGACAACAGCAACTTGTTAAGTGTTGTTGGCACAATGCGCCCCTATTATTTGTTTTTGCAATTCACCCGGAACATTAACCCAAGAAACACTTTGCGTAACCTTGAGTTTGCAGCCTTGCTCTGATGCGGCCCTGATTATTTGTTGGAACCATTCAAGGTAACCCCACTTCCTTGGCTTAGCACCGTAAAGATAGCAACGCTCACTATTCCAGTGAACCTCCATTGCCTCGCGATAAATCATAGGAAAGGTTGCATTTGAGGGCTTCACGTAGAGCCTCTCTTCTTCATCAATGCCTATTTCTTCGATTCTATCTTCCATACTCGATTAGACACTTAACATTTGTATCGTGCGCATGCGCATAATCTCCCATCGGACCACTTTGTAAGATTTCACGCAACGCGCTGTTTTTAAATTTGATTTTCAACTTATCAAAAATCATCTTGGGTGGAAAGTGCGCTTGCGCATGATTTGCGCTCGCTTTGTTTCGTGCGCCATTTTTAAGCTTATGAATTTGCGAAAGTTATAAAAAATGTGGCAGAAATAGTGCGCAAAGAAAGCACGGCTTTTAGCCTAAAAGTAGGCTGTTTTAAAATCATACTGTGTGGGTATACAGTGTTGGGCAGATTGCAGCGGCTGAATGAATCCCCACTGCATGTTTTAGTTATAAAACAGGGCTACAGGTTGCGACTACCCGTTGCTCAGGCTAAGGCGATTAGCTAAGGAAGCGTGTGGGATGCTCACCCCAGAAGCAGTAGTTGTCGATGTGACTGCTGTTCGTTGGGTATTGCTGCAGGCCTTTACCGGCCATGGGGCTATCTGCTTCTTATGGGATTCTGCCGGGCAGGCTACCGCACGGGCTTAGGCCACCAGATTGCCGCGTTTCCATGCTATATGTGCCCGATGAACAGTGGTTTTAACCAGGCTTCATACTGATTAATCACGTTTTTCTTCCTTAAACGGGCTGGCTGTTAAGCTAATTGAGAGCAAGTGTAATGGCAAGGTAAATAGTGCTTTGCTGCTGACCAGATGCTGCCCTGTATGCAACAAGATGTTGCTATGGACTGTGTGTTTAGCGAAAAAAAAGCGCCCGCAGGCGCTTTTGAGTCAGTGGCAAGCAAGCGGCTTATTTGCTCAAGTCGATGCGATACACGGCATAACCCAGTTCGTCTTTGCCGACCTTGGTCATGGCGCGCTGTTTGTTTTGCTCGATAAAGGCATCGGCCTTGGCGCTGTCCTGGGTTTCGAAGCGTATATCCAGTGTCACTGCGCTGTTGATGGTCACAAAGTCCCAGTTGTAGTCGGCGGTGGGGTTAACCATGCCTTCATATTTGCCGGTGGTTTCGTTGTACTTCGACTCGGCGGTGATATAGGCCGCGAGCGCCTCGCGGTTGGTGTCGGGCAGCTCCAGTACCACATGGTCGCTGCCGGTACCGGCAAACTTGCCACCGAAGGCGCGGTAGTTGTTGGAGGCGACAATAAACTCTTTGGTGAGCAGCTCTTCGCCGCTGTACACCTTGCCGGTGGCGTCTTTAAAGGACAAATCCACGATGCGGTTGGCGTTTTCATTCACTACCTTACAGTCACGGTCGAATTTACTTGGCTGAGTGACGTCAATCTTGTAGGTCATGCCGTCGAGCACATCGAAGTTATAGGTGGGATGGCCAGCCCAGTTGATAAGGAACTGCGGCTCGCTCTTGCTTGGGTCAATCCGGTTGAACTGATTGGCTGAGCACTCGAGCCAGTCTTTAAGCTCGGCGCCGGTCGCTTTTACCGCCACCATGGTGTTGGGGTAGAGATAAAGGTCGGCGGCGTTTTTAAAGGTCAGCTCGCCTGCGCTCACCTGCACGTACTGATCTGCATCCGAGGTGGTGCCGTGGCGGCCTCCTGCCTTGAAGGGAGCGGAAGCCGATATCACCGGCAGGTGCGCAAGCGATGCTGGCAGCTTGGCTTTGACGTTGGCAATTTGGGCGTCGGAGACGATTTGCACCGTTGGGTCGTCCTGCACCAGGGTTAAGAAGCTGTACATGTCGGCTGCGGCCACACCGATAGGCTCGTCCACAAAGGCGAGGGTGCCCTGATGTTCAAGTTCAACGGCATCGTGGATGTCTTTGTCGGCCTCTACCAGTGGCGCTTTGTTGGCGCCATCGTAAATGGGGCGGGCCTGGGTTGTCACGTCGAGCACACTCCACTTGCCGTCTTTGCGGGCAAGTTTAAAGTCGACCACGCCGAGGTTATCACCCCAGCGGCCGGGCATCACAGCGGCTACGCCATTGAGCAGGCCTTTTTCCACGTTGGTATTTGGCAGGTCGCTGTAACGTGCATCCGGGAAGATAGAGTGGCTGTGGCCGAACATGATGGCATTGATGCCTTCAACCCGGGTGAGGGCGTAGGTGGCGTTTTCGGCCATGGGGTCGCCCGGGTTTTCAACCGAGCCAATGCCAGAGTGGGGAATCGCGATAATGATATCGGCGCCCTTGGCTTTCATTTCGGGCACGTATTTTTTGGCGGTTTCCACTATGTCGGCGGGCTCAACCTTGCCGGTGAGGTTTTGCTTGTCCCACAGCATGATTTGCGGCGGTACAAAGCCGATGTAGCCGATTTTGAGGATGTGTTTATCGCCGTTTTGGTCGATAACTTCTTTTTCTTCAATCAGGTAGGGCGTGAACAGGTGCTCGCCCTTTTTGATGCCCTTCCAGCAGCCGTTATCGTCGGCGCAGTAGACGTTGGCATTGATGTAAGGGAATTCGGCACCGGCGATGGATTTTTCAAGAAAATCCAAACCATAGTTGAATTCGTGGTTGCCTATGTTGCCCACGCTGTATCCCAGCAGATTCATGGCCTTGTAGGCCGGGTGCACGGCGCCATCGGCGATGCCGATTTTGGCCATATAGTCACCCATGGGGCTGCCCTGCAGCAGGTCGCCGTTATCCACCAACACATGGTTGGGGGCTTCTTTGGCGGCGGCCTTGATAAGGCTCGCGGTGCGCGCCAGGCCGATGGTCGGGTCCTGTTTGCCGCTGTAGTAGTTGAAATCCATGATGTTGGTGTGCAGATCTGTGGTTTCCATCACCCGCAGATCCACCAACACCTCTTTTTCTACTTTGTCATTGTCGGAGCCGCAGGCGCTGACGCCCAGTGCAGCGGCAATGGTTACCGCCAACAGATGTTTTTGATTCATATCCATATCTCTTGATTTTATTTATGGAAGGCGCGAACACATATTCGTCCCTTCCTTACCCCGGGCGCACCTCTGTGGGCGCGCTCCATCATCCAGCCCAGTGCTTAAGCGCAATTGGGCGCGTGAAGAGTATCAGCTCTAATGGCTGCAGAAATGTGACCTGAGGGTTGAAACTGAGTATCAAATTGTGTCTTTACTCACGGCTGGTGCTTTTGTGGGCGACTTTAGCGGTTTGTGGTGCTTTTCTGACCAACAAAAAGCGCCCATTGGGCGCTTTTATATAAGCTTTTATGCAGTTACAGCGTTATTACAGCAGGCCGCGGCTTTTCAGCAATGGCTCGATGTCGGCGTCTTTACCACGGAACTCGCGGTACAGCAGCATGGGGTCTTCACTGCCGCCCTGAGACAATACCGTCGCACGGAACGCCTTGGCGGTATCCGGGTTGAAAATGCCTTTTTCGCGGAAGGCGTCAAAGGCATCGGCGCCGAGAATGTCGGCCCAGATGTAACCGTAGTAACCGGCCGAGTAGCCGCCGGAGAAGATGTGGCTGAAGTAGGTTGAGCGGTAGCGCGGCGCAATCTCGTCAATCAGGCCCATTTTCTTGAGGCTCGCGGCTTCAAACGCGGCAGCGTCCTGCACTTCGCTGCTCTCAAGGGTGTGCCAGTCAAGGTCAAGCTTGGTGGCGGCAAGGTACTCAACCGTGGCAAAGCCCTGATTGAACTTGCTGGCGGCCTGGATTTTTTTCACCAGCTCATCGGGAATGACTTCGCCGGTCTTGTAGTGCTTGGCAAACTGCGACAGCACTTCGGGCTGGGTCATCCAGTTTTCGGTCACCTGGGATGGGAACTCCACGTAGTCGCGCGGCACTGAGGTGCCGGACTGGGCTTCGTACTCAACGTTCGACAGCATGCCGTGCAGCGCATGGCCGAACTCGTGGAACAGGGTGCTGGCTTCATCGAAGGTCAGCAGCGAAGGCTCGGTCGCGGTTGGGCGCGGGTAGTTGAGCACGTTAACGATAATCGGCACCACACGCTTATCGCCAAGGCCGCTCTGTGAGCGGTAAGCGTTCATCCAGGCGCCGCCACGCTTGGAGTCGCGCACATAGTAGTCGCCCATAAAGATGGCCAGCAGTTTGCCGTCATTGTCGAATACTTCCCAGGTGCGCACGTCGGGGTGGTACTTGGGCAGATCGGTGCGCTCTTTGAATGTCAGGCCAAACAAGCGGTTGGCTGTGTAGAACACGCCTTCGATGGTGGCATCGAGCGAGAAGTAAGGGCGGGTGTCCTGCTCGTTAAAGCTGTACTTGGCGACGCGGATTTTATCGGCGTAGTAGTCCCAGTCCCAGGGGGCGAGCTTGAAGTTGCCGCCTTCGGCGTCAATCAGTTTTTGCATCTCGGCCACTTCAGCCTTGGCCTGATTGATAGCCGCAGGCCACACCTTATCCAGCAGCGCATAGACGTTGTCGGGATTTTTGGCGGTGTTTTCTTCCAGCACGTAATGGGCGTGGGTTTTGTAGCCCAAAAGCTTGGCACGCTCGGCGCGAAGGGCAGCAATCTCAGCCAGGATTTTTTTGTTGTCTTTGGCGTCGTTATGGTTGGCGCGCTCAACATAGGCGGTATAAAGCTGCTGGCGCAGCTCGCGGTTGTCGGCGTAGGTCAAAAACGGGGTAATGGACGGACGCGAGGTGGTAAACACCCATTTGCCTTCTTTGCCTCGGCTCTTGGCGGTTTCGGCGGCAACATCAATTACGCTCTGTGGCAGGCCTGCGAGTTTGGCCTTGTCGTCGACGATAAGCTCAAAGCTGTTGGTTTCGGCAAGCACGTTATCACCAAACTCGAGTCCGAGTTTGCCAATCTTTTCATTGAGCTCACGCAGTTTGGCCTTGCCTGCTTCATCGAGGTTGGCGCCGCCGCGGCTAAAGCCCTTGTAAGTATCTTCCAGCAGGCGAGCCTGAGCGGTATTCAGCCCGAGGCTATCACGCTGGTCGTATACCGCTTTGACTTTGGCGAACAGTTTATCGTTCAGGAAAATATCGTCGCGGGCTGAGGAGAGCATGGGCGACACTTCTTTGGAAATCGCCTGCAGGCCCGGCGTGGTATCGGCCGAGGTCAGGTTGTAAAACACCGCCGAAACCCGGCTTAGCAGCGCGCCGCTTTTTTCCATGGCTTCGATGGTGTTGGCAAAAGAGGGTGCTTCGCCGTTGTCGATAATTGCCTGAATTTCAGCCTTCTGGCGCTTAATCCCTTCCTGATAGGCAGGCAGATAGTGAGCTTCGTCGATTTTGTCGAAGGCCGGAATGTCCTGATAGGTGTTGTAGGGTTCAAAGAAAGGATTCACTGCGGCCGCCGGTGCTGGCTCGGCAGCTTGAGCGACGGTCTGAGTGGCAGCTTGAGAGGCAGTGCTGGCCTTCGCGTCAACCGCAGCGGCGGTGTCTTTGTTCTCGTCATTGCCGCAGGCACTGAGGCCGAACGCCAGTGCCATGGCGACAACCAGCGGTTTGAGGGTTTGTCCCTTAGTCATATGATTATTTTTCCTGTAAAAAGTGGTGCGTGTGCATTCGCAGGCGCATTTACGTGCGTACTTGCATGAGAAGTTGCATGAGCATTCACATAAACATCCCAGCGAACATCCGGCGGTCGAATGTACTAATAGATTTGCTGCCGCCTTGGTGACAGCCTTGTTTAACATGCTCAGGCTGGCTATCCAAGGCCAAGCGGGATTTTGTTGTAACAAAAGTTGGCTGATTGGTTGTCAGGCTGTTATCTCGCAGGTTAAATGGCAGCTTACCCTGCCCATTCTTACGATAAGTTCAGAACCCGACATGAATAAAAATAACAAACGCCGCGCTCTTGCCCCTGTGGGCGTGTTAAGCCTGCTGTTGTCACTGATGCTCAGCCAAATGAGCGTCGCCAGCGGGGCCGATCTGCAACAAAATCCAAAGTTAAACGCACCATCAGAGGCTGCCCTTGCCGCAGCGCACTATGCGGTGACCCATTTTGAAACCGCGCAAATCGATACCCTGAAAACCCTGGTCAGTTATGACACCCGCGCCCGTGATGGGCTGACGCCTGAGACAGACCCGGTGTTTGCCGACTTTAAGCGTGCGCTTGGGGTTAAGGCGCGCATGCTTGGGCTTGAGGTGGAAGACCATGGCTATGTGATGCTGATAAGCCTGTCACCCGAGGGCGCCTCTGCCAGTACCAAAAAGGTTGGGGTGATCACCCACGGTGATGTGCAGCCCGCCGATGCAGGTTTGTGGCCCCAAAGCCCCTATGAGCTTACCGAAACCTCCGATGGCAGGCTGGTCGGCCGAGGCGCTGAGGACGACAAGGGGCCCATCGCCACCGCCCTTTATGCGATGAAGGCGATAAAAGACAGCGCAATTCCCCTTAAGCGGCGCATCGAGCTTGTGGTGTATATGGCTGAAGAGTCGGACTGGGAGCCGCTGGAAGCCTTTTTGAAAACTTATGATGCGGCCGACATTAATATCACGCTGGATGCCGAATACCCTGTGGTGACCGGCGAAAAGGGCTGGAGCCAAATCAAGCTGACTGTGCCGAAAGTGATGGCAAAGGTGGCCGAAGGTACGCCTGTGCTGACGCTGTTTGAAGGCGGAAGCTTTGCAAGCCAAATTCCGCAGCAGGCAAGGGCAGTTATCAAGCATCCGACGCCCGCGCTGATTGCAGCGCTTAAGGCGCGCGCCTCCTCCTTGCCCATCAAGGCTGATTTTACTCAGGCAAGCGACGGGCTCGTCATTGAGGCCACCGGCAAGGCGGCGCACTCCTCGACGCCGGAAGATGGCATCAACGCGGTGGCGTACCTTGCATCGCTCCTTGCGCCTGCTGCCGAGGGTGCCATTCCCGACTGGCCGATGACCACGGCGGCCGTAACGGTGGATTTTCTAAATTCGCTGGTGGGCGATGGGCTTTATGGTGAGAAGTTTGGCAAGCTTGGTTATCGCGATGAATTTATGGGGCCGATGACACTGGCACCGACGCTGATAACCTACGGCGCTGATGGCGCCGAGCTGACCCTTAACCTGCGCCGCCCCGTTGGCAGGACGCCGGAAGAGCTAGACACGCTTGCCCACGCGGCAATTGAGGCGTGGCAGCAGGCGAAGGGCATGCAGGTAACAAACATCGAAACTTACTGGGGCACGCCAATGCTGGTAAAGGATGCGCCGCACCTTGATACTCTGCTTGGGGTTTATGGGCATTTTACCCACACGGTCAATCCAAAACCGGTTGCCATTGGCGGCTCGACCAATGCCAAACTCTTCCCCAACGCCTTAAGCTTTGGTCCGGCGATGCCGGGGGTGGAATACACAGGTCACAGTGAGCTTGAATTTATTACCAAAGCTCAGCTTAAACTGAATCTTCAAATGTACACCGCCGCGCTGGTGGAGCTGGCCCAGCGCCCGTAAAGCTTGCCCGTAACGCTTGCCCGTTAAATGCGCTTCGCGCCGGTTAAGCCATGCGCTTCGTGCCCGTAAATCAAAGGGCTCAGCGCCCGCAAATCAAAGCGCTCAGCGCTTGTCGCAGCAGCAAATAAAAAAGCGCCTTCGGGCGCTTTTTGTTGAGCTCATAGATTGGAGCCGTTGCTGAACCTGATCGAGAATAACTCAATACCCCAGGGTTTCGCTGGCGCTCTGGCGCGGATCGGATGCGCCGTACATGCCTTCAGGCATCACCACAATCGACTGGGTTGAACCCATGGCGTGTTTGATGGTGATTTTATGGCCCTTGGCTTCCAACAGGCTACGGGTGTCGAGATTCAGGCTGCGCTCGGTGCGGATTTCATCCGGATACCATTGATGATGAATGCGCGGCGCAATGCTTGCTTCGGCAATATTCATCTGATGGTCGACCACGTTCATGATGATTTGCAGCACGGTATTGATGATGCGGGCGCCGCCGGGGCTGCCGGTCACAATAAAGGGTTTGCCATCTTTCATCACTATGGTCGGGCTCATGGATGACAGCGGCCGCTTTTGTGGCTCCACTGCGTTGGCGTCGCCGCCGAGCAGGCCATAGCCGTTGGGGCTGCCTGGTTTGGCGGAAAAATCATCCATTTCGTTATTGAGCAAAATGCCTGTGCCCTTGGCAACTAAACCTGAGCCGTAGCTGAAGTTGAGGGTATAGGTGTTGGATACCGCATTGCCCCACTTATCGACCACCGAATAGTGGGTGGTCTGGTCGCTCTCGTACGGCGCGAGCTTGCCGGGCTTTATGTCATCCGATGGCGTGGCTTTGTTGGCGGCGATACTTTTGGCGATGGCATCGGCGTAGCCCTTACTCATCAGCGCGGCAGCGGGCACCTTCACAAAGTCAGGATCGCCCAGATATTCGCTGCGGTCGGCGTAGGCGCGCTTCATGGTTTCGGCCATAAAGTGGATGGTCTGGGCGCTGTTATGACCCAGCTCGCCGATGGGGAAGTGCTCAAGCACGTTGAGCATCTGAATGATGTGGATGCCGCCTGAGCTTGGGGGCGGCATCGACACCACTTCAAGGCCGCGGTAATGGCCGCGTACCGGCTCACGCTCGGCAACCCGGTAATTTTTTAAGTCATCAAGGCTCATTACGCCGCCGGCAGCGCGGATGGCTGCCACCAGTTTTTCGGCGGTTTCGCCTTCGTAAAAGCCTTTACTGCCCTGCTTGCTGATGCGTTTTAGGCTTTGTGCCAGATCTTTTTGCACCAGCCGCTCGCCCACATTAAGGCTTTTGCCATCGTGGGGATAAAAGATTTCTGCCGAGGATGGCCATTTCGACATCCAGTCATCGAGGCCTGCAAGCTCGCTTGCCAACGCCGCGGTGACATCCACGCCGTCTTCGGCCAGTTTGATGGCGGGGGCTATAACTTGCTGCAGGCTCAAAGTGCCGTACTTTTTAAGGGCAAGCTCCATGCCCATCACGGTGCCGGGCACGCCGACCGCGAGGCCGTGGCTGCGGCTCAGTTCATCCACCGCGTTGCCCTGTTCATCCAGAAACATGTCGCGCTTTGAGGCCTTGGGCGCTGTCTCGCGATAGTCGATGGCGATGGTTTTGTTGTCTTTCGCCAGATGCACCAGCATAAAACCGCCGCCGCCGAGGTTACCGGCCTGGGGCAGGGTGACTGCCAGAGCAAAGCCCACAGCCACGGCCGCATCCACGGCGTTGCCGCCTTGTTTGAGAATATCGACACCGATGCGGGTGGCGAGCGCTTCCTGGCTTGATACCATGCCGTGTTTGCCAAACACAGGTTGGGCGGTGGCCATTTCGCTGAAAATGGCCATGTCGTTCATGGTGGCCTGAGCCGGCAGGCTGGCTGCAAATGGCATGGCCACCGCAAGTGCCAGTACCAGCGCGCGCTTGCTGAGGGCATTAAGGCGAGAGTGCATATTCTTCCCCTGAAATATGTTTTTTATATTTTACAATCTGTTTAGTAAAGCCAGTGCTTACTGTGCCTGCTCGGCTTTGGCTTGGCAAGCGCCGGCTCACACTTATTGCTGAGTGCGATGGCTTGTGATGGCATCTGTTGGCTTCGGCGTAATGCTCGGGCGGCCAGCGGTAAAGCGCGCAGTGTTTTTATTAATGAATTAGCCACTTATCGTGCATGACTTAGCTGCTTATTCGCTTATTAGTTCGTTGATGCGAGGCAGGAGCGCAGCCTGGTGCTCAGTCGCCAAAGGCGAGCCACAGGCCGACAAACAGCATCAAACTGCCGGCAATGCGGTTAAGCAGCGTGAGGTTATCGCCCCGGCTCAGCAGCGCTTTAAGGGTTTTACCGCCGCTTGCGTACAGCAGCAAACAGCCAAACTCGGTGACAAGAATAATCGACAGCAGCGCCAGCAACTGCGGCGCCAGCGGCCGCTCGACATTGATAAAGGGGGGCAGCAGCGACACCATAAAGGCCCAGCCCTTGGGATTGGAGACTGCCGTGACAAACCCCTGGGTGATCAGGGCAAGCGGATGTGGCGATGGCCCGGCTTCCGCTTTAATCGCAAACTTGCCGCGGGAGCGCCACAGGTTAACGCCAAGGTACACAAGGTAGGCGCCGCCAAGGTATTTGAATACCGCAAAAACCGAGGGGTAATTGAGCATCAGGGTTGCGACCCCTAGCACGGCGGCGAGTGCCACCAGGCCCACGCCCACAAGCTCGCCTGCCATCATCCACAGGCTTTTGCGCACGCCAATACTCATGCCAAGGGTCATGGCCAGGGTCATACACATGCCGGGGGTGATGGACACAAACAGAAAGGTGGGTATAAACACCGCAAGTAACGTTAAATCAGGCATATAGCTATGCTCTTGTTTGGCAAAGGTCCGAATTGAGTGGCGAGCAGTGTAATCGGTACACGCTTGTTTTCACAAGGGCGGGAGTTTTAACAAAGGCGGTAGTTTTCACAAGGGCAGGAGTTTTAACAACAGCAGGGAATTGTCCCAGAGCCGCACTTAAAGTAAAAGCGCTGCACTCAAAGTAAAAAGCTGCCGTGAGGCAGCTTTTTGAAAATGTTGGCAGCTTTTTGAAAACGCTTGCAGCGGCTTTAGGTCAGATCTAAAGCCGCATGGGGCTTAGAGTACGCCGCGGCGCATCTGATCGCGCTCGATAGACTCGAACAGCGCCTTAAAGTTACCTTCACCGAAGCCTAAGTTGTTCTTACGCTGGATGATTTCGATAAAGATGGGGCCAAACAGGTTTTTGGTGAAAATCTGCAGCAAATAGCCGGACTCATCGCCATCCACCAGGATCTGGTGATGCTTGATGCGCTCTCTGTCTTCAGTGACCTGCGGCAACTTCTCGAAAATGGTGTCGTAGTATTCGGGGATGATGTCCAGCGTAGCAATAGATGAGCCTTCCATCGCATCCAGCGAGGCCACGATATCGCGGCTGCGGAATGCCAGGTGCTGTACGCCCGGGCCATTGTATTCACGCAGGTATTCGTCAATCTGGTTACGATCGTCGCCTTTACCTTCGTTGATCGGGATACAGAAGCTGCCGTCAGGTGAGCGCAGCGCGTAGGAGATCAGCGCAGTCTGCGACCCCTTGATGTCGAAGTAACGCACTTCGGTAAAGCCAAACACGTCTTTGTAGAAGTTTGACCATTGCTCCATGGTGCCCTTGTAGACGTTGTTGGTCAGGTGGTCGACTTCCATAAAGCCTTTTTCCTGAACAATCACAGGCTCATCCAAATCGACAAAGTCGGTGGCGTAGATGTTGTCAGCGCCGAAACGGTCGATGAAGTAGATAAGGCTGTCACCGATGCCGTAAATGGCTGGGTAGGGCAAGTCTTTCACGCTATCTGGTGCGGCCTTGGCGCCACGCTCAACCGCGTGCTTGTAAGCATACTCTGCATCTTCCACACGCCAGCCCATGGAGGTGATGGCCGGGCCGTGTGACTTGGCAAAACCGGCCGAGAAACCGGCGCGGTCGCGGTTCATCAAAAAGTTGATGTCGTTTTGCTGGTAATAGTAGATGTCCTTTTCCTTGTGCTTTTTCAGCATGGAAAAACCAAAGTCCAGAAACACCTTGTGCATGAAATCGTTATCGGGCGTTGCAAACTCGGTAAATTCGATGCCGAGCAGGCCCAGTGGATTGGTTTCGCTTGCCATTGTCTTGTCCTCTTTCAATGGATTGCTGCCTGGAATTGTTGTGATTAGTCTTCGAGCCAGGAGCGGTTGTAATCGGGTGCCATGCAGTTTTTCACGTGTTCGGTCAGCTGCAGTGGCGCAAAGGTATCTACCATCACCGCGTATTCGTAGGTGTCCTTCTTACCGATGGACGCCTCGGTGCGGCCAGGCTGCGGGCCGTGGGCCACGCCTTTCTGGTGCAGGGTGATGTAACCGGCTTCAATGCCGGTGCGGCTCATAAAATCACCGTCGACGTAGTAGAGCACTTCGTCGCTGTCGATGTTGTTATGGTAGTACGGGGCCGGAATTGCCTGCGGGTGGAAATCGTAAGGGCGCGGCACAAAGTTACAGATAACGAAGTTTCTGGCCACAAACAGCAAATGGTCTGACGGCGGCAGGTGGATTTTGCCTACTCGCGGCGCGTATTCGGTGATGTTGAAGGCCCAGGGATAGACAAAGCCGTCCCAGCCGACCAGGTCAAAGGGGTGCCACTCGAGCTGTGTCAGCTGATACTTATCGCCAAACTTGCACACCAGCGGGAAGTTTCCACGCTCAACCACGGCGTCCTTAAGCTCAGGCACGCGGATATCGCGCTCGCAATAAGGGGCGGATTCCAGCAGCTGGCCGTATTCGTTACGAAAATGCTTTGGAATTTCCACCATGGTGAAAGATTCAATCACGAACAGACGTACATTGCTGTAATCGTTGAACTTAAGCTGATAAGTGGTGCCGCGCGGGATAACCAGATAGTCCCACTTTTTCACTTCAAGCTCGCCATATTCCGACAGCAGCACGCCGTTACCCTCGTGGACAAATACCACTTCATCGGCATAGGCGTTACGGTAAAACTCGTTGGTATCAGCAGTTACCTTGGCGGTGTAGAGCGCTACGTCTGAGTTAAAGAAAATCTTGTTGCGGGCAGAGAAGAAATTGCCTTCGCCATCGGCCAGACGGGAGTCGAGTTTGTAATTCTGTACCAGTGAATCGACCCAGGTTGCGCCGTGGGACAGTGACATCGGGGCCACTTCCAGCGCCTTGGTGGGCATATTGTGGTGGTACTTGTTGGAATAGATGTTCGAAAACCCGTGGGTTGAGAACAGCTCTTCGCGGTAAAGCTCGCCGTTTTCCTTGGCAAACGCGATATGGCGTTTGTGCGGGATTTGACCTTGTTTCACATAGAATGGCATTTGTTTTTATCCTCAATGGGGCTTTTTTGCCCGCTCACGGCCGCATGGGCGCTATATGTGATCTGGGTATCAATTTAGTTGCCGACTTGTACAAAAAAAAGAATAATTAATCGGGAATCTCCATCTAAAAATTAGATGGTAAACTTGGCGTTACGATTTAGGTCATTGATTGAGCGAGGTTGGGCCAGATGCGCATCGACGTGGATGCCTTTAAGGTATTGGAAGTGCTGGTGGAAGAGGGCAGTTTTGCCAAGGCGGCGGAGCGGCTGCACAAGGCCCAGTCGGCGGTGAGTTATCAGATTAAAAAGCTGGAGCAGCACCTTGGTGTCACGCTCTTGTCCCGCGAGCAGTACCGGGCCGAGCTGACCGCCGAAGGGCGGGTAATCTTGGCCGAGGGCCAGCGGCTGTTGTCTCATCTTGCCAATATCGAGCATCTGGCGAGCCGTTTCAGTGAGGGCTGGGAGCCCAAGCTTGAGCTGGTGATTGATGGCGCCTTGCCGATGGAGCCAATTATGACTGCGCTCAAGCGCATGGCAGAGCATCAAATTCCTACGAAAATTCAGCTCAATATGGAGTTTCTGGGCGGCGTGCAGCACAGATTTGAGCGCGACAATGCCGACTTGATGCTGGTAAAAGACTATCGCACCGGCCCCTATTATTCCGCCAAGCCGCTGCCTGCCATCACCAGTGTGCTGGTCACTGCGCCCTATCATCCGCTGGTGGGCCGAACAGCATTGACCTTGACCGAGCTTCAGCAACACGTAGAGCTGACCATCGAAGACTCATCGCCGGTGAAAACCTATCGCGATGAGCTGCAATTTGGCGGCGATAAAGTGTTTTATCTTTCCGGCTTTATCATGAAAAAGAACGCGCTGCTGAAGGGGCTTGGCTTTGGCTGGATGCCGGACTTTCTTATTCGTGATGAGCTTAAAAACGGTCAGCTGATGGAGCTGGATTTTGTTGGCGGCAGTCGCTTTACCTTTATTCCGCAGCTGGTTTCAACCCTGGAGCGCCCACTGGGCCGCGCCGGCAGGCTGTTTACCGAGCTGATTCTGGAGGAGTTTGCCAGAGCGCCGGCGGGGATGCCCGAGGGGCTTGGTTAACAGTTTGCAACGGCTGAATACACAGATGTTTACATTTCCTCGCTGACAACTGACATATTATGTCTTATGTTGAGTCGCATCAGTCAAAGGTCAGATGGGGACTACATAATGAGACGTTGTCACGAAGTGGACTATGAAATTCGCGGCGAAAGCATGCAGTTGGTGGAAGTGGAGCTTGATCCCGGTGAAACCGTGATTGCCGAGGCCGGCGCCATGACCTACATGGAAGAGGGCATTCAGTTTGAGGCCCGCATGGGCGATGGCTCAGAGCCCGAGTCCGGCTTTTTCGGAGCCCTGATGGGCGCGGGCAAGCGAGTGCTCACCGGCGAGAGCCTGTTTATGACCCACTTTACCAATCAGGGGCACGGCAAGCGCCGGGTTGCCTTTGCCGCGCCGTATCCAGGCACTCTGCTGGCGCTGGATATGGCGAGCCTTGGCGGCGAGCTTATTCTGCAAAAAGACAGCTTTTTGGCAGCAGCCCTTGGCACCAAAATCAGTATCACCTTTAACAGGCGCCTTGGCAGCGGCTTTTTTGGCGGTGAAGGCTTTATCATGCAAAAACTCGAAGGTGACGGTATGGCCTTTGTGCACGCCGGTGGCACCTTGATTAAAAAGGAGCTCAGAGGTGAGACGCTGCGGGTGGATACCGGCTGTCTGGTGGGCTTTACCCCCGGCATCGATTACGACATTCAGCGCGCAGGCTCGCTTAAATCCATGGTGTTTGGCGGTGAGGGGCTGTTTTTGGCGACCCTCAGAGGCCATGGCACAGTGTGGCTGCAAAGCCTGCCGTTTTCGCGCATGGCCGACCGAATTATTGCCCATGCGCCATCGGCGGGTGGTTCAAGCCGCGGTGAAGGCTCGGTGCTTGGCGGCCTTGGCCGCATGCTGGATGGTGATTAATAGGCTTTGATATCAGCGCTCACGCTGGCCTGATTGCGGTTTATGGGAAAAGAGGCGCGGAAGTCCAAACAGAGAGGCGCAGAAACAGACAAGCATCGAAACAGACGCAGCAACAGACGTAGAAACAGAAAAGGGAGCCGCTGGCTCCCTTCTTTTTATCATCCGATGTTTATTCGGTGATGATGTCGATGATCCGCCGGGTTTTGTCGTGCACCTTAAACAGCTGATCGTCGATGCGGATAGTGATTTCACCGCCAATACCAATCGGACCGACCTGCACGCCGCGGTCGAAAATATCCAGATCCATAATGTCGCCACGGCGATATTTTTTCTGCCAGCCCGGTGGCAGCGGCTCACCCTTGGCGACTTTCTTCTCAAGCCCCGGCGGGAGATCCTTGCCGTAACTGTCGTATCGGTCGTCTTTGTAGGACTTGTGATCCTTGCTCTCTTTATGACCCTTATGATCTTTATCGTCCTTGGCGCTGGCACCAACGCTGACACCGCCCGCCAGCACGGCGGTTAACACCAATAACATCCACTTGTTTTTCATAAAGACTCTCCTGCCATGTGATGGATGAGCTGCCAGTGTGCTTCGCTCACCGGCTGAATACTCAGCCGCGAACCTTTTTGCACCAGCAGCATGTCGGCAAGGCCGGGATGGGCTTTGATGGCGCTTAAGGTTACGGGTCGGGTAAAACGTTTGATAAAACGTATATCACGCTGTAACCAACGTGGCGAGTCCTGTGGTGATTTGGGGTCGAAATAAGGAGACTCGGGATCCCAGGCGCTGGCATCGGGGTAGATGTCGCTGACAATTTCGGCAATGCCTACCACGGCAGGCACTTTGCAACTCGAATGGTAAAACAGCACTCGGTCACCAATTTGCATCGCATCACGCATAAAATTGCGCGCCTGATAGTTTCGAATGCCGTGCCAACCCTCGGTCTGATTGGGTCTGCGGGCCAAATCGTCGATGCTGAACTCGTCGGGTTCAGATTTCATCAGCCAATAATTCATCTGATTTCCAATTACTAAACAAAGGGTCAGCTCAGTGTACGTTGCCACCGTTCACGGCCAAAGCACTTTTGGGTTATTCAGCCTGCGTTCAGTGGGCCTGACCCATGCTGACCTTGGTACGGATGATGCTTTAACTTGATGGCAGATGGTCACAGCTTTCAGGAGGATGTATGCACAGTCAATCATCAACCGATGGGTTTGGACTCTATCAACCTTATCTTGCCTGGCTTGCCGCCGGCGAGCACCAGCAGGCAAGCGGCGACACCAAGGCTTTTATCGACCAGTTACGGCGCGCAAAGCTTGAGCTTGACGATTTTGATTGGAAGGCCTGGTACGACCGCACGCACCTGGTGGATAAACCGGATTATCTGGCACAGGCGAGCCTGCTTGATTGCCGGGTGATTATCAGCGCCATGTTGCGCCTTGAGCGTTTCAGCCCCGGCGTGGTGGAAAACCTGCGCCGCCAGGGCGTACTCTGTGCCCTGATGGCGCGTTTGGATACCCTGCTGCAACCTGAGGCGTCCCATATCAAGGGCGCAGCGTAGCGGCGAAAGTCCCCGAAACCCCTGAACTCACAAAGAGCACCCAATGCGGCTGCATCAAGCAGAATGCAGCCGCGAAGGCTTGTCCCAAAGCTTGTCGCGATGTTTGTCGCGATATTTGTATCAATGTTTGTACCTATGTATGTCCGGCGGTTAAGGCTTGCCTAGCTTAATATCGGACAAGATGCTCGTCATGTTCATCCCTGCAGCTTGCTATACTGGACTTCAAGGCTTGCTATGATGGATTTTTGGCCATGAATATTACCCGGCAGCTGCCACTGCTGGCCCTGCTTATCTTAAGCCTTGGTTGTCCGGCGCCGCTAAAGGCTGAGGTGGTACGGCTGACGTCACTGCACTGGCCGCCCTATGCGGGGCACGATTTGGCAGCCCAGGGTGCCTGCGCTGCCGTCGCCAAGGCGGCCTTTGCGGCAATGGGGCATCAGCTTGAAATCGATTTTTACCCCTGGAGCCGCTCGGTTAAGCTGGCGCAGCAGCAAAGCTCGCCCTATATCGGCTATTTTCCTGAATATTACTCAGATACCGTCCATTTTGTGTTTTCTGAGCCGATGGGCATGAGCCCGCTTGGACTGGTAGAGCAGCGCCAGAACCCCATCAGTTGGAGTTCGGTGCAGGATTTACGTCAGTATCGGCTTGGGGTGGTACAGGGCTATGTCAACATTGAAGAGCTTGACCGTGCCATTGCCGATGATTTGCAGGCTGCAGAAGCGGTGACCTCTGATGAGCATAATCTTAAAAAAGTGGCGGCGGGGCGCATCGATGCAGCGGTAATAGACGTGTATGTGATGCGCTATCTGTTACGTCAGGCCAAATTCGAGCCATTGACCGACAAGCTGCAGCTTAACCGCACCTTGCTGGCCAATAAGCACCTGTATGTTGCCTTTAAAAATACACCGGAAGGGCGGCGCTGGCAGGCCATCTTCAATCAAGGCCTGCAGCGGATAGATGTGGCGGAAATTATGGCCAATCATTTGCCAGAAGCGCTGGATTAATTGGCCCGTATCACTTGGCTGGCGCTTATGTCACTCAATGGGCAAATGAACTCAGGCGCGGGCGACTACGGTGCGGCCTATGGGGGTCAGGCTCAGAAGCGCAAGCTTAAGGTGCTGAATACCAAAAGGAATACCGATAATAGTTACAAAGCAGGCAAGGGCGTGGGTCAGGTGGCCAATCGCAAGCCAAATCCCGAACAGCAAAAACCACACGATATTTCCAACCATCCCCAGGGTACCTGTGCCCAAGTCTTCAAGACCGGTCAGCTCGCGGCGTGACACATGTTCCTGACCAAAGGGCCAAAACGCAAGCTCGCCAATCACAAAGCAGGCGCGGCCAAAGGGTATGCCGATAATACTGATAAAACACAAAATGCCCGCAAGCCACCAGGCAAGGCCCATCACAAAGCCGCCCATGATAAACCAGGCGATATTGAAGATCAGACGAAGTACGCTCATCACAGCTCCTGTATGCAATACTCAATTCAGCTTGAATTAACAAAAGCAATATGTATGCCATCATTTATGTCGCGTAAATTCAAAGGTTTAGTGGTGATGGTTTGGCTGTGAATGAGCTTTTTAATCGATAAACGGCGAAAATGACCATAGATTTTGCCCGTCGCAGTGGCCGCACAGGAAGCACGAGCTGCACAAGCTGCGCTGATGCAGGTACACTTAATGCAAGCCATTCAATTCATTTTGCGTTCAGGGCCCATGACTCATCCAAGCTCCTCGACTAATCAATGCACTGCGACTCATCAAATCCAAGCTAATCATGAAAGCCCGGCAAATGATAAAAGCCGTGCCAGTCATCCAAGTTCGGTCGACCTGATTGATTTTTATGGTAAACCGCTGTGGCTTAAGCGGGACGATTTACTGCCTGAGCCCTTCAGCGGTAACAAGGGGCGTAAGTTTGCCAGTTTGCTAAGTGGCGATTTCCCCGCCGTAACCACCCTGATAAGTTATGGCTCGCCCCAATCCAACTCGCTTTATTCAATGGCAGCCCTTGCCCAAAGGCGCGGCTGGCAGCTTGAGTTTTATGTCGACCATATTGCCGGGAGTTTATTTCGCGGCGAAACCGGTAACTTTGGCGGTGCCATCGCTATGGGAGCCAAGGTGCTTGAAGTGCCCTTAAAGGGAATGTCGGCGCGCTCGTACATTGAGACTGAGCGTCTTAACAGGCCAGACCGCCAACAGCTGCTTTACATTCCCGAAGGTGGGCGCTGTAGTCTGGCCCGCGCCGGGGTTCATCAATTAGGGCGGGAAATAGTTGATTTTGCCCGCGAGCAAAGGCTGTCGTCGCTGAATGTCTTTTTGCCGTCCGGCACCGGCAGTACGGCGCTGTATTTGTCCGAATTTTTTGGTCAGGAGGCGCTTCGTTGTCAGCAAACTGTCTTTTCTGAGCCGTTATTCACAAAGCCGCCATCTGTTGATACGCCGTATCCACAGCCGTCTTTTCAGGTTGTCACTTGTCCTGTCGTGGGCGACGCGGCTTACCTGCAAGAGCAGTTTGCAGAGCTTTCGATGGATGAGTCTATTTATCCCAAGGTGGTGGGCGCACGGCATCACTATGCCAAACTTCGCCGTGAAGAGCTTGAAATATGGGCAAAAATGAAGCAGCAAGGCATTGAGTTTGAGCTACTGTACGACCCCTGCGGCCTCTTGGTGTTAAAGGCGTTGATGGATTCAGAGCCCGGCCCCTGGCTTTATGTGCATCAGGGCGGTCTTAGGGGCAATGTGTCGATGCTGCCGCGCTACCGGCGTAAATATCCGGAGTTTTTTCACCTTTCGGAGAATGAGTTTCAGGTAGCTGAAGTGCCAGGTGACGGAAGTGTCTGGTCGCGGAAGTGCCAGGTAGCTGATTAGCGACTTGCCCATAAGGTGAACCGAGGGATCCGAGACTTGGCTTGGGTGCGTTGTGTGCCTTGGCCGGAAGATACCTGTGAAATCGTATTTCCAGCCGAGGCCGCCATCCACATCGGAGCTCAACTTAAAAACTAAGTGAGAGGATAGGGGAGTTCCGGGATCAGGGGATTATTTGTTGCTGCTTAACAACCACTGCATAAACTTCAGGGCTTCGGTGCGCTTTTTAAAGGTTTGGCGCTTGCTGCCGCGCTTGTCGGTGAAGGCGATGGAGCTCTTGTTGAGCGAAATGGAATTTACCGGGAATGCCACGCTGATTTCATGGCCATCAAATTTGTATGACATGTGCCACACTCCTTAATTCTGATCGCCTTAAGGGGCGAATTAATCTAACTATAAATAATCCTTAGCAAAATTTGCAAAAGGCAGTTGTGAGGACTCATGAGACTACCCAAATACCACTGACTTTGCAACCTTTGCCTGCCTTGCCGGTGTTGCGTGCTGCCATCACATCGGCTTATCCCGAGCAATCATTCGCGCAATTATTTGCGGAATAATTCGCGCAATAAGTCGCTGCAATCTCATCTGCCAAGAGCATCGCCTGGCAACAGCGTTGGCCTTTACAGATTGGGATAAGTTCAACAGGGAGAGATGACAGCCTGATGACATACGTGAGTTTCGTACTTTTGGATTTGCGTCATCGGAATTGTATTTTTTACCATGGTGGCAAAGGCGGATTGTAAGCCGCCCAATGTCAAAGGCCGTAGGCCGCGGCCTTTGACAAAAAGAAGGGCCGCTTAAAGCGGCCCGTTTTGTTGAAGTAAAACCCATCACAGAATTGATGAGTAAAGGCTCGCCTTATTGCAAGGTCCACTCAAGCCAGGCTTTGTCCGCCTCAGGGAAGAGTTCAAACACCCGCCCGTCGCCCAAACGGTTTTGCACCGAGGTTGGTTTTTCGGTTGCCACACCAATGCCGCCGGCGAGTATGGTTTCAAGCGAGCCGGTTTGTACTTTGGCTCCCGAGAACAGGCCAAATTCCAGATTGACGCCGGAGAGGTCAAAAAAGCGGCTGCTGGCGTTAACCAGATGGCGATACTCAGGCGCGATATGGGCGTAGAGCTCCACCTTGTTACCCGACGGCGCGAGGGCAAATCCATCCACGGCGCCGATGGGGATGCCACGGAAGAATATCTGACTACCTGCCTTGATGGAGCCAAGGGTGCTGCGCTCGAGGGTGATTTTAAGCGCATCGGTTGGAAGCGCAGCGTAATGCTCCTGCTGCGCGGCTACCTCAAAGCTGCTGCTGTGGCTTGGGGATTTACCCGGCAGTACCGACAAAAACGCGCCTTCAAGCAGGGCTTCCGGTGCTTTCACGCCGCTTAAAGATATTTCGGCATCGGTCAGCACGTAGCGGCTGTCACTGCGGCTGAAGTTATCCGCGTATTCACCGTAAAGATAACCATGGGCCTGCAGCGCGCCTAAATTGGCTTGCAGGTGCACTTCGGTCACTTCACCGACCTGATGCCCCTGATAGCGGATAGCCGCGCCGGCCTTGATGCGCGCATCGGCAGGTAGTTTCAGGCTGATGGGGTGCGCCTGTGCTTTTGCCAGCTCCTCGCTGCCGTATAAATGCTTTTGTGCCTTGACCGTGCCTTCGTCCAGAAGACCAATGGCAATACCGCCGCGCACCAGACCGGGCAGGGTGGCCACATCGAGTTTAAGGCCCTTGAGCGACGCATCTACCGAGACCGCTGATTGCTTCCAGTACAGTGTCCGCGGTCCAATCAGGCTGATAAAGGTGTTGTCGATGGCAAGCTTGATGCTGAAGCTGTCATCTTTGCTTTGCCAGCGCACATCGGTCACTTCACCGATTTGCATTTTCTTGTAATACACGGGGCTGCCTGGGGTAAGGTCGGCGCCCTCGCTGCTTTGAAGAATGATATTGGTGCGCTTGGCGGCAACCTGGCTGCGGTGTTGTGCATCCTGTGAAGGGTGCAGCTGTAGCTCAGGATTGGCACCCAGGGGCGCGCCTTCGCCGGGTACCAGCGTGAGGGCACCTTTGATAAGGGTTGCTGTGTCGCCCACGGCCACCTTCAAGCCGTCGAGGGAGGCATCAACACTCAGCGCCGACTCAGGCACCACATAGCTGCCGCTTAGCAGCAGACGTTTGAATTCAGGCTGGATTTCTCCTGTGTACTCAACGCTTGCCAAATCGCTGGCAAGGCGCACCGCGGTGATTTGACCGATTGGCAGGTTGCGGTACCGGATTTCGGTGCCGGCGGCCGCGCCGGTGCTGACGTCAGAGCGGATGGTGATTTTGGCTTTATTCGCCTGCATCACGTCCGGCGCTTTGGAGCCAAGCGAGTAGGTGTCTTTCATCTGCCCCTGACCCGGGCTGATGGCAATCACATCACCGGTGACAAGGCGCGCCGCATGCTTAACACCGCTCAGGGAAATATCAGCGCCTTCTCGCCAGAACTGGGTGTCAGCGCCAAGGAGCTGGCCCTGATCGTGATTGATAAAGGCGCTTAAGCGCACGCCTTTGTCAGTCAGCTCGGTTTTGGTGATTTTGCCTACTTCAATGCCGCGATAGATGATGGCGGTGCCGGTACCAATGCCGTCGGCATTGTCAGCAAGCAGGGTGATGCTGTATCCGCCAAGGGCGTCGGTTTCACTGCTGTGGAGCATAAAGCTGGCGCCGTGGGTGGCATTTTCGCCTTTGTCGGACGTACTGAAGCTAATGCCGCCGGCAAGCAGCGCCGCGAGGCTTTCACTTTCCACTTTAATGCCCTTCAGGCTTGCATCAACACTCAGGCCTGAGACGTTCCAGAACCGGCTGTCGCGCTTTACCAAATGGGCGTATTGCTGCTGAATAAAGGCGCCAAGCACAATGCGCTTGTTGCCTTCGAGGCGGTAACTGACAAGGTTACCCACCGGAATCTGCCGGAAATACACTGCCGAGCCAACATCGAGGGAGCCAAGTTTGTCGGTGCTGAGTTCTACCAGCAAACCTTCATTACCCGGCGCCAGCGGCGGCGCTTCACGCAGGGCTTCAAATTGGGTGACACTGTCGCCATCGCCGGGCTGCACCGCAATATAGTTACCGGAAAAGAGCGCATCGAGGCCCGATACCCCGGTGATGCTTGCCTTGGGCGACACCAACCAAAACAGTGAATGCTCGCGAAGGTATGGCCCGGCGCGGTAATCCATCATCACGGTGACATTCACCCCTTTCAGATCTTCATCCATGGTGATGTCGGTGACTTTGCCCACAGTAAGACCCTGATACTTCACCAGGGTTTTACCCACGTCTATACCGGTGGCGCTCGGGAAGTGGATTTGAATTTCCACCCCAGATTCGCGAATGCTTTTAATCCCTAGCCAGGCCGCAAGGGCCATTGCTACCAGAGGCAGCAGCCACACCGGGGAGAAGAGTTTTTTCTTGACCACCTTTGGGGCTTCAATGTTTGTCATTTTTAACGTCCAGTCGATCCCAGAGTAAACGAGTATCCAGTACCTTGGCGGCCAGTTGGGTCAGCAAAATCACCAGCGCAAATGCGGTGGCAGCCGGTGCCGGTTTGGCATCCAGCAGCTGACCCATGTTCACCAGGGCAACGGTTAATGAAATCACGAACAAATCGAGCATCGACCAGCGACCGATCCATTCGATGAAATGAAATCCGGCCATCAGCTTGCGCTTGGACACCGGCAAATCAAAGCTGATGGCAATAAGGTAAGTGGCGAGTCCGATAATCTTAAGCCAGGGCACCAGAATACTGGCGGTAAATACTATGATGGCAATCGGCAGCATGTCCGAGTGCACCAGATGGGTGATGCCGCTGAAAATCGTGTCGTGGGTCACCTTGCCCTGATTCACCAGGGTGGTGATAGGGTAGATGTTGGCCGGGATAAGCAAAATGGCCGCTGTGATAAGCAGCGCCCAGCTTTTATGCAGGCTGCTGTAATCCCGTGGTTTATTTTCTGCGCCGCAGCGGCTGCAATGGCTTAGCTCAATCGGGTTGGTCTGATGGCACACGCTGCAGTGGCAAAGGCCGATGTGTTTACCTGTGGATTGGTGCCTGTCAGTCATTCAGGTAGCTCCACATATGCTCGATGCTGTATTCGCGCTGCAAAAACAGCGTAACCAAAAACAGCATGGTGAAGGAAAAGGTGCCAACGCCAAAATAAATATCCGAAAAATCAGAAAGCTGAAACGCCGACACCAAAAAGCTAATGACATAGATTTCAAGCATGGTGAGCTGACTCAGCAGCCCCTGCTGCTTTAAAAGCCGGGTATAAAGGCTACGCTGCCAGGACGTGGTAAGTCCGGATTTTACCAGCAGCAACTGGGCAAAAATCGACAGCAGCAAAATCCCCGGGCCAAGCACAGCGGCAACCAGCACCGCAATACCCACAATCCAATAGCCAAGATCCATCACCGCCATCGCGCCGTCGAACACGGTAGCGGTACGTACTGAACCGAGGAAATGCAGCTCCAGCACCGGAAACACGTTGGCTGGAATAAACAGCGCCAGCGCGGAAATGCACAGCGCCAACATACCGTTGATAGAACAGTACGGCGTATCGTAGAGGGCAGTGTGGCAGCGCGGGCACAGTGCGCGCACGTTACTTGGCAGGGCCCTGCGCCGCACCGCCAGATCGCAGGCGCGGCAGAGAGTCACCGAATTGTCGATATCATCGTCTTGCATAACGGTGAGCAGCAATTCCTTCAGGTTCAGGCTTTGGCAGAGGTATCCACCTCTTCCAAGCGTATTTGAGCGTACGAGTGTATCAGATCCTGTTAACTACTTGCATCTTTGGATAAAAGCTGTGAAACTCGCTTACTGTATAAATAAACAGTGCGAGGGCTATCATGGCGGTAATCACACAGTATGTGGTGGTCAGAGATGGGGTGGAGAAGATGACTTTTACATCGAAAAAGGAGGCTGATGCCTACGATAAGATGCTGGACATCGCCGACAGCCTTATCCCTTTTATTGAACAGGCCGAGTGCGGTCTGGACGAAGCGACCATCGAAAAGCTGGCATTCTATTTTGCCACCCGAAAAGATGATCTATCATCGCTGCTCAAAGGCAATGCCACCGAAAAAGCGGCAGAGCCAGTGAAAAAGGCGGCCAAAAAGGCAGAGCCACAATAATTCATACAAGCAACAGCAATATAGAAGTGGCAGGAAATAGCATGAAACACGCGTTTTACGACTCCCTGTGCCGTCAGGCCGAGGCCTTACTGGCTGGAGAAGATGATTTGGTTGCCGCGATGGCCAACTTTTCGGCGCTGCTGAATCAGAACCTGGAAGACCTTAACTGGGTGGGCTTTTATGTCCGCCGTGGTGATGTGCTGGTGCTGGGGCCATTCCAGGGCAAGGTTGCCTGTACCCGCATCCCATGGGGTAAGGGCGTGTGCGGTACTGCCGCTGCCACCGATACCACTCAGCGGGTGATGGACGTGCATCAGTTTGATGGTCATATCGCCTGTGACGCTGCCTCAAACTCCGAAATTGTGGTGCCGGTGCGCCGTGATGGCGAGGTGGTTGCGGTGCTCGATATCGACAGTCCAAGCTTCAATCGCTTCGATGAAGAAGATCAGACAGGGCTCGAAGCCCTGGTGCGCTGCTTCGAAAAGGCCTTGTTTGCTCAATAAGTCGCCAGTTTTCGACAAATCCCAGTCGCATTCGCCCAAGCGGTCACTATAATAGGCTGCTTGCGCGTTTGCCTGCGGCATATTTTTGCAGCGAATGATAAAAATTGTTAGCAATGGTTATTAACGCTTTGGCAAGCGCGGGGAAGATGATAATTTGTGTGTTGGCCAATCCGGTCAGCGAGTAAAGAATAACCTATGTCCTGCAATCAGTTGCACGCAGGGCATGTATACCTAGTAACTGTGGAAGTAATGATGGAATCAACAGAAAAGTTGACCGACACCAACGCGATCCTCGCGTATTTATGTGAAACATTCCCTTTGTGCTTCGTGGCCGAGGGCGATGCCAAGCCACTGAAGATTGGTCTGTTTCAAG
The DNA here is from genome assembly GCF_018596335.1 of Shewanella jiangmenensis. Taxonomy (GTDB): domain Bacteria; phylum Pseudomonadota; class Gammaproteobacteria; order Enterobacterales; family Shewanellaceae; genus Shewanella; species Shewanella jiangmenensis. The sequence continues at coordinate 288,963 of NZ_JAHEPS010000005.1, read as the reverse complement.
ATTTGGCTGACAGGTTGGCTGATGATTCTAAAGTCAGTAAAACCCAACTGCGCGTAGCGCTTCGCCGTTATACCAGCAGCTGGCGTTATCTTAAATGCATCAAACTCGGCGCCGTACGTGTGGACCTCGATGGCAACCCTTGCGGCGAGCTTGAGCAGGAACATATCGACCATGCACAGGCTACACTGAAAGAAAGTCAGGATAAGGCCAAGGCCAAACGCGCCGAGCGTGCCAAGCCTGCCGAAGGCGAAGAGGCTGCCCCGCGTAAGGCACGCCCACGTCCTGAAGGTCGTAAGCCAGAAGGCCGCAAAGTTGAAGCCCGTCGCGATAACCGTGACAACCGCGACAACAAACCTGCCAAAGACAAGCCACGTCGTCAGGAGCCTGCCAAGGCGCCCGCACCTCAGGTTAACCTGGTGCCAGCCAAGCTTGAAGAGCTGAAAGTCTCCCAACGCGTTAACGTAAAATTGGGTCAGTCACCTGTGGCCGGTTCAATTGTGGACATCAATAAAGCTGATGTGCACGTACAGCTGGATTCTGGCTTGACAGTGAAAGTCCGCGCCGAGTATATACTGCTGTAATTCATTGAAGTTCAAGGAGTAGCTTGTTGATGCGAAAAATATCCCTGGCGGTATCCATAACCGGAGCCCTGTGGGGCTCAGCAGTGTGGGCCGTTACCCCTGCGATTCAAATCGATGAGCTGCCCTCCTTGGTGCAAGAGCCGCAGCACAAAGCCGCTGCCAAGCGGGTTGCTGACCTCTTCACCCGCTCTCACTACCACAGATTCAGCCTGGACGATGCGTTTTCAGGCCAAATCTATGACCGCTTCCTTGAGCAACTGGATTATCGCCGCAATGTGATGACCCAGGCCGACATCGACGGCTTTGCCAAATATCGCACCCAGTTTGACGACATGCTGAAAAGCGGTGATTTGACCGCAGCTTACGCCATGTTCGATCAAGCGCAGAAACGCCGCTACGAAGGTTTTGTCTATGCCTTGAGTCTGCTCGATAAAGAGATGGACTTTACCCAGGCCGGTGACAAGTACCAGTTTGACCGCGAAGATGCGCCCTGGGCCAAGAACGAAGCTGAAATTCAGGAGCTGTGGCGTCAGCGGGTTAAATACGATGCGCTTAACTTAAAGCTCACCGGCAAAACCTGGCCTGAAATTGTTGATGTGCTGCAAAAGCGCTACAACAACGCCATCAAGCGTTTGGGCCAGTCCCAGAGCGAAGATGTGTTCCAGACCGTGATGAATGCGTTCTCACGCAGCATCGAGCCGCACACCAGCTATCTGTCGCCACGCAACGCCGAGCGTTTCCAGATGGAAATGAACCTAAGCCTCGAAGGCATTGGCGCTGTGCTGCAGATGGACGATGACTATACCGTTATCAAGAGCATGGTTGCCGGAGGCCCGGCCGCCAGCAGCGAAAAGCTGTCTCCTGACGATCGCATCATAGGTGTCGGTCAGGAAGGAGCGCCTGTTGTTGATGTGATTGGCTGGCGTCTTGATGACGTGGTTGACCTTATCAAGGGCCCCAAGGGCAGCAAAGTGACCTTGCAAATTCTGCCCAAGAAAGGCGGCTCCAACGCCAAGCCGGTCGAAGTGGTACTGGTGCGGGATAAAATTCGTCTGGAAGATCGCGCCGCGACCTCCAAGGTGATTGAACCCAAAGAAGGCCCATACGCCAATCGTAAGGTCGGTGTTATCCAAATTCCCGGTTTCTACATGAACCTGTCTCAGGATGTGGAAAAAGAGCTGCAAACCCTGAATGAAGCGAAAGTGGAAGGGGTGGTGATTGACCTTCGCGGCAACGGCGGTGGTGCACTCACCGAAGCTGTACTGCTGACCGGCCTCTTTATCGACATGGGGCCTGTGGTGCAGGTGCGCGATGCCAACGGCAAGGTGTCACAGCACCGCGACAACGACGGCAAGGTGAGCTATTCCGGCCCGCTGACCGTGATGGTTGACCGTTACAGCGCATCAGCATCTGAGATTTTTGCCGCCGCGCTGCAGGATTATCATCGTGCGCTTATCGTTGGTGAATCCACCTTCGGTAAAGGCACAGTGCAGCAGCACAAGGGGCTGGCGCGGATTTACGATCTGTACGAAAAGCCGATTGGCCATGTGCAGTACACTATTCAGAAGTTCTATCGCATCAACGGCGGCAGTACGCAGCTTAAAGGTGTGACGCCGGATATCCCGTTCCCGAGTGCGCTTGAGCCCGGTGAATACGGTGAAGCGGAAGAAGATAACGCACTGCCATGGGATAAAGTGCCGGTTGCCCAGTACAACACTGTGGATGTGATAAGTGCGCCGCTGGTAGCTGAGCTTGATGCCAAACATCAGGCCCGTATCAAGAGCGACGTAGAGTTTGGCTATATCTATCAGGATATTGCCGAATACAAAAAGCATCACAACGAAAAATCCGTGTCCTTGGTTGAAAGCGAGCGTGTCGCCGAGCGTGAAGCCGACGATAAGAAGCAGCTTGACCGTACCAACGAGCGCCGTGTACGCGCCGGCCTTGAAAAGGTCGCCAAGCTCGATGATATTGAGAAAGATATGGAAGCGCCGGATCCATTCCTCGATGAGACCGCCTACATCACCCTCGATTTGGTCGATGCTGGCAAGCTCGCGAAAAATCCCGCGCAGTAACCAAGGCGGTAACCTCTGACTAAAACGCGCTCCGGCGCGTTTTTTTTCAGCAAAGACGACAAGGGATCATTATGTCCGAATTACAAGCAAAGCACCTTAAAGACTATCTGGCGCCGGCATTTACCATCAGCACCCTGGCGTTGGATGTAAACCTGTTTCCCAATGCCACCCGGGTAATCGCAACAAGTGAGTTCAATACCGAGCGCCAAGGCGAGCCCTTGCTGCTCGATGGCGATGGTCTGAAACTGATTTCGGTGAAAGTGGACGGCAAGCCCTATGCGTATGAGCTTTTGCCCGGCCAGCTGAAACTGGTTAACCTGCCTGCGCACTTCAGCCTTGAAATCGAGACCGAAATTGACCCGCTTGGTAACACCAGTCTCGAAGGTCTGTACATGTCGGACGGCGCCTATTGCACCCAGTGCGAGGCAGAAGGCTTTCGCCGTATCACCTATTTTCTCGACCGCCCGGACGTGCTTGCCACCTATCGGGTGCGCGTCGAAGCCCCCAAGGCTGGCTTTCCCTATCTTTTGAGTAACGGCAACAAGGTCGACAGCGGTGAGCTGCCCGGCGAGCGTCACTTTGTGGTGTGGGATGACCCGTTCCCCAAGCCGTGCTACCTGTTTGCACTGGTGGCCGGCGACTTTGATCTGCTCGAAGACAGTTTCACCACCGCATCTGGCCGCAACGTTGCGCTGCAGGTGTTTGTCGATAAAGGCAATCTTCATAAGGCACACCACGCCATGGTGAGCCTTAAAAAATCGATGGAGTGGGATGAGCGCCGCTTTGGGCTTGAGTACGACCTTGATATCTACATGATAGTGGCGGTGGACTTTTTCAACATGGGCGCCATGGAGAACAAGGGCCTGAATATCTTCAACACCAAGTACGTGCTTGCCGATGTTGAAACCGCCACCGACGATGACTTCCACGGCATCGAGTCTGTGGTCGGCCACGAGTATTTCCACAACTGGACCGGCAACCGGGTGACCTGCCGCGACTGGTTCCAGTTAAGCCTTAAAGAAGGCCTGACCGTGTTCCGCGATCAGGAATTCAGCTCCGATGTGGGCTCGCGGGCGGTAAACCGCATTCAGGCGATTGAAGTCATCAAAAATCAGCAGTTTGCAGAAGATTCAGGCCCTATGGCTCACCCCATTCGGCCGCAAAGCGTGATTGAAATGAATAACTTTTATACCGTGACCGTGTACAACAAGGGCGCCGAGGTTATTCGTATGATGCACACCCTGCTTGGGGAAGAAAAATTTCAGGCCGGTATGAAGCTTTATTTCGCGCGCCACGATGGTCAGGCGGTTACCTGCGATGACTTTGTCGCGGCGATGGAAGATGCCAGCGGCATCGACCTCAGTCAGTTCCGCCTTTGGTACAATCAGGCCGGCACTCCGACACTTAAGATTGTTGACGACTTTGATGCCGACAGCGGCCGCTATTCGCTGTCGATCAGTCAGCAGTTGCCAGCGCAGGCAGGTGAGGGCGCAAAGCCCATGCACATTCCTTTTGCACTTGAGCTGCTCAGCGCTGACGGTAAGTCGCTGTCAAGCCAGGTGCTGGATGTAAAACTTGCTGAGCAGCGTTTTGAATTTACAGGCTTTGATGCCAAACCCGTGGCCTCATTGCTGCAGGACTTTTCAGCGCCGGTGAAGCTTGAATATGACTTTGGCACCTCGCAGCTGATTACCCTGATGCGCCATGCAAGCTCCGAAGTTGCCCGCTGGGAAGCGTCGGTGAATCTTATCAGCCGCGCCATTTGGGCAAATCATGATGCGCTCGGCGCGGGCGAAGCCATGGTGCTTGATGGCCGGGTTGCCGATGCGTTCAGAGCGACCCTACTCGATGAAGAACTCGACCCGGCGCTTGCGGCCCGCATTATCAGTATTCCTTCCATCAATGCCTTGATAGAGCAGGTGGCCAGCGTCAGTTTTGACCATCTCGTTCATGCACGTCATTACGTTCTTGAAGAGCTTGCCGCCAATCTTGAGGATGAGCTGCTCTCCAAGTACCGTGAGCTTGTGGGCATAGATTCGCCAGAGGCGCGCGCACTTAAAAACGCCTGCCTTGCGATGCTTTGCCGCGCCGGTTTGTGCCCGGAGGCTTTGGTGCAGAGCCAGTTTGAGCAAAGCCTGAATATGACCGACTCCCTCGCCGCGCTTGCCGGCGCGGTGGCAGGTGAGATGGACATTGCCGATGAGCTGCTTGGCCGCTTTGAAGCGCGCTGGAAAGACACGCCGCTGGTAATGGACAAATGGTTTGTGCTGCAATCCGGCCGTCAGGATAACGACACCCCATCCAGGATCCGCGCTCTTAGCCATCATCCGGCTTTCAGTCTGCAAAACCCCAATCGGGTGCGCTCGCTGATTGGCGCGTTTGCCGCTGCCAACCCAGTGCAGTTTCACCGCGCCGACGGTGAAGGCTATAAGCTTCTCACCGAGTACCTTATCAAACTGAACGGACTCAATCCGCAGGTTGCCGCGCGCATCGTGACGCCGCTTATTCAGTTCGCCAAGTTTGATGCCAAGCGTCAGGGGATGATGAAGGCTTGCCTGAATGAGCTGCTGACCCTGCCTGAGCTGTCGCGGGATCTGTTTGAAAAGGTGTCAAAGGCGTTGGCACAATAAACGCAGTTTCAAAATACGATTCATAAGATGCCGTACTGCTGAGGCCATATTGAAGAGGCCGTCTTGAAGAAGCCGTATTGAAACAGTAGATGCTCGGCAGAGGACGCCGGTCAGTCGCGCGAGTCTGCGTCGTATTCACTGCGGCGCAGGCTTGGGTTCCGGTGAAGAGCGCATTGTGCAAGGCTTGTAGCGGAATTGCGATGTCGAACGGTATGGCCAAATAGCATCCTCAAATAGCCCGGCCAAATTGCCAAGCTTGGTAAACAGCGCTAGTACAGGTGGGGCAGACGTAGCTGCCCCAATACTTGGCTAGGTTTCAGATTTTTGGGAGTGAATGTTGGAGTTTTTGTTTCGCTTTCGGGTCAGTTTTGATGACTTTCTGCCTTATTATCAAGGCGCTGCAACGATGGTTGAAGTGAAGGATATCCACGGCAAGATCCTGTGGATCAACGGTCGGCATTTTCGCCCCTTTGTGACCCGCGATGGCGTTAAGGGACTGTTCAAGATGACGCTGGATAAGGACGGTAAACTGGTGTCGCTGGTCAAAATAGAGTAATAACTTTAAACGTTTGATTGATTTGTAAAAGCTTATTTAGCACGGCTTATCGTTTATAACTTATTGAAAAAATATTGATAATTTCGAGCAAGAACGTAATTTTTCCCATTCGGCAGATAAAATTCAAATTCTGCCGCTGAACTCGCCCCATTAATTCATCCTAAGTACTCAATTCTTTAGAAAATTTTCTCTGAACGCGCCTTGCTGTCAGCTGTTAATTGCTGTAACAATGGTGTTACCTGTAGGCTAACCATTTGTTGGTTGTCATACCTATAAAAAAATCCAGCAGGTTACGGAGAAAAGCTAACATGAAGATTGTTAAAAACGGTTTTAACAAGTCGGCGCTTGCTTTGGGGGTAGCGTCCGCCTTGAGTCTGGGAAGTATTCCCGTGGCTCAGGCTGTATCTTTCGATTGGGGAGATGTAAAGGGTTCATTCGACTCAACCTTTACTCTCGGTGCCAGCTGGCGTGTAGATAAGCGCGACTGGGACGGCCAAATTGGTAAGGTCAATCATCCCAGATTCGATTGGTCCAACTACAGCGCATTCAACAACACCAAGTACACCTCTGCCGAGATCTGGGCCCAGCCCGGTTCCTACTCCAGTAACAACGACTTAAGTAACCTGCTGTATTCTCAGGGTGATACCACCTCTGAGATTTTCAAAGGTCTGCACGAATTATCGTTAAGCTATGAAAACTACGGCCTGTTCGCCCGCGGTATGTATTTTTACGACCGTAAGCTGAACGACGGTAATTTTGGCTATTCCGACCCTATTACCGGCAAGGCCTATGACCCCTGCGCCGACAAACGCGCCAAAGAAGTGCAGTGTAAAGATATCCGCCTGCTGGATGCCTTCGTATACGCCAACTTTGACTTTAACGATGGCCAGAATCCGCTGGCTATTCGCGTTGGTAATCAGGTGGTGTCCTGGGGTGAGAGCACCCTTATCGCCCACGGCATCGGTGAAATCAACCCGGTTGACCTGAACATTCTCAATGCCCCCGGCGCTGAGCTTAAAGAAGCGTTCCGCCCTCAGGGCATGGTGTGGGCATCGTTGGGTGCCACTGAAAACTTCACCATCGAAGCCTTCTATCAGTATGATTGGGAGCCGATTTGGGTACCAACCCCGGGCTCAATCTTCGCGACCAACGATTTCGCCGGTTTCGGCGGCTATCAGCAAAATGCCCAGCTTGGCTTTAACGCCAACCCAGACATCAATCTTGATTTCCTGATGGCTGAGTACGAGAAGCTGGCACAGATGATCCGCGCCGGTGCCTTTGCCAATGACACCGCAGGCCTTATCCGCGCCGCACTGGCTTATCCCACCAAGGTTACCCTGGTAGAGGATGAGCTGACGCCGAAGGATGATGGTCAGTACGGTATTAAGCTTGGTTACTATGCGCCAGAGCTTGGTGAAACTGAGTTTGGCTTCTATTTCATGAACTACCACAGCCGCCGTCCGCTTATCAGCGGTACTGCCGCCAACTTCGATTTGGTACCGCTGCTGACCGACATGACCACGATTGGCATGAACGCGGGTAATCTTGACCGGGAGACTTTCCTCAGCCTCGACAGTTTCTCCAAGGCGCAAATTGTTTACCCTGAAGACATCAAGCTTTATGGCGTGAGCTTCAACACCCTGATTGGTGATACCTCGGTTGCCGGTGAAATCGCTCACCGTCAGGACGAGCCACTGCAAATCGATGACGTGGAGCTGCTGTTTGCAGCCATGCCACAGCAGCTGGCCAACTCCAACGTGGTAGGCGCTGATTACAGCTATCTGGATGGCGTATCTCAGTACACCTCTTACTTTAATAAAGACGTGAACCCAGGTGACTACGCCGAAGGCTTTATCCGCGCCGATACCACTCAGGCGCAGATGACGCTGACTCACCTCTTTGGGCCGACCCTTGGCAGCGACAACCTGACCATGCTGGCGGAAGTCGGCGGCGTGTGGATCCACGATATGCCTGGCACAGATGAACTGCGTCTCAATGGCCCGGGCACTGCACGCAGCGGTGGCAAAGAAGGTTACGAAGCCATTATTCAGGTGCTGCACAACGGCCCTGAAACTAACCCATTCCCAACCGACTTTGCTTGGGGCTATCGTTTGGTTGCCAAAGCGGACTACAACAACCTGATTGCCGGCATCAACGTGTCGCCACGGGTGATTTGGGCTCACGATGTCGATGGTATCACGCCGGATCCTATGTTCCTGTTTACCGAGGGCCGTAAGTCGGTGGCGGTGGGCATCAACTTTGATTACCAAAGCCGCTGGGGCGCCGATTTGTCGTACAACAACTTCTTTGGTGGCGTAGGCACCACCAACGCCATGAGCGACCGCGATTATGTGTCGTTCAACATCAAGTATTCGATTTAAAAGGACAATAACAATGAAGCAGCTTGCGATATTGTCTGCAGCCGTCATGCTTGCCCTGGGCAGCGGCGCTGTGGTGGCGAAAGTTTCTGAGGCCGATGCGGCCAAACTCGGTACCAGTCTGACACCCCTCGGCGCAGAAATGGCGGCTAACGCGGATGGCTCCATTCCTGCGTGGAATGGCGGTATCACCTCGGCGCCTTCTGGCTACAAAAAGGGCGATCACCATCCTGATCCCTTTGCCGGCGACAAGATTGAGTACACAGTGACCAAGGCGAATCTGGATCAGTACAAGAGCCTGTTGACCCCCGGTCAAATCAAACTGTTCGAACTCTACCCCGATACCTTCAAGATGAACGTTTATCAAACCCGCCGCTCAGCCTCGGTGCCGCAGTGGGTATACGATGCCACCAAGGCCAACGCCAGCCGCGCTGAGCTGGTGCAGGGCGGTAACGGGGTGATTGGTGCCGCTGTCGGCATTCCGTTCCCCATCCCGCAAAATGGTCTTGAGGCCATCTGGAACCACGTGCTGCGTTTTCGTGGTGTCGATATCGAAACCCAGCGCAACCAGGCGGCTCCTGCCAAGGGCGGCGGTTACACCCTGGTAGAGTTGTCTGAGCAGCTGCGCTTTGAATACTCACAGCCTGACATGACACCGGAAAAGCTTAAAGAGGCCAACACCCTTGCATTGTTCAAGCAGGTGGTGACTCAGCCTGCGCGTCTTGCCGGTACTGCGCTGCTCGTGAAAGAAACCCTGGATCAGGAAGCGCTGCCGCGTCAGGCCTGGACCTACAACACAGGTCAGCGCCGTGTGCGCAAGGCGCCAAACGTGGCCTTTGACACCCCGGGTACGGTATCGGACGGTCTGCGTACCACCGACGATTACGACATGTTCAACGGCTCGCCAAGCCGTTACAACTGGGAGCTGGTCGGCAAGAAGGAAATCCTTATCCCTTACAACGACTACAAGTTGCACTCAGATGCGGTGAAGTACGATCAGATCCTGACCCCGGGCCATATCAACCCTGATCTGGTGCGCTGGGAGAAACACCGCGTCTGGGAAGTGAAGGCAACCCTCAAAGACGGTATGCGTCACATCTACAAGACCCGGGTGTTCTATCTGGATGAAGACTCCTGGCAGGTATCGGCCACCGACATGTACGACAACCGCGATGAGCTGTACCGCGTTGCCTTTGCCCATGGTCTGAACTATTACGAGGTACCGACCCACTGGAGTACCCTCGAAGTGTTCCACGACCTGCAGTCACGCCGCTATCTGGCCATTGGTCTGGATAACGAAGGCAGCATGTACAACTTCGACGCTAAGCTGTCGAGCGCTGACTTCACGCCGGACGCACTGCGCCGCGAAGGCGTGCGTTAATCTCTGTGACCGTGAGTTTTGGGGCGCAAATTTGCGCCCCGATTTTTCAGCATTAGGATGTAGTTATGTTGCTGCGAAAGTTTTTGCCTCTGGCATGTATTCCCCTGTTAGGTTCGGTGGCGCTTGCTGACGAGCCCGCCCGCGACCAGCTTCAGCCAAACGCGCCCCAAAGCCTGCTGCTTGATATCACCCGCGCCGGTGATGCATTGGTGGCGGTTGGTGAGCGCGGCCATGTGCTTATCGGCAAAGATGCCATATGGCAACAAGTTGCTACGCCAAGCGCCTCACAGCTGACCAAGGTATTCTTTTTAGACGATAAACTTGGCTGGGCAGTCGGGCATGATGCCACCATTTTGCACACCGATGACGGCGGCTTAAGCTGGGTAAAACAATTCGAAGCACCGAGCCGTGAGCGCCCCTTTATGGATGTGCTGTTTACATCAGCAAGCGACGGCATGGCTATTGGTGCCTATGGGCTGTTTTTTACCACCAATGATGGTGGCAAAAATTGGCAGGAAGCATTTCATGATGAACTGCTTGGTGAAGAAGACGCCGCTTACCTCAATGAGCTCAAAGAAACCGATCCTGAGGGGTATGCCCTCGAAAAAGCCTCATTACTGCCACACTTCAACCGCATTATCCGCCTTGATGACGGTCGGCTGCTGATGGTAGGCGAGCTTGGCCTGGTGGCTGTGTCCAGTGATGGCGGCGCACGTTTTAGCCGGGTCAACTTTGACTATGATGGCTCCATGTTCAATGCCATCGAGGCACACGGCAAGGTGTTCGTGATGGGCCTTCGCGGCCATGCCTTTGCTGCAGGTTTAGGGCTCGATGACTGGCAGCAGCTTAGCTTGCCGGTGGAGTCCAGCATCAACGGCGCGCTGGTATCGAGTAAAGGTGGGCTTTATCTGGTCGGCAACGCTGGCGTGGTGCTTGCGGTGAATGACAACGCCGAGGCTGAGCTTGTTGCCCGTCGTCAGGGCGAAAATCTGCTTGCGGGCGCTGAAGATAAACAGGGCCGGATCTGGCTTGTCGGTGCCAAGGGGGTGTTTGCCCTCGACAGCGCACAAACGAAATAAATTCGCTTTTATAACAATAACCACAGGACCTGAGCGATGTTGGAAAAACTGGTCAATGGCTTCGAATCCTTCTTATTCCGCCACCGGGGCTGGGTCATCACCCTGTTTGCCCTGCTGACGGTATTTTTGGGTTATCAGGCAAGTCAGCTGAAAATGGATGCGGCGTTTGTGAAAAACATCCCGCTCAACCACAGCTACATGCAAACCTACCTTAAGCACCAGAAGGACTTTGGCGGCGCCAACTCCATCATGGTGGCGGTGGAAGATACCCGCGGCAATATCTTTAATCCCGAATTTTTTGATGCACTGAAGAATGTGCACGATCAGCTGTTTTTTATACCCGGGGTCGACCGTGCCCAGGTGAAATCCATCTACTCGCCCTCAACCCGCTTTACCGAAGTGGTGGAAGACGGCTTTGCCGGCGGGCCAGTCATTCCCTCTGAGTTTGTGAATGATGCCCAGGGGCTTGAAATCGTTCGCGATAATATCGAAAAGGCGGGCATTGTCGGCCGCCTTATCGCCGAGGATTACAGCGCCGCCATGGTGTCGGCGCAGCTGATGGATTTTGACCCGCAAACCAACGCACCCCTCGATACCATCGCCTTTGCCGCCAAGCTAGAGAGTGAGCTGCGTGGTAAGTTTGAGACTGATACCATCAAGGTACACATCATAGGTTTTGCCAAAATGGCTGGCGATGTGGCCGATGGCGCCAAGGGCGTGGTGCTGTTTTTCCTTATCGCGATAGCCATTACAGCGGTGATGGTGTTTTTGTTCAGTCGCTCGCTGGTGCTAACTCTGCTGCCGCTTGCCTGCAGCCTTATCGCGGTGGTGTGGCAGCTTGGGCTGCTTACCGTGGTGGGCTTTGGGCTTGACCCCATGTCGATTCTGGTGCCGTTTCTGGTGTTTGCCATTGGCGTAAGCCACGGCGTGCAAATCATCAACGCCGTGCGCCAGCGGGTGCTGGATGGTCAAGCGACCAAGGCCGCCGCTGCATCAGCATTCCGTAGCCTGCTGGTACCCGGTGGCGTGGCGCTGCTGTCTGATACCGTTGGCTTTATTACTCTGCTTGCCATTGATATCGGCATTATCCGTGAGCTGGCTATTTCAGCATCCCTTGGGGTGGCGGTGATTATTTTCACCAATCTGATTTTGCTGCCGGTGGTGATTTCTTTCTTTGATATCAAAACCAAAGAAGACGCTGGCCGGGCTGAGCGCGCTCAGGCATTTTGGAAGCCCTTTTCGGTGTTCGCCAACCTCAAGGTTGCCGTGGTGGTGGTGCTTGCGACTCTGGGCCTGTACGGCCTGGGTCTTAAGGGCGCTGCGGATATGAAAATCGGCGATCTGCAGGGCGGGGCGCCGGCGTTACATGCCGACAGTCGCTATAACCAGGATACCTTTTTCATCACCGACCATTTCTCCATCACCACCGACGTGATGACTGTGATTGTGGAAGCCTTCCCTGAGGCCTGTACCTACCATGATGTGCTTGAGCGAATCGGCGAATTTGAATGGCAGGTGGGCAATACCGTCGGGGTGGAGTCGACTGCGAGCTTAGCCTCGGTTGCCCGTAAGGTGAACGCCGGCTTTAACGAAGGCAATCCCAAGTGGGAAGTGCTGCCGCGAAACACTGCAAGTCTGGTGCAGGCGGTGGGGCAAATTCCAACTACCTCCGGGCTTTTGAATGCCGACTGCTCTGTGATGCCGGTGTACTTTTTCCTGAAAGATCACAAGGCCGAAACCATCGAGCACGTGATTGCCAAATCCAAGGCGGTGGCCGAGAAACTTAATACCGACAAGGTGCAATTTAAGCTTGCCTCGGGGCCTGTTGGGGTGATGGCCGCCACCAACGAAGCGGTGGCTGAAGCCCAAACCCCGATGATGCTGTACGTGTACGGCGCGGTATTTGTGCTGTGTTTGTTAAGTTTCCGTTCGCTTAGGGCCACGGTTGCGGTGATTTTGCCGCTGTATGTGGTGTCGACCCTGGCGCAGGCGCTGATGGCCAAGCTGGAAATTGGTCTGGCGGTCAGCACCTTGCCGGTGATTGCACTCGGCGTCGGCATCGGTGTGGATTATGGCATTTATATTCTGTCGACCATGGCGGTAAAACTGCGTGATGGCATGGCAGTACAGCAGGCGTACCTCGAGGCGCTGCAGGAGCGGGGCAGTGCGGTGATCTTCACCGGTTTAACCCTCGCCATCGGGGTCAGTACCTGGTTCTTCTCGGCGCTCAAGTTCCAGATGGATATGGGAATTTTGCTCACATTCATGTTTTTGGTAAATATGCTTGGGGCGATAATTATTTTGCCGGCATTAACGGCACTGTTCTGGCCAAAGCGCCGATAAAGGCTGACATCGGGGAGCATTTGCTCCCCGATTGTTTTAAACAGCAGACTGCATAGTTAATCTTTTGTTGTGAATCCTTGTTCTTAACATTCCGTTAAAGTCCCGTCGTTACTGGATTTCCACAGGATCTACCACTAAAATTTTCCTCGAAAATCGCATGGTTTAGTAATAAACTTCGCGCCATGACCTTGGTCACAAAACCTCGCCCGGGGTCATATGTCGGAAGCATCCATAAAATGAATAAAGCGCTGCCATAGACGCTTAAGGAAACAGCAACATGGCCTTGAAAGATGCAATGCCTTCAGTACTGCTCGAGAACGTCGTCAGTCTGATCCATTCCAAAGTCCCCAATTCACAAGCAAAGCAAGTTGAACAATTCGCCACCTGCCTCTACGCCCACATGTCGAAAGACGATTTGCAGGCACGCACCGACAGCGACCTCTACGGTGCCGTACTGAGTCTGTGGAATGCCCTGTCCAAGCTCAAGAGCGGCGAAACCCATGTGCGTGTGTACAACCCAAGCCAGGCCAAACACGGCTGGCAGTCATCGCACACCATTATTGAAGTCATGCAGGCAGACATGCCGTTTTTGACCGACTCCCTCGGTATGGCGCTCAATCGTCTGGGCGTGACTGCCCACATGATGCTGCACACGCCACTGGCGGTATGCCGCTCCGAAGCCGGTATCGACAACGTTGGCTTTGTCAAAGACAGCCCGGACAGCGCCGATAAGGTTGCCGTGTTCCTGGTGGAAATTGACCGTCAGAGCTCAGAAGACGATCTGAAAACTCTGCTGAATGAAATCCAGTCTGTACTGTCTGACGTGCGCGCGGCCGTAAACGACTGGCAGGTGATGTCTGATAAGCTGAAAGCCACCATCGAAGAGCTGCCAAAGCGCCCGTACCCCGGCAGCAAAGACGATCTGGATCAGGCCATCGCCTTCCTGACTTACCTGAACAACCATCACTTCACCCTGCTTGGCTATCGTCAGTACGACCTTAAGCGTGTTGAAGGTGACATGGAGCTGGTCGCCAACACCGAATCGGGTCTCGGTCTGATGAACAAGCCCGGTAAGCACAAGGTCGAGTCGCTGCTGCTGTCCAGCCTGTCTGACAGCGCCCGTAAAGAAGCCCTCGACAGCTCGCCGCTTATCCTGACCAAGAGCAGCACCAAGAGCCGCGTGCACCGTCCGGCCTATGTCGATTACATCGGCATCAAGCGCTTTGACAAGAAAGGCAACGTGGTGGGTGAAGACAGATTTATCGGTCTGTACGCCTCAAACCTGTATAACCGCAGCCCGCGTGAAATCCCGCTGCTGGCGCAAAAAGTACAGCGCGTGCTGGATAACTCCGGCCTGGTGCCGCGTTCACACGACTACAAGGCGCTGGTGAACATCCTCGAAAACCTGCCACGGGATGAAATCATCCAGTCGAGCGACGAGGAGCTGGCCCACGTGGCTCATGGCGTGCTGGAAATGCAGGAGCGCGACAAGCTTAAGCTGTTTGTGCGCAAAGACGGTTTTGGCCGTTTCCTGTCATGCCTGGTGTACGTGTCCAAAGACAGATACAACACCAAGCTGCGTCAGGACACCCAGCGCATTCTGGCCCAGCACTTCCAGAGCAAAGAAGAAGTGGAATTCACCACTTACTTCTCTGAGTCCATTCTGGCCAGAACCCACTACATAGTAAAAGTCGATAACAATAATATGGATGTAGATGTGGCAGCCATTGAAAACAATCTGATTGAAGCCGCCCGCAGCTGGGAAGACAAGCTGTACACCGCGCTCAACCACACCAAGGGTGAAGAGAAGGGTAACCGCTTGTCCAAGCGCTACCTGACAGCCTTCCCGCGCTCTTACAAAGAAGACGTGCTGCCCAATGCCGCCGTGGTGGACATTGCCCAGCTTGAGTCTCTGGATGAAGAGCACAAGCTTGGCATGCTGTTCTACCAGCCACAGGAAGCCGCCATCAACAGCAACAAGGTACGCCTGAAGCTGTTCCACAAAGACGAGCCAATCCACCTGTCAGACGTGCTGCCGATGCTGGAAAACTTCGGCCTGCGCGTGATCAACGAGCGTCCGTACGAAGTGAAAACTCCCGATGGCGCCACCTTCTGGATTTTGGACTTCCTGATGATGGTAACCGGTGGCAACACCGAAAACCTCGCCGATAGCCAGGACCGCTTCCAGAACGCCCTGTATCAGGTGTGGAACAAAAAGCTTGAAGACGACGGCTTTAACCGTCTGGTGCTGTCGACCGGTCTTGCCGGCCGTGAAGTGTCTATCCTGCGCGCCTACGCCAAGTACATGCGCCAGATTGACGCCACCTTCAGCCAGGCCTATATCGAGCAGACCTTTGCCCGTTACCCTGAGATTGCCGATCTGCTGGTGAAGATGTTCATCCGCAAGTTCAATCCAAAACTCAAGACCCGCACCCTGACCAAGTTCAAAGAGCAACTGAACCTGCGTCTGGATGACGTGGCGAGCCTGGATGATGACCGCATTATCCGCCGCTATCTGGATCTGATTAACGCCACAGTGCGGACCAACTTCTATCAGACCAAGGCCGATGGCGACAACAAGGATTACATCTCCTTCAAGTTCATCCCCAAGATGATCCCCGAGATGCCAAAGCCGCTGCCTGCATTCGAAATCTTCGTTTACAGCCCACGGGTTGAAGGCGTGCACCTGCGCGGCGGTAAAGTGGCCCGTGGTGGTCTGCGCTGGTCCGATCGCCGCGAAGACTTCCGCACCGAAGTGCTGGGTCTGGTAAAAGCACAGAACGTGAAAAACACCGTGATTGTGCCTGTGGGCGCCAAGGGTGGTTTCGTGTGTAAACAGGCACCGGTTGACGGCGGCCGTGAAGCCATCTTCACCGAGGGTCAGGAATGCTATCGCATCTTTATCCGCGGTCTTTTGGACATCACCGACAACATCATCAACGGTGAAATCGTGCCGCCTGCCGACGTAGTTCGCCACGATGAAGACGATGCCTATCTGGTAGTGGCCGCCGACAAGGGCACCGCCACCTTCTCTGACATCGCCAACGCCATCTCCATCGAGTACAACCACTGGCTGGGTGACGCCTTCGCGTCAGGCGGCTCTAACGGTTACGATCACAAGAAGATGGGTATCACCGCCAAAGGTGGTTGGGAATCGGTCAAGCGCCACTTCCGCGAAATCGGTGTGGATTGCCAGACCACCGACTTTACCTGTTTGGGTATTGGTGACATGGCCGGTGACGTATTCGGTAACGGTATGCTCTTGTCTGAGCACACTTGTCTGGTTGCTGCGTTCAACCACATGCACATCTTTATCGACCCGACGCCGGATGCAGCTGCAACCTTTAAAGAGCGTGAGCGCCTGTTCAACCTGCCACGTTCCAGCTGGGATGATTACAACCGCGACCTTATCTCCAAGGGCGGCGGTATTTTCCTGCGCAGCGCCAAGTCCATCACCCTGACGCCTGAAATCAAGGCCATGCTGGGTACCGACAAGGCCAGCATGAACCCAACCGAGCTGATGAAAGAGCTTCTGAAAATGGAAGTGGATCTCATCTGGAACGGCGGTATCGGTACCTACATCAAGTCATCGCGCGAATCCAACGCCGAAGTGGGCGATCGCGCCAACGACGGTCTGCGTGTTAACGGCCGTGATGTACGCGCCAAGATCATCGGCGAAGGCGGTAACCTTGGTTGTACCCAGCTTGGCCGTATCGAATACGCCATGAACGGCGGTCGTCTGAACACCGACTTCGTGGATAACGTAGGCGGCGTGGACTGCTCTGACAACGAAGTGAACATCAAGATTTTGCTGAACGCCATGGTGGCCGAGGGCGAAATGACTTTGAAGCAGCGTAACCGCCTGCTCGAAGAGATGACCGACGAAGTCAGCGACATCGTTATTCAGGACTGTAAAGATCAGACTCGTACCATCTCTGTGACTCAGGTACGCGGCGCTGAGCAGCTCAAAGAGCAAATCCGCTTCATTCATTACCTTGAGAAAGAAGGTAAACTTGACCGCGCGCTCGAGTTCCTGCCATCTGACGACGAACTGGCAGAGCGTTTGGCCGCCGGCAAGCCGCTGACCCGTCCTGAGCTGTCGGTACTGGTTGCCTACGCCAAGATGGTGCTGAAAGAGCAGCTGCTGACGCCAGAAATCACCGAAGACGGTTTCCTGTCGAAGCTTCTTATCAGCTACTTCCCGAAAAAGCTGCAGGGTTTGTATGCCGACAAGATGACGAGCCACCCGCTGCGCGGTGAAATCATTGCCACGTCACTCGCCAACGAACTGGTGAACGACATGGGCCTGAATTTTGTTCAGCGCATGCAGGATGAGACCGGTGCCACAGTGGCCGAGGCGGCCATTTGTTACACTATGGCTCGCGAAGTCTTTGGTTTGGCTGATCTTACCAAGGCCATCACCAGCCAGAGTGGTGTGGTACCTGCGGTGGTGCAAATGGAAATGCTGCACCAGCTGCGTCGTAACGTGCGCCGTGCCTGTCGCTGGTTCCTGCGTCATCGCAACCGTAACCTCGGTATCGAGCAAACTGTGGCCTTCTTCAAGCCAGTGTTTGATGAACTCAAGGCCAACGTACATCAGTACATGGTTGCCGAAGAAGTGGAAGCCATCAAAGCTGAAATCCATGCCCTTGAAAAAGAGCAGGTATCTCACGATGTGGCCCATGTGATTGCCAACATGAGCACCCTGTTCTCGTCGCTGGACATTGCGCAAATCGCCCAGAGTGAGAACAAGCCGGTATCGCTGGTGGCCGAGACTTACTTCAAGCTCGGTGCCAAGGTTGAGCTGCACTGGTTCCTTGAGCAGATCAGCGCCCAGCCTGTGGCCAACCACTGGCAGGCTCTGGCCCGCGCCGCCTTCCGCGAAGAGTTGGATTGGCAGCAGCGTGCCCTGAGCTCGGCCGTACTGCGTACCTGCAGTGAAACCTGCAGCGCCGATGCCATCATTGAAGGCTGGATCGACGCCAACCGTGCACTGCTGGAGCGTTGGTTCCACATGCTGGCTGACTTCAAGACGACGCAAAGTCATGAATTTGCCAAGTTCTCGGTCGCTCTGCGTGAGCTGAACCTGCTGATCCTTCACTGCGAAGGTCAGAAGTAAGCTCGCTTAGCCCAATCAAGCCCTGGCAGATGCCGGGGCTTTTTTTGGCCAAAAACACAGTGCTGCTGTACACTGTGCGCCTTACCCTGCAGGCAGCCTGGCCTCTTAAGTAACAAACATTAAAATCCAAGGAGATCCAATGTTTTACAAAATCGCGCAGTCAATCATGTTCCAGATGGATCCTGAGCGAGCCCACAACCTGGCCATAGGCAGCCTTAAACGCACCGCCAATACTCCGATGACGGCGTTTTACGCCCAGCAGATCCCAAACAAACCTGTTACCTGCATGGGGATCACCTTTCCCAATCCGGTAGGTTTGGCGGCGGGGCTTGATAAAGACGGCGAAGCCATCGATGCATTCCACGCCATGGGCTTTGGCCATGTGGAAGTGGGCACCGTGACCCCGCGTCCTCAGCCAGGCAACGACTTGCCGCGCCTGTTCCGCTTAAAGCCAGCTAAGGGCATCATCAATCGCATGGGTTTCAACAACAAAGGCGTTGATAATCTGGTGGCAAACCTCAAAGCGAAACAGACCGACATTCTGGTTGGGGTGAATATTGGCAAAAACAAAGACACGCCGGTAGAAGAGGGTAAAAACGATTACCTGATCTGCATGGACAAAGTGTATGCCCATGCGGCTTACATCGCGGTAAATATCTCCTCGCCAAATACCCCGGGCCTGCGCACCCTGCAGTATGGCGATCTGCTGGACGATCTGCTCTCATCCCTGAAGGCCAAGCAAACTGAGCTTGCCAAACAGCACGGTAAATATGTGCCGATTGCACTCAAAATTGCGCCTGATCTGACAGAAGATGAAATTGCCAGCATCGCTCAATCACTGATTAAAAATAACTTTGATGCGGCGATTGCCACCAACACCACTTTAAGCCGTGACGGCGTAAGTGGTCTTGCCAATGCCAATGAAACTGGTGGTCTTTCCGGTAAACCATTGACTGAATTGTCGACCAAGGTAATTAAACAGCTCGCCACCGAGCTTAAAGGCCAGATCCCAATTATTGGGGTGGGCGGGATCAATTCTGCGCAGGATGCTGTGGCAAAATTAGACGCGGGTGCAACTCTGGTTCAGATCTATTCTGGCTTTATTTATCAGGGGCCGAAGTTAATTAAAGATATAGTGGATGCTTACAGTTCAAAATAAGCATAAATATTAATCAAAGGGATCGCGTTTGCGATCCTTTTTTGTTTTTGGCGATCTGAAACGATCGCAAAACAGGATCAAAAGATCCAGATAACACATTGTTAACCCAGTCATATTGCAAGGAAAAAGGTTTTGATATTGGATAAATAATCTACTATGATGCCTTTGGTAAACTTAATTACAGGTATACGTTATGTTATTAATGCCACAAACGGATTGGCAATGGAGATATAACGATGCTTACGGTGTTCTAAGCGTGTCGTTAGGTTCGGAAATGGAATTTCTGACTCCTTACAAAGCCAAGCTCCTTATTCCGGATGCGTTGGATAATATGGAATTTAGCGTCGAGCACGCCAAGTTCTATATAGACCTGCTCGACCGTATGCAAAAGCGCCTGAAAATTACCGATGCCGCTGCTGTACAAATAGCACTCAATGCAACTGCCGCATCCTTTATGCTGAAACCTCAAATGCCCAAATCCTGGTATTTTGATGCCAGTGATGTGTGTGTATTTGCCGATGTGGGTAAAGTATTCGAACTTAAATGCCAGGGTGAGCGGCATTTGGTGATGGTGGTTGAAAACGGTTTGCAGGCTGCCATGGTGATTGTGCTTGGCAAACAGTGCGAACTGGGTGACGGTAAAATATTGTCCCAGTTTGACATCATCAAGGTGATGCATAACCGCCTGCATGAGCTGACCCGTCATCGCCAGATTGCGGCGGCCTGAGCGTAGCTTAGCGCACCTCAAATTCCCTCAGAAAAGACGCCCTGTGCGTCTTTTTGCTTTTATGCGCGCCAAACGGTAAAGCAGCATTTTGTTTTCGATGTGAATTTGCTAGATTTGCGCCTGATGATCCGGCCCTCGGGGCCAATGGCAATGATGCAGGCGAATTAACAGATGAAAACTCACGTACTGGCGCTTTGTATGCTTGGCTCTGTGGCGAGTGCCCATGGGGTGGAAGCGGTGTTTTCCAGTGATTTTGAAACAGGTACCGCGCCGCAGTGGTCGTTCGTTTACGGCTGCGACCGAAAAGATGCCACCCCGCGCACTGGCGAAGCGGCGCTGCGCTGTGGCCCCGGCACCAGTGTGATGATTAGCGGCCAGCCTGTGTCAGAAGCCGGGGTACTTGAGCTGTGGATCCGCCCTGAATCGCCCCAGACCCGATATCGGATAAGCTTGTACAGCTCCGACGGTGGCCGCCTCGACAGTATCTGGAATCCGGTGGCGGTAATCGAGCAGGAAGGGGGCGATGGCAGCTTTCAGGCAAGACGCATTGCCATCGATGAAGCAGCGAGCCGCTATCTGCGCCTTGATGTCGATACCCAGAACGGCTCAGTCAGCATAGATGATGTCAGCATCAGCAAAATTCAGCTGAATGCCGCGCTGCAGAAGAACGAGCAGAAAATCCTCTCCGGCATTTTGGAGAAAATCAAAGAAGATCAGGATTATCAGCTGCAGTCTGACTCGATTGATACCCTGTCAAACGGCTTTGCCAATCAGCTCGATACCCAGCGTCAGTACCTTGAGTATGCCAACGGTATTTACTCGACCATTACCTTTGTGCTTGCCACTTCCGAGCGCAACAAGATGGCAAACCCGCTGGTGTATAACACCTTCAAAAGTATCCTCAGCGACACCAAACGGGTTGCCTCGCCGCTGCAGCAGGTGCGCTTAAGCTCGATGGTGAAACCCTTTGGTGACTTGGTTGGCGCCACGTTAAACGTGGTCAGCGCCGGCACGTACACGGCCTTTGCCGAGCCATTCAAATCCTTTCTGGCGGCCACTTTCGATAACTCCAATATCGAAAACGGTGATTTGAGCCGCAACGATAAAAAGTTTGCCCGCGAAAATGGCCTCGCCATTTATCAAAAAGCCGAGAAATTTATGGCGGAGCTTGAGCGCGAGCTTGCCAGAACCACGGCGCTTGATAACGAGCTGCAGGTGATTTTAAAGAGTACGGATTCATTCCGTAATGACCTTGAGCTTTTTATGGCCGAGACCCTGAAATACGGCGGCCTTGGGCAGAATCAGGAGATTTACGCGGCGCTGATGAGTAAAGATGAAGCGGCGCGCCGCAATGTGATTTCACGGGTGCGCGATAACATTAAACGCCGTGCCGATTCGCTGGTAGAAGCACGCCGTCAAACCGATTTGGTGCAGTATATGCTGCGCACCTCATCCTACCTTGAAAATACCCAGGGCTATAAAGAGCGCTTTAATCAGATAACGGCTCAGGTACTGACTTTCTTCGACCGCTTCGAGCGCTCTGTGTCACCCGAGATGAATCCGTTCAGCGAAGCGGATGACCGTAAACTGTGGGAGCAGCACGCGGTCAAGGCAAGAGCCTACATTAAAGAGTCGCGCGATTCGTTCCAGCGTGCCTACATGTAAGGCTCACGCGGTATTGCAGCAGATGTGATGTGGTTGTAATGTGCTGTGGTAACGAGATAAGTCTGCTTTGCTCCTCAACACAGCTTGTTACCAAAGCGCGCCAAGGTGGCGCGCTTTGTTTTTTGGCCTGAGGCTTCGTCTGCGCCATAATGGGCTCGTCGATACGGTCTTAATTGACCAAGGCCTGTAAACCAATTTCAAGGCGCAGCCCTGTCAGGAGCCTTTATGAACATTGCCATGCTTGCTTTGCTTATTCCAACCATCGCTATTGTTGCCGGCATGATAGTGAAACTGAGTGATATCCGCCAAAGCCACCGCGAATTAAGCGCGCAGCAGGATAAGACGGTCAGCGCGCTGCGTGCCGAGATTGCTGAGCTTAAGGGCCGTATTGAGGTGCTGGAGACCTTGGTCACAGACGAAGGATTTGAGGTTAAACGTGATATCAACCGTGCATAACACCTGCCGTAAGCACGTGCTTAAGCGCGCAGCTGATGTCGACTCCGTTTATGTTTTTGCTTAGGTATTCGGTGAAGTTGTTGATTTGGATTAAGTCGATGCATCTTTGCGACGTTTTTCGGCAGGAAGGTCCCGATGCAGCTTGAGCGAATGGCAAAGCAGCTTCAGTTTTCCCGGCGCGGGCCGGATCACCGCGGCGGCGAGCAGGTCACGTTTTTGGATGTAAAGCAGCACTTTGGCCTTGGGCACGTGCGGGTTGGCCGCTGGGTCAGCAGCGAAGAGTCGCTCATCGCCGCCAATCTGATGTTTGATGCGCTGGCGGATTTAGCGCTGGTGCTCAAGCTGTCGCCTGCGGTCATAGGTCTGTCTGAACGGCTTAATCTTGCTTATGGCCATGGCGGGCGGGAAGGGGTGATGGCCCATTATGCCCCTATGGAGCGCACGCTTGCCCTTGCCAAACATGCCGGCGCCGGTGCACTTGCCCATGAATACTGGCACGCGCTCGATCATCATCTGGCCGATGTTGCCTTTGCCGATGAGCAGCAATCATCATCCAGGGCACTCTTTGCCACAGAGCGCTGGCTTAAGGATATAAAGCTTAAGCCGCACCCGCTCAATCAATGTCTTGAACGGCTGTTTGCACAGGTTTTTTTGTCGGCCGATGGTGAAGAGTCACATCCTTATGTGCGCCGTGCCATTGCGCTGGACAGCCAGTTTGGCCGGCTCTATTTCGCCCATCCGTCGGAGCTGATGGCGCGTGCCTTTGAAGCGACTATCCAGCGCCACGGCACGTATGACGAGATTGACCGGGACAGTGGTGAAATCCTGCCATCCAGGCTGATTAGTCCTTTTTTGGTGTGCGGCGCCGCTCCCAACGAGGCGATATCAAAAGAACTGCTGTCGGCGGGCGCAGGCTTGCTGCAAAGCCATCACAGTGTGGCCGACGCTTTTGGCAATTACGCGTACGACTCTGGCACTTTCGACGCTGATACTTCAGGTTCTGGCGTTTCAGGCTCGGGCAAACCTTCCTGGGGCGAAATGCCCCACGGCGCGTTTCCTGACGCGTGGCATCTTGATGAGATAGCGACGTATCTTTTTGGTTACTTCAGTCTGCTTGGTACGGCACTCGAGCGAAAATTCGCTAAGACATAGGGCCTTGATGATCCCTCTTTGCATAGTGCCTTGCGGATCCCTCTTTGCATTGTGGCTTGGCTGTCTGGCTGCCAGGCGGCTGATGGCATCAAGCAGCGGCAGTGTTAATGCCATAGCTAACAGCAGCACTATCCGCCAGAGCTAGCGCGGTACAACCCGGCATCGGCCGGGATTTTCATTCCGATTGACATTGCAGACGTGTCGTTACGTTACGGCATGTGTCTGATGTTTATGGTAATCCTGACTTGAGCCGAGCCCTTGGTTATGTCAAACTCAAGTCGCAATTACAAATATTTAACAACTCAATTGATGGAGGTTCCATGAAACTGCCAAAGATGGGAAGGCGTTTAATTGCACTGGGTTCCATGCTGCTGTCGGTGCTTATTGGCGGTATAACAGTGCCGGCTGGGGCGGCAGATTTCAGCTCGGGCCCCGTGATTGAAGGCTACGGCGAAGTGGCGTCACGGGTAAAGCAAACCTTTCCTGTGCCACGGGATCAGCAGTTCAAAGTGGTATTTGATGTCGCCGCACAGAGCGAGGCCGGTGAGGTGAATCGTACCCTCGACAGCATGGCGCGTTTTCTTAACATGCATGTTGCTGCGGGTGTTGACCCGAAAAATATTCGCCTGGCATTGGTCGTGCACGGCAAAGCGGTATTTGATGTGCTCTCCGACGAAGCCCATTTCAAAAAGCTTGCCCGTGGCAATGCCAATGCGTCGCTGCTGAAAGCGCTGATGAAAAATGGCGTGCGGGTGATGGTATGTGGCCAAACCGCTGCGCATTTTGGCATCGACAACAATCTCCTGTACGACGGCGTTGAGATGTCACTGTCGGCCATGACGGCCCACGCGATTCTTTCGCAGCAAGGCTACAGCCTGAATCCGTTTTAACGGCGGAGTCTGATGGCAGAGTATGAGAAAGTAGCGCTTTAAAAAGACGTTGAAGCTTCGCATAAAAGCACACAGTTTTGCCTGTGTGCTTTTTATTGCTCTGCCTGCATCACATCATGATAACTGGCATATCAGAAAAGAATTGGGCAACGCAGGTTATTATGCCGAGTGAACTGGCAGGCTGAGATAGAGCAGGGAAGTGGATCAGCATGAGAAAGTGGTTGCGGGAGCCGGATTTGAACTGGGCGTCACACGCCGACGACCTTCTTGAGAAATAGACGACAGCCAAATGAGGTAATGAAAGCGCTGTGCCTTCAGTAAGTTTTTTAGTTAGGGGAAATGAGCGGAAAGAATCTGAAAGTTGGTTGCGGGAGCCGGATTTGAACTGGGCGTCACACGCCGACGACCTTCTTCGGAAATAGGCGACAACCAAATGAGGTCATGAAAGCACTGTGCTCTCAGGAAGTTTTTTAGTTAGCGGAAATAAGCGGAAAGAATTTGAAAGTGGTTGCGGGAGCCGGATTTGAACCGACGACCTTCGGGTTATGAGCCCGACGAGCTACCATGCTGCTCCATCCCGCGTCCGAATTGTGACTATCGTTTTTGCTTCTCGATGTGAAGTGGTTGCGGGATCCGGATTTGAACCGACGACCCTCGACTCTTTTTTAGAGAGTGAGCCCGACGAGCTACCATGCTGCTTTAACCGCGTCCGAATTGTCTGCTGTTTATTTTGAGTCTTTCTGTCAGCCAGAAAGTTGGTTGCGGGAGCCGGATTTGAACCGACGACCTTCGGGTTATGAGCCCGACGAGCTACCATGCTGCTCCATCCCGCGTCCGAATTGTATTTATCAGTTTTACTTCGTAATAAAGGAAGTGGTTGCGGGAGCCGGATTTGAACCGACGACCTTCGGGTTATGAGCCCGACGAGCTACCATGCTGCTCCATCCCGCGTCCGAATTGTGTTTATCAGTTTTACTTCGTAATAAAGGAAGTGGTTGCGGGAGCCGGATTTGAACCGACGACCTTCGGGTTATGAGCCCGACGAGCTACCATGCTGCTCCATCCCGCGTCCGATTTTTACTGCTTTTTGCTTTGTCACTTCAGGTCTGTTTCAGCCATCAGCGTCGAAGCGGGGCGAACTATAACCATCCTGAAACTCAATTACAAGGGAATTTGTCGCTTTTGCGTGTGACTGACCAAATACACCGCGATATGCGGCATATTTACCCAAAATTGACTGGTTTGTGCCAAATTGCGCAGTGGCGGTATGGGTTAGGGCGCTGCTTCGCCCCCTGCAGGTAGATGCTTCTTGGTTACTAACGTGCTCCAAAGCGCTGCACCAATCAAGATTACTTATCTTTTAAGGGGGGTAGCAGGTATAATGTGCCCTTTGATTTTCTGCAGGCATTCCATCGATGTTCAATTTTTTTGCTGCAGCCCCGAAGGGCTTTGAATACGCACTGGCCCGAGAGCTTGACACGCTGGGCGCCTATGACATTCGCGAAAGCGTCGCCGGCGTTTATTTCAGTGCCAGTCTGGAGCAGGGCTACCGTATTACCCTGTGGACACGGCTGGCAAGCCGTATCGTGCTTATTCTGGTCAATACTGAGTGCCAGAGCGCCGAGCAGCTGTACAACGCAGCTTACACTATTGATTGGCCATCGCACTTTTCCAATCGCTCGACCTTCAGTATCGATTTTCACGGCACCGGCGGTTTTATCAATAACAGCCAGTTTGGCGCGCTGAAAATCAAGGATGCGGTGGTCGACCGTTTCCGCGACGATGACCTGAATCGTCCTGACGTGGTGAAGGGTAATCCGGATTTTCGTATCGACGCCCACTACGGCCGCAGCAAAATCACCATCGGCATTAACTTCTCCGGTGCAGCTCTGCATCAGCGCGGTTATCGCGGTAACACAGGCGAAGCGCCTCTGAAAGAAAACCTTGCCGCCAACATGCTGTACCGCAGTGGCTGGGCCGAGTCGCCAGTGGCACTGCTCGACCCTTTCTGTGGCAGCGGCACTGTGCTGATTGAAGCGGCCATGATGGCCTGTGATATGGCGCCAGGCCTTTTACGCGAGCGTTTTGGCTTTGAGCATTGGAACAGCCATAACAAGGCGCTGTGGCAGCAAATTATTGAAGAAGCCAAGGCCCGTGCCTCCCTGGGCAAGAGCCGCTGCACCCTTAAGTTTTACGGCTCGGACATCGATTCCCGCGTGGTGGCGCTTGCCAAACGTAACGCCAACGCCGCCGGCGTGTTTGAGTTTATCGATTTTAAAGTGGTTAACGTGCTCAATATCGAGCCGCCCGAGGCCGAAGGCATGGTGCTGACCAACCCGCCATACGGTGAGCGTCTGGGCAACGTCACCAGTCTGCTGCAGCTCTACTTCCAGATTGGCGAAAAGTTCAAGCAAAGCTTCGGTGGCTGGAAACTGGGTCTGTTATGCAGCGATATGGAGCTGGTCTCGTCCCTTAAGCTTAAAGCCGACAAGCAGATGAAGATGTACAACGGCGCGCTGGAGTGTGCCTTTAACCTGTACACCCTGCACGCCACCAGTACCCGCCGTGATATTCCTATTGACCAGGCAGGTCAGGGCGGCGAAATCGGCGCGCCTTTTGCCAACCGTCTGAAAAAGAACGTGAAGCAGCTCGAAAAGTGGGCCAAGCGTGAAGGTATCGACAGTTACCGTTTGTACGATGCGGATATTCCGGAATACAACGTGGCGGTTGACCGCTACCTTGACCATATTGTGGTGCAGGAATACGCCGCGCCTTCCGCTATCCCTGAGTCTGTGACCAAACGGCGGATGACCGACGTGCTGCTGGCGCTGCCACGTGCGCTTGATATCGACCCTGAAAATATCGTGCTCAAGACCCGTGAGCGTCAGAAGGGCACCAATCAGTACCAGAAACTCGATGGCGAGAAGCTTGAGCTTATCACCACAGAGTATGGCTGCCGCTTTAAGCTTAACCTGACCGATTACCTCGACACCGGCCTCTTCCTTGACCATCGCCTGACCCGTAAGCTCGTTGGCGAAAAATCCAAGGGCCGTGATGTGCTGAACCTCTTTGCCTACACTGGCACGGCATCGGTGCACGCTGCCAAGGGTGGCGCTTCTTCTGTGACCACGGTCGACATGTCCAACACTTACCTTAACTGGGCCAAGGATAACTTTGTGCTCAATGGTCTTGTTGGTCGCCAGTACAAGTTTGAGCAGGCCGACTGCCTGCAGTGGATCCGCGACTGCAACGATAAGTTCGATTTGATTTTTATCGACCCGCCGACCTTCTCCAACTCCAAGCGGATGGAAGATTCGTTCGACGTGCAGCGCGATCACGTGGATTTGCTGTTGTCGCTCAAGGCGCTGTTGCGTGACGGCGGCGAGATTATTTTCTCCAACAACAAGCGCAAGTTCAAAATGGACAAAGACGCACTGGCAGCCGCAGGCCTGGTAGCAGTCAACATCGACGATAAAGTGTTGCCGATGGACTATGCCCGTAACCCGCAGATCCATAACTGCTGGCTGGTGACCCATGGCTGAGTTTGTGTTGTATCACACCGAGGGCTGCCATTTGTGCCATTTGGCCGAGGCCGTGCTGAATGAAGCAGGCGTTGCTTTTACCCCGGTGGATATTTGTGATGATGAGGCGCTGGCCGAGCGCTACGGTGTCAGGATCCCGGTGCTGTATCGCACTGCGGATGGCGCCGAGCTTGGCTGGCCGTTTGGCCTCGATGACGTGATGGTTTTCAAAGGAGTCTGATGTGAGTCTGGTTCGTATCACCAATGGCTCGTTGGCCTATGGTTACACCCCTCTGTTAAAAAATGCCGATATCAGTATCGAAGCCGGCGAACGGGTGTGTATTGTTGGCCGTAACGGCGCAGGCAAATCCAGCCTGCTGAAAATTCTTGATGGCGAAGTGCATATGGACGATGGCGAACTCAATATCGCCACCGATGTGCGCATCAGCCGCCTGCAGCAAGACCCGCCAAAGGGCGAGTCGGGCAGCATTTATCGTTATATCGCCCAGGGTCTGAAAGATGCCGGCGAAACCCTCGAGCGCTACCATACGCTGTCGCATGACCTTGCCACCGCCGATGCGGTGATGCAGGAGCGGATGCTGAAAGAAATGGAAGTGCTGCAGGCCAAGCTTGATCACCTCAATGCCTGGCAGCTCGACACCAAAATCCAGGCCCACTGCAAACGCCTCGGGCTTGACCCGGATCATCCGCTCAACGAACTCTCCGGCGGCTGGCAGCGCAAAGTGGCGCTGGCAAGGGCGCTGGTGAGTGAGCCGGATCTGCTGCTTCTGGATGAACCGACCAACCACCTCGATATCGACACCATTGAGTGGCTCGAGCAATTTTTGCTGAGCTACAAGGGCGCGATTGTGTTTATCAGTCACGACCGCGGCTTTATCAACCGGATGGCGACCCGCATTCTTGACCTTGACCGCGGTGTGGTCACCTCCTGGCCAGGTTCCTATCAGACATATCTTGAAGGCAAGGCCGAATGGCTGCGTCTTGAAGCTGAGGCCAACAACCAGTTTGATAAAAAACTGGCCGAAGAAGAAGTGTGGATCCGTCAGGGCGTCAAGGCGCGCCGCACCCGTAACGAAGGTCGGGTCCGCGCCCTCAAAGCGCTGCGTATGGAGCGCAAGGAGCGGCTTAACCGGCAGGGCAACGTCAGCATGGCGGTGTCCGAAGGCGAGCGCAGCGGCAAGCTGGTGTTTGATGTGAAGGCGCTCGATTACAACCTGGCCGACAAAGATCTGGTGCGCGGTTTCTCGGTTAACGTGATGCGCGGTGACCGCATCGCCCTTATCGGCCCCAACGGCTGCGGTAAGTCGACCCTGATAAAGCTGCTTATCGGTCAGCTCGAGCCCCAGTCCGGAGTGGTTAAAGCCGGCACCAAGCTGGAAGTGGCCTATTTTGACCAGTACCGCGAAACCCTCGATGAAGAAAAGACGGTGGAAGATAACGTCGGCGAGGGTAAGCAGATGGTTACTGTTAATGGCCGCGACCGCCATATTCTTAGTTACCTGCAGGACTTTTTGTTTTCGCCTGCCCGCGCACGCACGCCGGTGAAGGCGCTCTCAGGTGGCGAGAAAAACCGCCTGCTGCTGGCGCGCTTGCTGCTGCGTCCGGCAAACCTCATCATCCTCGACGAGCCAACCAACGATTTGGACATCGAGACCCTGGAGCTGCTTGAGTCGATGCTCACCGATTACGATGGTACCTTGCTTATTGTCAGCCACGACCGGGCCTTTATCGACAATACCGTGACCAGCAGCTGGTGGTACGCCGGTAATGGCCGCTGGGCCGAATACGTCGGCGGCTATCAGGATGCCGTGGAGCAGGGCGCAAGATTCTACAGCGCGGCCGCGGAACCTGAAGGTCAAAAGAGTGTCCAAGCTCAGGCACCTGTGGTAAAACAGCAAGCTGATGTAAAACCAGCAAAGAAGCTGACTTACAAATTGCAGCGCGAACTGGATACACTGCCGGAACTGATGGAGCAGCTTGAAGCCGAAATCGAGGCGCTGCAGCAGGAAGTCAATCAGCCGGATTTTTATGCCCAGGCGCAGGATACAGTAAACGCACGGCTTAAGGTGCTGGGCGAGAAAGAACAACAATTGGAAGTTTACTTCGAGCGTTGGGAAGAACTCGAGTCAATGAAGTAAACCAATGTTAAATATGGGAAGTTATTAATGAAGTTACAGTTGGAAAAGGCTTTGTCCCTGGTAGCAGTCGGTGTGATTGGAGTACTGGGAAGTGCTCATGCCGCGCCGGTTTACGAAATCAAAAACCTTCAGGACTACGATCTGAAGGGTAACCTCGAAGGTACCCGTAACGGTTACGCCATGGGCGTGAACAGTGCCAATGAAATGGTGGGGATCTCCAAGGGCCGTAAAAAACTGTCGACTGAAGACGTGGAAGGCGGTCTTATTGATCCGGACGACGGCATTGCCGATGAAGAGAAGATCACTTACTCCATCTTAAGCCCGATTGTGGCCAACAACTTCCCGTTTTCCGCTGCCGCCAATGGCGCAGCCGGAGCCTGGTTGCCAACCTTTGAAAGCGTCAATGGCAGCACAGATCCGAAAGACACAGATCCGAGTGTGCCTGAGTCCATCAACTCAATTGACGCCTACTTTTACGGCATCGGCGAAGATGGCACCAAAGTTGGCTCGATGACGGCACCTGAGAAAAAGGTGACCTATGTCGGTACCATTACCGACCAAAAATACTGGTACTACCGTGACTTTGAACTGCGCGCCGTGGTGAAAAAGGCCGATGGCACCGAAATCGCGCTGCCACCACCTTATGTGGAATACACCAGCACCAAGGCCGGTGAAACCAACAAGAAAGCCTATCTTGGCGGCAGTTCATCCGCCTCTGCCATCAATGGCGAGCGGGTGACAGGTTATGCCAGTACCGGCCTGTCCAAGTTTGGCGCCGAGCGCGCTCAGGCCTGTTTGGACAGCGTCGGCACCGAAAACGCCTTGCCGCTGGATATCTGTATTCAGCAGGAGCAGTATCCCAATGCCTCCGGCAGCCGCAACATTCAGTATCAGACCCGCGCTTACGTATGGCAGCTCGGCGCTGAGACTGTGACCGGCACCGAATTGCCGCTGGGCTTAACCCCTCCATCTGATTCAAACTTCACTTATGTTGCTCAGGGCCTTGGTATCAATGCCGACGGCACTGTAGTCGGTCGCTCGCACGTTAACCGTAACGACAACGGCGATTACTTCCGAATGGATGCCGCCTACTGGACCCGTAAAGAAGACGGCAGTTACCAGTACAACTGGGTGCCTGTGGTCAACGTGGATGAAGTGCAAAGCTCGATTGCCTACGGCATCAACGACAATGGCATTCTGGTTGGCTCGTACCGCTCTTACATAGGTGGTTATCCACGGGATAAGTTCTTCTACTTCGACACCAAGGCGGCTACGCCTGCTGTGGTTGTACCGAACGATTTCTATCCGGTGGCCTCCGATCTGTCGAGCCGCCCGCGTGACATCAACAATCTGGATCAGGTGGTCGGCTATATCGAAACCACCCATGATAAAGAAAAGCCACGTCCAAAAGCTGGCTTCCTGTTTGATAAGAATGCCAAAGAGGGCGGTGAGTTCTCCAATCTCAATAACCTGCTGACCTGTGAGTCCAAGGGTTTTGAAAAGGCCGCCAACGGCAACTGGCAGCGTCACAAGGTCGAAGTGGTTGACGCCACCGGCAAGACGCTGACCTACAACTCTGATATCCAAATCGTTGAAGCCAACAGCATCAACGAGGCTGGCGTTATCGTGGGTACTGCCTTTATCCGCAAACCGGTTTATAAGGTAGATGACAAAGGCCTGCCAGTGGTAGAAAACGGTAAGTACGTGTTTGAGCTCGATGGCAACGGTAACCCTGTGACCTCTTACCTGCCGCGCGCTGTGGTGCTTGAGCCATCGGCAACCGGCACAGCGTGCACCGCGGTGGATGAAAACACCGGTGGCGAGAAGTACGAGCGCCAGGGCGCTGCGACCCTGTTTGGTCTTCTGCTGCTGCCACTGGTGTGGCTGCGTCGCCGAGTAAACTAACGGCGGACATAAAAGCGTATGACTGAAATCGGGGCCGAAAATGGCCCCGATTTTTTTTCTGCATTGTCTCAATAGCTTAATATTTGTGCGCTAAGATCGGCGGTTTTTTTGATTGATCTCGACGGCAAAAAGTTCTATTTCTAGGGGTGAAGCTGTTGCTTCTTGTTTTGTAGAACAGAGGACGCTTGCATGAAGAGACAAAAACGAGATCGTATGGACAGGGCTTTTTCCAAAGGGTTTCAGGCCGGTGTTGGTGGCCGCTCCAAAGAAATGTGCCCGTATAGTAACCTTGATTCGCGTTCACAATGGCTGGGAGGCTGGCGCGAAGGAGTTGACGGGCGAATACAGGGGCTCTTTTCCAAGTAATGCAACGCATACTTTGCCCTCTTGAGACGGGGGCATTTTTATCGGCACTGCGTTGGTGCCATAAACAACAACACCGGCCATGGCCGGTGTTGATCGTTTCAGGACTTGTCGCTCAGGGCTTGTAGCTCAGGGCTTGTAGCTCGCGACTTTAGGCACTTTCGGCCTTGAGTCTGTCGCTGTTAAGCTGCGAGGTTGCCTTGGCAGCAGATCAGAAGGTAGAGGTGTCGCTGAACACGCCTACTTTCAGATCGGTGGCGCTGTAAATCTCACGGCCATCCACTTCCAGAGTCGCATCGGCAATGCCCATCACCAGCTTACGGTGAATAGTGCGCTTGATGTTAAGCTTGTAGGTCACCTTTTTGGTGCCCGGCAGCACCTGGCCGGTGAATTTCACTTCACCAACGCCGAGCGCACGCCCCTTGCCCTGTGCACCTTCCCACGCCAGGAAGAAGCCCACCAACTGCCACATGGCGTCAAGGCCCAGACAGCCCGGCATCACAGGATCTTCCACGAAGTGGCAACCAAAGAACCACAGATCTGGATTGATATCCAGCTCGGCTACGATTTCCCCTTTGCCGAACGCGCCGCCGTTGTCATTGATGGTGACCACACGGTCAATCATCAGCATGTTGCTGACAGGCAGGCGGGGAGAGTTTTTACCAAGAAGTTCGCCATGGCCGCAGGCAATAAGGTCTTCCTTGGTGTAGCTGTTTGCTTTAGTCATTGTAATAGTTACCACTCCATCAATAAGAGTGGCCAAGATTAGCGAACACCTGTACGCCAGACAAGTCCAACCACCTTTTTAGCCCCGGGAAAACGGCCATTTTGCGAGCAATCTGGCAAGTAAGCCGTTGGGCTCGTCCTCAAGATCGTCGCCGGCGAGGCGATCAAGCCGTGCCTGCACCAAACCATAGAGGGTGTTTTCGGGGAAATTGTGCTCTTCATCGGCTTTGCCG
This sequence comes from Shewanella jiangmenensis, assembly GCF_018596335.1. GTDB lineage: Bacteria > Pseudomonadota > Gammaproteobacteria > Enterobacterales > Shewanellaceae > Shewanella > Shewanella jiangmenensis. Next base: position 255,865 of record NZ_JAHEPS010000005.1, on the reverse strand, counting down.
GCCGGCAGTGACATTAACAGCTCGACTGCTTCGTCCATGTGCTCAACGGCAAAAATATGGAACTCCTCCCGGCGCACTGCATCAATCACCTTGGGATCAAGATTGAGCTGCAGCAGGTTGGCATGGGGAATTATCACCCCTTGCTCGCCTGACAGACCACGGCGTTCACAAAGGTTAAAGAAGCCTTCAATTTTTTCATTCACACCGCCGATGGCCTGCACATTGCCGAATTGGTCAAGGGCACCCGTTACCGCAAGTGATTGATTAATTGGCTGCTCACTGATAGCGGACATCAAACAGCAATACTCGGCCAAGGAGGCACTGTCGCCATCGATTTCCTGATAGGACTGCTCGAATACTATGTTGGCATTGAGGTGCAGCGGTGCATCGCGGCCGAAGATCCGGTACAGACAGGCTGAAAGGATCATCATGCCCTTGGCGTGGATATTGCCGCCAAGCTCAGATTTGCGCTCGATGTCCGCCACTTCGCCGTCACCGTAGTGGACGGTGGCGGTGATGCGCGCAGGCTCACCGTAGCTGTAGTCAATGCTGTCGATTACGGTCAGGCCATTAATCTGGCCAACCATTTCGCCGCTGGTGGGCAGGTTGATAAAGCTGTCATCAAAACTCTGGGCCGAGAAGCGCTCAGAGCTGTTGTGGCGGCGTTTAAGCTGGCGGATTGCCTTGTCGATGGCAGTGCCTGCCAAACTGGTTGAGCGGCCATACACGGCGGCTTGGGCGAACAGCTGTACCATGTCCTGTGCGCCCAACGAGAGGCGCTGTTGATGCTCACAGTCACGGGCCGAAAAGAGAAACAGCGGCATCAGGGCGCTGTCTTCGAGGCTGTAGCCTTCACTGGCGGCGAGCGCCTTAAGCCACAGGCCGTAGTCCTGCTCCGTTTTACTGGTTAAATCAAGCTCATGGGCAACTTCACCCAGCAGCGGGAAGTGGCGCACAAATTCATGGTCATGGGCGCGAAGCTCACTGTATTGCAGGGCACTGCCAACCAAAATGACAGTGGATTGCAGCGGAATTGTCATCTCTTTGCCAACCCGGTAACTGCCGTGCTCAAGGGCGGCCATCAGCAGTTGCCACAGGCCTTCGCGGCGGTAAATCGACTCGACGCAGATAAACACATAAGGATAAGAGGCGAGGGCGCCTTGCTGATAACTGAGCTTGCCCTTGGCGTCGGTTTGCAGGCTGCCAAACAGGTCCTGGCGGCTAAGTTTCTGTCCAAGGATGGTATAAAGGCCGCGCTCGGTGGCGACAGTGCCATGTTCGCCTTGGCGAATCTCTTGCCAGTTAAGCTCTGTATTGTCGTCCTGACGTTTGGCAACCAGCTCTTTAAGGGGTTTTACTGCTGACTGCGCAAGCGCCTTAAACAGTGACGGCCGGTGCACGCCGGCGAAATCAGCCAGATACATATGCTGGCTCTGGATTTGACTTGCCAGGCTAAAGGCATCGCACAACCTGTCCTGACAAAGCAGCAAATGGCCGATGCCGGGATTGTCAGTCAGGTTGGTTGGCAGTTTAAATACCGGAGCCAGTTGCCCGGCCGAAACACAAGAAGGATGCATAGGAGTCTTTGAAAATCATTGATGGGGCGATTTTAGCATATCCTTTGCCACTGTAAGCTGTCCTTTGAAGGCTAAATGAAACAGACAGTTGCCCGGCTTGGTTAAAAACAGATCGCATTGGGCAAACTCTAAGCAATCAATTGCGTCTTTGAAAAAAGGAGTTTACAGCGCCGGGGAGCAAGGCTATTATGCGTCTCATTCGGAGGGGTGGCAGAGTGGTTTAATGCACCGGTCTTGAAAACCGGCGTGGGTTTATAGCCCACCCAGGGTTCAAATCCCTGCTCCTCCGCCAAATTCTGAAAAGCCCGCTGAGAAATCAGCGGGCTTTTTGCTTTATGCTGTTACATTTGGCCCGACGACAGAGTTTGTTGTCCTTACAGCAGCTCCTCGTTTCATTCACGTCTCATCCAGCCTTACATATCCAGCTTGATGCAGCTTTGATAAAAACGGCGCTATAAAGCTACCGCCATAAAACTCCGCAGCAGTAAACTAGGCACCAGAGACTGGCAGTAAACAGCTAAAAAACATCGCCTTAGGTTGAAAAATGCCCGTTATTATGCCGAATTGGCGCGCAAATGAGCAAACGCGCGATATTTTACAATTCGGGCTTTACAGCGAGGTTCTCCATGGATATTATGCGTCTCGTTCGGAGGGGTGGCAGAGTGGTTTAATGCACCGGTCTTGAAAACCGGCGTGGGTTTATAGCCCACCCAGGGTTCAAATCCCTGCTCCTCCGCCAAATTCTGAAAAGCCCGCTGAGAAATCAGCGGGCTTTTTGCTTTCTGGCCGTGAAGGTTTTGCTGCAGGGGTTTTGCTGTAGGCTGCGGCGATTATTCCGCACCGCTGCGCTTTGGCTAGCGCAACTAAGGTTAAAAAGCGGCACAAAAAAGCTTAAATAGTCGCATGAATAGTAGCGTAAAAGGTGCGGTATTTCAGATTGATAACCAAGGGTTAGTGGCGATGACAAGCCGGACGGAAAGCTTTGCCAGCGCCGGTCAGTTGGGATAAATTATCGCTGCTGGGCGCAGGGAATGCGTTGTCGGTTTCTACAATAACGATAAACAGGGTGGTGCTAAGTTGATTTCTGTCTATTTGGTCGACGATCACGAATTGGTTCGCACCGGGATCCGCCGGATCCTGGAAGACGAGCGCGGTATTAAGGTAGTGGGTGAGGCCCCGGACGGTGAAACTGCCGTGACCTGGTCGAAACAAAACGAAGCCGATGTGGTGCTGATGGACATGAGCATGCCCGGCATCGGCGGTATCGAAGCGACCCGCAAGATTTTGCGCTATCAGCCCCACGCCCGCATCATCATGTTGTCGATGCACACTGAAGATCCGTTCCCGACCAAGGTTATGCAGGCCGGCGCCTTTGGCTTTTTGAGTAAGAGTGCCAGACCGCCTGAAGTCGTGCAGGCCATCCGCCAGGTTGCCTGCGGTCAGCGTTATCTGGCGCCTGAGATTGCTCAGCAAATGGCACTGAGCCAGCTTACCCAAACCGATGAAAACCCCTTCAAACAGCTGTCAGAGCGTGAGTTGCAAATCGCGATGATGATCATCAACAGCATGAAGGTCAGCGATATTGCCGAGCAGCTGAACTTAAGCCCGAAAACGGTTAACAGTTACCGTTACCGCCTGTTTGCCAAACTTGGCATTGGCAGCGATGTGGAGCTCACCCGCCTCGCAATCCGTCACAAAATCATCGACCCCGGCAAGTTTTAAGCGTGTTCGACAGCAAGGCATTTCTAAAAACCGTTTCCACCGCTAGCGGCGTCTATCGCATGTACGACACCGCCGGCGAAGTGATTTATGTCGGCAAGGCCAAAGATTTAAAGAAGCGCCTGTCTTCTTACTTTCGCGCCAATCTGCCGAGCATCAAGACCCAGGCGCTGGTCAGCAACATCGCCAATATCGATGTCACTGTTACCCACAGTGAAACCGAAGCCCTTATTCTTGAAAATGATTACATCAAGCAGTACATGCCCAAGTACAACGTGCTGCTGCGTGATGACAAATCCTATCCTTATATTCTGCTGAGCGGCCATCGCCACCCGCGCCTTGCGTATCATCGCGGTGCCAAGCGCGAAAAGGGCGAGTATTTTGGCCCTTATCCCAACGGCGGGGCGGTGCGCGAAAGCCTTAATCTGATGCAAAAGCTGTTTCCTATCCGCCAGTGTGAAGATGCCTATTACCGGGCCCGCTCAAGGCCGTGCCTGCAATACCAGATAGGCCGCTGCTCGGCGCCCTGTGTGGGCAAAATCAGTGATACCGATTATGCCGAGCAGGTGCGGCTTGCGAGTCTTTTTCTGCGTGGTAAGGATCAGCAGGTTATTGTAGCCTTGGTCGATAAAATGTCGGCGGCGGCTGAGGCGATGGAATACGAAGCCGCGGCGCGTTTTCGCGACCAAATTCAGGCGCTTCGTAAAGTGGCCGAGCAGCAGAATGTGTCCGGTCAGCAGGGCGATATGGACGTGATAGGGGTAAACTTTGCCTCCGGCATTGCCTGCTTCCATATTCTGTTTATTCGCGACGGCAAGATTTTTGGCAGCCGCAGCTATTTTCCGGCGGTGCCGGACGCCACCGAGCTTGGTGAGGTGCTGCGTGCCTTTATGCTGCAGTTTTACCTTGGCAATGAGTCGTCACGCAGCATCCCGCGCGAAGTGCTGCTTGATGAAGAGTTTGACGATTTACATGAGCTTGAGGCCGCTATTCAGGACAGCCTTGGCAAAAAAATCGAGATTAAATGCCGCATTCGCGGCGAGCGCGCCGCCTTTTTGCGTCTTGCCAGTACCAATGCTGCCAACGCGGTCGCAAGCAAGCTTGCACACAAGAGCACGGTCGAGCAGCGAATGGAACTCCTTGAAGAGGTGCTTGGGCTGCCAACGCCCATTGAGCGTATGGAGTGCTTTGATATCAGCCACACCATGGGCGAGAGCACGGTCGCCTCCTGCGTGGTGTTTAACCGTGAAGGGCCGCACAAAGCCGAGTACCGCCGCTACAACATCAGTGGCATCACAGGCGGCGATGACTACGCCGCCATGGCGCAGGCGCTGACCCGCCGCTTTGATAAAATCGAGCGTACCGGTAAGGTGCCGGATGTGCTGTTTATTGATGGCGGCCTTGGGCAGCTTCGCGCCGCCATGGCGATTGTGGATGACAAATTTGCCGATATGGATCGCCGCCCCTTGCTGGTAGGCGTTGCCAAGGGCGAGAGTCGTAAACCCGGGCTCGAGACGCTGATTTTTGGCGGCAGCGAAGCGGAGTTTTCGCTCGAGTCTGACAATCCGGCGCTGCACCTTATTCAGCACATCCGCGATGAGTCGCACCGGTTTGCCATCACCGGCCACCGGGCCAAGCGGCAGCAGACCCGCAATACCTCATCCCTTGAATCCATCCCCGGCATAGGCCCGAAAAGACGCAAGGCGCTGCTGCAATATCTCGGTGGATTACAGCAGGTTAAAAATGCCAGCGTGGCCGAACTTGCCAAGGTTCCCGGGATCAGCGCAGAAATGGCGCAAACTATCCATGACGCATTGCGAGGGTAACAAAAATCAGGCAAGATTGGCGCTGCTTTTGAACTCCAGGGGCTCCCATGCCGTTTAACTTACCCATCGCCTTGACCTTTTTCCGGTTGTTTTTGCTGCCGGTCTTCGTGGTGATCTTCTATCTTCCTTACGCCTGGACACCCTTTGCGGCCGCGTTTGTGTTCTGGCTTGCCGCCATTACCGATGCCCTTGATGGTTACGCCGCCCGTAAACTAGGGCAGTTAACCCGTTTCGGTGCCTTTTTGGACCCCGTTGCCGACAAAGTGATGGTAGTTACCGCGCTGGTGCTGCTGGTTGCTGATTACGACTCGCCCTGGCTCACCTTGCCGGCGCTGTTTATGATTGGCCGCGAAATCGTGATTTCGGCGCTGCGTGAATGGATGGCCGAAATCGGCAAACGCGGCGCGGTTGCCGTGTCATGGATTGGCAAATATAAGACAGCCGCACAGATGGTGGCCATTATCGGCCTTATCTGGAAACCCAATGACTGGGTGGTGCTCGCGGCTTACGGTCTTTTCTATGTCGCCGCCATTCTGACCTTCTGGTCGATGATGAGTTACATCAGCGCCGCCTGGAAAGATCTGACCGCTGAATAAGTTTTATCCCGATGCTGCATGTTTCTGATGCAGGTCGTTTATTTAGTGTGCATACGAGTTTGTGAGTGAAAATAAGCGTTTGACACCCGAGGTTAAATCGGTAGAATGCCAATCCGCAGTCAGGGGAAACTTTGAGTGTAAACGCTTTAAACACGCTTTGTTCTCAGAAAGTAGTTAAAGGCAAAAAACGCGACATTAGCTCAGTCAGATAGGAAGTAGCGATACCTCCGCCTTGATTGAAGTTAACGAAGCAAAAAACGCGACATTAGCTCAGTTGGTAGAGCGATACCTTGCCAAGGTATAGGTCATCGGTTCGAACCCGATATGTCGCTCCAAACTTCCTCCCCGGAAGCTTGGTACAAGATGGCGCGATGGCAGAATGGCTATGCTGCGGATTGCAAATCCGTCGATCTCGGTTCGACTCCGGGTCGCGCCTCCACTTTTCGAAAGCTTCCAAAAAGCTTCGACACTTGGCCCGAGTGGTGGAATCGGTAGACACAAGGGATTTAAAATCCCTCGGCGGTAACGCCGTGACGGTTCAAGTCCGTCCTCGGGTACCATTCAAATAAAGCTTTACGCCCACGATCAAAGTTCGAATCCCAAAAAAATTCCTGTCACAGTATTTTCGCTTTAGCCTTTACTCTCGCTATTTATTCTGCTGTGTTCGCCATTGTTCTCTGTTCGCCATGCTTCTTCGTTCGCCATTCTTCCTTGTTCACATAGATTATTTCGATGGTCATAAGTTGCTTAGTTGGTCATAAGTTGCTTCGTTGGCCGCGATCTTTATTTGGCTCTCATTTGTCGATGTTGATTCAAGTAAGTGGCGCCTGATGCTGAGGATCTCTTTGATAAAACGTGCGGCATAAAAAAACCGCCAGTTCGAGCTGGCGGTTTTTTGTATTCAGGCTGGCCAATAATTAGCTTGGCGCTCAGTTATTGTGGCGTTTACCTGAGCGGCGCAGTTTTTCTTCTTCGAGTTTGGCCTGCTTGATGGCGGCCTTTTCAGCAAGAATGCGGGCGACTTCTTCTTTTTCACGCTCGGCCATTTCCGGCGTTTCCAGGCTCAGCAGGCCGATTTTACCGCTTCTGAATTCGTGTAACAGCAGTTCAGAGGCCTTGTGAAGATCAATGTAACCACCGCTTCTGAGCGCGCCGCGCTTGCGGCCTATGTCTTCCAGCAGCGCTACGTCATCTTCCGACAGCTCTTCAAGCTTGTAGCGCTCTTTAAGCTCGGCAGGGTATGCCTCACGGAAAAAGGCGACCGCAAACAGTGCCACTTCGTCGTATTCCATGGCGGTATCCTTGATGGCGCCGGTGACGGCCAGACGATAGCTGCTCGCTTCGTTGTCCACCTTGGGCCACAGGATGCCGGGGGTGTCCGACAGCACTATGCCGTTTTTAAGATTGATGCGCTGCTGCGCCTTGGTGACGGCGGGCTCGTTACCGGTTTTGGCGATGACGCGGCCGGCGAGGGTATTGATAATGGTGGATTTTCCGACGTTGGGAATGCCCATTATCATGGTGCGTATGTCTTTGGCGGCGGTGTCGCGCTCGGGCACCAGTTTACGCACCAGCTCAGGAATTACGGTTTTAAGATGCCCGGGCTCCAGGGTGGTAACGGCCATCGCCTTTACCCCTTGCTCTTTCTCGAGGTGAGCAATCCAGGCGGCGGTAATGTCCGGATCGGCCAAGTCGCATTTATTCAACAGCTTGATACAGGGCTTATCGCCCCGAAGTTTGGCAACCATGGGGTTTTCGCTGGAATAGGGGATGCGCGCATCCAGCACCTCAATGACGAGATCCACCTGTGGCATGGCTTCGGCAATCTCTTTTTGTGCCTTGTGCATGTGTCCGGGATACCATTGAATCGCCATTGTTTCTTTCCTGTTGTCGCCAAGTTGGGGCGCATATTCTAGCGTTTTTGGCGCCAAGGCACAAAAAAAGCGTCCCGAAGGACGCTTTAAGTTCAGCGCTTGGCGATTAAATCACCCCAAGCTCGCGCAGGCGCTCCATCAGGTAGCTGTCGGCGGTGTAGCGCTCAGACAGCACCACATCGGGGCGCGGGTGCAAAAACAGCGGCAGCGAAATCCGTGACTTGGTCTTGTCCATGCCCTCAGGGTTAATCACCCGGTGGGAGGTGGACGGGAAGTAACCGCCGGAGGCTTCCTGCAGCATATCGCCGATGTTGATGATAAGGTTGCCAAAATCGGAAGGCACATCAAGCCAGCTGCCATCTTTGGCTTTTACCTGCAGCCCCGGCTCGTTGGCGGCCGGCAGCACTGTCAGCAGGTTAATGTCTTCGTGGGCGGCGGCGCGGATAGCGCCCGGCTCTTCTTCACCTGTCATCGGCGGGTAGTGCAGCACCCGCAGCAGGGTCTTTTGGCTGCCATCAATCATGTTTGGCAGCGGCTCGTTGAAGCCCTTTTTAACCTCGACCGGACTGTGCGCTTCAACCCAGGACAGCAGCTCGGCGGCGAGGGCATTGGCTTCACGGTAATAGGTGAGGATGTTTTCTTTGAGCGTCGCAGGAATTTGGCCCCAGGGATAAACATGAAAGTATTCTTTGATGTCTTTTACCTGATGGCCTTTGGCGGTTTCGGACACGTCGGCCGGAAAAAATCCGTCCTGGGTGCTTGGGTTGAAACGGTAATTGTGTTTGTCGTCACTTTGGAAAAAGGCGTACCAGTCGCGGTAGATGCTTTCTACCAACGCCTGATTGATTGGGTGATTTGACAGCACCCCAAAGCCGGTTTCCCGCAGTGATTGAACAAATTGCGCCGCCGCATCATCGGCGCGGTAATCGATAGTTTCCAGTTTCATAATATGTTTTCTTTTTGTAGTTGGTTTGACCCCGGCCGAGAGTCTAGTCGTGACCGGGAAGGAGTGCAAATACTCTATGCTTTGCCGGTCTTTATTGTTTTTCTGTTTTGGGTAGCGGCTATTGGGCAGGCTAGGGGATAAAAGTGGCTGGCGTGCCCGCGTACACTCACTTGCACAAGATCCTTGCACAAACGCACTCAAAGAAGCTCACTGCCACAAGTTCGCTTGGACAAATGTGCTCACACAAAGGTGGTCGCATAAACTGGAGAGCCGCAATACAATCAGCGTCTATTTGGACATTTATTGGGGCGCTAATTTGAGCGCTGGTGCGGCGTTACTGTTTATCGCAGCTGCTACTCATCTGAGCTCGCATCGATGTAATACAATCCGCCCTTGGCCGGTCTTTAGCAAAGCTAAGTTTTCACAGCATAAGCCGAGCCATCGCAGCATAAGCCAGACGAGAGCAGCAAACGCCGTGCATTGTTAGCGTCATCATCAGGCGCCGGGCGCACCTTGGGAGTAATCATGAGAACACTGACAGAGTTTGAACAATACGTCATTGAGCACAAAGGCACTGAGCGGCCCTATTCCGGCGAGTACAATCTGCACAAAGCCGAAGGTGTGTATTGCTGCAAGCGCTGTGATGCGCCTTTGTACCTGTCGGAGCATAAGTTTCAGGCCCACTGCGGCTGGCCTGCCTTTGATGATGAGATTGCCGGCGCTGTGGCGCGCCATATGGACGCCGATGGCCGCAGGGTCGAAATTGTCTGCGCAAATTGCGGCGGTCACCTTGGGCATGTGTTTGAAGGGGAATATCTGACACCCAAAAACCTGCGCCACTGCGTAAATTCGGTATCTATGGTGTTTAAACCCAAAGCGCAGCCAGCCGCTGATGAAACCACACTGGCCGAGGCAACCTTTGGCGCGGGATGTTTTTGGTGCGTTGAGGCGGTATTCAGCGCCCTTGACGGAGTGGTGAACGTGGCGCCGGGCTACGCCGGTGGCAATGCCGACGATGCAAATTACAAAAAGGTGTGCTCGGGGAACACTGCCCACGCCGAAGTGGTGCAAATCACTTACAATCCGGCGGTAATCGACTTTGATACCTTGCTGAAAGCGTTTTTCTTAAGCCACGATCCCACGACCTTAAACCGCCAGGGTAACGATGTGGGGCCGCAGTATCGTTCGGTGATTTTTGCCCACGATGAGGCGCAGGGTGAAGCCGCATCGGCGGTGATTTCGGCGCTCAATGCCTCCGGCGCCTGGCCAAAGCCGATAGTCACAGAAGTGGTGGCTTATCAGGGCTTTTATCCGGCTGAAAACTATCATCATAACTATTTTGCCAATAACCCGGAGCAGGGTTACTGCGCCATGGTGATAAAACCCAAGGTAGAGAAGTTTAAAAAGGTGTTTGCCGACAGGCTCAAAGCCTGAGTCTGTCAAAGCGGATTTTATATAACACGTTGAAGTTAAGAATGAAAAAGCGGCCGAAGGGCCGCTTTTTTAATCCTGTTTGTTTCGATCCGGTTTGCTTTAATCCAGCTTGTTTTAGTCCAGTTTGCTTTAATCGAGTTTATCATCTGCAACCCGGTAATGCGGGTCGGTCAACACATTCACTTCAACCAGATCGCCGGCTCTGGCAAGCAGCGCCTTACAGTCCTCGCTGAGGTGTACCAGATGCAGGGTCTTGCCCTTGGCACTGTAACGCTCGGCCAGGGTGTCGATGGCATCGAGCGCCGAGTGATCGGCAACCCGCGACTGACCAAAGTCAACGATGACCTCGGCAGGGTCGTTTTCGGCATCAAACAGCGCCAGAAAATGCGACGCCGAGCCAAAAAACAGCGGGCCGGATACCCGGTAAAGTTTGCTGCCATCGGCAGTGAACTCAGTGCTGGCACTGATGTGCTTGGCATGCTCCCAGGCAAACACCAGCGCAGAGACAATCACGCCAACAAAGACTGCGACCGCCAGATCGGTAAACACAGTCACTACGGTTACCAGCACAATCACAAAGGCATCGTGGCGCGGCACCTTGCGCATCACTTTAAAGCTCGCCCACTCAAAGGTGCCGAGCACCACCATAAACATCACCCCGACCAGCGCCGCCAGCGGAATGATTTCGATAAAGGCAGCACCAAACAGAATAAAGGCGAGTAGCGCCAGCGCGGCAGTGATCCCCGACAAGCGGCCACGGCCACCGGAGTTAATGTTAATCATCGACTGACCAATCATGGCGCAGCCACCCATGGCACCAAAAATGCCGCTGGTGATGTTACCCACACCCTGCCCGACGCACTCTTTATTGCCGCGGCCACGGGTGCCGGTCATCTCATCCAGTACCGTCAGTGTCAGCAGTGATTCAATCAGGCCAACCGCCGCCAGAATAACCGAGTAGGGCAGGATGATTTCCAAGGTTTCCCAGCTAAAGGGCACGGCGGGAATGGCAAAACTTGGCAGCGAGCCTGCGATGGTGGCATTGTCATTGCCGCTCATGGTTTTAAGGAAATCGAGCACAGTGCGGGTGTCGAGCTCAAAAAACACTACCAGACCCGTGACCGTAAGGATTGCAGCCAATGACGACGGAACAGCCGTAGTGAGTTTGGGCAGAAAGTGAATGATGGCCATGGTAAGCGCCACCAGAGCGAGCATCAGGTAAAGGCCATCACCACTGAGCCAGGTGAGCTCGCCATTGTCACCCATTACCTTGAACTGACCGAGCTGGGCCAGAAAAATCACAATCGCCAGACCATTCACAAAGCCAATCATCACAGGGTAAGGCACGATGCGGATAAACTTGCCGAGCTTGAAAATCCCCGCCGCCACTTGGATAAGCCCCGCCAATACCACAGCAGCAAACAGATATTGCACCCCGTGGCTGGTAACCAGTGCCACCATCACAACCGCCATGGCACCGGTGGCGCCGGAGATCATCCCGGGTCGACCGCCAATCACGGCAGTGATAAGCCCCATGATAAACGCGGCATAAAGGCCGACCATGGGCTCGACGCCGGCGACAAAAGCAAAAGCAACGGCTTCGGGAACCAGAGCGAGGGCGACCGTAAGGCCGGAAAGTATGTCCGCCCTGTGGGTGGCAGAGTGGTGGCGCAGCAGCTCAAACATAAAACCTCTTGGCTGGATTTGTGATGTAAGTAACAAATAAAGCCGCGAAGTCTAACAAAGTTTGCACTGCCGGGGTACCCAAAAAGCCAAGCAAGGTCCCCAAAAGCCAAGATAGTGTGGTGTGGCCCCTCAATAATCGCTCAGAAATAAGAACGACAAAACCTTTAAAAAGAGAGTGAAAAAGAGAGTGCTATTCAGGAGTTCAAAAGAGAGTGCCATTCAAAGGAAAGTGCCGATAAAAAGTCGCGCGAATAAAAAAGCCGCGCATCAGCGCGGCTTTGTTGAGCGGGATGAACCCTTACTGTGGTCTTGCCATATCAGAGCCAGCGCTGTTGCTGGTCTTGACCTTAGGCGCGCTCACCTCGGCGGCGGACGCCTCGTAGGCACGGCCTTTTGGCGTGGCAACCTGCTCAGGCGCGTCGACGCTTGGCTTGGTCATTTCAGAGCTGACCATGGAGCCGAAACGGCTGCCGGCTGGGCGGCTGGCTGGAGCTGAAACCTGCGCTGGCGCTTCGGCGGCTTTTGGTGCCACGGCAACGCGAGCTGGCGCGATGGCGGCAGGTTTGGCCATTGGCGCTGCGGCGATGGCTTTTTCTGCGGCCTTGGCTTCGGTTTTGGCTTCGGCTTTGGTTTCAACGGCAGTTTCAACCGAGCTTACAACCACAGTTTCAGCGGCAGCTTCAACTTTGGCTTCGACTTTAGCTTCGACCTGAGCGGTTTCTGCTACCGGGGCAGCTTCAGTTTTCACCTCGGCGATTGGCGTTGCAACGGCTTGTGCAGCAGGAGCTACCTCAGCGGCAGGTGCTACAGCGACAGGTGCTGGAGCGGCAGTCTCAGCAACCGGCGCTTCCTTCACGGCTTCATTCACCACAACGATGTCGGCCATGTCGGAGGCGGTTTGCAGCACGCTCTCTTGAGTGATTGCGTCGGCCTGAGTGATAGCATCGGCCTGAGTGATAGCGTCGGCCTTAATAACCTCGGCTACCACGTCGGCGCTCTGTACTTCAGCTGTCACAACTTCAGCTGTCACAACTTCAGCAGCCACAACCTCAGTTACGGCAGCAACGGCTGGTGCTGCGTCGGCAGCAGTGCCTTCTTCAGTACCATTTTGCTCCTGCTCATCGCGGCGACGACGCTGACCGGCGGCGCGCAGATGACGAGGGCTGCGGCGGCTGCGGCGCTGACCGTCACGACCGTCACGGCGTGGCTTGTCATCACCGTCCTGGTCGTCGGCTTCGTCGCCATTGTCGCTGTCAAATGCCAGTGAACCCTGAGCAACTTCTTCGGCGGCAGTAACGATGGCTGGCGCAGCTTGTTCGATGGTTTGCTCGCGCTCGGCAGACTCAGTAGCTGCTGACTCGGCGCTTACGTCATCGGCCTTTTCAGTGCGTGGCTTACGGTTGCCACGGCGGCTGCGGGAAGGCTTGTCTTCACCGGGAACTGCTGGCGCTGTGTCAGCATCGCTATCGATGGCCTGAACCAGTTCCAGCTCGTCACTCACCTCGATTGCAGCTGGTGCTTCGCTGCCATCTTCAATACGCACTTTGCGGCGCATGTTGCGGCGCTGGCGACGCTCACGCACGACTTCCTGTTTGGATTCAACATCGTCGTTCAGTTCAACAGCTTCAACCGCTTCTGGTTTTTCACGCTTGGGCGCACGCTCACGACGTGGCTTTTCTTCGCGCTTTTCGCGTGCTGGCTTGTCGGCATCGAGCTGCTCTGGCTTGGTGCGCTCACGGCGCTCCTTGGCCTCGGCGCGGCGTTTGTCACCGTCTTCACGGCGCTCATCGCTGCGGGCTTCCTGACGGTCGTTGCGACGGTCATCACGACGTTCGTTACGGCGCTCGTCACCACGATCGTTGCGGCGGTTACGGCCACGGTTGTTTTGCTCACGGCCTTTGCCGGAAGTCGCTTTCTTCTCTTCTTTTGGCGCTTCTTTTTCTTCGCTGCCAAAGAGTGAGCCGATGGCGGCAAACAGGCGAGTGAAGAAGCCAGGCTTTTCTTCCTGCTTGGCTGCAGGTTTGGCTTCGACTTTTTCAGCCGGTTTGGCAGCAGGAGGCTCCATTGGACCACCAAAGCCTTTCAGTACTGGCTCAGGGGCCTGAGCACGCTCAAGCTTACGGGGCTCGTACAGTTTGGCTTCTGGTTTTTCTACGCGCTTGTAGCTGGCTTCTTCGATTTCATCGTCTTTGCGATGACGAATAACCTTGTACTCCGGGGTCATCATGTGCGGATCCGGGATCACGTACACTTCAACCTCGTGGCGCTGTTCGATGATGCGAATGGCTTTACGCTTTTCGTTCAGCAGGAAGGCGGCCACATCCACAGGCACAATGGCTTCAACCTGAGAGGTGTTGTCCTTAATGGCTTCTTCTTCCATCAGACGCAGGATAGACAGTGCCAGCGACTCGGTGCCACGGATGGTGCCCTGACCATGACAGCGTGGGCAGATGTGGGCGGCAGATTCTTCCAGTGACGGACGCAGACGCTGACGGGACATTTCCATCAGACCAAAGCGGCTGATACGACCAAGTTGCACACGGGCGCGGTCCTGATGCACGGCATCACGCAGACGGTTTTCCACTTCGCGCTGGTGGCGAACCGGGGTCATGTCGATAAAGTCGATAACAATCAAACCGCCAAGGTCGCGCAGACGCAGCTGACGGGCGATTTCATCGGCCGCTTCCAGGTTGGTGTTGAGTGCGGTTTCTTCGATATCGCCGCCCTTGGTGGCGCGGGCAGAGTTGATGTCGATAGAAGTCATGGCTTCGGTTGGGTCGATGACAATCGAGCCGCCGGAAGGCAGACGCACTTCACGCTGGAAGGCAGATTCAATTTGAGATTCAATCTGATAGTGAGTGAACAGTGGCACTTCGGCCTTGTAAAGCTTCACACGCTCAACAAAGTCAGGACGCACCAGCGCGATATGCTGCTTGGCGTCTTCATAAATGCGTGGGTGGTCAATCAGAATTTCGCCCACATCACGGCGCAGGTAGTCGCGGATGGCGCGCACAATCACGTTGCTTTCCTGATGGATAAGCAGCGGGGCAGGGTGCGACTCAGAGGCTTCTTTGATGGCATCCCAGTGACGCAGCAGCACTTTAAGGTCCCACTGCAGCTCACTGGCTTCTTTGCCAACACCGGCGGTACGCACAATCAGGCCCATGCCGTTAGGCACTTCGAGGTGCTCCATGGCTTCTTTAAGCTCAGTGCGCTCGTCGCCTTCGATACGGCGGGAAATACCACCGGCGCGTGGGTTGTTTGGCATCAGCACCAGATAAGAACCGGCCAGGCTGATAAAGGTGGTCAGGGCTGCGCCCTTGTTGCCACGCTCTTCTTTATCAATCTGAACAATGACTTCCTGACCTTCGCTTACCACTTCCTTGATGTTGGGGCGACCCTGGAAGGAGTAACCTTTAGGGAAGTATTCGCGGGCGATTTCTTTAAGCGGCAAAAAACCATGACGCTCAGCGCCATAGTCTACGAATGCAGCTTCAAGAGAGGGTTCTACGCGGGTGATTTTACCCTTGTAAATGTTGGCTTTTTTCTGTTCGTGGCCTGGGCTTTCGATGTCCAGATCATAGAGTTGCTGCCCATCGACAAGGGCAACGCGCAACTCTTCCGATTGAGTTGCGTTGATAAGCATACGTTTCATGGTGACGTCATTCTTCTATAAATGGGTCACCGGAGCTTTTTCGGTGCATTCCGGGCCTGATCTTATGCACATTGCCTCACGGCAGGTTATCAGGCTGGGGGAAGCGCATTACTGTAAAACGCAATCGCTGCGTGTCGCTTCCGATTTATGGCTTATTTTTTAATGATTACAAAAACAAGGAATTCGTTGTAAAACATCAACCAACCCCATAAATTCTTTTAAAAACATCCGTGAATGCCCAAACCGATTCAATTCTTCCGGTGACTGGTTTTAGTCAATAATTCGATTCAGGGGGTGTTTTCCACAGGAAACCATACGAAAATGGCGGCGTATTGGATTTAACTTGTCCGGTTGGCCACGTTATCGGCTCAAACTCTGACGAGAGTTTGCAATTCAATGAATTGCGATCCTTCAACCTGCTGTTTTACTCCGGCGGGAACACGGTGCGGCTGCTGGATTTGTGAACACTTTATCCACTGCTAATCCTTAGCCGCGAATGGAATATAGCAACATTCAAAAAATTCGGCAATGTAAAGCCACACAGCCTGTGACTTTGATGTACAATGCGCTGCGTTTCAGACAGACGGTTTACCATGAATAAAGACACTTCCCCCACCCAGGTTCAGTTTATCGGCATCGACGAAGACGGTGCCGGCCAGCGCATTGATAACTTTTTGCTTGCCCGCCTCAAAGGTGTGCCCAAGAGCATGATTTATCGCATCGTCCGTAAGGGCGAGGTTCGGGTCAATAAAAAGCGCGTCAAACCCGAATACAAACTTGAGGCGGGTGATGAGGTACGGGTGCCGCCGGTACGGGTGGCCGAAAAGGATTACCGCACTGCGCCCTCAGCGAACCTTAATCGCGTGGCTCAGCTTGAAGACAGAATTCTGTTTGAAGACAAACATATTATTGTGCTGAACAAGCCTGCCGGTATTGCAGTACATGGCGGCAGTGGGGTGGACTACGGGGTGATTGAATCACTGCGAACCCTGCGCCCTACCTGTAAGTTTCTGGAGCTGGTGCACCGGCTTGATCGCGATACCAGCGGCGTGCTGCTGATTGCCAAAAAGCGTATGGCACTGCGGCATCTGCATGACCAATTACGGCACAAGCAGATGCAGAAGGTGTATCAGGCGTTGGTGCGCGGCAAGTGGCAGGAACACGACCGCGTGGTACGGGCACCGCTTTTGAAAATCACCCTCAAGTCCGGCGAGCGGATTGTGCGGGTGAATGCCGAGGGCAAACCTTCGGAAACCTATTTTAAAGTGCTGCGCCGTTTCGATGAGGCCACCCTGGTGGAAGCAAGCCCTGTGACTGGCCGCACCCATCAAATTCGGGTGCACTGCCAATATCAGGGCCATCCGATTGCCTGCGATGAAAAATACAGCGAGCAGGGCTTTGACAACAGCATGCGTGAAAAAGGCTTAAGCCGTTTGTTTTTGCATGCAGCGCAGCTCACTTTTACTCATCCCGACACTGAGACTGAAATGACAGTGCAGGCGCCGCTCGATGAGGAGCTGGCACGGGTGCTTGAGGTGCTTGCAGGCAATGCAGCGCCAACCAAAGCAAAGGATAACGTTAAGGCGGGCGGCAAGGCATGAAGCAATTTGAGCTGGTGATTTTCGACTGGGACGGTACCCTGATGGATTCCATCAGCAAAATTGTGCACTGCATGCAGGCTTTGGCTCAGGAGCTTGAAATAGCCATTCCGAGCGAAAAAGTGGTACGGGATGTGATTGGTCTCTCTATGCCTGAAGCCATGCGCGCGCTGTTTCCGGCTGAAACAGAAGCGACCCGCCAGAGCTGGATAAATCGCTACAAGGTGCATTATCAGGTACTCAATGCCACCCCAAGCCCGCTGTTTGACGGGGTACATGAGCTGCTTGATGGCCTCGCGCAGAAGCAAAAGAAACTCGCGATTGCCACCGGCAAGGGCCGTCCGGGGCTTGATGCCATTTTAAGCCAGACCGGACTTGGGCCTAAGTTTCATGCCAGCCGCTGCGCCGATGAAACCCGCAGCAAGCCGCACCCACAGATGCTGCATGAGCTTTTGGCTGAGCTTGGCGTATGCCCGAGCCGGGCCGTAATGATTGGTGACTCGGCGTTTGACCTTAAAATGGCCCATAACGCCGGCATCGCCGCTATCGGGGTGGATTATGGCACCCACGACCGCGACACACTGCTTGCGGTGTCGCCCTTGACGGTCGTATCACATCCGCTTGAACTGCTGCAGCACCTCTAAGCGCATCTATTGTCGCTATTGGCAGCTGTCACCACTGGCGGTTGACATCAGCGGGCATCATGGGTGCCGTCGCGCTGCGCCATCCCGCTGGCCATCGCTTTTTCTAACATGGCGAGTTCACTTTCGGCGCTGTCTAACGGATTGATACACAGCCGTGATACGGTTCTTGCCGATAGTTGCACGCGCTCCGAACCGACATGAATAGCCGATGACAGGCGGGTGATCAGCCGCGACTCCAGCCTGATAAGCTGCGCTGGCAAACCAAGCAGCTCAGCTTCTTTGTCAAAGCGCACCAACACCACAAATTCATCGCCGGCAATTCGTGCCACCAGATCATGGTTATTAATGTTCCCCTGCAGCCGTTTGCTGGTGATGGCAAGCACATCGTCGCCGCCACTGCGGCCAAGCTTTTCGTTGATGCTGCTGAAATCGCACAAATCAAGATAGACAAGACCAAAGGGCAGCTGTGAGCTTTTAAGCTCGCGCATCGCCAGCATCAGTGCTTCTCTATTGTGGGCGCCGGTCAGCGCATCGTGGCTACTCAGGTACGCCTGCTGCTTTTCTGCCTGATGAATAGCGGTGATATCGTGGGCCGACACTATCACGCCGCTGATATTGCCGTTTTCATCTATGTAGGGATTGTGATGGACGCTCACATAGATTGGCGGATTGGGCGGTGGTGGGTGGATCCAGTGCTGGGTGTGGAGTGTTTCTCCGCTAAACGCTTTGTCGATTAGCGGTTTGATGTTGGCGCTGAAGGTGGCTTCGCCGTGGAGCTCGGCAACCTGCTTGCCTTCAATCTCAGACGCGGGGCGATTGAAGGTAAGCTCATAACCCTTGGACACGACCCGGTAATGGTAGTTTCTGTCGATAAACGACATCATATGCCGGGTCGCTTTAATCATTTCTTTATGTAGGTTAAGCTGCCTTGCCACCAATAAACGGCGGTACTCCACGCCGATGCGCTGGGCAAGCAGGCGAAAGAATTCCCGCGATTTGGTGTTTTCTTCCTGTGGCAGCGGGTCCATCACCAGAATATGGCCAAGGGGCTCGCCGCCATCACCGAGGATGAGCTCACCCTGATAGCTCTGGGCGCCCAGGGTGCGGATAAGGGCAAAGTCGGGAAAGGCTTTTTGCAGATCCCGAGGGTAGAGAATGTGGCTGACATCGCGCTGGCGGTAGAGTTTTTCGCAGGGGCTGTGCTGCATCGGAAAGCTGAAACCCGGCAGCAGTTGCTTGTTGTCGCAAAACCAGAGAAGTTCGACTTCGGTTTTGTCACTGCTGAGTCGGGCAAACGCGGTCCAGCGGCACTGGGTCACCAATGCCAGGGCTTTGAGCGCTCGCTGAAAGAAACGGTCATCTGTACAGGGAGCTGCCAGTAATGCCAAGGCTTCTTCGATGTCCGTCATGGTGCTCCTTTTCCGTCAAGGCCTCCATGCCGCCAAAATCACTTCTGTGTGTTAAGTTAATGTTGCCCAAAAGTTTGGCATGTGACAACACTAGGTTAACAAATAATTGCCTGCATAATCTCAATATAATGGCTGTAAATTCTTACGTTCTATATTTCTTTGGTAGTAATACCTGCATCATCACTAGTCGGTTGTGATGTAAGTACATTGACGCCGGCGCGTGCGAGCAGCTCATTAAGGGCAATCAGAGGCAGACCAATCAGGGTATTGGGATCGCGTCCCTCGAGGCGGTCGAACAAGCAAATGCCAAGCCCTTCGGACTTAAAACTGCCGGCGCAGTAAAGCGGCTGCTCCGTTTTTACGTAGGCGTGAATTTCCGAATCACTCAATACCCGAAAATGGACAGTGAAGGGCTCCACCAGGGATTGGCAGGTACCGCTTTTTACGTCAAACAGGGCAAGGCCGGTATAAAAGGTAATGGCTTTTCCGCGCTGCGCCTTAAGTTGGGCGATAGCAGCGGCTTCGGTATGGGGTTTTCCAACAATATTGCCATCAACCAGTGCCACCTGATCTGAGCCGATAATCAGCGCATCTGGCGCTGCACTGCCTGCCAATGCTTTGGCTTTGGCGATGGCAAGGCGCTCGGTCAGTGCGATGGCCGTTTCGCCGGGCAGCGGCGATTCATCCACGTCGGGCGAGCAGGCTTCAAACGGCAGACCGAATTTGGCGAGCAGTGCCTGACGAAAAGGGGAGGAGGAGGCAAGAATAAGCGGGCGATTTGCTGTCATGTTGCTGGTTATGTCGCTTGAGGGTCTACAATGGAGTGGTCATTGTCGTCAGCCGCGCCTTTGCATGCAATCCTTAAGCGCCTCTGATGGCGCGATTTACGCAAAGCCGACGATGACAGGCTGCAAACGCTTCTATTTTATGCGACCGGTGCTTGTACAGCCGCGGGGCCTTGGGTAGAATTTTGCCTCGGTCAATTTCATAGCCGGTTCAGGAATCAGCGCAGGGTCCCACAGCGGAGCTTTGCCAAAAATTCCTTTGACTCCGGCGTGTTGAAGCTATAATATGCGCGCCTTATGCAAACAGTAAAGATACCGGTTTCTATCGATCCGATCCGATCCGCGACAAATCGCCTGACTTTTCAGGGGATTGTGCCCGGCAAGGTGTTAAAACGATTGAGAGAATTGACAGCCGGCGACTGTTCCGATGTGGCTGTGTCGTTGGAATGTGGTGTTGATTTACAGGGGATAGTCTACCTGAAAGGGAAGGCTGTGACGGAGCTCACTCTGTTATGTCAGCGTTGCATGGCACTTTTTACCACTGAGGTTACGGTCGACTTTTGTTTCAGTCCTTGCAGGACCGAGGCAGAAATCGATGAGCTCCCGGATGCGTATGACCCTATTGAGTGCGATGAAATTGGCGAAATACGTCTGCATCAACTGGTCGAAGACGAGTTGATTTTGGCAATGCCCCTGATCCCGGCGCATCAGAATAATGATTGCAATCTGGGTACCCAGGACATAGTCGTAGGCGAGATTGAAGCCGCTCAAGAGGAGCGTCCAAATCCGTTTGCAGTGTTAGAAAAACTGAAGAGCAAGTAATCCAGGAGACAGACAATGGCTGTACAACAGAATAAAAAATCTCGTTCCAAGCGTGGCATGCGCCGTTCACATGACGCTCTGAGCACTGCTCAGCTGTCTGTAGACGCTACCAGCGGCGAACTGCATCTGCGTCACAACGTGACTGCCGATGGCTACTACCGTGGTAAGAAGGTTATCAACAAGTAATTGTTGACCTTCCTATGACGAATCTGACGCTTGCGTTAGATGCGATGGGGGGCGATTACGGCCCCCAAGTCACGGTGCCTGCGGCTGTGCAGGCACTTCGACTACACCCTCTGCTAGACCTCATTCTCGTCGGTGACGAGTCGCAAATCTCTCCTTATCTGGCTAATTTACCTGCTGAATTTCAGTCAAGGCTGTCGGTTATTCATACCACCGAAGTGGTGCGCATGGATGACAAACCGGTTACAGCACTGCGTAAAGCCAAGAACAGCTCCATGCGACTTGCCATTGAACTGGTGCGGGACAGCAAGGCTGACGCCTGCGTCAGTGCCGGCAATACCGGCGCCCTGATGGCGATGGCCAAGGTTATCCTTAAAACCCTACCCGGGGTTGACCGGCCCGCTTTAGTCAGTTGTCTGCCCGCCGTCACAGGTAAACCTGTGTATTTATTGGACCTTGGTGCCAACGTTCAGTGCGATTACGACACCTTGTTTCAGTTTGCCGTGATGGGCACAGTGCTTTGCGAAGCGGTGGAAAAGAAATCCCGCCCCAAGGTGGCGCTGCTTAACGTCGGCATTGAAGAATTCAAAGGCAACAGCGATGTGCAGCAGGCTGCGCAGCTGCTGATGCACACTCCTCAAATCAATTACACCGGCTTTGTTGAAGGCGATGAAATCTACACCGGAAAGGTGGATGTTATCGTTTGCGACGGCTTTGTGGGTAATATCACACTCAAAACCTCAGAAGGCATTGCCAGACTGCTGGTTCATCAATTAAAACAAGGGCTGACTCAAGGCTTTATGGTGCGTTTACTGGCCCGGATGCTGGCCCCGCGTATCCAGAATGTACTCAGTCAGATGAACCCCGACCACTATAACGGTGCAAGTCTGTTAGGATTGCGCGGGATAGTGGTAAAGAGCCACGGCAATGCAGATGAACAGGCCTATGTACAGGCAATCAGTCTTGCCTACACCGAGGCCAAACGTCGACTGCCCGAGATGATAAACGATCGTCTCGCGTCGATTCTTTTAGATATCAATAGCTGATTTCTCCTTAACTATGCATACAAAAATTCTTGGAACCGGCAGCTACCTGCCGGCTCAGGTGCGTAGCAATCAAGATCTGGAAAAAATGGTGGAAACCAGTGACCAGTGGATTGTTGAACGCACGGGTATTTCAGAGCGTCGCATTGCTGCCATGGACGAGACAGTATCCACCATGGGTCATCAGGCAGCGTTAAAAGCCATTGAAATGGCGGGTATTCATGCCGAAGAGCTGGACATGATCATCTGCGGCACCACCAGTGCGGCAAATGCGTTTCCTGCGGCGGCCTGTGAAATTCAGGCGCTGCTCGGCGTACCGAACATTCCGGCGTTCGATGTTGCCGCCGCTTGCTCGGGCTTCGTGTATGCCTTGTCGGTAGCCGATCAGTTCGTCAAAACCGGCGCTGCCAAAAAGGTGCTGGTGATTGGCGCTGATGTGCTCTCGCGTCTGTGTGAGCCTGAAGACCGCACCACCATTATTCTCTTTGGTGATGGCGCCGGCGCCGCGGTTGTTGGTGCCAGCGAAGAGCCCGGCATCATCAACACCCATATTTATGCCGATGGCCGTCAGGGCGACCTGCTCAAGTGTGCGTTCCCGCCACGTTTGGGAGAATCCTCCGAAGCCGTAGGCTTTATGCAGATGAAGGGCAACGATGTGTTTAAGGTTGCAGTGACTCAGCTTAGCCACGTGGTAGAAGAAACCCTGCGCCTGAACAATGTCGACAAGTCAGAGATTGACTGGCTGGTTCCCCATCAGGCCAATTTCCGTATCATCAACGCCACCGCCAAAAAGCTTGATATGAGCCTGGATAAAGTGGTGTTGACCCTGGCCAAGCACGGTAACACCTCCGCCGCTTCTGTGCCGATCGCACTGGATGAAGCCGTACGCGATGGCCGCATCAAGCGTGGACAACTGCTGCTGCTTGAGGCCTTTGGTGCCGGTTTCGCCTGGGGCAGTGCCTTGGTGCGTTTCTAATTAAAGAAACGTATTTAATTAAAGATACGCTTTTAAACGAACCGAAACATTTCCGGCTAGATTACCCAGTGTAATAAAGAGTCAAATCAACAAGTTTCAATAATAAAGGTTTAATAATAATGGATAAATTTGCCTTTGTATTTCCGGGGCAGGGCTCACAGGCCGTGGGCATGCTGGCCGACCTGGCCACAGAGCATCCGGTTATTGCCACGACTTTCGCTGAAGCGAGCGAAGCCCTTGGCTACGATCTCTGGTCACTGGTGCAGGATGGTCCTGCCGAGCGTCTGAACCAGACCGAAAAGACCCAGCCAGCGCTGCTTACTGCCAGCGTCGCCATCTGGCGCGCCTATCAGGCGAGCGGCAAGCCACAGCCTTCAGTACTCGCCGGTCACAGCCTGGGCGAATACTCGGCGCTGGTGTGTGCCGGTGTGATTAAATTTGCCGATGCGGTGAAACTGGTTGAGCTGCGTGGCCAGCTGATGCAGGCCGCCGTGCCGGAAGGCTCTGGTGCCATGTACGCCATCATTGGTCTGGATAACGATGCCATCGCCGCTGCCTGCGCTGAAGCTGCCGAGGGTGAAGTAGTCAGTCCGGTTAACTTCAACAGCCCAGGCCAGGTAGTGATTGCCGGTCAGAAAGACGCTGTTGAGCGTGCCGCCGCTGCCTGTAAAGCCGCCGGCGCCAAAATGGCGGTGGCGCTGCCGGTAAGCGTGCCTTCCCACTGCAGTTTGATGAAAGGTGCTGCGGATAAACTCGCAGAGGCACTTGCTGCCATCGAGTTCAGCACTCCGGCCATTCCGGTTATCAATAACGTCGACGTTGCAGCACCAAGCGATGTGGCTGCTATTCGCGATGCGCTGGTACGTCAGCTTTACTGCCCGGTGCGCTGGACCGAGACAGTTGAAGCCATGGCGGCCGACGGTATTACTCATCTGGTTGAATGTGGCCCAGGTAAGGTATTGACTGGTTTGGCAAAACGCATCAATAAGGCCGTTTCTGCCCAGGCCGTTAACGACGTGGCAAGCTTTGCCGCGCTGACCGAATAAGGAGTTTTTCATGGCTGTTACTTTGGATTTGACCGGCAAAGTTGCGCTGGTTACCGGCGCAAGCCGCGGCATTGGTAAAGCGATTGCACTGACACTGGCCGAAGCCGGCGCCACCGTTGTGGGTACTGCCACCAGTGAAAAGGGCGCTGCTGCCATTTCTGATTATCTGGGTGCCAAGGGTTTTGGTCTGGTGCTTAACGTTACCTGCAACGACTCAGTTGCTGAAATGTTTACCGCGATCAAAGAAAAAGCCGGTGATGTTGATATTCTGGTCAACAATGCCGGGATCACCCGTGACAACCTGCTGATGCGCATGAAAGACGACGAGTGGGAAGAAATCATCGACACCAACCTCACGTCGCTGTTCCGCCTGTCAAAACCAGTTATGCGTACCATGATGAAAAAGCGCTTCGGCCGCATCATCAACATCGGCTCTGTGGTCGGTACCATGGGTAACGCAGGTCAGGTTAACTACTCAGCCGCCAAGGCCGGTTTGATCGGATTTACAAAATCTCTCGCCAGAGAGGTTGCATCTCGTCAAATTACGGTTAATGCTATTGCTCCTGGATTTATCCAGACTGACATGACCGACGAGCTGACGCCTGAGCAGCAGCAAGGCATCATGTCTCAGGTTCCGATGGAAAGATTGGGTCAGGCGCAAGAAATTGCCAACGCTGTCCTGTTCTTGTCATCGGACGCTGCCGCTTACATTACGGGTGAAACCCTGCATGTAAACGGCGGGATGTACATGGTTTAAGGGCGAATGGCAGGGAACTGTCGAGTTTTGGGTAGTAACTGGCTGCATGCAGTTGTCTAAATCGTGGTTAGACCACAATTTCTGGGCTTGCAATGTCGGCCAGATCGAATAAACTACTCGCAATCTTACGCAAGTGCGTAATTTGAATAGGAAAGAAAACTAATGAGCAACATCGAAGAACGTGTAAAGAAAATCATCGTTGAGCAACTGGGCGTTAAAGAAGAAGACGTTAAGCCATCTGCCTCTTTCGTAGACGATCTGGGTGCCGATTCTCTGGACACGGTTGAGTTGGTAATGGCTCTGGAAGAAGAGTTTGACACCGAGATCCCTGATGAAGAAGCTGAAAAGATCACTACCGTTCAGGCAGCGATCGATTACGTTTCCAAGAATCAGTAATACTGAATTCCAGAAAACAGGCGGCTGAAAAGGCCGCCTGTTTTTGTTTGTGCGCCGAAAATTTCCGCTGGTTGTACCAGAAAGCTGTATCAGCCCCTTCTTTTGGTGATTTTTGGCGCGAAGCAGGCCCTTGCGGCCATGAGCAATCCGCAACTTCAAACACTGAGGTGACATAGTGACCAAACGTCGCGTAGTGATAACCGGTCTTGGACTGGTAACCCCTGTGGGTAATGATGTCGATTCCACCTGGAAGGCGCTGCTGGCCGGTCAGAGTGGCGTTGCGCCCATCACCAAATTTGATGCCAGTGAATTTGCCACCCGGTTCAGCGCATCGGTCAAAGACTTTGACGTTGAACAATACCTGTCCAAAAAGGACGCCCGTAAAATGGATTTGTTTATCCAGTACGGCATGGCAGCCGGTATTCAGGCTATCCGTGATTCAGGCCTTGAGATGGACAAGGAAGATCCTACCCGTGTCGGTACCGCCATTGGCGCCGGTATGGGCGGCATGCCGCTGATTGAAGCCGGTCACTCGGCGCTGATGGCTGGCGGCCCACGTAAGATTTCACCATTTTTTGTGCCAAGCACCATCATCAACATGATTGCCGGCCATCTGTCTATCATGTACGGCATGCGCGGCCCTAACTTCGCCGTGACCACCGCCTGTACCACAGGCGTGCACAATATCGGTTTTGCCGCGCGTACCATCGCATACGGCGATGCGGATGTGATGATTGCCGGTGGCGCCGAAGATGTGACCTGCCCGCTGGGCGTAGGTGGCTTTAACGCCGCCAAGGCACTCTCCACCCGTAACGACAATCCACAGGCCGCGAGCCGCCCCTGGGATCGCGACCGTGACGGTTTTGTTATCGGCGACGGCGCCGGTGTGCTGGTGATGGAAGAGTACGAGCATGCCAAGGCGCGCGGCGCCAAGATTTACGCCGAGCTGGTTGGCTTTGGTATGAGTGGTGATGCCTTCCATATGACCTCACCGCCGGAAGACGGCGCCGGTGCGGCGCTGGCGATGACCAATGCCCTCAAAGACAGCGGTCTTGCCCTTGAGTCTATCGGTTACATCAACGCCCACGGCACCTCGACCCCAGCCGGTGATAAAGCCGAAGCGGCTGCGGTGAAGTCAGTGTTTGGCGATCACGCCTACAAGCTGATGGTGAGCTCAACCAAGTCAATGACCGGCCACTTGCTTGGTGCAGCTGGCGCGGTCGAAGCCATTTTCACCATTCTGGCGCTGAAAGATGGCGCTGTGCCGCCTACCATCAACCTGGATAATCCGGACGAAGGCTGCGATCTTGACTTTGTGCCCCATGAGGCGCGTCAGACCAGCTTTGAGTATGCCCTGTGTAACTCGTTTGGCTTTGGTGGTACCAACGGTTCACTGCTGCTGAAAAAAGTGTAATTTTCAAGGCAGCTTATGCTATCAAAAGGCGCCAATGGCGCCTTTTTGTTTGAGGCGTGACAAAACGCGCAGCACGGCAGATTCCCGCCGCCCGGGTTTTGGCGTAAGCTTATTAAACTTCAATAGATTAAGGATTTATCATGGCCGGACAAGACAGACACCTGACCCTGCGTTTTCTTGCAGAGCCTGCCGATGTGAATTTCGGTGGCAAGGTACACGGCGGCGCTGTGATGAAGTGGATTGACCTCGCGGCTTACGCCTGCGCCGCCGGTTGGAGCGGCAAATACTGTATTACGGCCTATGCGGGCGGTATTCGCTTTGTAAAGCCGATTCAGGTGGGCAGCATAGTTGAAGTCAGCGCCAAGGTGATTTACACCGGCAACAGCTCGATGCACATCGGTATTGACGTGCGTGCGGGCGATCCGAAAGTGTCTGAGCGCCAGCTCACCACCCACTGCATCGTTATCATGGTGGCGGTGGATGACGCCGGCAACCCAACGCCCGTGCCTGAGTGGGTGCCGCAAACCGACGCCGATAAGGCGCTGCGTGACTCTGCAATCCGCTTGATGGAGATGCGCAAAAAGATTGGCGCCGAGATGGCCGCCCACGTCACTCCCTGATTATTGGCGCCCCGGTTTCGGGGCGTTTTATTTATGTCCAAAGCCGCTTATTTTCTTGCCCTTGATTACGGTACCCAAAGTACCCGCGCGCTGGTGTTTGACTGCGCGGGAAGCCTGATTGCGCGCGCTGCTATCCCCAATCGCCATTGCCGCGAGGGTGAAGGCGAGGGCGCCAGTGTGCAAAGCGGCGATTACTGCTTTAATCAGCTGGTATTCGCCTGCCAAAAGCTCTTTGCTGAGCATCCGCTGTTGGCTGCGCAAATCTGCGCCGTCACCCTCACCACCCAACGCGCCAGCACTGTGCTGATGGATGAGTCCGGCAAGGCGCTGTCGGATATTTTCTTTTGGTCCGAGCGGCGGCTTGCAAAGGCGCTTGAGCCAATGGACTGGTGGTATAGGCTTGGATTTTCGCTGATTGGCATGGGCGAGCGAATTGCTTACCTGCGCCGCGCGGCCAACATCAATCTTATCCGCGAGCTGATGCCGGGCGCGGTGGATAAGGCGCCAAAGATTGGGCTGTTAAGTGGTTACCTTAACGCGAGGCTCGGCGGCCGCCTTATCGACAGCGTAGCCTCCCAGGTTGCGTATCTTCCTTTTGATTATCGCCGTCTTGAATTTGCAAATGCGCGCAGCTGGCGCTGGCAGGCCCTTGGCTGCAGGCCATCGCAAATGGTAAGCCTTTGCAAGGCTACCGATATTTGCGGTGAGCTTAGCCCGGGGTTTGCGGCCCTTACCGGGCTCGCGACAGGTTTGCCTCTGGTAGCAGGCGGCGCCGATAAAGCCTGTGAAGCCTTTGCCAGCGGCGCCGGGGACGATGGAGTGCTCAGTCTAAGCCTTGGCAGCGCGGCCACCGTGAGCCTTGGCTTGGCCGATTACCTTGAAGTTTTTCGCTATCTGCCGGCGTTTCCGTCACTGCAACAGGGCCAATATCTTGCCGAAATCCAGCTTGAGCGCGGCTTTTGGCTGCTTAGCTGGGCGCTCGAGCAATTTGGCACCGCCGATGTCGAAGCGGCAAAACAGCTTGGGATAAGCCCTGAAGCCTATGTCATGCAAAGTATTACCAAAGTGCCGCCGGGTGCTGACGGTTTGATGCTGTGCCCCTACTGGGCGCAGGGGGTGATTTACCCCGGGCCTGAGGCGCGTGGGATAATTGCCGGCTTCAGCCCCGAGCATAGCCGCGCGCATCTGTACAGGGCGTTGGTGGAAGGGATTTTACTGACCCTCGCCAGAGGCGCGGCGGCGCTTATCAAAAAGGCGGGTAAAACGTCAGGCCAAATCAAGGTGCTCAGAGTCAGCGGCGGCGGCAGCGAGTCGGATGTGGTCATGCAACTGGCCGCGGATATTTTTAATCTGCCCGCTGAGCGGCTTTCTGAGCGTGAAGCCTCGAGCCTTGGCGCTGCCATGTGCGCCGCTGTGGCGATGGGCGAGTACGAAAGCCTTCCGCAGGCACGGCAGAATATGGCAAAATCCGGACGCCGTTTTGAGCCGCAGCCCGAGCAGGCGCAATATTACCGCGCGCTGTCAAGGCGGCATGCAAAGCTGTACCCGGCGCTGAAAACACTATTCAAAGATCGCGTGATGCGACCATCAAACTGAGGAAATACAATGGCTAAAGTGGCATTTTTAGGATTGGGTGTTATGGGTTATCCCATGGCAGGACACCTGGTAAAGGCAGGGCACGAGGTCACTGTATATAACCGTACCACCGCCAAGGCCGAAGCCTGGGTAACGCAGTTTGGCGGTAAGATGGCGCTGACTCCCAAGCTTGCAGCCAAGGATCAGGACATAGTCTTTACCTGCGTGGGTAACGATCAGGATTTGCATCAGGTGGTGCTCGGTGACGATGGCGTAATTCACGGTCTTAAAGCGGGCGCTGTTCTGGTTGATCACACTACTGCCTCGGCCGATATCGCCCGCGAAATCGCCGCGGAACTGAGTGCACGCGGTTTTGGCTTTATCGATGCGCCTGTGTCCGGCGGTCAGGCGGGCGCCGAAAATGGTGTGCTGACCGTAATGGCCGGTGGCGATGAAACCGTATTTAACCAGGTTAAAGAGGTCATCATGAGCTACGCCCGCTGCGCCGAGCTTTTGGGTGACGTGGGCTCAGGTCAGCTCACCAAGATGGTTAACCAGATTTGTATCGCCGGTGTGGTACAGGGCCTTGCCGAAGCGCTGCACTTTGCCCGCAGCGCCGGGCTTGATGGCGAAAAAGTCGTTGAAGTCATCAGCAAGGGCGCCGCCCAAAGCTGGCAGATGGAAAACCGCTACAAGAGCATGTGGGCCGGTAAGTATGACTTTGGTTTTGCCATCGATTGGATGCGTAAAGATCTTGGTATCGCACTCGACGAAGCGCGCCGCAATGGCTCGCATCTTCCGCTGACGGCGCTGGTGGATCAGTTCTACTCCGAAGTGCAGTCCATGGGCGGCAACCGCTGGGACACCTCAAGCCTGCTCGCCCGCCTCGAAAAAAGCCGTAAGTAAAGCTGCCGTTTTGCCCGCTGCAACCAGCACCTACCAATGAATACGCCAGTCAGGACAATATGACTGGCGTATGTTTTCGCACTGGCGAAAGCTTACAAGTCTTAGTGATGATGCGAGTGCTCGCCAAGCTTGGGCGGTTGTAATCCTGTTACTTTACCGCTTATTGGCACCGGCGCCCTGACGATATCTTTTTCAAGTTCATGCAGCTGCATTGGTTGTGTTGCGGCTGATTTCTCTGCTGCCGTGTTTAGAAGCAGACCTAAAGTGACTGTCACCATGGCCGCAATTCCAAGCCGCTTCATTGCGCTTTTGCTGCGTTGTACACAACCTTGCCGTCGAACAGGGTTGTGAGTACCTGGGTTTCAGCAATGTCATACACAGCCATCGGGTCGTCACTTTCGGCAAGTTTGACCACGTTTCTGTCAATTACTATCAAATCAGCCCGTTTTCCGACTTCAATCGAGCCAACCAGTGCGTCCTGATTGAGCGCCCTCGCGCCGTTAATGGTGTAGGCGGCTAGCATGTCGTGAATGGTCAACTGCTGATCAGCATTGAGGGTAATCAGCTCATCGCCAACAAAATCACTGCGGCTGATCCCGGTTGCCATATGGACGAAGGGCACTGGTTCACGTGTATCCACTGGGGCATCGCTGCCTGCAACCAGCACCGCACCGGCATCCTTGGCGGATTTGGTCGGATAAACGGCCTGCATGTAATAATTGTCCGGCTGGTAAAGTGACTCAGCGGCGAGTGAATCGAGTTTATCCACGAACGGGATCACGCTTAAATCGTAGTCGTAACCCGGAATGGCCCAGCCATAGGTAAAAGCAAGATAAATCCCAAGCTTGCCGAGGCGCTGCTGGTCGTCTGGATGCACAAGTTGCATATGGGCGATGGCGTGGGGAAGGGTGCTTGCTGGATTGGCTACTTTGGCTGTTTCAATCGCATCGATTGCGGCGTGGGTAGCACCATCGCCGACGGCATGCATGTGAACAGTCAGCCCTGCTTTATCAAGTTCAGTCACAAACCGAACCAGAAAATCGCCGGTGCTGACGCCCTGCGCCTTAATGCTAAAACTGTTGCGGTCGGCTCCCAAAAGCTCGCCCCGCTCCTCGGCGCATTGCAATGGGTAGAAGCCATGTTGTGAATGGAAGCTTGCTTTGGCTTCATCACTGCTGAAGTTATTGGGATTGGCGCGCACCGCGACACACTCTTCTGAAGCGGTGTTCACATAGCCTTTGAGATTTAGCTCTCCTTGTTCCAGTTGGTCCCAGTCAAGCAATGGCTGCTTAAAGGGGGTTAGCATCACTGAGGTTGGTAATGTCGGCGGATTTTCAAACAGATTTCCTTCCTGAACCCCATCAACCATGATTTTAACGCTGTCGGCCTTGATGTAGGGGTATGCATCCAAACTTGCCTCAGTGGCTTTCAGGTTGGCAATCAAGCCAGAGTAATCAATGCGGTTATTATGGGCAAAGTCCGTGATATCAAAGGCCTGCGCCGTAGTAAGTCGGAACGTCATATCGCCGTTGTCGGCAAGGGTTTTATAAAGCGCCAGCTGCTCCTTACCGCTCCAGGCATCCTGAACCGAGGTGATGCCATATTTATTAAGCTTCTCGGCAATTTTAGGCAACTCCTGCGGATTGGTGCGAAGCGGATAGAGGAAGTCCGGAACACCTGCAAGATGTAACGCCGATTCGGTTAAGTTGCCATTGGGGTTGCCATCGGCATCGACTCCGACAAAGGGCGCGTAGGCTTTGAATTCCCCCGCGAGCGTCGTCTTGTTGATCCCCACCACCTCTCCGGCAGCGTTTTTCACCCGGGCAAGGGCGTAACTGTTGGCGGCGCCGCTGTGGCCATCCGGTCCCTGAAGGTAAACCGGTTGTTTGTCAGAGACGGCATCAAGCGCTGCAACCAGGCTTGGGTAAGTGTCGGTGGCATCATTACCTTCGTATGAGTTCCAGCTCAATGCCAATATGAGCTCCTCATCGTCGTATTGATAGGTTTGTTTGCACTGTTCCAGTGCGGCGACCAGCGCGTCCAAATCCCTTGGTTCCATGCCCAAATCGCACATGTCCACATCCACAATGCCGGTGGGATGAATGTGAACGTCGTGCAGCCCGGGCAGCATCATCTTACCGGCAAGGTCGACTACGCGGGTCGTGTCACCGCTGTATCGCCTGGCTTCATCATCGCTGCCGACATAGAGGATTTCGCCATCCTTAATAGCCACTGAGCTGGCAATGGATTTCTGTTTGTCTGAGGTATAGACGTAGCCGTTTACAAAAATGAGCTCGGCTTCGGGGGTATCATTGTCGTTTTTGCAGCCAGGCAGTGTGCAAAGCATCGCCAAAATAAGCGCTGTCCTTTTCATAGGTGTCCTTTTTTGGATGATTATTTTCAGTTATTACTGAAATAACTTATATCGACAGCTGCAATGTTTGCAAACTAAATTTCAGTATTAACTGGTATTTGATGGCGAGAGATATGTTGTTTATGATGTGTTCTTACTGTAAGTCTATGTATATAAGCATTAATTTATATTTAGCTGGGAACGTGAATGCATGTTACTATCGCTGCGGGAGGAGTTTCGCCGTGATTGAATTGCCTGTACCCGATAACCTGCAGCTGCGTAAAGAGCCAAAGCAAAAACGCACCCATGCGCTGCTGGAGCAGATCCTTGTCTGCACCGCTACGCTGGTGCGCGAGCAGGGCTATCAGTCCGTTAACACCAACAGCATTGCTCAGAAAGCAGGGATAGACGTGAAGTCCCTGTACGAGTTTTTTCCGAATAAAGAGGCCATCCTGTATCGGCTGGCAGATCAGTGGTTGCTGGCGCTCCGGCGAAAGTGTCAGTCCTTTGATGAGCCAGAGCATTTGGATAAACCGTGGCGGGAATTCTTTTTGCACGTACATCAGTCAGTGATTACCGAGTCATCCTATGCAGACAACTTTATCTCGTTGCATGGGCTTTGGGACTTGCTGCCGCCGTTTTCAAGGCTTGATGAGTTCCATCAGCAGTTCCTGATGAAGTTTTATTTGCGCCACTTTAAACGCTTTGGCTGCAAAGCACCGCTGGCGAGGCAAAAAGCAATCTGTACGTTTTTATTGGCCCTTGAAGATGGGATTGGCGCCAATCTGGCTGGGCTTTCGGCGGCGCAGCACAAGTCACTTTGGGCGCTGCAGTACGATACGCTGTGTTTTCATTTACAGCAGATCTTGCCTGAGTAAGGCAGAGACTATTAACGGTAAATCGTTAATCCCGATAGAGTTTAGTTAACTCGACGTTTCTTAAAGTGATAAAAACGGCCCGTTAAGGGCCGTTTTTTCAGTTTCTAAGGCACCAGACCTTAGCGGGAATCACCGTTAATACATCACACCGGGTCAACCACTATGTGCTCAAGCTCCACCGCAGCGACGGCGTGCAGCGCGTCCATGGCGGCGCCGACCAGGGAAATCTTGCCTTTGGATGATTCAAGCAGCACGGCGCGCTTGATATCACTGAACTGGCGATTGTGGCGTACCAGGCTTGAGAGTGCCATCTGCATCGGCAACATCGACGGGTTGAAGGCGGCGTTTTCGGCGTAGCGGCCGCAGAAACTCTGGCCATCAAAGGTTTCGAGCACTACAGCGGCATGACACTGGCTGTAGGGGGCGTATGAAAGGCCAGCGTGGTCGAGCGCTTCAATCAAGAGCGGGTCGTCGCTTTCAAGCTCAAGTTCAATCTGCTGCTTTGAAAGTAGTGGTGTACTGACATTGAGATCGGACGGGCCGAATGCGTAGGGCAGGTAGTGTGCCAGGGGGGCAGTCGGCTGGGACGGCAGATGAATACGAATAGCCTGACCGTCGACCAGCTCGTTCATAAACTGGCGGCAATGGCCGCAGGGGCTGGCGTTGACTATGATGTCGCCTATCTGGGTTTCACCCGAGAGCCAGGCGTGGCTGATGGCACTTTGCTCGGCATGGACCGAGTGAAACAGCGCCTCACCCTCAAGCTCGAGGTTGGCACCCATGTAAAAATCGCCGCCACTGCCGATGGCGATGGCGCCAACGTAAAACTCACTGACCGGGGGCCTCGCGAGGGCGGCTGCGATTGGCAGCAGCGCAAGCCCAAGCGAATGGGACTCAAGGCCGCTGGCTTTACTGAGCTGGGCGACTTGCTGGGCGTCGAGATGGCCGGAAAACTGCTCTCCGAGCATGGGGATAAGCGCATCTGCCAGGGCTTTTGGCAGTTCATTAATCCGGCGGACAAATCTGTCTTGCATGGCCGATTCCTTGATTGTTAACGTTATTGACTGACAGTTTAGTCATTCCCTTACACTGAAAATGGGAGTGGACTCCCAGTTTCAGCCTGTGTCGCGCGTTCTGTGTTGCCGCGGCCCGTGTTACCGCGCCTGAGTTGCCGTATTAGTAAGCCACTTAAAGTGACTGCAGGTACTGGCAAAGTGCGCCGAGCAGCTTTTGCTTTTTCTCATCCGTTGCCGTTTGCTCTATCAGGTTTTCAAGGCGGATAACGTAATCCTGATCGGCAAGCCGTCCCTGACAGAAATTGCGCCAGCGCAGACTTTCATCGTGGGACAAGGTTAAAGGATAGTTGCGGGCGCGGTAACGGAACAGCATCTCCGGCAGGCGTGGGTCGTCAAATTGCAGTTCAAGCGCCGCGAGATTTTCCGGGGCAGTGGCGCGGATGATTTCCATTTTTGCCCGGTCGGCCGGGCTGAAAAAGCCGCCGCTGTAAAGCATGACATCGGGATCAGTCGCCGTGCCCTGAGGTTCATCCTCAAACAGTGCCGTGAGCTTTTCACGGATCTGCGGGTTTTCTTTCAGCAATCGATATTGTTCACGGGCAAAGGCTTTATCTATGCCAAGACGCTCGGCGTTGGCGTCATCAAGTGTCTTGGCATTAGCGATAAATGGGCATTTGTTGAGATGAATTTGCTTCACGCCAATTGGCAGTTCGTCGGGGGCCAAGTCCTCACGGCGGGTGTAAAGCCGCGCTCTTATCGCCTCGACATCCAATTCAATCAGGGGGCGAATGTCCATCGCTAGGTTAACGCAAATCACCGCATTTTTGTTGCGCATATGGTGCGCGACCGGCGCAATCAGCGTGGCGCAGCCCTGAGTCGCCGGGATTTTAGAGCTGATATGCACCAAAGGCTGCATGGCCAGCACGTCGATATGTTCGGCCACCGCCTGTTTGCGGCGTAAACGGAAGTAATATTCGAACAGCTTGGGCTGCTTTTCCTTGATAAGCCGGGCCAGGGCTATGGTGGCGTACACATCGGAGAGCGCATCGTGGGCCTTGTCGTGGCCAATGCCGTTGGCAACGGTGAGATGCTCAAGCTTGAAACTCGGTGAGCCGTCTTCCTTGGTTGGCCACTCTATGCCGTCCGGGCGTAATGCATAGCAGGCGCGCACCAAATCGATAATGTCCCAGCGGCTGTTGCCCTGTTGCCATTCACGTGCATAGGGGTCGATAAAGTTACGATAAAAGCCATAGCGGCTGACTTCATCGTCAAATCTCAACGAGTTATAACCGGCAACACAGGTATTGGGGTGACTGAAAATGGCGTTTATCCGCCCCATAAACTCGGTCTCGGGCATGCCTTTGAGATTGGCAAGCTGCGGCGTGATGCCGGTGATCAGAATTGCCTCGGGCGAGGGCAGGTAATCGGGGCTTTGACGGCAGTAGAAGCTGATGGGCTCCTCGATGATATTCAGATCCATGTCGGTTCTGATCCCGGCAAACTGGGCCGGTCTGTCCTTCGCCGGACTTGCGCCGAAGGTTTCATAGTCGTGAAAAAAAATCGAGGGCTGGATGTAGTGCTCCATCGGGAGGTTCTCTGTCCGTAGCTGATTGCGGGAGCCTATCTTAACACTTGCGCCGGATGATGCATCCCTTGCCAATATCGCGGGCTGCTTTGTGGGTAAATATACGCCACAGAGCCGGTTTTGGCGCACGAAGTACAAAATACGGATGACCATATCGAAGGTTCGGGGGTAAAATACCCAATCAGCGAAAGGATTTGTTCATGTTCAATCAGTATTATCGCCTCCCCGAGCTCGTGGAAGTGACCCAGGATGCTCAATTCACCATCAGTCTGAGTGAAGATGTCAGCGACTATACGCTGATGCAGGCTCTGCGCGCGCCGCTTTTGGAGCTTGTGGTAGCGAAAATGATGCCAAACGTCGCATCCAATGCGGAGCCAAAAGCCCCGGCCAAATCGCACTCGGCTTGCCAGGCAAGTTGTGAGCTGCTGGTGCGCTTGCAGGCGGGGTTTCAGCTTTCGATGTTTGACTGCAAGCCGGCTGCGCCAGATTCATTTTCGAATATTGACGAGAGCAGCGCCGAAAGTACTGCAGAGAACGCTTACAGCAATAAGGCAGACAGAAGCGGCTCGGGTCTTACTCGTACCCTTGGTCAGGGCGCGCGTTTGTATGCAGCCGGTGGACATAAGCCAACCAAACTGATTGAAACCTTGCGCCGCGGATTGCGTTTTTCAGTGAGTTTTGCCAAGAGCGGGCCGCTTGTGCTTAATCTTGAGGGCACAGGTCATGCGGGCGCAGGTCATGCAGGCGCAGGCGGATTTGAACTGGTCGCCCTCGAAGCGGACTTGCGCCTGTCTGAAGACCCAGCCGTGCTGCAAAACGCGAAATCTGTGCTGTCACGCGCGCCCGAATACGATGCGTCTGCCGCAGCGCTCGCGCTGCTTATCACTGAGCTTGAACAGGCAAGACGCGAATTACACGAGTACCTGAGCGGCGCCGATAAGCACCCGGGGCTTGCCTCAGAGGCGCTAAGGCTTGAGCCAATGCTTGCCCAGCGCCGGCAGTGGCTTTTGCGCCAATATGCCCAAAGTCAGGAGCGTGTGCAGCTAAGTTACAGCGCCAATGAACGCCTGACCGACACCGAGCAGCTGCAGCGGCTCATCAAATGTTATGAGCTCTTGTGCCCGCCGGATATCAACGCCATGGTGCACTCCATCGCCGAGGAAAACTGATGTCGAGCCTGGGAGTTTTTCATCAAGGACTGCTGAGCGGATTTGTTTGCCC
Source organism: Shewanella jiangmenensis (assembly GCF_018596335.1). GTDB lineage: Bacteria > Pseudomonadota > Gammaproteobacteria > Enterobacterales > Shewanellaceae > Shewanella > Shewanella jiangmenensis. The sequence continues at coordinate 219,325 of NZ_JAHEPS010000005.1, read as the reverse complement.
GCTGTGCCGCCAGCCCCTGTCCACAGCAGTTAATGGTGTGGTGTGTCCGGGCGGACACAGATTTGATACCGCCAAAGAAGGGTACACCAACCTGTTGCCGGTGCAGAAAAAACGCTCGCTGGATCCCGGCGATAACAAAGAGATGATGCAGGCCCGCAGGCTGTTTCTTGAGGCTGGCTTTTACCAGCCCTTGTCTGACAGGTTAAGTGAGATTATCCGGCAATTTTCTATCAGGCCTGCGCGTATGCTCGACCTTGGCTGCGGCGAAGGTTATTACACCGCAAGGCTTGCCGACGCGCTCAATGCTGCTCGCACCAGTGACAGCGGTAACTTCGCGTCGGGGGATGCGGATCCTTCGCCAAACAATTTGCATGCTTCGCCACGTAATGTTCTGGCCTCGCCATGCGATGTATATGGATTGGATATTTCCAAGGCGGCGCTCAAGTACGCAGCCAAACGGTACAAAAATATCCGCTTTTGTGTTGCGAGCAGCTTTGATACGCCCTTTGCCGATGGATTTTTTGATTTGCTGCTTCGCATTTACGCGCCGTCAAAAGCCGCAGAGCTTGCCAGAGTCATTACCGCGGGTGGTTATTTGCTGACGGTATCGGCAGGCCCAATGCATCATTTTGCCATCAAGCAGCGCATTTACGACACGCCCAGACTCCACGAAGACAAAGACGAGTGGCTTGACGGGTTTGAGCCGGTGCACACAGAGCGGTTGCAATGGCAACTTAAGCTCAGCGAGCCGCAGCATATTCTCGCTTTTTTGGAAATGACGCCCTACGCGTGGAAGTTTTCCGAGGAAGCCAGGCAGGAGCTATCACTTGAGCCGCTCAGTTGTGAGCTCGATTTTCGGATAAATCTGCAGCGCCGACTTGGCTGATTGCAGTTGCAGCATCGGTTAAAAAACGCGCTCGTTAGGCGATTTTTTGTGCGGCAATAATTTAAAACCTGCTGTAAATAGAACAGCTTGCCGGTATAAAAGTGCCAAACTCTGAACGATGACGAACATGACAACACTCAAATTTAGGAAATGTAAGTAAAAAAATGCGAAAGACTGATGCAAAGGCTTGTTGACTTATACCCTGAATAGGTTATAGTCGATCAGGCTTGAAGGTTGGATTTATTTTGTGTTCCGCACGACCAGTTTTGTCCTGTAAACATTAAGTAATACCGGCTTTTCCCGCTCCATCGCCAAATAATGGCAATTGTTAAATATTTAATGTTACAGGATTTGCATATGTCTCAAGTGACTGGTGTAGTAAAGTGGTTCAACGCTGATAAAGGCTTTGGTTTTATCGCTCAGGAAGCTGGCCCAGATGTGTTTGTTCACTTCCGCGCCATCAACACTGACGGTTTCAAGACTCTGGACGAAGGTCAGAAGGTGTCTTTCACCGTGACCCAGGGTCAGAAAGGTCCTCAGGCTGAGAACGTAACCGTAATCGGTTAATTCTCCAAAGAGATGTAATAAAGCCGTGGCATTTGCCGCGGCTTTTTTGTTTGTGTTCTTTGTGTTGCTTAACGCTGTTTTGCTTAAAGCTGTATTGCTTTAAGCCTTTCTGTTGATGTGATGGGGCGGATGGGGCGGATGTGGCGGCTGACGCGGCGGCGCGGATGTTCATCGACTTAACTTCCACTGTATCATTCCTCTATCGCGCTATTAGGGGTCGGCGCTGAAGCCTTTCATTCCTTTGTGGTAACCCTCCCTCATCCAGTCGATGATACCTATTTATCCCTGCTTCTGTGCCATTTTGTCTACTGAGGCAAAAGCTGCGGCAACGCTAAGGCCAATCTTTTCACTGGCAGGCTATCTTTTCAGTCGCCAGCTAGCTAGGTCATAAATATTCCATAAAAAAACGAATTGATAGCGCCGCACGCCAATAAAAAAGCACCCAGAAGGGTGCTTTGATGGGGGTTTCAGGAGAAGAGCTTATCTTCAAGGCTCTTACCGTTAAGAACCTGACGGTAGCTGATCCCTTCCTGCGCCAGGAGTCGAAAAAGCGCAAGCTCCAGCTCATAGGTGTCATGGCCCGTGGGCTTTGGCGCGTAGGAGAGAATAAATTCCCGCCCGCTGGCCTGAGCTTTTACGTGGGTGACGCCCGGCAATGACGACAGCCGTGGCTGCAAGTCTGCCCGGGCTTCGCTGTGCAGGCTCAAGGTAAGGTGGGCTTCTGCGACACTGCGTTTGGCATCAAGACTGCTTAACGACAGTGACTGACTGAGTTTGCCCTTATCCAGGTACAGCACTGTGTCGCATAGCCGCTCGAGCTCCTCCAGGTTATGGGAGGAGATCATAAAGGTGGTGTCACCACTCGTGCTGGCAATGAGGTCGCGTATTGCGCGGGCGTTTGCCGGGTCGAGCCCCGCTGTTGGCTCATCAAGCAGCACCAGTTTTGGTGTGCCGATAAGGGACTGGGCAATGGCAACCCGTTTGGCCATACCGTGACTCAGGGCGCCGGGTTTGGATTTGGCACTGTCTTTTAAGTCGACCAGCTCAAGTACCCTGAGTGCTTCATGCTGCGCATCTTTCGGGCCAAATCCCTGCAGGCGGGCAAAAAAGCCAAGCTGCTCAATTACAGTAAAGTTGGGGTCAAGCAGCGCATCCTGGGGCAGGGCGGAGACCTTGCCAAGGAGCGCTGCATGCCCGGGCGTATGGCCAAGAATGCGCATTTCCCCGGAGTCTTGGCGGATATAACCGCACAGCAGGCTCATCAGGGTGGTTTTACCGGCACCGTTCGGGCCTACAAGGGCCACGGGGCGGCCGGGTTTAAGCTCAAGAGACACCCCATCGAGCGCGAGTTTACTGCCGTAACGCTTGGTCAGCTTGTCTGTTTCAATCAGATTCACAGCGCTATCCTCTTCATATAAAACAAGCCTGCCAGCAGCAACACCGCTGATTGCACCACCGGCAGCGGGGCATGGATCAGGGCGCCGCTGGGGGTGTTATCGACCAGAAGGTCAATCTGACTGCCCGGCAGTAACCAATCGAGCGATGGCAGCGTGGGTTGATAGTAGCCAAGCAGGGCCGACACTATGCTGATAACACACCAGACAAGCACAGCAAGCATAGTTGCCTGGCGTGCGCTGCTGGCGTAAAGCGACAGCACCGCCATCAGCGCGATATAAGGCGTGATGACGATAAAGAGATTCAGAAGCACCAACACGCAGTCCCGCAGAGCCGCCGGGATCAAAGCCGGGTCCCGAAACAAAATAAGCAACAAGGTCGCCGCGCCGGCCACCAGAATGTAGCTCGATTGCAGCAGCATCTGGCCGAGCACTCGTCCGAAAAACAGCGGCTCGCGTCCGGTGCGCTGAACCAAAAAACGAAACGTCTTGCGGCTTTTGTCTGTGGCAAACTGATCGGCGCTGCTTAAAATTGCAAACAGTGGAAACCAGTAAAGGCTAATCACCCAGAAAAGTGCCAGCTCCGGAATTTCCCAGCTGAGCAGTTTGCGCGGGCTAGCCACCGCCGAGAGACTGGCAAGGCCCTCGCGAATAGCCGGATCGGCAAGGTAACTTGCCGCCTGCTTAATCGGGTAAAACAGAATAAGCCCCCACACCAGCACAAAGGCGAGCAGGGCGATAATACCGCGGCGGTTAAAAAAGCCCTTGATCACTTCCTGACGGGCGATAAGCCAGGTGTGATGCAGTGCCTGCGGCGCGCCTTGTGTGATTGTTTGACTGTTCATCGACAGCTCCCTTGGTGGCTATTACTGCTCAGCGTCAAGCTGCGGACCAAAGGCATCGTCGAAGCGCAGTTGGAATCTGGCAAGCTTTTGCTCAAGTTCGGCGATTCTGTGCTCAAGTTCGGCGATTTTGCTGTTATCTGAGCCATTGTCAGCATTGAAATCTGCGTTGCTGCCTGAAGCATGGGCACCTGAATTGCCCGATTGAAGCTGCGCTGCGCCATCCACAATCAGCAGCGCAAAGCGGCTTTCGCGCTTGCCGGGTTCGCGGGCAAGCTGGGTTACCAGAGGTTTATCACGCTCGGCCAGCTTGGCTAAGCATTTTTCCACTTCGCTGATGTCGCTGAACTCGTATTGCCGTCCGGCGCGGCTTCTTAGCTCGCCTGCGGTTTGTGGACCGCGAAGCAGCAGCAGGCTGACGATGGCAACCTCGGCTTTGGAAAACTGAAAATCCGAAAACTCGGTGTTGCAGAAGCGATGGCGATATTTAACCACCCGGCTGCCAAAGCCGGATTGATCGGAGATAAGGCGCTTTTTGGCCAAATCATCTATGCCTGCCTGCACCTCGGTTTCCGATAGCTCCATCACCGGCTCACGGCTGGTTTTTTGGTTGCAGGCGAGGGTGAGGGCGTTGAGTGACAGAGGGTATTGATCCGGGGTGGTGACTTCTTTTTCCAGAAGACAGCCGATGATCCTGGCTTCTATAGCGGTAAGCTGCATGAAAAACTCCTTTAAAATCCATAATCTCTTATATCAAAGAGTGCCGGATAAGCCTATAGCGCCATCACGGCTCTGTGCTGATGGATTGTAAAAGGACGTAAAAAAAGCGGTGGCAGAGCCACCGCTTGATGTCGGGATGAGTTAAACCTCAGCTTAAATAGAGGCCATCGTCTTCAATGCGCAGTTTGCCCTGCTTGAACAGGCCGCCGATGCTCTTTTTAAAGGCTTTTTTACTCATGCCAAGCTCAGCGTAAATCACGTCCGCATCGGTTTTGTCACACAGGGGCAAAAAACCGCCTGCGGCATTCAGCTTTTTGAGGATGTGAATGGCATGGGCATCGAGTTCATCCTTGGTGCCTTTATTCAGTACCAGGTCAATTTTGCCATCGTGGCGCAACTGCTTGATAAAGCCCTTAAGTTTTAGGCCGGTACGCAGCGGTTTAAACACGTCGCTGTGGTGAATAAGGCCCCAATGGCTGTTGTTGACGATTGCCTTGTAGCCAAGCTCGGTGCGGCCACCTATGACCAGTGACACTTCATCGCCCTGACGGTAGCGCGCGGGGGTTTTATCCAAAAACTTGTCAAGCTTACCGGATGCGACAATGCGCTCATCGGCGCGGTTGATGTGCACATACACCAGCTGATATTTGCCTTCTTCGGCCGGGCGTTTTTGCTCGGCAAAGGGCAGCAGCAAATCTTTGTCGAGGCCCCAGTCGAGGAAGGCGCCAACGCCGCTGATCGACACGACTTTAAGGCTTGCGAATTCGCCCACTTCGGCAAGGGGTTTCTGGGTGGTTGCGATAGGGGTATCTTCCGAGTCCAGATACAAAAACACCGTGAGCTCCTGGCCAACCTCGGTGCCCGCCGGCACGAATTTATTGGGCAGCAGCACCTGACCGTAATCGCCGGCATTGAGATAGACACCAAAACTGACTTGCTTGACCACCGCAAGGCGGCAGGTTTTTCCTAACTGGATCATGGATTACCCAAACAATAAAAAGACTGTAAACGCCGACAATTATATCCCATGCACCCAAGCAGGTCTTGAACTGTTTTTGTTTCCGCAAATCGATGGTTACAAGTATTAAAAAATATTGAACACCCTCACGCGCCGCTAACAATCAAGGTATTAAAAAATAATAAGAAAAATTGCTTTTACAACCCGCAGCTTACAGGTGTTTGTAGCATATTCTTGAAGGGGCGGAAAAATGAAAATTCCTGCTTGCATTCTTGTGGTTAGCAAGGTTTAATTGCGCCGTTTTCGGGCTGGTACCGAAAGCATTTTCGCCTGTTTTCAGGTCATGTCGTTATGAAGGTGTTTTCATGGGTCGTTAACGGCGACTTGTCTGTATGTAACCTCGGAAGTCCGGGTGCATACCGGTCGTTTGGTTAAGAGGGTTTGGCTAATGTATTCTCATTTGCTTACAGCACACTGCCTTAAACTGGCATCCTGCCTGGCCCAGTCCCTGGTCAATGTTGACTCTGGCGTAAAACACCTCACCCTCATTCGCATCAATTCCGGCCGTGAAGAGGCCAACAGTCCGCTGCTCATCTGATTTTGCGCCCATGCTTTTGCAGCGCTTCGGTAATGTTTGTCCTGTGCCCTCGGCGCTGGCAGACAGCTTTCCCCACATTTGACACCGACCTGAGCGGAACCCGGATAAATGCAGGATAAAACGCTATATTTTGAAACATTGCACCCAGGCTACGGTCAATATTTCGAGATAGACAAGATGCTCTATGAGCAGCAAACCGACAGCTGGACGCTGTCGATTTTTGAAAATCGCCGCTTTGGGCGGGTGATGGCACTGAATGGCGCCATTCAAACCACAGAGCGGGATGAGTTTGTCTATCACGAAATGCTGACCCATGTGCCGCTGCTTGCCCATGCAAGCGCCAAAAAGGTGCTGATCATCGGTGGCGGTGATGGCGCTATGCTGCGCGAAGTGGTTAAACATCGCGCCCTTGAGCGTATTGTGATGGTGGAAATCGACCCGCAGGTGGTATCGCTGTGCCAAACCTGGTTTCCCAATCACAGCGCCGGCGCCTTTGATGACCCGCGAGTTGAGCTGGTGATTGCCGATGGCATGGCGTTTATCGCAAATTGCAGCGAGCAGTTTGATGTGATTATTTCAGACTGTACCGATCCGGTCGGGCCTGGCGAAGTGCTGTTCAGCTCGGATTTTTACGCTGGCTGCAAACGTTGCCTGACACAGGATGGCATTTTTGTTGCTCAGAATGGCGTACCTTTTATGCAGCTTGAATCGCTGCAGGACACGGTACGGCGCATGAGCAGTTACACCCGGGAATGCTGGTTTTTTACCGCAGCCGTTCCCACTTACATCGGCGGCAGCATGGCGTTTGCGTGGGCCACCGATGACATCGAGGTGCGCAGGCTGTCACTTGCAACCCTCGAGGCGCGTTTCAACGAGGCTGGGATCAGTACCCGTTACTACACGCCGGCTTTGCATCAGGCAAGCTTTGCCTTGCCACACTACGTCGAACAGGCGATCCGGTCTGCCATGACCGAGAGCGCTTAATATCTCTCTTTTTATAGGCACAATTGAGATGAATGAATGGTCAATTGACGACGCCCGCGCCGGGTACAACGTAGCCCACTGGAGCCAGGGCTTTTATGGCATCAGTGACGAAGGTGAAGTGACCGTATGTCCCGATCCCCGTAACCCATCTTACAAGATTGGTTTGAATACCTTGGCCAAAGACATGGTCAAAGCCGGGGTCAATCTGCCGGTGCTGGTGCGTTTTCCGCAGATCCTGCACTACCGCGTAGATCACCTGTGCCAGATGTTCAACCAGGCCATTCAGAAGTACAGCTACGAAGCGGATTACCTGTTGGTTTACCCCATTAAGGTGAACCAGCAGCAGACTGTGGTTGAGGAAATCCTCGCAAGCCAGGTCAGCAAAACCGTGCCTCAGCTTGGCCTTGAGGCCGGCAGTAAGCCTGAGCTGATGGCGGTACTCGCCATGGCGCAAAAGGCCAGTTCAGTGATCGTGTGTAACGGTTACAAGGACAAAGAATATATTCGTCTCGCGCTCATCGGTGAGAAGCTCGGCCACAGCGTGTACATTGTGCTCGAGAAAATGTCTGAGCTGCAGATGGTGCTTGAAGAGTCCCGTAAGCTTGGCGTTAAGCCACGTCTGGGTCTGCGTGCGCGTCTGGCGTTCCAGGGCAAGGGCAAGTGGCAGGCAAGCGGCGGCGAGAAGTCCAAGTTCGGTCTGTCAGCTGCGCAAATCCTGAAGGTGGTTGACCACCTGAAACAGGAAAACATGCTCGATTCGCTGCAGCTTTTGCACTTCCACCTGGGCTCGCAAATCGCCAACATCCGTGACATCCGCCACGGCGTGGGTGAAGCTGCGCGCTTCTACTGTGAACTGCGTAAGCTCGGTGCCAAGGTCGATAACTTCGACGTGGGCGGCGGTCTGGCGGTTGACTATGACGGTACCCGCAGCCAGTCAAACAACTCGATGAACTATGCGCTGGCGGAATACGCCAACAACATCGTGTCTGTGCTGACCGACGTGTGTAACCAGAACGAGCAGCCAATGCCGCGGATCATCTCCGAGTCTGGCCGTTACCTCACTGCCCACCACGCTGTGCTTATCACCGACGTGATTGGCACTGAGGCCTACAGTCCGGAAGACATTCCGGCACCGACCGAAGAATCGCCGCAGCTGTTGCACAACATGTGGCAAAGCTGGAACGAAATCAGCTCGCGTCTGGATCAGCGCGCCCTGATTGAAATTTTCCACGACACTCAGTCGGATTTGGCCGAAGCTCAGTCGCTGTTCGCGCTGGGTCAGTTAAGCCTTGAAGACCGTGCCTGGGCCGAGCAGTGTAACCTCGCCGTATGTCACGAGCTGCAGGGGCTGATGAATGCCCGTAACCGTTATCAGCGCCCGATCATCGATGAACTGAACGAGAAGCTGGCCGACAAGTTCTTTGTCAACTTCTCACTGTTCCAGTCGCTGCCGGATGCCTGGGGTATCGATCAGGTATTCCCTGTGTTGCCGCTGTCTGGCCTGGATAAGGTGCCGGAGCGCCGCGCCGTGATGCTCGATATCACCTGTGACTCTGACGGTATTGTCGATCAGTACGTGGACGGGCAGGGCATCGAAACCACACTGCCGGTACCGGCCTGGTCTGCTGCCGATCCATACCTGATTGGCTTCTTCCTGGTGGGCGCCTATCAGGAAATCCTCGGTGACCTGCATAACCTTTTCGGTGACACCAACTCAGCTGTGGTGCGTATCGATGACAACGGCGAGACCAACATCGAGTCTGTGCTGGCCGGTGACACTGTGGCCGACGTGCTGCGCTATGTAAACCTCGATGCGGTTGACTTTATGCGTACCTACGAGGAACTGGTAAACAGCCACATCGCAGAAGATGAACGCGCCATGCTGCTTGAAGAGCTGCAGGCCGGTCTTAAGGGTTACACCTACCTCGAAGACTTTTAACCTGTAGCGCTTCATGCGCGCCAGCAAGGAGCACAGCGGCCGGGAGTCGGGGATTTTCCTCTCCCGGCCCTCAGGCAAAAGATGTTTTTTGAAGGTTCAGAAAAAAAGTTAGAACTGATAGTCACGCCCCGGTTTTTACAGTCCGGCCAGTTTGCAGAGTCAGCCCAGTTTGGCCAGTCCGGCGACAATGCCAAAAAGGGCAAGAACGGCGAAAAAGGCTCACTGCGACAGCTGGGGCGTGAATTTTGGCAAACTGTGGTCCGGCGGGCCAATGCCGACATCCTCTCTACTCTCAGTAATGGCTATTGCGACGCCTACCTCCTGAGTGAATCCAGTCTGTTTGTGTGGAACAACCGCGCCCTGATGCTGACCTGCGGCAACACAAGGCTTGCCGACGCGGCCTGTTATCTTATCGACGCGTTTGGCGAGCAAAACATCGCTTTTGTCAGTTATCAGCGCAAAAACGAATACCTGTCCCACCTGCAGCAAAGCACCTTTGCTGAGGATCTGAAGGCCATTCGCGAAAGGCTGGCAGGCGATGCATTCCGGATTGGCCATCTTGATTCGCACCATCATTACCTTTACACCAGCAGCAAGCCGTTTTTAGCGTCGCCAATGGATGAAACCCGTGAGCTGCTGATGTACCACATCCGCGGTGATGCGGCTGAGTATCTGCGCTCATCCACGCAAAGCGCGGCGACAGTTCGTGCGCTGCTCAGGCTCGATACACTGCTGCCGGGTTTTGAGTTTGACGATCATCTCTTTAGCCCTTTTGGTTACTCGATAAACGGGCTTTGCGATGATTACTACATGACTATCCATATCACGCCGCAGGAAAATAGCTCCTACGTAAGCTTTGAAACCAACCTGCCTGCACGGGGCGAGCATCGGCTGCTGTTTTCAAAGTTACTCTCGATTCTAAACCCGGGCAGTTGGGATGAAATTGGCTTTAATTCAGCGTCCCACACCGAGCATTACCCGGCGCACCTGTGCCTTGGCAGCTGTGAGCTTAACCTCACACCGGGCTATCGGGTGTCCTTCTGTCACTATCAGCAGCTTTGCCATGAAGAGCTTATGCCTGAGCCCATGTAAGGCGCGTGCGGCGCACTTTTTACTGTAAGAAAGAGCTTTGATGTCAGCGGCGGTTATCGGCTGCGCAATGCCTTCTGCTGCTGGGTCAAATGCGGCGTGGCGCTTCTTATTTCATCAGTACCGGTAAATTACTCAAGTCTGCCTGAATGCTGGCTTTTTTGTTGACGGATGAGCGGCTAGAATGCGTCAATCAAGGAACACGCAGTAACAGGATGAACCATGACAGATCTCAGTGATATCCGCCGCGAATACACCAAGGGCGGTTTACGTCGACACGACTTGCCAGAGTCTCCAATGGCCTTGTTTGAGCGCTGGATGGAGCAGGCGAAAGAGGCGCAGCTTTCCGATCCGACCGCCATGTGCGTGGCGACTGTGGATGAAACCGGCCAGCCTTATCAACGGATTGTGCTTCTTAAGCGTTTTGATGAGCAGGGTTTTGTGTTTTTTACCAACCTTGGCAGCCGTAAGGCGACGCAGCTTAAGCACAATGCCCACATCAGTTTGTTGTTTCCCTGGCATCCCCTCGAGCGGCAGGTTGCGGTAACCGGCATCGCCGAGCCGCTTTCCACCGCCGATGTTATCAAGTATTTTGCGACCCGCCCCAAAGACAGCCAAATTGCGGCCTGGGTATCGGCCCAGTCGTCCAAGTTGAGCGCGCGCCAGGTGCTTGAAGCCAAATTTATGGAAATGAAGCAAAAGTTTGCCAATGGCGAAGTACCACTGCCGTCATTTTGGGGCGGCTATCTGGTAAAGCCTTCCAGTATTGAGTTCTGGCAGGGTGGTGAGCATCGCCTCCATGACAGGTTTATTTATACCCGCAGCGATGACTCCGGCGGCTGGGAAATTGACCGGCTGGCACCTTAATCCGTACGCTATGCTCAAGGATTGGCCAATATCAGCTTGGCATTAGATAAAGTCTTGCTAATATTGGCATTTGAGGCCCAAGATAGGCGCTTTGACCGCCGACCAACACAAGGAATACAGTGATGATTAAAACTTCATTGATTACTGCCGCTTTACTTTCTCTGTCCTTTTGCGCTGCCGCGAACTGGAGCGTTAACAGCGACAATTCCAACGTCAGTTTTGTTTCAGTAAAAAAGGGGGATGTTGCCGAGGTGCACCGCTTTAAGCAGGTGTCAGGCAGCTTTGCCGATGACGGCAAATTTTACCTGACTATTCCGCTTGCCTCCATCGACAGTGGCATCGAAATCCGTGACGAGCGGATGAAGACCATGCTGTTCAACGTCGAGCAGTTTCCGTCTTTGGCTCTCAGTGCTCAGGTTGATGCCGCCAAAGTCAGTGCGCTTGCCGTCGGGAGTGTGATGCAGCTTGAAACCCAGGCAGAAATCACTCTGCATGGCAAAACCGACAAGGTTAATATAGACGTGGCCGTCGCCCGCCTTGCCGATAACCGCCTGATGGTGAGCAGTGTGGGCATGGTTATCATCAATGCCTCCAGTTTTGGCCTGACCGATGGCATTGAAAAACTGCGCGAAGTGGCCGGTTTGTCTGCCATCAGCAAAGCGGTGCCGGTGTCGTTCAATTTGGTGCTTGAAAAGTAAAAGGATCTGTTTGCTTTAAGGACGAAGCCCGGTTTTTGTTCCATACTCTTTTTGTCGGGTGTGTTGCCCGCAAAGACATGCATTACGGGATTTGACATGGTCACAGATAAAGACGGTTACACACATCTCATACAGTACCTGACTGAAAACCTTGGGATATTTGAAGCTCCCGAAGGTAGAGGCCTGTCTGATGAGACAGTGATGGAGCTTTTTGAAGAGCAGTTGTCTGCTCAGATAATCATGGTCTGTGGCCAGAATCCCGAACTAAGTTTTGCGCAGCGCAACATGATCATCCGCGAAGTCGATGCCATCGTTTACGACTTGGAAGAAATCCTCGCCCATGTGGGCAAGAAAAAGGCCACGCCGGAGCAAACCCATTTTATTGCTGACTTTTCGGGATTAATCAAAAACTTGTTTGATCAGGAAATCGTCAAGCATATCGCCTGATGGCTTGCCCCGTGGCCTCTTATTTATCGGAGGGGCCATGATAAGTGTACAGACCGGGTTTGAGCATGACACCCTGGCCGTGAAGGCGTCAGGGCTGATTGTGCCAGAAGATTTTTCCGACGTGTTGCTGCCTGAGCTCGAGCTTCGGCTTAAAGATCACGCCTCGGTACGGCTGTGGTACGAGATAGATCCCGAGTGCCGTGGTATGCGCCTGTCCGCCCTGTGGCAGGATTTTTTGATTGGTCTTTTTCATCTCAGCGACTTTCAGCGGGTCGCTATCATTACTGACAAGAGTCACTTCTCCCGCATTGGCGATTTTATTGCGCTGCTGATGCCTTGTCCTGTGCGTGTTTTTTCCTCCAAGGATGATGCAAACGCAAGGGCCTGGCTCTCAGACGGGCGCTGAGCCTTCCTGCGTGGCATTCATCGGTAAAATCCGTTAAGGTGTTGCAGCCAGCCGCAGCCGCGGCCTGGTTTTGACCCTGCGCCTGGTTTTTAAGCCCTGCGCTGAACGTTTTGATTTCAGGATTTGCCTCATGTTGCGTGCTGTGATTGTGCTGTTGCTCTTGTGTTTGTCCCTGCCGACGCTGGCCCAGAAAGAAGTGGTGGGTGAAACCCTCGACATCAAACTGCCGGCGGCTGGGTTTAGCATGAAAGCGCGCATCGACAGCGGCGCAACCATCAGCTCCATCCATGCGCTGGATATTGAGGTCATAGGCGGCGCGGCCAAAAATATTCAGGATGATGTGGGCAAAAAAGTGCGCTTTACCACTGAAAATCGCCTTGGTGAACGTAAGCGCCTCGAAGCCCGGATAGTAAAAGTCGGCACGGTTTCCAACGCCTTGGGCGCCGAAAGCCGCTACACGGTGGAACTTGCGCTGAATTATGGCAAGGATGCGCGCACCGTAAGGCTTAACCTGCGCGACCGCAGCGATATGGAATACAAGTTATTGCTCGGCCGTAACTGGCTCAGTGGCCGTTATCTGGTGGATGTGGCCGAAAAGCAGGTGATTGGCGAGCGCGCCGCCATTCATGTGGTGGAAACGGGACTGCTGTTTGATACCCGCATCGATACCGGCGCCGATGAAAGCAGCCTGCATGCGATTGAGCTTGAAGTTGAAGGCGGCGATGCCACCAATATGAGCGCCAACATCGGCAAAATGCTGAGCTTTACCACCGCCAACGAAAAGGGCAAAAAGCAGCGCCTGAGCGCACGGATTGTGGATGTGAGCCTGGTGCGCTCGGCTCAGGGCATGGAAGGGCGCTATCTGGTGGATTTGACCATTGGCGAGCGCGGCAAAGAATACAAAACCCGGGTTAATCTGAAAGATAGAACCGGTATGAGCCAGAAACTGCTGATTGGCCGTAACTGGCTTAAAGGCAATTATGTGGTGGATGTAAGCCGCTGAGACGCAAGCGGCAGGGTGCACTCAAGGATAAGCGCACTGCCAAGGCTTGGCCGCTTGGTAAGCGACGCGCCGCATTGCTCACTAAGCCATTGATTAAGCGGCCCAATATCATCGTCAATCAGGGTGGTGCTTACGCCTTGCCTGTCAAAGCGCACCACGCAGGCGCTGTCGGTTTTCTCCACGTGAATATCAATATGGGCCGCTGAGGTATCAAAGGCCTCAAGGCTTGCAATCTGGCGCAGCAGCTGGAAAAACAGCAAGGTGAGTTGCCACACCTCCGGCGCGGCTGCGCACCTTGGATCTCCGTCAATACTAACAGTTATCCCCTGACGCAAAAGCTCGGGCTCCAGCATGGATTTCAGTTCCTGCAGGAGCGACAGCGGCTGTGCAACCTGATTACTGCGATGTTTACTGATGAGATTGTCCGCAAGGCGAAGCCTGTGACTGCTTTGCATGAGCTCAGCGCGAATAGACTCAAGCTCATCTTCACCGCGCTGACAGGCAAGCGCCAGCAGCCGGTCATGTTCGTGCATCAGGGAATCAAGCCAGCTGCGTTGCCAGCTTCGCAGTAAGCGCCGCTCGGTTTGCCAGGCCCTGTCTTTGGCATCATCAAGGGTGACTCTGGCACTTTGCTCAGCCAATTGCTGCTCAAGCTGCTGCAGCCGCAGCTCCTGTCGCACCTTTAGCTGTGTCAGCTCTGAAAGCGAGTTTTCAAGTGACTGAAGTTTGGCCTGCTGCGCCTCATCGTGGCGTTTACGGTTTTGAATATCGAAGGCAATGGCGCCAAGGCCCTTAAGATTGTCATCTTCATCGCGGATGGTGAACTTGGTGAATTGAAAACGCTGCTCGCCCATGCGGGTGGGCAGGGTGTCTTCAACCTGCAGCGGCGAATCCTGTGCCAACACCCGCCGGTCGCTGTCGCTGTAGCTGAGTGCCAGATCGGAGGAAAACAGCTGCTGATCGGTGGCGCCTAGCACCCGGTGTCGGTCAAGGCCGATGGTTTCGCAGAATTTGTCATTCACCAGAATGTAACGGCCATTGGTGTCCTTAATGTAAATCAGGTTGGGGGAGGACTTGAGCAGCGCCAGCAGATGTTCACGATGGCTTTGTAAATCCTGCTGCGCTTCGGCCTGCACCGCCAATTGTTGCTCCAGCGCCAGATTTGAGGCATCAAGACTTGCCTTAGCGACTTCCAGCTGCTGGGTGCGCGCCACAAAGGCTTTGGCAAGAATGCCGATTTCATCTTCGCGCCCGGCGGCGTCGAGTTCAAGATAGGCGGCATTATTGGATTTAAGGGCCCGCACCATACGGGCAATGGGGCGGATAAACTGGTCTTTCTGGATAAGGTACATCAGCAGCAGCGCGAGGCTCTGCGCCAGCAACAAATAAAGCCCGGCGCGCTCGGCAAGCAGCAGCGCTTCACGCTTGAGTGACAACTTGGGTGTAACAGTCACAACCTTCCAAAAGGTTTCCGGCATCAGATAAACCGATACGAGGGTGCTTTCACCAAGCACAGGATCCCTCGTCATCTCCACTGTGCCAAGCAGCTGCGCCGATTGCGGCGCGCCACGGACGCTGTTGTTCACCAGCGCCTGATACATGGCTTTATGGGCAGGATAGACCTCGCCTGTGGTGGCAAGTAACTGCTCCTGGGTGATGACCGGATTTTCCCGTGCGTGGAGGATAAATGCATTATCGGCCTTTTTAAGGAGGGTGCTTAAGGCTTCAAACGGACTGTGCTGCTGCACCAGCGTGTCTATGTCCACCGGCCCCACGGCTGCGTCGGCGCCTGGGTCACTTGTGAGCGATATGGCGGGCGCTGCCAGAATTCGGTTGAACTGATCGAATATCATGGCGTAGCCGTGCAGCTCTTTACCGGCATTCACGGTAAATTTATTGAGGGAGGTGAGGCTCACATCGAGAGTCGCTGTGCCCTGATATTGATGGTCTTTCCAAATCGGCGCCGCCGCCGACACCATGGACTCACGGGTGTGCGGATCGGTATAAGAGGGTGACCAGTACACCCGCCCGGCGGGAAACAGCCGCACAGGTTTGTACCAGTCCTCTTCAAGATAGCCGCGCTCGTCGTTATAACCATCGTTGATATTAAGCTCGCCCAGCATGTCGCGAACCCAGAACAGGCTGTGGGCTTTACCGTCACGGCCAAGGGGAAACCCGGGCTCGGGCCAGACGCCGCCGCTGGCAATCAAATCCTGCTGCGGCGGTAGAGACAGGAGGCTTGGCAGAGTATGCTCAATAATATCCACTGTATGGTGCGGATTGGCGGCAACGTCGGCGATGGCGATGGCGAGGGTATTAAGCTGTGCCGTCATATGCTGCAACTTGGCCAGCATCAATTGACCTTGCGACAGATTAAGGCTTAGCTCCTGCTCACGCCGCTCCTGCTCCTGAACCCCGAAAATGATCCACAGCGACACCAACAGCAGCACAGCCGCGACCAGCGCCTGCAAAAGCCCGACGCGAAAAGGCAGACTGCGGCGCCATTTTGACTGGGATTGCTTGCTGATGCTGCCTGCGGATTGAGCCATGGACTGAGCGTACCCTGAATCGAAAGTCGGCGGTAAGATTGTTCAGTTTACCGGATAATACCTTATTTGCCATTAGCTTAAATAAAAAAGCACCCGAAGGTGCTTTTTCATGTTTGCGCTGATTGCTCAGAAACTGCCTGTCAGATCCTGAGGCCGACCAACAGTTTGTCGAGCTGCTCGGCGGTGGCGTGCAATTCATCACAGCCTGACACCGACTGGTTTGCCGATTGTTCGACATCGTGGGATTGGTTACGGATCTCCATCAGGTTGCCGGCAATTTCGTTGGCAACCGCCGACTGCTCTTCGGCGGAGGTTGCGATGAGCACGCTCATATCGAACACTCTGGCGCTGTGGTGGGCGATGCTGTCGAGATCTTCACCGGTTTTAATCACATGGCGTTTGCCTTCATCGGCTTGATCCACAGTTCGCGCCATCACCTGAGTCAGGTTACGGGTGCCGGCCTGCAGCGATTCAATCATGGATTTGATTTCAACCGTGGCGGCCTGGGTACGACCTGCCAGGGTACGCACTTCATCTGCCACCACCGCAAAGCCGCGGCCCTGTTCACCGGCGCGGGCCGCTTCAATGGCGGCGTTCAGTGCCAGCAGGTTGGTTTGCTCAGAGATGGCGTTGATGGTTGTCACCACCTCATCGATGCGGCTTGCGTTTTCATTGAGAACCGACACGGCGTCAGAGGCGCGGGCAATCTCATTGGACAGGGTACCTATGGCGGTCACTGTGGCGGCGATATCGGCGGAGCCCGCTGCAACCTGTTGATTGGCTTCCTGAGTTTCCTGTGATGAACGCTCGGCGTTGCCGGCGACTTCTCTCACGGCAGCGGTCATTTCTTCCATGGCGGTCGCGAGGGAGTCGAGATGAGCGCGCTGTGTAGCTGCAAGCGACTGGCCGCTGCGGGCGTTGCTTCTGAATGACTCCACCACAGTGCGGATTTGGCTGGTGGCGGCACTGATGTTCTTCACCAGATTGTGCTGGCGCTCGACCAAAGAGTCGATGCTGATGGCAAGAATACTGAACTCGTCCTTGACCTGAAAGAAGTTAAGTCTTCCGGTCAAATCGCCATCGGCGGCGCGTTTGAGCGCCATCACTGTGGTGTACAGGGCGCCGCCAACGAAGGTCGAGATGTAGTAGCTGAAAAGAAAAATCACACCAAGCACCAGCGCCACCGCGCCGATGACAAACCAGGAGTCGTCCCGCTCGGATTTGGCAAGGGTCTGCTGTGAGGTTTCGGTAACGGTCACCCAATCGCCCTGACCAACGGCGCTTACCACGGTAAAGCGGCCATTCTGTTCGTGGATACCGCCGCCACTGCGGGCGAGGCGGGAGGCGTTACCATCAAGCTGGCTTGCCGGCATAATCCGGTAATCTGAGCTGGTACTTTGAATAAACTGGCTCTGCTGCGCTTCAGGGATAACCGCAAGCGCTGAGGTCGCCATTTGGTTAACCTGCTGCACCTGCTGGCTTAGCAGCGCAAGCTGGCTGCTTTGTAAGGTTTCCTGGGCTCTCATATTCAGCACCCAGGCCAGGGCTATCAACAGCAGCACCGGTACTATGGCGAGAATGGCAAACTTTGTTTTTAGCGTCATGTGGATAAGATATTGATCTATCCAGCGAAACTTAACTTCTTTCATTGATTACCTCTACGGGCAGGCTGCGCTTGACCCTGAAACTATCGGCCTTGAATGACCGAACTTTATTGTCGCAGCCGGGCGTTGCTTGTGTTTGATTGCTTTTTAATCAACGTGTTGTAAAGCGCCAATCCGGCAGGGTGACACTCTGGCTGAAGTTTACATCCGCGCTACAATCATCGCCAGTCGGGGCAGGGGAAATGCGATCAGATGGTCTAATTAACGGCAGTGGTGAAATAAAAGCCATCGAAAAATATGGGAATTTTCTACACCAGCGTCGAATTATGCCTAGTCAAATTTCTGCGACTGCCGTAAAATTTGCTCCTTTTATTTGTTTTGGCATGTTAACGCGGCAGTGGGTCTAAATGTCGTGACTTCCCCGGGGTTGGTTAACGGGGGTAAAAAATGCACTGGAAGAGAAAATGCAGCAATTAACAGAGATTGTGGAACAGGCTCTGGCCGCCATTGAACAGGCGACCGACCTCAAGGTTCTGGATGATATCCGGGTCGATTATCTGGGCAAAAAAGGCCGGATCACCGACATGATGAAGCTTATGGGCACCCTGAGCGCCGAAGAAAAGCCAAAGTTTGGCCAGGCGGTGAACGATGCCAAACAAGCGGTCCAGAGCAAGCTTGGCGATCAGATGGAACTGTTCAAGGCCCGTGAATTGGAATCCAAGCTCGCAGCCGAGCAAATCGACGTGACCCTGCCGGGGCGTACCCTGGAAAACGGTGGTCTGCATCCTGTGACCCGCACCATTGAGCGGATCGAGTCCTTTTTCGGTGAACTTGGCTTTACCGTTAAGCATGGCCCTGAAATCGAAGATGATTTCCACAACTTTGATGCGCTGAACATCTCTGAGCACCATCCAGCCCGTGCCGATCACGACACCTTTTATTTCAATCCCAAGGTGATGCTGCGCACCCAGACCTCCGGCGTGCAAATTCGCACCATGGAGACTGAAAAGCCGCCGCTGCGGATCATCTCTCCGGGCCGTGTGTACCGTAACGACTACGACATGACTCACACGCCGATGTTCCATCAGGTGGAAGGCCTGCTGGTGGACGAGCATGTGAACTTTGCCGAGCTTAAAGGCATTCTGCATGACTTCCTGCGTAACTTCTTTGAAGAAGATCTGCAGGTGCGTTTCCGTCCGTCTTACTTCCCCTTCACTGAGCCGTCGGCTGAGGTGGATGTGATGGGTAAGAACGGCAAATGGCTTGAAGTACTGGGCTGCGGCATGGTGCACCCCAACGTGCTTCGCAGCGTCGGTATCGACCCTGAAAAATACTCCGGTTTTGCTTTCGGCATGGGCGTTGAGCGTCTGACCATGCTGCGCTACGGCGTGAATGACCTGCGGGCATTCTTCGAAAACGACCTGCGTTTCCTCAAGCAATTCAAATAACGGAGCAAATACGTAATGAAATTCAGTGAATCCTGGCTTCGTGAATGGGTAAACCCAGCCATCAGCCGTGACCAGTTAAGCCATCAGATCACCATGGCCGGTTTGGAAGTGGACGGCATCGACGCTGTTGCCGCCGAGTTCAATGGTGTGGTGGTTGGCGAAGTCGTTGAGTGCGCTCAGCATCCAGACGCCGACAAACTGCGGGTAACCAAAGTCAATGTGGGCGGCGAAGCGCTGCTTGACATCGTCTGCGGTGCTGCCAACTGCCGCCTCGGCCTTAAAGTGGCTGTGGCCACTGTGGGCGCCGTGCTGCCCGGCGACTTTAAAATCAAAAAAGCGAAGCTGCGCGGCCAGCCTTCTGAAGGCATGCTGTGTTCATTCAGCGAGCTTGGTATCGATATTGAAAGCGACGGCATCATCGAGCTGCCTGCCGACGCGCCAATCGGCACCGATATCCGTGAATATCTGGATTTGAACGATGCCGTCATCGACGTGGATTTGACTTCAAACCGCGCCGACTGTCTCGGCATGGCCGGTCTTGCCCGCGAAGTGGGCGTGCTTAACCGCGCCGAAGTGTCTGAGCCACGCTGGGATGCGGTAAGCCCGAGCATCAGCGACAGCATTAATATCAAGCTTGATGCCGCTGATGCGTGCCCACGCTACCTTGGCCGTGTGGTCCGTAACGTGAATGTGGCCGCGCAAACCCCTGAGTGGATGAAAGAAAAGCTGCGCCGCAGCGGCATTCGCTCAATCGACCCGATTGTCGATATCACCAACTTTGTGCTGGTGGAATTTGGTCAGCCAATGCACGCCTTTGATTTGGCAAAAATCGATGGCGACATTCAGGTGCGTCTTGGCAAGGGCGATGAGAAGCTGATTCTCCTTGATGGCAGCGAAATCACAGTGCCTGCCGACACTCTGGTGATTGCCGACAGCAAACAGCCGCTGGCGCTTGCCGGTGTGTTTGGCGGCGAGTATTCCGGCGTGAGTGCCGACACCCGCGACATTCTGCTGGAATGTGCCTTCTTTGCGCCGCTGGCGATTATGGGCAAAGCCCGTCGTCTTGGCCTGCATACTGATTCGTCACACCGCTTTGAGCGTGGCGTTGACCCAGAGCTGCAGCACAAGGTGATGGACAGAGCCACCCGTCTGGTGCTCGACATCTGCGGCGGCGACGCCGGCCCTGTGTGCGAAGCCAAGTCCGATGCCCACCTGCCAAAGGCCAAGGTCATCAAACTGCGTCGCAGCAAGCTGGATAAGATCCTCGGGCATGTGATTCCCGATGCCGATGTAGTTGAAATCCTGACCCGCCTTGGTTTTGCCGTTGAAGGCAGCGCCGGCGAGTGGCAGGTGACCACGGCAACTTACCGTTTTGACATGGCGATCGAAGAAGATCTGATTGAAGAAATCGCCCGCATCTACGGTTACAACAACATTCCCAATAAAGCGCCGATTGCTGCGCTTAAGATGTCCGATCACCATGAAGCCGCCATCAGCCTGAAAAAAGTGCGTAGCCTCTTGGTTGCACGTGGTTTTCAGGAAGCGGTGACCTACAGCTTCGTTGATCCCAAGCTGCAGCAGCTGGTGCATCCGGGTCAGGAAGCCATGGTCCTGCCAAACCCGATTTCCAGCGAAATGTCAGCCATGCGTTTGTCGATGTTTACCGGTTTGCTGAACGCAGTTGGCTATAACCAGGCCCGTCAACAGGGCCGTGTACGCCTGTTTGAGACTGGTTTGCGCTTTGTGCCTGATGCCAATGCAGAATCCGGCGTAAGGCAGCAAGCCATGCTCGGCGCCGTGATTGCCGGCCCTCAATTCGACGAACATTGGTCGATGGATAGCAAAACCGTTGATTTCTTCGATCTTAAGGGCGATTTGGAGGCCATTATTGGCTTGACAGTTTCCACTTCAGAATTTAGCTTTAGAAGAGCCAGCCACAGTGCGCTTCACCCAGGGCAATGTGCTGAAATTCTGAGAAATGATCGAGTCATTGGCTATATTGGTGCCGTTCATCCAACCCTTGAGAAGCCTTTTGGGCTCAATGGTAAAACCATAGTCTTTGAACTGGAACTGGATGCGCTTCTGCATGCAAAATTGCCGCAAGCTCAGGCCATCTCTAGGTTCCCGGCTAACCGACGCGATATCGCTGTAGTGGTTGATGACGCTGTGGCGTCAGCCGAATTAATAAAAATTATAAGAAAAGTTGGCGGAAATCAGTTGGTTGGCGTAAACTTGTTCGATGTATACCAGGGTAAAGGTGTTGAGCCCGGTAAAAAGAGCCTGGCAATTGCACTGACGTTACAAGACAACACTCGCACACTTGAAGAGAAAGAGATTGCAGAAGTGGTAGACACTGTGGTTTCAGCCCTCAAGTCCGAGTTCAACGCATCGTTGAGGGATTAAAGTATGGCACTTACCAAAGCCGAAATGGCAGAGCATCTTTTTGAAACGCTTGGCATTAACAAGCGGGTCGCGAAAGAGATGGTAGAGGCGTTTTTCGAAGAGATACGAACCGCCCTCGAAAGTGGTGAGCAGGTCAAGCTGTCTGGTTTTGGTAATTTTGACCTGCGGGACAAAAACCAAAGACCGGGCCGCAATCCAAAAACCGGTGAAGACATCCCGATTTCTGCCCGTCGTGTGGTGACATTCCGCCCCGGTCAGAAACTGAAAAGCCGCGTAGAAACGGCCAATTCAGAGAAGTAACACCGGAATACACCCCGCGAAAGCCACTCATCCGAGTGGCTTTTGTGTTTGTGCTGTGAGTTAAAAGAGGTTTTAAGCACACTCATGCGTTATTTTGACAGACGCTTCTATTGGGGCTTGTTGCACCCGAAGCTGTGGGGCACCTGGATTGCCATTGGCTTTTTACTGCTACTGGGGGCTTTGCCCGCCTGGGTTCGCGATCCGTTCGCCCGCGCTTTATCGGCGCTGGTGATGATAGTAGCCAAAAAACCAATTGCAGTGGCAAAGGCCAATATCCGCGCCTGCTTTCCGGCTAAAACCGATGCCGAGGTTGAGGCACTTGTGCGCGAGAACGTGGCGCAATTTGTGATGATCCTGATTGGCCAGGCGGAGCTGTTGTTTGGCAGCCACGAACACCTGCGCCGCCGGGTTAAGCTTCAGGGCTTTGAGCATGTGCAGGCCGCGCGGGATGCCGGTCAGCCGGTGATTTTTGTTATGCCGCACGTGTGGGGCATAGATTACGCGGGGCTCAGGCTGAATCTGGATTTGCCGATGGTCACCATGGCCAAGGCTCACCGCAACGAGCTCTTTAACTGGTTTTCCAACCGCATTCGCAGCCGCCTTGGCGGCCATGTGTACATGCGCGAGGCGGGCCTTAGGGTGCTTATCAGCGAGATGCGCCAGGGCAACAGCTTCTTCTATCTGCCCGATGAAGATTTAGGGCCCGAGCAAAGTGTGTTTGCGCCGCTGTTTGCCACCACCAAGGCCACCTTGCCTGTGGTCGGCCGGCTTGCCAACGCCGGTAATGCGCGGGTCGTGCCGGTTACCATAGGCTATGATGATAAGAGCCACACCTTCAGTTTGACGGTATTGCCAGCTTTGGATGAGGCCAGCATGGTGGGTAAAGAAAACGAGGCGCTGGCGCTTAACAAGGCGGTAGAGCAGGTGATAAGCGCCTACCCCGAGCAGTACATGTGGTTTTTGAAGCTGCTTAAAACCCGTCCGCCCGGAGAGCCGTCGATTTACGATTAAATCTGCAGTAGATTGAAGGGATGCCTGTGCATTCCTTCAACTGTAATTTGGGAGAGTTTATGTTTCCTGCACCCATACCTGTCGATGAACTGGCACGGCTGGATGCACTTCGGGGGCTGAATATCCTCGACACAGAAGCTGAAGAGCGCTTTGACCGGATCACCCGTCTGGCGCGACGGCTTCTGGATGTGCCTATCTGTCTGGTCAGTTTGGTTGATGCAGAGCGCCAGTGGTTCAAGTCATGCCTTGGCCTGTCTGCCAGCGAGACCCGCAGGGACATCTCCTTTTGTGGCCATGCCATTATGCAGCCTGAGATTTTCGTGGTTGAAGATGCGCTCGCCGATGAGCGCTTTTGCGATAATCCGCTGGTGGTTGGTGATCCCAATATCCGTTTTTATGCCGGCTACCCTTTGACCTTAAGCAGTGGTTATCGCGTTGGCACCTTGTGTGTGATTGACCGCAGGCCGCGGCAGTTAAGCGCAGATGACCTCAAAGACCTTGAAGATCTCGGTAAGCTTGTGGTCAGTGAGCTTGAATCAGTGCAGACCGCCACCCTCGATGTGTTAACGGGGCTTTCTAACCTTCGCGGCTTTGAGATGCTTGCACGGCAAACCCTTGCCAAATGCGTGCGGGAATCCCGTGACGCCACCCTGTTTTTTTTCGATTTGGATCATTTCAAGGACATCAATGACCGCTTCGGGCATCCCGAGGGCAATGAGGCGCTGCGGCGTTTTGCCACTGTGCTCAAAGAAGCGTTTCGTGAATACGATGTGGTGGCGCGGATTGGCGGCGATGAGTTTGCCGCATTGGTGAGCCATGAACACAATCAAAGCCCTGCGGTGGGTATTTTAGGCCGCCTGCACCTGAGCCTTGGGCGCGAAAACCTTAATCCGGTTGGTTATCAGTTGGCCTACAGCACAGGCACGGCGCGCTTTAATCCAGAGCAGCCGCAGACCCTTGATGAGCTGTTAAAAGAAGCCGATGCCCATATGTTTCGCGATAAAAATGCCCGCCGCCAGGCGGCGCCGGGAAACTCCGGGTAAAGGCAATTGAGATCAATATCGGCAAAAAAGAGGCGCCTGTTAATACAGACGCCTCTTTTATTTTAAAGGCTGGATATTGTGAAGTCAGCGCCGCTTCTGGTGACGCTGGTACAGATTTTCCACCACGTCGCTCAGTTTAAGTTCCTGATCTTCAAGGAGCACCATCAGGTGAAACAGCAGATCAGAGGCTTCATCCACCAACTCTTTTTTATCGTTTGTGGCCGCCGCCAATGCGGTTTCCAGTCCTTCTTCGCCGACTTTCTGGGCGATGCGCTTGGTGCCGCGCTCAAACAGACTCGCAGTGTAACTGTTGCCGCCTTCGCCTTGGCGACAGGCCTGTTTACGCTCGGCAATCAGGCTCTCTAGGCCGTGTAAAAAGCTGTGGCCGCCATCATCCCAGCAGGATTCTGTGCCACGATGACAGGTTGGGCCCTTGGGCAGCGCCTGGATAAGCAGGCTGTCGTTGTCGCAGTCGCTGCTTATCGCGACAAGTTCAAGGAAGTTGCCCGAACTTTCGCCCTTGGTCCACAGCCGCGCCTTACTGCGGCTGAAAAAGGTGACTTTGCCAGTCTCAAGGGTTTGCTTGAGCGCGGCTTCATTCATATAACCCTGCATCAGCACCTTACCACTCAGGTGATCCTGCACAATCGCCGGAATTAAGCCCGCCTGTTTGTCCCAATCAAGGCTCGATAACAATGATGTTTCAGCCATTTGCATTTACTCCGTTAACCTGACTGCAATCCCCTGGGATGCGAGAAACTGTTTAAGCTCACCAATGTTGATAATGCCCTTGTGAAACACACTGGCTGCGAGGGCAGCATCGACCCGCGCCTCACTGAATACCTCAGCAAAATGCGCCATGGTGCCGGCGCCGCCGGAGGCTATCAGCGGTACATCACAGACAGCGCGCACTTTGGACAGCTGGGTAAGGTCGTAGCCCTGACGCACGCCGTCCTGATTCATCACATTGAGCACGATTTCGCCGCAGCCCTGGCGCTGCACCTCTTCAACCCAGTCAAGGGTGTGCCAGCGGGTGCTGCGGGTTGCCGCCTCATCGCCGGTAAACTGCTTGACTGTGTAGTCGCCGCTTTGGGCATCAAAAAAACTGTCTATCCCCACCACCACGCACTGACGGCCAAATTCGTCGTGCAGGCGGCGAATAAGACTGGGATCAGTCAATGCCGGTGAGTTGATTGAAATCTTATCGGCGCCGAAGGCAAGAATTTCCCGCGCCTGCGCCGCCGTTTTGATGCCGCCGGCGACACAAAAGGGGATATCGATGCGCTCGGCAATCCGGCTAACCCAGGATTTGTCCACCACCGCATCGCGGGCGCTGGCGCTGATATCGTAAAACACCAGTTCATCGGCACCTTCTTCGGCGTAGCGCGCCGCGAGCGGCACTATGTCGCCGACAATTTCGTGATTGCGAAACTGTACGCCTTTCACGACTTTACCGTCTTTTACATCAAGACAGGGCACTATGCGTTTGGCCAGCATTGGATTGCCTCCCTGGCACTGAAAAGCCCGGTCAGCAGGGCTTTGCCGATGATTATGCCGCTGGCGCCGGATGCCTTAACCGCTTTTACATCGTCAAGACTTGCCACGCCGCCGCTTGCCTGCCAGCGGATGCTGTCAAACCTCGCGGCAAGCTCGGTGTAAAGGGCGGTATTGGCGCCTGCGAGGGTGCCATCGCGGCTGATGTCGGTAACCAGCGCGTGTTTAAGACCGGCGGGTAAAAAGGTATCCACCAGAGATTCCAGCGACTTGCCGCCGCCTTGCTGCCAGCCGTGTACTGCCACCATTTTGTTGCCTTGCTCGTCGATATTGACATCCAGCGCAAGGCAAATGGCATCGCCGCCATATTTATCAAAAAGTTCAAGTACCAACTCCGGCGATTTCACCGCGAGCGAGCCAATCACCACACGTTTAACGCCGGCGCCAAGGAGCGCATCCACATCCGCGCTGCTTCTGATGCCGCCGCCCACCTGCAGCGGGGTGGTAAGATTTGCGGCTATCCGCTCGATAAGGGCCGTCTGACGCTTGCTTGGATCTTTCGCGCCGCTTAAATCAACCAGATGCAGGAGCGCCGCGCCATCGGCCTCGTAACCCAGGAGCTGGGTGAGCGGGTCGAGATCAAACGCCGTTTTCTGGCCATAGTCGCCCTGAAACAGGCGCACTACCTGACCGTCGATAAGATCGATTGCTGGAATTATCATACTGGCTCCACGCTCCCTTGTTGCAACGCGCACTTTGGCAGATCTGCAAGGGTTAACCCAAGGAAATTTTTAAGGATTTTTGCGCCAGCAGCGGCGCTTTTTTCCGGGTGAAACTGCACCCCCATAAAGTTGCCCCGCGCCACTGCTGCGCTGAAGGCTTCACCATACTCGCAGCTGGCGATGGTGTAGCTTGATTCGGGCGCACAAAACGAGTGCACAAAGTAGACCCAATCGGCGGTGCTCAGGCCATTAAAAAGCGGGTGGGCTGACGTGTTAAGGCGGTTCCAGCCCATGTGCGGCAAGGGTAAGCCGTTTGAGCGTAACTCGCGGATTTCACCTGGGATGATGCCAAGACAGGGGATATCGGTGTTTTCAGCGCCGCGCTCTTTCGAGCTTGTCATCAGCAGCTGCATGCCAAGGCACACCCCAAGCACTGGCTGGGTAAAGGTCGGGATCAGCTTATCAAGGCCGCGCGCCTTTAACGAAGCCATCGCCGCAGCCGCGGTGCCGACGCCGGGCAGGACCAGCCGTGGCGCGGCGCGAAGCGTTGCTTCATCAAGGCTAATCTCAACCCTGGCGCCAAGGCGCTCAAAGGCAAAGCGCACTGAGCTTAAATTGGCGCAGCCCGTGTCTATGATGACCACATCGGCCGGCGTTTGTATCTCATCTGCCATTAAAGCACCCCTTTGGATGAGGGCAGTGCGTCGCCTTCGATGGCGATGGCCTGCCGTAGCGTGCGGCCAAGCACCTTGAACAGCGCTTCGACCTTGTGGTGGTCATTATCGCCCTCGCAGCCAATGTGCAGGGTGCAGCGCAGTCCGTCGGCGAAGGAGCGGAAGAAGTGCGGCACCATTTCAGTGGCCATTTCGCCTACTTTATCGCGGCTGAAGCTGGCATCAAACTTGATAAAGGGGCGGCCGGAGATGTCCATCAGACACTGGCCCGAGGCTTCATCCATCGGCAGGGCAAATCCGAAACGGCCAATACCGCGTTTATCGCCCAGGGCCTGACGTATGGCATCGCCAAGGGCGAGTGCCGTGTCTTCGACGCTGTGGTGATCGTCGATTTCAAGGTCGCCGTCAACCTTGAGGCACAGGCTGAAATTGCCGTGGGTCGCGATTTGGTCGAGCATGTGGTCAAAAAAGCCGATGCCGGTGTGGATTTGATTGCTGCCCGGTTTATCCAAATCCACCGTGACCTTAATGTCAGTTTCGCGGGTGGTGCGCACCACAGTGGCCACGCGGCCTTTGGATAACAGCGCATCGGCAATGGCTGCCCAGCCGAGGCTTTGACGCTGATATTTAAAGCTTTTAATGCCCATGGCATTGCCAAGCTCAACGTCGGTGTCGCGATCGCCAATCACAGCCGAGGCCGTAAAGTCCACCCGTCCTTCGGTCAGATACGACTTCACCAGCCCGAGTTTGGGTTTACGGCAACTGCAGTTTTCATCGTTAAAATGCGGGCAGATCAGCACATCATCAAACTTTACGCCCTGACTCTCGAACACCTGCATCATCAGGTTGTGGGGCGCATCGAAGGTATCTTTTGGAAACGATGGCGTACCGAGGCCGTCCTGGTTGCTGACCATCAGCAGCCGAAACCCGGCTTTCATCAGCTTAAGCAACGCCGGAATACACTCAGGCTCGAACACGAGCTTACTGACACTGTCGACCTGTTTGTCGATGGCAGGCTCTTCAATCAGGGTGCCGTCGCGGTCGATAAAAAGAATTTTTTGGGGCATGGAAGTGATGTCCTTATTATTTATTTTGCGCCTTGGGCGCCAAAAGCTTTAATGGCGGCGATGATGGCATCTGTGTCGCGCTTATCTGAAAAACTTATCCGTATCGCCTGTGCCAGGCGCGGGTGGGCGTAACGGCGCGCCACTATGCCTGCGCTGGCAAGGGCCTTGGCGAGCGCATCGACCTTATCGCTGAAGGCAAGTACATAGTTGCCGCCACTTGGCGCGGTAGTCAGACCGCTCGCATTGAGCGCTGCAATTATCCGTTTTCCCTGTTCGATAAGCTCGTTCACATCGGCGCGCATCTGCGCTATGCCTTGCTCGGATAACGCCGCTTCACCCAGGCGTGATACAGGTACCGGCACCGGATAGGGGGCAATGACCCGCATGACGAGTTCACACACCTCGCGGTTTGCCAGCAAAAAGCCGCAGCGTGCGCCGGCAAGACCAAAGGCCTTGGAGAGGGTGCGAAGTACCACCAGATTTGAAAATTCCTGCATCAGACTGGTGGCACTTACGAGCGGCTTGCCATCCTCGGTGCGGGCAAATTCAATATAGGCTTCATCTACCACAAGCAGCGCATTCGGGAAGCGGCGGGCGAGAGTGGCAATATCACCAAGGGGCAGCACAGTGCCGGTGGGGTTATTCGGGTTACAGACAAACACCAACTTGCAGCCATCGAAGGCACTTAAATCGTCACTGTTATCGGATTTACCATCGGAATTACCGTCAGATTCCTCTTTGAGCGGCAGGGTGAAATCGTCACCCAGAGGCAAGCTTTTCACTGCCACATTAAAGGTGGCGGCGCTGATGGCATACATGCCGTAGGTGGGGTTGAATATGCCGATGCTGTCTTTGCCCGGCACACAAAAGGTGCGGATAAGCAGCTCAATTGCTTCATCTGCTCCGCGGCCGCACACCAGCTCGTTGACATCGACACCGGCGTAAGCGGCGTAGGCGGTAATTAGGCCGGGTGGCTGGCATTCAGGGTAGCGGTTTGCGCCTTCGATGCCGCTGCGGTTAAAGGGTGACTCATTGGCATTGACCCAAATCTCACCGCTGCCGCCAATGCGCCGTGCGCTCTGGTACGGCACGAGAGTTAACAGCTCTGGGCGCGCAAGTCGTGCTGCAAGGCAGTTTGGGTTTAATTCAAACGGCGCTTGGTTCATTGCTTATCTCCTGCATCCAAGGACTTACTGCTATTCAGTTCATTCGCGGCGTTTAATGCATCCAGCCGAATTTTGACGGCATTTTTGTGCGCATCCAGCGACTCAGCGCCAGCAAGGGGCATCACGGTATTGCCAAGGCGCGACAATCCTTCGGCGGTGAGCTCCTGCACGGTAAAGCGGCGGCTGAAATCGGCAAGCGACAGGCTTGAGACCGACTTGCTGTAACCATAGGTCGGTAAAACGTGGTTGGTGCCTGAGGCATAGTCGCCCACGGATTCCGGCGTATAAGCGCCAAGAAACACTGAGCCTGCGGCGCGAATGTACTTAAGAAGCTCCCTAGGCGCTTGGGTTTGGATTATCAGGTGCTCCGGGGCGTAGCGATTGGACACCCCCGCAGCGTCGGTCAGATTGTCGGTAATGATGATGCGGCTTGATGACAGCGCTGTTTCGGCGGTCTCTTTTCGCGGCAGGGCGCTCAGTTGGCGCGAAAGGGCGGCGCTAACCCCTGCTGCAAGCTCACTTGAGTCTGTGACCAGGATCACCTGCGAATCGCTGCCGTGCTCAGCTTGTGAGAGCAGATCGGCGGCGACAAACTCAGGGTTGGCAAATTCATCGGCAATAATAAGCACTTCCGACGGGCCAGCCGGCATGTCGATGGTGACGGCAGCACGGCTGTCGCGGGCAACCTGTGCCTTGGCCTCGGTTACAAAGCGGTTGCCGGGACCAAAAATTTTATCGACCGCCGGAATGCTGTCGGTGCCGTAGGCGAGGGCCGCAATGGCCTGCGCGCCGCCAACCTGAAAAATCTCACTGATGCCGCAAAGGCTTGCTGCGTAAACAATCGCATCATCTATGGGCGGTGGGCTTACCAGCACCCGCTGGTTGCAACCGGCAAGCTCGGCAGGCACGGCCAGCATCAGCACAGTGCTGATAAGCGGCGCGCTGCCACCGGGAATATATAAACCAACCTTGTCGATGGCTTCACTCTTAAGCTCGCAGCGCACCCCGGGCAGGGTTTCAAGGCTGATATCGGCCATTTTTTGCGCGGAGTGAAACGTCGCGATATTGGCGCGGGCATCCCTGATGGCGGCTTTAAGGCTTTCATCCACCCGGGCGCAGGCGGCGCGGATCTCGGCGTCATCAAGACGCAGTGACGAGACTTCTACCTTGTCAAAGCGGGCCGAAAAGTCCAGCAGCGCCACATCGCCGCGGCTTCTGACTTTATCGAGAATATCTTTTACCGTCTCACCGAGACTCACGTCGCCAACCATGGGCGAGCGTTTCAGCACGGCGCGCTGCTCATCGGCGGATAACGCGGACCAAAGCACTGTATCCATGGCTTACCCCATCATCTTTTCGATTGGCATCACCAGAATCGAGCTGGCGCCGAGGGCGGTAAGCTCTTCCATGGTGTCCCAGAACAGATCCTCGGTGCTGACCGCGTGGATGGCGACGCGGTTGGTCTCATCGTTAAGCGGCAGCACAGTGGGGTTCTCGGCGCCGGGCAGCAGGGCAACGATCTGCTCCAGCGTTTCGGTGGGGGCGTGCAGCAAAATGTACTTGCTTTCACGGGCACGGATAACGCCATTGACCCGGGACATGATTTTGTTGATAAGCGCCTGTTTGGCATCGCTTTGTGCCGTAGTGGACTGAATAACGCAGGCCATGGAGCGGAAAATCACTTCGGTTTCGTACAGGCCGTTGGCTTCAAGGGTAGCGCCGGTGGACACCAGATCGCAGATCCCATCGGCAAGACCTGCGCGCGGCGCAACTTCCACCGAGCCCTTAAGTTGGCAATCCTGATAGGATATGCCTTTATTTTGCATAAAACGGCGAAGAAGATTTGGGTAAGACGTGGCGATACGAAGCCCTTCGAGGGAGCTGGCATCGCCGTAAATAAATTCAGTCGGCACGGCGAGCGACAGCCTGCAGGATCCAAAATCGAGCTGACGCAGCTTGAGCACCTCGGCGGTCTTACCCAGGCACTCGCGCTCGAGCTGCTCTTCTTCGAGCACGTTTTCGCCGACTATGCCCAAATCCACTACGCCATCCATCACCAGACCTGGGATATCGTCATCGCGCACCCGCAACAGATCGATGGGCATATTATCGGCGTGGGCGATAAGGCGTTGCTCGTTCACATTGAATTTAACGCCGCAGCTCTTTAACAGTTGCTGGGATTCGGTGGACAGGCGTCCTGATTTTTGAATGGCAATTCTGAGTCTGGCGGTCATGGCGAAATATCCTGTTATCTAAAGTTGTATTAAATTCAAAAATTTACTGCAAAGAAAAACCCCCGGAATTCCTTCCGGGGGTTATCTTCGAACTTTAGATCCCGACCGCCAGAAGGAATAGACCTTCGGCAGTGAGCTTCCGAAGGCTACCGCTTATGATGGTGATGGTGGTGCTTGGCAGTCGAAAGCTGGAACATGTCGTTAATCCTGTTATCTTTTGCGGTGCGGCGCTTTGAGTCGTATCTCAGGTACAATCTCAAGTGCTTTCTCAGGCTTATTAAACTTGCCACACTGCGTTGAATTTTTTGAAGCATCAGCGCTTCAGGCATATTTTTACTGGTTTATCTGTTTCAAATCGTCATCGGCTTTTTACCGGACGCTTTTTACACTAATGGCTTTCAGTGTGCTTTGCAAGCGGGTTTTTGGCCAATATTAAAAAAGTTCACATTTGCATGAATATTCATGCTGGCCTGTACGCTGTCATCACGATTATCAATCGGGGGCAATCGTTTGTGTGATTGTCTTGGTTGCTGTATTGGTAGCTGTCTGGGCAGTTGCCTGACCTGACCTGAACTGAACTGTTGCATGGGCTGGTGCCTTAGCTGCTACCAGGGCAGTTGCTGACGCCGGCGCACTTGTTAACCTTGTCCAGATGGCGATAATGCTGCTTGCGTTAGGTTATCTGCCCCTTGTTTTTTTTACTTTGGGTTAACCACGCTATCGGCGGCGTGTTTTGTGCCAAGCCGCCGCTAATTATCTGATTTTTAATGCTGGAGTCCTTGGTGTCATCAAACCGCGCTGTGTCCAGGCTCGCCGACAAGGTGGCTACTGTGTTTGCCAAAGACGGACTGCTATCGCGCTATGTGCGCGGTTACCGCCAGCGTGCAGTGCAGCAGGAAATGGCAGGCCATGTGGCTGACACCCTAAGCAGCAAGGGAAAACTGGTGCTGGAAGCCGGTACCGGTGTGGGTAAAACCTTTGCCTATCTGGTGCCTGCGCTGTTAAGCGGTAAGCAGGTGATAGTGAGCACCGGCAGTAAAAATTTGCAGGAGCAGCTGTTTTACAAAGACTTGCCACTCCTTTTGGAGATGCTGCGTCTCGATGTACCTGTCAGCATTCTTAAAGGTCGCAGTAACTATCTCTGTCAGCTGTTGATGCAATCCCAGATGGAGGCGGCCTTCAGCCGGGATGAGCGCTTGCTGGATGATCTGCTTAAGCTTAACCAGTTTGCGTCGCTCACCGAAGATGGTGATTTGGGCAACCTTACCGGCGTTGCCGAAGACTCTCCCGCCATTGCCATGGTCGCCAGCAGTCAGGACAGTTGCACCGGTCAGCGCTGCGCCTTTTATGAAGCCTGCTTTACCCGTAAAGCGCGGCAGCGGGCGATGAACGCGCGGCTTATCGTGGTGAATCACCATTTGTTTTTTGCTGATCGGGTGCTTAAAGACACAGGTTTTGCTGAGCTTTTGCCCGATGTCGACGCGGTGATATTTGATGAGGCGCATCTTTTGCCCGATATCGCCATTGGCTATTTTGGCAGCCAGCTCTCAACAAGGTCGCTGCAAAAGCTGCTTGATAACATAAGCCGCCTTGCCAAGGGCGAGCTTGGCGACACCGAAGGGCTGAAACTCTTGCCTGCCCGCGTGGGGTTAAGTTTGGAAAACTGGCAGCAGGAGGTGCGCCGCATCGGCAGCAGCGATTTTCGTGAGCTGTTAAAGGTTAAAAGTGCCGCAGTGGCGGCCGGTGAGCTTATGCGAGAGCTTGCAGCCCTTGAAGCCTTGGTATTTGCCCATCTTGGCCGCGACGAAACCCTTGACGATATTGCCGTAAAACTTGCCG
Organism: Shewanella jiangmenensis; assembly: GCF_018596335.1. Taxonomy (GTDB): domain Bacteria; phylum Pseudomonadota; class Gammaproteobacteria; order Enterobacterales; family Shewanellaceae; genus Shewanella; species Shewanella jiangmenensis. The sequence goes on along the minus strand of NZ_JAHEPS010000005.1, from coordinate 186,373 downwards.
AAACCCGCCAGAAACTCAGCCGGTTTTTTGCCTGTGACGATCCGGGCTCGGCCTATGGCATGGATATGGGCGAGCGTCATTTTTTGCTTCGAATTTCACCCATAGATATCGCCAAAGCCTGCGCCGCGCTGTTTGGTCCCGATACCGCCTGGGTGTTTACTTCGGCAACCCTGCAGGTTGAGCGCAGTCTTGGCTTTTTTACCCGGGAATTGGGCATTGAGAGCAGCCGCGAAGTGCTGCTCGACAGCCCCTTTGATTATCCCAATCAGTCGCTTTTGTGTGTGCCGCGCCGTCTTGGCAGCGTGACCAATCAGGAAGCCATGGTGCAGCGCCTTACCGAGGTGTGCCTTAAGCTTATCAGGGCCGCCAAGGGCCGCACTTTTATCCTTTTTACCAGTCACAGAATGATGGAAGCCGTTGCCCGCGCGCTGGTCTCCCGCTGCCACTATCCGCTGCTGGTACAGGGGCAGGGCAGCAAGCAGCAGCTGTTATCCAAATTTCGTCAGCTTGGCGAGGCTGTGCTGCTTGGCACCGGCAGTTTTTGGGAAGGGGTGGACGTGCGCGGCAAGCTGCTCTCCTGCGTCATCATAGATAAACTGCCCTTTGCCTCGCCCGATGACAGTCTCTACCGTGCCCGGGCCAGCGCTGTGCAGGCGCGTGGCGGCGATCCATTTTTGCAGATCTCGCTGCCCCAGGCGGTGATTGCCCTTAAACAGGGCGCCGGCCGGCTTATTCGCGATGAAACCGACCGTGGCGTGTTGGTGATTTGCGATAACCGACTGGTAAACCGCCCCTACGGGCAGGCGTTTTTACAATCCTTGCCGCCGATGCGCCGCACCCGCAGCCTTGAAGCTGCGTGCGAGTTTCTGGAAGCCATTGATTGACGGCGCTTACAGGTGAAATTGGCCGCCCGTGGTGGAATATGCTGCAGCTAACGAGGATGTGGTTTTGAGCGGCATCGGTTATCGGGTACACTTTGCAGCAATTCGTGATTGAAGGCGGCTTGCCAAGCTGCCCCGTAAGTGGAATGCATAGTCCCATGTCAGAGTCAAAAACTGCCCCGTCATTGCCGCCAGAGCCGGTGATCCTTGCCCTCGATACCTGCACCGAAGCTTGCTCCGCAGCGCTCTTTGCCCATGGCAAGACCTTCAGTCAAATGCTGGATGCGCCCCGTGAGCACAGCCAGAGACTGCTGCCCATGGTGGATGAGTTGCTTGCGCAGGCAAGTCTGACCTTTGCCGATGTGGATATTATCGCCTACGGCCGTGGCCCCGGCAGCTTTACCGGTATTCGTATCTGTACCAGCATGACCCAGGGACTTGCCCTTGGCCGCGAGCTGCCAGTGATTGGCATTTCGACTCTGGCGGCGATGGCGCAGGAGGCGATGGAGCAAAGCGGCGAGTCACGGGTGCTGTGCGCCATTGATGCGCGCATGGCCGAGGTTTATGTGGGTGAATATCAGCTTAAGGACGGCATTGCGACCTTGGTGGGTGTTGAGGCCGTGATGGCGCCTGGCGCAGTGACAGTCTCTGATGGCGTAAGCCTTGCCTGCGGGACCGGTTTTGATGCGTATCCTGAGCTCCTTGCTCTGGGCCAGAAGGAACAGGGCCAGAAAGAACAGGGCCAAGCGCAAGAGCATAGCGGCTTAAGATTAAGTGACAAGGTCAAGTTTCCTTCGGCCCGCGCTATGCTCACCCTTGCCCGCGCAGGTATAGCGCAGGGGCTGCACACCTCGGTGGACGAGCTTGCGCCTGTGTATCTGCGTGACACAGTTGCCTGGAAAAAATTGCCCGGACGCGAATGACCGGATAGGATTTAAGCGATGTGTGTTTAAAAACCATCGCTGACTGAGGAGACACCAAGGTGCAACTGCATCCGGCGCAGCAGAGTATTTGGCAGACGAGGGGAAACCTTTCTCCAGCGGCTGCTTTTTCTGCGTCTTCTCCAGCGCCCGGTATTTTTTCCTCAGCGAATGAACCTTTAGCCAACGGGTCTGCAGCGCAGGCTTCAGTAGCTCAGGCTTCGGCAAGTGCAGAGGCGCAGGCAGCCCTTACCGCGGCTGGCCCTGGCTCATCCGCCAGCAGCAACGGCATCAGTGCTGCGGCGTACAGCTCGGGGCTTTCGCCACAGCTTTCCTCGACTGAGCTTGCAGCAAAACTGCCAAGCGCCCGCGGCGTCTCGGCATCATCACTTTTCAGTGAATATCTTTCAAAGCAGCAAGGTGAGAAAAATAGCGTTGATTACGATAAGCCAACGCAAAGCCGTGCCGCCATCAGTGAATATCTTTTAAATCAACATGCCCAGCGGCGGGACGAAATCCGCGCCATGGTGGGTGTGGATCTCTATGCCTGAGCGGCCACATCGCGACCTGCAGCATACTGCTAAAACCCATGGGGCAAACGATGGCCAAGGCCCAGCCCATCAATCGTTTTTAGCACGTCGTGGTTCAGTTAATGGTTCTGCTCATGGCTCAACTAATGCCTTAGCTAGTGGCTCAGCTAAGGGCCCAGCGAATGGCCCCGCGGCGTTTTTAATCTCGTTCGTGCTTGCGGCCGTCGTCACTTATATTCCGTATCTTGGCGTGCCGTTCAAATGGCTTGAGAGCTTTTTTCATGAACTTTCCCATGCGCTTGCCACCCTCATCAGTGGCGGCGTGGTCAGCCATATTGCGCTTTTTCCAAATGGCGCCGGCCTGTGTTATTCCGCAGGCGGCAGTCCGGTATTGATTGGATTTGCCGGTTACAGCGGCGCGGCGCTTTGGGGGCTTTTGCTGTACATGATGGCCTCATCGGCAAAGGGGATCAGGCTGTCTTTTGCCTTGCTTGGCGTACTGGTGATGCTGGCGCTGCTGTTTTTTGCCAGAGACATGCTCACCATTGCCATTCTTCTGGTGCTTGGCGGGCTTTTCTTTCTGCCGCTGAAACTTGCCGCTGCGCCCTGGCTGACAGCGCTGCTGCGTTTTATGGCCATGATAGTGCTGTTAAATGCCATCAAAAGCCCTACCTACCTCTGGGGCCTCGATGGACAAGGGGATGCGGAGCTTCTGTCCGGCTTAATCTGGGTGCCGGCCTTTGTGTGGATTGGGCTTTGGCTCGCCATAGCATCGGCCTGCCTGTGGTGCTGCTGGCGCATATCGCTTCGCACTTATTCTTAACTTCGCGCTGGCCTTAACCTCGCACTGGCCTTAACTTCTTACTTATTCTTTACTTCGCACTTGTTCTTAACTTCTCGCCTTAACTTTGCCCTTAGCCTTAGGTGTAATTGCAACAAAATATGATCCCGGCTTGGCATTTGCCCCTGGGCTTGCTAGCTTCGTTGGCACTTAAGCCTTTTGCTTAAATCTGTATTGCCATCAATAACAAGGAGAACAGGATGAAAAAGCTGATTGCCGCCGCCGTTGTGGCATTTCTTGGCACCACCGGCGTTGCCTCTGCAATGACGCTGCAGGAGGCGCTTAGCAATGACCTGCGCCAGCCCGTGAGTCATGAAAGGGATAAATATCGCCATCCGGCTGAAACCCTTGCGTTTTTTGGCGTGAAAGATTCAATGACTGTTATTGAGCTGTGGCCCGGCAGTGGTTGGTATGCGGAAATTCTGGCGCCGTACCTTGCAAGAAATGGCCAATACGTGGCAGCCAATTTTGAAACCAGCCCGAAAGAAGACACCAAGGGCAATCAATACCGTGCCAAGCTTGGTAAGGCCTTTGAAGATTGGCTCAGTGTCAACGCCGCCAAAGTGGGCAAGGCAACCATTGTGACCTTCGATCCGCCCGCCAAGACCAAACTGGGTGAAACTGGCACCGCCGATGTGGTGCTGACCTTTCGCAACATACACAACTGGGCCTGGAACAATCAGGCCGAGGCCATGTTCAGTGCCGCCTTCGATGTCCTTAAGCCCGGCGGCGTGCTTGGGGTGGTGGAGCACCGCGCCAACCCCGGCATGGACATGAAGCTTGGCTATATGGAAGAGGGTGCCGTTATCAAGCTTGCTGAAGCGGCTGGCTTCAAGCTTGAGAAGAAAAGCGAAATTAACGCCAACCCCAAGGACACCAAGGACTATGCCGAAGGCGTATGGACCTTGCCGCCGTCACTGCGCCTTGGCGATACCGACAAAGACAAGTATCTTGCCATCGGTGAGAGTGACCGTATGACGCTGAAGTTTGTAAAACCAGCAACCAAGCAGTGATGATACAAAGTCGCTGACTTTTTTCAGGAAAAGTCAGCGAATGCGTGGGATAATGCCGGCTGCTGTGCCGGCATTTGGTTTTTTGGACGTTGTACTGTGGGTGAGAGAATGTTTCGGGCCTTGGCGTTCCCTCAATAAGGTGTTAACTCGCCAACGGTTTTCCTTTGCCAGGCTTTTTCTTGCTCGCGTTCCGGGTTTTTGCTTCGTTTAAACAGGGAATAAGCCCAATTGGCCTAACCTTGTAACTCGTCCCAGTACCTCGTTAGTAAGGGACCTTCAATGCAAGGAACTTCAATAAAAGGACAGACGCAATGACGCAAGCTGTGCGCCGGGAGATCACGCTGCAGTTGCCCCATATTCGCCTTGGCGGCTGGATAAGCGGCCAAGACGATAAACCCTTGCTGCTGGCGCTGCATGGCTGGCTCGATAATGCCAACAGTTTTGCGCCGCTTTCGGATGCGCTTGATGACTATCGGCTGCTTGCCATCGACTGGCCGGGGCATGGCCTGTCTGACCGCAGAGACGGCAGTTATCCGCTGCACTGGATTGATTATCTGTATGATTTGCATGGGGTGGTCACCACACTTATCGCGAGGGGCGATAAGCCGTTTGCAATAGTTGCGCACTCACTTGGTGGCATAGTGGCATCGTCCTATCTTGCGTCGCATCCGGATGCCTGTGATGCGCTGGTGCTGATAGAAGCGCTTGGCCCGCTTACGGAGCGGCCGGGGCGGGCAAAGGAGCGGCTGGTAAAAAGTTTTGCCGATCATCTGGCCCTTGCCGCAACTGAGCCTAAAATTTACCGCGACTTTGACACAGTCGTAGAAGCCCGACATCGTTTGACCGGGCTTGAAAAAGGCGCGGCAATGCAGATTATTGCGCGCAACTTTATCGAGGTTGAAGGCGGGGTTACTGCCCGCACCGACCCGAGACTAAAACTTGATTCACCGCTTCGCCTTACGCCAAGCCATGGCGAAGCCTTTGTGCGCGATTTGGCGCTGCCAAGTTTGCTGCTGATTGGTGACGCTGGCTTTGACAAACTCAAACAGGCGGCGGAGCCTGCCAAAGCGCTCTTTGGGCAGCTTGAGGTGGTATCGATGCGCGGTTGTCATCACCTGCACATGACCCACGCCAGCGACGCCGCCGCTGCTATTAGGGCATTTTTGGCGCGTGTTGCCACGCCGTAAAATGGCGCTGGGCTTTTGCCAATATTTGTGTGATGATTGTCAAAAATTAAACGCCTGTATGATTTTCAGCGGGACTAAATAATAACAAGCTAAAACAAAGGTATGATGACCGAAAATTGACATTACGGTCAGAGATACCCGGGGTTTCAGGAGACTTTTTGTGGACAAGCCTTGGATTAATCATTTGCCACACGATGTACCCGCCGAGATTGACGCGGGTCGCTACTCAAGCCTGGTTGCCATGTTTGAAGATGCGGTCAGAAATTATGCTGATCAAAGCGCCTTCATTAACATGGGCGCAGTGCTGACCTACCGTAAGCTTGAAGAGCGCAGCCGCGCCTTTGCCGCTTATCTGCAAAACGATCTTGGCCTGAAAAAGGGCGATCGGGTCGCGCTGATGATGCCAAACCTGTTGCAGTACCCGATTGCACTCTTTGGTGTGCTGCGTGCGGGCCTGGTGGTCGTCAACGTTAACCCCCTCTATACCCCCCGTGAGCTCAAGCACCAACTGATTGACTCGGGTGCCAAGACTATCGTCGTGGTATCCAACTTTGCCCGCACCCTCGAAGAAGTGGTGGATGATACGCCGGTAGAAAGCGTGATTATCACCGGCCTTGGCGACTTACTGAGCGCGCCCAAGCGCACGCTGGTGAACTTCGTGGTGAAGTACATAAAAAAGCTGGTGCCAAAATACAATTTGCCCCACGCGATTTCGTTCAGAAGTGCGCTGCAAAAGGGCCGCCGTCTGCAGTATGTCAAGCCTGAGCTAACCTCGGACGATCTGGCGTTTTTGCAATACACCGGCGGCACCACAGGTGTGTCCAAGGGCGCTATGCTGACCCACGGCAACGTCACCGCCAACGTGCTGCAGGCCAATGGTGCCTATGCACCGGCGCTTGCCGATGGCAAAGAGTTTGTGGTTACCGCCTTGCCGCTGTATCACATTTTTGCGCTCACGGTGAACTGCCTGCTGTTTTTGCACAAAGGCGCCAACAACCTGCTTATCACCAATCCCCGTGATATTCCGGCATTTGTGGCCGATTTGCGCAAATACCCCTTTACCGCGCTGACCGGGGTAAACACCCTGTTTAACGCGCTGGTGAATAACGCCGAGTTTTCTCAGCTTGATTTTTCACGGCTTAAACTCTCCATTGGCGGCGGTATGGCGGTGCAGCGCGCTGTAGCCGACAAATGGCAATCTATCACCAAAACCCGTTTGCTTGAGGGTTATGGCCTGACCGAAGCGTCACCGCTGGTGACCTGCTGCCCCTATAACCTGAATGGCTACAACGGATCTATCGGGTTCCCGGCGCCTTCAACTGACATTCAGGTGCGCGCCGACGATGGCAGCGTGTTGCCCCAGGGCGAAACCGGCGAGCTCTATGCCCGCGGCCCGCAGGTGATGAAAGGCTATTGGCAGCGTCCGGAAGAGACCGCCAAGGTCATTGACGCCGAGGGCTGGCTTGCCACCGGTGACGTCGGTTATATGGACGAGCAGGGCTTCTTCTATCTGGTTGATCGCAAAAAGGACATGATCCTGGTGTCCGGCTTCAACGTATTCCCCAACGAAGTGGAAGACGTGGTCGCCATGCATGCCAAGGTGCTCGAAGTGGCGGCCATCGGTGTGCCCAATGACGCCAGCGGTGAACTGGTGAAAGTCTTTGTCGTCGCCAAAGATAAAACTTTGACCGAAGAAGACGTGATCAAGCATTGCAAGCAGCATTTAACGGGCTATAAGGTTCCCAAGCTGGTAGAATTCAGAGATGAATTACCGAAAACCAACGTGGGTAAAATATTGCGCCGTGAGCTTAGAAACGAAGAGCTCAACAAGGCGTGATACAAAAAACCGGCGTAAGCCGGTTTTTTAATGCCATGGGATTGTATCTGGGGGAGCAGGTTTGTTGGAGTTTCAATACGTAAAGGATGATGCAGCGCTGCAGGCGCTGGTGGCGCAGTACCAACAAAGTGCCATGCTGGTGCTGGACACCGAGTTTGTCCGTACCCGCACTTATTACGCACGGCTTGGCCTCATCCAGGCCTACGACGGCAAGACGCTGGCCCTGATTGACCCGCTTGAAATTAATGACTTATCTCCCTTTTGGGCCTTGCTGACCAATCCGGCGATTTTAAAGCTGGTGCATTCCTGCTCGGAAGATCTGGAAGTATTTGCCCGCTATGGCAAGGTGCAGCCTGCGCCGCTGTTTGACAGCCAGATAGCCGCAGCCCTTGCCGGCATGGGCCATGGTTTGGGATACGCCAAACTGGTGGAAGAGTGCCTTGGCGAGCAGCTCGATAAGGGCGAGTCGCGCACCGACTGGATAAAGCGGCCGCTCACCGATGCGCAGCTGCAATACGCCGCCAATGATGTGTTTTACCTCTACCGTTTGTATCCGCAATTGGTTGAAAAACTGACCAATCAGGGCCGTATGGCCTGGGTACTGGAAGAGGGCGTACGCCTGACTGAAGGCCGGCTTGACAGCCCCTGTGCTGACACGGCGTATCTTAAAGTGAAAAACGCGTTTCAGCTGACCCAAAAGCAGCTTGCCTATCTTAAAGTGCTGGCGGCATGGCGTCTTGAGCGGGCACTCGACCGGGATCTGGCCCTTGGTTTTGTCATCAAAGATCATGCGCTTATTGCGCTTGCGAAGAAGCCGCCCAAGTCCATGAGTGATCTACTGAAAATCACCGAACTGTCTGAGCATGAAAAGCGCATTCACGGCAAAGACATTCTCAAGGTGCTGCAAAAGGCCGATTTGCAAAATCTGCCTGAGCCGCTGGATGTGATTGCCCTGAGAAGCGGTTACAAGCAGGCATTTAAGGCGGTGAAAACTGAGCTGACTGAGATTTGCGATAACCTGGCTATTCCGGCTGAGCTCTTTTGCTCCAAGCGCCATATTCACGAATTCTTGGAATATCGCTGGCAGGGTAACAGCGGCGAGCTGCCACTCCTGATGCAGGGCTGGCGCGGCGCGCTGGCGGCAGAGCGCCTCGCCGTGCTCGAGCTTGAATAAGGTTAGCTTACAGTTTTTCAAATTCGCCAAGTCTGGCGTTTTCAGAAACCGTGAAGAAGTAAAAAGCCACCCGAAGGTGGCTTTTTTTGTGGGCGCGTCAGTTGCGCTCGGGCAGGGTCACGTTAAGTTCAAGCACCGACAGGTTGTCGTCGTTTTGCTCAAGCTGCACCGAAACCTGCTCTTCGGAGATATGCACATACTTGCGGATAACCGCGATGATTTCCTGCTTCATGAGCGGGAAATAATCCGGCGCACCGCGCTCTCCCCGTTGGTGAGCGACGATGATCTGCAGTCGCTCTTTCGCTACCGTGGCCGTGTTGGCTTTTTTGCTGCTTCTGAAGTAATCAAGTATGGACATAATCAGCTACCAAAGATCCTTTTTAACAGGCCCTTCTTCTCTTCGGTAACGAAGCGAAGGGGAATTTCCTCTCCCAGCAGGCGGGAGACCGTGTCGCCGTATGCCTGACCGGCATCGCTTTCCTGATCCATGATCACAGGAACGCCAGAGTTGGATGCGCGCAGTACCGCTTGAGATTCAGGGATCACGCCCAGCAGTTTGATGGCCAGAATTTCTTCTACGTCAGCGACGCTCAGCATTTCGCCGTTTTTCACCCGGGTAGGGGAGTAACGGGTCAGCAGCAGGTATTCTTTAATCGGCTCAAGGTTTTGCTCGGCGCGGCGTGACTTGCTTTGCAGTATGCCAAGAATGCGGTCAGAGTCGCGAACCGAGCTCACTTCCGGGTTGGTGGTCACAATGGCCACGTCGGCAAAGTAGAGTGCCATCAGGGCACCGGTTTCGATACCGGCAGGTGAGTCGCAGACGATGTATTCGAAGTCTTTTGACAGCTCATCCAGCACCTTGCCCACGCCTTCACGGGTGAGGGCGTCTTTGTCGCGGGTTTGCGACGCTGGCAGTACATAGAGGTTTTCGCTGCGCTTGTCTTTGATGAGCGCCTGATTGAGATTGGATTCACCATTGATAACGTTTACAAAATCGTAAACCACACGGCGCTCGCAGCCCATGATAAGGTCAAGATTCCGAAGGCCGATATCAAAGTCAATTACCACGGTTTTGTGGCCGCGAATGGCCAGCCCCGTTGCAATTGCGGCACTTGAAGTGGTTTTGCCTACGCCGCCTTTACCGGAAGTGACAACAATAATTTGTGCCATGTTTGCTTCAATCCTTTTTATTCTGCCCCATCAGATCGGCAGTGATTCTACTGTTAATGAATCGCCTTCAAGGCGGACGCAGCCGCTTTTGGCAGCCACACCATGTTTTTGTAAATTCTCGGTCAGCCAGTAATGGCCGGCGATAGAAATCAGTTCCGGCTCAAGGCAGGTGGAAATGATCACCGCCTCGTTGTCGCCATTGGCACCGGCCATGGCTTTACCCCGCAGGGCGCCGTAAATATGAATGCTGCCATCGGCAATGACTTCAGCGCCATTGCCCACCGCACCTATGATAATCAGATCGCCATTTTTGACGTAGATTTGCTGCCCTGAACGCACGTTCTGGCGCAGGATGCGGGTGGTCTTGGGGGTAGGTTCTGCTTGGGGAGGCGCAGGCGTTGGCGCACTTTTACCGGCCTTTACTGTGGCTAGGCCGATGGCTTTTGCCTGCTCCGACAAGGTTGCCGAGGTGGCTGTCACACCCACAATCACTAGTTGCCGGCTCACCAGCAAAGATTGCAGCGCTGACAGGTCCAGTGGCCCATCACCAAGTGCGGAAAGATTAAGCACCAGTGGCGCACCGATAAAAAATTGCGGTGCCTGTGCCAGCTTCAAATCGAGTTCTTTTGCAATGCTGTCCAGGTTGGACGTATTGATGTGCAAAACAGAAAGCGTGAATGAAGATCCTTTTAATTCAAGGCTCGCTTTTGGCATCCCCGTGTAATACTCCAGAAATTAATCAGTCTCGTGCTGATCTACATTATTTTCTAAAGCACCCATGTTATAGTGTGCCCCATTTACTGGCAAGTTTGATATTTTCGGAAGTTGACACGCGTATGATCTGTGCGGTTTACAAGAGCAGTCGTAAAGAAGAAACCTATCTGTATCTGCCAAAACGGGATGATTTCAGCAAGGTGCCCGAGCCCTTGATGCAAATGTTTGGTACGCCTAAGCTGGTTATGTTGCTACCCTTGGAAAAGAAAGACAAATTGGCCTTGGCCGATATTTCCAGGGTGCGCGCCGAGATGGATGAAAAAGGGTATTACCTGCAGTTACCCCCACCCAAGGAAAATTTACTCAACGAACATAAAAAATCGCTGGGTATTACTGAATAACGGATGAAATGTGGTCGGAGGCCGGGTAATCGTGACGTCTTTTATGTGTACTTCCCTTGAGACACTGTTAAAGCCACTGCGAAAACCACTGACACTTGCCCTGGCGCTGATGTCTGCCGGTGTGTATGCACAGGCGCCAGCGGGCAGTTTTGCGGACTATGTTAAAGCGCTGCGTCAGGACGCGGAGCAAAAGCACGACATCAGCGCCGAAACCCTCGATAAGGTGTTTCCCACCATCAAGGAGTTTCGCTCGGCGGGTGGCGTCAAAGAGCTTAAGGCAGACGCCAAAAGCCTTGATGCTTACTTACCGGCAACCTTAACGGATGAACTGGTTGATGAGGCCAAGTTCCAATATCAGGGCCATACCGAGGTGCTGACCCGTATTGGTGATAAATATGGTGTTCAGCCGCGCTTTATCATCGCGCTCTGGGGGCTTGAGTCGCGTTATGGCCGCAACGCCGGCAATTTTCCCGTGCTGTCGGTCACGGCATCCAAGGCCTTTAAAGGCGAAGATGAAGCCTTCTTTCGTGAGCAGTTTTTTGCCGCATTGAAGATTATCGACAGCGGCGTCCCGATTGAGAGTTTGCGCTCTGACAGCGACGGCCGTCTTGGTCAGCCAAAGTTGTTGCCGGCGGGCTTTTTGGCCTACGCCAAAGATGGCGACGGCGATGGCAAAATTGATATCGGCTCCAATCCGGCTGACGTCTTTGCCTCTATTGCCTCATTTTTGAAAGAGTCTGGCTGGCAGGATGATTCCACCTGGGGCCGGCAGGTAAAGATCCCTGCTGGGTTTGATGTAAGTCTTGCCGGCGGCGCTATCCGCAAGAACTTTGCCGAGTGGCAGGCGCTGGGGGTACGCCGGTTTGATGGCGCTGATTTACCGTCACGCGCCGATATGGACGTTGCCATGGTCATGCCCGACGGCCCCAAAGGGCGGGTGTATCTGGTGTACGATAATTACGCCGCCATTAAACGCTGGCGCGATGATGATTATTTTGCCCTCGCCATGGTGCATCTGTCCGATAGAATTAAATTTAAGCTTGGCCAGTGAGGCGGTTTGTCGCCAAGCTTTGAGCCCAGTAACAGTTGGAAAGCGTTGTGACAGAGTTTTGGAAAACCAAGCGCCTTGATGAGATGGATGCCCGTGAATGGGAGTCTCTCTGTGATGGCTGCGGAAAATGTTGTTTAAACAAGCTGATTGACGATGATACAGACGAGCTGTATTACACCAATGCGGCCTGTAAGTTGCTGGACCGCGATGCCTGCCATTGCCGCCACTACAGCGAGCGTTTTACCTTTGTACCAGGCTGCACCGCCATCAATATGGACAATATTGCCAGCCTGACCTGGCTGCCGGACAGCTGCGCCTATATCCGTCTGTTTCAGGGCCGCGATTTGCCCTCCTGGCATCCGCTGCTGACCGGCTCCAAAGAAGCGATGCACGCCGCCGGTATGTCGGTGCGCGGCAAAGCGGTGTGCGAAACCAAGGTACGCTACCTTGAAGACCACATAGTGCTGTGGCCACTTAAGGACGCGGATTGAAGGCTCTTGAATAAAAGCCGCTTTTAAGACGCCAAACTCATAAAGCCCAAATAATGAAACCCAATAAAAAACGCCCCATCGGGGCGTTTTTTATTGGGTGTTTTCCAATCCTATTGATGGCTTAAAATCGCCGTTCAATGCCTAATCGATAAGTCAGGCGCGGGAAGACTTCAAAATCGGTATCAAAAACACCACAAGCGCAGCGAGGTAGGTTGCAAAGGCCACCACCATCCATTCGCCCATGGTGACGCCGGCAAACTGCCAGGGCACATCGGTGCACATGCCGGTGGGCATAAATACCTGTGGCAGCCATTCATGAAGTGCAAGCCAGCTTGGAAATTCCGGCAGGAATGAGCAGGTCGAGAAGGGGCTCGGGTTGTTCTGCATATCCACCAGTTCCAGCGCAAGCTTAAGGCCCCAAATGCTGCTGATGCCCCACAGGGTACCGGCTGCCACACGCACCAGCCTATTTGCCGGCGCCGTAAGGCCAAGCAGTCCGGCGCCAAGCAGGCCAAACACCGCAAGGCGCTGATAAATACACATTACACAGGGATCGAGTTTCATCCCGTATTGAAAATACAGCGCAGCCAATTCGAGGGCGAGGGCGCTTACGGCCAGAATTGCCCAGGACAGGCGGCTGTGGGCAAAAGATATCAGGGCAGACAACGTCATTTCTCCTTGGACTGCGTTCCATAAAAAAGCCCGCACACTGGGGTGCGGGCTATTTCTGACTTTACTTAAGCAAATAAGTTCAGTCAATCCATGGTATTAATCCGCCAGATTAATGACCGGCCGCTTTACCTGCGGCTTCAGCAGCGCTGTGATGATTAATCAGCTGCGCATCGTAGTAGTACTGGGTCATGCTCTCAAGCAGACCGGATTCGATAGCAAGAATACCGACCACAGACAGCACTATGGTGTAAGGCAGCGCCATCAGCACCATGCGGCCATACGACAGGCGGATAAGCGGCGCCAGTGCCGAGGTCAACAGGAACAGGAAGGCGGCCTGACCATTTGGTGTGGCTACCGACGGCAGGTTGGTACCTGTGTTGATGGCAACGGCCAGCAAATCAAACTGATCGCGGGTGATTTGGCCATTGAGCAGTGCGGCTTTCACCTCGTTGATGTACACAGTGCCCACAAACACGTTGTCACTGACCATCGACAGCAAGCCGTTGGCGATGTAGAAAATTACCAGCTGCACGTTGCCTTCGTAACTCAAAGCCCACTGGATCACCGGCGCAAACAATTGCTGATCGATAATCACACCCACCACGGCAAAAAACACCGCCAGCAGCGCAGTAAAGGGCAGGGCTTCTTCAAAGGCCTTGCCGAGCGCATGTTCATCGGTAATGCCGTTAAAGGCGGTGTTAAGAATGATGACCGACAGGCCAATCAGACCAACCGATGCCAGGTGGAATGCAAGCCCGACGATCAGCCACACACCAATCAGCGCCTGCACCAGGAGTTTGACTTTATCCCGCGGGGTACGGCGGGCATCTTCATGGGCATCATAGTCAGATAAAATTTTGTGCACCGCTTCAGGCAGCTTGGCGCCGTAACCGAATATGCGAAATTTCTCGACCAGGAAGCAGGTTATTATCCCTGCAAAAAACACCGGCACAGTTACCGGCGACATCCGCAGGGCAAACTCACCGAACTGCCAGTTTGCCTGGGCGGCGATAATCAGGTTTTGCGGCTCGCCCACCATAGTGCACACACCACCAAGAGCGGTACCGACACCGGCGTGCATCAAAAGGTTTCGCAAAAAGCCGCGGAAGGACTCAAGCTCATCGTGGTTAAGCTGCTCGGCGCCCTCAGAGGTATGGTCGTGATCTGAGCTGAAGTCCTTACCCGATGCCACCTTGTGGTAAATCGAATAAAAACCGACTGCGACAGTGATGATCACCGCGATAACCGTCAACGCATCCAAGAAGGCCGACAAAAACGCCGATGCGATACAAAACATTAACGAAACAGCGGTTTTGGAGCGAACCTTGGTCAGCATCTTGGTAAAGGCGTACAGCAGCAGCTGCTTCATAAAGTAGATGCCCGCCACCATGAACACCAGCAGCAGCAAGACTTCAAGGTTTGCCTCGATTTCGTGCAGCACCTGACTTGGGGTCGTCATCCCAATGACAACTGCTTCAATGGCAAGCAAACCACCCGGCTGCAGCGGGTAGCATTTAAGCGCCATTGCCAGGGTAAAAATAAACTGAATGACCAATACCCAACCGGCTATAAAGGGGTTGAAATAGAACAGTATTGGGTTAATGGCAAGAAATGACAGAATCGCAAGCTTGTACCATCTGGGCGAATTTCCCAGAAAGTTGGCAAATAACGACTGTCCGAGCGTCGATGTCATGTTCCCCTCTCCCATATGCTTGATTATCTAAGCTGTTTTTTTATTTTTTGAAAGCCGCTGAACGCACTTAGTTCAGTTTAGCCTAAACCTTAACTCAAAGTAATCAAAGACCGGCAGTGCCGCGTTTCAAAAAAACGATCCTGCTTGCAAAATTGCCGCTAACTGGGTGTTGTTCGGTGTCTTTTTAAACACAAATGTGAATTCTGTCGGTTTCAGGCCTGGCTCGGGCTGAAGGAGGAGTTTTCATTTTTTCCCGCTCTGGTATGATGAGTGCCCAACACAGGGGTTTAACAACCGGAATTTGTGGCTGATGATTATCAATGCCAAAGGTCCTGCGAGTTTCGCAGAGAAATACATAGTACGTTCAATTTGGGAAAATAAATTCCCACCGGGTTCCATTCTCCCTGCTGAGCGTGAATTGTCTGAGCTCATCGGTGTGACCCGTACCACGCTGCGTGAAGTATTGCAGCGTCTGGCCCGCGACGGCTGGCTGACCATTCAGCACGGTAAGCCGACCCGGGTTAACAATTTCTGGGAAACCTCAGGTCTGAATATTCTGGAAACCATTGCGGATCTCAATCCCGAAGGTTTTCCGTTGCTGGTTGACCAGCTGCTGTCGGCCAGAACCAATGTCAGCGCCATCTATTTTCGCGGCGCGTTAAGATATAACCCTGAAACCGCCGTTGAAGTGCTGGGCAAAATCCATCAGATGGAAGATTGCCCTGAAGCCTATGCAGATTTCGATTACGAGCTGCACCACACGTTGGCGTTTTCTTCCGGCAATCCGCTGTATGTGCTTATTCTGAATGGCTTTAAAGGCCTGTACAGCCGCATCGGCCGTTACTACTTTACCAGCCAGGAAGCGCGCAAACTTGCCCGCGACTTTTACCTTGAGCTTGAGTCACTGGCCAAGCGCCGCGCCTATGGCGAAGTGCCGCCGCTGATGCGCACCTACGGTATTAACAGCGGCAAGATGTGGCAAAAGCTCAAAGATGCCATGCCTGCGGATATCAATCAGGACCCTCAGGGCTGAGTTGATAACTGTCGCCGTAATAGAAATAAAAACGCAGCCTGAGCTGCGTTTTTTTATGGCTTAAATGCCGCTATGCCGTTATTCGTCACGCGGTGGGCAGCGGCCGAGCTCTTTCAGCGTACCGTCAGACTCTTCCTGTTCAAGGATAACGGTAAAGCCCCACAGCCTGTGCATGTGTTTCAGCACCTCGCCAAAGTCGCCGGCGAGCGGAATATTGTTGTGGGGAATATAACGCAGCGTTAGCGAGCGGTCGCCCATCACCTCGACCCTGTGTACCTGAATATTGGGCTCCAGATTCGACAGGTTATATTGCTGCGATAAACTGTGGCGGATATCGCGATAACCCTGCTCATCGTGGATGGCCGAAATAGACAGGTAGTTTTTGCGCTCATCATCCACTATGCCAAACAGCTTGAACTGGCGGATGATAGCCGGTGACAGGTACTGGCTGATAAAGCTTTCGTCCTTGAAATTCTCCATGGCGAAATGCAGCGTATCGAGCCAGTTGCTGCCGGCAATTTCAGGAAACCAGGTGTGGTCTTCTTCGGTTGGGTTTTCGCACATGCGGCGGATGTCGGTAAACATCGCAAACCCGAGCGCATAGGGGTTGATGCCTGAGTAGTAGCGGCTGTTGTAGGGCGGCTGTGCCACCACAGCAGTGTGGCTTTGCAAAAACTCCAGCATAAAGCGGTCGGTCACCAGGCCGTCATCGTAAAGGTGATTGAGGATGGTGTAGTGCCAGAACGTGGCCCAGCCTTCATTCATCACCTGAGTTTGCTTTTGCGGATAAAAGTACTGGCCCATTTTGCGGACAATCCGCACCACTTCACGCTGCCATGGCTCCAGCAGCGGCGCATGTTTTTCAATGAAATATAAAATGTTTTCCTGAGGCTCTGCCGGAAAACGTTTTTTGTGCTGCTTTTCTTTTTCCTCTTTTGTGCTGGGGATTGTGCGCCACAGATCATTTACCTGGCTTTGCAGGTACTCTTCACGCTCCTTCTGGCGCGCTTTTTCTTCGCGAAATGAAATTTCTGACGGCCGCTTATAGCGATCGACACCGTAATTTTGTAGCGCATGGCAGGAGTCGAGCACACTTTCTACCGCGTCAACGCCGTAACGCTCTTCACAATCGGCGATGTAGTTTTTGGCAAAGACCAGATAGTCGATGATGGAGCTCGCATCGGTCCAGGTTTTAAACAGGTAATTGCCTTTGAAAAAGCTGTTATGGCCGTAGCAGGCATGGGCCATCACCAGCGCCTGCATGGTGATGGTGTTTTCTTCCATCAGGTAAGCGATACAAGGGCTTGAGTTAATCACAATTTCGTAGGCCAGCCCCATTTGGCCGCGCTTGTAGCTTTGCTCGGTTTGAATAAAGCGTTTGCCAAAGGACCAGTGGGTATAGCCGATTGGCATACCTATGCCGGCGTAGGCGTCCATCATTTGCTCAGCGGTGATAACTTCTATCTGATTGGGATAGGTGCTGAGCCGGTAGTGGGCTGCGACGCGCTCAATTTCCATTTGGTAGGCGTCTAGCAGCTCGAAGGTCCAGTCCGGACCGTCACTGAGTGGTGTGCGTTTCCCCATAAAACCCCCTTACACCGCCTGCTTTTTAAAGAGTTCCCGGAACACCGGATAAATGTCTTCGGCCTGACGTATGTGTTGAACGGCCATATTATCAAACACTTGCTTTAGGGATTCATATTCGCGCCACAGGGTTTGATGGGCGCGGTTGGTGATTTCGATGTAGCTGAAGTAGCGAACCAGCGGCAAGATCTGGGTCTCAAGCAGCTGCCGGCAGGTGGGGGAGTCATCGGCCCAGTTATCGCCATCGGAGGCCTGGGCGGCATAGATATTCCATTCTTCGGCGGGATAACGTTCGCGCTGAATTTCCACCATTAACTTAAGCGCCGATGACACTATGGTGCCGCCGGTTTCCTGGGAGTAGAAGAACTCGTGTTCGTCCACTTCTTTGGCCTGGGTGTGGTGGCGGATATACACTACTTCAAGGTTTTTATAGGTGCGGGTTAAAAACAGATACAGGAGTATATAAAAGCGTTTGGCCATGTCTTTGGTGGCCTGATCCATCGACCCTGACACGTCCATCAGGCAAAACATCACCGCCTGGCTGGAGGGTACTTCCCGTTTGACGTAGTTGTTGTAGCGCAAATCGAAGGTGTCGATAAAAGGCACTGCATCTATTTTACGTTTCAGCGCCTCAATTTCTGCGCGAAGCGCGATAATGCGCTCGGCATTGGCGCCCGGGGTGTTTTCAAGCTCGCTTAGCTCGGCTTCCAGCGCCCGCAGGGCTTTCTTTTTCGCCGCCGTCATGGCGGTGCGCCGCGCCAGTGATGAGCGCAGTGAGCGGACAATATTGATATTGGCCGGCACGCCATCGTTGGTAAAACCCGCGCGGTGGATTTGATATTCAACGAGTTTATTCAGCCGGTTTCGCTGAAGGTTTGGCAGCTCCAAATCCTCAAACAGCAGTTCAAGGTATTCATCTTTGGAGATTTGAAACACAAAGTCATCGCTGCCATCGCCGGAGTCAGACGCGTCACCCTTGCCGCTGCCCTGGCCTGCGCCGCCTGACGGCGGACGGTCGATTTTGTCGCCTCGGGTAAACTGATCGTTGCCGGGATGCACCCGCTCACGCTGTCCGCCGCGTCCCTGATGGAACATCGGCTCGGTAATGTCCCGGGTCGGAATGCTGATTTGCTCGCCTTTATCCACATCGGTAACACTGCGACGGGTTACGGCGTCGCTGACCGCCTTTTTAATTTGTTTTTTATAGCGATTGATAAACCGTTGCCGGTTTACCGTGCTCTTGCCCTTGGCGTTAAGCCGCCGGTCGATAAAATTCGCCATACGCACCCCCAAAGTTCCGCCACCCCGCCCGAAGGCGGGGCCGGACAGTATCAAGACGATTTACGTACCCGCAGATACCACTCGGACAGCAGGCGCACCTGCTTCTTGGTGTAACCTTTTTCCATCATGCGATTGACAAAATCATCGTGCTTGCGCTGATCGTCGGTGGAGGTTTTGGCGTTGAATGAAATCACCGGCAGCAGATCTTCTGTGTTGGAGAACATCTTCTTCTCGATGACGGTTCTGAGTTTTTCGTAACTGGTCCAGGTGGGGTTTTTGCCCTCGTTGTTGGCCCTGGCGCGAAGGACGAAGTTAACGATTTCATTGCGGAAATCTTTGGGGTTGGAGATCCCGGCCGGCTTTTCAATTTTCTCCAGCTCGGCGTTGAGGGCGGCGCGGTCAAACAGCTGGCCGGTTTCAGGATCGCGGTATTCCTGATCCTGGATCCAGAAGTCGGCATAGGTAACATATCGGTCGAAAATATTCTGACCGTACTCAGAGTAGGACTCCAGATAAGCCGTCTGAATTTCTTTGCCAATAAACTCCACATATTTAGGGATGAGGTAGCCTTTTAAAAACTCAAGGTAGCGCTCGGCGGTTTCGCCGGGGAACTGCTCGGCCTCGATTTGTTTTTCAAGCACATAGAAGAGGTGTACCGGATTGGCGGCGATTTCGGAGTGATCGAAGTTAAACACCCTTGAGAGGATTTTGAACGCAAAGCGGGTAGAGAGCCCGTTCATGCCTTCATCCACCCCGGCATAGTCGCGATATTCCTGATAAGACTTGGCCTTGGGATCCGTGTCTTTGAGGCTTTCACCGTCATAGACGCGCATCTTGGAGTAAATGGCTGAGTTCTCGGGTACTTTCAGGCGCGAAAGCACACTGAACTGAGCCAGGGTTTCCAACGTGCCGGGGGCGCAGGGCGCATCCGACAGCTCAGAGTTCTGAATAAGCTTTTTATAAATCTGAATTTCTTCCGAAACCCGCAGACAATAAGGCACCTTGACGATATACACCCGGTCAAGGAATGCCTCGTTGTTTTTGTTGTTGCGGAAGGTTGACCATTCCGATTCGTTGGAGTGCGCCAGAATAATCCCGCCAAAGGGCAGGGCTGAGAGGCCCTCGGTGCCGTTGTAGTTACCTTCCTGGGTTGCGGTCAGTAAGGGGTGCAGTACCTTGATGGGGGCCTTGAACATCTCCACAAATTCCATCAAGCCCTGGTTGGCGCGGCAAAGGGCACCTGAATAGGAATAGGCATCGGCATCGTTTTGGGCAAAATGCTCAAGCTGACGAATGTCGACTTTACCGACGAGGGATGAAATGTCCTGGTTGTTTTCATCGCCGGGTTCGGTTTTGGCAACGGCAATCTGATCCAGTACCGACGGGAAGACTTTCACAACCCTGAAACGGCTGATGTCGCCGCCAAAATCGTGCAGCCGTTTGACCGCCCAGGGCGACATAATCGAGCGCAGGTAGCGGGAGGGAATGCTGTACTCTTCCTGCAGCAGTTTGCCGTCTTCTTCGGCGTCAAACAGGCAGAAGGGATGATCGTTCACCGGACTTCTGACACCATCGGCGCTCAGCACATAAATGGGCACCTTTTGCATCAGCGCTTTTAATTTTTCGGCAAGGGATGACTTACCGCCGCCCACTGGCCCCAGCAAATACAGGATTTGCTTGGCTTCCTCGAGCCCCTGGGCCGAGTGTTTAAGGTAGGCGACGATTTGCTGAATCGATTCTTCCATGCCAAAAAAGTCACGGAAGGCCGGATAGCGGGAAATAAGCCGGTTGGAGAAGATGCGGCTCAGCACCGGATTTTTTGCGGTGTCGACCACTTCCGGCTCGCCGATGGCCATCAGCAGACGTTCGGCCGCGGTTGCATAAGCGCTTTTGTCCTGCTTACAAATCTCAAGAAACTCCTGGAGTGTGTATTCTTCTTCGAGTTTCTTTTCATAGCGCTGTTGGTAATGTTCAAAGATGCCCATGATAACCCCCTGAAACGCCACTGGTAGGATGCAAGGAGCGCGACTGATTTCGGCTCCCTACCTGTAATCTTAGACATAAATTTTTGCGCTGTGTCAAAAAAATCTTGAAAAAACAATAACAAATAGTTGCAAACGCAACAGTTGCAAGTGCGTTGATTTCAAGAAAACTTGGCAGTGGCAGGAAGATATTGGCGAAAAACGGCAATAAAAAAGGAGCCATCAAGGCTCCTTTTGCAGTACTGCGAGGCGATTAGCCAGCGTAGTTCTGGTTCACGAAGTCCCAGTTAACCAGCTGCCAGAAGTGGGCCAGATAGTCAGGACGTACGTTGCGGTAGTCGATGTAGTAGGCGTGTTCCCACAGGTCAACGGTCAGGATTGGCGTCACTGAATCGTCGGTCAGCGGGGTAGCGGCGTTGCTGGTGTTAACGATGGCGACTGAGCCGTCAGCCTTTTTCACCAACCAGGTCCAAGAGCTGGCGAAGTTGTTCACCGCAGCGTCGTTGAACTTGGTTTTGAACTCTTCGAAAGAACCGAAAGCGGCGTTGATGGCATCAGCCACAGCGCCAGTTGGCTCACCGCCACCGTTTGGTGACAGGCAGTGCCAGTAGAAGGTGTGGTTCCAAACCTGGGCTGCGTTGTTGAAGATACCGCCGGTAGAAGTTTTTACGATTTCTTCCAGGCTCTTGCCTTCGAACTCGGTACCTGGGATCAGACCGTTCAGCTTAACCACGTAGGTGTTGTGGTGCTTGCCGTGATGGTATTCGATGGTTTCCTGAGAAACATGGGGTTCCAGGGCGTTCTTCGCGTAAGGCAGTGGTGGTAATTCGAAAGCCATTTAGTATCTCTCCATGGACAATTATACGTGTTTCGCGTTTTGCTCACTGGCCAGTATTGTACTCGGAAAATCTGTGATGTGAATCATTCTTTGGCCTTTGGCGATGATAGCAGCAATCGAAAAATCAAATCGTGACATAACCTTACAACTTGTGGGATTTTGTTCCGCTCTGAGCTGGCGTACAATAGTTGCCACCAGTGTGACGAAAAATGCTCCCCAGGGAGCCAACTCAGGAATCAAAATGGATACAGTAGAAAGAATCAAGCAGCAAATCGCTGAAAACCCAATCATCGTTTACATGAAGGGTTCTCCAAAGCTGCCAAGCTGTGGTTTCTCTGCCCGTGTTGCCGAAATGATGATCAACATCGGCGAGCAGTTTGCCTATGTCGACATTCTTCAGCACCCCGACATTCGTGCTGAGTTGCCAAAGTATGCCAACTGGCCAACTTTCCCACAGCTGTGGGTAGAAGGCGAGCTGATTGGTGGCTGTGACATCCTCACCGAAATGTTCCAGAAAGGCGAGCTGCAGCCGCTTATCAAAGAAGTGGCTGCCAAGTATAAGACTGCAGAATAATCCGCTGTGTGATGAAAAAGCCCCGCAATGCGGGGCTTTTTGTTGGACTTGTTGGACGTTTTTTACAGCGAGCCTGGCTCTCAGTGGTTCTGCGTGATTCTGATTGAGTCTGAGTGATTCTGAGTGATTCTGAGTGACTCAGGGGCTTTCCGGCTCGCTGCGGGTTGCCGGCAGCAAGGCATTCATCAAAATCGCGACTATGCCGCACAGGCTGATGCCGGTGAGGCTGAAGTTGCCGACACCAAAGGCCATGCCGCCAATGCCAAATACCAGGGTAACGCCGACGATGGCGAGGTTTCTCGGGCAGGCCAGATCCACCTGATTCCGAATAAGGGTATTGAGGCCCACCGCCGCAATCGAGCCAAACAGCAAACACATAATGCCGCCCATCACAGGCACAGGAATGGTTTGCATCAGCGCGCCGAGTTTGCCGACGAAGGCGAGTAAAATCGCGACTATCGCGGCCCAGGTCATTATTCGTGGATTAAAATTTCGGGTCAGGGTCACGGCACCTGTCACTTCTGAATAGGTGGTGTTTGGCGGCCCGCCAAAGGCCGCTGCCGCCATGGTTGCAACACCGTCACCGGCGAGGGTGCGATGCAGCCCGGGCTCCTTCATAAAATCTTTGCGGGTGACGTTGGAAATCGCGAGGATATCGCCGATGTGTTCAACTGCCGGGGCAATCGCGACCGGGATCATGAATAAAATGGCCTGCCAGTGAAATGCCGGAGCGGTAAATTCGGGAAGGGCAAACCAGGGAGCGTCGCCAACGGCCTTGAAGCTCACCACCCCAAACAGCAGGCTCACCCCGTAGCCAACCAGAATACCCGCAAGGATAGGCATCAGTTTCAGCAAACCTTTGGCAAATACTGCAACCAGAATGGTGGTAAAAAGCGCCAAAAGTGAAATCACCAGCGCGATATCCTGCTCAACCAACACCTGACTGCCATCGCCTGATTTACCCAGCGCCATGTTGACCGCCACCGGCGCAAGCCCAAGGCCAATGATAATAATCACCGGCGCCACCACCACAGGTGGCAGCAGACGATGGATAAAGCCGACGCCGCGCCATTTCACCAACAGCGACAGCATAAGATACACAGCGCCTGCGGCCATCAGTGCACCCATGGTGGCGGGCAAGCCCCAGGTTTTGACCGAGTACATGATGGGCGCGATAAAGGCAAAGGAGGAGGCGAGGAAGATGGGCACCTGGCCTCGGGTTAAAAGCTGGAACAGCAAGGTGCCGATACCGGCGGTGAAGAGGGCTACACTGGTGTCGAGCCCTGTCATCAGCGGCATCAGCACCAGCGCTCCGAAGGCGACAAACAACATCTGTGCGCCCTGCAGCGGAAGTAACAGTTTGTTCATAGGGTAGTTCCTTACCTCTTTGTTATGGGTCTGGTTATAGTTTGCGACCATACCAGCAATCCCCTCGTCGGGCTTGGGGATTGCTTTTGAATTTGTGAAGCACTTGGCGCAAAAGGACAATTTATCCAGTGTTACGCCGGTTTACCATCTTTTGTCGGACTGTGTTGCCCCCACGCAGTTGTGATACACTCGCTCGCATTCACCATTTCAGGGACAGACCCCATTCCATGTTGAATTCTTTTATCAAAGCGACGCTGCTTGGCAGCCTGCTGCTGTGCAGCGTCATGGCGGATGCCGTTGAAGTGACCCGCCTCAACGAGGCCGATGTACCGGTCACGTCACGAGCGAGCGGCGAGCTTGATCAGGCCATCAAGGATGCGCTTGGCAAGGTATTCGTGAAAAACAGCGGCAGTCAGGATGCACTGCAATCACCGTCGGTGAAGGCGATGATTGCCAATGCCAAATCTATCCTGAGTCAGTTCGGATACGTTGAAAATGACGGCCAGCTCTATGTGCGCGCAAGTTTTGACAGCGGCAAGGTTATCTCTACGCTGCGAAGCGCCCAGCTGCCGGTGTGGGGTAAACAGCGGCCGCTGACGCTGATGTGGCTTGCGACTGATGGCCCGTCCGGCGCGGCTGCCGATGGCAGTGCTATTGTCTCAAATGGCGTCGTTGCAAATGCTTCGGCGTCGAGCGGCACCGACGCAAATAGCACAGCTGCCAGCGTAAGCGGCGAAAAAGTGCTGCTTGGCGACGAGTCCGATCTGCCGCTGCGTGCACTTTTTAACGATGCCAGCAATCAGGCCGGTGTACCGCTGCTGTTCCCGCTGCTGGATCTGGATGATTTGATGCAGGCTAACGTCAACTCGGTGCGCGGATTCTTTCCTGCCGAGCTTGCCGGTGTCTCCGGACGCTACCAGTCAGACTTTTTCGCGCTGGTGACTCTGGATGCGGCCGCCAGTGGTTTTGATTACCGTGTCGCGCTGTACCCGCGAACCGCTGATGGCACCGACGCCGCGCAGTTGCAGGCACTGAATGATGTATCCGGCAACGCGCCTGATGCCAAAGCCGCCATCGACAGCATATTGTCGGCAATGAGCAGCTTTTATGTGTCCCAGTACGCGGTGACCGCCACCGGTCCTGCTACCGACACAGAACTTGTGTTTACCGGCATCAACAAACTTAAAGCCGTCGCCGACATTGAAACCTACTTAGGTCAACTGTCGATGATTAAAACTGCCCGCTTGATTAACATGCAGGGCGATGCGGTGCGCTTTGCTGTGCAACTCTTTGGCAGTGAAGAGGATCTGCGCCGCACCTTGGCGCTCGACCCACGGCTTGCACCGGACACAGTTGGCGCAGTCTCTGGTTCAGGGGCAATTGCAGATTCAGGCTCTGGTATAGCCACCGACGGCAGCGCAGCGTCGTCAGAGCAGCTGGCCGATCCTTTCGCAAATGCCATCAACCCCGGTGATGTGTCTGCAGGCACCACTGCGCCGGTTGCCGGTAATCGCTATCGCTGGCGCGGACAGTAAGCGTCGGCCTCGGCATTTAACGGCGCCCGTGTTACACTGGCGCCGTTTTCGTTTTATGTGCCACAAGTCTGATTGAGAAGTAACCGAGTGACACAACATCCCCCTTTGCAATTGTCATTGCCGGTACATTTACCGGACGATGAAACATTCGCCAGTTATTATCCGGCAGCGGGCAACGACGAGCTGATTGGCTCGCTCAAAGCGGCTGCAGGCGGCGAGGGCAGTCATGCCATTTACCTGTGGGGACCCATCAAGTCCGGCCGCACCCACCTGATGCACGCTGCCTGTGCCCACGCCAACGAAGTTGAGCGTCGAAGCTTTTATATTCCGCTGGGTATTCACGCCAGTATTTCCACGGCGCTGCTTGAAGGGCTCGAGCAGTTCGACCTTATCTGTATCGACGATGTGGATGCGGTTGCGGGACATCCTCTGTGGGAAGAGGCCATTTTCGATTTGT
The DNA here is from genome assembly GCF_018596335.1 of Shewanella jiangmenensis. GTDB lineage: Bacteria > Pseudomonadota > Gammaproteobacteria > Enterobacterales > Shewanellaceae > Shewanella > Shewanella jiangmenensis. Next base: position 161,146 of record NZ_JAHEPS010000005.1, on the reverse strand, counting down.
ACAACCGGGTGGTTGAGCATAAGCGTGGCAGTTTGGTGGTGAGCGCCAGCGCTTCACCTATGGATGCAGGCTTTGCGCTGCCTGATCTGGTGTCCCGTATGCACTGGGGGCTGACCTATCAGCTGCAGCCGATGATGGACGAAGAAAAGCTTGCGGCCTTGCAGCGCCGCGCAGCGATGCGCGGTTTGCAGCTTCCTGAAGACGTAGGCCGGTTTTTGCTAAACCGGATGGCGCGGGATCTGCGAACCCTGTTCGATGTACTTGACCGGCTCGACAAGGCCTCCATGGTGCATCAGCGTAAGTTGACAATACCGTTTGTGAAAGAGATGCTGCGGCTGTAGTTGCGCCTGTAATTGAGGTTGTAGCTGTCGCGAGCGAATGAAAATTATAGATATATAAGTTACTGAATAAAATGAGTTAATTCTGTTTTCAGTAGTTAAAGCGATATTTCGATGAATTTAGCTCACAAAAAAGCGCGGCTCCTGGCCGCGCTTTTTTATACCCCAAAACGGCTTATTCGCCGTCTTTCTCCTTGGACTTTTTCTTAAGTCCAAGGCCGAGTTCACGGCCGCGGTGGCGGGCATAAAACGGGAAGGTGACCGAAAGCAGTGCTAGCAGCCCAAGCTCCAGCAGCGCAAACCAGAGCCAGTCGCCGGCAATATACACCAGCGTCAGTGCGTGCAGCAGATACAAACACAGCACAAAGCTTGCCCAGGCGTGGGTGTAAGGATTGCCCTTGAGTAGCCCCGGCAGCGGCAGCATTAACGGCACCAGCCACAAAAGGTTAAACACCAGGCTGTATTCCTGGCTGTTTGGTCCAAACAGGAACCAGTAGCCCATCACAAACAGCAGCGCGAGGTAACCGGCGCGGTTAATTTGAAGCAGTAACGCGGTATTGGAAAGCACAATCTACCTCAGAGGATCTCAAGTACGTTAACCGGTGGACGACCGATGGCGGCTTTGCCATTGGCAAGCACTATCGGGCGCTCAATCAGCTTAGGGGTCGCAACCATGGCTGCGATGAGCGCATCTTCGTCAAGCGATGGATTATCAAGGCCAAGGGCCTTGTATTCCTCTTCCTTGGTGCGCATCAGCTCACGGGCGCTGATGCCAAGGAGCGACAGAATGCGCTTGATTTCAGCTGTGTCCGGCGTGTCTTTAAGGTATTCAACCACGTTAACATCAACGCCTTTATCGGTCAGCAGCGCGAGGGTTTCGCGGCTCTTTGAGCAGCGGGGATTATGCAGAATGACAGCTTGGGTCATGGGGTAACCTGTGACTGGGGTCAAAATTTGCCGCCGATGATAGCAAAAAAAAACGGCCCCGTCAGTGCGGGGCCTATTTCAGTTTATAGGCATTGCGGCGGCGGATTACTTGAGCTCTTCCAGCGCCTTGTCGGCATCTTTGAACTGGCGGATGCGGGCCTCGATCCGTGCCAGTTGCAGTGCATCATCCTTGGTAAAGCGGTAGGCAAAGTTAAGCTGATCCACAGCGCCCTTGTAATCGGCACCAAGGGCCATGCTTTCGGCGGTGGCGAAGTGCTCAAGCGCCTTGTTGCCCTGTTTGCGATACGCCTCAGTCATCAGCTGGTAGGGCAGTGGATTTTGCTTATCAAGGAAAATCATGTCTTCAAGCAGCGGAATAGCTTTGTCTGACTTGCCGGCCTCGATATAGATGTGGGCCAGGTTTGCGTTTATCACCTGCGAGGTAGGCTTGAGTTTGCGTTTGGCTTCCAAAAGCGTTATTGCGCTGTCGTAATCTCTGCGCTCGGCAAGCAAGTCGGTCTTGGTGTCGAGGTAAAACAGGTTGTTATCATCCCGCGTCAGCAGCTTGTCGATGATGGACTCTGCCTCATCGAAGCGCTTCAAGCGAAACAGCGCCAGCGCTTTGCCGTAAAGTGCCGCGCTTTCAAAGGCGTAAGCATGGCGGGCGAGCTGCTTGTCAAAAAGCCCTAGTGCCGCTTCTTCGCTGTAGCTTGAAAAACGGACCTGGATACGCGCCTTGGCAAGATGGAAGTTCAGGCTGTCGGCAATGTATTTGTGCGGGTATTGGGCGGCGCGGTTACGCGCTTCGCTGATCCGCGACTCCGGCAGCGGGTGAGTCAGGAGCATTTGCGGCGGCTTGGAAGTAAAGCGGTAACGGCCGGCAATCTTGCCAAAGAAATCCGCCGCGCCATTGGGATCAAAGCCTGCGTCCACCAGAATTTGCATGCCGATGCGGTCCGCTTCTTTTTCATGCTGGCGGGTGTAGTTGATTTTGGACTGAGTTGCCAGCGCCTGGGTGGTCGCAAGCGCCGCCATACCGGCCTGGGGCGCGGCGATGGTCAGCAAAATTGCGCCAAGCAGGCCTGCCATGGTGGCGGGGCCGGACTTTTGCTGCGCTTCGAGTGAGCGGGCGAGGTGACGCTGGGTCACGTGGGTCACTTCGTGCGCCAGCACCGAGGCTATTTCACTTTCGGTATCGGCGTTTAAAAAGAGCCCGGTGTGCACCCCGACGTGGCCGCCGAAAAACGCAAAGGCGTTGATTTCATCGTTACGCAGCAAAAAGAAGTAAAACGGAGTCTTAACGCCGGTGGCGTTGGCCACCAGTTTATTGCCAAGCTCGGTCACATACTGGCTGAGTACAGGGTCGTTTAACAGCGGCGCCGAAGAGCGGATGACCCGCATATAGGCATCGCCGTAAATCATTTCCTTCTCGAGACTGAAGGTGTTGACCGCAGCTGTGCCCAGATCTGGCAGGTCATTATTGGCAAAACTGTGGGCGGCAGGCAGGGTAAAAAGAATGGAAAGTCCTGCTGCTTTAAGGGTTTTGGTCAGGCGTGAAAGAGTCATGTTACGCAAAAGGATATCAGTTCCTGTGTTAATGCCATGCCGCTTGGGCGTCGCTTGAGCTTTGGCGTGCAAGCAAGGATAATAGCCCCGGTTTGGCTTAGGCAAGTTCATTATGATTTTTATCGATTTAACGGCGTTTCGCTGTCCTGTTCCCCTGGTTCAGGTTAAGCTGGCACTCAAAAAATTGCCTGTGGGCGAAACCCTCGAAGTTGCCTTGTTAGACAGCGCATCACGGCGGGATGTTCACGCCTTTGTTGAAAAACAGGGATATCAGGTTCAAAAAGTTCAGGATGAGCCCAAGGTTCTCAGGCTCAGGATCAGCCGCTGAAGGGGCATAGCTCCCGCTCAGCCGGTATCTGTGCCATTCATGTTCGTGTTTTCCATCAGGGAGAGGCCATGCTCGAAGTCGTTAGCCGCTGGTACAAAGAAAAGTTCAGCGATCCCCAAGCGGTAACCCTGCTGCTCATTCTCGCCAGTCTCTGGGCACTTATCTATTTTGGTGGCGGTTTGCTTGCTCCGCTGCTGGTGGCGCTGGTGCTGGCGTTTTTGCTTGAATGGCCGGTGGCGCAGATGTGCCGCATCGGCATTAACCGCACCACGGGCGCGTCGCTGATGCTGGTGTTGTTTGCCGGGCTGATGCTGTTAATGATATTTGGCCTGCTCCCGAGTATCTGGAAACAGGCGGTTGCGCTGCTGACTGAGCTGCCGACCATGCTCGACAAAGGGCTGGTGTACCTTGAAGATTTGACCCGCCAATACCCGCAGTTTGTCAGTGTCGATCAGGTCAAGGCGATGGAAGCCGAGCTTAAGCGCCTGCTCGATACTCAGCATCTTCTTGATATCGGCAAACAGATTTTAGGCTTTTCGGCTTCTTTGTTGGTGCTGATGGTGTACGCCATTCTGGTGCCGCTGCTGGTGTTTTTCTTTTTGAAAGATAAAGACGAGCTTATTCGCGGCAGCAAACGCTTTTTCCCCACCAATCGCCAGTTGGCGCGTAAAGTGTGGGGCGAGATGAACCAGCAGATCTTTAACTACATTCGCGGCAAGGTGATTGAAATTGTGATTGTCGGCGCCGTGAGTTACGTGTTCTTTGCCTTTATGGGGCTGAGATACTCAGCGCTGCTTGGGGTATTGACCGGCTTTTCGGTGCTTATTCCCTATGTTGGCGCGACCCTGGTCACCTTGCCGATTGCACTGGTCGGTTTCTTCCAATGGGGCTTTTCGGCAGAGTTTGGTTACCTGATGCTTGGCTATGGCATCATTCAGGCGCTTGATGGCAACGTGCTGGTGCCAATTTTGTTCTCCGACGCAGTGGATTTGCATCCGGTGATTATCATCGCGGCTGTGCTGGTGTTTGGCGGTCTGTGGGGTTTTTGGGGCGTGTTCTTTGCCATTCCGCTGGCATCCCTGGTTAAGGCGGTGATTAATGCCTGGCCAGGCAATGAGGTCGCTGAAACACCGGGCGGCGCAGAGCAAAAAGCGTTAAGTGATGGCGCCATTAACTGAGCTCTTGTTAACTGAAAGCTGATTAACTGAGCTCCTGTGAACTGAGCTCTTGTTAACTGGGCTCTTGTTAACTGGGCTCTTGTTAACGGAGACTGGGTTAAGCGATAGCTGAGCTTTGCGCGATAAGTAACGCTGCTGCGCTCTCGTCTCAGATGCAGTGTCTCAGATGCACTGCTTCTGATGCAGTAATAAACCCAGCATTAAACCCAGTAATAAAAAAGGCCCGTTCGGGCCTTTTCTTCTTTTGTTTGAGCTCAGTTTGAGTTCAGTTTGAGTTCAACTGAAGTTCAAGCCGCAGCGCAAGCAGGGTTACAGCAGCTCAAGCACAGTTTCATGGTGGGTCTTGGTCTTGAACTTGGTCAGTACCTCGGCCACCTTGCCATCTGTGCCTATGATAAAGCTCAGGCGATGTATGCCGTCATACACCTTACCCATAAACTTCTTTTCGCCCCACACACCAAAGGCGTCGGCAACGGCATGGTCTTCATCCGACAGCAGCTGGAAATTAAGCCCGTGCTTTTCTTCAAACTTTTTAAGCTTGGCCACAGGGTCGGGGCTGATCCCAAACACTGTCACACCCTTGGCATCGAGCGCAGCTTTGCTGTCGCGAAGGCCACAGGCCTGATCGGTACAGCCCGGAGTCAGCGCCTTGGGATAAAAGTACACCAGCACGGGGCCGGATTTGAGCGCATCGGCGAGGGAAACCTGCTCACCCTGTTGATTGGGGAGGGTAAAGAGTGGGGCGCTATCGCCAACTTTCAAGGTATTCATTACTGTTCCTTCCATCCTTAACGGAGCACTGTTGCGGTTTGACTGGGCGAAGTCAGACGGCCATGTCTATATACCGAGCCTGCAGATTGAATCAGCCTAACAAGCCTGAACATCTTGCCGTCTGCGGCTGTACGCGCGTGTCAGCTTTGCATGCGCTTGATATGGCATTCCAGAGACATTTCGCCGGACAGTTCACGGATACTCTGCTCAAGCTTATCCAGATCAACTTTTTCCGGAATATTGATAGCTAGATACACATGCTGGATAGGCTCGCCGCCATCTTTCTCTTCGGCATTGGAGCGCACCGCGGCCAAATCCAGCGAGCGGTCGGCCAGAAACTGGGTGATGCGTTTCATGGTGCCGCGCTGATCTTTGCCGTGGAAGTCGACTTCGATGCGCGAGACATAATTTTGCGGGGTGTGGCGCGAGGTGCGCTTCATCACGGTCAGCAGCTCCATCTCCACCGATAACGGCGGCAGGGCGCTCTCGAGTTTGGTAATGGCGGCCCAGGAGCCGGACAACATCATGATCAGGGTAAATTCATTGCCGAATAATGCCATGCGGCTGTCAACTATGTCGCAATCGCAATCGCTGGCAAGTCTGGCTACTTTGCTGACGATACCGGGACGATCGGATCCCATGGCGGTGACGACCAGGTAATTGGTCATGTAGGTTCCTCTTTTTGTGTCGTTGTCATGGCGTCTTTTTAACCACATCGGCAGCGGTTTTGACGCGCGCCAATGCTACCACAAACAAATCCTTTTGAGACCCCTGTAAATGGCTTGTCAATCGCCATAGGCCTCAGTACCATAGCGAATCCTGCAACCTCGGGGAAGTCAGATGATAAACGGAAGCATCGTAGCCTTAATCACGCCCATGAACAGTGATGGCTCAGTGGATTTTGCAAGTCTTGAGAGTTTGGTCGAATTTCATATCGCCAATGGCACCGATGCCATTGTGGCCGTGGGGACCACAGGCGAGTCGGCCACTCTGCCAATGAAAGAACATATCAGTGTGGTGGCGGCAACGGTGGAGTTCGCCAAAGGGCGTATTCCGATTATCGGCGGTAATGGTGCCAATGCCACTTCCGAAGCGATTGAGCTGACTGAAGCCCTGTCCCGCACCGGCGTAGCCGCTATGCTGGGCGTAACGCCTTACTACAACAAACCTACTCCCAAAGGTTTGATTGCTCACTATAAAGCGGTGGCTGCTGCTACCGAGGTGCCGCAAATTCTGTACAACGTGCCGGGCCGCACTGCGGTCGACATGAAGCCTGAAACCGTGGCTGAGCTGTGTGATGTGGCCAACATCATCGGTATCAAGGAAGCCACAGGCGATGTCAGCCGGGTAGCGCGTCTGCGTGAGCTGTGCGGAAATGATTTTCTGCTCTACAGCGGCGATGACGCCACTGCGCGGGAATTTCTGCTCGCCGGTGGTAACGGGGTCATTTCCGTTGCCAACAACATAGTTCCGGCACAATTCAAGAAAATGTGCGCACTGGCGCTTGGCGGCGATCTGCAGGGTTCCCTTGCGGCCGATGAGCCGATGCGTGGCCTTTACAGCACGCTCTTTTGCGAAGCCAACCCTATCCCTGTGAAGTGGGCTGCCCATCGCATGGGACTCATTAAAGAAGGCTACATTCGTTTGCCATTGACTGAACTTTCCGAGTCCTGCCATGGTCTACTGCTGGAAGCCATGAATAAAGCCGGACTGGAGGTCTAAGGTTTGATGTTAAAGCAAATTACCCCGATTGTACTGGTTGCACTGGCGGCTGGTTGCAGCTCGCCGATGGAACGTCGTCAGGCAAGCGGTTCAGACGAATACGTGAATGCCGAATCCCAGGCCGAGCTGAAAATCCCCGCCGGGCTCAAGGCACCTAACTACAATCGTGAGTACGATATTCCGCCAATCGGCACCAAGGCCAATTCGGCTATGGTGGGCAAGGAGCTGGATATTCGCCCGCCGCTGCAGGTGCTGCCAATGGCTGAAGGCACCCGGGTTGAAGAAGGCTCTGACAACATCAAGGTGATTGTAGAGTCGTTCGACAACAGTCTGGATCTCAAGCAAGAAATTTACGGCTTGCTGAAAGAATACCTGGCCGGTCGCAATGTCGAGATCCTGCGTGAAGATTACGCCCAGGGCAGCATAGAAACCGGTTGGATTGAAACCGAAGAAGTGCTCGATACAAGCCTGTGGGGCGCTGACAAGGTGCTGACCCTCAAGCAGCGTTATCAGTTTCAGGTTGAAGTGCGTCCGCACGGCCGTACCGGTGCTGTGATTATCAATCTGCTTGAGCATCAGGAAAACTATGACGGCGATGATTTGAACCGTCAGCTGACCAACGAAGACAAGCGCCGCTACACCATCGATATGCTGAACAGCTCAATCGCCTACATGGCGGTGAAACGCGAGCAGGCTATCAAGGCCAAGCGTCTGCGTGAAAGCCTGGGTATTGGTGTTGAGCTGGTGGATGGCGAAGCCGAAAAAGATGCCTTCTTCCTTGCCCGTGGTGACTTTAATCAGGTGTGGAACCGTCTGCGGATTGTGCTGCCGGAAATGGGCTTTGAAATTGCCGACATGGACAGCAGCAAGGGCCTTTACTTCCTGAACTACAACGATGATTCAGGTTTCTGGAGCTCCCTGTGGGGCGATGCCAAGCTCGATTTGGACAAGGGCACCTACAAGCTCAAGGTCACAGATGGCGGCAATGGCACCAGCGAACTTAAGATCCTCGATAAAGAAGATCTGCCGCTGGAAGATGAGCAGGTTGCTGCCATTTACCGCGCCCTGTCGGATCTGATGAAAGAAGACCGCAAGGTTCGCTGATAGCAAGCTTCTAGATCAGAAATAGAGTCAGCAATAGACACAAATTAAAAGAGGCCTTTGGGCCTCTTTTTTGTTTCCGGCGTTTCGGCATTGTGCTTTTCAGCATAAGCGGGTGCTGACCTTGGTTTGTCACTTTAGCAGTGTATTGTCGCTGTTATGGGACGTTATTCGGTGAAATACGCTAAATGCGCACATGCAGTCCGTATGGTGTACAAATGATCCAAATGTGTCGTAAAAACGTATTTTGTAAGGAAAAGTAAAACGTGTTGAAGCCGTGGGGGGCGTCGGTAAACTAGCCAGTAACCGGATCCCCCGGCGTCCGTCTGTTGGCGGATGATAACGATAAAACAGCCTGAAGTTCGGATGTCACATGAAAAAAATCGTTCTAGTCCTCGCCCTTTTAGGGGGTGCAGGCGTCTTGTATTGGTATTCGCTGGATAAATCCGCAGCTGTTGGGCCAAGAGTCAAGCCCATTCCCAATGTGGTCGTGACCAAAGCGGGCGTGCAGACCATACGTGATGAGGTCGAGGCCCTTGGCACTACCCGCGCCAATGAGTCACTGACCATCACAGCCAAGGTGACGGAGCTTGTCACCAAAATGAATTTTGACGACGGCGATGTGGTCGCCAAAGGTGCCGTGCTGGTGCAGCTGCAGGACAGCGAGCATCGTGCTAAGGTGCAGGTGGCCAAGGTCAAAGTCGGCGACGCCGAGCGTGAGCTTGAGCGTATTCGCACCCTGGTAACCAATAAAACCGTTGCCGCCCTCGAGCGTGACCGGCTGCAAACGCAAATCGACACCAGCCGCGCTGAACTTGAGCAGGCGCAGGCTGCGCTTGCCGACCGCACACTGGTGGCGCCTTTTGCCGGCCGTCTGGGCCTGCGTCAGGTAAGCCCGGGGGCGCTGGTTACCCCAAGCACCCCCATCACCACCCTGGATGATATCTCGGTGGTAAAACTTGATTTTGCAGTACCTGAGCGTTTTATCCCCCAGCTTAACCCCGGCAAGATGGTGGAAGCCGAAGCCGTGGCCTATCAGGGCCAGGTGTTTAAGGGCAAAGTTATTTCCATCGACAGCCGCGTAAATCCGGCCACCCGCGCCGTGATGGTCCGGGCTGAAATTCCCAACAAAGATGCCAAGCTGCTGCCCGGCATGTTGATGAAAATCCGCCTGATCAAAACCAGCCGTGAGGCCTTGATGATCCCGGAAGCGGCGGTTATTCCACTGCAAAACCGCCATTATGTGTATCTGGTTGGCAGCGACAATAAGGTCGAACGCCGTGAAGTGGTGATAGGACTTCGTAAGCGCGGCTGGGCCGAAGTGGTTGAAGGCCTGAGCGAAGGCGAAGCCATCATGGTGCACGGTATTCTCAAGGTGCGCCCGGGCGATGAAGTCAAACCTGAAATGAACGAGCGTTTCAGTGCAGCGGTGGCGACTGAAGGGGAGAGCGCCGCATGATTTTGACTGACCTTTCCGTTAAAAGGCCGGTCTTTGCCTCAGTAGTGAGTTTGCTGCTGATAGCATTCGGTCTGGTGGCCTTTGATAAATTGCCGCTGCGTGAATACCCGCACATCGATGCGCCTGTGGTGTCGATTGATACCACCTATCGCGGCGCCAGTGCCTCTGTGGTTGAAAGCCGCATTACCCAGCTGGTGGAAGACCGCGTCAGCGGTGTTGAAGGCATTCGCCACATCAGCTCATCGTCCAGTGACGGCCGCTCGTCGGTGACGCTGGAATTTAACATCAACCGCGACATCGAAGCGGCGGCCAACGATATCCGTGACCGCATTTCCGGCATGCTCAATAACCTGCCGGAAGAGGCCGATCCGCCGGAGATCCGTAAAGCCAGCGGCGGCGATGATGTGATCATGTGGCTGAACCTGGTGTCCAGCAGCATGAACACCCTGGAGCTGACCGATTACGCCAACCGCTATTTGGTTGACCGCTTCTCCGCGATGGACGGGGTTGCCATGCTGCGCCTTGGTGGTGGCAAGGTGTATGCGCTAAGGGTCTGGATTGACCGTCAGGCACTGGCGGCACGTGGCCTTACGGTGGCGGATGTCGAGTCCAAACTTCGCTCCGAAAACGTTGAGCTGCCTGCAGGCTCCATCGAGTCGCAGGACCGCCACTTTACCGTGCGCCTTGAGCGAAGCTTTCGCACCGCCGAAGATTTTTCCAATCTGGTGCTGACCGAAGGTGACGATGGCTATCTGGTAAAACTTGGCGATGTGGCGCGAGTCGAAATTGGATCGGAAGAAGAGCGCATCATGTTCCGCGGTAACCGCGAAGTGATGATCGGTCTTGGCGTTACCAAGCAGTCCACCGCCAACACATTGGAAGTGGCCCGCGCGGTCAATGCGCTGGTGGATAAGCTTAACCCAACCCTGCCGGCCGGCATGGAAATCAAGCGCAGTTACGACAGCTCAGTGTTTATCGAAGCCTCCATTAACGAGGTGTACCAAACCCTGTTTATCGCCATGATTTTGGTAATTTTGGTGATTTACCTGTTCCTTGGCAGCGTGCATGCCATGTTGGTTCCGGCGCTGACAGTGCCGGTGTCGCTGCTTGGCACCTTTATCGTGCTTTACATGCTTGGCTACAGTATCAACCTTTTGACGCTGCTTGCGATGATCCTTGCCATCGGTATGGTGGTGGACGATGCGATTGTGATGCTTGAAAACATCCACCGCCGTATCGAAGAAGGCGAAACCCCGCTGGTCGCCGCTTTCCTTGGTGCCCGCGAAGTGGCCTTTGCGGTTATTGCCACGACTTTGGTGCTGGTGGCGGTGTTTATGCCGATCACTTTCCTTGAAGGGGATCTGGGTAAGCTCTTTAAAGAGTTTGCCGTGACCATGAGCGCGGCGGTGATGTTCTCAAGCGTGGTGGCACTTACTTTAAGCCCGATGATGTGCTCTAAGCTGCTTAAGCCGACCAGCGAAAGCTCGTGGCTGGTGAAAAAAGTGGATGCGGGTATGGAGCGGCTGGAGCACGGTTATCGCCGTTTGCTTGAGCGCACTATTGCCAGACCTGCACTCATGAGCGCTGTGGTGGTGATAGCCCTTGGCGTCAGCGTGTGGATGGCCGGCAAGGTGCCGCGCGAATACGCACCGACCGAAGATCGTGGTTCTATGTTCCTGATGGTCAACGGTCCGCAGGGCGCAAGCTACGAGTACATCGAAAAGTACATGAATGAAATCGAAAACCGCCTGATGCCCCTGGTAGACAGCGGCGATATCAAACGTTTGCTTATTCGTGCTCCGCGTGGATTTGGCCGCTCGGCGGATTTCTCCAACGGCATGGCGATTATTGTGCTGGAAGATTGGGGCCAACGTCGCAGCGCCTTTGTAATTATGAATGATATCCGCGCCAGACTTGCAGATCTTGCCGGCGTGCAGGCGTTTCCTGTGATGCGTCAGGGCTTTGGCCGCGGCGTGGGCAAGCCGGTGCAGTTTGTGCTTGGTGGCCCAAGCTACGAGGAGCTGGCGCGCTGGCGCGATATTCTTATCGCCAAGGCGTCGGAAAACCCCAAGCTGCTGGCCATCGACCATGACTACAAGGAAACCAAGCCGCAGTTCAGGATTGTGATTGACCGCGACCGCGCCGCCGATCTGGGGGTATCCATTTCCCATATTGGCCGTACCCTTGAGTCCATGCTTGGCTCTCGTCTGGTCACCACCTACATGCGTGACGGTGAGGAGTACGACGTCATTATCGAAGGCGATCGCGCCCAGCAAAATACTGCCCAGGACATGGAAAACATCTATGTACGGTCCGACAGGAGCCGCGAGCTTATTCCACTGTCAAACCTGGTGCATGTGGAAGAGTTTGCCGATGCAACGAGCCTTAACCGTTACAACCGGATGCGGGCCATTACCATCGAGGCGAACCTTGCTGACGGTTACAGTTTGAGTGAGGCGCTCGAGTACCTGAACGGTATCGTGAAGGCCGATCTGCCCGCCGAGGCCGTGATAAGTTACAAAGGCCAGTCCCTCGACTATCAGGAGTCCGGCAGCTCGATGTACTTTGTGTTTGTGCTGGCCCTCGGGGTGGTATTCCTGGTGCTGGCGGCGCAGTTTGAAAGCTATGTTCACCCCATGGTTATCATGCTGACCGTGCCGCTTGCGACTCTCGGCGCCTTGCTTGGGCTGTGGTTTACCGGTCAGACGCTCAACATCTACAGTCAGATTGGTATCATCATGCTGATTGGTCTTGCCGCCAAAAACGGCATTTTGATTGTGGAATTTGCCAACCAGCTGCGTGATCGCGGGCTTGAGTTCACCGACGCGCTGCTGACGGCATCGACCCAGCGGTTACGGCCTATTTTGATGACGGGTATTACCACAGCCGCAGGTGCGGTGCCGCTGGTGATTGCTCAGGGTGCAGGCGCCGAAACCCGCTTCGTGATTGGTGTAGTGGTGCTTGGCGGTATTGTGCTGGCAACTGTGTTTACCCTGACGGTTATTCCGACCGCCTATGCGCTCTTTGCCCGTCATTCCGGCTCGCCGGATGCGGTGGCCCATGAGCTTGAGAAGCAGCTTAACGGCAGAAAGCACTGATCTGCGCCGCCGCAGCCTGTGTTAGTCGGCCAACGCGAGTTTGGCCGACTGATTTACAGGCAAAGGTTAAAGCTATAATTAAAGGTATAAAAAGGTAAAAAAAAGCCCGGCAATTGCTGGGCTTTTTTATTTAGCGAAAGACGTTTTGTGTGAGCGAAAGATCTTAGCTTTAGACCTTAGCTTTAGAGCTTAGCCTTCGAGCTCTGCCAAAATCGCCTTTTCCAGATAGGTGGTGAAATCGTGGCCGTGGTTTGCCAGCATTTTCGGGAACATGGAAATCTGGGTTAAACCTGGGAAGGTATTGATTTCATTCAGCAGAATTTCGTTGTCTTCGGTAAGGAAGAAGTCAATCCGCGACAGGTGTCTAAGCTTCATGCCCTTGAATGCCTTGATGGCATAGGCGCGGATGGCTTCCACAGTCGCTTCGTCCACATTGGGCGCTTCGACATGGGTGATGGCCTTACTCTTGGTATCGTACTTTTCTTCAAAGCTGTAGAAGGTGTTGGCGGCGCAGACAATTTCGCCCGGACGGGTAGCTACTATGTCGCCATCGTACTGATATACCGCCACTTCAAGCTCCCGCGCCTTGATGGTTTTTTCGACCACCACGTAAGGGGCGTACTCGAAAGCCTTTTTCACCAGTGCAGGTATGTCTTCCCGCTTATGGGCCGGGAAGCAGCCAACGGATGAGCCCTGGCTCGCGGCCTTGATAAACACGCTGCCCCAGTTGTCAAAGGCCGCTTCGACTGAGCGAATGGCGTCATCTGACGCTTCATCCAGGAACAGATACGGGGTGTTTGGGATCCCAAGGGCGCTGAACCACATCTTGGCGGTGATTTTGTTGAAGCAGTTGCTTGAGGCTTCCGAGGTACAGCCAAAATAGGGCAGGCGGATAAGGTTGAACCAGGACTGAATATCGCCGGTTTCGCCGGGATAACCATGGATACAGGGGATAACATAATCCACAGGCCAACTGGCTTTGTCGTCGCCAAAGCGGATTTCGCGGCTATTGGTCAGCTCCACAATCTCGCCGCTTTTGGTGCGGTACAGGCCTTCGCCGGTCAGCTCCAGCCACAGGGTATCGAACCTTGGATGGTCTTTAAGGCAGGCTTCAAAATATTTGGCAGACAGCAGCGAAATGTCGTGCTCGCTGCCACCACCACCGCACAGCAGCACCAGATTGTATTTTTTCATCGTCACTCCAAAAGGCGGGCCCGGCGGAAGGAATTGTCCCGGGCGGCGCAAGCAAGTTAAGCACAGCAGTGTAATGAGCCTCGGCGGGCGGCGCAAGGCAGTAGGCCGAGATTTAATTGCCCTGCCATAGCCGCTTGGCAAGGCCCGAGGCGCGCTCGGTACGCCTGTCGATTGCTGCTTCAAACAGGGCTTCGTTGCCAAGGCAGATAAACTTGTCCTTGGCGCGGGTAATGGCGGTGTAAATCAATTCCCGCCCAAGCAAACTTTGCTGCGCCGGCGATGGATTGACTGGCAGCGACAGCGCGACTCTGGAAAATTCACTGCCCTGACTCTTGTGCACTGTCATGGCAAAGCAGGTGTCGTGGCTTGGCAGGCGCGCCGGCAGGATTTTAAGCATACTGCCGTCACTTTGGATAAAGTGCGCCATCAGGCGCGGGTCTTCGGCGCTGCGTGGCAGCACTATGCCGATATCCCCGTTAAAGAGCCCCAAGCCATAATCATTGCTTTGAATGATGATGGGGCGACCGGCAAAAAACTCCTGCTTTGGCTGAATAAGGCCACGGCGCGACAGCGCAGCGATAATGGCAAGGTTTATTCCTTCAACGCCATATTCGCCGCTGCGGGTGGCGCACAGCACCCGAAAGCGGTTGTAGCGCTCAAGAATATCTTCCGGCGGGGCGAATGAGGCCATGGCCTGCAGATAATCGCCGTAGGCATCGCAGGCGAGTGAAATCAGGGCATTGAGGCCTTCACCTTTTCCGCTTTGAGTGTTGCTTTGAGTGTCGCCTTGGCCAGCGTTAGCTGCACCGTGACTGAGCCAGGTCAGCTCACTGTAACCGTGGCGCCATACTTCGCCAACCCGCGCCTTGTCACCGGCGTTAACCGCCAGCGCCAACTGGCCAATACCGGCATCGGCGCGAAAGCGGTGGCTGTGGGTGAGGGTGCAAAGGTTATCGCCAAGCCCAGCGGCCTCTGTGCTTTGAAGCACCGTGCCGGTGAGTGCATAAAGCCGCTGGCATTGCTTTGCACTGTAGCGGTAGCCTTGGCGGGCGCCTTCACAAATGTCGGCGAGCACTGCACCGGCTTCGACTGATGCAAGCTGATCCTGATCCCCAAGCAGAATGAGGCGACAGTCCTTTGGCAGCGCATCGAGCAGGCGGTGCATCATGGGCAAATCCACCATGGAGGCTTCATCCACCAGCAATAAGTCGAGCTCAAGTGGGTTGTCTTTATGATGACGGAAGCGGTTACTGCCGGGAATGACCCCAAGCAGCCGGTGCAGGGTGGATGCCTCCTCCGGCAGTGCATCGACATCGGCGGGGGGGATAAGCCCCGTTTCCAGCGTGGCTTTAAGGCGCTGCTTACTTGCCTTGATGGATTCGCTGAGCCTGGCAGCTGCCTTGCCGGTGGGCGCCACCATACGTATTTTCAGCGGCGTTTGTTTCATCAGGAGCAATAACAGCTTGGTGACCGTGGTGGTTTTGCCTGTGCCCGGGCCGCCTGTGATGACCGCAAGCCGCTTGCCGGAGGCGAGCGCCACCGCGATTTTTTGCCAGTCGATGTCGCCATTGCCAGCGGGAAAGAGTTCATCGAGGAGCGCCACTGTGTTTATCGTTCCAGCCACAGCGCTATCCGTATCAGCGCTATCCGTATCAGCAATGCCCGCACCGGCAATGTCCGCACCGGCAATGTCCTCGGCCGCAAGTGCACTGAGCCTGCGTGCCACCGCGGTTTCAAAACCATAGTAGCGGCGCAGATACAGGCGTTTGCCATCGAGAATCAGCGGCTTATTGGGCGCACTGCTTATTTGATGAGCGGACTGAGGAGCAGACGCCGCTGACGCTTGCTCATCGGTAAGCGCTGGCTCGGGCATCCCAACCGCATCGAGGGCGGCAATGGCGGCCAATAAGGCGTCCCGTTCAAGGCTTATGCGGCAGCGGCCTCTGCTGCTGCCAAAGGGATTGGCAAGCACCAGAGAATCGAGGTCAAGGCAGGGGTGCTGCGCCGATAACTGACGCGACACCAGGGCGCAGATAATCAGCATCAGCGGCGAATCGTCCTGATGCAGCCTTGCCATTTCCAGTGCAAAGTGGCGGTCGAGTGAGCCAAGTTCACCCTGCTGCACCAATTGCGAGAGCAGCAGTTTGACCTCGTCACTGCTTAAGGTTTTGCCCATGCTCTCAATCATATCCTGACCTCATTTCCTTCAAAGAGTGCATCGAGCGCGTTGATAAGTAGCTTCGGCGGCTTATCAAAAAACACCCCGCTGCCCGGCGAGCTTGCCGACATGCCGCGTAAAAACAGATAAAAGCAGCCGCCGATATGACGGTCATAGTCGTAGTCGGCAAGGCGGCTTCTGAGGAGCCGGTGCAGCGCCAGGGTGTAAAGCAGGTACTGCAAATCGTAATGATGCTCGCCAATGGCCTCCTGCATTGCCTGCTGATGGTAGCTGCCAAGCTCGTCACCAAGGTGATTTGACTTGTAATCGGCGACGTAATAGCGGCCATCGTGGCAAAAAATCAGGTCGATAAAGCCTTTGAGCATGCCATTTAAGGTGTCAAAACCGATGTCGCTGCGATAGTGAAATAGCGCCAGCAGATCCCCAAGCGCATGGGCTTTAAGCCGGGTGACCGGCAGGAAAAATTCCATCTCCACCAGCAACATGTCCACATTGAGGCTACTTAATGCAAACTGGCTTTGCCCATCGTTAAGGGGGGCTGCCAGTATGTCCTGATACCAGTCCATCAAAAGAGGCTGCCACTTGGGCTCAATGCCAAATTGCGCCATTGCCTGCTCAAGTGCGGCGGGTAAGGTTGCCTGCGGTGCATCGAAGCGGATGAGCTCAAGCACCAGGTGCATAAAGCTGCCCGCGTTGGCGCCGCGGGGAAAACTGAAGCGGCTTAAACCGTCGGATTCCGGTGCCTGCATCAGAATTTCGAGGGCGGAAAAGGATTCATCGCCTGCGCCTGGTAAGGCGCTCCTAAGCCCGCGGTCCTCTGGCACTATTCCTTCAGGCATTTGGTGATCACTTAACTTATGGTCAAGCGCTTTTTGAGCAATTGCGTTTTGAACATTTGTTGATTGCTGAGCGCCGACGTGCAAAGCTGGCGCGCTGTGTGCGTCCTTGCCATGGCTGTCCGCCACCAGCGCCGAGTAGCTGCCAACCCGCCAGGGCACTTCTTTGTGCCGGTTTGGCTGGCGGGGGCTCAGGTGCGAACTGGCGCTGATGTCGCCATCTGTCACCCTGGTCAGGCTATCGGTTATTGCATCCACAACGGCGATGGTTTCCACGTCACCGTTAGCGACATCATCGGCGGCAACGGAGCAAAGCCGCATGGCGGCGGCTTTTAACATGCCGCCATCACAGTTTTTATCCATGATGCCAAGCAGATAGCCAAGGGCGGTTTTGAACACTTCACTGCTTATCCCGCCTTTGAGCATCCGGCTGTGATTGGCAAGCCCGAGCCGACAGGCATACACAGGGCGGGTGAGCGCCACATACAAAAGACGCAGATCTTCAGCAAGGCGCTCTTCGTCAAAGCGCTCGTTGCCTTCATCGGTTTGCTCTATATCCCACACCAGTTGGTTGTCGCTGTGGTAAAGCATGGGCGAGGGTTTGCCGCGGCTGTCCCGCGCCAGGCTTAAAAAGGGGATATAACACAGGCCATATTCCAGCCCCTTGGATTTGTGGATGGTGACAATTTGCACCAGATTCTGCTCACTCTCGAGGCGCATTTGCTGGGTTTCGTCGGCGGAGGGATTGGCGAGCGCCTGCTCGTACCAGCCAAGCAGGGCGCTTATGCCATCAAGCCCTGCCGCGGCATGCTCAAGCAGCTCACAGAGGTGGCGAAAATCCGTCAGGCGCCGCTCGGCATCGCTCTCGCCCTGCAGGCGTGACAGCAGCCCAGTGTCATCGGCAAGCGCCATCAGCGCTGGCATCACCCCTTGCTTTTGCCAGCGTTGATGCCAGCCCTCAAAACGCTCGAGCGCGGCGGCGCGCACGTCTTCATCCTGATTCATGCGGGCGATGTCGCTTTGGGTGTAACCCAAAAGCCGTGTCGCCATGGCGGCGCGAAGCCGCCGCTCATCCCTTGGGTGGGCGATGGCATACAAAAGGTGCATCAGCTCCCGCGCCTCAGGGGTTGCCAGCACATTGTCACGGGATAAGAACACCGCGCCTATGCTGCGCTCAGCCAGCGCCGCCTTGATGAAGGCGGCTTCGTTGCGGTCACGCACCAACACAGCGATGTCTTTGGCCTTAAGCGGCCTTTGTTTGTCAGACAGGATGGCGCGGCCTTCGCCGGCAAGGTTAAGTAAGCGTGCAATATGCTCCGCCGTGTCGCTTGCCATGGCGGTGCGGGCGGTTTGCTTGTTAAGGCCGCCATCAGATTCGGCTAAAAACGCAAACTCGAGCGCTGTTGCCGCCCTGCCATCAATCAGCAGCGCTTTTTGGCCCTTGTCGGCAGCATTCACAGGCTCAAAGGGAATGTCGTCATTCATAAAGACCCGTTCGCGGGCCTGAAACAGCCGATTGACTGCATCGACCATCGCCCGTGACGAGCGGTAATTGGTGCCAAGATTATAGTGGGCCGAGGCCTCATTTCTGGCACTGAGGTAGGTGTGAATGTCGCCGCCGCGAAAGGCATAAATTGCCTGCTTGGGGTCGCCAATCATCAAAAGGCCGCGCGCCTTGCCAGCCTGACGGTAAATGGCGCTGAAAATGGCAAACTGCAGCGGATCTGTGTCCTGAAACTCATCGATGAGCGCAATCGGGTAGCGGCTGGCGACTTCGGCGGCAAGGCGCTCTGCCAGGCTATTATGAGCATCTGCGCTGTTTTCACTTTGAGAGCGGTTTTCACTATCAGGGCTGCTTTCATTATGAGCGCCATGCTCATAGCCCAGCGCTTTGGCGAGGGTCAGCAAAAGGTCATCAGGCGCCAGCAGATTGCGCTCGGCTTTCAGGGCGGCAAAGCGGCTTCGGATATCATCCCGCGCCTTAAGTAAAAACGCCGGAATAAGCGCCCCGTGGGCGGTAATAAATTCACCGATTTGCACCAGCAGCGCGAGTTTGTCGGCCTGTGGCAGCACCCCGCCTTTATTGAGCTTGATATTGTCGTAGGCAAGCGCGGTGAGCGCCTTTAGCGGCGGCTCGCCGTGGCCTCGGGCGGCCCAGGCATCCATCTCTTCGAAATGTGCCATGAGTTTGGGAAAACCGTCGGCGGCCTTGCCGTAACTGGTGCCGTTAAGCGGCAGTGCTTTAAGCGTTTCAATCACCTCGCCGCTGCTTTGCTTCCAGGCAAGGCGCAGGCGCGACAAGCGCTGGCTGTGCTCACTTTCCAGCACAGTGAAATTGCCGGGGTTTTGCTTTGGCGTTGCCATACGCGCGCCAATCAGTGAGCGAAGCTCACTCTCAAGCGCCTTGGGCGATGGATAGTGTGCATGGATGATGGCCGCCACTTCGTTACTGAGCCCATAGCAGTGGGCGCGCCAGAAGTCGGCGGCGGCGAGGGTCAGATACTCACTGTCATCGAGGGTAAACTCGCTTTCAAACAGCAGCGCCGATTCAAAGGCGAGATCCGATAAAATCCGCTGACAAAAGCCGTGGATAGTGTAGATGGATGCTTCATCGAGGGTTTTAAGGGCCAAATCGAGTTGGCGCAGCGCCAGCGGTGTATTGTCGATGGCGCCAAGGAGCGATCGCATAAACGGGTCGCTGCTTGGCTCGCCAAGCACGGCCTTGAAGGCGTCCTGTACCCGGCGACGGATCCTGTCCCTGAGCTCACTGGTGGCGGCGTTGGTAAAGGTTACCACCAGAATTTCATCGGCGCCGAAAGGACGGGACTCGCCAATACCAAGCAGCAGGCGCAGATAAAGGTTGGCAATGGTGTAGGTTTTGCCGGTACCGGCGCTGGCCTCAATCAGGCGCGCGCCGTGCATCGGCAGGGTAAACGCATCCAGCGGGCTGCTCGGCACCGGCGCATTTTGGGTATTGGCCGCGGCGGATGATGAAGTAAGGGACATATTATTCTCCATGGCCGGGCGTCTGGAAGCGTGCCGGGACGGATGCGGGCGACTCAATAAACTCGCCAAGCTTGCCGAGTTTTTCACTGTGGCAGATTGCAAGCAGCGGCAGCCATAGCCCGCAGGCCTCGGCGACAAAGCCTGCGTTTAAAAAGTCTGCCGGAAACTCAAACAGTCGGCTGTTATGGGGTTCGTTGCTTTCACCAAAGCCCTGACCATCCTCCCAAAGCTCGGCGAGGCGCGGCAACAGCGCCTCTTTCATTGCCACGCTGAGGCTGCTTGCATCTGCGTCGAGACTGGCATTTGCGTCGAAACTGGCATTTGGGTCGACACTGGCATTTGGGGCGACACTGCCATCTGCATCCAAATGGGCATCGCCGCCGATATAGGCTTCTGCTACGCCAAGTGCCATGGCCGGAATAAGCCTTGATGGGCGACTCAGCGCGCGGTGGTAAATACCGGTAAGATGCGCAAGGAGCGCAACAGCGGTCGGCTCAGGCACAGGCGCCATGGCATGGAAGTGGCCCACATCCAGAAGGAAGCTGTAACTGCCGTGCCCCGAGGCGCAAAGGCACAGGTGGCGAAGATAAAGCGCCAGTATGTCCTTGGCCTTGGCGGTGCCGGGGCGGGTAACCAGCAGCCCTTTGGGGAAAATATTATCAAGTTTACCCACTATCACAGCGCCGCCAGGCAGGGGGATGGAAAGCCTTAAGGTTTTTGGCTCATGTCCTGCCATCAAAAAGCGGCTGCGCTCAAGCACCGGCGCCAAATCGCGGCAATAGCCCTTGTAGGTGAGTGCATCGAAAGGCGCCATCGGCAATATGCCTTCGCCGCCAAGGCGCTCACCGAGGGCATCAAGCACCATGGGCTCAGCCTTTTCATCGGCGCCAAGGGCGCGGTTCATCATCTCAAGCTGCACTTGATAACGCTCGAGTGCGTCAAGCTCAAAGGGCTCGGCATCGTCGAGGGCATCGAGGCGCAGCGACAGATCAAGCAGCAATCGCCGCTGGCAGAAAAATCGCGCCGGCTCGCGGAAAAAGCGAATAAGGGTGCCAAGCTCAAGCTCTTCTATGTTGTTGCCTGTGTTTGCGGTGGCCATGTTTACTGCCATGGCGCTGGCGGTCTCGACGGGTTCAAGCTCGCCATCGACAAAGGGACGCGCTGGCTCAGACTTAGCCGGACACCACTGGGCGGCAAAGCTTTGCCCGATTGAATCGCTTGGGCTGAAAAGCCTCGGGTCAAATGGCTGCAGCGGCTGCTGGCGGATAAGCCTGCTTTGCAGCGTGCGTTCGCCTTGCTGGGCTTTATTCTGTTTGGCTTCATTACGCTCGGATTCGGTTCCGGCAGCGACTGTCTCATCAAGCCCAGGCAAGCAGGCGCTGAGTTCGCAGCAATCCAGCAGTTCGCTTACCAGAATAGAGGGAGGCCGCTCGCTGTCGTCACGCTCGCTGCGGCCAATAAAGCTGATGTAAAGCTGCTGCCTTGCCGACAGCAGCGCTTCCAAAAACAGGTAGCGGTCATCGAGTCGCCGTGAGCGGTCGCCGCGCCGGGCGCCGGTGCGCGCCATCAAGTCAAAACCCACCGGATGCTGCACCCTCGGATAGACGCCATCGTTCATCCCAAGCAGGCACACCAGCCTGAACGGAATAGAGCGCATCGGCATCAGGGTACAGAAGTTAACTGAGCCGGCAAGGAAGCGCTGTCCCACCCGCGACTCAGTCAGTTTGGCACTTAAATGGGACTTGAATACCGCAAGCGGCAGATTATCAAGGCTGCCTGCTGTACTTAACATCTCGCGGGTTTGGGTAAGAAGCTCTCGGATATGGGTGAGGTCATCGAGGCTGTCGTCACCGGCGACAAACAGGGTATCGAGCAGGGCAAACAGGCGCTCAAACTTGTCAGCCGGGGTTTCGGCTTCACGGAAATTGCGGCTGAAATTATCAAGCACCTCAATAAAATCAAGCAGCTTGCCGACGCACTGCGCCTGCGCGCCTTCAACACCGGAAAGCGGCAGTGTGTGCTGATAAAAATCCGCATCATCGCCAAGCGCGTAGCCCAGTAAAATACGGCGAATGCCAAATGCCCAGGAGTGCTTGTCAAAGGCAGGCAGGCCCATGGCCTCACGGCTGTCTGCGTCGCGGCCCCAGCGCACGCCGGACTGCTCAAGCCAGACCGTGAGGCGCGAAAGTTCCTCCTCGGTCAGCTTAAAGCGTGTCAGCACCGCCGGGACTTCCAGCAGGCTTAAAATTTCGGTCAGACCAAAGCGGCTGTCGTCAATGTCCAGCAGTGTCAAAAAGGCATGCACCAATGGCGATTCGTCGGCGGCGCCCCGGTCGGCAATGGCATAAGGGATATAATGCTCGCCGCGCTTGGAGGCAAACACCGCATCGATAAAGGGCGCGTAGGCGGCGACATCCGGCAGCATCACTACGATATCCCGGGGCGAGAGCGCGCCTTCGCTTTCTGTCAGCATCGCCAGCAGATGGTCGTGCAGGGTTTCGACTTCCCTAAGCGCGCTGTGGCAGCTGTGAATGACCAGGCTCTGGTCATCATCACGAAGCAGCAATTTGCCTTCCTGCTGCTGATAGCGGCTCAAGGTGGCGCAAAGGGGCGTGCCTGCCACCTGCATATCGAGGATATCGGCCTGCAGCGTGCCAAGCAGGGTATCAGCGGCAACGCTTGCATATTCTGAGTCGTCAATGTCCAGATGCTGTTCCGGCAGTGTCAGCACCAAGTCCAACAGCTCGCGGCCCATTTTGCCGTTGGCAGCAAGCAGCGGATTACCTACCTCGAGGGTTTCTTCCCAGTGGGCGGGTAGCATTTTGTCCTGGGTGTAGCGCAGCGCAAGCTTGGCGCGCTGGCGCGGGTCGAGAATATCGCCCCAATACTGGCGGCAGGGGCTCAGACTTAACATGGTCACTTCAATGCGCCCGCCAAGGGCATGCAGCACATCCAGGGTTTGCGGCGGCAGTGACGAAATCCCAAACACAAACAGGCGTGACGGAATGGCCGTAAGCGAGGTATTCGGGTCGTTAAGTGCAGTTATCAGCGCCTGGTGTAAATTGGCGCGGTGCCAGTGGCTTAGGCCGAGCCGGTCGCGGTTATAGCTGACCAGAGCGCGCCAGAGTATGGGTTGCCAGCGGCAGTTGTCATCCACAGGCGTGGCATTGAATGGCAGCTCAGGCAAATAGGGCTGCTGCGCTGCTATGTCTTCGCCTTGCTCCCAGGCGAGGATCCAGTCGGGGCGGTACACCAGATACTGGTCAAAAATGTCGGCGATGCGGCCGGCAAGCTGGAAGCGTTTCAGGGCTGAGTCGGTGCTGAGGTAGTCTCTCAGCGGTCCAAAGGCCTCGCCGTTAATCACCTCGGGCAGCAGCGCCAAAAGCTTCCAGGTCATGGCTTCTTTGGTGAAGGCGTTTTCCTTGGGGACGCCCGGAATAAGCGCGTAACACAGGGACCAGATAAAGTTCGACGGCAGCGGAAATTCGAGCGCGGCGGCAATGCCGTTATGACGGGCAATTTCAAGCTTAAGCCAGCTTGCCATCCCCGGGCTTTGCACCAGCACATGTTCACGGGCGAGGGCAAAGCGGCTCCCTTGTGCAAGCTCGGCGGCAAGGCGGCGGGCGAGGCGCTCCATCTGGTTGGACTGAACGAGTGTGAACATGGCATCCCTTGGGTGTTAACTGCTGACGCTGGTGCGCTGATTTACCACTGCGTTGCCAGGCCAAGCGTGATAAATCATGCGCGGTCCATGGCACGCATAAGATTTTCGCAATGATCACGTCTTTGCAATGATAAGGTCCGGGCCGAGCGGCAATCTAGCGGCAATCGATCGGCAAAAAAGTCATTCTATGTTACTGATTTGGCTCATTCAACCGTGACTGGCGCTTGCTGTGGGTTCAGGCTCTGTGACTTTGGCCTGATTGCCGATAATGCGAACAAGTCGGCGGCTTTGGCGCATAAGGTCGGCAGGCTCAGGGCCTGCGCCCCGATAACGGGCCGCTTCAAAGGCATCGGCAAAATCAAGCAGCATCGCCGAAATTGCCGGAAGGCTTCTCGCCGCGCGGCTAAGGTAATCCCTCGGGCCTTCGCTGATGGCGCGCGCTATACCGCGCTTGCCAAGGGCTTTCTCGACCCGGTTGAAGGCGCGGATAGGCAGCGGCAAAGGCGTCGGAAGCTTTAGAAGGCCCGCCTGCCAGGCAATCAGAAGCAGTAAAGCAAAGCCGGCTATAAGCACAGTCACAATAAAGCGCGTATCGCCGACGCTGCCAAGCAGGCGCTTGAGTAGCTGCTCCTGACGGTTATCATCAAAGCCAAGCACCCACAGACTCCAGTAATAATCGATACTGGCAAGGCGCATCCGAAGCTCATTCAGCCAGGGAATGCCCTTTAGCCGATGGGCGCTCAGATAGTTGCCATCAAGGTAAGCTTCGCTGGCATCAAAGGTGGCATCAAAGCCATCGAGAATGCGGGATGGCGCAATTTGCGCGGTGGGGTCCAGCCGAACCCAGCCTTTGCCTTCAAGCCACACCTCGGTCCAGGCGTGGGCCATATACTGATAAACGCTGAGGTACCCTGCGTCGCGGTTGTACTCACCACCCTGATAACCTGTAACCATGCGCGCCGGAATGCCACCTGCGCGGGCCATAAAGGTGAGCGCCGAGGCATAGTGCACACAAAAGCCGCGTTTGTTATCCAGCAGAAAATCATCAATCTGGTGCCTGCCGACCGGCGGCGGTGTCAGGGTGTAGAAGTAAGCGTCCTGATTAAAGCGTGCCATCAGCGCGCCAAGATAGGCCTCGGCGCCCGGGTTTTGCTGCTTGAGCTCCTTGGCGAGTGCGAGCGTACGCGGGTTTGAGTCCTCTGGAAGAGTGAGATTCACCCGGCGGCTCAGCGCCGGTAAATTCAGATCCATAGGCGCGTCGTAGCGGCCAAGCCGGTATTGCATCCGGCCATCGAGCGGCCTTAACGCCAGCAGGCGCTGATCCGGCAGGTTAACAACACTTTTGGCGTCTGAGTAGGCCACATCCAGCCCAAACAGCCAGCGCTGGCCACTTGGCTCGGCAATCACCTCGTAGCTGTCGGTTGGCTCGCCTGATGGGCGGCGGCTACTGCCAAGGCTGAAGGCCTGCTTTTCATACTCGCGGATAAACTCGCTCTGGCGCCAGATGGCGCCGTCGTAATCTTCCAGCACCAGCGCGCGCCAATAAAGATTGGCGTTGGCAGGCACAGCGCCATCGAAGCGGGCTCGAAAGGCGAGCGCATCGGAGCGGGTGAGCTTTTCCACATCGCCAAAACCGACCTCGTCACTAAGGCCCGTGGTGGACGATTTAAGATGAGGCACCACCCACAAAGGCGGAAGCCTTGGCAGCACCAAAAACAGCAGCAGCGCCAGCGGCAGGCTTTGCGCCACCAACTTAATGGCAAACATGGCCGAGCCTGCAGCCTTTTGGCGATAGAGTGACAGCAGCGCCAGAGTATTGAGGCCAAACACGCCGATGGCATAGGCCATGGCGCCTATGCCCTGATTGTCGAGCAGATTGAGCGACAGCAAAAAGTAGCCGGCAAGGATCACCGCCCGCACATCCCTTTTACCGAGCATTTCGATGGTTTTGAGCGAATAGCCGAGAATAAGCAAATTGATAAGCGCATTGAGTACGCCCATCTCGCGGCCAACCAGCATCAGGGTGATGGCAGAGGCAAGCCCGAGCGCGGTCACCAAAAGCCTTGGCGGCCTCGCCACCTTGCCAAAGAAAATACCGGCGCGCCACACCAGACAAATGGCGCTGATCCCAAGCGCCCATGGCGTGGTTTTTTCGGCAAGCGGCACCACCAGCGCAAGGTGGACCAGCAGCAGCCACAGCAGCGTCTGACGGCTGATGATTTCATCTGTGATAGCGGGGCCGACGAGGCATTTCAGTCGTTGCAGCAAGGCCATGATTACAGTCCCCGTCAGCGGCGCGCGCTGAAGCGCTGGATAAGTTCAGGTGGGGCGCCAACGCAGGCGATGGCAATCTGGCACTCGATGCGGTGCGCTTCGCCAAGGGATGGCGCAATCTTTAGCCCCGGCAGCGACAGGCCAAAGATTTGCTGACGCGCCGACAGCTCGTCCACCCAAAAAGAGAGCACCGACAGCCCGTGCTCTCTTTCACTTACACTGTCAGATGGCAGGCTTAGCCAGCGCGGCGCGCCCTGAGGCTCGGCAAAGTCTTTTGACAGCATGCCGCGCCCCTGGGCCAATTGCTTCCAGGCGACCTGCTTGAGTGACTCGCCGGGAATGTAGCTCTTAAGCCCCTGATATTCATCCACGCCCGGGATCCAGGCTCCCAGGTCATGCTGCGCTTTATCCTCATCCAGACGCACCAGTGGCAGCGGCGCCTCTATGGGGCTTGCAAATACCGGATGGCAAATATCCAAATCAACCCAGGTCCAGGTGCGCATTAGCCCAAGGGGATAGGATGACTGTACTTTAAGCCTGCCTGGGTTAAAGAGGCCCCGCTTGGGCGCGGTAACGGGAATCAATACATCGGTTGGTCCGGGCGTGACCGCCGCCGAGCAGGGCGGCATGGCGGCAAATTCAAGGCTCAGCTGGTGGACATCCCGTTTGGCCGACAGACGCACCGGCACCGGCAGTGTGCTGCCGGCATACACAGTCGGCAATGTCAGGCGCTGCAAACTCAGGCCCTCGAGGTTTCGATAGCTGTACAGAATGCAGGTGACAAACAGGCTGCTCATCAGCAGCGCTATGCCAAGAATGAGGTTGTTCTGGTAATTGGTGGCGAGCAAAAACAGCAGCGCCACCAGCAATAACCACACTAACCCAAAGGTGCTGGGCAGGATGAAAATACCTTTGTGGCTAAGGGTTTGCTCACGCGCAGGCGGCAAGCGCTTGGCAAGGAAAGGTTCAAGCTTGATGCCGAATCGGCTCACGTCGTTGCCCTCAGCGGCGTTATCAGCGAATGGGATTGACGGTCGAGAGCACCCGCTCGGCAAGGCTTTGTCCCTGCTGACGGCTGCTGCCCGGCAACCTGTGCTGC
Source organism: Shewanella jiangmenensis (assembly GCF_018596335.1). GTDB lineage: Bacteria > Pseudomonadota > Gammaproteobacteria > Enterobacterales > Shewanellaceae > Shewanella > Shewanella jiangmenensis. Next base: position 134,406 of record NZ_JAHEPS010000005.1, on the reverse strand, counting down.
GCCACGCTGACAAATACCGCCTGAATGTCTTCCGGTACCACAAAGCGGCGCCCGCTGAGATACGCCCAGGCGCGGGCGGCGGCAAGCAGCGCCTTGGATGCACGCGGCGACAGGCCGTAACCTTCACCGAGCAGCCGGGTTTCTTCTACCAGCGCCAGCAGGTAGCCAAGCACCGCATCGGAGGCGCTGACGTTGTCTATCTCGGCCTGAAGCCTGGCAAGCTCAGACGGGCTGATACACTGGGGCAGTGGGGCGGCTGGGCTGTCACCCTTGCCCTGCAGCATCATCAACTCCGCCTCGCGGGAGGGATAACCCAGAGAAATCCGCATCATAAAGCGGTCAAGCTGGGATTCGGGCAGCGGGAAGGTGCCGGACTGCTCTGTGGGGTTTTGGGTGGCAATCACGAAAAAGGGCCGTGGCAGCGGGTGAGTTTGGCCATCAACTGTGATTTGCCCCTCGGCCATGGCTTCCAGCAGCGCGCTTTGGGTTTTGGGGCTGGCGCGGTTGATTTCATCGGCCAAAATGGTTTGGTGATACAAGGGCCCCGGATGAAATACAAACTGATTCAGCGATTTATCGTAAATGGAAACGCCTATGATGTCGGCGGGCAGCATGTCGCTGGTAAATTGAATGCGTTGGTACGACAGCCCGAGGCTTTTGGCCATGGCCTGACTGATGCTGGTTTTGCCCATGCCGGGCAGATCTTCAATCAGTAAATGGCCGCGGGCGAGCACACAGGCGAGGGCGAGGCGGATTTGCTGCGGTTTGCCAAGCAGTACCCGCTCAAGCTGGGCGGTCAGGTTGGCAATGTCGTTGCTGGCCGGGGCGCTGCCGCTAACCGAACTGCCGGAAACGCCGCTGCTGTTAACCGAGCTGTTTTTAATCAAGCTGTCCTGCATCCTTGATTTCCTTTCAGGGTACGGCACGTTGAAGCATGCCTGTGATTGTTATTTTAAGGCTCTGCTTACTATGCGAAATTTTACCGCTTTATGCCAGCGCGGCGGGGACTTGTACGGACTTGTGATACGTGTACGGCCTTGTGATGAGACTTTGTACCCATCAGCGGCCGGCGTAAAGCTGCACCTGTGCGCGCTACAACAAAGGGTTTGAGCCATTAAGGCTCTTGTTGCGAGGGCTTCAGTTGCTCAGGCCTCAGTTGGTCAGTTTTCAGCTACTCAGGATCTCAATTGAGCGCGCGCTTAATGCATGGCGCTCGCTTGCGTGTATAAATGCCGGTCTGAACAAAAATCCCTGCGCCATGTCGATACCAAGCTCCCGCGCACTCTGGCGCTGCGCCTCGGTCTCTATGCCTTCAATCACCGTGGGCTTGCCACTTGCGCGGGCAAACTGAATAAGGGCTTGCAGGAGTGCGCAGCAATGTGGCTCGTGAAGCTCGCTTAGCCAATGCCTGTCGAATTTAATCCAGTCAACGGCGGCGAGTAACTCAAGCGACAGCATCGCATGGGGCGCGCCCAAATCATCAAGGGCCACGGCAATGCGGCGCGTCTTAAGCTCGCGGGCAAGCTTTGAGGCCATAATGGCATCGCTGATACAGGTGTTCTCAATCAGCTCAACCACCAACGCTGGGTGCGCTTCAAGCTTTGGCAGTAACGCGCTCAGCATGGGTTTATCAAGGCTGTGGGGGTCAAGATTGACGAAAAGCCCAAACCCGGGCGGCGCGGCGGCAAGCTGCAGGCACTTGGCGGCGTATTCGGTTTGCGACAGGGCGTGCGGGCATTGGTGCAGCGCTTCAAACACCAGATTGGGGGCAATGGCTTGCTGCTCGTGGTCATAAAAGCGGGCCAGCGCCTCATAGGCCTTAATAGCACCGGTTTGCAGACACACTATGGGTTGGTATTCGCAGCTTAAACTCACCGCGCTCAGGGAGGACATGGGTTACCAGTGGTATGGGTGTTTTGAATTGATAATTATTATCATCTTTTGTGCGGCTGCAACCTTTGTTTGAACGGCGGCGGGGTAAAAGGTGCTGACTGGTTCAAAACTGAGCAGGGGGCCTTTTGGCCCCCTGTTATTTTGCTACTACGGCTTCATGTCTGGCGGTGTTCAGTCAATGCTGCCTGATTAACAAGGCCGGCTGCCGCTATAGCCCAGGTAATTTACCACTTAAGCGACGTTGCGACCTAAGTGACCTTGCCACCTAACTGATCTTACGGCCAGCCGTTGTCGCCAATGTCAGTATTTGAAGTGACGTTCGGCGTCTGAAAACAGCGGCTTGTTGATGCCCTGACGCTGCTCGTAAATCACCCGGTAGCTCAGCACCGCCTGCACATATTCACGGGTCTCTTTAAAGGGAATGGACTCGATAAAGGCCATTACATCCAGTTTGCCGCCGCTGCGGGCAAGCCAGGCATTAACCCGCGATGGACCGGCGTTGTATGCGGCGGTGGCGAGCACCCGGTTATTGTTGTAGCGCTTAAGAAGCCCGGCGTAATAGGCGCTGCCGATGCGGATATTAAAGGCGGGGTCGAGCAGGGCATCTTCACTTGTGTATTTAAGGCCAAGGTTTTTGGCGGTCTGCTTGGCTGTGGCGGGCATGACCTGCATTAAGCCCAGGGCGCCCACGGGTGATTTAACCTTGGGATTAAAGGCGCTTTCACGGCGGGCGATGGAGCGCAGCTCTTCTTTATTCAGCTGATGACTCTGGGCGGCCTTGGTGAATCCCTTTTCTTCCGCGAAGGGGAAGCGCATGGACAAATCGTCCCAGAATTTGGCCTGAATGGAGGTATCGACCGCATAGAGATACATGTTTTTGCTTTCGACCCAGCGGCCATAGGCGGTTTGCACAGCAGGCTCGTGACGCGACAGCAGGTTGAACCATTCGATGCGGGCCTGATTGGGCCTATCGAGCGCGAGTAATTCTTTAAAGCGGTTAAAGCCATCGTCTTTGGCAAGCTGCTTTTCATCAAAGCTGTCAGCAAGGCGAATGTCTTTCAGTGTGGGTTTAATCCCAAGCTCATCAGAGAGATGGAAAGCGTAAAAGTTGCGGTCGGCGGCGAGGGTTTTATTAATGGCAGCTGCGCTCGCTTTATCTTTGGCGATGCGCGCCTGCCAGTATTGCCAGCGCTCCTTGGCTGCGGTTTCAGCGCTAAGCAGCGGCAAATAGCGCTCGAAGCTTGCGCTGTCGCCATCGCGAATGGCCCAGCGCAGTCTAAGCTCGGTCAAATCGTCTGATTTAAGTGACGCGAGATGTTTGTCAGCGTAGCTTTGCAGGGTTTCTTCCTGACGTGACAGGATTCGACGGATCATAAATGCATGTAACGAAGATGCCTGCGACTTGGTAAAGCGTCCGGCCTTTTCGTACTTTTCCATCAGCTTAACCGCTTCGAGCAGATCTTTGCGGGCCAGCGCCTTAAGGGCAATCGCCACCATGTCACCCACCACAGGTGCCTTGGCTTTAAAGCGCTCGGTGTGGCGTACTGTGCGTGGGTCTTTGTAAAGCGTCATGAATTTCTGCGCTTCTTTGGGGTGGCTGGTCACCTTTTGGGCAAGGAAACTCAAGAGCTGCTCTTCGCCTGCTTCATAGGCCAAAAACATCCGGCTCCAGATCACCTCCTGGGTGCGGCCGCCGCTTTTAATCCAGGCGGCAAACAGCGGATCGCATTCTTCCGGCCGTGAGCTGCCATGTACCCACAGGCGGCGTGCGCCTTCGAGACCCAGCTTTTTATCACCCTGTTTGAGTTTGGCCAGATAGTAGTAACACTGCAGCACAGTATCTTTTGGCAGCTCCGGAGTGAGGTAGAGAAAATCATTCCAGCGCTCTTTTTTACCGGCGTTGAGTAAGTAGCGGTGGCGGGCCGAGAGCTCAAGCGGCGAGTCTTTAAAGGCCTTGATAGAGCCGAGCGCCGATGGCGCATCCTGATGCAGTATGTCATCGATACTGGCATTGAAATCAAGGTAAAGGCTCAATGGGTAGTCTGACAGCGATTTTCTAAGGCGCTGATATTCGTCCATCTTGCCGGCTTTAAGGGCGGCTTCGGCTTTTAAAAAACGATCCCTGTCTTTATTGATGTCTGCCTGGGCAGGGGAGCAAAAAATCAGTGCCGACAGCAAGCAGCCACTGTACAACTTCTTAAGCATGTAAATCCTCCGAACGACCCGATGAGCCGTTGGCCTGACCAAGGGAATGAGCACCTGAACTGTGCGATGAAATGGACGCTGGTTTTGGCAATGCGGTTGCTTCTGGCTCTGATGTTGCTTCGTCATGGCTGTCATCCATGGCCATATCCAGCAGCTGCCGGTCGAGCTGTTTGCTTGCATCGACACCGAGCTGGTGCATCTGATGCGCCTGTCGAATTAGGTTGCCCTTGCCGGTGGACAACTTGCCCATGGCCGTTTGAAAGCTCTTCTGCGCGCCATCGAGGGTACGGCCAAGCTTGTCCATGTCTTCAACAAAGCCGCACAGCTTGTCATAAATCCGCCCGGCGGCGGTGGCGATGCGTCTTGCGTTCTGATCCTGATACTCATAACGCCAGATATTGTGAATGGTACGCAGCGCCACCAACAGGTTGGTCGGGCTTGCCAGCATGATGTTGTGCTCAAGGGCATAGTTTACCAGTGTCGGGTCCTGCTCCAGCGCCAGCAAAAATGCAGGCTCCACCGGCACAAACATCAGCACATAATCCAGGCTCTTTAAGCCATAGAGGCGGTGATAGTCTTTTTGTGACAACAGCTTGATATGGCTTCTGAGCGACTGCACGTGCTCTTTGAGGGCAATGGCCTTATCGGCATCGTTGTCGGCATTGAAATAACGCTCATAGGCGGTAAGGGACATTTTGGCATCGATAACCACGTCCTTGTCGCCTGGCAGATGCACAACCACATCGGGCTTGAACTTTTGGCCTGACTCGGATTTAAGCTCCTGCTGGGTATGGTATTCATGGCCTTCGCGCAGGCCGCTTTCAGTTAATACCCGCTCAAGAATCACTTCGCCCCAGTTGCCCTGTGCCTTGTTATCGCCCTTAAGCGCGTTGGTCAGGTTAATGGCATCCTGGCTCATCTTAAGGTTGACTGCGGCCAGTTGCTCGAGCTGATGCTTAAGGCTGCTGCGCTCGGCCTGCTCAAGTGAGTAGGATTCACTGACTTGCTTTCTAAAGCCGTCGATTTGCTGCTTGAGTGGGCCGATGACGGAATCAAGCTGTAGTAAATTAGAGCCTTTTAGCTGCTCGGCCTTTTGTTCAAAAATTTTGTTGGCAAGATTTTCAAACTGTTGATTCAGGCGCTGCTCGGCGGTTTCAAGCAGTTTAAGTTTTTCTTCAAATGCGGTGCGCTCCGCCTCAAAGCGGGCCTGCTGGCTTTGGTGCATCGCCAGTGCCTTGGCGGTGTCGAGCTTTGCTTCCATCAGCGCGCGGTGATTGTCGCTAACCGATTGCTCAAGGGCTGGGATCCGCGCCGCTTCACTGCGGGCTTCGCCGTATTTCTGGCTGACATCTTCAAGGCGGGTTTGCAGGAAGGTGAGTTTATCTTCCCGATCATCAATTTGCAGTCTGGCTTCTTCGAGCTGTTGCTCAAGATTGGCCACAAGCTGCTGATGCTCCCGGATGCGCATCTCATCCAGACTTTCCCAGCGTCTGCGGGTGAGAATTTGGTTGATTAAGGCGCCAATCATCAAAAACAACAAGGCCACGGCGGCGATGGCAATCCACTGAGGAACGGAAAAAAGCGTAAGCGGTGACATGACTATCCCTGAGTCCGGTTATTGGCGCTAAGCTTGGCATGGCGCCATTTGCCCATCAAGAGCCTGACGTGCGATAAATGCGCAGACAGACATAATTTTGACGTTGGGATGAAAGAAGTCCGACCTGGTGCCTGTCTATAGTCACTATACCCCTCAGTTTTTGGAGTGCCTGCCATGAAAAGGTCTGATTTTGTTACCCGGCGTGTGACCAAGCCAAGCTGGGCCATCAGTGAAGCGGAAGTGACGCCGGAGGCGGTGTTCAGGGAGCGGCGCGCCATCGTCAAAGCGCTGGGTCTTGGCGCGCTGGGAGCAGGGCTTACGGGCGCAGGATTTTCGGGCACAGCGCAGGCCGGGCTTTTTGATGCCTTCAGCGAGAAAAAGCCGCCGGCGTTTATACCACAGGCGCTGCAATTTGGCCGCCCTGAGCGGTTTCAGGACCTGTCCGAGCCGCTCACCGGCGAAGATAAAGTCACAACCCACAATAACTTTTATGAGTTCGGCACAGATAAAACCTCACCGGCAGAAAATGCCCAGGGCCTTATCACCAATCCCTGGATGCTTAAGGTTGACGGCCTGGTGGATACGCCGCTGACGCTGGATCACGATGATTTGCTTAAAATGTTTGCCCTCGAAGAGCGAATTTACCGCCTGCGCTGCGTCGAAGCCTGGTCTATGGTCATTCCCTGGGTTGGTTTTCCCCTTGCGGCATTGCTCGCCAAGGCCGGGGTGAAATCCAGCGCCACGCACGTTGCCTTCGAGACCCTGTACGACCCCAATCAAATGCCCGGGCAAAAGAATCGCTTTATTGGTGGCGGGGTGGATTATCCCTATGTTGAGGGGCTCACGGTAGCCGAAGCCATGAATGAGCTGTCGCTGTTAAGTGTCGGGCTTTACGGTAAAACCCTGCCGCCACAAAACGGCGCGCCAATTCGGCTGGTGGTGCCCTGGAAGTACGGCTTCAAAAGCATTAAGTCAGTGGTGCGGATAAGTTTGGTGAATAAAGAGCCGCCAACCAGCTGGAATAAGCTTGCACCTGATGAATACGGTTTTTACGCCAATGTTAATCCAGCGGTTGATCACCCGCGCTGGTCGCAGGCGTCTGAGCGGCGTATTGGCCCGGGCGGGCTATTCAGCGCGAGTCGCATTCCCACTAGGCTCTTTAACGGTTATGAGGCCGAAGTGGCGCATTTATACAAAGGTCTGGATTTAAAGAGGTTTTATTAATGTCTGCTGCCCCAGAAAAGGTGGCGGCAAGCCCATCAATCACGCCAGCATCAAGGTCAACACCAAGGCGCCAGCCGCGTCGGCTTTCACGCCGCGCACTGCTGTGGTTTAAGGGCGCCTTGCATCTTGTGTTTTCGCTGCCGCTGCTGTGGCTGATTTACGGCGTTAATCAGGGGCTGCTTGGCGGCGATCCGGTGCAATACCTTATCCATTTTACCGGTAAAGGGGCGCTCAATATCCTGCTTGTCACTTTGTTGGTGTCACCGCTTGCCAAGGCCCTGCAAGCGGGATTTTTACTCGAGTGTCGCCGCCTGATTGGGCTTTGGAGTTTTGCTTACGCAGGCTTGCATCTGGCAATTTTTATCAGTCTGGATCTGCTGTTTGCCTTTAATTTACTCTTCTCGGAAGTGATAAAACGGCCCTATCTGGTGGTGGGTATGCTCGCCTTTATCGTACTTTTACTGCTTGCCGTTACATCTTTTAACCGGCTTCGCCGGCGCATGGGCAAAGGCTGGCAGCTGCTTCATAATCTCATTTATTTGGCAGCGCCTGTGATTGTGCTGCACTATGCATGGTCTGTGAAGTCCGGATTGATTGAACCTATGCTCTATGGCGCAGCGGTGGCGGTGCTGCTTTGGATTCGGCGTGCCAAGCTGGTCGCTATCGTGACTTCGGCTCGTAGAGCTGTATAGGTTGTAAGAGGTGAGCTGACCATGGGTTTTACGGGCTGCTAACGAAAGTGCTGGGCTTAAAACTCGGGGGCAGTGACCTGGCGTAAGGTACTAAGTCTATTTCTTAAGCCTTCGGCAAAAGGCTGCTGCTTTGGGTTTCGCCGCGCTTGCAGGCGTACATATTCTTATCCGCAATCTCCATCAATTCTTCTATTTTGGTGCCATCTTTGGGGTAAAAGCTGACGCCAATGCTGACATCAATCAGCAAATGAATGTTTTGAAATAGAATATCCTGATGTAGCTGAGTCAGCAGTTTGCTTATGACGATATTTAGCTGCAGCGCATCTTCTATCGGCTCGAGCCACACCAAAAATTCATCGCCGCCTATGCGGGCGACCATGTCTGACTTGCGAATGGTGTGGGAGATCCGCTGGGCGATAGTAATGAGCACATGGTCGCCGATGGCGTGACCATAGTTGTCATTGATGGGTTTGAATTTATCTATGTCAATAAACAGCATGGCGCCGGTGCCACCGGTGCGCTCAAGCCGCAGCAGGGTTTGCTCAAGCAGGCTGTTAAAGGCATAGCGGCTGTAAACCCCTGTCAGGGCATCATGCTCGGCTTCGTATTTCAGCTCTTCGGTTTGCTGTTTGAGTAGCTGAGTTTTTGAATCCACCACCCGCTGCAGCTCGTCGCGGCTGATGGTGAGAACCTGCAGCTCCTGCTTCATTAAATTGAACTGGTGGTTTAACTCTTCAAACTCGGGAATAGGCGACTTTTCGAGGATGCGCGAATCAAGGTCGCCACTTGCGGCGCGAATAATCCCGGTTTTAAGCGATGCCATCCCCGCTTTGAAAAGTTGCAGGGTATGCAGGTGGAACATGATGGCTGACACCATGGTCAGCAGCACCAGCGCACTGACCGAGATGATAAGCGACTGAATTGATCCGTAGCGGGTTTGCGCCATCCGGTGGCGCAGCTCGGTCGCTTCTTCCTGCATCGACAGCTGCAGGCTGTTGAGGCGGGCGTTGAGGAGTTCTAACCGCTCGCTGCTGGCCGTTTTGAGCTCGTCCGGGTAGAGATTGAGTAACAGGCGCAGGCTTTCATTGGAGCGCGAAAGATGATCGAGGTAGCCCGCATTCACCCCAACGGCATTTAGCTCCCTAAGCTGCATATTGAGCTCGTTTGACAGTTGCAGCGCGTTTTCCCGCGCATCGAGCAACTTAAGTTGCTGCACTTGCCAAAGCTCGCCGGCCATTTGTGACAGGGTGATTTGAATGCGCTGATAGGCATCGCTCTGCTCGTATCCGCGCACCACTAATTCGTACAGATAACCGATAAGCACCCCAAGAACACCGAGCACCATGACTGACAAACTGACCGATAACTTAAGGCGTCCTGCCAGGGTCATGGCTTTTCCTCCGCATTGATTTCGCGGTCAGCTCTATTAAGCGCAGTTTCATCAATAAAACTCTCAAAATCAGGAGGCTCTGGCTGATTGACGTAGCCTGAGCCTATGGCCCATTTGGCCTGGGTCAACAAATCGAGCTGCAGGGTTTTATCGAGGGTTAAATGAAAATGATAGTCCGGCCAGAAGGCATCGATTTCATCCCGGGGCACATGCAGCGCATCGGCAACGATGGCTTTGGCCCGCTCCGGCTCCCTGATGGCAAAATCCACCGCATCATCGAGGGCCTTTAACAGCTTAATGTGCAAATCACGCTTGATTGGCAGCTCGTCACGTCTGGCAAGCAAATTGAATGACAGGCGGTACAGGCCTCTTGTTGGCAGAACGATGGCGTCTTCGCCAAGCTGGCGCCTTATCTGGTGTGCAAAGGGCTCCCACACTGAAATCAGGTCAACCCGTCCAGACTTGAGCGCATCACCGATGGTTTCGGGCTGCAGGTAATCAATCTTATAGGCATTGCGCTCTATGCCATGCAGCACCATGGCGGTTTCGAGAAAATACTCACTGGCACTTTTCTGCACCACACCGGCCCGGCGCTGGCGAATATCGTCAAAGTTTTTAATGCCATTACCGCGGCGGGTAATGAGCTTGACGTCATTATCCGAGGTAACAAAGGTGGCGATAATCGAGAAATCATCCCGGGTAAAGGCGTTGTACATCACCACGGATTCGGAACTGGTCGCAAGGTCCACTTCCTCATTAACCAGCGCCTCAAAGCAGCGAACGCCGCCAAGCAGGGTCTTAATTTCAACCTCGAGACCATGCTGTTTGAAATAGCCAAGCTGGCTTGCCAGAATAAAAGGACTGGACAGGGGAGTAGCCGAAATGGCAATACTGAGCCTGGGGTGTTGGATGGGTGATTTGGGCAGCAACAGGGTGCCTGCAAACCACAGGGCAGCAGACAAAAGCAGCAGCGACAGGAATGACAGAGCTGGTTTGTTCATCACTCACCGATGTTTTTTCAACCCTACTAAAGTGTAGTTTGTTTAATTGATAGACGCATTAATATGGATATCAAAGAATTACATAACAACCGGGAGGGGGAACCATGCTCGGAAATGTACTGAGGAATTATCAGATTTCGCGGCGGATGTGGGTGATGATTTTACTTTGTATCATCGCCACTGTGGCCATGTTTTTGTTTGCGCTCAAAAGCCTTGATGATGTGCTGCTGAAAGAAAAGGAAGCAAGATTAAGGGCGCTGATGGACGTGTCGGTGAACATGGTTGCCGATTACCATGCCAGAGCGCTTCGCAATGAGCTCAGTGACGACGACGCCCGGCAACAGGCGCTCAGGGCGCTCGATAACCTGCGTTATTCCGGCAATGAATATTACTTCACCATCGATAGACAAGGGATGATGATCCAGCATCCTTTTGCCAAAAAGCTGGTGGGCACCAATGTCAGTAACATGAGCGACCCAAATGGCGTCAGGCTCTTTGCCGAAATGCTGCGCCTGACCCAGAGCGCTGACACGGCGCTGGTCAATTACCAGTGGAACCGCCCGGACGCAGTCACCCCAAGCCCGAAAATGAGTGTCGTAAAGCGCTTCGAGCCCTGGGGCTGGGTGATTGGCTCTGGCATCTATATCGATGATATCGCTGCACAGAAGCGAGACTTTGCCTGGCAATACCTGCTGGTATTTGTGCTTGTGTGGGGACCTGTGCTTGCGCTTTTGTTGGTGATTGGCCGCAGTATCAGTGAGCCGCTTAAACAAACCATGGATGCATTTCGCAATATTGCCCAGGGTGAGGGCGATTTGACCTTAAGACTCAGCGAACAGGGGCGTGATGAACTGTCGCAGGTTGCGGTGTTCTTTAACCTCTTTATCGCAAAAATTCAGACCCTGGTGCGCTCGGTCAGTGACTCGGCCGCCCATAGCCGCAGCCTTGCCAGCGGCTTGTCTGGTATTGCCCATGAGGCGGGCGTCATCACCCGCAACATGCAATCCGAAACAGAAAGCGTGGCGACTGCCATCAATCAGATGGCGGTCACCGCCGCCGATGTAGCCTCCAACGCCAAGGTCGCCGCCGATGGCGCTGTGCTTGCACAGAAGCAAACCGACAGCACCCAGCAGGTGGTCGGCACCGCCATGACGCACATTAAAAAATTGTCCGGTGAGCTTGAGGTGACGGCCGAGGTTGCCCGTGAGCTGCAGGTAAGCTCCGGTCAGATTGGCCAAATTCTCGATGTGATTGTAGGTATAGCCGAGCAAACCAATTTACTTGCGCTTAATGCTGCCATTGAAGCGGCGCGTGCCGGCGAGGCCGGGCGCGGCTTTGCCGTGGTCGCCGATGAAGTGCGGACACTCGCGAGCCGCACGCAAGATTCGACCCGCCAAATCAATAGTATAATTGAGGCCATCCGCTCGTCTGTTGAGCGGGTCAATGCCTCGATTGGCCGGGCAAAAAATCAGTCGGAAGAGACGGTCAATGAGGCGGCCGAGGTGGTGGATGCGCTGGCACAGATTAAATCCGCCATCAGCCAAATCAATGAAATGAATAACCATATTGCGCACGCCACCGACGATCAACATGCGGTAATTGGCGAGCTGAATATGAATATCAATCGGATAAACGACATTTCCCGCGACAATCAGCACAAAACCGATGCGGTTGCCAAAAGCAGCGACAGTATTGAAGCGGATGCAAAACAGATGAATGCGTTAATTTCGGTATTCAGAATTTAACGCACTACGACACCCGGCAGCCATTTGGCTGCCCGGGGTGTCAGCGCTTTTTACTGTCAAGCTGGGCCATGATTTCCAACACTTCGTTGTAGGAAATGTTTAATTCACGGGACAGATTAATAATCTTGGATTTATAGGTCTGAATGCTTTCTTGCTGGGCGTGCGCAGCTTTTTTCTCTGCAACCCATTCATTTACGGTTTCCTGCAGCAATTCCATGCGCCGAATGCTGTAATCAAGCCCGTCGAGGTATTTACGCATTTGTTGTTTATTTCGGGCTTGCTCGAGATCGGACGACAGCTTTTTATCGTAGCCATACTCATCAAGCGCAGCCATTGCCCGTTGTAATTCAATATCGCTGGTCATCAAGGTTTCACTTTCACTGTGGAAATAGCGCGGGTAAGAGTACCGCGGTGGAGTCGCATTATAAAGAATTGCGCTCTGGAGTGAAAGCCGCAGTCTTTAGCTTGAGCAAGAATATTCAGCGGGTTAAAGTGGTCTAAACCAAATGAAATACTGAGACTTTAATTAATTTATTACTCAAAAAGAGGGATCTTCGATGCTCGACTTGTTACCCGATCTGTTTGATGAATTCGCTGATGAGCTGACGTTATTGGCCGCGCCCTGGCGTCAGTATGGAGCAAAGCGGGTATTTTGTGGTGAGGTTGTCACGGTTAAGTGTTTTGAAGATAACTCGCGGGTAAAGGAGTTGTTGGCAGAGCCAGGTCACGGGCGGGTGCTGCTGGTGGATGGCGGCGGCTCGCTGGAAAAAGCCCTGCTCGGCGACTTGATTGCGACCAGTGCGGTCAAAAACGCTTGGTCCGGTGTGATTATTTATGGCGCCGTGCGTGATGTTGCTACGCTTAATACGTTGGCGCTGGGGGTGCAGGCCCTTGGCCATGTACCCATTAAAACTGAAAGGCGCGGTGTTGGTGATAAAGAGCTGCCTTTGACCCTTGCCGGCGTTGACGTTTTCCCCGGTAACTGGCTGTATGCCGACGATAACGGGGTAGCCATTTCCCGCACTCGGCTGCCACTAAAGGACTGACATTTAAGGACTGATGTTTAAAGGCAGATGTTTATGGACTGTTGTTTAAGGAGAGCAATATGAAGCTTATCAAATGGCTGGTGATTGCCATTTTACTGTTGGTGGCGGTGCCGGCACTGTATCTGACCTTGTTTTTCAGCGCCGATGACTTAAAACCGCTGCTGGTGGAAAAGGTAAAAACGCAAACCGGACGTGAGCTTGTGATAAGTGAGCCGCTCGCGTGGCAGTTTTTTCCGTCTGTCGGCATCAAGCTTGGCGGCGTCAGTCTGTCAAACCCTGACGGCTTCACTGAAAAGACCATGGCATCGGTTAAGGTGGCGGTCGCCGAAGTGAAGCTGATGCCGCTGCTAAGCCGTGATATTCAAATTGATGAGCTGCGCCTTGAAGGCGCGAGCCTGAATCTTGTGACCACTAAACAGGGTAAATCAAGTTTTGATGGCTTGACCGGCAACGGTAAGGAAGCAGGTCAGGAATCCGGCGGTGCGCCTGCGCTCAGCGGCTTTTCCATCGGCGGCATTATTATCCGCGATACCGCCATAAACCTTATCGATGAAGGCAAGGGCAGCAAGCAAAGCCTGGTGCTTGAATCACTGACTCTGGATGCCTTTACCCCGGGCAAAGCCAGTGAACTTGAGTTTGCTTTTCGGGCGCAGTCCGCTGACATGAGCCTTTCAGGGAAAGGGGATACTCAGCTGCTGGTAAGCTCAGCGCTCGATGCCGTATCTCTTGATGGGCTTTCGCTTGATGTAACCGCCAAGGGTGAAGCTTTGCCAAAGGGCGAGCTTGCGCTTGCGTTGGCAGGCTCTGCCAAGGTGGCGCTTGAGTCTAAAACCGCCCAATTGGTGCTTGAAAAACTAAACCTTGCTGAGCTTGGTGCCAAAGGTGAGTTGTCGGTCGATTACGGCAGAAAAGTGCCCTTTATTGACGCCAAGCTCGCGCTGGGTGCCACTGATGTGGCTGCGCTGCTCGGTGAAAGTGAACCGGCCGATGCCAACGCTAAAGCCAAAGCCAACGCCAACGCAGGCAGCGAAGGCGCGGCTTCTGCTAAGGAGCCCGATCTTAGTGCACTCAAAGCCGTGGATGCCAAGCTTGACCTCAGTATCGAGTCGGTCAAAGTGGCGGGCCTGACCACCACCGACTGGCAAGTTGCCGCTGACCTTAATGGCGGTGTGCTTAAAGTAAGTAAACTTGCCGCAAGCCTTTATGGCGGCAAGCTCGATGCCAGTGCAAGCCTTGATGGCCGTCAGCGCCCGGTTCATTACAGTTTCAATAAACAGCTTTTGGGCGTGCAGATCCGGCCGCTTTTGATGGCACTTGCCGAAGTTGACATGCTCGAGGGGCTTGCCACCTTCAGTGTGCAGGGTAAGGGCGTGGGGCTGCTGCCTGAGCGGCTTAAAAAGGAGCTCAGCGGCAACGGCAGATTTGAAATCACCGACGGCGCGCTGCATGGCGTAAACGTGGCGCAGATGATCCGCTCGGCCCAGGCCAAGCTTAAAGGCGATATGAGCAGCGCAGCGCCCCAGGAGCAAAAGACCGATTTCTCGGCGCTCACCGGCACCCTGGTCATTGGTGGCGGCAAAGTGCATAACCCCGACTTGTTGATGCTCTCGCCGCTGCTGCGTATTTCCGGTCGCGGCGATGCGTATTTGCTGGATGAAACCCTGGATTATCGCCTTGCCACCAAGGTGGTGGGCTCCCTCGAAGGTCAGGGCGGCAGCTCGGCGCTCTCAGGCGTCGAAATTCCGCTGATCATTAACGGCGGTTTCACCGAGCCCAAGTTTGCGCTCGACACCGAAGCCTTGATGAAGGGCCAGCTTAAGCAGGAAACCGACAAGCTTAAAGATAAACTCAAAGATTCACTGTTTAATAAGCTTGGAGGTAACTGATGGCACTTAAGGCTTCTCATATTGTTTATGTTGCCATGGCCGCAGGCCTTGAGCTTTGTGCCATGCCAGCGTTGGCTGCACCAGCCGGGGCAAGCGCCCCGGTGACTGGGGTGAATACTATCGGTGAGCTTACTATCGGTGAGCTTACTATCGGTGAGAGCGGTATGGGCGAGAGTAGTCAGGTGACAGAAGGGCGCCTTGAGGCGCATCTTAGCGTGAATCAGGTTAATAGCGATGGCAGTTTGCAGGTACTGCTGCAAGTTATCAACGTGTCAGATGGCCCCCAGGTGATGCATTTTACCTCGGGCATGGGGGCTGATCTGCATTTGCTGGATGCAGCGGGCAAGAGCGTGTGGGCCTGGTCGCAGGAGATGATGTTTACTCAGGCGCTTCGAAATCAGATGCTGGAAGCGAAAAGTACCGAGGACTACCATTTTGTGGTACCAGAGCAAGCTGTGCTTAACTGTAAGACGCCTTGCAGCTTGATGGCGCGCTTTATGGGCACATCCAGCAGTGCTGCGCCACTGTTGCCTGAGCTGCGACTGGCGCTTAAATAACGCCAAATAACAAAGCCGCCCTAGGGCGGCTTTGTGTTTACGCTGGTTTTCTTAGCGCTGGTTGTCTTAGCGCGGGTTTGATAAGCGCTTAGAAACTGGCGCTGCGCGGCGCACGTGGGAATGGAATTACATCACGGATGTTACCCACACCGGTCACGTAAGACACCAGACGCTCGAAACCAAGACCAAAACCGGCGTGCGGCACAGTGCCGTAACGGCGAAGGTCACGGTACCACCAGTAGTCTTCTTTCGACAGGTTCATTTCTTCCAGACGCGCATCGAGCACATCCAGACGCTCTTCACGCTGTGAGCCACCGATGATTTCACCAATGCCCGGAGCCAGTACGTCCATCGCGGCAACTGTCTTGCCGTCTTCGTTAAGACGCATGTAGAAGGCCTTGATATCTTTTGGATAGTTCTTCACAACCACAGGCGCCTTGAAGTGTTCTTCGGCCAGATAACGCTCGTGCTCAGACTGCAGATCCACGCCCCACTCAACCGGATACTCGAAGGTTTTACCGCAGGTCTTGAGGATTTCCACCGCGTCGGTGTAATCAACCTGAGCAAAATCGCTGCTGACGAAATTTTCCAGGCGCTCAATCACGCTGCTTTCAACGCGCTCGGCGAAAAACTTCATGTCGTCCATGCGCTCATCCAGTACGGCTTTGAAACAGTACTTGAGCATGGCTTCGGCCAAACCGGCGATATCGTTCAGGTTGGCGAAGGCCACTTCGGGCTCAACCATCCAGAATTCCGCCAGGTGACGGCTGGTGTTGGAGTTTTCGGCGCGGAAGGTCGGGCCAAAGGTGTAGATTTTTGACAGAGCACAGGCGTAGGTTTCGCCGTTGAGCTGGCCTGATACGGTCAGGAAGGCTTCTTTACCGAAGAAATCCTGGTCGTAATCTACCTTGCCGGCGTCGGTACGCGGCAGGTTTTCCATATCCAGGGTAGAGACCCGGAACATCTCACCGGCGCCTTCACAGTCAGACGCGGTGATAATCGGGGTGGAAACCCAGATAAAACCGTTTTCGTGATAGAAGCGGTGAATCGCCTGAGACAGGCAGTTACGCACGCGGGCAACGGCACCGATGATGTTAGTGCGTGGGCGCAGGTGAGCCACGTCGCGCAGGTGTTCGATAGAGTGACGCTTGGCCGCCATCGGGTAGGTGTCCGGATCTTCAACCCAACCGGTGACTTCAACGGCGGTTACCTGCATCTCGAACGCCTGACCAGAGCCTGGAGACTCCACCAGATTACCTGTCATCACCACAGAGCAACCTGCGGTGAGCTTCAGTACTTCGTCGTTGTAATTTGACAGAGCATTGGGCACAACGCCCTGAATGGCATCGAAACAGGAGCCGTCATAAACGGCGAGGAAGGAGATCCCGGCTTTGGAATCCCGACGGGTACGAACCCAGCCACGCACCGTGATTTCGGTGCCCGGGGCGAATTCACCCTTAAATACTGATGCGATAGATGCAATGCTCATTGCTGCTCTAATCTCCAACGACATGTAACAAAAAATGGAAAAGGAGGATTATATTACCTTTCCGGTGGCTTTTCTCAAGCTGAAAAAGGTATGCTGTGGAATATATTCACATTCCTGTTACGCCAGCCAACAAATTTGGAGGTGTGCCGTGAGCAAGCTGCGAATATTTCAGTTGTTATTGGCAGGATTATCTATTCTGGGCTGGACGCTCGCAGTGTGGGCGCTGGTCATTTTTGATAAAGCCAGGCCCGATGTGGCCGTAGGCTACTTTCTCTCCAAAGGGGCTGCGGTTAGGCTTTTTTGGGACCCGGCGCTGACTCTGCGCCTTGAACAGGTGATTTGGTGGGTGTGCGGCATAAGTCTGGTAAGCCTGCTGTTTAACATCTATGTGGCCAATCACAGCCGCATGGGATACTGGTTTAATATTCCGCTTCTTCTGCTCTCATCCCTGACTGCCGGGCTTTACATCAGTTTCTTTATCTGACCGCCATCGCCTTTATCATTGGCTCGAATTTTTGGGGCTGCTATTCACCGCGCCGCCGTCTCGCAGATGGCGGCAGAGCAAGTCTATCATCGCCGCAGTTGCGCCCCAGATAAGCCGCCCTTGCCAGGGAATAAACACCACCTCGTATTCTGCTCCCTGACGGTGAAAACGGCGCACATGCCTGTGCCTGTCTTCCATTAAAAACCGCAGCGGCACCCGAAAACAGTCGGCCACTTCGCCGGGGTCGAGTTTAAGCGCAAAAGGCGATTTGACCTCAGCGATGACCGGGGTGATTTCAAATCCGGTGAAGGTTTTATGGTTGGGAAACTTGCCCCAAAGCTTAAGATTACTGCGCTCAAGGCCGATTTCTTCCTCAGCTTCACGCATCGCCGTGTGGATTGGGGAGAGGTCATCCGGCTCAATTTTTCCGCCCGGGAAACTGATTTGCCCCGGATGGGCTTTAAGATGCGCCGGGCGGGTGGTGAGCAGCAGATGCACTTCGTCCTGCCAGGTTTCGAGCGCGATTAACACCGCAGCGCGGCGCAAAGACGTTTGCAGCGGCGCTGAAACCAGCTGATGGCGAAGGGGCTGCAGCGAAAAGCGTAGCCTCAATTGGTCCAGCGTTAGCTCATTAATAGTCAGTTCATCCTGCGGTAAGAAGTGGCTCATGCTTCTTCGCCCTGATTTCGCAGTGCAGGTGCCAGTGCCGGTGCCTGTGTAAGTGGCAGAGACGGAGACAGAGACTGCTCCAGCACCGGCAGAATGCGGCTGACTTTATCGAAGGTTTCCTGATATTCCGCATCGGCATTTGAGTCGGCCACCACGCCGCCCCCCGCCCAGCAGTGAATAACGCCGTCTTTGGCAACGAGGGTTCGAATGGCAATGCTGGTATCCATTTCGCCGTGCTGGCTTAGGTAGCCAATCGAGCCGCAGTAAATGCTGCGCCGTGAAGGTTCAAGCTCTTCGATGATTTCCATGGCGCGAATTTTGGGTGCGCCTGTGATGGAGCCGCCGGGAAACGCCGCTTTGAGTAAATCAAAGCCATCGAGACCGTCGGCAAGTGTGCCTGTCACAGTACTCACTAAATGATGCACCGCTGGAAAGCTTTCAATATCAAACAGTTTGGGTACGCTCACGCTACCCGGGCTTGCGACCCTTCCTATGTCGTTGCGAAGCAAATCAACAATCATCAGGTTTTCGGCCTGATCTTTAGGCGAGCGCTTAAGCGCTTCAGCGTTGGCGGCATCGGTGAGCGGATCCGCTGAGCGCGGCAGTGTGCCCTTGATGGGTTTGGTTTCAATGTGGCGGCCGGACAGCTTTAAAAACCGCTCCGGCGAAATCGATACAATCGCGCCTTCATCAAGCCGCATAAAGGCAGAGAAGGGCGCTTTGTTGCTTGCGCGAAGCGTGCGGTAGGCGTGCCACGGTTCGCCACTGAATGGCGCCGAGAACCGCTGGGTCAGGTTTATCTGATAGCAGTCGCCGCTCAGCAAATACTGCTGCACCCGCGCAAATTTATCGTTGTAGGCGGCGCGGTCAATCTGCGGCGTGAACGGAGCTTTGAGGCTGAATTCGCTATTTTGCAAAGCTTTGGTTGCCTCATCTGCGCCGCACTGATTACCAGCGCAGCTCTGGGCATTTGTGCCGTTTTCATCACTCACTCCGTTAGCGCTGAATTCATCGATAAGCTTTTGCAGCATGGTGAGGGTGTCATTGAGCGCAGCCTCGCCTAAGTAATGTACCAGCGTCCATTGGCCGCTTTGATACTCTTTGATAAGCGCCCAATCATAAAAACCAAGGGATGCCAACGGCAGGCCAATGTCGTCGCTGGCAATGGCGGGCAGGGTTTCGATGTTGCGGCCAAGGTCGTAATTAAAGGCGCCTGCAGCGCCGCCGCTAAAGGGCAGTGCGCTCTGTTTTATGTGAGGATAAAGACTTTGCTGCAGCGTTTTTGCCAGTGCGAAAGGGCAGTGGTGTTCGGTTATTGAAACTTGTGCAGGCTCGCTGCCGCATATGGTCACCAGCGAATGGTCTTCATAGACTTTGAGCGTAGCGATGGGGCTTGCAAAAATCAGGTCGCGGGCGGCATCGACGTGGGGCGCCGCCGCCGAGTCAAGCAGCAGCGACCAGGGTTTGCCGGCAAAGGCGGCGAAGAGGGTTTCTGTCGTCAGCGACCAGTCAAGCTGCCGGGTGGCAAGCGGCGCGGCACAATCGCGCTTGGGCAGGGGTGGAAACATCGATTAACCTTATTCAACTTGTGATGTAGCCCAAAATTTTGCAACAGAGTATCATATTGGCCGAAAAAGGATTAACCAAAACAAACGCAACGTTACAGCGCCTTGGCGCTGATGACGTTTTTCACAAATTGAGCTGAAAGAGTCGGAGCAGAAAGTGTCAGAGAATCACTCGCCGGTCGTGATCAAGCAGGCCGATTTTATTGAAAGTGTTGCAGATGCCCTGCAATACATCTCCTACTACCACCCTAAAGATTTTATCGATGCCATGGCTGAGGCTTACGAGCGTGAGCAAAGCCAGGCCGCCAAAGACGCCATCGCCCAAATTCTGATCAATAGCCGCATGTCGGCCGAAGGCAAGCGCCCTCTGTGTCAGGACACAGGCATCGTGACCTGCTTTGTTAAAGTGGGCATGGGTGTGCAGTGGGACAAAACTGACATGACAGTGCAGCAGATGGTGGATGAGGGCGTACGCCGCGCCTACAACAATCCGGATAACCCGCTGCGTGCCTCGATTGTTGCCGATCCTGCCGGCAGCCGCAAAAACACCAAAGACAACACCCCTTCAGTGGTTCACATCGACATGGTGCCCGGTAACCATGTGGAAGTGGCCATTGCCGCCAAGGGCGGCGGCAGCGAAAACAAGTCCAAGATGGCGATGCTGAACCCATCCGACGATATCGCTGCCTGGGTTGAAAAGACACTGCCAACTATGGGCGCTGGCTGGTGCCCACCTGGCATGCTGGGCATTGGTATTGGCGGCACCGCTGAAAAAGCGGCGGTGATGGCCAAAGAAGCGCTGATGGAAAGCATCGATATCCATGAGCTGATGGCCAAGGGCGCCGAAACCGGCGAAGAAAAGCTGCGTCTTGATATTTTCAACCGTGCCAACAATTTAGGTATTGGCGCCCAGGGCCTGGGTGGTCTCACCACTGTGCTGGATGTGAAAATCAAAACCGCGCCGACCCACGCTGCGTCAAAGCCGGTGGTGATGATCCCCAACTGCGCCGCGACCCGCCACGTACATTTCCACCTCGATGGCACGGGTCCTGCTGATCTTGCGCCGCCAAGTCTTGCCGACTGGCCAAACATCACCTGGGAAGTGGGCGAGAGCGTGCGCCGCGTAAACCTGGATACCGTGACTCAGGCCGACATCGAAACCTGGAAGAGCGGCGACACTCTGCTGCTGTCCGGCAAGATGCTGACCGGCCGTGATGCGGCCCACAAGCGCATTCAGACCCTGATTGAATCCGGCGAAGGTCTGCCAGAAGGCGTGGACTTTACCGGCAAGTTTATTTACTACGTCGGTCCGGTTGACCCAGTGCGTGATGAAGTGGTGGGCCCAGCCGGTCCTACTACTGCCACCCGTATGGATAAATTCACCGATCTGATGCTCGATAAAACCGGCCTGATGGGCATGATTGGTAAGGCCGAGCGTGGTCCTGCCACTGTTGAATCCATCCGCAAACACAAGGCCGTGTACCTCATGGCCGTTGGCGGCGCGGCGTATCTCGTATCCAAAGCCATCAAGAAGTCCCGCGTTGTGGCCTTCGAAGATCTGGGTATGGAAGCCATTTACGAGTTTGACGTACAGGACATGCCTGTGACTGTGGCGGTGGATTCTGAGGGTGTTAACGCCCACGAAACCGGCCCGGCAATCTGGAAAGTCAACATCCAGAACGCCAAGGCATAAGGGCGGCAGCGCCTTGAGCCTGACGCACTGACAAAAAGGCCCGGACAGACTTGTCTGGGCCTTTGTCATTGATTAAGGTGTCATCTTCGCCGACTGTGTGCCGGGATGGCCTGAGGCGATGACCTGTGAATTTCCAATAAAAAGCGGCTTTTCGCCTGAACTCGAATTGAGATCGAATTTTGAGCGAATTGAAACGCCAATAACAAATAGCATTGCGGACAACCACTATGAACACATTTAACGCAGTAGCCCTTTCGCTGGCACTGGCAGGCTTTTCGGCCGGAGCCCTTGCCGAAGCCAAACCTTTTTCAGTGCAGCAGCTGCTCAAGCTGAACAAACTTCACTCCGAGACCCTGTCACCGGACGGCAACAAGCTGGTGTACGGCGTAAAAGAAGTTGCTGACGATGGCAGCAGCGAGTCCAACCTGTTTATGCTGGATTTGACCAACCCCAAGGCCGCGCCGGTTAAACTCACCAGCGCCAAGGGCACTGAGCACGATGTGGTGTTTGCCAAAGACGGCCAGTCGATTTTGTTCCTGGCCAGCCGCGACGGCTCAAGCCAAATCTACCGCCTGCCCCTTGGCGGCGGCGAAGCGGTAAAAATCTCTGATTTGCCACTCGATATCAACGGCATCAAGTTGTCTCCCGATGGCAAGAGTCTGGTGATGACCATGCGGGTGTACCCTGAGTGCGACACGCTCAAGTGCTCCAAAGACAAGTTTGAAACCGAAAGTAAGCGCAAGAGCACCGGCCGTGAGTACAGCCAGCTGATGGTGCGCCACTGGGATACCTGGCATGACCATGCCCGTAACCATTTGTTTGTGGCAAGCCTTAATGGCAACAGCCTCGGCGAGCCTGTCAACATCACCAAGGGCCTAGATACCGAAGTGCCGCCCAAGCCATTCTCCGGCATGGAAGAAGTCGCCTTTACCGCCGACAGCCAGTATGTGGTCTACAGCGCCAAGGCGCCGAGCAAAGATCAGGCCTGGACCACCAACTACGATCTGTGGAAGGTAAGCGTGAAGGGCGGCGCGGCCGAAAACCTGACCTCGAAAAACATCGCCTGGGATGCCCAGCCGGTATTCAGCGCCGATGGCAGCTATATGGCGTATCTCGCCATGAAGAAGCCGGGCTTCGAAGCTGATCGTTACGGCATCATGCTGCGTGACCTTCGCTCAGGTGAAGAAAAAGAAGTGGCGCCGCTGTGGGACAGAAGCCCATCCTCCATCCAGTTTGGCGACGACAGCCGCACTCTGTATGTCACCGCCCAGGATCTGGGTCAGGTGTCAGTATTTGAAGTTAACACCCAGTTTGGTGATGTGCGCTCTATCTACAACGATGGCACCAATAGCCTGATTGGCAGCAGCGGCGATAAACTGGTGTTTACCCGCCGAACTCTGGTTGAGCCCGGTGATATCTACACTGTGGGTAAAGATGGTGACCGTCTGACCCGCCTGACCGAGGTGAACAAGGCCAAACTCGCCGACATCAAATTCGGTGAATTCCAGCAGTTTTCCTTTAAAGGCTGGAACAACGAAACTGTGTATGGCTACTGGATCAAGCCTGCCAACTATCAGGAAGGCAAACAGTACCCCGTAGCTTATCTGGTACACGGCGGCCCGCAGGGCTCATTTGGTAACGCCTTCAGCCACCGCTGGAACGCCCAGCTGTGGGCCGGTGCCGGCTACGGTGTGGTGATGGTCGATTTCCACGGCTCCACTGGCTACGGTCAGGCCTTTACCGATTCAATCTCTACCGATTGGGGCGGTAAGCCACTGGAAGATCTGCAAAAAGGTCTGGCGGCCGTGGGTGAGCAGCAAAAATGGCTTGACGTGAACAACGCCTGTGCTCTGGGTGGTTCATACGGCGGCTACATGATGAACTGGATCCAGGGTAACTGGAACGACGGCTTCAAGTGCCTGGTTAACCACGCTGGTCTTTTTGACATGCGCTCCATGTACCATGTAACCGAAGAGCTGTGGTTCCCTGAATATGAGTTCGGTGGCAGCTATCAGAAAAACCGCGATCTGTACGAGAAGTTCAACCCGGTGAACTATGTGCAGAACTGGAAGACGCCTATGTTGGTTATCCACGGCGAAAAAGACTTCCGCGTGCCATACGATCAGGGACTTGCGGCCTTCAGCTATATGCAGCGCAATAACATTCCGTCTGAGCTGTTAATTTTCCCTGATGAAAATCACTGGATCCTGAACCCCGACAACCTGGAGCAGTGGTACGCCAAGGTGCTGGGCTGGATGGACAAGTGGACTGCGAAGTAACGCAAGCCGCGCTTGCTAACTAAGCAGTACAGCAATTCTGCCGAAAACGCCGGGCCCTGAGGTCCGGCGTTTTTATTTGGTTCCTGAGTTGATTGTTATTTCCCTGGCAAGGCTTTTTTAAACTGCTGAAAAAATGCAACAATCGCCGCAATGTCATACAAAATGGTGAACAAGGAGGCCACCCATGACCATGCGCACACTCTCTTATGCCGATGCCCGCGCGCTGATGAAACCCGGCGATGTCATCGCCTTTGGCGGCAGGGCGCCGTTCTCGCTACTGACCAAGTTGGTTACTCAGTCCCACGTGTCCCACGTTGGTGTGATTTTGCAAACGCAGCTGCTGGATGAAACCTCCGGGCAGTTTTTTAACCAGATCATCGAATCAACTGAGCTCAATGGCTTTACCGGCGTACAAATCAACCGCTTCAGCGACCGGCTGAATTATGATGGCGAAATCTGGTGGCTGCCGCTGAATGCGGGCTTACGGGCTCGGCATTTTGATCCGCGAGCCTTCTTCGATTTTTTGTTTAATCAGGCAAAACTGAAAAAAACTTTCGACATTCCACAGGCGCTGCAGTCGGCCTTTGACCTGTTTGATGAGCTAAAAGGGCCGGGTTACAACCGTGACGATGCAGCAAAATTCTTCTGCTCTGAATTGGTGGCGGCGGGGTTTGAAGCGGCCGGATTGTCCGGCACAGTTAACTGCGCTGAGGTGACACACATAGATTTATGCCGCTGGGCAATTTATGGCGCTGAATACTATCTTTTGAAGGGCGACGGCGAAAAGAGCATCAGCCGTTTTAACACCCGCGACCCCAAAGATTGGGACTGTTGAGAAGTGTGACAAAATGTAGCCTTGAACATAAAGTGATAAATCCTTATACTTTTCAAGTCAAATACTTACACTCTTGCTCACGGAAAGAGATTAGAGGGCCGCTGCATATATTCCAAAAGGATATATACATATGATTACAAAATCTCGTTTTAGTAAGGGCAACAGCAACTTAAGTTGTGCTTTTTTCTGCCATTCTGCTATCTTTCGCGCTGTGCGAGCGCTGGGATTTCCTGTCACACCGTCCGGTAAACAAGGTCCTGGCACACAACCCCAAACCACTTTTGTATCTAACTCTGTTGGAGTTACTTCCGTTATGGATCGCTTCTTGAGCTCTGCTCGTTCCCGTTCTTTGAAAAGTTTGTCTGTTGCCCCTTTGATGGCTGGTCTGACGTTATTTTCCGCCAATTCTGTATGGGCCTCGGATGTGAAGGGCAGTGATGTCCCAGCCGAGCCGCCTGCTCAGGTTGCGGCAAAACCCCTGCGTGCCGAAGATCCCAAAGCGGTGATCCGTTTTGCCAAAACAGGTAACTTCGACAGTGATACCGTGGTTCGCATCGCCCGTAATCTGGCGAAAAAGCCGTACGTGGCGCTGAATGACCCGCTGCCTGCCAGCCTCGCCAAAATCAGCTACGACGAATACCGTGATATTCGCTTCCAGCCTGAATCTGCGATTTGGAAGGCAGAGAGCCTGCCGTATCAGATGCAGCTGTTCCACCGTGGTTTTTACTTCCAGGATCTGATTGAAATCGCGATCGTGGAAGGCAATAAGTCGCGCCACCTGAGCTACGACCCGGATCTGTTCAGCGCCGGTGAAGTGCTCAAGCAAAAGCTGCCGACCGAAGATATCGGTTACAGCGGTCTGCGCATTCACTATCCATTGAACAGCACTGAATACTTTGACGAGCTGTTTGTATTCCAGGGTGCCAGCTATTTCCGTGCGCTGGGTAAAGGCAATGCCTACGGCTTGTCTGCCCGTGGTCTTGCGATTAAAACTGCCGATCCCGCCGGTGAAGAGTTCCCGATTTTCCGCGCCTTCTGGGTCGAAAAGCCAACTTCTGATACCAACCTGATTGTGGTGCATGCGCTGCTTGACAGCCCAAGCGTTGCCGGTGCCTACCGCTTCTCTATCCGTCCGGGCGAAAACACCCGTATGGACGTGGAAGCCGTGCTGTTCCCACGTGTGGAACTTTCTAAAGTAGGTCTCGCGCCAAGCACCAGTATGTATATGCACTCGCCAAACGGCCGTCACACCACTGACGATTTCCGTCCGGCGGTACACGATTCTGACGGTCTGCTGATGATCAACGGCCGCGGTGAGCGTTTGTGGCGTCCGCTGGCCAACCCACGCGATCTGCAGGTCAGTGCCTTTGTGGACAACTCTCCACAGGGTTTTGGTCTGATGCAGCGCGAGCGTGATTACGTCAACTATCAGGATCTGGAAGCCAACTACGAGCGTCGTCCAAGCCTGTGGGTTGAGCCAGTGGGTAACTGGGGTCAGGGCGCGGTAGTGCTGACCGAGATCCCGACTCAGTCTGAAATCCACGACAACATCGTTGCCTTCTGGAAGCCGCGTCAGCCACTGGCTGCCGGTGGTGAATTCCGTTTTGCCTATCACCTGTCATGGGGCGCATCACCTGCACCGGTCGAGAACAGCATTGTTGTTTCCCGTACCAGCAGCGGCCGTGCCGACATCGCCAAGCCAACGCCTAAGCGTCTGTTCGTGGTTGACTACGAAGTGAAGGGCAAGCGTCCGGCCAACATGCCGGTTGCCAAGGTAGAAACTTCTGCCGGTGTGGTGAGCAACATCGTTATCCGTGACAATCCAAAGTCTAACGGTTATCGCCTGTCGTTCGAATTTGATCCAGGTGAAGTGAACCTGGCCGAATTCCGCGCCGAGCTCAAGTTTGACGAGCCGGCTGCTGCCGAAACCTGGCTGTATCGCTGGACCCTCTGATGACAGGGCCTTTGCTTGAACGTGCGTCCCCGGTGCTTGCCGGGGACAGCGCCATGCCGCCGGAACGTCCGGCGGACATGCCTACCCAATCGCTCAAATCCCTCAGTGAGGGATTTCCCCGCGCCGAAGTCAATCGTGGCGGCGTAAAATCCAACAAACTGAAGCGCTTAAGCGTGATTGGCCCGGCGCTGCTGTTGTCCGGTTTTGCCATTCACGAAATGCGCGCTGTGTTTCTGGTTGGTGGTCTCACCCCGCTCGAGTACGCCGTACTGGCGCTGTTTGTGGTGAACTTCTGCTGGATTGCACTGGCATTTTGCGCCGGTATTGCGGGCCTTATTTCTATCGTGCGTAAGCGCGGCAAACAAATCGATCCGGAAGTGGAGGCGCTGACCACCCGCACGGCGATTTTGATGCCGACCTACAACGAGTCACCTGATCGGGTGTTCGCTGCGGTAGAAACCATGGCGCTTGAACTGTCGAAAACCAGTGATGCCGATGCGTTTGACTGGTTTATCTTAAGTGACACCACAGATCCGCAAATTGCCCTCGCTGAAGAGCATGCGTTCTGGATTTTGCGTGAAGCCACTGCTGGCAAGGCGCGTATCTATTACCGTCGCCGTCGCAAAAACATTGCCCGTAAGGCCGGTAACGTGGCGGACTTTTGTCGCCGCTGGGGCAGCAGTTACGATCACCTGCTGGTGCTTGATGCCGACAGCGTGATGGAAACCCATACCATAGTGTCGCTGGCGCGGCGCATGGAAGCCGACCCTGACTCAGGTCTTATCCAGACTATTCCTGCACTTATCAAGGGAACTACCCTGATGGCGCGGGTGCAGCAGTTTGCGGCGCGCTTCTATGGCCCTGTAATCGGTACCGGTTTGTCATGGTGGGTGCAAAAAGAAGGTAACTTCTGGGGACACAACGCCATTATCCGCACCGAAGCCTTTATGAAGGCCGCCGGTCTGCCACATCTTTCGGGTAAGCCGCCGTTTGGTGGGCATATCATGAGTCACGACTTTGTCGAAGCGGCGCTTATTCGCCGTGCCGGCTGGAGCGTGAAGATTGCCGCCGATCTGTACGGCTCCTATGAAGAGTGTCCGCCGTCGATTATCGACATGGCGGTGCGTGACCGTCGCTGGTGTCAGGGTAACCTGCAGCACACCCGGGTGCTGCCGGCCAAAGGCCTGCACTGGGTTAGCCGTATGCACCTGGTGACCGGCATTATGGCGTATTTGTCATCGCCATTCTGGCTGCTGCTTATCCTTTCGGGTTTGCTGCTCGCGTTGCAGGCACACTATATCCGTCCTGAGTACTTCACCGATCAGTTTTCGCTGTTTCCGACCTGGCCTGTGATGGACTCAGACAGGGCATTGCGCCTCTTCTATATCACCATGGGCATCTTGTTCGGGCCGAAGATTTTTGGCTTGCTGCTGCTGTTTTTTGACAGCAAAACCTGTAAGGCCCTCGGCGGCCGGCTGCGGGTCATCGGCAGTACCATAGTGGAAATCATTCTGTCGGCGCTGATTGCGCCCATCATGATGTTCATCCACTGCGGCGCGGTGATGTCAATCCTGTTTGGTCGTGACAGTGGCTGGTCGCCCCAGCGCCGTGACGATGGCAGTTTGCCGTGGAAAGACCTTATCTACCGCCATCGCTGGCACATGATTGCCGGTCTCTTGCTTGGTTATGCGGCGGTGCTTGATTCACTCACGCTGCTGGCGTGGATGTCACCTGCGCTGATTGGCCTGTGGTTTGCCGTGCCCTTGTCGGCGATGACATCTTCAAGCCCTATCGGCCAGTGGTTTAAGGACAGAAAAATCCTCGCCACACCGGAAGAGGTGAACGAGCCTGCTATTGTGACCGCTGCATCACAGCGCCGCGATGAGTATGTGGTTGAGCTTGAAGAGAGCTGGAATATGAAACTCCTGCTCGATCGCCCTGAGATGATGGCGCTGCATATGAGCATTATGGATAAGCTGCCAACCCACGCACCGGGCAGCCCCATCGAGCCACTCGAAGCCATTGCCCGTGTCAAAGTGCAGGAAGCGCTGTGCCAGACCAGTCTTTTGGCGCTGTTGTCCAAGCAGGAGCTGTCATATGTGCTTGGCAATCCGCTGCTTTTGAAACATATGCAGCATCTGCCTGAAGCTTATGCTGATGACGATCTGGTAAGCATCTGCTGATAGCGTAAAGCCTTTATTTAAAGCCTTTATGGAAAGCCCTTATGTAAGCCCGGCCTTGATGGTCGGGCTTTTTTTGCTCCTGAATTGGGTCACAAAGGGCAGCGCTGTCGTTCGCTAAGGGGATGTGGAGCAAAGCTTTCGCTAAACACCTCAGGCTAAAAAACTCAGGGCAAACAGCTCAGGGCAAATAGTGCATCAGGAATAATCAGAAATGAGAGTGTGGAATTTGTGCGTGCCGCGCAAGGCGGTGCAGGCTTCTTAAAACAAAGCCCGGCGATGCCGGGCTTGGATTACAGCGATGAAACTTAGCTGGGCTGAAACTTAGTCGCGCTGAAACTTAGTCGCGATAAAACTTAGTTGGGCAGAAGCTTAGCTGCGCTCGTCCTCATAGGCGCGGCCGTGGAAGCTTGCCAGCAGCAGCTCTTTAAGCTCCTTAATCAGAGGGTAGCGTGGGTTAGCGCCGGTGCACTGATCGTCAAAGGCATCTTCGGCAAGCTCATCGAGTTTCGCCATAAAGTCGGCTTCGTTCACGCCGGCTTCTTTAATGGACGAGGGGATCCCAAGCGTTTGTTTAAGCTCGTCAATCTTCTTAATCAGCAGCTCGACACAGACTTCATCGGTTTTGCCGTTAAGGCCAAGGTGGCGGGCAATAGCGGCGTAACGGCATAGCGCTTTTGGTCTGTCGTATTGGCTGAAGGCCGCCTGCTTGGTGGGCAAGTCGGTGGCGTTAAAGCGAATAACGTTGCTGATAAGCAGCGCGTTGGCAAGCCCATGGGGCAGGTGGAACTCGGCGCCAAGCTTGTGTGCCATGGAGTGGCAAATCCCAAGGAAGGCGTTGGCAAAGGCGATACCGGCAATCGTGGCGCCATTGTGCACTTTTTCGCGGGCAAGCGGGGCCTGTGCGCCTTTGGCGTAGCTTTCAGGCAGATACTTGAACAGTAACTCCAGTGCCTGCAACGCCTGACCATCGCTGTACTCGTTCGCCATCACGCTGACATAAGCTTCAAGCGCGTGGGTGATGGCATCGATACCGCCAAACGCGGTCAGTGATTTTGGCATGTCCATCACCAGATTGGGGTCCACAATCGCCATATTGGGCGTGAGCTCGTAGTCGGCAATCGGGTATTTTGCGCCGGTCACTTCGTCGGTTACCACGGCAAAAGGGGTCACTTCTGAGCCGGTGCCGGATGTGGTCGGAATCGCCACCATGCTGGCTTTACGGCCAAGTTTGGGGAACTTGTAAATGCGCTTGCGGATATCCATAAAGCGCAGCGCCAGATCAGCAAAGTCCACATCAGGATGCTCGTACATCACCCAGATGATTTTGGCCGCATCCATTGGCGAGCCGCCGCCGAGGGCGATAATCACGTCGGGCTGGAAGCTTTGTGCAACTCTGGCACCGGCACGCACCACGGCTAAGGTCGGGTCGGCTTCTACCTCGTAAAACACCTCGGTTTCAAGCCCCTGGGATTTCAGAATGCGGATAGTTTCGTCGCAATAACCGTTATTGAACAAAAACTTGTCGGTAACAATAAGCGCACGCTTCTTGTCTGACAGCTCCTCGAGGGCAATTGGCAAACTGCCGCGGCGAAAGTAGATGGACGATGGAAGCTTGTGCCACAGCATGTTCTCGGCCCTCTTGGCGACGGTTTTTTTGTTGATAAGGTGGCTTGGGCCGACGTTTTCAGAAATCGAGTTACCGCCCCATGAACCGCAGCCCAGGGTTAATGACGGCGCCAGTTTGAAGTTGTACAGGTCGCCTATGCCGCCTTGGGAGGCGGGTGTGTTGATGAGAATGCGCGCTGTCTTCATCCGATAGCCAAAGGCGCGAACTCGTGCATCCTGGGTATCCTGATCGGTATACAAACCTGAGGTGTGGCCGATGCCGCCAAGGGCTACCAATGCTTCGGCCTTATCGAGCGCCTCTTCAAAATTGGCGGCGCGGTACATGCCAAGCAGTGGCGAAAGCTTTTCGTGGGCAAAGGCTTCGTTATCGTCGATGGCGCTCACTTCACCAATCAGCACCTTGGTGTGGCCGGGCACCTTGATATTGGCCATGGCAGCAATGGCAACCGCGCTTTGGCCAACGATGTCGGCATTGAGGGCACCGTCTTTTAAAATCACTTTTTGCAGTGCGGCATTTTCTTTTTTATTCAAAAGATAACCGCCGTGGCTCGCGAAGCGCTCCTTAACCGCATCGTAAATCGCATCGACCACCACAACCGCCTGCTCCGAGGCGCAGACCACGCCGTTATCGAAGGTTTTGGACATTAAGATTGAGCTCACCGCCCGTTTGATGTCGGCGGTTTCGTCAATCACGATTGGGGTGTTGCCGGCGCCGACACCGATGGCAGGTTTGCCGGAGGAGTAGGCGGCTTTCACCATACCCGGGCCGCCGGTGGCAAGAATAAGGTTAATCTTCTCGTGGGTCATCAGTTGGTTTGAAAGCGCCACAGAGGGCTCGTCTATCCAGCCGATGATGTCACTTGGCGCGCCGGCGGCAATGGCCGCATCCAGCACAATCCGCGCGGCGGTAGTGGTGGATTTTTTCGCCCTTGGGTGAGGCGAAAAGATAATGCCGTTACGGGTTTTAAGGCTGATAAGCGCTTTAAAAATCGCGGTTGAGGTTGGGTTGGTGGTGGGCACTATGCCGCAGATGATCCCAACCGGCTCGGCGATGGTGATGGTGCCAAAGGTGGTGTCCTCGGCAAGGATGCCGCAGGTTTTTTCGTCCTTGTACTTGTTGTAAATGTACTCGGAGGCAAAGTGGTTTTTAATCACCTTGTCTTCGACCACCCCCATGCGGGTTTCTTCTGCTGCCATTTTGGCAAGTTTGATCCGCGCATCGGCGGCGGCGAGGGCGGCAGCGCGAAAAATGCGGTCAACCTGCTCCTGCGAGAAGCTGGCAAACTGGGCCTGAGCCTTGGCGACACGGTCAACGAGGGCGTTGAGTTCCTGGGTATTGGTGACTGTCATGATGAAGTTCCCGTCAAAAAATGTTTGGCAAAATTGAATTTAGCTAAACATTCTTTTCTATGACTGAAAAATTACACCTCCAGGGGGTGTTTATCTGTGACAGTCCGCACAAAGCCCGCTACAACTGAAATAAAACTACAGAAAGCGCTACACTTTGATGACAAAGTAGCCGGACACAGCTGTTGCGCCATACATGAGCCATATTTATCTGAAAACTGTGACCGGACACAGAAAATCTCATTTCTCGGCGTGTCAGCCATCAGGTAGATTATTCGCTGTTGCAAGGACTTGGTTTCGCGTTGCAAAAGGCAGCAGTTCCGACTGGAGAGCGTGAGTGGATATTACGGTTTACATTAAATTTTTTCTTGGATTGGTGGCTATCATCAATCCCATTGGTCTGCTGCCGGTGTTTGTCAGTCTCACCAGTCACCAAACCGAGGCTGAGCGCAATCACACCGGTAAGGTCGCCAACATCGCGGTGGTGGTTATTCTGCTGGTGACCATAGTCGCCGGTCAGCACATTCTGAATATGTTCTCAATTTCGCTGTCGGCGTTTCGAATTGCCGGCGGCACCCTGATTGCCATCATTGCGCTGTCGATGCTGCAGGGTAAACTCGGTGAAGTAAAACGTAACCAGGAGGAAGACCGCGAGTCGTCCGCCATGGAGTCGGTCGCCGTGGTGCCGCTGGCACTGCCCTTGATGGCAGGCCCGGGTGCCATCAGCTCGGTGATAGTGTTTGCGGCCGAGCACAACACCATGCTCGATCTGGTTGGTATGTTTTCGACTGTGTTGATTTTTGGTCTGCTGAGCTTTGGCCTTTTTCGCATGGCATCGGTGATTTATCGGGTGCTGGGTAAAACCGGCATTAACGTGATTACCCGTTTGATGGGCCTCTTGATGCTTTCTATCGGCATTGAAGTGATGGCGGCGGGGCTTAAGGGGCTGTTTCCAAACTTGCTTGGCTAGGCTTGAGCGCGCATAACACGAGGCTTGGCAGGACCAGTAACGATGAAAGCCAAGACGTAAAAACCAAGAAGTAAAAGCCAAGAAGTAAGTGCCAAGAAGTAAAAGCATAAAGCGCCGCCAAAGCGGCGCTTTTTCATATGTGCTTAACGCAAAGGCACTGGTTAAAAAGCGCGAATTAAAAATCCTGGCCCAAATCCCCAAGGCCGCCCAGGCGTGGGCTGAACAGCTGATGATGCATCCGCACCGCAAATTCGTCCGTCATGCCGGAAATATAGTCGGCGATAATCCGCATCGGATTTTGCCCAAGCTCAGCTGCTTCTTGCCAGCGGGTGCGGGTATTGAGTGGCAAGAGGCGCTCAGGATCCGATGCGAAGGCTTCAAACAGCTGCATCACCATCTGCTGCCCTTTGTATTCAAGCATCTGTACTTCGGGTTTTCGAATGACATGGCGATACACAAAGCCTTTAAGTGCCACCAGAGCCTCGGCAAAGTCCGCTTGCAGCACGGCGTTATGGCGAAGAAGTGGCTCAGAAAAGGACTCATCTTCAATTAGATTAATTGCCGTTACAAAGCCATTGACCAAAGTGCCGATGGCATCTTTTCTCAGGTGATGCTCTTTGGCAAAAAGCCGGTTGTCTATTGCTCCAAGTTCGGCCTGAATCCAGCTGTCCTTGCTTTGATTAAGTACCGGCGCCACATCGGCAAGCCACTGCTCACGGCTGACAATGCCCATCACAATCGCATCTTCAAGGTCGTGCACGGCATAGGCGATATCGTCGGCAAGCTCCATGATGGTCGCATCGAGGGACTTGAAGCGGGTCTTGCCATGGCGCTCGTTTGGTGCGCTGAACTGGGTGAATCTGTCTCTGTCTGGGTTGGTGAGCGGCGCAAGTACCCAGTCGAGCATCTCACGGTCGTCATCAAACACCGCTTTGACCGGGGTCCAGTCGCCGGGGCGCAGCTGGCGGTAGTGGGGAACTGCCGGGCGCGGCGCAAGCTGATGCAGTGCGGAGGCAAGCTGCGGGTATTTCAAAATTCCCAGTAAAGTGCGGCGGCACAGGTTCATGCCAAAGCCCGGGGTATAGGGCTCAAGCTTGGTGAGAATACGAAAGGTCTGGCCGTTGCCTTCAAAGCCGCCGTGATCGCGCATCATATAGTTAAGCGCCACCTCGCCGCCATGACCGAAAGGCGGGTGCCCTATGTCGTGGGCAAGGCAGAGGGATTCAATCAGGCTCATCGAATCCATCAGCGCTTCTTTATCCGGATGCTTGCGTTTAAGCTGCGCTGCGATGCCGGTGCCGATTTGCGACACTTCCAGCGAGTGGGTGAGGCGAGTGCGGTAAAAGTCGTTCATGCCGACGCCAAGTACCTGGGTCTTGGCCTGCAGGCGTCGAAAGGCGGCGCTGTGCAGAATGCGGGCGCGGTCGCGCTGAAACGCGCTGCGGTGATCGTTTCGTCTGTGTTTATCTTCGCCGTGTCGGCGTTCCTGCCAGGGTGTGTCCATCAATGTTTCTCACAGCATCTGATTAATCTGATCCAGGTCCAGGGTAAAGCTTGGCACATAACAGTCGAGGAAGTAGCGCACCGCCGGATGAGGATTGGCATCAAGCATGGCTTCAAGCCGCCCTTTGGCTGTGTTGAACTCGCGGTTGCCGGCTTTGATTTCTTCAAGGCACTTTAAGTAAGCGCACAGGGTATCGGCGGATTTGACCAGCTGCTTAAGCTCAGCATCTGCCTCATCGGCGATAAGAAACTCACGGTAATCTTCGCGAAAGGCTTCCGGCACCATCTCCAGCAGCCTTGCCTCTGCGATGGCTTCAATTTTTTTGTATTCAGCCTCGATGTCTTTATTGAAGTATTTAACCGGCGTTGGTAAATCGCCGGTGAGCACCTCAGAGGCATCATGGAATATCGCAAGGGTCACCACTTTATTGGCATCGACCGAGCGGCCAAACTGTCGATTGGCAATGACCGCAAGCCCGTGGGCAACCATGGCGACCTGCAGCGAGTGTTCCTGCACATTTTCGCTGCGAACGTTATACATCAGCGGCCAGCGCTGTATGAGTTTAAGGCGGGCGAGGTGGGCAAACAGATGACTCATGGGATCTCCCTTTGGCAATGGCGCGAAGTTGTCCTGCCAAATCCGTCTTTCAATTCTTTATTTCAGATACAGCCACTTTATAGCAACTTAAGCTGTCTGCGCACCTGCTAACTTACCCTTAAGCATCTTCATTGATAAAGGCATTGAGTTTGGCGGGGAGGATGTAAAAAAACCGCCCGAAGGCGGTTTATTTACTCTAATTTGGTAGCGCTAATTTGGTAACTGGGGCCTGGCTACTGACGGCGCGGTTACTGACGGTAGTTTTCCAAAAACTCGCCAAAGGCCAGCAGGGCTTTTTCCAAATCCTGCTTATGGGGCAAAAACACTACCCGCAGATGATCCGGCTCCGGCCAGTTAAAGGCGCTGCCCTGAACCAACAGGATTTTTTTATCCCGCAGCAAATCAAGCACCAGGCGCTCATCGTCGCGCAGGTTGAACTTTTTGGCATCGAGTTTCGGGAAGGCATACAGCGCGCCCTTGGGCTTGGTCACGCTGACACCGGGGATAGAGTTCAGGTACTCATAACAGGTGTCGCGCTGCACCGTCAGGCGGCCGCTTGGCAGAATAAGCTCATTGATGCTCTGATAGCCGCCAAGGGCGGTTTGCACCGCGTGCTGGTTAGGCACGTTGGCGCAAAGGCGCATCGAGGCGAGCATATCCAGGCCTTCGATGTAACTTTTGGCGGCCTTGAGATTACCTGAGAGCATCATCCAGCCGACACGAAAACCGGCGGCGCGGTAGGCTTTCGACAGGCCGTTGAAGGTGACGGTGAGAATATCATCCGACAAACCGGCAGCAGGGATGTGCTTGGCATCGTCATAGAGAATTTTGTCGTAAATCTCATCGGCAAACAAAATCAGTGAGTGCTGGCGGCAAAGCTCAACGATTTCCAGCAGCAGCTCGCGGGAATAGACGGCGCCGGTGGGATTGTTGGGATTGATTATCACAATGCCGCGGGTGCGGGGCGAAATTTTGGACTTGATGTCGCTAAGATCGGGAAACCAGTCGGCAGATTCATCGCAGCGATAATGCACCGCTTTGCCGCCGGCAAGGTTTGCCGCCGCCGTCCACAGCGGATAATCGGGCGAGGGGATAAGGATTTCATCGTCGCTGTTCAAAAGCCCCTGCATTGCCATCACAATCAGCTCAGACACGCCGTTGCCGATGTACACATCTTCAATATCGACCCCGAAAATGCCCTGGGACTGATAATGCTGCACTATCGCCTTACGGGCTGAAAAGAGGCCCTTGGACTCGCAGTAACCCTGGGCACTCGGCAGATTGAGTATGACGTCGCGAACGATTTCTTCCGGCGCCTCAAAACCAAAGGGGGCGGGGTTTCCTATGTTGAGCTTGAGTATGCGGTGCCCTTCGTCCTCAAGACGACGTGCTTCTTTGTGTACCGGCCCACGAATGTCGTAGCAAACGGTATCTAATTTGTTCGATTTAATGATGGGACGCATCCTTTACCTCAAGACCCTGGCTGTTTGTATCAAAAGCGAAGGCTTCACAATACTGAAATTTGCTTACGCGCAAAAGAGCACAAATTCAAAAAATTCAAAAATAATTCAGTAAAAAATTCTATATACGCGGCCATGTTAATAGCGTAAACAGTAGTTAATGCTATGTGGCGTACCTTTGTAGGCTGTGTGCACCAAAAGTCACGGTCTGTTAAGCAGATGAATCGGAAACAAACGCCCGGTTTGGCAGGGCTGAATGTTGCGGTTTAAGGGCGTTTTTACTCAGATGTTCCGCCTTAGCGCCGGCGCATGGTTATTCGCACTGTGACTGGGGTGGAGCTTTTACTCGCTTGGGGATAACTAACTGATGTTAAAGGGTGAAAAGGTATAGTTTTCCAATTCGTTAAAAAAAATCGCTGTTGAATGAAATTTCTGGTTGACTGGTCTGTCGATGCACATTATTTTCTGCCCGATGTTTTTTGCCAGGCACAAACAACGGCGGCAGCAGTAACCTGACCGACTGGCGGTTTGCCGATAATAAAGCAGCAATCTCGGTGCCAGGTTTTCCTGAAATTTGCGTTGCCGAATTCACTTTCCTTTAGCCCATTTTGGGCCCTGACGGAGGACCTGATTGCATGTCTGAACCGACAGCGATAAGTCTGATCCCACCTGTGGTGGTTCTCGCGCTTGCCATTTGGCTGCGCCGTCCCATTCTTGCACTGATTTTGGGTGCTATTTCCGGTCTGTTGTTATTGGATCCCAGTGCTGTGCTGGGGAACTTTGCCGATGCATCGCTTAAAGTGATGCAGGACGAGACCATTGGTTGGTTGATTTTGGTGTGCGGCAGCTTTGGTGCCCTGATTGCGCTTCTGGTTCGTACCGGCGGTGCGCTGGCGTTTGGTCATAAGGCCATCACGCTGGCGAAAGGACGCAAGTCCTCGCTGTTTATGACCTTTGTGCTCGGTCTGGTTATCTTTATCGACGACTATCTGAACGCGCTGACCGTGGGTGAAACCATGAAGCGGGTAACAGATAAGTTCAAGGTATCCCGTGAGATGCTCGCCTATGTGGTTGACTCCACCGCTGCGCCTGTGTGCGTGCTGGTGCCGCTGTCTACCTGGGCTGTGTTCTTTGGCGGCCTGCTGGTTGATAACGGGGTGGCCGCAGAAGGTCAGGGGATCAGCGTGTATATGTCTGCCATCCCTTACATGCTCTATGCCTGGCTTGCCGTTATTATGGTGCTGCTGGTTGTTTTGGGCATAGTACCTGCCATCGGCCCGATGAAAAAAGCCGAGCTTGCGGCTGCGCAGGGCGAGCCTGCCAAAGAGCAGGTGAACTGGGACAACGTGCAAACCTCTGACGAATACGCGGTTAAAGCCATCGAAGATGAGTTTGAGCACGCCGACAAGCAGGGCAAACTGCATAACTTCCTGGTACCGCTCGGTCTGCTGGTTGCCTTTACCGTGTACTTCGACATCGACGTGTGGAAAGGCCTGCTGGCGACTCTGGTGGTGACACTGCCTTATTATGCTGTTCAGCGCCTGATGCCATTGTCTGAAATGATGGATCAGATGATTGACGGCTTTAAGAGCATGCTGCCGGCCATCGGTACTGTTATCGCGGCGTTCATCTTTAAGGACGTGTGCGATCAGCTGCTGCTGCCTCAGTATGTAATTAACACCTTAAGCCCGTACATGACGGCGCAGATGTTGCCTGCAGTGGTGTTCCTCGCCATGGCGGTGCTGGCCTTTGCCACCGGTTCAAGCTGGGGTATTTTTGCGGTGACCATCCCGATTGTGATGCCACTTGCCAACGCCGTTGGCGCCGATACCGCGCTGGTGATTGGTGCGCTGCTGTCTGCTTCATCCTTTGGCAGCCAGGCGTGCTTCTACTCAGACTCGACGGTACTTGCGGCCCAGGGCTCAGGTTGTAACCTGGTAAGCCACGCGGTAACTCAGCTGCCTTACGCCTTGATTGCGGCGGCACTGGCCTTCGTTGGTTTTATCATTATCGCCTGATAGTGGAAAAATCCTCGCCAATAAAAAACACCCGCCTGAGCGGGTGTTTTTGTTTCTGAATCCTATTGCTGAGTTGTGTTCAGCGTCTTTGTTTCCGAATCGTCGTTTCAGCGTCTACGTTTCAGAATCTTTTTCTAAGCCGCTTTGTTTGCGAGCCGTCTGGCGGCGCTCAATGCTGCTTTGAACTGGTCGTCCGAAAGCCCGCCGCCTTCATGCCCAAGACCCAAAAGACCATCAATACTCGATATGGCAGCTTGGCAGGTTGTTTTTGTCGAGGTAATTCTGATGGTATTCCTCAGCCACATGGAAGGTCTGCAGAGGCACTATCTCGGTCACCAATTGGCGGGTACCCCATCTGCCGGAGCGGGCAAAGGCCAGTTTCGAGGCTTCGGCTTCGGCTTTTTGCTGCTTGTCGTGGTAAAAAATGGTGCTGCGGTACTGGGTGCCAATGTCGCCGCCTTGCTGGTTAAGGGAGGTAGGATTATGGTTTTTCCAAAACACATCGAGAAGATCGTTGAAGCTCACTATGCTTGGGTCAAACTCAACCTGAACCACTTCGGCATGGCCGGTGATACCTTTTTTTACGTCTTCATAGCGGGAATATTTGTCGTTGCCACCCATGTAACCGCAGGTGGCATTGAGTACGCCTGGGATCTGGCGGAAAAAGTACTCAACGCCCCAAAAACAACCGGCACCAAAGGTGGCAAGGGCAGAAGCAGATGTGGACATAACAACCTCGTTTAGATGTCTGGATGGCCGAATTTTGTAAGATTTGCCGCGCAATTGCAAGAGCTTGCCACTTTGGATGGACGCAGTGCAACCGCGCGGATTGCCTTTGCGTAGTTGACCTTTGCGTAAATGATTGCGCTTGGGCTTAAATAGCTGTGTTAAGATTGGCAAAACATTCGTAACCTGCACAAGGTGTTATGGACTTTGCCTGGCGTGTTTCAAAGGATTGCCCCAATACGACTCACAGCGCGTCAAGTCCTCACCATAGTGCCCGGCTAACGAAGATGCATTAAAGGAGACCTCAAGTGCCTACACCACCACAATCATCACCAGCATCACCACAAGCGCCAGCATCATCGCTGATATCAGCAAGATCCCAAGCATCAAGCCAACATGCGGCTGCGTTTAGCGAGCCGGTATTATCCCTGCTGCAGGGCTGCCGCGACTTTCTCGAGCTTACCCTGACTCATCCCATTGAGCTTGACCCTGTTGCCCCGTTTGAGCTTGGTGGTCATACCCGCGTGAGTCTGTGGGATACAGGCGTGCTGGTGTTTGAACCACTTTCTGGCAGCAGCAAAGACATCGTTATTTCCAGCGGCGTTCATGGTAACGAAACTGCGCCGATTGAGATGTGTAACTCGCTTATTCAGGACCTGCTTGGCGGCGCACTGTGCGCAGGCGAGCGGGTACTTTTTTTGATTGGCAATCCGCCCGCTATTAATAATGGCACCCGCATAGTCGATGAAAACATGAACCGGCTTTTTAGCGGTGAGCACAGCCGTGGTCCGGGGCTTTGTCACCCTGAGCGCGTTCGCGCTAAAAAACTGGAAGCCTATGTCACGCGCTTTTTCAATGAAGGCGGCGAGGGCGGCGATAAAAGCGATGGGCGCCACCGCATTCATTACGATTTGCACACTGCTATCCGTGGCTCAAAGCACGAAAAATTTGCCATTTATCCCTACCGTGCCGGACGGGCCTTCAGCGGCGAGCAAATTATGTTCCTTGCCGCAGCCGGTGTGGATACTGTGCTGTTTCACCACGAGCCGACCACGACCTTCAGCTATTTCTCGTCTGAGCATTTTCGTGCCGACGCCTTCACCATTGAGCTGGGTAAGGTGTTCCCCATGGGGCAAAACGACATGAGCAAGTTTGCCGATACCCGCGAGATGCTAAAACGCCTGATCTGCGCCGAGCCGCTTGGCCTTGCCCCATTTGATGAAACCAAGGTCAATCTCTATCAGGTGCGCCGTGTGATTAACAAACAGGCCGACGATTTTGAGTTTACCTTCAGCAGCGACGTGCCCAATTTCACCGCCTTCGAAAAGGGCCATGTGATAGCGCGGGAAG
The DNA here is from genome assembly GCF_018596335.1 of Shewanella jiangmenensis. Taxonomy (GTDB): domain Bacteria; phylum Pseudomonadota; class Gammaproteobacteria; order Enterobacterales; family Shewanellaceae; genus Shewanella; species Shewanella jiangmenensis. The sequence goes on along the minus strand of NZ_JAHEPS010000005.1, from coordinate 94,421 downwards.
CCGGCAGGGACATACTGATTGAAGCCGACAGCGAAGCAGTGGTGTTTCCCAACGCCAAGGTGCCTATCGGTCAGCGCACCGTGATCATGCTGGTACCGGCGCGGGATCCGGATGTGCGATAGGCTGTAAAGCAATTGATACATGCCGGCGGGTGAAACTTGGCAGGTGACAGGGGGAAATCGTTGTCAGGTAGTTTACGTTAACGTAATGTTCATCCCGCGTTTTACATACAGACCGGCCTGCAGCCGGCTCAATGATAACAAGAGCAGAATATGAGCAACGCATCAACAAACCAAGAGACTGTGCATAAGGTCTCCTTCCTGAATAAGGACTCTTTGCACATCCCGATTTTACGTATTCTCCAGGCGGATGGTACTCCCCATGAAGGGGCGGTGCTGCCGCATATCGACGAAGCCCTCGCCAAGCGCATTTACGACACCTGCGTGTTTACCCGGGTGCTCGATGAGCGCATGCTCGGCGCCCAGCGCCAGGGCCGGATCAGCTTTTATATGACCTGTACCGGCGAAGAAGCCGCCATTGTCGGCAGCGTTGCGGCGCTCGATGACAAAGACGTTATTCTTGCCCAGTACCGTGAGCATGCGGCGCTGCGTTATCGCGGCTTTACCACTGAGCAGTTTATGAACCAGATGTTCAGTAACGAGAAAGATCTCGGTAAAGGCCGCCAGATGCCCATTCACTACGGCACGGCTGCGCTGCATTATCAAACCATTTCATCGCCGCTCGGCACCCAGATTCCCCAGGCCACCGGTGTTGGCTACAGCCTGAAAATGAAGGGCGAGCGTAACGTAGCCATTTGTTATTTCGGTGAAGGCGCCGCGTCCGAAGGCGATTTCCACGCCGGTCTTAACATGGCGGCTGTGCTCAAAGCCCCGGTGATTTTCTTCTGCCGTAACAACGGCTACGCCATCTCCACCCCCACTGCCGAGCAGTTTGCCGGTAACGGCATCGCAAGCCGCGGCGTGGGCTATGGCATGCACACCATCCGGGTGGATGGCAACGACATGCTGGCGGTGCTGGCGGCAACCCAGCAGGCCCGCGCCTATGCGCTTGAGCACAATGCACCGGTACTGATTGAAGCCATGACCTACCGCCTTGGCGCTCACTCAACCTCTGACGATCCGTCTGGCTATCGCTCCAAGGATGAAGAGGCCAAGTGGCGCGAGCACGACCCGGTCAAACGCTTCAAACTGTGGCTTATCAATAAAGGCTGGCTCAATGTCGCCGACGATGACGCCCTGACCGAGCGCTACCGTGAAGAAGTACTGGCGGCAGTGAAAGTGGCTGAAAAAGTCCCGGCTCCCCGTTTGGATGAAATTATTGAGGATGTGTACGACGTGCCGACTGACGCGCTGAAAAAGCAGCTCGAGTCGCTCAAGGCCCACGTGGCCAAATATCCGCAAGCCTATCCAAAGACCTCAGGGAGACTGTAAGCCGTGGCTGAAATGAATATGTTGCAAGCCATCAACAGTGCCCTGCGCATTGCGATGGAAAAAGACCCCAGCATGCTGGTGTTTGGTGAAGATGTGGGCCACTTTGGCGGCGTGTTTCGCGCCACCTCTGGTCTGCAGGACACCTTTGGCAAGGGCCGCTGTTTCAACACCCCGCTGACCGAGCAGGGCATTGCCGGTTTTGCCAATGGTCTCGCGTCCAACGGCACCACCGCCGTGGCCGAAATTCAGTTTGCCGATTACATTTTTCCGGCGTTCGATCAGATAGTGAACGAGAGCGCCAAGTTCCGCTATCGCTCCGGTAACGAGTTCGATGTCGGCGGTCTGGTGTACCGTACGCCCTATGGCGGCGGCATCAACGGCGGCCATTATCACTCTCAGTCGCCTGAGGCTTACTTCACCCAGACGCCGGGCCTTAAGGTTGTGGTACCCCGCAATGCCTATCAGGCCAAGGGCCTGCTGCTGGCCGCTATCCGTGATAAAAACCCGGTGGTATTTTTTGAGCCCAAGCGCCTTTACCGCGCCAGCGTTGGCGAAGTACCCGAAGGCGACTACGAGCTGCCACTTGGCAAGGCCGAAGTGGTGCGTGAAGGTAAGCACATCACCTTGGTGGCCTGGGGTGCGCAGATGGAAATCATCGAAAAAGCGGCCGACATGGCTGAAAAAGAGGGTATTTCCTGTGAAATCATCGACCTTCGCACTCTGGCCCCCTGGGATGTGGGCACGGTTGCCGAGTCGGTGAAAAAGACAGGTCGCCTGCTGGTAAACCACGAAGCGCCGCTCACCGGCGGCTTTGCCGGTGAAATCGCCGCCACCATTCAGGAAGAGTGCTTCCTGTACCTTGAATCGCCCATCGCCCGTGTCTGTGGTCTTGATACCCCGTATCCGCTCATTCACGAAAAAGAATACATGCCCGATGCGCTCAAGACCTTTGAAGCCATCAAGGCCAGTGTCAACTTCTAGGAGCCGGTATGATTAAGGATTTTATTTTGCCGGACATCGGTGAAGGCGTGGTCGAATGTGAGCTGGTTGAGTGGCTGGTGAATGAAGGCGACACAGTCGCTGAAGATCAGCCCATATGCGATGTCATGACCGACAAGGCGCTGGTGCAAATTCCGGCGCCCTTTGCCGGCGTAGTCACCAAGCTTTATTACGCCAAGGGTGAAATTGCCAAGGTGCACGCGCCCCTGTACGCAGTAAAAATTGATGGCGAAGATGCCCCTGTTGGCGGTGTAGCTGCTCAGGCTCAGGCTCAGGCTCAGATCCAGGCTCAGACTCAGTCAGCTACTGCCGCCGCCACAGCGCCTGTAGCTGCAGGCCGTCAGGTGGAAGAGTTTTTACTGCCGGACATTGGCGAAGGTATTGTCGAGTGTGAGCTGGTCGAGTGGCTGGTAAATGAAGGCGATACTGTGGTTGAAGATCAGCCCATCGCCGACGTGATGACCGACAAGGCACTGGTACAAATTCCGGCGCTCAAGGCCGGTAAAATTGTGGCACTGCATTACCGCAAGGGTCAGCTTGCCAAGGTGCATGCGCCTTTGTACGCCATTGAAGTCGAGGCCGAGCAGTCAGCTGCGCCATCCGCTCAGTCTGTATCGGCAGTATCTGGGGTGTCCGGTACTGTCCCTTCCGCTCACACTGCTGTAGCTCAGGTCGGCAATGGTAAGGCGCTGGCAAGCCCTGCGGTGCGCCGCATGGCACGAAGCCTGGATGTGGACTTATCGCTGGTGCCAGGCAGTGGCAAACATGGCCGCGTTTACAAAGAAGATATTGACCTGTATCTCAAGGGCGGCAAAGCTGGCGCAGGCGTTCAGGCAGTCGCGTCTTCTGCGGCGCAGTCTGCCCAAGCTTCATCAGCTGCAGTGAATGCATCGCCAGTGCAAGTTGCCTCGTCTGCATCGCTTGCCTCGTCCGCATCGCTGGCGTCCTCTGTAACGGCTGCAAGCTCCCGCGCCGACACAGTCGAGCCAATCCGCGGCGTTAAAGCGGCCATGGCACGCCAGATGATGGACTCAGTGTCCAGCATTCCGCACTTTACCTATTGTGAAGAGATTGACCTGACTGATTTGGTGGCGCTGCGCGAGCGGCTTAAAACCCGCTACAGCAGCGACGAGCTTAAGCTGACCATGATGCCATTTTTCATGAAGTCACTGTCGCTTGCCATTGAAAAGTTCCCGGTGCTTAACAGCCAGGTAAACGCCGATTGTACTGAGCTCACCTACAAGGCGAGCCACAACATCGGAATGGCGGTTGACTCGAAAGTGGGTCTGCTGGTGCCAAACGTGAAGGACGTGCAAAACAAGTCGATTCTTGACATCGCCCGTGAAATCACCCGCCTGACCGATGCTGCCCGCAGCGGCCGCGTCAGCCCGGCCGATCTCAAGGGTGGCACTATCTCCATCTCCAACATTGGCGCCCTTGGCGGCACTGTGGCAACGCCCATTATCAATAAGCCCGAAGTGGCGATTGTGGCGCTTGGCAAACTGCAAACCCTGCCACGCTTTGCCGAAGACGGCAGCGTGCAGGCCCGCAAAATCATGCAGGTAAGCTGGAGCGGCGATCACCGCGTGATTGACGGTGGCACCATTGCCCGCTTCTGTAACCTTTGGAAGCAGTATCTGGAGCAGCCGGAAGAAATGTTGCTCTCGATGCGCTGAGCTTGAGCAAATAGCCAAAACACAAACGCAAAGGCACCTTTCGGGGTGCCTTTTTGCATTCAGGCATTGTTAACGGATAACTTGCCGTCTGGCCGCTCGCCAGTTTTCACTTAACGGCCCCATGGTCCGAAAGCAGGATGCGCGGTGGCAGGCGGCGAAACACCTTAATCTTTTGCCCGTCATTTCGTATAATGCGCCAACGTCGTGTGTTGTCGGAATAATTATGAGCCAACAAGCCCCCATTCTGGAACCTATTCAGTATCCTTTCCCTGCCAAGCCCATTCCGCTTTCTGACATGGAAAAGCTGGAATACCGTGAGAAAATCAAAGCGCTTTTGAAAGCGCGTGACGCGGTGCTGGTTGCCCACTATTACACAGATCCTGAAATTCAGGCGCTGGCGGAAGAAACCGGCGGCTGTGTGTCTGACTCACTCGAGATGGCCCGGTTCGGCCGCGATCATCCCGCCAAGACGCTTATCGTCGCCGGGGTGAAGTTTATGGGTGAAACCGCCAAAATCCTGAGTCCGGAAAAAACCGTGCTGATGCCAACCCTCGAAGCGACCTGCTCGCTGGATTTGGGTTGCCCGATTGAGAGCTTCAGTGCCTTTTGTGACGCCCATCCGGATCATACCGTGGTGGTGTATGCCAACACCTCAGCAGCGGTCAAGGCCCGTGCCGACTGGGTGGTGACCTCCAGCATTGCGCTTGAAATCGTTGAGCATCTCGACAGCGAAGGCAAAAAAATCATCTGGGGACCGGACAGACACCTTGGCAGCTACATTGCCAAACAAACCGGCGCAGAAATGCTTCTGTGGCAGGGCGAGTGTATTGTGCATGACGAGTTCAAGGCCAAGGCGCTGCGTGAACTTAAAGCGCAGTACCCCAATGCTGCGGTGCTGGTGCATCCGGAGTCGCCGGCAAGCGTGGTGGAAATGGCCGATGCGGTAGGCTCGACCAGTCAGCTCATCAAGGCGGCGCAAACCATGGCGAACGATACCTTTATCGTGGCCACCGACAAGGGCATTTTCTACAAGATGCAGCAGGCGGCCCCCGGCAAAACCCTGATTGAAGCGCCCACCGGCGGTAACGGTGCCACCTGTAAAAGCTGTGCCCATTGTCCCTGGATGGCGATGAATGGCCTTAAAGCCATTGACGCGGCGCTGTCTGCAGCTGACACCACGCCCCATGAAATTTTTGTCGATGAAGCCCTGCGCGAGCGTGCCAAGCTGCCGCTGGACCGCATGCTCGACTTCGCCAAAACCCTCAATATGCAGGTGAAAGGCAACGCCTGAGCCGTATCCGCGAATGATTTGTGTCACAAAACCCGCTTCGGCGGGTTTTTTGTTTTCACAATTGCCCCATGGGCACAGACCAAATAGGTATATGCCGTCTACACTTAAGTTTTTATGATGAGATAACTCATAAGCGCAACTGAGCTTAACTCTTAAGGGACATGCCATGAATATGAAATGGATTGCCGATCTTAAGTTAAAAACCAAACTCTTGCTGGTGTTCATCCCGCCGCTGCTGGGCTTTTTGGCGTTTGGTGGCGTGCTTTTGACCGAAAAAATGGAAGAGCTGGATTCTTTAAATGAAGTGGAAGAACTCAGCGAACTTGCGGTCAATGCCAGCGCCCTGGTGCATGAATTGCAAAAAGAGCGCGGTATGAGCGCCGGATTTTTAGGCTCTGGCGGCAAGAACTTCGCTGGCCAATTGCCGGGGCAGCGCAGCCAGAGCGATGAGCGCCTCAAAGACCTCAATGGCTATTTAGGCAGCCGTGAGTTTGCCGATGCCGTGAACGGCAAAGTATCCCGCGCCAAAGATGACTTAAACCGACTCAGCGCCATGCGCAGCAATATCGATGGCCTGAGTGTGCCGGTTGCCGAGGCGGTTGGCTATTACACCGGCATGATTGGCGAGCTGATTGCGATTGTTGATGAAATTGTGCAGGTGGGTACCGATAAAGAGATTTCAGTCGCGTCGGCCTCTTTTGCCGCCTACCTGCAGATGAAAGAGCGGGCGGGAATAGAGCGGGCGGTCTTATCGTCCACTTTTGGCAATGAAGGTTTTAAACCCGGCGTTTTTAACCGCGCGGTGAAACTCATGTCGGAGCAGGAAAGCTACGCCGAGCGTTTCGGCGCGCTTGCCTCGGCTTCACAGCAGCAGTCGTGGGCCGCACTTAAACAGCGCCCTGAAATCGCCGAGGTAGAGCGCTATCGCCAGATTGCGCTGTCGCAGGATAACAGCGCCATTGCCGCAACCTCGGCCGAGGCCTGGTTTAAAGCCTCAACCGAGCGGATTAACCTGCTGTATGACTTTGAAAAGTCGCTTGGCCGCGAGCTTAACGCCATCACCGATTTACGCCTTGAGCGCGCCCAATCGATGTTTTTCATGGTGCTTACGGCAGTGATAGCCATTATGGCGCTGGTGTCGTTCACAGGGCTCTCGGTGATGGGCTATCTCTACCGTACCATTGGCCACATCGAGTCCAAGATGCGCCGCGCCAAAGAAGACTTTGACCTCTCAACCCGTATCAAACTTGACAGCCACGATGAGTTTGGCCGCCTTGGCCGTGCCTTCAACGGCATGATGGGCGACTTTGAAGCCGTTATCGAGCAGGTGCGACGTAACAGCCACACGGTCACCGAAGCGGTCAGACGCATGGAAAGCTATTCAACGCAAATGCGCCAGGATGTCGCAAAAGGCCACTCGGAGGCCGAGCAGGTTGCCTCCGCCATGACCGAAATGAGTGCCACTGTCAGTCAAATCGCGAGTAACGCAGTAGAAGCCGCAAGTGCCTCAACCAAAGCCAATCTTGAGGCGAAAACAGGCAACGACGAAGTAGGGCATACCACCAGCACTATTACCCACCTTGCCCGCGAAATCGACGATGCGGCCTCGGCTTTGATGCGCCTTGATGATGACATCAAGGGCATTGTCAGCGTGCTTGAGGTGATAAGCAGCATTGCCGAGCAAACCAACCTTTTGGCGCTCAATGCCGCGATTGAGGCCGCCCGTGCCGGTGAAATGGGCCGCGGCTTTGCGGTGGTCGCCGACGAAGTACGGTCGCTCGCCCAGCGCGCCCAGGCATCGACCACCGATATTCGCAATATGACCGAGCGGCTTAAGTCCGGTGCCAAGGTGGCGGTGGATGCCATGGCTCGGGGGCAGGTACAGGCGCAGGCGAGTGTGACCGAAGTGGAGCGCGCCGGTGAAGAGTTAAGGCGCATCGTTGATTATGTGGGGGTAATTGACAGCATGAACGAGCAAATCGCCACCGCCACCCACGAGCAGAGCGCCGTTGCCGAAGAAGTGAATCGCAATGCCCTGCGCATAAGCGAAATCTACCAAAGCACCCATCAGGTGGCCGATGAACTTGCCAAGGTCAATGATGACCTGCTGGACGCTGTGAACGCCATGAGCAATCAGGTCTCCAAATTCAGTTTGAGCGACTCCGGCAGGAGATGAGGTAAGCCGCGCTGAGAATTACCGTCCGAGGCGCATTACAAATAATCAATTGAGGGCCATCATCCGATGGCCTTTGTTTTGGTGAGTTGTTCTTTGTTTTACAACGCGCTTAGGGGCAGTTGCCCAAGTGTAAAGCAATCTATAGCAGCAGTTTGGGCCAGCAGTTGTTTACCCAGAGACGCACTTGCCCAAGATGGAGTTAAAAGCCCCGGTAAAAACGCCAAAGCAGGGCGCAAGTGACTGTAAATGCAGCGGCTTGGTCAGCAAGTATGCAAACAGACAAAATAATTCGGCATAGCGCTTGACCCTGACAGGGCATTTGCGTAAAGTACCGCTCCGTCGGCAGGGGAAAGCAAAGCAAGTAACCAGCGACAATACAATATGGTGAGGTGTCCGAGTGGCCGAAGGAGCACGCCTGGAAAGTGTGTATACGGAAACGTATCGAGGGTTCGACTCCCTCCCTCACCGCCACATTCAGAAGCGGGGAACTGTGAAAGCAGTTCCCCGTTTTGCTTTCCGGATTTTTCGCGCCGGTTAACTTTTTGTTCAAGCCTTCAAGCCTTCAAGCCTTCAAGCCTTCAAGCCTTCAAGCGTCTGTTGCTTGTTTTGCCTCTTTCTTTACTTACGCGCGCTTCATCGGCTCTGGCTTCATCGAAGATGGTTAAACAAAAGGCTTAACCGAAAAAATACAATGAAAAAAGCCCGGGGTTAGCCGGGCTGATAGTGCATATGACTTCGATTAATCGTTCAGGTGAGCACAGCGGCCAAATTCGGCGCCGTTTTTCACTGCGGCAACGACCTGTTTGGGGAACGACAGCTCCACATCCTGACCATTGTCACACACGAAGGCTTTGTTCTGATCCACCGCAAAGCTGATGGTGGCACCGGCAAGGCCGCCCATCATTTCGGAGCCGTTGGCACTGAGACCAAACGGGTTGTCCATGGTGCTTTGTGAGGCTTCGACCACGCCTTGTTTGCCGAAGAACTGCTTAAGGTTAATCCAACCCATGCCATCGATGTAGAGGCCGCCAACGATACCGCTGAAGAGGCCGCCGGCGCGTACTGAGATCATTGACAGATCTTCAGTGGCATCCAGCGCAATCATAGGTGGCAGGCCTACCATCGGCACCAGTGTCTCGTGGGTGTAGCCCTGGGCACAGAGGTTACCGAGGAAGAAGTGGTTGAATGGCACCTGTTCACACCAGCGCAGTGTGCCAAGTTCGGTCACTGTGTCGGTGGTGGTGTCCCAAACCTTCAGGCCCTGGGCGCTGCCAAAGGCGATGCGCTTGCCATCAGCTGACATAACAGAGATGTCGCGGGCGCCGAAGCGGCTGTAGGTATCAACAAACTGGCCGTTCACCCATGCCACTTGCTTGTAGCCTGAGTTGGTGCCGGTAATGGTTTCGCCGTTACCGGAAACGCGGTCAGCACGTACCCATTGCACTGAGCCAGGCAGTTCGTAAGGCAGTTGGACCATACCTTGCTTTTTGGTCCACTTGAATGGCACGACTTCGTGCTTGCCTGATGTTTGGCAGTTACCGTTGCCATCCATGTCGCGGTACGCGGTGCCAACGACTGTGTTACCCAAATCGTCCATATCCCATGGGTAGGAGGCGTTGGTGCCTGCAGTACCGCCGCCGCCGCAGGTATTGCCGTTAAGATCTCCAATCGGGGTCAGCTTGTTGCTGCTGAGATCCCAAATGGCGGCTTCGCCAATGCCGTTACCGTTGAAATCGGCCATCACAGTGGCTTTGGTGGCGTTCTTGTTCATGGCGGCAGTACCGCCCTTAACCGCAGGGCCTGCCGGATGCAGCTGGAACACCGCTTTCTTGGTGCTGTCGTACAGGAAAGGCACTGAGCCTGTGATCCCCATGGCCTGCTTACCGTTTTTGGCATGATCCATCACAAACGCCTGCACCAGCGGGGTGTACTGAATACCATCGGTATAACCGTTGAAATACAGGCTCACTTCCTTGGTTTCGCCGCCGGCAACCACGATTGGGGTCACTGCGCAGGCGTCATCCAGTGCCGGATTGGCGCTTTCACCTTCGTTCCAATATTCGGCTTCTGAAACGATGGCGGTTTGTCTGGTGGGGTAACCACCGGCCTTAATGGATTCGGTGTACAGCACGTAGCGGCCGCCTGGGGTCAGGCCGTTGATAACAAATTTGCCATCGGGGCCCACTTTGCCCTGAGTCAGGTTACCGGACTGCTGGGTGATAACGTCATACAGCGGGTTATCAAGGTTACGGGCAACCATGTTAACGCCCGAATATTCAATGCCTTCCTTGGTGTACAGGGTACCGCTGATGGAGCCATAGCTGCTCTTGTAATCGGCGGTGGGGTACAGATCGGAGATGTTTACTATGTCATCACGCACGTTGACCGTGTGCTGGTTGGCGCCCTGGGCACCGCGCACGTTGATGAAGGGGAACATGGTCTCGATGGTGGCAGGGGAGATCTGCGAGGCGCTGGTGTAGCGGTTCACCCCGGCGCAGCCTGGCACGCCGTCGTATTGTGGGCTGTTGCTGGCAGACATATAGGTGAGATGGCCGTTTGCCTGGGAGTGTGACATGTTGATGGCATGACCAAATTCGTGGGTGAATACGCCGCCCACCTGTTTGCCCTGGGTGTCGCTCACATCCACAAACCAGCCGTTCATCAGCGCGGTGGCTTCGGTGATTTCACCCGTTTCCTCATTGGCCCACTCCGGAAAGGCGATACCCAGCACCTGATTGCGTGGAATACCGAAGTATTGCTCAAGGATCTGGCCGTCGGTGTCGTAGTTTACCCAGAAACCGTAACCGTTTTCGGCGTTGTAGATTTGCTCAACGTTGTGCTGGTTAACGTCGGCGATGCCGGTTTTTTCTTCAATGGTGCCCTGAACTGTCATCGAGAAGGTCGATGTAGGCACATTGCTCCACTCGGCAACTGCATCGGCAGTCACCTTGTTGGCCTGCTCAATGGTTAAAAAGGCGGTGCCGTCGTAATCCACGGTAAAGGCCTGGGCAGTGCCGCCGTCTTTGGTGGGCACAACCGGGCCACCGTCTGTGTAAACTGGAATGGCGCCCTTGCTGGTATCCCACTTGTAAGGCTGCATGGTTTTTTCGTGAATGTACAATGGGCCACCGGCGAGGGCGTTGCCGGCAATCAGTGCCAGTGAAATGGCGCTGGCAATCTTGGCTGCTTTCATTATTGTTGTCCTCCGGCCAGTTTACCGACTAATTCCACAAAGGTGGCTGCATCCACAGCGCCTGAGCCTGTGAGCATGTTCAGTTCTTCGCTGCTAAGGCCCTGGGTGTTCATGTCTTCAAACAGACCAAGGTTACCAAGCTGGTTTTGTACCTTGCCGTTTTGCACCACAAACTTGCCTTGCTCGAGGCCAACGGTGGAGTTCAAACCGCCGCCAAGCGATGGATTCATAAAGGCGATGACCTGCTCGCCTGTGTGCCACTTGGCAAAACCTTCAGGCGATACGCCCAGATACACCTTGCCATTACCCATTGACTTGGGTTTCAGCAGGCCAAACTGGCGGAAGCTGTAAGTGCTGCCCTCGGCGAATTTGCCTTTAATGTCCTGACCGACTTTGATTTGTACTTCGGTGTAGGGGCGGTTTTTATCGTCAAAGCCGTCGGTGACCGAAATCACTTCGCCGGCGATGATGTTGGCAGAGCTTGCCACCATGGCCTGCAGATTCTGCTTCAGGTGTTTTTGCGCCATTGCCGCCGGCGCCAGTGCCAAGGCGCCGGTCATGGCCGCGCAAAGCACCATGGTTCTCAGCACGTTTGCATGTTTCATACGAATCCCTCCAATAGGGTGTTGTTAGTGTTGTAATCCCGTTGAACTCTTTTATTTTTTACTGCCTTCGCAAACCTTGGCCTGCTGAGCCGGCCCTTATCCATAAGAATTGAGCTAGCCCGCCTGCCTGTAACCAGGGTGAAACATTGCGTTAACAGCGTGAATTACATCACCACAGCCGGGGCGGGTTTGGCACGCTAAAAGTCGTAGCATTTTGTACTTTACTGATACAGATGAGGGGGCGGCGCGGAGTAGGTTAAACGCGGTTTGTCAGCGACTGCGGGCACTTGCGGCCGGTTTTAAATTAGTAACAAAAGATGTAGTCACTTAATTTATGCGCTGTTTAATGTTTTACTTGGGCGACAAAAAATCACGGCGTCTCCCGCCGAGCTAATTTCAGCGTCTTATGCTTATTCATCACCAGGTATTGCGCTGATGTTGCGGGAGTCGCTTCAAGCGCCAACAAGAGCAGGAACAAATATGAAAAAGTCAGCTATTGCGCTCGCACTGTCCGTCGCCGGACTGTTTTTGAGCGGTTGTAACGACAAGGAAGCATCACAGGCAAACTCGGCAGCAAAAGCCACAGCCGCGACTGAGGCTTCGGCGTCAGCCACTAACGAGGCGAAGGCCGGCCAATTTGCTGATTTCAGCGCCGCTTTTATCGAGTCTCTGTGGCAGGTCGCCCCGACCTGGGCACTGTACAGCGGCTATCACAAATACGATGGCATTCTTGAGGTGCCGGACGACGCCAACCGTCAAAAGACCCTGGATTTTGTTGCCAGGCAGCGTGCTAACCTCACGGCTTTTGATGTAAAGAGCCTGCCCACCAGTGAGCAGATTGATTACCGCCTGATTGAAAACCTGCTCAATAACTTTGAGTGGGAGATCACCCGCTTCAAGTCGTGGCAGTGGGATCCGTCCGGCTACAACGTTTCCGGCGGCTTTGCGCAAATCATCAATGAAGAATTTGCGCCGCTGGATGAGCGCTTGCGCTCTGTGATTGCCCGGCTTGAGTCGGTGCCTGCCTATTACGTGGCGGCTCGCGCCAATATCGCCAATCCGACGCTTGAACATACTGAGCTGGCACTGCTGCAAAATCAGGGGGCGTTTTCAGTATTCAACGATGAGCTTGCCGCCAAAGTAGCCGCCTCTGGCCTGACTGATGCCGAAAAAGCACTGTTCAGCAGCCGTTTTGAGGCAGCAAAAGCGGCCGTGACTGAACATATCACCTGGCTTGAGGCGCAGGTTGCCACCCTCAAGAAAGACGGTGCGCGGGATTTTCGTATTGGCGAAGCCCTGTATGAAGAAAAGTTTGCCCTCGATATTCAGTCCGGCATGACCGCCAAGGCGCTGTACGAAAAGGCCAGCGCCGACATGGCGCGGGTACACGGCGAAATGGCGCGCATCACCACCGAGCTGTGGGGCAAGTATTTTGAAGAGCCTATGCCGGAAGATAAAAAACTCGCGACCCGAATGCTGATTGATAAATTGTCCAGCAAACACGTGGCGCGGGACAAATTTGTCGACGAGGTAAGGGCGCAGATCCCTGAGCTGGTGAAGTTTGTTAACGAGAAAAAACTTATCACCCTCGATCCGGCCAAGCCTTTGGTCGTGCGTGAAACCCCTGAATACATGCGCGGCTACGCTGGCGCGTCCATCAGCGCCCCCGGTCCCTACGACAAGGGCGGCAACACCTACTACAACGTCACGCCGCTCGATGGCATGAGTGACGAGTCAGCCGAGTCTTATCTTCGCGAATACAACCACTGGATTTTGCAGGTGCTCAATATTCACGAAGCTATCCCGGGGCATTACACCCAGCTCGTTTACTCCAATGAATCCCCAAGCCTGGTGAAGAGCCTGTTTGGTAACGGCGCCATGGTGGAAGGCTGGGCTGTTTACACCGAGCGCATGATGCTCGAAGAGGGCTACGGTAACTTTGAGCCGGAAATGTGGCTCATGTACTACAAGTGGAACCTGCGGGTGATTGCCAACACCATGCTTGATTACAGCATTCAGGTGAAGGGCATGAACGAAGCCGAGGCGATGAAGCTGATGACAGAAGAGGCGTTCCAGCAGGAGGCCGAAGCACAGGGCAAGTGGCGCCGCGCGACCTTAAGCCAGGTGCAGCTGACAAGCTACTATGCCGGTTATCGTGAGATTTATGATTTCCGCGAAGAGCTTAAGGCCAAGGATCCGGCGCAGTTTGATTTGCGTGCCTTCCATGAGCGCTTCCTGAGTTTTGGCAGTGCACCGGTGAAATACATCCGTGAGCTGATGCTCAAGTAACACTTTCATTATTAAGCAGTCATTACCGGCTGCAATACGACAAAAAGGCCGCTAAGCGGCCTTTTTTATCGGTCAATGTCCGGTTTGTGGTCGCTTTTGCTGAAAAATAGCCGCCGAAGCAGTGATTCTTGTTCAACTCTGTGCAAAAACATTTTGAGCCGTCGCCTTGGTGTGATAACGTAAATGACAACCGTTCGCATTACCAAGTGAGTCAGTAAACAGGCGCCATGAACACGATTTTGTTGGTTGAGGATGACTGCGGCTTTCGTGAATTACTCGCTGAAGCCCTGCAAAGAGAAGGATTTCAGGTTCAATGTGCCGTCAACGGCAGGGATGCACTGTCGCGGCTTGAGCAGTTTACCCCGGATGTCATTTTGCTGGATTTGATGATGCCCGGCATGGACGGCTTTGATTTGCTCACCCGTCGCAGTGACCGAACCCCGGTGATAGTGATTTCTGCACTCGACAGTGAAGAAGAGCGCATCAAGGGCTATGAGCTCGGTGCCGACGATTTTCTGACCAAGCCATTCAGCATCAAGGAGCTTTTGGTGCGTATTCAGGTGCTTGCGCGCCGCCTGCAGCCAGCTGCCGACAGCAAAGCCGGCACCGATGTCTGTTTCGATGAAGCCCGTTATGCGGTGCAGTTTGGTGACAGCCAGGTGGTGCTCACCCAAACCGAATTCAAATTATTCCGCTATCTGTTTGAGCGTAAAGGGCAGGTGGTCACCAAGGCCGAGCTGCAGCGCAGTGTGCTGCATAAAGAGCTTGGGCGTTTTGACCGAAACCTTGATATGCATATCAGCAATACCCGCCGCAAACTGGCCCAGACCCGTCTGCCCAAGAGCCTTATCAATACCGTACGCGGACAGGGTTACAGCTTCGCCGTCTGATCCCAAGAAATCCGGCGCCTTGCATTCAAGTAGCCGCGCTTTTGGTTTATTCTATGGCAACTTGCGGGCCTGGCTGGTGGCCGGGCCCGGATCACAGACCTACAGCAGGAATTTTTGATGCGGATCAGTGCCAATTTTGACGGCGGCAACATTCAGGTTGTCAGCCAGGACGATAACGACAATATTCAACTGGCCATCCGTCCCGACGAGGGCGGCGAGTTTTATCAATGGTTTAACTTCCGCATGGAAGGCGATGTCGGCAACCATTACCGTTTGAACATCATCAACGCCGGCACAGCTTCCTACGTAAAGGGCTGGAGCGACTATCAGGCCGTTGCCAGCTATGACAGACAAAACTGGTTCCGGCTGCCAACCGAATTTGTTGATGGCAAGCTCGTTATCGATGTCACCCTCGATTGCTCCAGCATTCAAATTGCCTATTTCGCGCCTTACAGCTACGAGCGTCATCTGGATTTGCTCTCAGCGGTGCAGATGCACCCGCTGGTTGACCTTGAGCACCTGGGGCTGACCCTCGATGGCCGCGATCTCACACTGGTTAAAGTGGGTGATGGCGATGAAGCGAAAAAGAACATCTGGATCACCGCCCGTCAGCATCCCGGCGAAACCATGGCCGAATGGCTGGTGGAAGGCTTGCTTAATCGTCTGCTGGACCGTGAAAACGCCACCGCCAAAGCGCTGCTCGACAAGGCCAATTTCTACGTGGTGCCCAACATGAACCCGGACGGCAGCGTGCGCGGCCATCTGCGCACCAACGCCAAGGGCGTTAACCTCAACCGTGAATGGCAGACGCCATCACTTGAGAAAAGCCCGGAAGTGTTCCATGTGGTCAACAAGATGAAAGAAACCGGCGTGGATCTGTTTTACGATGTCCATGGCGATGAAGGTCTGCCCTATGTATTCCTCGCCGGCTGCGAAGGCGTACCGCGCTGGGATGAGCGGATGGCGGGGCTGCAAAAGCGCTTTACCGAGGCTTTGTGCCTTGCCAGTGCCGATTTTCAGACCGAATTTGGCTATGCCAAGGATGAGCCGGGTAAGGCCAATCTGACCATAGCGTCAAATTGGGTGGCCGAAACCTTTGGCTGCTTATCCAACACCTTGGAAATGCCGTTTAAAGACAACGCCAATCTGCAAGACCCCTTTGTTGGCTGGTCCCCTGAGCGCAGTCAGCAGCTTGGCGAAGCCTCACTCATCGCCATGCTGGCGGTCGTTGACGGATTGAGGTAAGTCCATGGCCCTGGTGCAATGTCCGGTTTGTAACAAGCGCATTTCCAGCAAGGCTGGCAAGTGTCCGCACTGCAACAGCGCCAATGACGATAACGGCTCTTCGCTTCGCATTGGTCATCTTAAGCGCTCACAGCGGCTTATGAACCAAAGCTTTCTGGCGATGACACTGTTTATTGCCGGGGTAGTGGTAATGTTCTGGGGCGGCGAAGAGCCTGAAGGCATGCGCCTGAACGCCGGCGCTGTGCTGCTTACCCTGGGTTTTGTGGGTTATCTCATTACCCGTGTTCAGATAGTTTTGCATAAGCGAAAGAGTGTATGACCGATATTACAAAGCTGATTGATGAACTGCCCCAAGAGGCTTATCTGCGGATGCTGTCGGCGGCTGAGCTTGGCAAATGGGATGATGGCACGGTCTTGACCGAGGCGCAGCGTGAATATGCGCTGCAGGTGGTGATGCTGTATCAGGCAAGACGCCTCGATCAGGACGAGCATTTCACCATCGGCCGCGGCGGCGCCATCAACGAGCTGTCAAAGAGCGAGCTTAAACGACGCATGGCCAAGGATTTTGGCGGTGACACCATCGCCACCTTTGCTAACGACGAGCTGTGATCTGAAGCTGTCCCCGTTATCTGCTGTTAATGGCGAGATGACATCTGCTCTTAAGCGCAAGATCTGCTGTTATGGGCAAGATGTCATCTGCAGTTAAGCGCGACAGCAGCGACCGCTTTAATTAACGCCATCGCGGGATAAAACAAAAAGCCGGTCTTCTGACCGGCTTTTTTACATCTGTAATGTACTTAAATATTTAAATCAATTACTTGGCATTTACTTGATTCAAGCTCGCAGCTTAAGTCTTTCGTTAGTAAATAAACGGCTTTGCCTTTCAATTAACAGCTTAGTTATATCAGCTTAGTTAGGTGTCAGCTCGCCCACCAGATTGGCCTGCATCGCGGCTTTTATCTCATCGCTGGTCAGGTTTTTGGAAAGCAGGTAGTGCAGTTTGGCTAGGCAGGCCTCAATGGTCATATCGGCGCCGCTGATAACACCGGCCCGCGCCAGCGCGTTACCTGTGGCGTAGCCGCCCATATTGACCTTGCCCTGGAAGCATTGGGTCAAATTCACCAGCACTATGCCGCGCTCGTCAGCGTCACGCAGGGTTTTTAGCAGCGCAGGGTCCTGCGGCGCATTGCCGACACCGAAGGTGAGCAGAATAAGCGCCTTCACCGGCTGCTGCAGCACGTTAATAAAGATGTCGGTGGAAATACCGGGGTACAGGGTGACCACGCCCACCGGCTGCGGTGAAATCCTGATCACATCCAGCGGCTCAATCTTGCCCGAGGCAATAGTGCCGGCCTTGAGATTAATGGTGATGCCGGCTTCCATCAAGAGCGGAAAGTTGGGCGAAGCAAAGGCATCAAAACCATCGGCATGGGCCTTGGTGGTGCGATTGCCACGAAACAGCTTGTTGTTGAAAAACAGGCATACTTCGGCCACCGGATAACGGGCGGCAATATAAAGCGCATTCAGCAGATTGGTCTGGCCGTCGGAGCGCAGCTGCGCCAACGGGATTTGCGAGCCGGTGACGATAACGGGCTTACCCAGCCCCTGCAGCATAAATGACAGCGCCGAGGCGGTGTAGGCCATGGTGTCGGTGCCGTGCAGAATGACAAAGCCATCATAGACATCGTAATTATCGCGGATATCATCAGCAATCATCTGCCAATGGGCCGGCGTCATGTTGGAGGAGTCAATCAGCGGCGAATATTCGTGGATGACGAAGTCCGGCATTTCTTCATGGTAGAACTCGGGCATGGCTTTAACGCACTGGGTCAGGAAGCCGGCGACGGGCGCAAAGCCATGGTCGGTTTTCTGCATGCCTATGGTACCGCCGGTGTAGGCGACATAGATGGAAGGCTTTTTCATGGGTACCACTTTTTAACTTTGATTTTGAGGGAATTATAAGGATTGTGGCGCCCAAGCGAAACCGTGGGCCATGAAAAAGCCCGGCAATTGCCGGGCTTTTTTGTCAGCGTAAAGTTGCATCACTGAATTTCACAGTACTCGCAGTAAAGATAGAGCGCGCGGGGGTCGTCAAAGCTTGTCAGCTGTTTAAGCGTTTTATCCCAGGCGCCAAGCAGGACTTTAAGAGTGCTGTTAACCGCGCTGTTAGCCGTGCTGTGCGGCGCGCTGCTGATGCTCTCAAGCGGAAGCAGCTGGCCCACAGTGGCAAAAAGCTCCTGCATAAACACTTCTTCGGCCGACATCGGCTGCTCAATTACGCGGGTATCAAAGGTTTCCATTCCGGCAAGCTCGGCTGCTTTGGCAATCGCTTCGGGCATATCACCAAGCTCGTCCACGAGCCCCAGCTCCAGCGCCTTTTTACCGCTCCAGACACGGCCCTGGGCAATGGCATCTACCTGCTCGAGGGTCATGCTGCGCTCTTTGGCGACCAGACCAATAAACTCACGGTAGCCGCGCTCAACGCCGCGCTGAATTGCCATTTCCAGTTTGGGTGACAGGCTTTTGAACGGGGAGTGGGCCGACCATTCGCTGGTGGCTACGCCGTCGGCATGAACGCCGATGGCATCGAGCGACTCTTCAAAGGTGGTCATCAGGCCAAAAATACCGATGGAACCGGTGAGGGTAGTCGGAGTTGCGAAGATATGGTCGGCGCTGGCGGAGATCCAGTAGCCGCCGGACGCGGCCATGCTGCCCATGCTCACCACCACAGGTTTGCCTGCGGATTTAAGGGCAATCAGCTCCTGACGAATTTCTTCTGAGGCAAAGGCACTGCCGCCAGGGCTGTCGACCCTGAGCACAACCGCTTTAATCTTGTCATCAAAGCGCGCCTCGCGGAAAAGCTCGGCGGTGCTCTTGCCACCGATGTCGCCGGGTGGCTGGCTGCCGTTCAGAATAGTACCTTTGGCGACTATGATCCCGACGCTGTCAACCGGTATCAGCTGCGGCGCCGGCGCGACCAGGCTCAGGTAGTCGTGAAAACCGACCTGCTTGAAGCTGTGGGAGTCTTCTTCACTGGATTTGCCAACAAGCTCAACCATGGTTTCGCGGAATTGCTCCGGCGTGGCGAGCTTATCGACCCAGCGCTGGGCGAGTGCAAGCTTGGCGCCATCGCCATCCTGCGCGTCCAGGCGGGTGATGTAAGTGTCGGCATCAAGCACCAGCTCGTTTACTGCTATGCCACGGTTTTCGGCAACAGTGCTGCTGTAACTGCCCCACAGGTCGTTGATAAGCGCCTGACTGGCTTCGCGGGCAGCGTCTGACATGCCATCCAGTATGTAGGGCTCAACCGCTGACTTGTAAGTTCCGACCCTGAACACGTGGGTTTTCACCTTAAGCTTTTCGAGCGCCGACTTGAAATAGAGGTTATAGGAGGCGTAGCCATCGATAAAAAGCTCGCCCTGGGGGCTTAAATAAATCTCATCGGCAAAGCTTGCGAGGAAATATTCGTTGCGGCCATACCAGTCGCCGACGGCAACCACTTTTTTACCGGCATCACGGAAGGTTTTCAGCGCATCGCCAACCGCCGAGAGTTTGCTTATTCCGGCCTGCATGCCGGAAAGCTCAAGCACTATCATGCTGACCCGCTCATCTTCGGTGGCATTCTCGATAACGTACAAAACGTCGGAGAGCAGGATTTCAGCGTCTTCGGCATTGTCGCCCTGGCGCATCAGGCGCTCAAACGGATCAACGCGGCGGGCCTGATCGACCAAGGTGCCGGACAAATCGAGTACCAATGCCGAGCCCTTGTCGATTTTCAGCTCTTCTTCGCTGCCCATGGCCACCACGGCCGCAATAATTACTACTAACAGCAGCGGGAAAAATATCAGGTTGAGCACCAATTTGCGGAAAAAGTTGAGCAGATTCCAGATAAACAACATGATGTTTTTGGCTGTCGAAGATTTTTTGGCCATTCGGCACTCCATTCAGAATTTCTTTGCATATCCTACCGCAAAAGCAAGCCCACGGTGAAAGCCAATTGTAAAGGATTTTAACAATCCGCGCAGGCTCATGTTGAGCTTATACTCAACACAGGATATGCTCACTTGAATCACCTGTTTTAAAAGGATGTTTGAATGTCGTTTCCCCATCTGCTGGCCCCGCTGGATCTGGGTTTTACCACACTGAAAAACCGCGTTCTCATGGGCTCGATGCACACCGGACTTGAAGAAGAAAAGGGCGGATTTGAGAAGCTGGCAGCCTTTTATCGCGAGCGCGCTGCCGGCGGTGTTGGCCTGATTGTCACCGGCGGTATTTCACCGAATTTACGTGGCCGCCTGGCGCCAAATGCAACCCAGTTAAGTTTTCCATGGCAGGTTGGCCGCCACCGCATCGTGACTGACGCCGTGCATGAGGCGGGCGGTAAGATTTGCATGCAAATTCTCCATGCCGGCCGCTATGGTTATCATCCGTTTTCACTGGCTCCCAGCGCGATTAAATCGCCTATTACGCCGTTTAAACCGGGCGCCATGTCCAACCGTCAGGTGCGCGGCACCATCAAGGATTATGCAAGCTCGGCAAAGCTTGCCAAAAAGGCCGGTTACGATGGCGTTGAAGTCATGGGATCTGAAGGCTATCTGATTAACCAGTTTATCTGCGAGCGCACCAACAAGCGCACCGACGACTGGGGCGGCAGTTTTGAAAAACGTATCCGTTTTCCGCTTGAGATAGTGCGCGCCATCCGCGCCGAGGTCGGCAGCGACTTTATTATCATCTTCCGCTTATCCATGATTGATTTGGTCGAAGACGGTTCAAGCTGGGAGGAAGTGGTTGCCCTTGCCAAAGCGCTCGAAACGGCCGGTGTCAGCATCATCAATACCGGTATTGGCTGGCATGAGGCCAGGGTTCCGACCATCGCCACCAGTGTGCCGCGGGCGGGCTTTGCCTGGGTGACAGAGCGGCTTAAAAAAGAGGTGTCGGTGCCGCTGGTTGCCACCAATCGGATTAACACCCCGGAAATTGCAGAGCAGGTGCTTTCCAGTGGTCAGGCCGATATGGTGTCGATGGCAAGACCGTTTCTGGCCGATCCTGAGTTCGTCAATAAGGCCGCCGCCAACCAGAGTGCACTGATTAACACCTGCATTGGCTGTAATCAGGCTTGCCTTGATCACACCTTTAAAATGCAGCGCGCTACCTGTCTTGTTAACCCGCGTGCCTGCTACGAAACCGAAATCACCTTCCACCCGACGCAATCGCCAAAACGCATAGCGGTGATGGGCGCAGGCCCCGCCGGTATGGCGTTTTCTGTTTACGCGGCAGGCCGTGGCCACAAGGTGGTGCTGTTTGAAGCCAAAACCGAAGTCGGCGGCCAGTTTAACCTTGCCCGCAAAATCCCGGGTAAGGAAGAGTTCAACGAAACCATCCGTTATTTCAATGAGCAAATGCAGCAGACCGGCGTGGAGCTCAGACTCAATACCCGCTTGGATGCCTCGGTGCTCTGCGCTGAGCACTTTGATGAAGTCGTTATCGCCTCGGGTGTAGTGCCCCGCGCTCTGGATTTGCCGGGCTTTGATTCGCCAAAGGTTGTGACCTATCAACAGGTACTCAATGGTGAGGTCGAAGTGGGTGACAAGGTGGCGCTGATTGGTGCCGGCGGTATCGGCTTTGATATGGCGCATTTCCTCGGCGAGAAACAATCCACCACCCTTGATCCCAAGCGCTGGCGTGCGCAGTGGGGCATAGACGAGAGTTACGCCAATCGCGGCGGCCTTGCCACGCCGGTGAAAGAGGCTACCGAGCGCACCATCTATCTATTGCAGCGTAAAACCACGCCCATGGGCAAGGGGCTTGGAAAAACCACCGGCTGGATCCACCGTGCTGTGGCCAAAATGCATGGCGTGGTGCAGATGACCGGCGTGAGTTATGAGCGCTTTGATGAAAAGGGGCTGCATATTCGCGTTGGTGATGACGCGCAGGTGCTGGATGTGGATACCGTGGTGCTGTGCGCCGGACAGGAGTCCAACCGCGTGCTGCTGTCTGAAATGGAAGGTACAGGCAAGCCGGTGCATCTCATTGGCGGCGTGGATGTGGCAGCTGAACTTGATGCCAAGCGCGCCATTCGCCAGGGTGCAGAGCTTGCGATGCGGATTTAAGCATCCATTTCAGCCTGTATGAATTAGCCCGCAACTGCGGGCTTTTTTATGCCGCTTTTTTCTTATAAACCCCTGTTCTTAATCCCATAGAGTTTTTCGGCTTTGATGATGCCGTAGTGCCACAGTAATAGAACCGATGGCTGCGTATGCGCCGATTGAGGGCTGATTTGATATCAAAATAAAAGATTCAATTTGCCAGATATGACGTTTGGTTTTTGAATGCGTCAGTGCAGTTTATTGAATTGGTGGAAAAAATAGCAAAGCTTCAGCTGTGAAATGTATTGAATTTAAGGCGTGGATGCGGGCAGGTGCCGGAAAACGAGGACAAAAAAGTCAGTCGACCAGAGCCTGTTTGGAAAACACAGTCGGCGGGGCTGCGCGGGCCGGGGTGTCGGCACCCTTGGCGGATAAATCGAGGTTCAGATCCGAATCTGGCACGCAGCAGCAGGGCAGGCATTCATCGGCTTCAAGGGCTGCCAGCGGCTCGGTAAAGTAACGCACCTTGCCACTGAGCACCTTGGTTTTACAGGCACCACAAAAGCCGCTTCGACATTCGGAGAAGATGCGGACTTTTTTGATTTCCAGTGCTTCGAGCAGCGACGGCTGCTGTCCGTTGAACAGCAGCGTTGGCTCGCCGTGAAGGCTGACAATGGGTGCCTTTTTAAAGATCAAAGTCGGAGAACTCGTTTTCATCGACAGAGGCGTCGATTTGGCCAACCAGATAGGACGAGACTTCCACTTCCTGAGGAGCCACCTGTACCGCGTCACTTTCAAGCCAGTTTTTCATCCAGGGCAGCGGGTTGGTGAGCTCGGCATAAGGCTGAGCGAGGCCCACTGACTTCATGCGCTGGTTGGTGATGAACTCCACGTACTGACACAGAATTTGTTCGTTCAGGCCAATCATGGAGCCGTCTTTAAACAGATACTTGGCCCAGGCTTTTTCCTGCTCGGCGGCGCGCACGAACAAATCGTAGGCTTCCTGCTCGCACTCTTTGGCGATTTCGGCCATTTCGGCATCGTCCTTGCCACCCTGCATGATGTTGATGATGTGCTGGGTAGAGTTCAGGTGCAGCGCTTCATCGCGGGCAATAAGGCGGATGATTTTGGCGTTGCCTTCCATCAGTTTGCGCTCGGCAAAGGCAAACGAGCAGGCGAAACTGACGTAAAAGCGGATGGCTTCGAGTGCGTTCACCGACATCATGCACAGGTAGAGCGCTTTTTTAAGCTCACGTACTGTCACTTCCACCAGATGGCCGTCCACTGTGTGGGTGCCCTGACCATGGAGATGATAAATCTGGGTCAGCTTGATGAGCTTGTCGTAGTAGGCCGAGATGTCGCCGGCGCGCTTGAGGATTTCCTCGTTCACCACGATATCGTCGAACACCACAGACGGGTCGTTGACGATGTTACGGATGATATGGGTATACGAGCGGGAGTGAATGGTCTCGGAGAACGACCAGGTTTCAATCCAGGTTTCCAGCTCAGGCAGTGACACCAGCGGCAAAAATGCCACGTTGGGGCTGCGACCCTGAATCGAGTCCAGCAGGGTCTGATACTTGAGGTTGGAGATAAAGATGTGTTTTTCGTGATCCGGCAGTTTACCGAAATCGATTTTGTCACGGCTTACATCGACTTCTTCCGGGCGCCAGAAGAACGACAGCTGTTTTTCAATCAGCTTTTCGAATACTTCATAACGCTGCTGATCGTAACGGGCAACGTTAACCGACTGACCAAAAAACATCGGCTCGCGGGTGGCATCGTTGGGTGTTTGACAAAAAGTACTGTAAGCCATGATTTCTCTATTCCGGTATAAAGGGGGCCAAGCCCCCCGTTAACACTAAATGTCCCTGTAGTAGCCTGCGTTAAATCTTACAGGCGCCGCCGGCACAGCCGTCATCCTCTTTTTCGACCACAGCAATGTCATCATGCTGATCGGTCGCACCGTCACGGGTGTTATGGTAGTAGAGGGTCTTGAGGCCCAGTTTATAGGCGGTCAGCAGATCTTTAAGCAGGATCTGCATTGGAACCTTACGACCTTCGAAACGGGCTGGATCGTAGTTGGTGTTGGCTGAAATCGCCTGGTCGACGAATTTCTGCATAATACCAACAAGTTGCAGGTAACCATCGTTGGATGGCATCTGCCACAGCAGCTCGTAAGCGTACTTGAGCTCATCAAAATCCGGTACTACCTGCTTGAGCTGACCGTCTTTACTCGCCTTGACGGAAATCAGGCCACGTGGTGGCTCAATGCCGTTGGTGGCGTTGGAGATCTGCGATGAGGTCTCAGATGGCATCAGCGCTGACAGGGTAGAGTTACGCAGACCGTGACGCTTGATGTCTTCACGCAGGCCTTCCCAGTCAAGGTGCAGAGGCTCGGAGCAAATCTTGTCCAGATCGCGCTTATAGGTGTCGATTGGCAAAATACCCTGAGAATAAGTGGTCTCGTGGAACGCAGGGCAGGCACCTTTTTCCTTCGCCAGATTCATTGAGGCTTTCAGCAGGTTGAACTGAATGGCTTCAAAGGTTTTGTGGGTCAGGTTGTTGGCGCTGCCGTCAGAGTAGCGCTTACCGTTCTTAGCCAGATAGTTGGCGAAGTTAATCACACCAATACCCAGAGTGCGGCGGTTCATGGAGCCCTGTTTGGCCGCCTTGATAGGGTAGTCCTGATAGTCCAGCAGGCTGTCGAGGGCACGTACGGCCAGATCTGACAGACCTTCGAGTTCTTCCAGGTTGGCAATCGCACCCAGGTTGAGCGCCGACAGGGTACACAGGGCGATTTCGCCGCTGGTGTCATCCACGCTCTCCAAAGGCTTGGTTGGCAGTGCAATTTCCAGACACAGGTTGGACTGACGGATTGGCGCCACACTTGGGTCGAACGGACTGTGGGTGTTGCAGTGATCCACGTTCTGCACGTAGATACGGCCGGTAGAGGCGCGCTCCTGCATCATCAGTGAAAAGAGTTCAACTGCCTTAAGGGTCTTCTTGCGGATGCTGCTGTCTTGCTCGTACTGGTTGTACAGGCGCTCGAACTCATCCTGATTTTCAAAGAAGGCGTCGTACAGACCCGGTACATCGGATGGGCTGAACAGGGTGATGTTTTCGCCCTTGATGAGGCGCTGATACATCAGCTTGTTAAGCTGTACGCCGTAGTCCAGGTGACGGATACGGTTATCTTCCACGCCGCGGTTGTTCTTCAGTACCAGCAGGGATTCGACTTCCAGGTGCCAGATTGGGTAGAACAGGGTAGCAGCACCGCCGCGAACGCCGCCCTGAGAGCAGGACTTCACCGCGGTCTGGAAGTACTTGTAAAACGGCAGACAGCCGGTGTGGAACGCTTCGCCGCCACGGATTGGGCTGCCAAGGGCACGGATACGACCGGCGTTTACGCCAATGCCGGCACGCTGACTCACGTACTTCACGATGGAAGAGGCGGTAGCGTTGATGGAATCCAGGCTGTCACCACACTCAATCAGTACGCAGGAGCTGAACTGACGGGTAGGGGTACGCACACCGGACATAATCGGCGTGGGCAGCGAAATTTTGAAAGTAGACACGGCGTCATAGAAGTCTTTGACGTACTTAAGACGGGTCTCTTTCGGATAGTTGGCAAACAGACAGGCAGCAACCAGGATGTAGAGGAACTGGGCGCTCTCATACACCTCGTGGGTCACGCGGTTTTGCACCAGGTACTTACCCTCAAGCTGCTTAACGGCAGCATAAGAGAAGTTCATGTCACGCCAGTGGTCGATGTAGCTGTCGAGCACGTCCAGCTCTTCGCAGGTGTAGTCTTCGAGGATGTGCTTGTCGTATTTGCCCATCTCGACCAGTTTCACCACATGGTCATACAGCTTCGGCGGCTCAAACTGACCAAAGGCTTTTTTACGCAGGTGGAATACGGCCAGGCGCGCTGCCAGAAACTGATAGTCCGGTGACTCTGGGGAGATCAGATCCGCCGCTGCCTTGATGATGGTCTCATGGATAGCTTCGGTGGGGATACCATCAAAAAACTGCAGATGCGATCGCAGTTCTACTTCAGAAACGGAAACATTCTTTAAGCCTTTGGCTGCCCAGGTAACCACGCGGTGGATTTTGTCGAGATCGATGTTCTCGCGCTCGCCACTGCGCTTAGTGACTGTCATGTTGCTATTCATTGAAGATAGGCCTTTATTGATTGGTATTGAGCTACATATCCATGTAAACAATCGTTCCGCTATTTCCCCAACGACAGTCGGGGGTCTGATGCCACCCGTGGGGAAGGGACGTTTCTAGTGTGTCTGATTGCTACCAATACACAAGATATGGTGCTTATTAAGATTTAAGATACAAGATAGTGAGGTGAGGACGCATTTGCAAGTAGGAAG
Source organism: Shewanella jiangmenensis (assembly GCF_018596335.1). Classification (GTDB taxonomy): domain Bacteria; phylum Pseudomonadota; class Gammaproteobacteria; order Enterobacterales; family Shewanellaceae; genus Shewanella; species Shewanella jiangmenensis. The sequence goes on along the minus strand of NZ_JAHEPS010000005.1, from coordinate 68,135 downwards.
TCTCTTAAGATCTTGTGGATATCTTTTGGAAAAAATCCCACGTTAGTGATGACTAACGTTGAAGCTCAAATCTGCACTAGGCCGCTTGGGCGCAGGTGCTTTTTTGTACGCTGCTTGGACCTGAATCGATCGCTTATCTTGCAAGCGATCGATAGACGATCGATTGACAAGCCGTTCGACTGTTACTAATACCCCATTTCGGGGTTGCAGACGGGCGGAAAAAGCGGTCGAAAATGGGTCCCAAAGTTAGGCACCAAAACTGTGGCTCACACGCTGGTCAAAGGTAAGACTCAAAACGCTGCTCAAGCGCCCGTAAAAATAGCGCTAAAGTGCCAATTGATTGCTCAAATGCGGTAAAGCTGGCGGAGCTGCACCAGCACTGCACCAGCTCCAGAATCAGAGTCAGTCCCAGTCTCAGGCTCAGTCTAAGTCTCAGGCGAGGTGTGACAGCAACTCATCGGCGCGCTCGAGGCGCAAATCCACTGGCCAGTTGGTCACCTCATCGCCGTCAAGATAACCCCAGCTGGCAAGCACAGAAACCATGCCGGCAGCGCGGGCCGATTCCATATCACGGCGCGCATCCCCAAGATAAAAAATCCGTGATGGCATACAGCCAATCTGGCTTGCAGCCAGCAGCAGCGGTGCGGCGTCGGGTTTACCCCGGGTCACGCTGTCACCACTGATAAGGCTTTGGCAGAAATAGTTGCCTTTATTAGCGCGTGAAACGGTGCGCGCGCTTGTAAGCCCAAGCTTATTGATTAAAGGCCGGGCGTAGCGGGCGGCTTTATTGGTCACTATGCCCCAGGGGATCCCTTTTGCAGCAAGCCCATCAAGCAGCGCTGCAACCCCGTCAAACAGCGTGGCGTGGTTGCCGTTAACCTGATGGTAGTGACGAAGCAGCGCCTGCTGCAGCATCAGCGCCTCGGCGTCAGTGATGCCAGGGGCACCGGCGCGCACCAGCGCCATACTGCCATGGGAGGCAACGTGGCGCATCTGCGCGAGGCTCACCTTGGCAAAACCGTGCTCATGGAGGGATAAATTAAGCGCCGCGACCAGATCCGGCGCTGTATCAACCAGCGTGCCGTCAAGATCAAACAATACGCCGGACAGTACGCCGTGGGCTGCTGCGTCAGTCACGGGCTTTTTCCGTGGCAATCATGTAGTTCACCTCAAGGCTTGAGGTGTAGCGGAAAATGCCGGTGAGCGGGTTGTAGGTTACGCCGACAGCATCCTTACAGAAAAGCTCGGTTTCATCGACCATGGCAATCAGTTCAGAGGGTTTGATGAATTTGCTGTGCTCGTGGGTGCCGACAGGCAGCATCTTCAAAAGATATTCGGCGCCGAGGATGGTTTCGACGTAGGAGCGGATATTGCGGTTGATGGTGGAGAAATACACCATGCCGCCCGGCTTTACCATGTCACAGCAAGCCTTGATGACTGAGAGCGGGTCCGGCACGTGCTCAAGCATTTCCATGCAGGTCACCACATCATAATGCTCGCGGCGACTGGCGCTGTGCTCCTCGGCGGTGCACTGGATATAGTCAATGCTGACGCCGGCCTCGAGGGCGTGCAGGCGCGCCACATCCAAAGGCTCCGCGCCCATATCAAGGCCGGTCACCTTAGCGCCGATTCTTGCCATGCTTTCAGACAGGATGCCGCCGCCGCAGCCAACGTCCAGTACGGTTTTGCCAAAGAGACCACCGCAGCTTGAGTCGATGTAATTCAATCTAAGTGGATTAAGCTGATGCAGGGGTTTGAATTCGCCGTCCGGATCCCACCAACTGGCGGCCATCCTCTCAAACTTGGCTATTTCCTTGGTATCGACATTCATGGCTTCAGACATAGTGGGCCCCATAAAGCGCTGGCCGGTTACAGCAGGGCGGTAGCGCCCGTTAACCGGTATAAAAGGCAAAAGTGGCGCCATTATAGCCGCTTGCGCAGTCTTAGCGAAGCCAAAAGCCGTAACTCTTGTGCTAAGCCTCTGGAATTTTTTGGGTTTGGTCGGTTTTTTATGCGAATGGTACAAAAATTCAACAAAAAAGGCGGCCGCAAAATCCGTGGGATAAAAAAGTTGCGCTATTTTTACCACAAACCTGTTCGCCGGTAGTGATTAACGTCGTTTTTTATCAATAGGATAGCTTATGGCTTTGTGCTGAGTGTTGACAGTCAGCACATGGCCGTTAAGCGGATCCGGTTAAGGGGGTTTCGACATTAAATTACTGTGTTAGAATGCCAAATCACGTTTGAAGGCTCGACAATGACACGGAAAACGACTTGTCAGCTAATTTTCAGGGGATCGAGCAGTTTATGACTGATTTGGCTTCATCAATTTCGCCAATTAATATCGAAGACGAACTCAAGAATTCGTACCTGGATTACGCCATGAGCGTGATCGTAGGTCGGGCACTGCCGGATGTGCGTGACGGCCTCAAACCCGTTCACCGCCGCGTGCTGTTCGCCATGAGTGAACTCAAGAACGACTGGAACAAGCCGTATAAAAAGTCTGCCCGTGTAGTGGGCGACGTGATCGGTAAGTACCACCCCCACGGTGACATCGCCGTATATGACACCATAGTGCGTATGGCCCAGCCGTTTTCGCTGCGCTACACCTTGGTTGACGGTCAGGGTAACTTCGGTTCTATCGACGGCGACGCCGCAGCAGCAATGCGTTACACCGAAATCCGCATGGAAAAGCTGGCTCACGAGCTGCTGGCGGATTTGGAAAAAGAAACCGTGGATTTTGTGCCCAACTACGACGGCACCGAACAAATTCCGGCCGTATTGCCGACCAAAATTCCTAACCTGCTGGTGAACGGTTCGTCCGGTATCGCCGTGGGTATGGCCACCAATATTCCACCGCACAACCTCACCGAAGTGGTGAAAGGTTGTCTGGCGCTGATTGCAGAGCCTGAGCTCTCTATCGAGCAGCTGATGGAATACATTCCCGGCCCCGACTTCCCGACTGCCGCTATCATCAACGGCCGTAAAGGCATTGAAGAAGCCTATCGCACCGGTCGTGGCAAGGCCATCATGCGTGCCCGCGCCGAAGTTGAAACCGAAGACAACGGCCGTGAGCGCATTATCGTTTCTGAGATCCCCTATCAGGTCAACAAAGCCCGTCTGATTGAAAAAATCGCCGAGCTGGTTAAAGACAAGAAGATAGAAGGCATCAGCGGTCTGCGTGACGAGTCTGACAAAGACGGCATGCGCATCGTCATTGAAATCAAGCGCGGTGAAGCCGGCGAAGTGGTGCTCAATAACCTCTACGCCCAAACCCAGATGCAGTCTTCCTTCGGCATCAACATGGTGGCGCTGCAAAACGGCCAGCCCAAGCTCTTTAACCTTAAAGAGATGCTGGAAGCCTTTATTCTGCACCGCCGCGAAGTGGTTACCCGCCGTACCGTTTTCGAGCTGCGTAAAGCCCGCGACCGTGCCCACATTCTGGAAGCGCTGGCGGTTGCCCTTGCCAACATCGACCCCATTATTGCCCTTATCAAGGCATCAGCAAGCCCGGCAGACGCCAAGGCCGGTCTGATTGCCAAAGGCTGGGATCTTGGCACAGTAAAAGCCATGCTGGAAAAGGCCGGTGACGATGCCGCCCGTCCAGAGTGGCTTGAGCCTGAATACGGGATCCGTGACGGCCTTTATTTCATGACTGAGCCACAGGCTCAGGCGATTCTTGACCTGCGTCTGCACAAACTGACTGGTCTTGAGCATGAAAAAATCCTGCAGGAATACGAAGAGCTGCTGGACATCATCGCTGCGCTGCTTTACATCCTCAGAAGCCCAGAGCGTTTGATGGAAGTGATTAAAGAAGAGCTTGAGCTCATTCTTGAGCAGTTTGGCGATAACCGCCGTACTGAAATCAACGCGTCTGCCGTGGATATCAGCCTTGAAGATCTGATAACCGAAGAAGACGTGGTAGTGACTCTGTCGCACTTAGGCTACGCCAAGTATCAGCCACTGACCGACTACCAGGCCCAGCGCCGTGGTGGTAAGGGTAAAGCGGCGACCAAGGTGAAAGACGAAGATTTCGTTGAAAAACTGTTGGTTGCCAACACCCACGACACCATTTTGTGCTTCTCTGACTTTGGTAAGCTCTACTGGCTCAAGGTGTACCAGCTGCCGCTGGCAAGCCGTCAGGCCCGTGGCCGTCCTATCATCAACCTGCTGCCATTGCAGGAAGGTGAGCGCATTACCGCCATTCTGCCGGTGCGTGAATACGAAGAAGGCAAGTACATCCTTATGGCGACTTCCCACGGCACCGTGAAGAAGACCGCACTGACCGAGTACAGCCGCCCACGCTCCAACGGTATCATTGCCGTGAACCTCAAAGACGGCGACCAGCTGATTGGTGTGGATATCACCGATGGCAACAGCGAAATCATGCTGTTCTCTGACGCCGGTAAAGTGGTGCGCTTCAAAGAAGGCGAAGAAGTGGCTGTGGTTGATGAAAACGGCAACCCGGTTCTCGATGAAGAAGGCAAGCCACAAATCAACTTCAAAGGCGTGCGTCCGATGGGCCGTGGTGCCACCGGTGTACGTGGTATTGCCCTGGAAGACGGCCAGAAAGTGGTGTCGCTGATTGTGCCAAAAGATGACAGCGCCATTCTGACTGTTACTGCCAACGGCTTTGGTAAGCGGACTGAACTTGCCGAATACCCAGCCAAGAGCCGCGCCACCAAGGGCGTGGTGTCCATCAAGGTGACCGAGCGTAACGGTCCTGTGGTGGGCGCAGTGCAGGTGGGTGAGAACGATGAAATCATGCTCATCAGCGATAAAGGCACTCTGGTACGTACCCCAGCCGTTGGTGTATCCATCATCGGCCGTAACACCCAGGGTGTGACCATTATCCGTACAGCCGACGATGAAACCGTGGTTGGCCTGCAGCGCATCGACGAAATTCAGGACGATGGCATCGAGTATCCGGATGAGGCTGAGCCGGACGGCGTGCACGACGAGGTTGTGGACGCAGACGGCGCCGACAACACCGAAGAGTAATGACAAAAACGGGCGTCTTATGGACGCTCGTTTTATTTCGAACACAGTATTTTTGTTTACGTACCCGCAATTAATAAAAGCATCTAAGTACCAAGGAGAATATGAGTGAGCGCCGTGTTTAATTTCTGTGCCGGTCCGGCCATGCTGCCTGCACCCGTAATGAAGAAGGCACAAGAAGAACTGCTTGATTGGAATGGCCAGGGCGTGTCTGTGATGGAGGTGAGTCACCGCGGCGCACCTTTTATCGAGATGGCGAAGTCCTCCGAAGCCTGTCTGCGTGAACTCATGAACATTCCTGACAACTACCATGTGCTGTTTATGCATGGCGGCGGTCGCGGTCAGTTTTCAGCGGTTGTGAATAATTTTCTGGGCAACAACGGCCGTGCGCTCTATCTCGTCAGTGGTCAGTGGTCAAAAGCGGCGGCGGAAGAAGCGCAGAAGCTTGCAGGTGAAGCTCAGATTGATGTGCTGAATATCGTTAAAAAAGACAATGGGTTGAACGCGGTAGAGCTGCCGGTATTCAGCGGCAGTGCCGAGCAGTATCGCTATCTGCATTACTGCCCGAATGAGACGGTTGATGGAATCGAAATTTTTGATGATATCGACTGCCCGTGGCCGGTTATTGCCGATATGTCGTCCAACATCATGTCCCGTGAAATCGATGTCAGCCGCTTTGGTCTTATCTATGCCGGCGCGCAGAAAAACATTGGTCCGTCGGGGCTTGCGATTGTGATTGTGCGTAAGGATCTGCTTTCGCTGCCTCAGCTCACTCAATCCTCCATCATGGATTATCGCCTGACCGCCGAAAACGACTCCATGTACAACACCCCGCCAACCTTTGCCTGGTATCTCGCAGCGCAGGTGTTTGATTGGCTGAAATCCATTGGCGGTGTCAAAGCCATTGCGGCCATCAACGCCGAAAAGGCGCGCCGTTTGTACGCCTGTATCGATGACTCAGGTTTTTACAAAAACGGCGTGGTGAAGGCCAACCGCTCGCAGATGAACGTGACCTTCCAACTTGCCGATGAGTCGCTCGATAAGGCCTTTTTGCAGGAAGCCGAAGCGGCGGGGCTGGTTGCACTCAAGGGCCACCGTATTGTGGGTGGTATGCGCGCCAGTATCTACAATGCCATGCCGCTTGAAGGCATAGATGCGCTGGTAAGCTTTATGAATAGCTTTGCCGCCAAACACGGCCGTTAAGCCAACAGCCTCTGCGCTAAAAGAAAAGGACTGCTTGCTGCAGTCCTTTTTTGTTTAACGGCTTAACTTAGTTAACGGCTTACCTTTTTAACGGCTTACCTTGTCGCTGTTGCTTAAAGGATCGCGGCGATGGATTTGGCAAGATAACCAACGTTATCTTCGCTTATTCCCGCGATGCTGATCCGGCTTGAGCCAACCATGTAAATGCCGTAGTCATTCATCAGGGTGTTGACCTGGGCTTCATTGATGCCAAGAAACGAGAACATGCCTTTCTGGCGGGCGATAAAGGAAAAGTCTTGCTCGACACCGGCAGCCTTGAGGCTTTCAACCAGCATGGCGCGGTTGCCGTTGATGCGATCGCGCATCACTTTAAGCTCATCCAGCCACTGGGCCTTAAGCTCGGCAGAGCCCAGAATAGTTTCGACAATCGCGGCGCCGTGGGCTGGCGGCATGGAATAGATGCAGCGCACCACATACAGCAGCACCGACTGGGCCACATCGGCTTGGGCGCTGTCTTTGGCGATGATGGAGCAGCCGCCGATCCGCTCGCGGTACAGACCAAAGTTTTTCGAGCAGGAAGAGGCCAGCACCATGTTATCCACGGCCGCCGCCATGGCACGCACGCCGTATGCGTCTTCATCGACGCCATCACCAAAGCCCTGATAGGCCATGTCGATAAAGGGCAGGAAGCCGTTGGTTTTCGCGACCTCAACCACAGCATCCCACTGGGCTGTGTTTAAGTCCTGACCGGACGGGTTATGGCAGCAGGCATGCAGCAATACCACATCATCGCGGCCAATTTGCTTGAGTGTGGCGAGCATCTCATCAAATTTCAGGCACTTGTTGTCATAGTCGTAGTAGGGGTAGGTTTTCACCGTTAAACCGGCGGCCTGAAACAAGCCTGTGTGGTTGGCCCAGGTTGGGTCGCTTACCCAAATGGTGGTGCCGGCTTTGCATTTGGCGATAAATTCAGCCGCCACCCGCAGCGCGCCTGTGCCGCCCGGGGTGGAAATGGTACGGATACGATTGGCCAGCAGCGCCGGATGGGCAGGGCCAAAGGCCAGTTCATTGGTGAGGCTGTTAAACGCAGCCGAGCCGGTAGGACCGATGTACACCTTGGTGGTTTCGTCGGCAGTACGCTGCTTTTCGGCGGCTTTGACGCAGTCCAGAATAGGGGTGTTACCGGCGGGATCTTTATACACACCCACGCCGAGGTCGACCTTTTCGCTGCGGGGATCCTGGCGGTATTTGGTCAGCAGCCCAAGAATGGGATCGGCAGGCATGGCCGTAAGACGCTCTAACATAATTCCTTCTACCTTGTCGCTTATTGATTGTCGCTTTTAGATGTATTTCTGGCAGGCATAGGGCCCAGGTTGACCTAGAATAGCCTGAAACGGCGGCAAATCGAAAGTACCCTGCGACAATCGCAGGGCCACCTTGGGCTGCTTGCCTGTCTGCCGACAAGATATGTGGCGCAAAAATGACACCTTAACCGGCGTTTTTTTGCAGATTTTGCAGCCAATGAGCAAATTTCAGCGTGATTGCAGCGATTTTTTCGAAAAAACGGTTGAATCAGGCCGCGGGTTCGGTAATTTAATTACCACGAAGACTCAAAAGGGATCGTTTTTTCCTCAAACGTAACGCAGGGCGTACAGCACTGTATTGCTGCCTTGCCAATTGCCGCTTATGGCCTCCACTCGCATTACGAGAAGTTCAGTTAATGGAAAAATTACGTCTTGAGCCCGTATCCCGGGTCAACGGGGAAGTGAATATCCCCGGCTCCAAAAGTATCTCCAACCGCGCCTTGCTGCTGGCAACCCTGGCAAGCGGCGAAACCACCCTGGTTAATCTGCTCGATTCAGACGATATCCGCCATATGCTGGCGTCGCTTAAAGCCCTTGGGGTGCAATTCAGTTTGTCGGACGACAAAACCGTGTGCACACTTCAGGGCCTTGGCGGACCGATTGTCGCAGACAAGGCATTTGAACTCTTTCTGGGCAACGCCGGCACCGCAATGCGGCCGCTGTGCGCGGCGCTCACCCTTGGCGTTGGCGAGTTTACCTTAACCGGCGAGCCGCGCATGGAAGAGCGCCCCATTGGCGATTTGGTCGACGCGCTGCGCCAGCTTGGCGCCGACATTCGTTATCTTAAAAATGATGGCTTTCCGCCACTTACTATCAAGGCCACCGGTCTTGCCGGCGGTGTGGTAGAGATTGATGGCAGCCTGTCCAGTCAGTTCCTGACGGCGCTGTTAATGGTGGCACCCCTCGCCAAGGACTCAGTGACTATTGCCGTAAAAGGCGAGCTGGTTTCCAAGCCCTATATCGATATTACGCTGGATCTGATGGCGAAATTCGGCGTTAAGGTCAGCAACGACAAGTATCAGCGCTTTGAGATTGCGGCCGGTCAGCGCTATGTATCGCCGGGTAAAGTACTGGTTGAGGGCGATGCCTCGTCTGCATCTTACTTCCTTGCTGCAGGCGCCATTGGCGGCGGCGAAGTCAAGGTGACAGGAGTAGGGCGTCTGGCGGTGCAGGGTGATGTAAAGTTCGCCGATGCGCTGGCCGCCATGGGCGCCGACATCGAGTGGAGTGATGATTACATTATCGCTCGCGGCAGCAAGCTTCACGGTATCGACATGGACATGAACCACATTCCCGATGCGGCCATGACCATCGCCACCGCGGCGCTGTTTGCCACGGGGCCAACCCGGATGAGCAACATTTATAACTGGCGCATCAAGGAAACCGATCGTCTTGCGGCCATGGCCACCGAGCTTCGTAAAGTCGGCGCCATTGTGGAGGAGGGGCACGATTACATTCATATCACGCCGCCTGCAGCGCCCAATCATGCCGAGATTGACACCTATAACGATCACCGCATGGCCATGTGTTTCTCGCTGCTGGCATTTGCCGACTGCGGTGTGACCATTAACGATCCCGGCTGTACATCAAAAACATTTCCGGATTATTTCAAGCGCTTCGCGAATTTAGCCTCGCAGAACTGAGTGCTGTAAAAATGGGCTGTCATGGTACAGCCCATTCTTTTGCCTAAAAATTCCACGGATCTTTACTCTGCATTGGGGTATAATGCCGCCCGCTCATTTTCGGTGAACCCCAAGCATTCATGGAAGATGAAATGTCTATTGTGGAGGATTTTATGTCTGAAAGGGCTCCTGTAGTCACTATTGACGGCCCAAGCGGCGCCGGTAAGGGCACCATTGCCCACCTGCTCGCGAAGCATTACGGATGGCAATTGCTCGACAGCGGCGCCATCTACCGCGTGCTCGCACTCGCTGCGCTGCATCACAATGTTGAGCTGGATAATGAAGAAGCCATTACCTTATTGGCTGCACATCTGGACGTGCAGTTTCTGACCGGTAGTGACAAAGACGCCATTAAGGTGGTACTCGAGGGCGAGGACGTGACCGGGGCTATCCGCACCCAGGAATGTTCCAACGCCGCCTCCAAGGTTGCAGCCTTTCCAAGAGTGCGTGAAGCACTGCTGCGCCGCCAGCGCGCCTTCTGTAAGGCCCCCGGCCTGATTGCCGACGGTCGTGATATGGGCACTGTGGTTTTTCAAACCGCACCGGCCAAACTGTATCTCACGGCTTCCGCCGAAGAGCGGGCGCAAAGACGCTATAATCAGTTGCAGGACAAGGGCTTCGATGTTAACATCGATCGCCTTTTGGCCGAAATCCAAGAGCGGGATGAGCGCGATATGAACCGCGCCGTGGCCCCGTTGGTACCGGCTGATGATGCCTTGGTCATTGATACTACAGGCATTGGTATTGACGATGTGTTGGCGCGCTGCATCAATCACATCGACGACAGATTATCCGCTGCGGGTTTTTAACGCCGGCAGCGTATAGGAATTCGCTTCACGGATGAGGCGGATATGACGACTGACTCCAACGACCAGGACGGTTGCTGGTTTAATTTACTTAAAGTAACTAAACATGACTGAATCTTTTGCTGATCTGTTTGAACAATCCCTTCAACAACTGGAATTCCGTCCAGGTTCTATCGTTCGTGGTACTGTAGTTGCCATCGAAAACGGCCTGGTACTGGTTGACGCCGGTCTGAAATCCGAAAGCCCAATCCCAGCTGAGCAGTTCAAGAATGCCCAAGGCGTTCTGGAAATCGCTGTTGGCGATCAGGTTGACGTAGCTCTGGACTCTGTTGAAGACGGTTTCGGTGAGACTCAACTGTCTCGCGAAAAGGCCAAGCGTCACGAAGCCTGGATCGTTCTGGAAAAAGCTTACGAAGATGCTGAGACCGTTATCGGTATCATCAATGGCAAGGTTAAAGGCGGCTTCACCGTTGAACTGAACGGTATCCGTGCATTCCTGCCAGGCTCTCTGGTTGACGTTCGCCCAGTACGCGACACTGCTCACCTGGAAAACAAAGAGCTGGAATTCAAAGTTATCAAGCTGGACCAGAAGCGCAACAACGTTGTTGTTTCCCGTCGTGCAGTTATCGAGTCTGAAAGCAGCGCCGAGCGCGATGCTCTGCTGGAAAACCTGCAAGAAGGTCAAGCCGTTAAAGGTATCGTTAAGAACCTCACTGACTACGGTGCATTCGTTGACCTGGGCGGCGTAGACGGCCTGCTGCACATCACTGACATGGCTTGGAAGCGCGTTAAGCACCCATCTGAGATCGTGAACGTTGGTGATGAAATCAATGTTAAAGTTCTGAAGTACGATCGTGAGCGTACTCGCGTTTCTCTGGGTCTGAAGCAACTGGGTGAAGACCCATGGCTGGAAATCAGCAAGCGCTACCCAGAAAACACTCGTCTGACCGGTCGCGTAACCAACCTGACTGACTACGGCTGCTTCGTTGAAATCGAAGAAGGCGTTGAAGGTCTGGTACACGTGTCTGAAATGGACTGGACCAACAAGAACATCCACCCATCCAAGGTTGTTAACCTGGGTGACGAAGTTGAAGTTCTGGTTCTGGACATCGACGAAGAGCGTCGTCGTATTTCTCTGGGTCTCAAGCAGTGCAAGACCAACCCATGGGAAGACTTCGCTAACCGTTACAACAAAGGCGACAAGGTTTCCGGTAAGATCAAGTCTATCACTGACTTCGGTATCTTCATCGGTCTGGACGGCGGTATCGACGGTCTGGTTCACCTGTCTGACATCTCTTGGAATGCCAACGGCGAAGAAGCTGTTAGCGAGTACAAGAAAGGCGACGAAATCGAAGCCGTTGTACTGTCAGTTGACCCAGAGCGCGAGCGCATCAGCCTGGGCGTGAAGCAGACTGAAGACGATCCATTCAACGGTTATGTTGGCGACAAGAAGAAAGGCGCCATCGTTAACGGCACCGTAACTGCTGTTGACGCCAAAGGTGTAACTGTTGAGCTGGCTGAAGGCGTTGAAGGTTACATCCGTGTAGCTGACATCAGCCGTGAGCGCGTAGAAGATGCTTCTACCGTGTTCGCAGTAGGCGATGCCGTTGAAGCCAAGTTCATGGGCGTAGATCGCAAGAACCGCAACGTGAGCCTGTCTATCCGTGCGAAAGACGAAGCTGACGAAAAAGAAGTTATGGCAAACTTGAACAAGTCTGAAGACGCTGTTATTAGTAATGCTATGGCCGAAGCGTTCAAGGCCGCTCGTAAGTAATTGCCAAATATGAGGGAGTCGGCAATGTCACTCCCTCATCGCGGCTGTGTTTGGCTTGATAATAGGGGTAGCTAGGATGACCAAATCCGAACTGATCGAAAAACTCGCCACAAGGCAGTCGCAACTGTCGGCGAAGGACGTCGAGAGTGCGGTCAAGGAGATGCTGGAGCAGATGGCGACAACGCTGGAAAGCGGTGAACGTATCGAGATCCGCGGCTTTGGCAGCTTCTCTCTGCATTATCGTGCGCCGCGTGTTGGCCGCAATCCAAAAACTGGTACCTCAGTTGAGCTGGATGGCAAATACGTGCCTCACTTTAAGCCCGGCAAAGAGCTGCGCGAGCGCGTTGATGCAGTCAACGTTGACTGATAAACGCTGATTAAAAAAGCCTCCGAAAGGGGGCTTTTTTGTTTATCGCGCCTCAAGACGCTGGTCAGACAAGGGAATTTCCCGGATAATCAGCTTATTGAACCGATATAAGGAGTGAGACGTGAAAGGATTTGTTGTCGCCTTGGTCATCGCTTTGCTGTTTGTGCTTGCCTTGCTGCTTGGCTCACGTAATGAGCAGCTGGTTACCATTAATTATTTTGTTGCCCAGGGTGAGTTCAGGTTGCCAGTGGTGCTCGCCAGCGTGTTTTTTGCCGGCTTTGTGCTGTGTTGGTGTTTTGCCATCTACCACGTTGGCAAGCTTAAATATTCCCTGTCACGTGCCCAGCGCCGATTGCAAAAGCTGGAATCCGGCGCCAAGCCCCGCACCGACACCACGTCTGTGGCGGTGACCGAGTCCCAGACAGGTGAAGTGAAGTCCTGATATGCTGGAAATCCTGTTTCTGCTGCTGCCCATCGCCGCCGGTTACGGTTGGTATATGGGTCGGCGCAGTTTACGCCAAAACCAGCATCAACATCGAAGTAAACTGAGCCGCGATTATTTCACCGGCCTTAACTATCTGCTTTCCAACGAGTCCGACAAGGCGGTTGATTTATTTATCAGCCTGCTCGATGTGGACGACGAAACCATCGACACCCATATGTCCCTTGGCGCGCTGTTTCGAAAGCGCGGTGAGGTAGACCGCTCCATTCGCATTCATCAAAACCTGATAGCCCGCCCAAGCCTCACCACAGAGCAGCGCGATGCCGCCATGATGGAGTTGGGTAAAGATTACATGGCCGCCGGTTTTTACGATCGTGCCGAAGAGATTTTCCTTGCGCTGGTGAAAGAAGAGTTTCACAGCGAAGAAGCGGAAAATCAGCTGATTGCCATTTATCAAACCATCAAGGAATGGCAAAAAGCGATTGATATTGCCCGCGGCCTGCCCCGTAAACGTCAGGCGGCACTCAAAACCTGTATCGCACACTTTTACTGCCAGCTTGCCGATGAAAACGCCGAGCCCCAGGCCAAGCTTAAACTGCTTGCTCAGGCGCTGAAGCACGACAGCCAGTGCGGCCGTGCCTTGCTGACCCAGGCAAAACTCTATTTAAGCCTTAATCAATTGCCGGATGCGGCAAGCGCCCTCGAAACCCTGTGCCATGTCGATGTGCTGCTGTTTGCCGATGGCATCAAAATTGCGCGTGAGGTTTATCATCAGCTCGGTAAAGGCGAGGCGTACCGTGAGCTTTTGGTCAAAGCCCTTGCCGATGGCGGCGGCGCCTCAGTGGTGGTGGCCCTTGCCGAAGACATGATAGAGCAGGGCGAGCTTAAACTTGCTGAAAAGACCCTGCTCGATACCCTGTATCGCCAGCCCACCATGAAAGGCTTTTCGGAGCTGATGAAGCTGCATATCCGCCAGGCCGAAGCAGGTCAGGCCAAAGAAAGTCTTTCTTTGCTTGAACAATTGGTCGAACAACAAATAAAATTCCGCCCCGCCTATCGCTGCAAGTCCTGCGGCTTTCCCGCTCATTCGCTTTACTGGCATTGCCCCTCGTGTAAATCCTGGGGCAGCATAGGGCGGGTGCGCGGATTGGACGGCGAATAACCTTTATCCCACTGCATCGGAGATCCCATGAGAGACAAGCCCATTCTGGTTGCCCTTGATTTTGACAACAAACATTCGGCGCTGCAGTTGGTAGATAAACTCGATCCGGCCATGTGCCGCCTGAAAGTCGGCAAGGAAATGTTCACCCTGTTTGGGCCTGAACTGGTAAAAGACATTCAACACCGTGGTTTTGATGTGTTTTTGGACCTGAAGTTCCATGACATTCCCAATACCGTGGCTAAAGCCGTTGCCGCTGCTGCCGAGCTTGGCGTGTGGATGGTGAACGTGCATGCCTCCGGCGGTTTTGCCATGATGGAAGCGGCCCGCAAAGCGCTTTTACCCTATGGCGATAACGCGCCGCTGCTGATAGCTGTCACTGTTCTCACCTCCATGAGTGATGATGACCTTAAACTGCTTGGCATTGAAGTGGGGGCGGCTGAGCACGTAAAACGCCTCGCCAAACTCACCCGCGATGCCGGTCTTGATGGTGTGGTGTGCTCGGCTCAGGAAGCGGCTATGCTCAAAGACCTGTGTGGCCAGCACTTTAAACTCATCACCCCGGGCATTCGCCCTGAGGGCAGTGAGGTTGGCGATCAGCACCGCATCATGACGCCAGCGCGGGCTCTCGAAGCCGGCTCAGATTATTTGGTGATTGGTCGTCCCATTACCAAGGCTGCCGATCCACTTGCTGCACTGACCGAGATCCATCGCTCTATTCAGGGGCTGTGACTTTTTTCTGTTAATACGGCTCACGAATACGCGGCTGTAAATAACGGACGGTGAACACCGCTTTAAGCTAAAGGCTCATATACCGGAGGCGCCATGCGCGATGCAATCAGCAAGATGTTCGATTTTAACGGAAAAAACATTCTGGTGGTTGGCGGTACCAGCGGCATTAACTTAGGTATTGCCCGCGCCTTTGCCCGCGCCGGCGGCCGTGTGGCGGTGGCGAGCCGTAAGCAGGACAAGGTCGATGCGGCCGTTAAACTGCTGACGCTCGATAATGGCGCAGTACAGCCTTTTGGTGTGACCTTTGATGTGCGCGACAATGACGCCGTGCTCTCCGGTATTGCTCAGGTGGCCGAGGCCTTTGGAACGCTTGATGTGCTGGTCAGCGGCGCTGCCGGTAATTTTCCTGCCAGTGCCAGCGGCATGAGTGCCAATGGCTTTAAATCGGTAATGGATATCGATTTGCTCGGAAGTTTTCAGGTGCTTAAGGCAAGTTATCCGTATCTGGCGCGCCCCGGCGTTATTTTGCAAATATCGGCGCCTCAGGCATTTGTGCCTATGCCAATGCAGGCGCACGTGTGCGCCGCCAAAGCCGGCGTGGATATGCTGACCCGTACCTTGCCGCTTGAGTGGTCAAAAGAGGGGATCCGGATAAATTCCATCGTCCCCGGACCCATCGAAGACACAGAAGGCTTTGACAGGCTGGCCCCGAGTGCAGAGCTTAAAAAGCGCGTTGCCCAGAGTGTGCCTGTTGGCCGAAACGGCAGCGTAGATGATATCGCTGCGGCGGCGCTGTTTTTGGCATCGCCCCTGGCAAGTTACATCAATGGCGTGGTACTGCCGGTAGATGGTGGCTGGTCCCTTGGCGGCGCCAGTATCGCCATGACAGAGCTCGGCGCCATTGCCGCGAGGCAGTTAAAGGCATAAGCCTTATGCCGTTTGGATGGACCGCTGCAGCGCAGATTTTAATTTGAACCTTTATAGATTTATCGACAGGAATAGCGATGGCAAACGCATTACAACAGCAGCTGCTCAAGGCCGGGCTTGCCAGTAAACAAAAGCTCAAAGACGTAAACACCAAAAAGCGCCGTGACCGTAAGTCCAATATCGACGATGGCTCAGCGGCGCTCAAAGAGAGTATTGCCGAGCAAAAAGCGCGGCAGGCTGCTGAAGATAAAGCCCTTAACGAGCAGCGTTTCCAGGAGGCGCTCGCCAAAGGACAGGTGCGCAGCCTTATCACTGAAATCAAGCGTCTTGCTATCAGCTTGCCTGAGCGCGCCGAGATAAAGTTCAACTACACCATCGGCAGTAAAATCCATTCGGTGTATATCAACGAGAAGCTGCAGACTCAGCTTCTTGGCGGTTTGCTCGGTATTGTGCGCTACGAAGACACTAGCCTCCTGGTGCCCCATAAACTGGCTGAGCGGGTGGCACTGCTGGTGCCGGACTGGTGCGGCTACCTTTGGCAGGCCACGGATGCTGCACCTGCGGCCAGCGAAGAGGACGATCCGTACGCCGATTATGTGATCCCTGACGATCTCATGTGGTAACAGCCTGATCTCGCTCCACAAACAGCTTATCTGTTTTCTCTATACTTAGCCCCGGCCAACAGTCCGGGGCTTTTTTATGGCTATTCTTGATTGAGCGATTGAGTTTGTGACTGTTATTCGCTAGATTGAAACAACTGTTTTAATTAATTGTTTGAGAGCTGCCATGAACCCTATCCAAGCGCCACTCAATGAAATGCGATTCCTGCTCGAGCACGTGTTCGATGCCGATGCGACCTGGCAGTCGATGCCAGCGCTGGCAGGTGTTGCTGATTTGGACACTGCCACTGCCATTCTCGACGAAGCTGCACGGATTAATGCCGAGCTGGTCCATCCATTAAACCGCAGCGGCGATGAAGAAGGCGTGCGCTTTGAAGATGGCGCTGTGTTGACGCCAAGCGGCTATAAAGAGGCCTATAACGCCTTTGTGGAAGGCGGCTGGGTCGGGCTTTGTGGCGATCCTGAATATGGCGGTATGGGTATGCCCAAGATGCTGGGCGTGCTGGTTGATGAAATCGCTTACAGCGCCTGTAACGCCTTTAATCTTTATTCGTCGCTGACTGCCGGCGCTGCCCTTGCCATTAATGCCCATGGCACCGATGAGCTAAAAGCCCAGTATTTGCCCAAGCTTTACAGCGGCGAGTGGGCCGGCGCCATGGACATGACCGAGCCGCAGGCAGGCTCCGATCTTCGTAATATCCGCACCCGCGCCGAGCCGCAGGATGACGGCAGCTATCTGATTAGCGGCAGTAAAATTTTTATCACCGGCGGCGATCAGGACATGACAGATAACGTGGTGCATCTGGTACTCGCCAAAATCAGCGGTGCCAGTAGTCTGTCACTGTTTTTGGTGCCAAAGCGCCTGCCGGATACTGATGGCAATGCAGGCGAGTCGAACGGCGTATCGGTTGGCAGCATAGAGCACAAGATGGGCCTTAAGGGCTCTGCCACCTGTGTGATGAATTTTGACAGCGCCCGTGGCTGGCTGATTGGCCGCGAAAACAAGGGCCTTGCTTGTATGTTCACTATGATGAACTACGAGCGGCTTGCAATTGGTATTCAGGGCCTTGGCAGTGCTCAGGCGGCGGTGCAAATGGCGACTGAATACGCCAAAGAGCGTTTGCAGGGCACGGCGCCGGGCTCTGCCAATCCAAGCGATGCCATTATCGTCCATGGCGATGTGCGCCGGATGCTACTCACTATCCGCACCCTGACCGATGCGGGCAGGGTACTGGCGCTCGATACCGGCAAGCAACTGGATTTGGCCAAGTTTTCCGATGATGCGGCCGTGATTGAAAAGGCAAGCCGTTATGTTGGCCTGCTGACGCCGGTTGCCAAGGCCTTTTTGACCGACCGCGGCCTGGATATCACCATCATGGCGCAGCAGGTATTCGGTGGTCATGGCTATATCCGTGAAACCGGCATCGAGCAGCTGGTGCGCGATACCCGTATTGCGCAGATTTACGAAGGCACCAACGGTATTCAGGCCATCGACTTCCTCGGCCGCAAGGTGTGCGGCGATAATCTCGCTACCCTTAAGGCCTTTGTAGCCGAAAAGCTTACCACCCTCGAGGGCGAGAGCAGTAAAAAGCGCGCACTCGAAGCCGGTTTTAGTCGTTTTATCGAGGTCGCCAGCTGGATTAATGAGCGTAAGCTTGCCAATCCGTCGCTTATCAATGCCTCGGCGGTGGAGATGCTCGATGCCTTTGGATACTTGCTGTATGGCCTTTACCATCTGACCATGGCGCAGGTTGCCGGGCGTGCAGCCCCTGAGCTTGCCAGCGCCAAGGCGCAGTTCTGCGACTTCTACTTTGCCAAGGTGTTGCCACGCGCTGATGCGCTGCTGACGCAGGTTCAGGCCGGGGATGAGGTGGTGATGGGCATAGATGAGTCGCTGCTTTAACGGCGGCGCCGTTCATCATCCCTGCGCGTAAGGTTAACTGAGAATGCAAATTCGTGCTTAGGCGGTTATAAGTAGTTAGTCTTAAATGAAAAGCCACCGAACGGTGGCTTTTGTGTATGTGGCTTTTGCTTAAGCGGCCTTTGTTAAAGTGACTAGTCGTTTTGCCAACTCGCTTTGTCAACAAGAAGGCCTCAGGGATGAGCCTGCAGCAGCGCTTTTAACACTTCGGCGCTGAAAACCGGGCCATTTTTGCGGCCGTTTTCATCGCGGCTGTCCACCAGACCATTTTCGAGAATGACAAAGCCATAGGTGGTTTTGCTGCCATTGATAAAACCGGCAAGGTTGGCGACGCCGCCCATGCTGCCGGTTTTAGCCACCACTTTGCCCTTGAGCGGCTCACGGTTAAAGAATCGCCGATAGGCAAGGGTGCCATCAAGACCCGAAACCGGCATGGACTCAATCAGGCCGTGCAGCGATGGAGTGTTGTGAATGTACAGCAGCAGGTTCATCAGCTGACGGGGATTGATAAGGTTGTAACGGCTAAGGCCCGAGCCATCAAGGAGCACAGCGCGGGATAAGTCTATGCCCTCGGCACCAAGTATGTCCTTCATGGCTTTGGCACCATGATAAAAATCGGCCTTGCCGTAGTGTTTTTGCCCAAGGCGCTTGAGCAGACTGTCGGCAATCAGGTTATCAGACTCTTTTAAAAGCTCTTTTACCAGCACAGGCAGGGGCGCTGAGCTGTGGCTTGCCAGCAGCGACACATCCTTTGGCAGCGACGGTTTCACCCGCACCTTGCCCACATCAATTCCGGCTGCTTTACCAAGGCGCGGGGCCTTGATGCTCATCCATTCGTGGGTGTCGCTGATGGCAAACGCGAGCGGCAGCGGATCTTTACCGCTGTAACAGCCCCAAAGCCGGAACTCATTGCCGCCAAGGGCCGTGAGCTCTGGCTTGCAATCTTTGTAGGCAAGTTCTGGCCGATACACTATCCGGTTATCCACCTTTATCCCGGCATCGTTACTGAGGATTAGTTTTACCGCTTTGCCATCCTTGGTGGGGGCAAGGCTGCCGCTGACACAGTTTTTATCCAGCGTCAGGTTTGATACCGGCGCGGCGTAACAAAAGCCAAGGTCGTCCCACACCCAGCCACGGGCCTGGGGCGCTTCGTTATCGTCGCTGATAAGCACAAGTTCATCGACTTTCGTGACACCGAGGGCTTTTACTGAGCGAAACAGTGCCTGCAAATCCTGGCTCGAGAGCAGTGGTGAGCCTTCCATCTCAAGATACAGGGTATCAAGATGGCTCTTGCGCGCGCCTTTGCTGTAAAGGCGGGTATTGAACCTGAAGTCGTTGCCAAGTGACTGAGTCGCAGCTGTCGCCAAAAACAGCTTTTGCACGCTGGCTGGCAGCATGGTGCGCTCGCTGTTGTCGGCAACCAGCAGCCGCCCTGTGCCCATGTCCATCACTATCACGCCGGTTTGGCTGGTGTTTGGCCGGGCGGCAAGATACCAGTCAGGCAGCAAATCATTAAGCGGCTTGCCAAAGAGCGCGATGCCCTGACTTGCATTCCCAAGATTAGCAGGGCCTGCCTGGGCACGGTTTACCGCTGAATCAATCGCAGCCTGGGTAGTGTTTGCCAGCGCCGGCGCTGCGCCAATCGCAAGCAGCAGTAATGCCGGGCGCATGGCGCTTTGGCGCCGCTCAGGTTTGCTTGGTATAGCCTTTGAAAACCTCAAAGATAACGCGCTGGAAGCCTTGGTAAAGGCGGCGGCGAGGTTAAGTGCGTTCAATCCCATGAATGACAATTATCCCTTTGGATCCTGTGGGTCGTCTTTTTCCATCAGACGGTAAAGGCGCAGCGTAACAAAGAGTACCAACAGGATAAAGAGCGGCAATACCAGCAGCCCAAGGGCAGATTTGAAGTGAAACAGTGCAAAGGCGCCGCCAAGGGCCAGCAGCACAGTGAGAATGAGGGTAAGGTTGGTGTTCATCACGATCCTTTGAGGCGCAATGCCTAAGGCAATTTTTGGCAGCAAAGGCTGCGGTAAGAGAAGGTAAATACCGGCCCGCCAGCATGGATTTTAATAACAGGAGAGTCGACTATATCAAAGCCTTACCAGCGCTTCAGCCATGCGTCTGCGATTTACGCTGCTTTATGCCCTGTTTGCCGGCGGGATCACCAATTGGCCGCAGATTGATGAAAAAGCGGCCGTAACATCCCGAATTGACCGCAGTTCGGTTCAAAACTACTTGCCGAAGCGCGCGGTAATCGGTAATTTCTAGCCCTTGATTGATAACGGATCCACCGGATTATGCCTCATCTTCGTGTTCGCGGGCTTGCCATGGACGCGGTCGCGCGCCTCAGTAAGCAGCTGATCCCAGAACTTGCCGCCATTACCCAGTCAGATGAAGCAAGCTACACCCTGGAGTGGATCCCCAGTCAATTTTTCCAACAGGGAGAAGTGGCCACGCCATTGGTAATGGTGGAGGTACTTTGGTTTCAACGGAATGAAACAACACAGGATGCGCTGGCAGCCTGTATCAGAACTCATCTGACCGCCGAAACCGATAATGGCATTGCGGTCGTTTTCCTGGCGCTGGACAAACGGGGATATTACCGTGATGGCCGGCACTTCTAAGGAGGATCCCCTTGGTTGAACAGCTGCAAGGCATTGCCCTTAAACCTGAGGAATTGCAATGGCTTTTGACGCCAGCCAACTTCAGGCAATGTCTGCTTGAGCGTATTGCGACGGCAAAACACAGCATCTATCTGGCCGCCCTGTATCTTGAAGACGACGAGGCGGGCAGGGAAGTCATGGATGCACTGCTTGCTGCCAAGGCGGAAAACCCAACCCTTGACATAAAGGTGCTGGTTGATTTTCACCGCGCCCGCCGTGGCTTGATTGGCCATAAAGGCGACAGCGGCAATTACCTGATGTACCGAAAGGTGATGGAAAACAATCCCAACGCCTTTGGTATTTACGGCGTGCCGGTTAAGGCGCGTGAGTTTCTCGGGGTGCTGCATTTAAAAGGCTTTATCATCGATGATGCGGTGATATACAGCGGCGCGAGTCTCAATAATGTCTACCTGCAATACAACGCCCGTTATCGGTTTGACCGCTATCATCTGATTGATAACGCAGCGCTCGCCAAGAGCATGCGCGACATGATTGATACCCATCTGATTGCCGATCCGGCGGTTAGCCTGCTCACACAGCCACCGGCGCAGGAAGTTCTGCCCGAAAAAATTGAAGTGCGTACCTTCAAGCAGCGTCTTGGCGAAGCCAGATACGAGTTTGACGGAGTGCGTGAAGGTAACCGGGTTACCCCATTGGTTGGCCTTGGCCGCAAGCACAATGCACTCAATAAAGCCGTGATTGGTACAGTTGAGAGCGCCAAAACCTCGCTCTTTATCTGCACCCCTTACTTTAATCCGCCTCGGGTGCTGGTGCGAGCACTGGTTGAAAAGCTGCGTCAGGGCGTGAAAATCGACATAGTCGTGGGCGATAAAACCGCCAACGATTTTTACATCCCGCCAGAGCGCGATTTCAACACCATTGGCGCTTTGCCGTATCTGTACGAGCAGTCGCTGCGTAAGTTTGCCAAGCGTCAGCAGTGGGCGATTGAAGCCGGGCTTTTGAATATTCACCTGTGGAAAGATGAAGACAACAGTTTTCACCTTAAAGGCATAAGCGCCGACAACCGCCTGCACCTTATCACAGGCTCCAACCTTAATCCCCGCGCCTGGGCGCTGGATCTGGAAAACGGCCTGTTGGTGCAGGATGAGACAGGCGTCTGGGGCGAATCGTTTTTGGCCGAGCAGACGCACATCATGGCCCATACCCAGCGGCTGTATCACTACAGTCAGGTCGATACCCTGCATCATTACCCGGCGCCGGTGAAAAAAATCATGGGCCGGATAAATCGCCTCAAGGCCGATATTCTGCTCAAACGCATTCTCTAGCCAAGTGTAACAGCTGAGCCTAACGCCGGACTTGTCCGGCGTTTTTGTTTGTTAACGCATAGCGCATTTTGCTAAATCGTCCTTGTTATTCATTCGTGCGTGATCCAGGCGGGTGATTCGGGCGAGTTATTCAGCGCCAAGCGCTTCGGTGTTAAAAGCGCTTCGGTGTTAAAAGTACTGCGGTATTAAAAGCGATGCGATGCTAAAAGCGATGCCTGCGATAATTCTGCTCGGCATCGACGCTCTGCTCTTGTAAGATAGCGCACCTTTTTAGTGGCACGCTGCCCGACGTCGGGCGGCCGCCGTTCGTCAGCCTGTTGAGGATGTGATGGGAAGCAAGCTTTCGCCCCATGCCGTGCACCGGCTTTACCAATATCGCAAATCTCTTTCGACCAAAGAATTTGGTGCCAGAGGTAAAAACCTTAAGCGCTGTGAGCTGTGCCTACTGGGCCAGCAGTATTGTACCTGTGAATTTCGTTCACAGTTAAATACCAACTCGGCGTTTTTGCTGCTGATGTACGACGATGAGGTGCTGAAACCCACCAACAGTGGCCGGCTGATAGCCGACTTGGTGCCGGACACCTGGGCCTACCTTTGGTCACGCACCGAGGTGAACGATGAGGTGCTGGCGCTGCTTGCCGACCCGCAGTTTATGCCCTTTGTGGTGTTTCCGGGTGAATACGCCGAGCCCCATCAAACTGTGTGCTCTGAAGTTACCGCCGAGATGCTGGGCTCCAAGCGGCCATTATTTGTGATGCTGGATGGCCGCTGGCGTGAAGCGATAAAGATGTTTCGTAAAAGCCCGTACCTTGCCAATCTGCCGCTGCTGTCGTTTGATGCCGGCACTCTGGCCCGTTACGCGCTCAGAAAAGGCACCCGCGATTTTCAGTTTGGCACTGCCGAAGTGGCGAGCATGGTGCTTGGTGCTATGGGCGAGGCTGACAACGGCGCAAGCCTTGCCACCTGGTTTGATTTGTTTATTGAATCCTCCCTGCTTGGACGTAACCGACGGCCCAATACTACCCTTGCAGAGCGTGAGCGACTGATAGCCTTGTTTCAGGCACAGCAGGCTGGCGACAACGGCGCCTGAGCTGAACCCATGTTCTGCCTCAGGTTCTGCCTCAAGTGCTGCCTCATGTTCTGCCTCAAGTTTTGACAGGGGTCTGCGTAAGTTCTAGATAAGTAGAGTCTGGTAAAAGCGCCACAGGTTAAAACTATACCTGTGCCTATACACGCATACGCTTACGCAGGCGGAAATGGCCGACTCGGCAACTCGGCGCGGCAGTAAAATGTTTATTTGTGGGAAAGGTTGGTCGGAGTGACAAGATTCGAACTTGCGACCCCTGCCTCCCGAAGGCAGTGCTCTACCGGACTGAGCTACACTCCGTAACCTGATAAAAACATACAAATTAAATTTCACGCTTACAAGAAAAAAACACCGGCATTTGCCGGTGTTTTTGTTGTCAAAACTGCAGTTTTACCAGCTGCGCACACTGAGGCTGGCTGCCATGTAAATCAAGGCGCAGCTTATACGCCCACTTCTTTGCCGTCGATGCGGGAAATCACCACGGTCGCAGCGCGTGGGCGCAGCTTGGTTCCGCTTGGGGTTTCGGCGCTGGCATCTGCACTGTAGGGCCAGTTGTCCGGATGCTGGATATTGGCAAACACTGAGGTGTAATCCTCGCTGATGGCAAAACCTGTGACTTCACAGCCGTTGGGGCCAACGAAGAAACGGCGCAGCTCCATCTGATTGCCTTCGCGCAGCGGTAACTGTTTGCCATTGGCATCGAGCAGGGTCGATGGCACCACCGCCAGCATCTGATCGTTGGTGTAGGAGGTCACTTCCTTGGCGCCATTATCGGTTTGTACCCACAGTATGCCGCGCTTGTCGAACGACAGACCATCGGGGCTGGCAAACTGATTGAGCTCGGCAAGGCCTGAGAGGTTGGTTTCGGCGTTGCCGTTTGCCGGTGAGCCAAATACAAAGATATCCCAGCTGAACTCGGTTGGCTTATCGCCTTCATCCCAGCGAATGATGTGGCCGAAGTTGTTTTTAAGCCTTGGGTTGGCTGGATTGGCTTCGGTACGCTTGGAGTTGTTGGTCAGGGTGAGATAGACGCTGCCGGTAAAGGGGTCAACCGCGCACCATTCAGGGCGGTCCATCGGGGTTGCACCCATCAGATCGGCGGCGCCAGCGGTATTGACTATGATGGCCGCAAGCGAACCCAGGTGCTCGCCCAGGGTCTTGCCGTCTTTGGCAACCGCATCCTCCGTCAGTGGCAGCCACTCGCCTTTGCCGCCTTCATCAAAGCGGGCCACGTACAGGGTGCCTTCGTTCATGTACTTATCGCCGGTGGCAATGCGGTTGCTGCTCTTGGCATCGGCTTCATCCCACACAGCGTTTGAGACAAACTTGTACAGGTACTCAAAGCGGGAGTCGTGGCCTGAGTAAAACACCAGCGGCTTGCCGGCTTCGAGTTTGCCGAAGGTGCAGCCTTCGTGGCGAAAGCGCCCCAGAGCGGTGCGTTTTACGCCACGGGTACGGGGATTGTAGGGGTCGATTTCAACGATATAACCGTGGCCGTTGGCCTCGTTGCGATAGTCGTACAAAGCGCCAAGTGCGCCGGGGGTGACATCGAAACGGCGGAACTCATCGGCGCGCTCTTCGCTGTTGCCGGCCATATGATCCCAGTCATAGCGGGTGGCTTTGGCTGGCACACCGATACGCGCATCGGCGGCGCTGAGGGCGCCGTTATTCATAAAATAATCTGGCCAGTTTTCTTCGCAGGTAAGATAGGTTCCCCACGGCGTGTAGCCGTTGCCGCAGTTATTCAGGGTGCCGCGCGCCTGGCTGCCATCCGCAGAGAAGGCGGTAACCAGATAGTCGCTGTAGGCAACCGGGCCTGCCATATCGAACACGGTCGCGCCGGTAAAGCGGCGGTTGTGCTCGTCATTGTGAACCACCTGCCACTCGCCGCTCACCCGCTTGATGCGTACCACGGTCACGCCATGGGCGTTGATTTCTTTACGCACTTCATCAATCAGGGTACGCAGACCTGTGGTTTCGTCATAGGTTGGGCCGCTCGGGTGCAGCGCATCGGGCTCAATGTATTCATGGTTGATGCAAAGCAGCGCATCGTCACCGGCTTCATTGAGTGGAAACAGATGCATACCATCATGGTTCTGGCCCACGGCATTGGCCTGATCGTCGGCGCTGTTGCTGCCATCATCGCGCCATGGTGCGGCTTTATCATTCAGCGGCGTACCCCAGGGGGCGAGTACCTGCGCGCGATAGCCATTCGGCACCACCACCGAGTCAGTTAAGGAGCCCTTGATGGAATCAAAGCCAAGCTTAACACTGGCCTTGGTCGGCGGCGTTGGGGTGGGCGGTACAGTTGGGGTGACCACTTCGGCGCTGTCACTGCCACAGCCGACAAGACCAACACCGGCGAAGGCGGTCATGGCGCCAAGGCCGAGGCCGCTTTTTACAAAGCTGCGGCGAGAAAGATGTTTTTCCAGCACTGTGGCAAAGGGGGTGTTATCACTCTTGTTGTAGCAGTTCGGGTCAAAGGTTGCCTTGCTCATCATCACTCCAATTTCGGGATTTATGCGTTGGTGTGTGCGTAAGCTAAAGTCTTAAGATGACGCTGGGATGTAATTGCTGTGACAGTTCAATGACTGGCGGGTCTATTGGCAATTATCCAGTTACCGAATTGCCCAGTTAACGAATTAGCCAGTTAACGAATTGCCCATGGGCGGCATTTCATCGCGGGCAAATGATTGATGCTTCAGTGACAGCGCATATACTCAAAGAAGTGCCCGCTTAGGTGCAGCATTAAGCGTAGTTCACAGCAAGAGGTCAGAAACAAAAGTTCACCAACAAGTGTTCATCAGCAAGAAGTGCAGGGCAGTCTCGTAAACCTCACTTCACCGGGGAGTTTCTCCATGACAACTGAAACAACAGAGCCGCTATTGATTGTGCTTCATCGATTGGAGCCGGGCTGTTTGGGCCCCGATGGCGCTCTTCATATCGAGCAGTTTTGTGAGCTTGCCCAGAAAGCGCTGCGCTCCCACGCTGCCGACATCTGCCAGTGGCAATTGCAGCCACGCTTTGATAAGTCATTGCCTGAAATGAGTTATTTTTTAGGCAGCAAGCAGCTCTCCAAGGAGCAGACTGACCGCTACCTTGAAATGTTTTCTGAAGAAATTGATGCGTTTGAAGAGCGCTTTCACGGCAAACTGACTCAGCTTATCAATATGTATCTTGCCAGAAAGCGCTGAGGGCGGTTGTGATGTTAAGGGCGGCGGTGAATGGCGTTGCGAAAGACGCTGAGAGTGGCGTTGTAACGGACTTTGTGACTGACTTTGTAAAATGATTGCGCTGTATCAGGATTGATGCCGCACTGTTTAATGAAGAGCGGATAAACGTCAGCATTTATCGATGATTGCCTGTAAGTTTCTGATAAAAAGTGTATAAAAACCAGCTATACAGATACAAAACGAAAAGAGCGCCGGGGTGTTAATCTCGGCGCTCTTTTTTTCAGAGGATCTTTTACAGGAAAAGGTTTTTCAGGGAAATTGTGGTCAGAAAAGCTCTGGTCAGCACCGCATTCGTCAGTCCGTCTGGGCTGCCGGCTTAACTATTCTATCGCGACGCCTTTCACCATGACCGGTCTTAGCTGCAGATCCCAGTTGCCGCGCTCCATTTCCTGACGAAAACACTCGGTGCGGCTTACGCACTCACGCAGCTGGGTGCGCTTGTGGTACCTGAGCCACTGGTGGCGCGCGTCTACATAGGCCGCGAGCCAACGTTTTTCATCACCGCCTTTTGATGGCGGGCGCTCGGAAAAGCGCTTGCGTAAAAACAGCGGCACGCCGCCGGAATGCACCTGCGAGTCGTACACTACCAGCCCGGCGAGGGCGGTTTTCAGGCCGTATTCTTCGCACCATTCGATGGCGGGCTCCCAATAGAAGGCATCGAAGAATTTGTCCTGCACCTGGCGCATCACCGGATCGTCCTTAGCGGCGCGCACCAGCAGCTCGTGGAATTCGTTTTCAGCCACCAACGACTCCTGACCAATGCGGTCAAGGAAGGGCAACAGATCTGTGCTGTAGGCGCCCTGGGCTTCCACGTACATTTCCAGCAGATAGCGCAGATTGCCTTGCTCTGTGGTTTGGCTGCGGCCATAGGTAATTTGATAGGTGCCGTTGATCCCGTCGTCCTGGATCACCAATTTATCGTAGGCGCCCTCGGGGCTGCCGGTTTCGAACTGGTTGATAATGCGAATAATGAAGTCTTTTGGGATATCCATCCTGAAACCCTCAGTGGCCTTGCCACAGACACGAACAATAAAACATGAACGATACAGTCACTGCGTTTATTCCCAAGGCGTCCGGTTGGGAACCGCCGCGCCTTACCTCTGGTTCGCCTTTGCCAGCGCTTTTAGCACAGCTTAGATGTGGTTTTCAGCGATGTTTTCAGCGAAGTTTTTAAGAGCAGTCGCGGCAATTTTGCACCGATTTTGCCAATTTAGTGCAGAAGCATAACACGCCACGGTGCAAATCCATCCTAAGTGTGAGTGATAAAACAAGTTTTTGCGAAGTGGCTTTTTTATGTGAAGGCGTTCAATAAAATAAATCCTTGATTAGCCATCGCTAATTCATGGCGCCATAGAAACAGATAAATTGCCTGTATTTTGCACACAGTATCCATCCGTAACACTAAACCGCACGGTACACTCAAAAGTGTAATCAAACTGTTACACTTGTTGTGCCAGCTTATTTTTTGAACACCCTCAGGCGCTTGTTGTGGTGAAAAAATGTTCTAACTTGATGCTTGCCCCTGAGGCAAACATCATAAGGAGAACATTAAATGAATAAGG
Source organism: Shewanella jiangmenensis (assembly GCF_018596335.1). Classification (GTDB taxonomy): domain Bacteria; phylum Pseudomonadota; class Gammaproteobacteria; order Enterobacterales; family Shewanellaceae; genus Shewanella; species Shewanella jiangmenensis. Next base: position 40,309 of record NZ_JAHEPS010000005.1, on the reverse strand, counting down.
CAATCTATAAAAAACATGCAATTGCAGTACTGGTCGCAGGCTGTTTTACCAGCCAATGGGCGGTAGCTAACGAGTATCAGGCAAACCTTGTCAAGGTGCCGGCAGAGCGCGCGATTAAAGATAACTACATAGTGGTGTTCAACACGCCGTCTGTGCTTAATCTGCAGGATGGCAATGCGCTTGAATCCTTTGCCACCGCGCAGGGGCACGGGCTTGAAAACAACTACGGTATCGCAGTGAAAAGCCATTTTGGCAGCGCACTTAACGGGGTGTTGGTGACAGCAACGCCTGCGCAAATCAAACAGATGCTGCGCGACCCTTCAGTGAAGTACATAGAGCAGGATCAGTTGATGTCGGTGTCGCCGCAGGTCGCGGCCAGCGGCGATCAGGGCGGTGCAACCTGGGGGCTGGACAGGATTGATCAGCGCAATCTGCCACTTAACGGCAATTATCACTATGACTACGACGGCTCGGGCGTAACCGCCTATGTGATAGATACCGGCGTGCTCACCAGTCACAACGAGTTTGGCGGCCGCGCCAGCCACGGCTGGGACTTTGTCGATAACGATGCCGATGCGACCGACTGTAATGGCCACGGCACCCATGTGGCCGGCACCATCGGCGGCGGCAGCTACGGGGTGGCAAAAAACGTAAACCTGGTAGGGGTGAGGGTACTTGGCTGCGCCGGGACCGGCTCGAACTCAGGGGTGATTAACGGTATCAACTGGGTGAAAAACAATGCCTTCGGCCCGTCCGTGGCAAACATGAGTCTGGGCGGCGGCGCCTCGCAGGCCACTGACGATGCGGTTAACAGTGCGGTGGCTGCGGGCATTACCTTTGTGGTGGCCGCCGGTAACGATAATGCCAACGCCTGTAACTATTCACCGGCGCGGGCGGCAAACGCCATCACCGTGGGTTCAACCACGTCAAGTGATGCGCGCTCGAGCTTCTCGAACTACGGCTCGTGCCTTGATATATACGCGCCGGGTTCAAGCATTAAGTCGGCCTGGTACACCTCCAATTCAGCGACGAATACCATCAGCGGCACCTCGATGGCATCTCCTCACGTCGCCGGTGTGGCGGCGCTGTATCTGGCTGAAACCCCCGGTCTGAGTCCGTCGCAAATTACCAGCCGACTGGCAAGCCGCGCGACCAGCAGCAAGGTGACCGACGCCAAAACCGGTTCGCCCAATAAGCTGTTGTATTCGCTCGCTGATACCACCACAACGCCGCCGGGCGGCAGCTGCACCGATGCCAACTGTCTGAGCAGCGGCGTGCCGGTGACCGGGCTTTCGGGGGCGTCCGGCTCTAGTGCTCAGTTCAAACTTTATGCCCAGGCCGGCACTGTGCTGAATGTCAGCATAGGCGGTGGCAGCGGCGATGCTGACCTCTATGTGAAGGCAGGCTCGCAGCCAACCACCTCAAGCTATGACTGCCGCCCCTACCGAAACGGCAACAGTGAAAGCTGCAGCCTGAGCGTCAATCAGTCGGGCTTTTACTATGTGATGCTAAGAGGCTACACCAGTTACTCGGGTGTAACTTTACAGGCAAACTTCTAAGCGTGGTTGTAAGCATATTTCAATGCTTAGGCGCTGATTTTTAGGCTCCTGGTAAAAACAACGAGCCCGGTATGTCGTCCATGTCGGGCTTTTTCTTTTGGTTCTTGATGAGTTTGTGGATGCGCCCGCGCTGACAGTGTGGGGTGGGTCTCTTCTGGTTAGCTTCTGGCTTCTTTCATCGGTTAACTACTGGCTTCGCGCGCGTCCTGCGCTGCCGGGTTTGATTTCAAGGGCGCAGCTTTGCTGCAGTGTTTGCCAGATGGCGACATGCTCCTTAAGTTGCTGTTTAAGTTTTGCCATGGCGTTGTCATCGCCAAAGTAAAACTCAAGCTGTGACTCATATGCTGTTCCATCAAATAATTCAATCACTACTCGCCCGATTTTGAACTGTGTTTCGCTGTAAGCGCCAATATAAGGCTGAATTTTGCCGATAAAATATTTCATCAATATGTTGAGCAGGATTTCCTGCCGCGCCGGATTATGCCCGGGCTTACAGTGCATCCCATCTTGTTTAGCAAGAAAGCCATTGAGATCGGAAAGGGCGGTAAGATGGGTATTCATCCCCTGAATATAGCGCCCGAGCATGGGGTTTCGGCTGAGGGTGCGCAGCGCCTCATCAAGGCGGGTAAGCTTATCCGGCGTCAGCGCCTCAAACTCGCCTGCCTCTATGGTGCGCCTGATAAAAAGCAGCGTCTCTAGGGCGAGTGTTAGCTCGCTGAGACCCGCAAGCGGCGTATCTGCATCAAGGCTTTGCTGCCCGGCAAACAGTGCCTTTCGAATAACGGGTTCAGTATTCAGAAATTCGATAAAGTACGCTCGCGCCTGCGCCTTTTTGTTTGACAGGGTGAGGCTCAGTTTCTCCTTAAGCTCGCCGTCAGTCAGGGATGCGATGCATTGGGGGGCTGAGTGAATAAAATCAAGCTGATAGTTAAGCCACACCGAAGGCTGCGCCACCTTACCCAGGCTGCTGTTATGGGCCGCAATCAGCTCGCCAAGGCGGCAGCTGCGAATTGCATTGAGCTCAAGAATACCGATATTGCCGGAGCCATCCTCAAGCCTGAGTGTTGGCGATACCTTTTCCGGCAAACGAAATTTTTCCGTCAAACGAAATTCATCAGTTTTCGTGAGTAAATTGGTGGGTAAACCACGCTCCTTGACAGGCTCTTCGCTGGCTTCAGTATCGCCGGCTTGAGTTTCGCTGACTTCAGTATCGCTGGCTTGAGTATCGCTGGCTTCGTCATCAAGCTTGGCATCGAGCACCCGCTCGAGCCGCTGCTCATAGTCCTGCCACAAAGCGTGGGCAGCATTTTTATCGCCGCAGCCGCCTAGAATAAGGCTTGCCAGCAGCGGTGTGATCCAAAAAGCGGTGATGCGGCGCTTAATCATGGGTTCACTTGCCTGGATTTACCTGTTCAGTTTTGATTGCATGGCGTGTAAGGCGGCTTGGGAGTGTTACGCTTCGGCCTTCCGATGCGATCACCAATAATTCGCAGCGTTTCATCAGGGGTAAACATAAACGAATGATAAACCGTCTGTATCACAAAACAAAAAAGGCAGGGAGCCTGCCTTTCTTGTTTTTCGTTTCTTGTTTTTCGTCTCTTGGTTTTCGTCGCTGTTATCTTTTGTGGCGCTTGTCTGAAGCCCATCTCTTTCCGCAAACACTAACTGAACGCCAGCTTAGCTGGCATTCAGATAAGCGCCGTATTGCTGAAACCGGCTATCAGCGCTGCAGTCCGTCAAGCTCGGTGAGGATGCGGTTATTGCGAAACACCTCATCGGCCCGCGGATCGGCGAGGGTATCGCTATCAGCCTGCTCAATATCCCTGGCGCGTACCCTTGGAATATCAAATGATGCCGAGGCAAGCGCCGGGCAGCTGCCGGTTTCACGGTAACTCAGTGCGGCTGAGAGCATGGCTTCGTTGGTATCGCCAAGGGGATGACTGAAATCATCACCCAGGTAGCAGCCCTTCACCGATTCACCGGCAAGTACCGGCGAATTGCTTGGCTCAAAGCCATCGGCGTAGTCACCAAAGCCCTTGTTGTTTTCACCGCGGAACTGAATGGTGAAATAGGTGGTGCCGCAGTTATCCGTGGGATAAAAGCCATAGGGCTTGCCACAGGTGCGATTACCGATTTGCACTACGTCAAAATCGATGCCGCGCAGGCCGTTGATGATAGCCTCGGACGCAGAGCAGGTACCTGAGGTGGTCAACACAAACACCCGGCCAAGGTTCAAGGTTGGCAGCGCCGCGCCTTCTGAATAAGAGAAACCGACGCCTGTGGTTAAAAACGGCAGCGGCAGCAGGGTTTGACCTGTGACCGGGTTAATGCTGGTGTGCTTGTCGTTAAAGCTTGTTTGCTCAAACACCTTGTTGGTGGTGCGGCTTGGGCCGGCAATCATGTAGCCAAGCTGACTTGCGATAGCGAGCAAGCCGCCGCCGTTGTATCTAAGGTCGAGCACCAAATCGTTAACGCCAGCGGCCTTTAGCTGATTGACCGCATCCACCAGCGCCTTTTCTGATGTCGCAATGTGGCTGTTAAACAGCATATAACCCACTTTGCCACTGGCGGTATCGAGGGTTTTGACGTTTTGTACCGGCTGCTGCACCACGGTGGCAGCAGTAAAGCTGTAACTGCGCTCAGAGCTGTCCGGCGCTTTGACTTTAAAGCTTGAGACTGCGCCTTTCTGGGACGGGAACAGACCGGCATTGAGCGCATCCACCGCGCTTTGGCCTGTGGCATTCACCACATCTACGCCGTTGATTTCAATGATTTCAGAGCCGCGCAGCATCCCTTTGGTCGCGGCTTCGCTGCCGGGCTCAGTGTAGGCAACCACCACTTTACGCGGCACATCGCCTTTAAGAATTTGCACTTCCATGCCGTAGCCAAGGGATTCGCCTGAGCCTGACAGTGCTTCCCACTCTGCGCTCGACATTGAGCCGTGGAAGCGGTCTTTTTGCGCGCCGCTGGCGGTGGTTTGCGTGGTCTTTAACTGCTTAAAGTAGTCGGACACGGTTGCAAAACTATTGGGATCGTTATCCGGCACTTCGCTGTACCAAAGATAGGTGTTGTTGGTCCAGGAGCGCAGCCACATCTTTTCGTAAAGCGCGGTGCCTTTTTTGTCGTTGGACTGGACGCGCGGATTGGCGCAGAAATCCTTGTAAATGCCTTCACTGGCAAATTGACCCTTTACCCAGGTGATGTCGCTGGTACCACTGCCACCGCCCGAGCCTGTGCTGCCGCTGTTGGTCTCGGTGGAAGAGCCGCCGCCACCGGAGCAGGCGGTGAGGGATGCGGCTAACGCCAGGGCGATGGCGTGTTTGGGAAAGTAGGGCATCTGAAAACTCCTTTTCGTTCGATTGCCGATATAAATCAGCTAGTTATTTTAGTTACAATATCTTTTATCAGCTGGTGTGCGAGCTTGCAATCCCTATCGCTCAGGCGGCCAACGCTGTCGGCAAGCCAGGGGCGAAGCTTGTCCTGCTCACTGAGCTCAAGCAAATCGGCCAGTTGCGCCACTTTGTGTTTAAGGGCCTGTAACTGGCGCTCATCCGCCTGCTCGTGCCTAAGCCCAATCTGGGTCTCAAGGCCGGACAGGGCATAGGTGTACACCATCACCGCCTGACCCAGATTAAGCGACGGATAGTCACCGGCCAGCGGTACATAGCTGTAAAGGTCGCACAGCTCAAGTTCCTGATTGCTAAGACCGCTCGATTCGCGGCCAAACACCAGCGCTGCGCTCGATGCGCCGCTGTGCTCAAGGCTTGATTTAAGCGCCGGTGGCGTTAAAAACGTGCGCGGGCTGCCGCGCTCACGGGCGGTGGTGGCGATAAGCAAATCAAACTCGTCCCGCAGCGCATCAAACGAGGCAACAGTGCGCGCCTCATCCAGAATATCGGTGGCGCCATGGGCAACCCAGCGCGCTTCTTCTTCACGGTGAACCTCACTGCCAACCACAATCAAGCGGTTGAAACCCATGGTTTTCATGGCGCGGGCAGCCGCTCCTACATTGGCAGCCCGTGAAGGCTCGACCAGCACTATCGACAACATATCAGCAAAAAACTCCAAAACTCGCCGGTTAATGGCGCCGAGTATAGCCCCATCAGCATCAAATTTATCCCACTGCCGTGGCGTATGACAGAAAAAAGTTGTGATCTGGCTTCGCGAATTCAACCTTTCATGCGAGGGAATTGGTGAGCAAATTGTGGAATTTTATAACAAATATCAAACGGATGTGATTATCCATTCTCCGGAGTCTGTATGCAGTCGCCCTCATTCCCCTTTGTGCTCAAATGCGCGGGCATAGCCTGTTTAAGTGTATTTGCACTGGCGAAGCTGCATCAGGTGGTAGCGGGCGAGCAGGCGCTGATGGCGCTTGATGCTGAGCTGGCGGCCCGGGCGAGCGACAACCTGAAGGCTTCAGATAGCAACTTAGCAACCAAAGACGAGCGTGACGCGCCAGCGGCAGCTTTTTCAGCGGCAACGTCTGCTGATACAGCTGCTGGCAGGCCGGCTATAAGCCGGAGCTCACCGGATATGTCTGACTGGTCAGATGCGCGCAAACGTGCCTGGCGCGAAGAGGGCGCGCCATCTGTGCTGCTTGGCAAACTCACCATCGATGCGCTTGATGTCGAAGCTGCGCTGTTTAATGGCGACTCGGAGCTTCATCTCAATAAAGGTGTGGCGCGGGTCGACGGCACAGGCACCTTGGGCGGCGATGGCAATCTGGTGATTGCCGGCCACCGTGACTCCTTTTTCAGAAAGCTTGGCAGCCTCAAGGCGGGGGACGAAATTCGCATCGTCGGCGCCGATGGGCGGGAATATCGCTATCAGATGACCCAGCACTGGATTGTCACCCCAGCGGATACCTGGGTAATGGCCGAGGTGAGTGACCCGGTGCTGACCCTTATTACCTGTTATCCCTTTTACTTCGTTGGCAGCGCGCCGAAGCGCTACATAGTCCGTGCCAAACGGCTGTAAATGGGGTCGCGATGCAGTTAAACCCGTAAATGCAGTTAAAACCGCTTAAGCAATTAAAACAGTAGAAACAATCAGTTCCACTTTCAGTTTAACGGACAAATACCGCTACAACTCAACCACAATAAGGAAATTCGAATGAAAAAGACCCTTGCAGCCTCTTTACTCGTTTCTGTGTTTGCAGCGCCAGCCATGGCAGCCGATTGCAGCGACGTAACCTGGCATCAGGACGTACTGGCCCAATACCCAAGTGTTGCTAATGCCTGTCAGGAAGTGATTGAAAAAGAAGGCAAGAAATACGTCAAACTCAAGGCCGAGTTTGTTCGCTACCGTGAGCCCCACAAAATCCAGCTGGAAGTGCTTGAACAGGATGGCAACAAGGTGTCCCAGACAGTATCGGTAAAACCGGGTGCCACCATCAATGCCGGCGGCAATCAGGTCGGCTGGGATGCGCTGCCGCGCGGTTATGACCTTGAGTTTTATGTGCCGGAAGACAGATTTGAAGTGGACGAAGTGATTTCGGCCACGCCAGCGCCCGCGCCGGCACCTGAAGCAGAGCCTGCTGCACTGCCAAAAACCGCGTCCTGGCTGCCAGCCCTCGGTCTGCTCGGTCTGGTGCTGCTTGGCGCCGGTCAGCTTTTTGGTCGCCGCCGCAAGCAATAAGCTCAAGCACCGATTATCAAAGGAAATTAGCTAAGGAAATTAGCTAAGGAATTTAGATACGGAAAAGCCGCCCTTGGGCGGCTTTTTTGCAGACTCAATCCTTTCGCGGTTTATTTGCCGGACGTATTGAACACCGACTCAGCGCGCCAGACGCGATACTTAAGCTCGGCGCCTTCAGGGATATAAAACACCAGCGGCAGCTTGGAGTTGTAACGCAGCTTATGATCGCCGCCAATGGTCACGAAGGCTTCCTGCTTGGCTTTATCAAAGCAGGCCATCATGGTGCTGTGGCCTTCGGCAATCTCGCTCACCTCGTAATAGGTATAACCCCAGCCTTCAAGATTAACGGCCTTGAGCTCGCCTCTGAGGCCATGCTTGTTGCAATCGACCATCTTGGTCTGGCCTACCTGCACTTCAATCATGTAGTTCTCTTCGTTATCGAGCGCGGGCAGGGTAAGGATATGCTGCACCATGCCGGCGGTCGGAGCGGGGAACATTTTGCTCGCTTCCTGTGGCTGATAGTTGGCGGCAGTGTAGTGGGTTGCAGTTACCATATTCTGATTCAGTCCTTCTGGATGGGCTGGGGAAGTGGCATGGGCCAACGGCAGGGTTGCCAACGAAAACAGGCCGGTCAACATCAGGGCTTTGAAGGAAATCTGCTTGGTCATATAAAACTCCTTGTGGCGGGGTAATCCCCCAAATCGGCCGGGATATTGATTGCCCGGTACTCCTGTAAACGACGCTAATCTGAAAAAGGGTTAAATCCCAATAAAAAATTTTCGCAGGATAGAAAAGAGCGATATAGTTCACAGTTCAAATAGTTTGATATTCAAACTAATCCAACTCGCCCTAAAATGACGCTAACCTTTTTGGGCATAACCGACAACAAACATAAAAACCATGAAAGAACATCCATTTCACTCAGTCGCCGATTGGCAGCACAGTCACGAATTCTTCCGTCACAACCATGCCGGTGAGCGCAGCACCAAAATTGTGCTGGTGCTTACGCTGGTCACCATGGTGGCCGAGATTGTGGCCGGGACCATTTATGGCTCGATGGCACTGCTCGCCGACGGCTGGCATATGGGCACCCACGCGGCGGCGTTTTTGATAACCCTGTTCGCCTATCGTTATGCGCTCAAGCATAAAGACAATCCGGCGTTTACCTTCGGCACCGGCAAGGTTGGCGTGCTCGGTGGCTTTGCCAGCGCCATCGCCCTCGGATTGGTGGCGCTGATTATGGTTATCGAGTCGGCGGTGCGGCTGATTTCGCCCCACGCCATTGCCTTTGATGAGGCGATACTGGTGGCGCTGATTGGCCTGTCGGTTAACCTGCTGAGTGCGTTTTTACTCAAAGACCATCATCACCATCATCACCACGACCATCATGATGATGACGAAGAGCATGACCATCAGCACGGGCATCACAGTTGCCACGCGCATGAACATGAACATGAACATGAACACCAGGATGATCACGAGCATCAGCACGATCATCAACATAAGCATCAACACCAGCATCAACATAAGCACAGCGATGATCACGGCCACGGGCACGATCATAATCTGCGCGCCGCTTATCTGCATGTTATCGCCGATGCGCTCACCTCAGTGCTTGCCATTGCCGCCTTGCTTGCGGGTAAGTTCCTTGGGCTCAATTGGCTCGACCCGCTGATTGGTATTCTTGGCGCCATCATTATCGGCCGCTGGGCCATGGGACTGGTGCGGGACACAGCGCCTATGCTGCTCGATGCCGGCAGCAGTAAAAAACGTCGCGATGCAGTAAAAGCGCTGGTATCCACGGTACCCGACCACGGCGTAAGCGATTTACACATCTGGCAACTGAGCCCCGAGCATTATGCCTGTATCCTGGGGGTGGTGAGCCATACTCCCAAAAGCGCTGAGTACTTCAGTGCGCGGCTTAAAAACGAGCTCGGTTTTGGCCATGTCACGGTTGAGGTGCATTGCTGTGAGTGCGCCATAGCCGCTGAGCATGCTCATCTTGAAAGCCATGAGCATTCCGATGAGAAAAGTCATGCTCACAGCCATCATCACCGACATGAACAGCAACATCAGCTGCATCAGCATGATGAGCATGGGCATTGCGCTGAGCATCTGGAAGATCACGAGCACCAGCAACATCACAAGCATCAGCAAGATGACGAGCATCAGGGCAGGTCGGGGCATAGTCATGACTGAAAAAGATGCCAAGCCGTCGCTCAACTCCAAGCTGCCGCTCGTTGCCTCGCCGCAGCTAAAGGCGACTGAGAATGCCGAACTCCTTGCGCAGGGCAAGAACATCGAGGAGCAGGGCATGAACATCGAGCAGGCGCTGAATCAACAGCTTAACCAAACACTGGTCGAGTTTTACGAGCGCTTCTCGGCCTGGGAGCATCATGTGGTGGAAGGCAGTGGTCTGGCGCTGCCGATGATGCACACCCTGGAGCTTTTGGGCTTGTATGGGCCGCAGCGGATGACGGACTTGGCGACAAAGCTTTGCATCAGTACCGGCACGCTGACCGTGCGGATAGATAAGCTCTGCCGCGATGGGCTGGTTGAGCGGGTGGCAAACCCGGACGATCGCCGCTCACTCCTTATCAGCCTCACCGAAGCGGGGCGGCAATTATTTGAAGCACACGACAGCGCGCACCTTAAGCTTACCGGCTGCCTGACGGCAACTTTGAGCCTGGAAGAGCGCAGCGTACTGATTAAAATCCTCAATCAAATCAATCAAAAGTTTGAACAACTGGACTGACAAGTTCTGATTTGAAACAAACCTTTACATTTCATCCGGCGGCGTGGTTGCCAAGCGCCGCAATTGAGATACTTTAGAGTCCTTGCAAGACCGCAATACCACAAGGACTCAAAATGAATAAACGGATACTCACCCTTGGCGCAGCCTCTTTGCTGGCCTTTAACGTTGCAGCAGAAAGCGACGATCCCTTTTTATGGCTCGAAGATGTTGAAGGCGAGAAGGCGCTTGCCTGGGTAAACCAGCAGAACGAGCGCTCGCTGAAGGAGCTTAAGGCCGTTCCCGGCTACAATGCCCTGGTTGATAACGCGCTGGATATCTTAAACGACAAGGCGCGCATTCCTTATGCGTCCCGCGTTGGCGATCACCTGTACAACTTCTGGAAAGACGAAGCCAATCCGCGCGGTATTTACCGCCGTACCACCGAAGCTGAATACCTTAAAGACAGCCCTAAGTGGGAAACTGTGCTGGATATCGACGCGCTCGGTAAAGCTGAAGGCGTGAACTGGGTATTCAAGGGCATGGATTGCCAGTATCCGAAGAACGTGCGCTGCCTGGTGTCACTGTCCCGCGGCGGCGCCGATGCGGTGGAAGTGCGTGAATTCGATCTCTCCACCCTTAAATTTATCCCGGCAAGCGAGCAGGGCTTTTTCCTCGCTGAAGCCAAGTCCAGCGTCAGCTGGATAGACGAAAACACCGTGTTTGTCGGCACCGAGTTTGCCGAAGGCAGCAGCTGGACCGATTCAGGTTACCCAAGGGTAGTCAAGGTATGGCAGCGCGGCACGCCGCTTGCCAAAGCCAAGCCTGTGTACGAAGGCAACAAGGCCTCGGTGGCCGCCTCCGGTTTTGTGATGTGGGATGATAAAACCCCGCTGGCGCTGGTGAGCGAAGCTGAAACCTTCTACGAAGCAAGCTACCGCGCCTGGGTTGATGGCAAACTTATCGATCTGCCACTGCCAAAAGATGCCGAAATCAAAGGCTACTTCCAGGGCGAGGTATTCATTGAGCTCAAAAGCGAGCTTAAAGTAGGCGAAACCACCTTCCCGCAGGGTGCGATTGTGGCCACCAAGGCCGATGCCCTGGTGGCAGGCAAGCCGGACTTCCGCTTGTTTGTCAAAGGCGATGAGCGCTCATCCATCAGTCAGGTTGCCTTTACCCGTCAGGCGGTATTGGTGAACTGGCTCGAAGACGTCAAGAGCAAGCTGGTACGCTATCAAAAAGATGCAAACGGCAACTGGACGGCGCAGAACATTGATTTCCCGAGCAACGGCAGCATCAGCGTGGTTGACAGCGCCCGCGACCGTGACGATTTGTTCGTGACCTACACCAGCTTCCTTGAGCCATCGACCCTGTACCGGGTGGATGCGGGCTCCCTTAAGCGCGACAAGCTCAAAGCCATGCCAGAGCAGTTTGATGCCTCACGCTTTGAAGCCAAGCAATTCTTTGCCACCAGCAAAGATGGCACTCAGGTGCCTTACTTTGCGGTGATGGCCAAAGACATCAAACTTGATGGCAAAAACCCGACTCTGCTGTACGGCTACGGCGGCTTTGAAGTGTCACTGCGCCCAACCTATTCAGCCACCACAGGTAAAAACTGGCTGGAACAGGGCGGCGTTTACGTGCTGGCCAATATCCGCGGCGGCGGTGAGTATGGCCCGCGCTGGCACCAGGCGGCACTGAAGCAAAATCGTCACAAGGCCTATGAGGACTTTGAGGCCATTGCTGAAGATCTGATTAAGCGTAAGATCACCTCGCCCAAGCATCTCGGTATTCAGGGCGGCAGTAACGGTGGCCTTCTGATGGGCGCTGCCTTTACCCGCAGACCGGATCTCTACAATGCCGTTATCTGTCAGGTGCCATTGCTGGACATGAAGCGTTTTAACAAGCTCCTTGCCGGCGCAAGCTGGATGGGTGAATACGGTAATCCGGACGTGCCTGCTGAGTGGGAATACATCAAAACCTTCTCGCCATACCATAACCTGAAAAAGGACACCCGGTATCCCAAGGTGTTTTTCACCACCTCTACCCGTGACGATCGCGTCCACCCGGGCCACGCCCGTAAGATGGTAGCGAAAATGGAAGACATGGGCATTGAAGTGCTGTATTTCGAAAATATGGAAGGCGGTCATGCGGGCGCTGCGGATAACAAGCAAACCGCAGAGCTCAACAGTCTGGCTTATGCATATCTGCTGAAACAGCTTAAACCCTAATTCATTCAGGCTATTGCCTGCCAAGCCACCGCACTTTATTGTGAAGTACGGTGGCTTTTTTGTTACGCCGCTGAAACTTTTGTTGGACTTGCGAATCTCATAACTACAATAAGCCCAGCCATTACATGGTTAATCAGCAGGGGAAATGATTTGAAATCCATGTCACTGAACAAATTTACTTTTTTTGTCGCGCTTTATTTTGGACTCGTGCTCAACTTTCCACTCTATTTAAGGGCAAAACAGGGCTTTGATGCCCTGAGTGATATCAACTGGCTGTTTGTGGCTGCCTTGCCTGTGCTGCTGGTGTGCTTACTGGCACTTATCTTTTCGCTGTTTTCAGTTAAATATGTGGTCAAACCCTTCTTTATGCTGCTGACGTTAATCTCGGCGGCGGTGGTGTTTGCCATGTACAGGTACGGCATAGTGTTCGACCGCGCCATGATGGAAAACATCTTTGAAACCAACAGCGCCGAAGCGTCGATGTACTTCAACCTTGAGTCGGTTATCGGGCTTGCACTGCTTGGGGGGCTGCCGGCGGTGTTAATTTACAAAGCCGATATTGAATACCGCAGCATTTGGCGGGAGCTTGGGCATAAGCTCGGGTTTATGCTGGCGATGCTGCTTGGCGCCGGCGCCATTATGGCGGTGTATTATCAGGATCTGGTGTCCTTTGGCCGCAACAACGACGACATGAAACAGCTGATAGTGCCGACTTACTATATCGGCGCCGCGGCCAAGTACGTCAATCAGCGCTACCTTGAAACCCCGCTTGAATATCAGCAACTTGGCCTCGATGCTACACAGGCGCTTACCGACACCAATCAAAAGCCAACCTTCACCGTGCTTATCGTCGGCGAAACTGCCCGCTCGATGAATTATGAATATTATGGCTATGGCCGCGACACCAATGCCCACAGTAAAGGCTACCAGCCCATTGTGCTAAAAGACGTTGAAAGCTGCGGCACAGCTACCGCGCAGTCGCTGCCGTGCATGTTTTCCCGAATGGATCGCGATAATTACGACTCGGCCCGCGCCTATGCCCAGGACTCGGTGATGGATGTGCTCTCCCACGCCGGTGTTGAGCTGCTTTGGCTTGATAACGACAGCGGCTGTAAAGGGGTTTGTGACCGGATCCCCAATGAAACAATTAACCTTAATGCCGATCCGGCGCTTTGCAGCGGTACGTCCTGCTTTGATGAAATCCTGCTTGCGCGTCTCGATGAAATACTCTCCAAACCCATCAGGAAAAATACCCTGATAGTGCTGCACGTGATGGGCAGCCATGGCCCGACCTATTTCGAGCGTTACCCCGAGGCCCACAAGGCCTATGTACCGGATTGCCCCCGCAGCGATATTCAAAACTGCAGCAACGAGGCGCTGGTCAACACCTATGACAACACCATCCGCTACACCGATTACATTATGGCGAGCGTGATTGAAAAACTGAGTGCCATCAATGACAAAGCCGACACGGCCATGATGTATATCTCAGATCACGGCGAGTCACTGGGTGAAAAGGGCTTGTACCTGCACGGCGCGCCTTATGCGCTGGCGCCCAAAGAGCAAATCAGTGTGCCCTGGCTTGTGTGGCTGTCGGCAAGTTTTGCCGATGAAAACCGCATAAACAGTGACTGTTTACAAAACATCAATGGCCCTTTGTCCCACGATAATCTGTTCGACAGTTTGCTTGGGCTGATGCAGGTAAAGACAGAAGTGTACCGCGAGGCCCAGGACATTTTTGCCGCCTGTCGTCGTTAACAAAATGCCACCTTACTTATTCGACGGCCTAACTCGACTGCGTAACCCGACTGCCTAACTCGGATGCCTAACTCGGCTGAGGGCAACGCCATTGGCAGCCGTCATTGCGGAGTTGAGTCAGAATGGGTTGTTTTTACGCTGATGTCTGGATTTTTGAGCGCCGTGCGTCAACAATTTTGGGGGAGCCGGGGAGATTTCAGCGTGACAACGACAGTGGCAGCACAGACGGGCAAATACATGGAAGAATCGGCACGCATTTTACGTAAGGCCGTGCCTCAGATGACGGCGCTGGGTATACCGGTGACACCGCAAAACTACGCCGTTTGGTATGGGTATTTCAGGGCGGACGACAGAGCCCTTGTTAACGCCATCGATGCGCTGATAGCCAATGGCGTGGCCTTCAGTGCCGATGTGTGCCTCGGGCTTTACAACAATTTCATTCAAAACAACGCGCCGGAAGTGCTGGAAAATGTACAGCTGGAAACCCGGCTGCTGATTAATGGACTTTTGAATAAAATCAGTCAGTTGTCCAAGGGTTCAGCACACTTTCAGCACAGCATGGAAGAATTTGGTCATCAAATCCACATCACCCAGGATACTGACACCCTGCACCGGCTGGTGGAAGGGGTGCTGGTGGAAGTCGACAAGGTGATTGCCGAGAACGCCACCATCAACGACTCCCTTAAAAGCATGAACGATGAGCTCGACAGTCTTCGAAGCGAAATCAACGAATTATCTGTGGTGTCCATTACCGACAAGCTGACCGGGCTTTATAACCGCCGTGCCTTTGAAGACAATCTGACCAAGGTACAATCCCTTGAGACCTATGGCTGCTCGCTGCTGATGGTTGATATCGACCATTTCAAACAGTTTAACGACCGCTGGGGCCACAGCACCGGTGATAAGGTGCTGGTTTACGTGGCCCACCAGCTCAAAATGGGCGTCAAGGGCGATGATTTTATCGCCCGTTTCGGCGGGGAAGAGTTTGTGGTGATCTTAAAAAACACCCTGCTGGAAAACGCCATGCTGGTGGCCGAATCGCTGCGAAGCCGCATTGCCAATAAAAAGCTGACCCTCGGCAAAGAGCAGCAGGAGGTGGGCTCGGTCACAGTATCGATTGGTGTTGCCCAGTCCCGGCCGCAGGAAGACCCAGAAGCGCTGTTTGATCGCGCCGACAGGGCGCTCTATGACGCCAAGCACGCCGGCCGCAATCAGGTGCGCAGCGTCGTTTGAGCAAAGCCTTGTGTAATCACAGCTTTGAAATCACAGTTTTGAAATCACAGCTTTGAAATCAGAGCTTTAAAATCACAGCTCTTAAATCAAAGAGTTAAAGTCAAAGCCTGATGCGATGCGGCCCAATATGATAACAGCCGGAGCCAGTCGTTTCAGCCAGTCCTTTCAGCCAGATGTTAAACCGGCCTCCATCAATTTTCTGGCGGCGCAAACGGCAATCCTGACTCTCTGATCCCATTCAAATCCATGTGCATTTTGATGAGATGCTCTTCCATGTCGAAGGTAACAGTAAACCCAAGGCTTCGCGCCAGATTGGCCATGTTGCGGTTTTCAATCATGGTAAAGCCGGTGAGCACCGGGGTTTCGTTGCCAAGGTAGTAACGGATTAGCTTTTCAAGCAGCAGTTTACCCAGCCCCAGCCCCTGATGATCGCTCCTGACTGCCATGGCAAACTCGGCCTCGGTGTTATCCGGGTCAATCGAGGCCCGCACGGCGCCGAGGGTATATTCTTCGCCTTTGTCATCGAGCGCTGTGCCGATAAAAGCCATCTCGCGGGCGTAGTCAATCTGGGTCAATACGGCCATTTCTTCGTGGGTCATGCGCTGACGGGCGCCAAAGTAGCGCTTGTACCTGTCTTCATCGGAGAGTGAGTTATCAAACGCCAGATGCTTGGGCTCGTCCTCCGGCAGTATGGGCCTTAATTTGACTTCCAGACCATTGCGAAGCGTCGCGGTTTCTTCAAGCTCCTTGGGGTAGGGCATGATGGCAAGGCGATTGCTGTTGTCGGTGCTGGCTGGATCCAGGCGCAGGTTGATATCAAGCACAGTGATTTTTTCACCGGCAGCAAGCACGGGGTTCAAATCCAGCGCCTGAATTTGTGGGCAGTCGATAACAAGGTGCGACAGCTGGGTCAGCATGGAGCATAGCGCCTGCATATCAAGCCCAGCCGGCAGATGGCGGTCGCGAAGCTTGCCGGTTTTAAGCGCCTGAATGACCATATAGCGCGCCAGCGCCATGTTAAGTGGCGGCAGGGCAACGGCGGCGTCCCGGGTCGGGTTCCACTCAGAGCCGCCTTCACCCAAACAAATAGCAGGGCCAAATACCGGGTCGCTTATTACTGCGACCCTGAGCTCCTGCGCGCCGGCTGTTAAGGCCATCCGCTGCACTATCAAGCCTTCGATGCGCGCTTCGGGGTTGGACTGATGCACCCGCTGCATCATGGCCTGGGCGGCGTGGCGGATTTCATCGTCACTGGCGAGGTTAAGCATCACCCCGTGCACGTCGGATTTATGCAAAATATCCGGTGACTGAATTTTAAGGGCAACCGGAAAGCCCACATTATGCGCAATGGTAATCGCATCATCGGCATCTTTGGCAAACCAGGTGTCGATGGAATTAAGCCCGTAGGCGCTTAAAATGGCACTGGCTTCGTGGGTTTCGAGCACGGTTTTGCCTTTGGCGAGTGCACTTTGAATGGCAAGCCTTGCGCGCACCGCATCCTGCGGCACCTTATCGGTGACCGACTGAGGCACTTCCTGCAGCAGTTTTTGGTTGCGCCGGTACTCAACCATGTGCATAAAGGCTCCTACGGCGCCTTCTGGGGTGCGGTAGGTAGAGACCCCGGCCTTGGTAAAACGTTTGCGGGCGCGGTATGCCGAGTCTTCACCGCTCCAGTTGGTGAGAATATTAAGCTTACTCTGGTGCGGATGCTTTTTAATGGCTTCGCTCAGCGCATCGGCGATGTCTTCGCTTTCGCCAAGGGCAGATGGCGAGTGCAGCACCAAAATCGCATCCACATCGCCGCTGTCCATCAAAATATTGAGCGCATCGACGTAACGCTTAGGGCCCGCATCGCCAATGATGTCGATAGGGTTTTGCCCGGACCAGGTCGGCGGCAATACCCGATTGAGTTTATCGACTGTATCGGGAGAAAGCTCAGCCAATTTGCCGCCGCGGGTTATGAGTTCATCGACAGCGAGCACCGCCGGGCCGCCGCCATTACTGATAATGCCAAGGCGCTCGCCCTTCAGTTCGTTGCCATGATTGAGGCTCTCAAGCGCGGCAAAAAGCTCAATCAAATCATTAACCCTCAGCATACCTGCGCGCCGAAAGGCCGCCTCGTACACGGCATCGCTGCCACTGACGCCGCCGGTGTGCAGCCTCGCGGCGCCCGCGCCTTCACGGCTGCGACCGGATTTGATCACCAGAATGGGCTTATTACGGGATGCCGCCCTTGCTGCCGAGAGGAAGTGGCGTTTCTCATGGATAGAGTCCATGTACAGCATAATGGCGCTGGTGCGCCCGTCGCGGCCAAGAAAGTCGAGCAGCTCGTCAAAGTCGATATCACCCGAATCCCCAAGGGAAATAAACGAGGAAAAGCCAATGCCTTTGTTGTTGGCCCAGTCGAGTACCGTGGTGCATACCGCTGCCGACTGGCTGACAAAGGCAATCTTGCCGCCCTGTGCCTGGGTGTGGGCAAGGCTTGCGTTCAGGCCGATATTGGGCAGCATCATGCCTAAGCTGTTGGGGCCAAGAATGCGCATGCCATAACGTTTGGCGTTGGCAAGAGTCAGTTCAAGCAGATTGCGCCCGTCACTGTCGAGTTCGTGGGCCATGCCGGATGAAATGATAATGGCGACCTTGCAGCCAAACTGGGCCAGGGTTTCAACTATGCCTGGCACCCGGGCGGCGCGGGTGCAGATAATGGCCAGATCCGGTTTGATTGGCAGCGCTTCAATGCTTGGGTAGGCAAGCACACCCATCACGGCCTGATACTTGGGGGTTACCGGCATAATGGGGCCGGCAAAACCACCGGAGAGCAGGTTTTTCATCACCACGTTGCCCGCGCGTTTGGCACCATTGGATGCGCCTATAATGGCAATCGAGCTCGGTTTGAACAGGGTGTGGAGGGTACGCTGGCTCATGACTGGTTCATCCTTTGAAACAATGACCACAGTCTAGCCTAAGCGGCGGCGAGCTTCACTTGCGAAATATCATGAAATGATGAACTTAATACAGATTGGTGAGCAAAATTCAGGTACAAAAAAACCTGCTTGATGCAGGTTTGAATGGTGCGCTCTAGTGGACTCGAACCACCGACCCCCACCATGTCAAGGTGGTGCTCTAACCAACTGAGCTAAGAGCGCATTTTGGTACACCCGAGTGGACTCGAACCACCGACCCCTACCATGTCAAGGTAGTGCTCTAACCAACTGAGCTACGGGTGCACTGATGTTAGCTTGCTGAACAGGTCAGGCAGCGAACGAGCGCTATATTAAGTGCCCGATACGCTGCCATGCAAGTAAAAAAATGCCGTTTTCGCCTCAAATGGTGAATTGCTGCGCAACTGACTGGCATTGAAGGCGAAAACTAGCCATCAGTGGATCATCTCAAAGCCGGCGCCGTGCTTTTGAATGTACTTGAGACGAATGGCGAACAGTGCCGCAGCGACTGTAAGTCCGGCAATAAGCCCGGTCCAGAACCCGTGGGCACCCATGGCCGGCACCAGAACGTCAGTGTAGGCGAGGGTATAGCCAAGGGTCATGCCTATAGCCCAGTACGACACCAGCGAAATATAAAAGGCGCTGCGGGTGTCTTTGTAGCCGCGAAGGGCGCCTGCAGCTACAACCTGCACCGAATCCGATAACTGATACAGCGCCGCCATCAGCATCAAACTGGAGGCAAGGGTCACCACCGCCGGGCTTGAGTTGTATAAAAGCGCAATCTGCTCGCGAAATACCACTGTCAGCACCGCCGTGACCGAGGCAATCCCCAGGGCCATGATCAACCCCACTTTGGCGACCTGAGCGGCGACATCATGCTGATCGCGACCAAGGTAATAGCCAATGCGGATAGACACCGCAATGCCGATAGACAGCGGCAGCATAAACACAATGGATGAAAAATTGAGCGCAATTTGATGTCCGGCCACCACATTGGCACCCAGGGGCGCCAGCAGCAGCGCAATAATGGCAAACAGACTCACTTCAAAAAACAGCGCCATTGCGATGGGAAAACCAAGCTTACTCATCTCCCACATGGTGCTGATTTTGGGCGCGAAAAACTTGCCAAAGGGCGACATGGCCGCAAACTTTTTATGCAGCGCCACATAAATCAGCATCGCAATCAACATGGCCCAGAACACCAGCGCCGTGGCAAGGCCGCAACCAGCGCCGCCCATGGCTGGCATACCAAAATGCCCGTAAATAAAGATGTAGTTGGCGGGAATGTTGACCGCAAGGCCGACAAAACCAATCACCATGGTAGGCAGGGTGTAGGATATGCCCTCACTCATGCCACGCAGCACCTGATAAAGCATAAAGGCCGGTACGCCCCACAAAAAGGCGAGCAGGTATTGCTCAGAAATGCGCTTTAAGTCGCTCTCTAGCTGCATCATGTCCAGAATATGCGGCGTAAGTCCGAGGAAGATCATCACCGCCACCGAGCCAATTATGGCAATATAGGCAGCTTGATACACGAGCGGCCGGATAGCCGATTCATCGCCGCCGCCGTGCAGCTGCGAAAACACCGGGGTAAAGGCCATCAAAAGCCCCTGCACAAATAACAGTGCCGGCAACCACAAACTGGTGCCCACGGCAACGGCGGCCATATCCACCGCGCTGACCCGACCAGCCATAACGGTGTCGATAAAGCCCATCATGGTTTGGGTGACCTGAGCTATCAGCACCGGGGCCGCCAGCTGAATGAGTTTTTTGGCCTGAAAGCCGGCATTAAGCATAAAACAACGCCTTATAGAGGAATGCAGAAAAAGAATGTTTACCGGTATCGTGCAAGCCACCTGTGAACTGGTGGCCATTGAGAAACGGCAGGGCATGCATACCCTGACCGTGAGCCTGCCTGAATACTTAACTGAAGGGCTCATCACGGGCGCCAGTGTCGCCAATAATGGCGTTTGCCTGACGGTGACCCGTATCGCCGATGATAGGGTGTTTTTTGATGTAATGGAAGAAACCCTGCGGCTGACCAACTTGGGCAGCGTCGAAATCGGGAGCCAAATCAATATCGAACGCTCACTGACCTTTGGTAAGGAAATTGGCGGACATTTGTTGTCCGGCCATATTCACACCCAGGCGAAGGTGGTGAGTGTTGCCAAGGTTGGTGAGCAGTGGGATTTGCGCCTTTGCGTTGAGCCCCAGTGGATGAAGTACATCCTCTATAAAGGCTTTGTGGCGGTGAATGGCTGTAGCCTGACGGTCGGTGAGGTGTTTGACGATGGCTTTATGCTGCACCTTATTCCGGAGACCCTGCGTCTCACCAATTTAAAGGACGCCAGCGCCGGAACAAAGCTTAATATCGAAATCGACAGTCAAACCCAGACCATAGTCGACACGGTCGAGCGAGTGCTGGCCGCGCGCGGACTTGAGGTGTAAACAAACGGCAACGAGCGGCTTAGTAAAGCTGCTCGTCGTCGCCATCCACATACAGGGTGATGGTCTTGCGGCCCTCATCCACGTGAATACGAAGGTGGATGGGGTTACAGCAAATGCGGCAATCGTCGTAATAGTCCTGATCGCCACCACTGGCATCGAGTTCGACCCGCTGATGATGCCCGCAGTGCGGGCAACAGATGGTTTGGCTCTTAAGTTTCATCACAGCCTCCTGTGAATGCGTTGTCGCTAGTCTGCCGCCCCCAGAAAACCGCAGGCGCTGCGACCACCGTCAATCGCGATTATTTGCCCGCTGACATAGGGCGCTTGCAGCAAAAACGCCACCGCCTGGGCGATGTCCTGCGGATTGCCGGCGCGGCCGAGCGGGATTTGTGCCAGCACCTCGTCAATCTTGCCGCCATCATTTGTACCAAGATGCTCGGGCCACAAAATGGCTCCCGGCGATACGCCATTGACGCGAATGCGCGGTGCAAGCTCCTGAGCCAGTGACAGCGTCGCCATGTCAAGCGCTGCCTTAGACATAGAGTATAACCCATGGCCTTTAAGTGGCCGCTTGGCGTGAATATCACATAGGTTCACCACCGCGCCGCCGTTTGTCATCAAAGGGCTCAGCGCTTTGGCGATAAGATAGGGTTGCAGGCAGTTTATCGTCATGATGCTGCTGGCCTTGTCCAAATCCAGCGCCTCACCGTCGGGTAAAAACACCGAGGCATTATTGATGAGGGCGCCCAAGGTGTCAGGGAATAGAGTTAGCTGCTCCGTCACCTTTAGCCTGAGTGATTGCGCGGCATCTGCTTGACTGAGATCCAGACAAATCACCGTGGCCGAATTGGCGCGGGCGGCATTAAGCTTAAGCGCTAGCGCGTTGGCATCATCCTTTGATTGATGACAATGGATAAGCAGGTTCCAGCCGTCCTGATGCAGCCGCTCACAGATAGCGCGGCCGATGCGCTTACCTGCGCCCGTCACCAGTGCCCAGCGGGCAGGGGGAGTCGTGGTAAGGTGAAAGATTTCTTGGGGGTGATGGTCCATTGTTGGCACTAAACTCCTTGGTGGTTACCCGCATAGTGCTCTGCTCATGCGGTTATCCGCTTAGGGTAGCGCGCCAGCCCTATGACGGAAAGCCCCTTATCCGGGCCGCGTCCTTGTGTCGATATTCTCAATGGCTTACACTATTTGGCCGCGCCGGATGAGGCACAAGGCTCCTGTACTGTCTTACCCTCCGCGCGTTACTTTTTCATTGCCCATGTGGCCCTTGGTGTGGGTCACCACTGGATTAAGGACATTTCATGCCTGTAATTACGCTTCCTGATGGCAGCCAACGTGTGTTTGCCAATCCCGTTTCCACTATGGATGTCGCCGCCGACATCGGTCCGGGTCTTGCCAAGGCCTGTATCGCTGGTCGTGTTAATGGCGAGCTTAAAGACGCCTGCGACCTTATCCATGACGATGCGACCCTGTCTATCATCACCAGCCGTGATGAAGAAGGCCTCGAGATCCTGCGTCACTCCTGCGCCCACTTGCTCGGTCATGCCATCAAGCAATTGTGGCCAGAGACCCGCATGGCCATCGGCCCTGTGATTGACAACGGTTTCTACTACGACGTGGATCTGGACCACAAACTGACAGCTGAAGACATCGCTGCGCTTGAAGCGCGCATGCTAGAGCTTGCCAAGAAAGATTACGACGTGGTGAAACGCGTGGTGAGCTGGCAGGAAGCCCGTGACGCCTTTGACAGTCGCGGCGAAAGCTACAAGATAGCGATTCTGGATGAAAACATCAGCAAGGATGCGACTCCTGCGCTGTATCATCACGAAGAATACACCGACATGTGCCGTGGCCCACACGTGCCCAACATGCGTTTCTGCCATCATTTCAAACTGATGAACGTGGCCGGTGCCTACTGGCGCGGCGACTCCAACAACAAGATGCTGCAGCGTATTTACGGTACTGCCTGGGCCGACAAGAAAGCCCTCGCGACTCACCTCGCGCGCCTTGAAGAAGCCGCCAAGCGTGATCACCGTAAAATCGGTAAGCAACTTGACCTGTACCACATGCAGGAAGAAGCCCCAGGCATGGTGTTCTGGCACAACGACGGCTGGAGCATTTTCCGCGAGCTTGAGAGCTTTATTCGCCACAAGCTGGGCCAGTATGGCTATCAGGAAGTAAAAGGTCCGTTCATGATGGACCGCGTGCTGTGGGAACGCTCCGGTCACTGGGACAAGTACTCAGACGCCATGTTCACCACCGCCAGTGAAAACCGCGAGTACGCCATCAAGCCGATGAACTGCCCCGGTCACGTGCAGATTTTCAACCAGGGCCTCAAGTCCTACCGCGATCTGCCACTGCGTATGGCCGAGTTCGGCTGCTGTCACCGTAACGAGCCATCGGGCTCTTTGCACGGCCTGATGCGCGTTCGCGGCTTTACCCAAGACGACGCCCACATTTTCTGTACCGAAGAGCAGGTGCAGGAAGAGGTTAGTGCCTGTATCAAGATGGTCTACGACACTTACGCCACCTTCGGTTTCGAAAACATCGTAGTGAAGCTGTCGACCCGTCCTGAAAAGCGTATCGGTGACGATGCCATGTGGGATCGCGCTGAGTCAGCGCTGATTGAAGCCCTGAACGCCAACGGCATTGCCTTTGAAATTCTGCCGGGTGAAGGCGCCTTCTACGGCCCGAAAATTGAATTCACTCTCCACGACTGCCTCGACCGCGCCTGGCAGTGTGGTACCGTGCAGCTCGACTACGCGTTGCCCGGACGTCTGGGTGCCACTTATGTGGCCGAAGACAACGCCCGTCAGACCCCGGTGATGATCCACCGTGCGATTTTGGGCTCTTTGGAGCGTTTTATCGGTATTCTTATCGAAGAGTATGCAGGTCGCTTCCCAACATGGCTGGCCCCAGTGCAGGCTGTTGTGATGAACATCACCGACAAACAGGCTGATTATGTTGAAGAAGTGGTCAAATTATTCAAAGAACAAGGGATCCGAGCCTCTAAAGACTTGAGGAATGAGAAAATAGGCTTTAAAATACGCGAGCACACCTTAAGGCGTGTCCCTTATCTATTGGTCGTTGGTGACCAGGAGATGGAAAATAGGGAAATCGCGGTGCGTACCCGCGACGGCAAGGATTTGGGCAAGATGTCCATCGATGCCTTCGTGGCCAGCGTAAAAGAGCAAATTTCGCACCGTAGTCTAAGACTGTTGGAGGAATAGGTCATAAAGATCAAAAAAGCAGGGCGTCAATCGGCCCCGAACAGAATCAATGATGAAATTACCGGTGTTTCACAGGTACGTTTGACTGGCCTTGATGGCGAAGCCATCGGTATTGTCAGTATCCGCGAAGCGCAGGAGTTGGCCGATGAAGCCGGAGTCGATCTCGTAGAGATCAGCCCCAATGCCGAGCCTCCCGTATGTCGTATAATGGACTACGGCAAGTTCCTGTTCGATAAGTCCAAAGCGCAAAAAGAACAGAAGAAGAAGCAAAAACAGGTTCAGGTTAAGGAAATCAAATTCCGTCCTGGAACTGATGAAAACGACTATCAGGTAAAACTACGCAACCTGATACGTTTTCTTGAAGACGGTGACAAAGCGAAAGTGACGCTGCGTTTCCGTGGTCGTGAACTGGCACACCAAAACCTCGGTATGGATCTGATGAACCGTATCAAAGAGGATTTGGAAGAGTATGCGGTTGTCGAGTCCTTCCCGAAAATGGAAGGCCGTCAAGCCATCATGGTGCTGGCACCCAAAAAGAAATAGTAGGGCTCTATGAAAGTAACGGCCGCCCTGCAAAGAGCGGCCGTTCGCCTTACGTTTTTAATGACATCCAATGCGGAGTTAGAAGTAATGCCAAAAATGAAAACTGACCGTGGCGTTGCGAAGCGTTTTAAGAAAACCGCCAATGGTTTCAAGCGCAAGCAAGCCCACCTGCGTCACATCCTGACCAAGAAAAGCACCAAGCGTAAGCGTCATCTGCGCGCTAAATGTCTGGTTGCCAAGGTCGACGTTCCAGCAATCGTGCGTCAACTGCCATACGCTTAATTGAGGAGATTGAAAGATGCCAAGAGTTAAGCGTGGTGTGACTGCCCGTGCTCGTCACAAGAAGATTCTGAAACTCGCCAAAGGTTACTACGGTGCCCGTTCACGTACTTACCGCGTAGCGGTACAGGCCGTGATCAAAGCAGGTCAGTATGCTTACCGTGACCGTCGCCAGAAAAAACGTCAATTCCGTCAACTGTGGATTGCTCGTATCAACGCCGCTTCTCGTCAGAACGGCCTGTCTTACAGCCGTTTTATCAACGGTCTGAAGAAGGCTTCTATCGAGATCGACCGTAAGATCCTGGCCGACATCGCTGTATTCGACAAAGTTGTTTTCTCAACTCTGGTTGAAAAGGCTAAAGAAGCTCTGGCCAAGTAATTGGTTTGAGCAAATGAAAGGGACCATCTGGTCCCTTTTTTTGTGTCTTAAATTCGCGTGAATCGCCAAACTTCGGGTACAAAAAAACCGGCACATGGCCGGCTTTTTCAGATAGACAGACTATCAGTGCTTGGCGTCGAGGTAACGCTCGGCATCCAGCGCCGCCATACAGCCGGTACCGGCAGAGGTGATGGCCTGACGATAGTGCTGATCCATTACGTCACCGGCGGCGAACACGCCTTCGATGCTGGTTTGGGTGGCGTTGCCGTTCAAACCGCTCTGCACCTTGAGGTAGCCGTTGTTCATTTCAAGCTGACCTTCAAAAATGCCGGTGTTGGGGCTGTGACCGATGGCCACAAACACGCCGGCCACATCCAGCGACTCGCTGCTGTCATCCTTGGTGGACTTAAGCTTAACGCCGGTCACGCCCATGTTGTCGCCAACCACTTCATCGAGCGTCTTGTCCAGATGCAGGATGATGTTGCCGTTGGCAACCTTGTCCATCAGACGGTCAATCAGGATCTTCTCGGAGCGGAAGCTGTCACGGCGGTGAATAAGGTGTACTTCTGAGGCAATGTTAGACAGATACAGCGCTTCTTCAACGGCAGTGTTACCGCCGCCAATTACAGCAACTTTCTGATTGCGATAGAAGAAACCATCACAGGTCGCACAGGCAGACACGCCGCGGCCTTTGAATGCATCTTCTGAAGGCAGACCGAGGTACTTGGCGGAGGCGCCGGTGGCGATGATGAGCGCATCACAGGTGTACTCGCCATTGTCGCCCTTCAGGCGAAACGGGCGCTCGGTCAGGGTCACTTCGTGGATATGGTCGAAGATAATTTCGGTATGAAACTTTTCTGCGTGCTCCTGCATGCGAGCCATCAGACCCGGACCTGTCAGGCCTTCAGGATCGCCCGGCCAGTTTTCCACTTCGGTGGTGGTGGTCAGCTGACCGCCTTGCTGCATACCGGTGATCATCACAGGCTTAAGGTTGGCGCGTGCGGCGTAAACAGCAGCAGTATAACCAGCGGGGCCAGAACCCAAAATCAAAAGCTGGCTGTGTTTGGCTTGGCTCATTTTATTCTCCGTGCCTTGGCAAATTGTTGGGATTGTAGGAAATTTGCCGATTTGGGTAAAGTGACAATGCATAGACAGTGTCGATGAACTTAATCGAGTTTGTCTATCAGACTTTCCAGTACGGCGCTGCCGTCAGGCGGATGTCGGCGTTTTGTGCTTCAGTTAATCCGTTGACTGTTGTTTTAGTACACCACTTTTTGCGATAAATAAGCGCTGCGCTAATGCAGCAATACCTTAAAACAACATTCAGCCAAATTCAGTCAAAGCAAATGTCCGTTAAAGTCAATGTCCGTTAAAGTAAAAAGGGGGAGCATTGAGCTCCCCCTTAAATCGGTCAACCGAGTGCTTACAGCAGTTCGGTGGCTGGCACGTAGGCCAGGTTGTGGGCTTCAGCCACTTCTTTGATGGTCACTTTGCCGTGCATCACGTTCAGACCGTTCAGCAGGTGCTTATCAGAGAGCAGTGCCTCTTTGTAGCCTTTGCTGGCAAGCTTGATGATGTAGGGCAGGGTGGCGTTGTTCAGCGCGAAGGTTGAAGTACGGGCCACAGCGCCTGGCATGTTGGCTACGCAGTAATGTACTACGTCATCAACTATGTAGGTTGGGTCCTGGTGGGTAGTGGCGTGGGAAGTTTCCACACAGCCGCCCTGGTCGATGGCAACGTCAACGATGGCAGAGCCAGGCTTCATGCGCTTAACCATATCGGCAGTCACCAGCTTAGGTGCAGCCGCGCCTGGGATGAGAACACCACCAATCACCAGATCGGCTTCCAGTACATGACGCTCAATCGCATCAGCAGTGGAGTATACCGCTTTAACTGAAGAGCCGAACTGAACGTTCAGACGACGCAGCGCGTCGATAGAGCGGTCCAGAACCACAACGTCGGCGCCCATGCCCACAGCCATCTGCGCGGCGTTGGTACCAACCATGCCGCCGCCGATGATAACCACTTTGGCTGGCTCAACACCAGGCACGCCGCCCAGCAGCATACCACGGCCGCCGGCAGACTTTTCCAGTGCCATGGCACCGGCCTGGATAGACATACGACCGGCAACTTCAGACATCGGGGCCAGCAGAGGCAGACCACCACGGTCATCGGTTACGGTTTCGTAGGCGATACACACAGCGCCTGAAGCAACCAGCTCTTCGGTCTGAGGCAGATCCGGAGCCAGGTGCAGGTAAGTGAACAGGATCTGGTCGTGGCGCAGCATTGCGCGCTCAACCGCTTGAGGCTCCTTCACTTTTACAATCATGTCTGACTTGGCAAACACTTCGGCGGCAGTGGCCAGAATGGTGGCGCCAGCGTCGGAGTAATCTTTGTCAGTAAAGCCAATGCCACCGCCGGCAGCAGTTTCAACATATACCTGATGCCCACGCAGGGTCAGTTCGCGCACGCTGGAGGGTACCATGCCAACGCGATATTCGTGGTTTTTGATTTCCTTAGGAACACCAATTATCATCTTCGAGCCTCAATTGCATAATTACCCGCTTTTTGCAGGCATATTTGTTATTTTGTTACACCCTGAACGTGCTTATTTCAGGGATATCTAGTATAGTATTGGCGCGGCAGTTTATGCTGCTGAACTTTCGACATACGTAAAATTAAATGTTGTTTTAGCAATAAAACAAGGTCAAAAATATGGCATATAATAAAAAGAATCCAGTTAAAGACTTGGATCGCATCGATCGTAATATCCTTAACGAGCTGCAAATTGATGGTCGCATTTCAAATGTTGAGCTGTCCAAGCGAGTAGGGCTTAGCCCAACTCCCTGTTTGGAAAGGGTAAAACGACTCGAGAAGCAGGGTTATATCAATGGTTATACCGCATTGGTGAATCCGCACTACTTGGGCGCATCACTCCTGGTGTTCGTGGAAATCACGCTCAACCGGGACACTCCAGAGGTGTTTGACCGCTTTAACAGAGCGGTGCAACTGCTGGACGATATTCAGGAATGTCATCTGGTTTCAGGTGATTTTGACTATCTGCTCAAGACACGCGTATCCGACATGTCTGCCTACCGTAAGTTGCTCGGTGAAACGCTGCTGAAGTTGCCTTCAGTGTCTGACACCCGCACTTATGTGGTGATGGAAGAAGTGAAACAGACCAATAAAGTGTCTGTAAATCACATCTGTGACTGATATTTAAGTCACTGTCCATCAAGTAAAAAGGGAGCTTAGCTCCCTTTTTTGCGTCTGGCGTACCTCAAAGAGTTAAATTTTGATCATCAAGCATCCCAACTGCTGGGAAAATCCGCAATTTCGCTCCACTTTCCGAAGGATTCTGGTATCTTAATTTCACTTGTTTTTAATGTTGCTATGGATACTCTCGTTTGTCTCAGGGAAATCGCGTTCATTCACTAAGCGGGCTGCAGCGGCTGCTTGAGGGTGGCCTCATCGTATGCTCCATGTTGGCTCTTTTTGTGCTTTTGGCTCTCACCAGTTTCAGTCCTCAGGACCCGGGCTGGAGCCAAAGTCAGTTTCAGGGCGATATTAAAAATCTCGGCGGCGCCGTTGGTGCGTGGACTGCCGACGTGCTGTTTTATTTCTTCGGCTATACCGCTTACCTGGTGCCCTTTGTGATTGCCGGCACCGGCTGGCTGCTGTTCAAGCAAAGCCACCGCCTGCTTGAGGTGGACTTTTTCTCTGTCTCCATGCGCCTGTTAGGTTTTGTGTTGACGCTGCTTGGCGTATCGACGCTGACCAGCATGAATGCTGCTGATATCTATGAGTTTTCCGCAGGCGGCGTCACAGGTGATGTGATTGCCGGCGCCATGCTGCCTTATTTCAATCAAATAGGAACCGCGCTGCTGCTGCTGTGCAGTGTAGCGACTGGCTTTACCCTGCTGACCGGGATTAGCCTCATCGCCCTTATCGAAATGACCGGCAACGGCATAATCGGGCTGATTAAGGGGCTTGGTAACCTGCCGGCTAAACTCTCATCCCTCGGCGAGCGCCGTGACACTGAAGATACCCGCGGTTTTATGGACCTTGCGTCCAAGTTCAAGCGTGCCCGAAACGAGCCAGAGCTGGCGCAGGATGAAAAACCGCAAAGTGCAGCAAAAGCAGTTGAATCGTCTGCTAAGGTTTTTTCGGCTCCTGATGCCCTTGTCGAGCCAATTCAAACAGACGTTTCTGCTGTAAAAGAAGAGAAAAGCCGACGAAGCTTTTTATCCCGTTTCAGCAAGAGCCGAGAAGAGCCGAGTGTAACGCCGGCATCAACTGGGCTCTCAGCAATCGATGAAGATGACGCAGAGCCGGTAATCAGTGAGCTTGAAGAGCCCGCATTGCCTGCCAATGGCCGTCAGCGGGTAGAGCCCGGTTTTGGCGGTATTAACCCAGCCATCGCCCTTGACGATGAACCGGCTCCAGCCATTAAAGCCCATGCCATCAAGGCACATGATGAAACCCCACCGTGGGATGACATCAAGTTTGATACTGAAATGTCCTCAGGCACATCAGTGCATAAGCTGCAGCAGGCCAATGGCCACGCCGCTCATGCTGCGCATGCCGCCGCGTCTGCAACGTCGCAAGCCGTGGCAAGCGCGCATTCAGCTCATGCCAGCAATGGCGCTCAGCTGACTCAGGCATCAGGTGCGCAGCCCGCCGGTCAATCTGCAAAATCTGCAGCCAAGATAGTTGACGGTATCGTGGTGCTTGGCGATAAGCCTGTGGTGCCACCCAAGCCGATTAATCCGTTGCCAAGCATTGATTTGCTAAATGTGCCTAACCGTAAGCTAAACCCCATTACCCCTGAGGAGCTTGATCAGGTGGCGCGTTTGGTTGAGGCAAAGCTTGCCGATTTCAACATTACCGCCAACGTGGTCGGTGTGTATCCCGGCCCTGTGATCACCCGCTTTGAGCTTGAGCTTGCGCCCGGCGTGAAGGCATCCAAAATCAGTAACCTGGCAAGTGACCTTGCCCGTTCACTGCTTGCCGAGCGGGTGAGGGTGGTTGAGGTTATACCGGGCAAGGCCTATGTAGGCCTTGAACTGCCAAATAAATTCCGCGAAACCGTGTACATGCGTGATGTACTCGATTGTGACAAGTTTAAAAACAATGGCAGCACCCTTGCCATGGTGCTCGGTCAGGATATCGCCGGCGAGCCCGTGGTGGTTGACCTTGCCAAGATGCCGCATCTGCTGGTTGCCGGTACCACGGGCTCGGGTAAGTCTGTTGGCGTTAACGTGATGATCACAAGCCTCCTGTACAAATCCGGCCCCGATGATGTGCGCTTTATCATGATTGACCCCAAGATGCTCGAGCTGTCGGTTTACGAAGGTATTCCGCACCTTTTGTGTGAAGTGGTCACCGACATGAAAGAAGCCTCCAACGCGCTGCGTTGGTGTGTGGGTGAGATGGAGCGCCGCTACAAGCTGATGTCCGCGCTGGGCGTGCGTAATCTTAAGGGCTACAACGCGAAAATCGCCGAGGCCAAACTGGCCGGACAGCCAATTCCTGATCCGATGTGGAACCCAAGCGAAAGCTTTGATGAAACCCAGCCGATGCTCGACAAGCTGCCATCTATCGTGGTGGTGGTTGACGAGTTTGCCGACATGATGATGATTGTGGGTAAAAAGGTTGAAGAGCTTATCGCCCGTATCGCACAGAAGGCCCGTGCTGCCGGTATTCACCTTATTCTGGCGACCCAGCGCCCATCTGTGGATGTGATCACCGGTCTGATTAAGGCCAACATTCCAACCCGAATGGCGTTCCAGGTGTCTTCACGTATCGATTCCCGAACCATTCTCGATCAGCAGGGCGCCGAAACCCTGCTGGGCATGGGTGACATGCTTTATCTGCCGCCTGGTACCGGCGTGCCCATTCGGGTGCACGGCGCCTTTATCGACGACCATGAGGTACACCGCGTCGTGGCCGACTGGCATGCCCGTGGCAAGCCCCAGTATATTGATGAAATTCTCAATGGTTCCAGCGATGGCGAGCAGGTATTGCTGCCGGGTGAAACACCGGAAGAAGGGGATGAAGATTACGATCCCCTGTATGATGAAGCCGTTGCCTTTGTGACTGAATCACGCCGCGGCTCGATTTCCAGCGTACAGCGTAAGTTCAAAATTGGTTATAACCGTGCGGCGCGTATTATTGAGCAAATGGAAATGGCCGGTGTGGTCAGTGCCCAGGGCCATAACGGCAACCGTGAAGTGCTGGCGCCGCCACCGCCCCGAAATTAATTGTTTTTCAGAGGTGTTATTGTGAAGAAGTTACTCACAGTGCTCATGTCTTTTGGTGTTATGAGTGCGGCAGTGGCCGACGATTCCGCCGCGCTTGCCGCTCGTCTTGATAAAATGGCGGGCCTTAAGGCCGACTTTACCCAAAAGGTTACCGACCAAAATGGCAAGCTGGTGCAGGAAGGCAGTGGCCAGCTTGCGCTCGCTCAGCCAAACCGTTTTTACTGGCACCTGACAGCGCCCGATGAGTCGCTGATTGTGGCGCAAAAGAGCAGCGTCTGGGTTTACAACCCGTTTGCTGAAGAGGTCACCATCCTCGGCATGGACGATATCCTGAAAGCCTCGCCGATGGCGCTCCTGGTTCACCGCGATGCCGACAGCTGGTCAAAGTACGATATTAAAGCGCAAGCCGGCTGCTATAACATCAGCCCCCGCCCCGGTACAGATACCGCCGTTGAACTTGTCTCTGTGTGCTTTAAGGGTGACACCCTGCTTGATATCCGTCTCACCGACGCGCAAAAAAGTGTAAGCCACTTCCGCTTGTCCGGACAAAAGAGCCTCACGGGCGCCGACGATAAACTGTTTGAGTTTACTGTGCCTGAAGGCGTCAGTGTTGACGATCAGCGCGCGGCCAGATAAGCCCGCCCGGTTTTCGCGTATATCGTCATAAATCGCCATAAGTAGAAGGTCTCCCCGTGTCGCTGCGTTTTGATTTCAGTCCCGATTTTAGCCCACTGGCCGCCAGGATGCGGCCGCGCAGCGTGGATGAATACATAGGGCAGGAGCATCTCTTAGGTGCCGATAAGCCGCTGCGCCAGGCGCTTTTGGGTGGCAAAATCCATTCGATGCTGCTGTGGGGGCCTCCTGGTACCGGCAAAACGACTCTGGCGGAGCTCGTTGCCCGCTACGCCAATGCCCATGTGGAGCGCATTTCGGCGGTGACCTCCGGCGTTAAAGATATACGTCTTGCCATTGAGCATGCCAAAGAAGTGGCAGAATCGCGCGGTCAGCGTACCCTGCTGTTTGTGGATGAGGTGCATCGCTTCAATAAAAGTCAGCAGGATGCCTTTCTGCCGTTTATTGAAGATGGCACTGTGATTTTTATTGGCGCCACCACCGAAAACCCCTCGTTTGAAATCAATAATGCGCTGCTGTCCCGCTGCCGGGTGTATTTGATTAAAAAGCTCGATGAGGCGGCAATTGGCGCCATTATCGACAGCGCGCTGAATGAGCCTGAGCGCGGCCTTGGCCATCGACGACTTAATTTGCCGCCTGAGGTCAAGTGTGCCATGGCCGCCATCAGCGATGGCGATGCCAGACGGGCACTGAACCTGCTCGAGCTAATGGCGGATTTACTGCCGGACGGCGGCACCTTCACCGAATCGCTTCTTACCGATGTCGCGGGTCATCAGGCGGCGCTGTACGATAAAAACGGCGATCAGTTTTACGATTTAATCAGCGCTGTGCATAAATCAGTGCGCGGCTCGGCGCCGGATGCGGCACTTTACTGGTTTTGCCGCATTCTGGAAGGCGGCGGTGACCCTTTATACGTTGCCCGCCGCTTGCTCGCGATTGCTTCTGAAGACATTGGCAACGCCGATCCCAATGCCATGACGGTCGCCCTCAATGCCTGGGACTGCTTTCATCGGGTGGGGCCGGCAGAAGGCGAGCGCGCTATTGCTCAGGCGGTGCTGTATCTTGCCAGCGCCCCCAAAAGCAATGCTGTTTACACTGCTTTTAAAGCGGCCCGGCTGCTTGCCCGTGAAAGCGGCCATGAGCCTGTGCCCAATCATTTACGCAATGCGCCCACCACCTTAATGAAACAGCAAGGCGTGGGCGATGGTTATCGTTATGCCCATGATGAGCCGGGCGCCTTTGCCGCCGGTGAAAACTATTTTCCTGAGGCACTCTCAAACACACGGCTTTATCAGCCGACCGAACGTGGATTTGAGAAGCGCATCCATGAAAAACTCAGCCAACTTGAGATAATCAATCAGCAGAGCCGGAGCAAACGCTATGAATAATGTGCTGTTTGTGGCGCTTGGCGGTGCGGTTGGCGCTGTTTTACGCTATTCCATCTCAATTCTGGCATTGCAGCTCTTTGGCGCGGGTTTTCCTTTTGGTACACTCATCGTCAATGTGGCGGGATCCTTTTTGATGGGATGCGTGTATGCTCTGGCAGAACTCAGCCATATTGGCCCTCAATGGAAAGCATTGATTGGCGTTGGTCTTCTTGGCGCGCTGACGACTTTTTCCACCTTCTCCAACGAAACCTTGCTGCTGATGGAGCAGGGCGACTGGCTGAAGGCGAGCCTGAATGTGTTGCTCAATCTGGTACTGTGCCTTGTCATGGTTTATCTTGGGCAGCAACTGATTTATTCCCGCGGATAACTTAAAAGAAAACAAGTATGTTAGACACCAAATATCTTCGTAGTGAACTGGATTACACCAAGGAGCGTCTGGCCACCCGTGGCTTTGCGCTGGATGTCGATAAACTCAAAGCGCTGGAAGAAAAGCGCAAGTCGCTTCAGGTTGCCACTGAAGAGCTGCAGGCGAGTCGCAACGCCATCTCCAAATCCATCGGCCAGGCCAAGTCCCGCGGCGAAGATGTGGCGCCTATCATGGCTCAGGTGGGTAACCTTGGCGCCGAGCTTGAAGCCAAAAAGGTTGAGCTTGCCGCGCTGCTTGACGAAATCAACGCCATTGCCCAGTCGGTGCCTAACCTGCCGGATGAGTCTGTGCCTGTGGGTAAAGATGAAACCGACAACGTGGAAATCCGCCGCTGGGGCACCCCGCGCAGCTTCGATTTTGACGTAAAAGATCACGTCGACCTGGGTGAAGGTCTGAATGGTCTGGATTTTAAGAGCGCGGTAAAAATTACCGGCTCACGCTTTATCGTGATGAAAGGTCAGGTCGCCCGCATGCACCGCGCGCTGGCGCAGTTTATGCTCGATTTGCACACCACAGAGCACGGCTATACCGAAGCCTATGTCCCTTATTTGGTTAACGCTGAAAGCTTGCTGGGTACCGGTCAGCTGCCTAAGTTTGGTGAAGATCTGTTCCACACCAAGCCTGCCACCGAAGAAGGTCAGGGGCTGAGCCTTATTCCAACTGCCGAAGTACCGGTAACCAACCTGGTGCGCGATACCATAGTTGAAGAAGACGAGCTGCCAATCAAGGTGACTGCTCATACCCCTTGCTTCCGCTCTGAAGCCGGCTCTTACGGTAAAGACACCCGTGGTCTTATCCGTCAGCACCAGTTCGACAAAGTGGAGATGGTGCAGATTGTGAAGCCCGAAACCTCCATGGACGCGCTGGAAGAAATGGTTGGCCATGCCGAAAAAGTACTGCAAAAGCTCGGCCTGCCGCACCGCACCATAGTGCTGTGTACCGGTGACATGGGCTTTGGCGCTGCCAAAACCTACGACATCGAAGTGTGGCTGCCAGCGCAGAACACCTACCGTGAAATTTCTTCCTGCTCCAACGTGAAGGATTTCCAGGCCCGTCGTATGCAGGCACGTTACCGCAACAAGGCTGACAATAAGCCGGCGCTGGTGCATACGCTGAACGGCTCTGGTCTCGCGGTTGGCCGCACCCTGGTGGCTATTCTCGAAAACTACCAGAACGCCGATGGCACTGTGACGGTGCCTGAAGCATTGCGTCCTTACATGGGCGGTTTGGAAAAACTGGGCTAATTTAAGAATTTTAATAATAATTACAAAGGACTATGGATAAAGGTCAACGCAATTTCCGTTGGCTCTCCTATATGGCAGTGATAACAGTGTTTGTGCTGATCATGTTTGCCACACTGGGAAAAGCCTTTTGGGTTATCCTTGAAAACCTCAAGTACCATTAAAAAAGTAAACTAAAAAAAGCCCCGCATCGCGGGGCTTTTTGTTTATCGTTTTGAATTGTCGTCTTTTAGGCAGTAGTGCCGATCCGAGCCGACGTTTAGCAGACTAGATACACTTGGCAGGCTTTGGCAATCCCGCAATCTTGGTCGCCTGCTTGGCCGGGCCGATGGGAAACAGGGTGTAAAGGTATTTGGAGTTACCTTTTTCGTCACCGAGCTTTTGTCCCATGGCTTTAACCAAAGCCCTGATGGCGGGGCTGGTTTTGTACTCAAGATAAAAGTCGCGCACAAAGTTGACCACTTCCCAATGGGCATCGGTCAGTTCAATGTTTTCGCCCCTGGCAAGTACCAGTGCAAGCTCAGGGCTCCAGTCATCCACAGACAGAAGATAACCATTTTTATCGACCGGGATTTCATTTCCGGCAAACGCGATAACCTCTACCACGTGATCACCTTTTTGTAATGCAATGAGAGTTCAACCCAGCGCGGATAGTCGATAAGCTCGATATTGACGGGCAGGGCACAGATAAGCGGCGTAAGGCCGCGGGCGATAACGTCTGACTCGAGCAACAACACCTTCATCGTGAGCTTCGGCTGCAGGCGGGTATCGAGTACAGATGCCACTGCATCGCCACTCAGCAGCAGTCCGTCACCCGGCGTAAAGTATCGCAGTGAGAGGGTAAGAGCCGCACTTTGCGAAGGAGTTGTTTGAATATGATGTAAAATCATCAGAACACCATGACCTCATCCACCTCGTTAAGGTGATTTGCTATCTGGGCGGGTGACAGGATTTCAAGCTCGAGCGGGAATGGGTGCCCCTCAAGGCCGCGCTCGACAAGGGACGTTTCGCATACCAACAGCCGCTCTATGTCGTAAAATTCGAGCGCCTTGAAGGTGGCGATGTAATCGCGGCAACCGATAAGTTCGGGCTGCTGACCGCCAAGCAGATGCAGTACTCCTTCGTCGGTAAACAGCAGTGTGGTTTCAAAATCAAAACTGGCCGACAGCATGGCAAGATCCAGTGCTTCGCGGCCGGATGCGCTGCCGTGTGGTGCTTTGGAAAAAAGGATGCAGAGCTTTTTCATCGTATCACCTTAAAAACACATCAGCCGATCGGCCTTGGCGATGCCGGTGATGAGTTCACCGAGGCCACCGTTATCTATGATGTCATCAACGTTCCAGTGGGGCAGACCGTGGATGTCGGCTTCTTCTTTGGACAGCATGCCGCGGCGCAGCGCCGCCGAAATGCAGTTAACCAAAGGCACCGAGTATTCGCGGGAAAACTCACGCCATGCCTGATAGACATTGAACTCATCGGATGCGGGCGTGCCAAGGCTTGAGGTGTTGAACACCCCGTCCTGATAGAAAAAGACCCGCAGGATCTGATGTCCGCCGGCAATGGCCGCTTTGGCAAAGGCCAGTGCATGCACGGGTGCTGCGCTGCCATAGGCGGCGCCTGAAACTTGAATAATGAATGTGCTCATAATAAAAAATGGCCCTGAAGTCGGGCCATTTTACCTCAAAAACGCGTAGTAGGATCAATCGTCGTTGTTCATGCCCAGAATGCGCAAAATGGCGAGGAACAGGTTCAGGAAATCCAGATACAGTGACACTGTGGCGCGGATGTAGTTGGTTTCACCGCCGTTGACTATGTTGCTTGTGTCGTAAAGGATAAGACCGGCAAACACCAGCGCAGTCGCCCAGGACAGCAGCATGTAGGCCACGCCGTTGCCCACGAACATATTAATCAGGCCTCCGACGATGATGATAATCAAACCGGCAAACAAAAAACCGCGCATGAAAGAGAAGTCTTTTTTGGTGGTCAGCGCATACATGGACAGACCCACAAAAATCGCCGCTGTCAGACCGAAGGCCTGCATGATGAGCTCAGGACCATTGGCCATGCCGGCGTAATGGTTGAGGATATAACCAAGCGACGCACCCTGCATACCGGTAAAGGCGAACACCCAGAAAATACCGGCGGCAGTGTCGGCTTTTTTCAGGGTGAAAAACAGCAGCACCAGGCTGCCCAGCGACAGGCCGATGGACATCCAGGGCGAAATACCGATAGCGGTGGCAACCCAGGCGCACAGGGCCGAAAATGCCAACGTCATCGACAGCAGCATGTATGTGTTTTTAATGAGCTTGTTCACTTCCAATGTCGAACGGTTGGAAACGAGAATTTCCTGTGACATTTCAATGTCTCCTTAACTGAGTGCAATAGCCGTATCATACCGGAATTGTGCTCTGATGCCAGCGTTTGCGCCGCTGGCCGAAAGCCGCGTCAGCATTTATATCAAGCCAGCCATTCCCGATGCAGTTTGTCACTGTCGCCAAGGTACTCGAGCACCCAATTGAGTGCAGGCGAGGGCGCGTCACCGTTCCAGGCAAGGCAGCAGGGGCTTGGCACCTTGGGCCTGGCGAGTGTTTTCTCGACCAGCAGCCCGGCACCTAAAAACGGCGCCGCCAGATGGCGCGGCATATAGCCAATCCCGAGGCCATTGGTAAAACAGTTGATGGCGCGGATCCAGTCCGGCACCACCAGGCGGCGCTGATTGTCCAAAAGCCAGGTGGTGCGCTTGGGAATTTCCCGCGACGTATCTTCAAGACAAATAGAGGGATAGGGGCGCAGCATATCATCCTCAAGTGGCCCTTCGACCGCCGCGAGCGGGTGGTTTTTTGACACCAGAAACGCCCAGTCGATAACGCCCATGTCGCGGTACTGAAACACGCCGCCCACCGGAATGGCGGTGGTCGCGCCGATGGCGATATGGCTGCGGCCGGTCGACAGCGCTTCCCATACACCGTTAAACACCTCGATGCGGATAATGAGCTCAACATCCTGAAAGTGCCGATAAAAATCGGCAATCAACACACTTATCCTGTCGGCGCGGACTATGTTGTCGAGCGCAATAGAAAGCGTCGGTTGCCAGCCATTGGCGATACGCTGGGTGCCGCGTTTAAGCTCACTCATTTGTGAGAGCATGGCGCGCGCTTCCCGCACAAAATGCTCGCCCGCCACAGTAAGGCTTACGCTGCGGTGATGGCGGGTAAAGAGCACGACGCCAAGTTCGTCTTCAATTTGCTTTACCGCGTAACTTACCGCCGACGGCACTTTATGCAATTTGGCAGCGGCAGCGGTAAAGCTGCCAACCTGGGCAACTATGTCCACTAATTCGAGGGATTGTTCAGAGAGCATGGGCTAACTCCTGGCACTGGTCGATTTCTGGCTTCAAATTATTTGTTTGCAGTGTGCAAAATTAACCGTTTCACAGCCGTTATTCAAGTCCGTACACTGCCGCCGGATTATGAAACAGCGTTAAAAGGAGATTGTTTTGACCACAATTACGCTCTCAAAGCCCAGAGCTATCTTATTATTTCCCTATTTGGCCATTCTTAGCATGCTTGGTTTTCTGGCGACCGACATGTATTTGCCTGCATTCAATCAAATTGAATCATCTTTGAACATTGACGCCGAAAGCGTGGCGTTGTCACTGACGCTCTTTTTGGGTGGCCTGGCCGTTGGGCAGTTGGTGTACGGCGGCCTGTGTGAACGCTTTGGCAAACGTGCCACCTTGAATGTGGGGCTGATTATCTTCACCCTGAGCAGCGTGCTACTTGCCATGGTGGACAATATCGAGAGCTTTTTATTGCTCAGAGTCGTACAGGCCTTTGGCGCCTGCGCCGCTGCCGTGATCTGGCAATCCATTGTTATCGAAAGCTTTGATGAAGCAGCTGCCCGTAAACTCTTTGCCTCAATCATGCCGCTGGTTGCCTTGTCACCGGCGCTGGCGCCACTGCTGGGCTCATGGATTGTTGAAGTGGCAAGCTGGCAGCATATTTTTGCCATTCTGGCACTGCTTGGGCTTTGTCTTGCGGTGATGACGCCGTATCTCACCCCGGCAGCCAAGCGTTCATCGACAAGCACCGAAAATGCACAGTCTCGGATGAAGGTTGCCAACATCCTTGGCAACAAAACCTTTATCAGTAACGTGATAATCTTTGGTGCCTGCTCGGCGGCATTCTTTTGTTATCTGACACTGTGGCCTGCGGTGATGCAGCATCACGGTTATGACGCCGCCTCAATCGGGCTTAGTTTTGTGCCGCAAACCATCGCCTTTATGCTTGGCGGGTTTATCTGCCGTCGGATGCTCAAAACCATGAGCGCCCAGCGGATAAAAAACACCCTGATGGTCGGGTTTATCGTGTTGTCGCTGGTGCTGTTTTTACTGTCTATGATGGGGGCAGGGCTGATGGCGATTTTGTGGGTCTTTGCACTCCTTGCCGCGATTAACGGCGCCATTTACCCCCTGCTGGTGACCGATGCGCTGTCGCCCTTTGCCAATAACGCCGCTAAAGCAGCCGGCTGGCAGAACTTTATTCAGCTCGCGATGGCCTTCGCCGGCTCCTATCTGGTGGCGCTGAACGCAGCGTATGTTGAGCAGGCCATTGGCAGCGGTATCATTATCTGCGCCCTGATAGCCCTAAGCGCCTGGGTGTGGATGAACTGGGCACAATGGAAGCATGAATGGTGCGCGCCGGATCCGGCGCGGATTGCGCTTAAAGTTGTAATGTGTGAAAAGACAGCCACAGTTGGCGACACCTGTAAGCGTGAGGCAGGCCAGAGCACAGAAGCACTGCTACAAAATAAGCTGATTAAGTCCGACGCCGGAAACCGTGACGATAAAGCGTGATAATCCAGCATAGACTCATTGCATTCAACCATGGATCCAGAGCTAATCTAATAATTCAGAGCTCATAGTAAGAGTTCATAGTAAGAGCTTAAGCTTGAAAAGCCTGCGGCGGTAACTGTGCAAAATGAAACGATTCGGCACAGTTACCGGCGCATGTTGGAATGATAGAGAGCACCGAGAGTACTCCACGAAAGCTACGGACGCATAAGCACTCGAATTGAGTGGCTATTGTTGAAGCTATTGAGGCTATTGAAGATGTTGAAACTGTTGAAGAGAGTTAAGGCCGGTTCAATTTCAACAAATGGCCGGCACGATGAGTGCAACTTAAGATAGCGTTTGAAGGTAGCGCTTTAAAAGGTCAAAGCGACGCGAGATGCATAGTTTGCAGATAAAAGGTGTAATAGCTCAGACCTGATCTGACAGTTACCCGATTTTGGGGTGCCGTTGTCAGATTAGATTTGGGCTAAATTCTTTTCAGCCCAAACCCGTTTTCCATCAATTAATGTAGCCATCGGTGTGCGAC
>NZ_JAHEPS010000004.1 GCF_018596335.1 Shewanella jiangmenensis | reverse complement strand
CCAAGTGCTCAACTTCACCGTCCGCGTGACTGACGACAAGGGCGCCTGGGCCGACCAGGTGGTGACCATCACCATCACCGGCACCAATGACAGCCCGGTTATCACCAATGACAGCGTCACCAGTGGCACTGTCGTGGAAGCCGGTGATCTGGATAACGGCACCGACGTTGCCGGTACCCCGTCTGCCACCGGTCAGCTCAATGCCACCGACGTCGATGCTGACGCCACCGAAAGCTGGAGTGTGCTCAATGCCACCAATGCCTACGGTACCTTCTCCGTAGACGGCACCGGCAAGTGGACTTTCACCCTCGACAACAATGCCGCAGCCACTCAGGCGCTGAAGGAAGGTCAGAGCCAAGTGCTCAACTTCACCGTCCGCGTGACTGACGACAAGGGCGCCTGGGCCGACCAGGTGGTGACCATCACCATCACCGGCACCAATGACAGCCCGGTTATCACCAATGACAGCGTCACCAGTGGCACTGTCGTGGAAGCCGGTGATCTGGATAACGGCACCGACGTTGCCGGTACCCCATCCGCGACCGGTCAGCTCAATGCCACCGACGTCGATGCTGACGCCACCGAAAGCTGGAGTGTGCTCAATGCCACCAATGCCTACGGTACCTTCTCCGTAGACGGCACCGGCAAGTGGACCTTCACCCTCGACAACAATGCCGCAGCCACTCAGGCGCTGAAGGAAGGTCAGAGCCAAGTGCTCAACTTCACCGTCCGCGTGACTGACGACAAGGGCGCCTGGGCCGACCAGGTGGTGACCATCACCATCACCGGCACCAACGATGCACCTATCATCAGTAATCAGGAGTTTGGTTACTTCGAGAATCAGATTGCTGGCGCTGTTGTAGCGAATGTAGTGGCATCAGATATCGATGGTTCAGTGACCGGCTTTAGCTTTAAGTGGGCAGACAACAGCTATCATGCGGTAAGTGAAGACGGTTACTTCTCGATTGATAGTAGCGGTAAGATCTCTATGACCGCTGCTGGCGCAGCTGCAGCCGTTAACGATTTTGAGCAGGCACCAAACTCTGGTGTATACGTTGTGACTGCGACAGATAATAATGGTGGCAAATCCGATGCCAACATTACCCTGTTTGAGAAAGATCTGGACGATACCCCACCTGCAGCACCCACTGTATGGATTGTGGATGATGGCACTCCTGGCGATGGCTTGCTGACTCAAGGCGAGATCAGTAGTAACGGCGCGGGCGTTCAACTGCAGGCAACTGTCAGCCATGCCGAGCTATTGCTCGGTGGCGTAGTAAACCTGACTGTTAATAATGGCGGCAATATAAGTAACTACACCTTCAAACTAGAAGGAGGCTCCTTAGTTAATACTGACGGATCACCTGCCAGTGGTTTTAGTTACAATAACGGCGTGATCAGTTGGAATGAGGATGTCCCAGCTACAGGTCAAAGCATTACCGTTACCGCTACTCAGACCGACGTTGCAGGCAATACTTCTGCTCAAGCCTCTGATACTGCGACAGTTTACCAACCTGGCAATAAAGACATTACTGTGAACGAATCTGGCTTGCGTGCAACGCCAGGCTCCACAGTCACGGTCAACTCCAGCGTTGGCTTTACCGCTGGTAATGAAAACCTGACTCAGTTCCGATTTGCCGCAATTGGTAATCTTAACCAACCGACAACATCCAATCTGGCAGCAGGCGTAACCATTGTGTGGGCGCTCGCAAATGGAAGCATCGTCGGCACCATAGGTGGTGTCGAGGTAGTTAAGATGTCTCTGGCCGACACCAATGCCATCAGTGCCAATACCTCTGGCAACATTACTGTGAAGGTTGAACTGCTGGATAATATCAAGCAGGTTAACGGCGCCGCGAATCTTAACCTCAGCTCACTGATCGAGGGCGTGGTTGTGGAGGCCGTTGGCAGCAATGGCAGTGTAATCTCACAGAATATCTCTGTGACTATTGTCGATGATCTGATAGAGGCATCGGCCACCAACAGTAGTGGTTTAAACCAGGCCAACGCCACCATAACTGGTGCGGTCGCGGTCGCAGGTGCAGACGGCAACGACAAAGCAAGTGGTGATGAGTATGCCGCCGACCTGACGGTGAATATCGCAGGATGGAACAAAGACACTCCATCCACTTGGTTTATCGATTCGGGTAAAACTACCGGCGACGGAGAGAAAATTTATTACTTCGTCGACAAAGCTAACCCCGATGTTCTGATTGCTTACACTGACAGCGGAACTCCACTTGCGGCTTGGGCGGGCCTGAATGGCAATAACGAAGTGTCCCCTACCCAAACATTGATGTTTACGCTTACCGTAAACCCCAACGATGGTAGTTACGTGATGAATGTCGTCAATCCTATCACTACGGTGACGGATTTGCCGGTCAACTTCACCACTAATATCGGTGGTAACAATAAAGTGCTGTATGTGGATAACAACGGGCAGATTACCAAAGATGTTCCTGCAACCGTTGCCTTTACCATGACAGCAACTGCAAACGGAGTTGCCGCAACCGTCAACTCGTCTGCCAACGGCTATGGTGTTGGTTCGGGTAAAGACATTGATGATGGCGAAGTGCTTAGCTTGAACTTTACGTCACCAATTACCGGGGTAGATGGCTTATCGTTTACTTCAAACAGCGGCGCCACTTACACAGATGAGGTAGCTGTTGTAATTCATGGCATAAAGGGCGGCATACAAACTACTGTGACCTTGGAAGGTACCAGTGCCGACTTGGTTGCAGCAATAAACAGCGCTGGTTTTACCAGCATCAGTCAAATCGACTTCAAAAAGGTCACTGGCAACCCGGATTTCAACCTCTTAGGCTTCACGTCATCAACGGAGCATGTTGATCCTGTAGGTGCAGTGCTTAACTTTAATGTCGCTATCTCCGACAGTGACGGCGATGTTGATGGCACCAATCCGTTTACCGTAACTCTGACACCACCGCCAAGCACACTCAGTGCGTTAACGCCAAACGCGCTTAACTCATTGAGCGAAGCTACCTTGCTCACGGATGCTCCCGATAGTGACAGCAGTACCCTGCTGTTCAAAGCTGGCGGCAGTAATGTGAACAGCATTGGTTTTGCCAGTACCGATGGCATTCAGGTCGACGGTATCCGCCAACCACTGCAGTGGACCTTGAGCAGTGATAAGCAGACCTTAATTGGCTCAATTGGCAATAAAGAGCTTATCAAGCTGACCCTTGACTGGGATGCGATAACTGCAGGTCAGCAAGGTGCTGTTGAAGTGAAAGCCGAGCTGATTGGCAGCTTGCCTCACAATGCAAACGCCGACTCCATCCAAATATCCGGCATCAAGGTTACTGCAACCGACGGAAGTGTAACCGCTAATTCAACGGTAACCGTCACTGTAGCTGACGACAACAACCTCGCCAACAACGATGGCGGCGAAGTAAATGTCATCGTCGACAGCTTCCTGGTCTCCGGTGTTGTTGCCAATTGGACCACGACTCAAGGTGGTTCTAACATTCAGAAATTCGATGGCACCAGCGCAACCAATGGCGGTGGCCTGGATAACGACGAT
Organism: Shewanella jiangmenensis; assembly: GCF_018596335.1. GTDB lineage: Bacteria > Pseudomonadota > Gammaproteobacteria > Enterobacterales > Shewanellaceae > Shewanella > Shewanella jiangmenensis. The sequence continues at coordinate 455,092 of NZ_JAHEPS010000004.1, read as the reverse complement.
GGTAAAGATCAGCTGCGTTGGGGTGTACCATCAGATACGTACAAGTCAGGTTATGGCTTTATCGACAACGATGCCGCTTTGTCAGGCCATCTTGCACTGAATGAAGACATAGTGCTTGGCACCTTTACCCACTATAACTGGCCGACCCAAGCTGGAACATCAATCACCGGCGCCAGCATGAATGTAACGTTCACGCTGACAGATGCGTATGGCAAAACCACGCCGGTTTCGCTGGATCTCAACTTTACTCACAACGAAACGCCAAATGATGAAGATGATCCTGAGGCATCGAAGGATATTGTGAAAGTTGGCCAAACCAGCGTTACCTTTAACTATGAAGGCGCGTTCTATACGCTACAGGTTGTTGGTTTCAAAGATAAACTAACAGGTAACGTGGTCACCGAAATCCATACTGCCGAGAATAAAGAAAACAGTTATGAACTGGTTGTACGTATGGTTGCAGGTACCGGCTATGAACTGCCATCCACCAGCGGCAACGTGCTGCATAACGATGTCGCTGGCTCAGACAAGGTCATGAATATTGTCGGTATCGACGCAGGTGACAAGCAAAATACCGGTGTCAGCGGAAACGTCGGCACTAAGGTTGTGGGTCAATACGGGGTTCTGACACTCCTTGGCGACGGAAACTACAATTACCAGGTTACCGCCAATGGTAGCAAGATCCCTGCAGGCGCCGTCGACACCTTCACCTATACCATAACCGACGCCGATGGCGATAAGAGCAGTGCTCTCATCAATATCGCAGTGAATAAGGTGGAAAATCTGCCTGTAGCTACCAATGCTGATAGCATTAGCGGCCTTGAGGACCGCGGCCCAATCGAAGGCAATGTGCTTAGCAACGACAGCGTAAACAACACCTCCGTAACAAGCTTCAGCATTGCGGGCAGCAGCACCAGCTACAACGCGGGCAACACTGCCCATACACTTGCAGACGGTGTGCTCACTCTGAAAGCCAATGGTGACTACAGCTTCCAGCCAAACTCTCATTGGAGCGGCAAAGTACCTGAAATCACCTACACCACCAACACCGGTAGTGTCGGCACCCTGTCTATCACCGTAGAAGCGGTAGCTGATGCGCCAACCCTGAAAGTTGGCAGCTACACCAACCTCGCTTCAATCAACTTCGAAGACGTGCCTGTTTCTGGTGGATGGAGCGGTGTCAAAGCAGACAGCATCTCCGGCCTGGATACCCTCGGCACTTGGCACACCAGCAACTCTGGCGGCAAAATTGAGGTTGGCTTGGAGAAGACCTACTTAGGTGGAGACTCCAACAACAAGGTCATGGAAATCGAGTTTAATAACGGCGATAAGACCCTGTACACCGACATGAGACTGGAAGCTGGCCGCTTCTATGAGTTGGGTTTTGACATTGCGGCACGTGTAAACAGTGCCTCCACCTCAGGCCTGACCATTAAACTGATCCCATTGGATGCCGGTGGCAATCCAATAATGGCACAAGCTGTGATGCTGTACGATTTCAATCCAACCAGCTCAGGTTGGCTGAAAGATCAAAAGGTCACACTGCCAGTGGGCACCAGCGGCAACTATCGCCTGCTATTCGAGGCTGATAATTCGGACTCCGTCGGCGCTATCATGGACAACCTGGCGTTCCGAGCTGTTGATAACCTGGGTTATCACAACAAGTTTATTAAACTTGGCAACATCAGTTCCAGTCTTGTTGATAAAGATGGTTCTGAGTCGCTCAGCGTCAAACTGCAAGGCCTGCCCGAGGGTGCGATCCTCAAGGATGGCTTGGGTAACACTGCAGTGGTTGGCGCAGATGGCACCTTGGATATCAGCAGTTGGGATAAGAGTAACCTGCAGATTAAAGCGCCGAATACCGGCACCTTTAATGTTACCGTCGTGGCCACTGCAACCGAAGCCAGTAACCTTGATAAAGCTCAGACCAACGGCAGCTTCCAGGTGACCGTGCTGCCACCAGCCACGATTAGTAATGGCGCGCAAGGAAATGATACCTTCCTGCTGACAGAATCAGGTAATCAAGCACAATTTGCAGTTGATCTGGGCGCATATTTCTCAGGAATCACGCCTGTTGGGTCTGTTGATTTAGGTGTTCAATATTTTGCCAAGAGCACTGAGTTACTGATAAATGCCGGCGCCAGCAATGATTACGTGGATTTGGGGGTTTCGACTGCCAATAATGTTGTAAACACAGGCAGCTCTTTACCGAATTTGCACAACGCCGTCGTGACCCAAGCTGAAATTATGGCCAGTAAGTTCATGACCGAAGCCAACATCACAGATGGTGATGGCACCCTGCTGAACGACGTTTTACAACAAATGCAACCTAAGACCGATACCGTCAATCTGGGCTCAGGTAATGACACTGTTAACGGTGGGGAAGGTAATCAGGTCGTTTATGGCGGCGGTGGCAACGACCTGCTGATCGGCGGCGAAGGCATTGATGGCTTACGCGGGGGCAGTGGCGACGACACCCTGATCGGCGGTCTTGGCGATGACGTATTACGCGGCGACGGTGGTAATGACGTGCTGCGCGGGGACGGTGGTAGTGACATCTTCGTTTGGAAGGCGGGTGAAACTGGCACCGACCACATCATCGATTTTAACGTCAACGAAGATAAGCTGGACCTGAGCGATCTGTTGCAAGGTGAAGAAAATGGAAATCTGGAAGACTTCCTCAGCTTCAGCTTCGGTAACAGCTCTACCACTATCGAAATTGACGCCAACAAAGATGGTGTTATCGACCAGCGGATCGTGCTGGATGGGGTTGACCTGCGGGATGCGTATAACCTGCAGGGACAGGATGCAGATGGCGTTCAATCGGGCATCATCAACGGTCTGCTCGGTAACGGCACAGGTCCGCTGATTGTCGATACCCAGAGTGACTCTGGCGATGCCCAGCCAATCATGCGCTCTGCACCTCAGCCTTTGGATGAAGATCGCAGGGATACTATCCTGCCTTAATGCGTCACCCAGTCGACATGCCGGACTATAGCAATATGGTCCGGCATGGCTATACTGGCTCTAAGGCTATAAAAATAAAAAGGTAAATTTCTAAGGTGTCTTTATCTGCTCCCGGAAGCGAAGAACAATGGACTATCGCTGCTTCCACGCGGGTCACTGTTGACCCCCTGCTCGATAGTCTGGTTCTTCTCACCGAATATTTTGGCTCCCCCTGCTCCAGTGAATCACTGGCGGCAGGCTTGCCGCTGTCTGAAGCTGTGCTGACTCCGGATTTGCTGCCCCAAGCGGCGGCAAGGGCCGGGCTCAACGCCCGCTTAACCCGCAAAGGGCTGGATCAGGTCACTCCTATCATGCTGCCCTGCATCCTGCTGCTGAAAGATAAAAAAGCATGTTTGCTTAGGGAGTTAACAGCTGATAAAGCCGTTATCCAATTGCCGGATACCGGTGGCGAAGAAACCCTTGCCATCGAACAGCTTGAAACCCTGTACGTGGGTTATCTGTTTCTGGTTAAACAGCAATACCGTGGTGATATGGGCTTTGATGTGCATCACCATGACAATAAAAGTCACTGGCTGCTCAGTATCCTCAAAGACTCAGCGCCCATTTATCGCGATGCCCTGATTGCCTCTGTACTGGTGAACCTGTTTGCGCTGGTATCACCGCTGTTTATCATGAACGTGTACGACAAGGTGGTTCCCAACCTGGCGTTTGAGTCATTGTGGGTGCTGGCCATTGGTGCCGGCATTGCCTACCTGTTCGACTTAATCATGCGTCAGCTTCGAAGCTACCTTATTGATGTTGCTGGAAAAAAAGTCGATATCATTGTTTCATCGCAACTGTTTGCCAAAGCGGTAGGTATTCCGCTGTCCAAGCGCTCGCCCAGTGTCGGCGGCATGGCAAAGCAGCTCAGCGAATTTGACAGTATCCGCGACATTCTTACCTCAGCTACCATCACCACCTTGGTGGATTTGCCATTTGCCCTGTTTTTCCTGGTGATTATTTTTATCGTCTCGGGCGATCTGGCTCTGCTGCCACTCCTTGGCGGCGTCATCATTATTGGTTACACCTTGTATATACAACCCAGACTCAAGGCAGCCATCGAAGAAGGTAATAAGTACGCCAGCCTTAAGCATGGTCACCTGATTGAGAGTTTGGCCGCCCTTGAATCTATCAAGGCTTATGGCGCCGAAGGTCTGGTGCAAAAAAGCTGGCAGCAAATGATTGGCCACACCGCCAACTGGCAACTGAAAGCGAAAAAGCTGTCCAACTCGGTCAGTAACGTCGCCAGCTTTATGGTGCAGGTAACCGTAGTGTTTGTGGTCATTCTCGGGGTTTACCGGGTTGCCGATAACGACATTTCCATGGGTGGCATTATCGCAGCAGTGATGCTGTCTAGCCGCGCCATGTCACCGATGGCGCAGCTTGCTGGTCTGCTGACCCGCGCTAACCATACCGCCAGCGCCCTGCGTCAGCTCGATCAGATCATGACTCAGGAAGACGAGTTCGAGAACAAAGGCCATCTGGTCAGTAAAACCCGCCTGCTCGGCAAGATTGAAGCCGACCATGTGAGCTTTTGCTATCCGGGTTCCGAAAAACCTGTTTTGCACCCAACCTCGCTGAATATCCAACCGGGTGAAAAAGTGGCGATTATCGGCCGCAACGGTTCGGGTAAGAGCACCCTGGCTAAGCTTTTGTGCGGGCTCTATAAACCGACCAAGGGCAGCCTGCGTTACGATGGTATCGACAGTGCGCAAATCCACCCAAGCGATTTGCGGCGTAACTTTGGTTATCTGCCGCAGGATGTGGTGCTGTTTCACGGCTCTATCCGTGACAACATCCTGTTTGGTACCCGCCAGGTATCTGAGCACCAGCTCATCCGCGCGGTGCAAATTTCCGGCGTCAGCCTGTTTACCAATCTTGAGTCCGAAGGTCTGGAGCAGCAGGTGGGCGAAGGCGGTCAGGCACTATCAAGAGGCCAGCGTCAAACGGTCGCTCTGGCACGCGCGACCCTCAATGACCCACCGATTTTGCTGATGGATGAACCAACAGCCAGCCTTGACGCCCGCGCCGAGAAGCAGTTTATCCGCGCCATGGAGCATGTCAGCAAAGACCGAACCCTCATCATCATTACCCATAAAATGCACCTGCTTAAACTGGTCGACAGGGTAATAGTGCTTGATCGCGGCCATGTGCTGGCCGATGGCCCCAAAGAAGAGGTGTTGGAGAAACTGAGCCTTGGGCTGCTGGCCGGAGGTAAATCATGAGCAAAAAGCTGACCGCACGTGACCTTGAAATGGTCGATGACGTATACGGCGCCATGATGACCGATGCACCGACCAGCCACCGGCTCACAATTTGGTCCCTGTCTGCGCTGATGTTTACCTTTCTGGTGTGGGCCTACTTTGCCGAGCTCGATAAGGTCACCGTAGGCGCTGGCAAGGTTATTCCCTCCTCGCAAATTCAGGTGATCCAGAGCCTTGATGGTGGTGTGCTGCAAGAGCTGTTTGTCCGCGAAGGCAATCTGGTGACCAAAGGTCAGCCATTAGCGCGGATTGACGATACCCGCTTCCGCTCCGATTTTGCCCAGCAGGAGCAAGAGGTTTACAGCCTGCGCGCCAACGTTATCCGCATCAAGGCGGAACTTGATGGCATCACAGTGTCTGACATGGCGTCTGACTGGCGCGAGCAGGTGAAAATCAACAAGGTACAGCTCAATTTCCCCAGCGAACTGGCAGAACAAAAACCTGAGCTGATTGCCCGCCAGCAAGCCGAATACCATGGACGGCTTGACAGCCTGGAGAACCAGCTCGAGATCCTGGCGCGCCAAATCCAGCAGCGTCAGCAGGAAAACGAAGAGCTGACCACCAAGATCAACACCCTGACCACCAGTTTCCAGCTGATCAGCCGCGAGCTTGAGCTAACCCGGCCACTGGCGCAAAAAGGCATTGTGCCGGAAGTTGAGCTGCTGAAGCTCGAGCGCACGGTGAACGATCTGCAAGGGGAACTCAAATCCACCCGCGACATGCGCCCCAAGATTAAAGCCGCAATGGATGAGGCTATTCTCAAGCGTCGCGAAGCGGTATTTACCTTTGCTGCCGATGCCCGGGCACAGCTTAACGAGATGCAAACCAAGCTGTCGCGCATGAGCGAAGCCCAGGTTGGGGCGCAGGATAAAGTGAGTAAAGCGGTTATTACGTCACCGGTTAATGGCACGGTGAAATCTGTGCATATCAATACTCTGGGCGGCGTAGTTCAGCCCGGTGTCGATATCATGGAGATTGTACCGTCCGAAGACCAACTGTTGGTCGAAGCCAAGATTACGCCCAAAGACATCGCCTTCCTGCACCCGGGGTTACCGGCAGTGGTGAAGGTCACGGCGTACGATTTTACCCGCTACGGCGGCCTGAAAGGCACGGTAGAGCACATCAGTGCCGACACCACCCAGGACGAAGAAGGAAACAGTTTTTATTTAATCCGCGTCAGGACCGAAGAGTCCAGCTTGGTAAAAGACGATGGCACGCAGATGCCAATTATCCCCGGCATGCTCACATCAGTCGATGTGATCACCGGGCAACGATCGATACTCGAGTATTTACTAAATCCAATTTTAAGAGCCAAGGATACCGCATTAAGGGAAAGATAAGGCTCTGACTAAACCGGGAGGGTTTATCAATGAAAAACAAAAGCTTGAAGAAGCTGCGCATCGGTATGCTGGCCGCTGCCATCGGCGGTATTTTACTGCCAATGTCAGCCAGCGCCCTGACGCTGGAACAAGCCGTGGCACACACACTGGATAGCAATCCAGATTTGCGCGCCGCATTTAACCGCTTCAAAGCGCGGGAAGAGCAAGTCAGCCAGGCCGTGGCCGGTTACATGCCTACCGTTGATTTGACCGGCGGTTATGGCTGGGAACAAACCGACAGCCCATCGACGCGCCGCCGTTTTGGCCGTGACAATGGTGATTTTGAGCTGGAGCGCGGCGAAGCCGGGATCAGTATCCGCCAAATGCTGTTTGACGGTTTCTACACCCCAAGCGAAGTGGACCGTTTAAGCTTTGAAGCCAGTGCCGATCAGTGGGCGCTGTTTGCCGCCGCTGAAGACATGGCGCTCGACGTGGCCAAAGTTTATATCAACTACATCCGCACCGAACAAGTGCTGACACTGGCTGAGAAAAACCTCGAAACCCACAAAGAAATCTACGATCAAATCAAGCAGCGCACCGACTCAGGTCTGGGTTCAATTGCAGATTTGTCGCAAATCAGCGGCCGTCTGGCCCGCGCCAACGCCAACGTAATGTCTGCCCGCAACAACTTCTTTGATGCCAAGGCGCAGTTCGCCCGCATCGTCGAATTGGCGCCCGATGACATGATAGTGCCCGTACCCGACACCGACATGCTGCCAAGCGATTTGGCGACCAGCCTGACCCTGGCCCAGGACAATCACCCTGTGCTCAAATCGGCTGCCGCTGACATCAATGCCGCCGAAAACCAACGCTCATCAGCCCAGTCAGCCTATTACCCCAAGGTCACCCTTGAGCTTGATGGTAACTGGAACAACGACATGGACGGCGAAGATGGCATTACCGGCTCAGGTGCATTCCGCTCCGACGTTGGCGGCCACAGCAATGACCTGCTCGCCATGGTGCGGGTTCGCTACAACCTGTTTGCCGGCGGTAAAGATCTCGCCCGTGAAAAAGAAGCGGCCTACAACATCAGCGAAGCCAAAGAAATCCGTCAGCGCGCCTACCGCGAAGTGGTCGAAGGCGTAAACCTCGCCTGGAACGCCTACGAACTGCTTGGCCCACAGCGTGACTTTATCCGTGATCATGTGAAAGCCGCCAAAGATACTCAGGTCGCTTACACCCAGCAATTCAACCTCGGTCAACGCACCCTGCTCGACTTGCTGGATACCGAAAACGAACTGTTCGAAGCCCGTAAGGACTATCTGCAGGCTGAGTATGATGAAGTGATTGCCAAATACCGGGTGCTGAACTCAACCGGTCGCCTGCTGGACTCACTGAAAGTGACCCGCCCAAGCGTATGGCAGGGAGAGCGCGAATATGAAGGGGGAGTAAAACAATGAGAACCACACTGATAATTCTGGCACTGCTGAGCTTGGGCGCCTGTTCTATGCGCGACACCGTCAGCATGGACAGCGCAACCAACCAGCAATTTGATCTTAACGATCCGGACAAAGACGGCGTAATTGAAGCCCGTGAGCGCTGCACCGGCACACTTGGCGGCGCGGCGGTTGATAACTATGGCTGCGGCCAGGTGAAGACCATTAACGAGCGCCGTGAGCTAAAATTACTGTTTCCGAATGATTCGGATTATCTGGCACCGCAGTATTATTCACAGATTGAAGATCTGGCCAACTTTATGCGCCAGTTCCCCAATACCTCTGTGACCATTGAAGGCCACTGCAGCAAGACCGGCGGTTATGAGCACAACATGGATTTGTCGCAGCGCCGTGCCAATGCGGTAACGCGGGTACTGGAGCAGCAATACAACATCGCTGGCTCCAGGCTCAAGGCCATAGGCTATGGCTACGATCGTCCTGTGGATTCCAGCGACACGCCGGAAGCCCATGAAAAAAATCGTCGCGTTATCGCCGAAATTGTAGGTGACGATACCGCTGCCGATTTGAAATGGAACATATATACTGTTGATCAACAAGCGAAATAGGCCCGTGACCTAACACCATGACAGGCAGACAAACGTTCACCCAACCATTGCTTAAGGTCTGCCGACAAGGACTGTTGGCAGTGGCCATGGTGGGAACGTGTCTGCTGGCGCATTCGAGTGCACAGTTGGATCGCGGCAAAATTGTCTCAGCCCTGGAAACCAAGTATGGCGGCAGGGCGGGACAGCGAGCCAACGCATGGTTTAAATTGGTTGATTCGGCACAGGGACTGGGCGATCAGGAAAAGCTCGCCAAGGTGAACAGTTTTTTCAATATGTTCAATTTCGTTGACGACATCAAACTCTGGGGCGATTCCAATTATTGGGCCACCCCGATGGAGTTTATCGGTGCCGCCGGCGGCGATTGTGAAGACTTTTCCATTGCCAAATATTTTACCCTGTTGCAGCTTGGGATCCCCGATGAAAAGCTGCGCATTACCATGGTAAAAGCCACCTCTGTGAATCAATACCATATGGTACTGGCCTACTATGAAACACCCGGGTCTGTGCCTTTGGTATTGGATAACCTCGATAAATCCATAAAGCCAGCAACCCAACGCCGGGATCTGCTGCCTGTTTACAGCTTTAACGGTAAACAACTGTGGCTGAACAAAGAACGTGGTCGGGGTGAATTGGCCGGGTCGTCGTCCAGGCTGGAAAAATGGACCGATTTAACCCAACGTCTCGGCGTTTCGCGACTGAAAACCCCCAAAATGAGATTGGAGTAATACCCAACATGACACTGTTTCGACAGCTGTATTCGCTATTGTTCGGTCTGTTTCTTTTGGTGATCACCAGCCTGGCCTATGTGCAATTTACAGAGACCAAGAGCTTCCTGACCAACCAGATGGAATCTGACCTCAATAACGTCAGTAACTCATTGGGCCTGCTGCTGGTGCCCGCACTGGAATCCGGTGATATCGCCACCGCCGAAACCCTGATCAACGTGATTTTCGAAGGCGGCTACTATCAACAGGTCAAACTGACCTGGCTGGTTGACGGCAAGCAGAAGGAATGGAACAACAGTCTGAAGATCCAGGGCGTACCCCAGTGGTTTATCGACCTGGGGATTTTCGGCACCATCAAGAAAGACAGCACCATCACCTCAGGCTGGCTACAATTGGCGCAGTTGGAAATCACCGCCCACCCCGGCTTTGGTTACCATGAACTGTGGCGCATTCTCACCAACACCATCATCGTATTCTCGGTGCTGTTTTTGGTGGCTATTTTCTTTGCCCGTTTTGGCCTGAACTGGATTTTAAAACCCCTGCATGTGGTGTCTGAGCATGCCAAGAGCATCGCCAACCGCCAGTTTGGCCCTGAGCTGGAGATCCCTAAAACCACCGAGCTTAAAGAGGTGGTGCTGGCGTTTAACAGCATGTCATCGCAGCTCAAGCAAATCTTCAGCTCCCTCGATGAAGAAGTAACGGCCCTGCGTAAAAAGAATCTGGTGGATCAGGTCTCCAACCTGCCAAACCGCCAGTATCTGGTGGGTCGCCTCAACAGCTGGCTGTCTGAGCCCGGCAGCGGCGCGCTGTTTATGGCCAAGTTTGACTGGCTCGAAGACGTACACGCCAAATACGGCTATCAGGTGCGCGACGAAACCATCAAGTTGCTGTCGGAAAAGCTGCAAAGCCAGCTTGAAGATGTCGCCCCCGGTGTGGTGGCGCGTATTGCGGCATTTGAATTTGCCTTTTTGGTGTTTGATGTGGATAAGGAGCAGATCAGCAAGTATCTGCAAACCCTTATTCGCACCGTGAATCAGGAAATCTCCAAGGCCGGCGGTAAACCCAACGAGCGCTTCTCTATTGGTCTTGCGGAGCGGATTGGCGCCATGACGGCCTCCGACATGTTGGCTCAGTCGGATAACGCGCTGCAAACCGCCGTGAAATCCGGCAAGGTGTATCACTGGTTTGAGTCCAACGAAGAGCAGCTGTTCACCCGCGAGCAGTGGCGCGAAAAGCTCTCCAACGCCATCAACGCCAAACTGTTCAAATTCCGCTGGCAACCCATTCAGCTTACCGACGGTGCAGGCCTGCTGCAGCGCGAGCTGTATTGCCAACTGGAAATCGGCGACAAGCTGGCCCACGCCGGTCAGTTCATGCCCTATGTTGAACTCCTGTCGCTCGGCGCCCTCCTGGATAAGTGCCTTATTCAGAAAGTGCACGATTTGCACCTGCTCGATCGCAACTTTGAACCTGTGGCCATCAACCTGACCCATCAGAGCTTAACCGACCTTGAGTTCCATCAGTGGCTGCAGCAGTTCCTGCGCGCAACACCGCTGGCCGAGCGGCTGTGCTTTGATATTCCAGAGTCAGGCGTTTACAGCAACCCCGAGGCCTGCGAAGCCCTGTGTAACATCATCCGCGACAATGGTGCCAAGTTTGGTATCGACCATTTCGGTCGCCAGTTTGGCTCTATGTCTTATCTGCAGTCACTGCGCCCAAGCTACGTGAAGCTGGATCAATCCTTCGCCTACTACGACGAAAACCAGCACAACGCCGAGCTGTGCCGCGCTTTGGTGAACGTGGCCCGCGGTTTGGAAATTCAGGTGATTGTCACAGGCATTCAGGAAAAGCCGCAGCTAGATCGCTTTATGCCGCTCAAGACCACGGCCTACCAAGGCTTTATCGCGCCGCCAGAGCCGGTGCAATAAGCGTTAAATCTGCCTGCATAAGGGTGCCCCAGTGGCGCCCTTATTTTTTTGATCTATTAGTGGTTTTTGACTTAGAGCCAGACGTTGGTAATGCTGGCTCAAACACACGCCAGTGCCGCTTACAGCAACAAAACAGTAGCTTTCGGCATGAATACAAGGCCGCCATCGCAAACCGACTCAGGCAAACCGAAACAGGTAAACAGAAACAGGTAAACAGAAGCAGACTAACAAGCGAAAACTATCGCAACTGGCAGCAAGCGGATAGCGCAATAAGCCGAGTAAACGCGTAGCAAAACCAGATAAAATAGGTAATTCAGAGGATAAATCAGAAGGATAACGCGAGGAGGAATCGAAGTGGTCGGTGATAGAGGATTCGAACCTCTGACCCTCTGCTCCCAAAGCAGATGCGCTACCGGACTGCGCTAATCACCGACGATATCGAAAGCTGATTGTTTAATGTCACAAACAAAAAAATGCCTGGCGGCATTCATGTAACCTTAAACAGAAAGAAGTGGTCGGTGATAGAGGATTCGAACCTCTGACCCTCTGCTCCCAAAGCAGATGCGCTACCGGACTGCGCTAATCACCGACGTGATACTTCTTCTAGCAGGAAGTGGGGTGACTGATGGGGCTCGAACCCACGACAACCGGAATCACAATCCGGGACTCTACCAACTGAGCTACAGTCACCACTGAATTTCCTTTGCTGACACTGTCGAACCTAACTGGCGCACCCAGAAGGATTCGAACCCTCGGCCTCACCCTCCGGAGGGGTGCGCTCTATCCAACTGAGCTATGGGTGCCCTGCCGTGTCAGCGCCGCATATAGTATGGGGTATTTGGCCCTGAGTCCAGAGCATAAATTGCTTTTTTTCGTCGTTTGCTCAAGTTTTGACACAAACGACCATGCGACTGCGCAAAAATCATTCACAGATTTCACTTTCTGGTGTCAGCATTACGATGTATGCTCTGGTTCAGGGTCAAATTCCCGTCAGATAACAAAAAAATAGCGGCGAGTAATATGCAAAGGGATTCTGGATTTACGGACGAAGCCAATCCCCCTTCAGGGGATGACGTCAGTCGTCTGCTCAAGCGGGTCGACCGACTCAGGCGCCTCGCCGGCAAATACAAGCGCGCCGAAGTGGTTCGGGACGCGCTGCTGCAAATCACCCATATAGCCACCGAAGTCAGTTCACCGGAAGATTTTTACGCCGGCGTACACGCGCATCTTAAATCTCTGATTGCCGCCGATAATTTTTTTATCGCCACCTATAACCATCGCACAGGCCGTCTGGAAATCCCCTTTTTCGCCGATGAAAAAGACCCGCATCCTTCTGAAATGTTTCCCGAAGAGGATTTGCATCAAATCCTGATGCGCGGCATTACCGGCTACGTGTTCCGTCAGGGCGAAACCGCACTCTGCGGCCAAGCCGATTTTGAACGGCTCGAAGCGCAGGGCGACATCGTCAGCCTCGGCAGTGCCAGCCACCAATGGCTTGGGGTGCCGATTCGCTATCAGGAGCGCACCACAGGCGTTCTGGTGGTGCAAACCTACAAGAGCGAGGTCAACTACGGCCTGACCGAAATCGAGCTGATGGAGTTTATCAGCCACCATATTTCCGGGGTGATGGAGCGCCTCAGGCATCAGGAGCAGCTTGAGCAATCCATCGACCAGCGCACCCGAGAGCTCAGCGAAGCCTACGATAAGCTTAAGCAGGAAGTGTACGAGCGCCGCCGCGCCGAGCGCCTGCAAAAATCCCTGTTTGAAATCGCCGAGCTGTCGGCATCGGGGCTGGAGCAGCCCGACTTCTACCAGCGCCTGCACAGCATTTTAAGCCACCTGATCCCGGCCAGTAACTGCTATATCGCCCTGATTGATGCCCAAGAGAATGCACTCCATTTTCCGTTTTATGTTTCACAGCTTGGCACCGAGGCGCCCAAACGGCGGCCGATGACCGATGGCCTGACCGAATATCTGCTAAGCCGCCGCCGTCCTTTGCTGCTCGACCAAAAAGACATTCAGGAACTGATGGCGCGGGGCGATATCTACGCCCACACGCCGCAGCTCAACAACACTCAGAAAATGCACCAGTGGATTGGTGTGCCGCTGTTTATCGGCGATGAAGTCAAAGGCGCGCTGACGATTTACAGCCTCAGCATGACCCAGAATTACCAGATGCGGGACCTTGAGCTGCTCACCTTCGTGTCCCAGCACATAGGCACCGCCATCGAGCGCAAACAGCACGCCGAATCGCTGCGGCGCAGCTACGAACAGCTCGAAGAGAAAGTGGCCGAACGCACCCGGGCGCTGGCCGAGCTGAACGGCGAACTTGAACAGGAAATTCTGCGGCGTAAAGAAGTGGAACAAAAGCTTATCCACGACGCCAAGCACGACACCCTCACCGGCCTGCCCAACCGCGCCATGTTTACCGAGCGTCTGGCACAGGCGGTGCGCCATGTACGCCGCCATGGTCGCGATCAGTTTGCGCTGCTGTTTATCGACCTTGACCGTTTCAAGCAGATTAACGATACCCTGGGCCACCTCGAAGGCGACCGCTTCCTGATAGAAACAGCCCGTCGCCTGTCGGCCTGCGTGCGCGAAATCGACACCCTGGGGCGTATCGGCGGTGATGAGTTTGTGGTGCTGCTGGATGACATCAACAGTCCAAGAGATGCCGAAGAAGTGGCAGAGCGGATCCTGAGCGCCCTGTCGGTGCCCTTTATCCTCGGCGACAGCCTGTTCCAGTCCGGCGCCAGCATCGGGATTGCCGTCAGCGGCACCGGCTTTAAGGACACGGCGCAATCCATCCTTCGCGATGCCGACGCCGCCATGTATCAGGCCAAGGCTCGCGGCAAGGGCTGCTATGTGGTGTTTGATGCAAAAGGGCGGGCAGAACGCCATCAGGAACATCAGGACGAGGCGCTGCTGCGCGACGCCCTAATTCATGAGCAGCTGTATCTGCAGGTAATGCCAGTGGTTTGCCAGCAGCAGGAGCAGACCAGCGCATACGCGCTGTCGCTTGGTTGGGAGCATCCACGCGGACACGCACTTGGCGGCCTTGAACTGGCAACCCTGGCCGAGCGCTGCAACCTGAGCCTCGAGCTTGACCGTTACCTGCTGCGCCAACTGGCCGACCCCGTGCCGGATTGGCTCGATGGCGCCGAGCTGCACCTTTGCCTCTCGAGCGCCCATTTAAAGCACAAGCACGCGCTCAGGGGCCTTAAAAACATGGTCAAAGAAACCCACTGCGCGGCAAAACAGCTGTGGCTGTTTTTTGATGAAGCGGCGGTGGTGCAGGATACCCAAAGTCATATCGCGGGTTTTGAGGCTCTTGGCAAACTTGGAGTGCAGTTTGGGCTCTCAGGTTATGGTAACGGCTTCAGCTCGTTCAAATCCCTGACGCTGATGCCGGTGAAGGCGCTGCGCCTCGCCAGTGCCGGCGAAGACGCCGGGCAGGAGAAAATGCGGCTGCTGACTGCCTCGGCGGTGGCGGCCATGTCATTGGGGCTTAAGGTGATTGCCGCCCAAAACGGCAGCGCCGACACTCAAAGGGCACTGACCAGCGCTGGTGTGACCTTATTCCAAACCCACGAGGCAACCCGCCTCAATGCGCTGGCAAGCTGCAGCTGAACCAGCGCCACCGAACCAAAGCTCTGTATATAAGCTCTGTATATAAGCTCTGTATATAAGCTCTGTATATAAGCTCTGTATATAAGCTCGGCTTATCAGACAAGCACGCTCAGGCGTGCTTGTCGTCCCTCTATTACTTCTTCAGCATCGCCCTGATGTTGGCGATGTTGGCCTTGCCGGTCTCCTGACGCTGCTGCTCGCTCTGGGGCTGCTTGCGACTCTCCCAAATGAGGTCGTCCTGGGGTAACTCATCCAGAAAACGGCTCGGCTCACAGCGCATGGTCTCACCAAACTGGCGCCGCTCGCGGCACATGGTAAACCACAGTTCTCGCTGGGCGCGGGTCACGCCCACGTAGGCGAGGCGGCGCTCTTCTTCCACGTTGTCTTCATCTATGCTGCTCTGGTGCGGCAGTATCCGCTCTTCCATGCCAATCATAAACACGTAAGGGAACTCCAGCCCCTTGGAGGCGTGCAGCGTCATCAGCTGCACCTGATCGCCCGCTTCATCTTCACTGGAGCGCTCCATCATGTCCCGCAGCGTCAGGCGGCTGACCACCTCCGGCAGGGTCATGGGCTCGTCCAGGTCATCACCGTTAAGCATTTCCGTTACCCAGCGGTACAGCTCGGAGATGTTTTTCATACGCATCTCGGCGGCCTTGGCGCTGGGGCTGCTTTCATACAGGAAATCTTCGTAATTGATATTACGAATAAGCTGCTTGATGGCATCCACCCCTTCGCCGCGCTCGGCTACATCGCCGGTCTCGACGATAAAGCGGCCAAACTCTTCCAGAGCATTAAGGGCACTGCCACCCAGATGCAGCTCAATTTCCGGCTCAAAGATGGCCGCAAACATAGAGATATGCTTGCTGTTGGCGAAGTTACCCAGCTTTTCAAGCGTCGCCGGGCCTATGCCACGCTTGGGCAGGTTAACGATACGCAGAAACGCATTGTCATCGTCAGGATTCACCACCAGCCGCAGGTAGGCCATGATGTCTTTAATCTCGGCGCGGGAGAAAAACGAGGTGCCGCCGCTCAGTTTATACGGGATGCGGTTGGTCATCAGCGCCCGCTCCATCAATCGCGACTGATGGTTGCCTCGGTACAAAATGGCGTAATCGCCATAGCTGGTCTTGCCCACAAAGCGGTGGCGAACAATTTCGGCCACCACCCGCTCCGCTTCCTGCTCTTCATTGAGCGCCGTCAGCACCCGCATCGGCTCGCCGTAGGGCAGCTCAGAAAACAGCGACTTGTCGTACACGTGGGGGTTGTTGGCTATGAGGATGTTGGCCGCCCGCAGGATGCGCTGACTGGAGCGGTAATTCTGCTCGAGTTTAATCAGCTTAAGCTGGGGGAAGTCCTTACCAAGCAGCACCAGGTTTTGTGGCTTGGCGCCGCGCCAGGAGTAAATCGACTGGTCATCGTCGCCCACCACGGTAAAGCGCGCCCGCTCACCCACCAGCAGTTTTACCAGCTCGTACTGACTGCCGTTGGTGTCCTGATATTCGTCCACCAAAAGGTACTGAATACGCGCCTGCCAACGGCTGCGCACCTCGGCGTTGTGCTTCAGCAGTAAAGTCGGCAACAGAATCAGGTCGTCAAAATCCAGCGCATTGTAGGCCTTCATATGCTGGGCGTAGCGCTGATACAGAAGCGCAAACAGCTGCTCGCGCTCATCTTTGGCAATCTTGCGGGCATGGTCGGGAATAACCAGCGCACCCTTCCAGTTGGAAATGGCGCTTGCCAGCAGCTTCAGTAAGTCTTTGTCATCTTTAAGCTCGTTGACTGTGAGCTCTTTAAGCAGCGCCAGGGTGTCCTGATCGTCAAACAACGAAAAACCAGCCTTGAGGCCCACTGTTTTATGTTCGCGCTTGAGGATTTCAAGCCCCAGAGTGTGGAAGGTGGAAATCCACAGCCCCCGCGCCTCTTTGCGGCCCATCGACTGAGCCACCCGCTCTTTCATTTCCCGCGCCGCCTTGTTGGTAAAGGTCACCGCGGCAATATTGCGCGCCTGATAGCCGCACCTTTGCACCAGATAAGCAATTTTATTGATGATCACCCGCGTCTTGCCACTGCCCGCCCCGGCCAAAACCAGGCAGGGTCCGGAGACATAGTGAACGGCTTCATCTTGAGCGGGGTTGAGCTTCATCGGGGCAAACTTCTCTTGGGGAAAGGCAATACAGAAGCGGGATCATAGCAGATCCTTTTTACAAAGGGCGACCATAGCTGCGCTTGCCAAGTTTACGTTATCACTCTAGAATGAATGAACGTTCATTCATAAGCGATTAAAACCATGGATAACAAACGGGATCAAATCCTGCGGGCAGCGGAAAACATCATCGCCAACGAAGGCTTGCACAATCTGTCGATGCAAAAGCTCGCCAAGGATGCCGGCGTTGCCGCCGGTACCATCTACCGTTATTTCACCGACAAGGACGAGCTGATTGATGAATTACGCCGCGATGTGCTGACCCAGATTGCCGACTCGATTTTACAAGGCAGCGAGATTGGCAGCGTGGAGCAACGCTTTCGCTGCATTTGGTTCAACATCATCAGGCTGGGCGAAACCTGCACCATGGAGCGGCTCAACTTTGAGCAGTACACCCATCTGCCGGGTGCCAACAGCGAGGAACATCGTCAGTTTGAGCGGGCCACCTTTGCGCCGCTGCATGCCCTGTTCAATGAGGCCAAGGCCGAAGGGGTAATAGTCGACCTGAATGACGAACTGCTGTTTGCGCTGGCGCTGGAGCCTGCGGTTGGCCTTTGCCGCCGCATGCGCCGCACTGGCCTTAATTTTTCAATGGACGAGCTGGAAGTGGTCTGTGACCTCAGCTGGCACGCCATCAAACGTTGATTTTTAAACTTTAATTACCACCATCAAGCGGAGCCAAAAGGCAATGAAGAAGTGGATAGTGATCATGTTGATCATCGCGCTGGTGACTCTGGGGAGCGTCATCGGCTTTAACCTGTTTGTGAAGGCCAAGATTAAAGATGCCATCGCCAACATGCCGGAAGCGGAATTTCCGGTCACCGCCATGAAGCTGAGCCCACAAAGCTGGCAGCCGACCATAGACGCCATCGGCTTTGTTGAGCCTCATCAGGGCGTGACAGTAGCTAACGAAGCGGCGGGGGTTGTTACCCAAATCGCCTTTGAAAACGGTACCAAGGTAACCAAAGATCAGCTACTTATCGCGCTGGACACCAAGGTAGAAAAAGCCAATCTGCAGTCCAAGCTGGTGCAGTTGCCTGCTGCCGAAGCCGACTACAAGCGCCTGTCACGCCTCTATACGCAAAAGTCGGTTTCGAAACAGGATTTGGACAACGCCGAAGCCAAGTATCTGGCACTTAAATCGGATATCGACAGCCTGGAAGCCACCATTGGCCGCCGCGAAATCCGCGCGCCTTTCGATGGCCTGGTGGGTATTCGCAACATCAACCTCGGTGAATACCTGCAGGTGGGCAGCGACATAGTGCGTATCGAAGATATCAGCACCATGAAAATCCGTTTCACCATCCCGCAAACCCAGCTGCCACGCATCGCCGTGGGCCAGAAAATTCATGTGTTTGTGGATGCTTACCCCGACGAGCCCTTCGAAGGCGAAATTGCCGCCATTGAACCTGCGGTGTTTTACCAGAGCGGCCTCATTCAGGTGCAGGCGCGCATTCCGAACGACCACGCCAAGCTGCGAAGCGGCATGTTCGCCCGGGTAAATGTGCTGCTGCCTACCCTTGAAAACCAGTTTGTACTGCCGCAAACCGCCATCAACTTCACCCTCTATGGCAACTCTGTGTATCTGGTTGAAGAAAAAACCGAAAACGGTGAAACCCTGTCACGGGTGCATCAGCTTAACGTCAATGTGCTGGAGCGCAGCGGCAATGATGCGCTGGTGAGCGGCGCCATCAAGGCCGGTGACATGGTGGTGACCTCGGGTCAAATCCGCCTGTCGAACAACAGCAAGGTGAAGGTGGTGGAAGACAAGGCCCTGACCGAATCTGACGCCATGCCAAGGCTCTAAGGAGACATCCGGATGCGCTTTACCGATATTTTTATCAAGCGGCCGGTGCTGGCGATTTCGATAAGTTTCCTTATCCTGCTGTTGGGCCTTAATGCCCTGAAAAGCATGCAGGTGCGGGAATACCCCGAGATGACCAATACCGTGGTCAACGTGGCCACCAGCTACTATGGCGCCGACGCCAACCTTATTCAGGGCTTTATTACCCAGCCACTGGAACAGGCGCTGGCCCAGGCCGACAATGTGGATTTTATGACCTCCGAGAGCTTTCTCGGTAAGTCGAATATCAACGTCTACATGAAGCTCAACACCGACCCCAACGGCGCTTTGGCGGATATTCTCGCCAAGGTGAACTCGGTGCGTTCGCAATTGCCCAAAGAGTCTGAAGACCCGACCGTGACCATGTCCACCGGCTCGCAAACGTCAGTGCTCTATATCGCCTTTTCCAGCGACCAGATCAACTCCAGTCAGCTGACTGATTATCTGGAGCGGGTGGTCAAGCCGCAGCTCTTTACCATCAATGGCGTGGCCAAGGTGAACCTGTACGGCGGCATTCAGTACGCCATGAGAATATGGCTCGACCCGGCTCGCATGGGCGCCTTTAACTTAAGCGCCACCGAGGTCATGCAGGTACTGCAGGCCAACAACTTCCAGTCGGCCGTAGGTCAGGCCAATGGCGTTTACACCCTGTTTAACGGCACCGCCGATACTCAGGTGGCCACCATTGATGAACTCAAGCGCCTCGTTATCAAAAGCGGTGACGGCAAGGTGGTGCGCCTTGGCGACATCGCCGAAGTGTCGCTGGACAAGAGCCACGATGTGTACCGCGCTCTCGCCGATGGTCAGGAGGCCGTGGTGATTGGCCTGGACGTCACCCCCACCGCCAACCCGCTCACCGTGGCCGCCGATGCCCGTGCCCTGCTGCCGGAAATCGAGCGCAGCCTGCCGCCTTCCATCAAGGCGCGTATCCTGTACGATTCATCCCGCGCCATCGATGAATCCATCAATGAGGTTATCAAGACCATTGGTGAAGCGGCGATTATCGTGATTGTGGTGATCACCCTGTTTTTGGGCTCACTGCGGGCGGTGCTTATTCCGATTGTCACCATTCCGCTGTCGCTGATTGGTGTGGCCATCATCATGCAGACCTTCGGCTTCAGTTTGAACCTGATGACCCTGCTCGCCATGGTGCTGGCCATTGGTCTGGTGGTGGACGATGCCATCGTGGTGGTAGAGAACGTCGACCGGCATATCAAGCTCGGTGAAAGCCCGTTTCGCGCCGCCATCATAGGTACCCGCGAAATTGCGGTGCCGGTGATTTCCATGACCATCACCCTGGCGGCGGTGTACGCGCCAATTGCGCTGATGGGCGGGATCACAGGCTCGCTGTTTAAAGAGTTTGCCTTAACCCTCGCCGGCGCCGTGTTTATCTCCGGGATTGTGGCGCTGACACTGTCGCCTATGATGTGCTCGAAAATCCTTAAAGCCCACAGCGCACCGAGCAAGTTCGAGCATGCGGTGGAAGCCACCTTAACCCGTATGACCGACAGCTACGCCCGTATGCTGGCCGCCGTGATGCAAAAGCGTGCCGTGGTGGTTGCCTTTGCGGTTATCGTGTTTGCCTCGCTGCCGCTGCTGTTTAAATTCATCCCCGCCGAGCTTGCCCCCAAGGAAGACAAGGGCGTGGTGATGATGATGGGCACAGCGCCTTCTACCGCGAACCTTGATTACATCCAGAGCAATATGAAGCTGGTCACCGACATGATTAAGGCCCAGCCGCAGTCGGCCGCCTCACTGGCTTTCGTCGGTATTCCCAATGCCAATCAGGCATTTGGTATTGCGCCGCTGGTGCCCTGGAGCGAGCGTGACAAGAGCCAGAAGGAAATGCAGAAGTTCTTTGCCGGTGAAGTCAAACAGATCCCCGGCATGGCGGTGACTACCTTCGAGATGCCGGAACTGCCAGGCGCCTCGGGCGGCTTGCCGATCCAGTTTGTCATCACCACCGCCAGCAGCTTCGAGAGCCTGTTCCAGATTGGTACCCAGGTGCTCGAAAAAGTGCAAAAGAGTCCGTACTTCATCTACTCAGAGATGAACCTCAAGTTCGACTCTGCCAGCATGCGCATTCATATCAAGCGCGATCTGGCGGGCACCTATGGGGTGACCATGCAGGACATAGGCATGACGCTATCGACCATGATGAGCGACGGCTATGTTAACCGCATCAATCTGGATGGCCGCTCTTACGAGGTGATCCCGCAGGTGGAGCGTAAACTGCGCGCCAACCCTGAATCGCTGGCGAACTACTACGTTAAGGCCGCTGACGGTAAGTCGATTCCGCTCTCCAGTCTGGTGGAAATCGAGATGGTGGCGCAGCCGCGCTCACTGCCACACTTTAACCAGATGAACTCACTGACCGTGGGCGGCGTTGCCACCCCGGGCGTGGCCATTGGCGATGCGATAAACTTCCTGAAAAACATCGGCGATAACGAGCTGCCCAAGGGCTACAACTACGACTTCCTTGGCGAAGCACGTCAGTTTGTGACCGAAGGCTCGGCGCTGTACAGCACCTTCCTGCTGGCCATTGCCATCATCTTTTTGGTGTTGGCGAGTCAGTTCGAGAGTCTTAAAGATCCGATTGTGATCCTGGTGTCTGTGCCGCTCGCCATCTGTGGCGCGCTTATCGCGCTGGGCTGGACCCATGTGTTCGGCTTATCGTCGATGAACATCTACACTCAGGTCGGTTTGATTACTTTGGTGGGCCTTATCACCAAGCACGGTATCCTGATGTGTGAAGTGGCCAAGGAAGAGCAGCTGCACCGGGGTATAAACCGCATCGAGGCCATCAGCCTGGCGGCCAAAATCCGTTTGCGCCCCATCCTGATGACCACCGCGGCCATGATTGCGGGTCTTATTCCGCTGCTGTTTGCCTCCGGCGCCGGCGCCGTGGCCCGCTTCAACATTGGTCTGGTGATTGTGGCAGGTCTTGCCATAGGTACTGTGTTCACCCTGTTTGTACTGCCGGTGATTTACAGCTTCCTTGGCGAAAAGCACAAGCCGCTGCCCGAGTTTGAAGAGGCGCAGGCCTGATTGCTTTAAGCTCCAAAGCCAAAAGCCCCGGGTCTGAGCGCACACCTCAGGCCAGCGGCTTCGGCCTTAACGTTAACATCTGGCTTTGGGCAAAGCTCTGGCTTGGAGTTAAGCTCAGACTTGGGGTTAGCTGCAGCCTCGGGTACAATCCTGCCAAGTTCATCATGGCCATGACATTCAGGGCTGAATCACTCCAAGGCGGAACACCCTATGCTGAATCCGAAAAAAATCGAAGAGCTGGCCAAGCAGCTCAGTGACAACCTGCCATCCGGTCTGAAGCAATTTGCCGGGGAAGTGGAAGAGCGCAGCAAGCAGGTACTGCAAAGCCAACTGATGAAGCTGGATCTGGTATCCCGCGAAGAATTTGAAGTGCAGCAACACGTATTGCTGCGCACCCGCGAAAAGCTCGAGGCCCTGCAGGCCAAAGTTGAAGAGCTGGAAAAAAAGCTCGGTAACTGAAAGGTGCTTTAACAGAAAAAAGCCGGCATTGCCGGCTTTTTTCTTATGTATCAAACAGTAAACATCTGGCGCGCATGGCGCTAAATTCGGCGGCTAGCGCCGCTAAACCTGCGCTTCTTCGCTGGCAGCAACCGCCCCACATTCACCCGCCAGCAAGATAAAGGTGTCGTTAATAAGACGGATAAAATCGCCAAAGCCCTCCGCCACCAGCGTATCAAATTCCGCGATCGGTAACGGGCTGTAACGGCGGGCACCACGAATAGCCACCAGCGCCGCATCAAAATGCTGCCACTCCACCCCGTTGCCACCATAGTGACCGTGGGTTGCAACCCAGTACCAGGACGGCAGGGCTTCGCCAAACAGCGACACCCTTTTATGCTCATTGAGCCACGCCTTGAAATCCTTACCCCAACTGCTGTGCAAAAACACTTCGTCTATCAGGGCATATTCCCTGTCGGCCCTGAGTTCACTCGCCAGATGATACCCAAGCGCATACACGAGACGGCGCGCGTTACCCACCTCCCCCTGATAGTCACGGATAAATGACTCAAGCAGCGGCTGATACGTGCCGGGCAACTGCGCCAGCTCCCGGCGCCGATAGCGGCTGAGGCCGGCAAATTGTGCGGCGGCTTCTACCGTCGCCTGCGCCAGGGTTCTGTGGGTTAACCCACGCTGTCCGGCATCACCAAATTCATCTATGGTCGCGCTGAACACCTGCTGCGCAACCAGCATGTCTTTGTCGGCGATATCGGGATACTCATCCTGGTCGATAAAGGTGCCACGACTTAAACCAATCGCGCTGGCAAGCCTCGCGACCAGCGGCCCGGCAAAGCCATTGATGGCCGCATAACGGCTGAAAAACACATAGGTTGCATCTGGCGACAACAAGGCGTTGTAACAGGCCTTCATGCACTGGGCATCGGCGCTGGCAAAATCAAATTGTTCGGCAAGGGCTGCGGCTATAAGCCTGGGTTCCTGTTGTTCGATAATAAGCTGCATACGGCATCCTCCCTGATCTACCCGCTAAGACAGACTGCGCCGCCACAGAGGGCGGCGGCCTTGATAAAGCCTAGCTCAGCCTAAGGTAACTGCCCATGTCGCAGAAAAGAATGTTTGATGTGCATTGGGGTTGGCGGCGTAGCTGCTTGGCAACTGCAATCCGGCTGACCAAGCGGTGACTTAAGCAACAGTTACGTTCGAGCAAGCCCGCCAAGGTAAATGTCGGGCTTGGGGTGATTTTTGGCTGGCATAGCAGCGTGCTTGCCGTTAGGCTGGGCGGCTATGTTACTTTGCCGTTTTTAACTCTCGTTTTTAACTCTCGTTTTTAAATCTCGTTGTTAATTCTCGCTTTTAATTTTTAGCAGCGAGTGGCAGTTTTGAGTGAATGGAGTCTACATGCATCGCCAAGGAGTAACCCTGACAAAACCGGGCCGCTTTCTGAGTCTCGCCGCGCTGTGGCTCACTATGTTGCTGCCGCCTGCGCTGCTGCAGTTTACCGATATCAATCTTTTCCCGTTAATCGCGCTCGATGGCACCGCTGCCAGCTTCTTTTATGGCATTACGTTCAGCGGCACTGCGCCCTGGGGCGCAATTACAGCGGCCGCCGTGGTTGCTTACGGCTTTGTCAGCTTGTCGCGCATTCAGGCTACCCGACTCCTGCTCGCGGCCGCGCTGGCGTTGGGTGCGGGCCTGCTGCTGAACGAAACGCTGAAATCCCGCTTTGATGCCCCACGGCCCAATGCCGAGTACCTTGCTAAGGCAGGCCTTTTGGATCTTGAGCAGTTTTACCGGCAGGCCAAAGCGGGACGACAGGCGATGATGAGCGGATTAATGCAAGCCCCGCCACCCGTCATCCCCAAAATGTCGGCCGCCATCAACGGCCACTGGCAGCAAGAGGTAGGCTATTCGTTTCCATCCGGACACACCCTGTTTGCTGTGGTGCTGAGCCTCACGGCGTGCTGGTATTTTTTAGCGTCCGGCCACTGGCTGCTGGTCTTTATGCTGACCGTCTGGGCGCTGGCGATGGGATTTTCGCGGATGTTGCTTGGCATGCATTACAGCGAGGATGTGCTGGTGGCAACCCTGATAGCCCTGCCGCTGAGCCTCGCAGGCATAGGTACTGCTTCGCTGTTAAAGGCCGCCAACAAGTAGAGGAAAAGCAACGCGTCAGCCGAGAAAAAGCAGAACCTCACTCCAGAAACTTCTGTTGCAACGCCTGATATTTGCCGCTTGCTTTAAGCTTGCCAAGCCCCGCGTTAAAGGCATCGCGCACTATGGAGTTTCTGAACATCACCAGGTAGGGGCTTAGCGCAAACAGCTGATGAAATTCAAGTTCTTTGCTGGTGTCTACCTCATCACCCACCAAAGCATTGTTGGCCAGAAACACATATTTGTCGGCAACGGCGACATCGGCCCGGCCAAGGTAGAGCAATTTGTTTTGAGTGTACTGCGGCTCAATCTCGCGGTAGTTGGGCCGCCGACTCAGGGTTTGAATGTCGCCGCCAAGCAATAAAGAGGCATTTTCGAAGGCCACCACATTGTAATTGGCTAAATCCATCACCTGCTGCAAATGCAGCTGCCGGCTCTTCAGGCTGATGGCGACATTGAAATAATTGATATAGATATCTGAAGGATAGCCCGACAAGCCAAAGCTGGGGCTGATGGTCATTACCCCGTCGAGGCGACCCTTTTCATAAAACAGGATTTGCCGCTTGCGGGAGTAAAATTTGAAGCGCACCTCCATGCCCATTTCAGCAAAGGCGGCGCGGATGACTTCAAGCTCAAAGCCCGATTCGGCGTCTTCAATGATATAAGGCGGACGGTTGAAGGCGGCGCCTATGGTTACGGTTGCCGCCCCGGATGGCAAGGCCAGCAACATCAGCAAAAGCAGAGCTAAGCGCATAAAACCCCTTCGAATTGTCACTGTCATAACTATAGACACTGACAATCGAAGAGACCAACTTATGGCTTACTTCCGCGCTCAGTAATTTACTCAGCGCAGCACTTCATCCAGCGCCTGCAGACACAGGGCCACATTCTCGGCGCGGGCGCCGTAGCCCATCAGGCCGATGCGCCAGGCTTTACCGGCCAAATCACCCAGTCCGGCGCCAATCTCGAGGTTATAGTGCGTCAGCAGAGTCGAGCGCACCGCGCCATCATCCACTCCCGCAGGAATATACACAGCGTTAAGCTGCGGTAAGCGATAAGCCTCATCTACCACAAACTTAAGCCCCAACTTTTCAAGCCCGGCCCTGAGTTGCAAGTGCATGTTTTTATGGCGCGCCCAAGCGTTTTCCAAGCCTTCTTCGGCAAGCAGGCGCAGCGACTCGTGCAGTGCATAGAGGGCATTCACAGGTGCCGTGTGATGATAAGCGCGCTTGCCACCACCACTCCAGTAGGCCATCACCAGCGTCTGATCCAAAAACCAGCTCTGCACCGGCGTTTTGCGGCTTTTTATCTTCTCCACCGCCCTTGGCGAGAAGGACACAGGCGACAAGCCCGGCACGCAGGACAAACACTTCTGGCTACCCGAATAGATGGCGTCTATGCCCCAGTCATCGACTCTGAGCTCAACGCCGCCCAGAGACGTCACCGCATCCACAATAGACAGGCAGCCGTGCTCACGCGCCAGGGCGCACAGGGTCTTGGCATCCGACAGTGCGCCTGTGCTGGTTTCAGCGTGCACAAAGGCGAGGAAACTCGCGTCCGGATGCTGCTTCAGCACTCCTTCCACCACAGCAGGGTCTACCGGTGCGCCCCAGGGGAAATCCACCACCACGGCCACACCGCCACAGCGCTCCACGTTCTGGCGCATCCGCTCACCAAACACACCGTTGCGGCACACCACCACCTTTTCGCCCGGCTCCACCAGGTTCACAAAACAGGTTTCCATGCCGGCGCTGCCCGGCGCCGACACCGCCAGCGTCACCTCATTTTGAGTTTGAAATGTGTATTGCAGCAGCGCTTTCAGCTCATCCATCATGGCCACAAATAGCGGGTCGAGGTGGCCAACTGTCGGACGGGCCTGGGCGAGCAGCACGGCAGGATACACATCCGAAGGGCCCGGGCCCATCAGCACTCGGCGCGGTGGCATAAAGGGAGCAATCTTGGGGGCGGCTTGCATGGAGACTCCTTGTTGGTTTTGTCGGGTTTGCAACTTGTCGCGGCGCAGCCGCGCTGAGGTCTGAGTTATCTCGTTATCTTCTGATTTCGAGCAATTACCCTAGCATAATTCCCTTACTAAAACGCCCCTGCCTTGGTCTAAGGCAGGGGCGTTATTTCTCTTACTTGGTACCCAAAAACAACTGGTAAGCCGGGCTGTGGGTTTCTTCCTGCCACACAAAGCCAAGCTCGGTGAGGAAGCGGCCAAAAGCTTCGCTGTCGGCTTCGGGCACCTCGAACCCCGCCAGCACCCGCCCAAAGGCGGCGCCGTGGTTGCGGTAGTGAAACAGGCTGATGTTCCAGCGGCTGCCCAGGGTGGTTAAAAACTTCAAAAGTGCGCCGGGATACTCGGGGAACTCAAAGCTGAACAGCCGCTCATTGATGGGTTCAGGCGGATGACCGCCCACCATATAGCGCACATGCAGCTTGGCGGTTTCATCGTTCGATAAATCCTGCACCTCAAAGCCGCCCGAAGTCAGGGCCGCAATGATTTCCGCCAGTTCCTGCTGGCCACGGCTCAGGCGAATGCCGGCAAACACCACAGCACGGTCACGGCTGGAGAAACGGTAGTTGAACTCTGTCATGGCGCGCTTGCCCAAAAGCTCGCAAAACTTAAGGAAGCTGCCGGGTACTTCGGGCACCTTTACCGCCAGCACAGCTTCTTTTTGCTCACCAAGCTCGCAGCGCTCAGACACGTATCTGAGGCTATGGAAGTTCACATTGGCGCCACTCAAGATAGCTGCCACCTTGCGCGGTTGATTGTCGACCAACTGCAGCGCGGCGCCGCTGTGGGAGAGATACTTTTTAAGCCCCGCCAGCGACAGTGCGCCAGCAGGCTCGGCGATGGCGCGGGTATCCTCGAAGATATCCTTTACCGCAGCGCAGATTTCATCTGAGCTAACGGTCACCACTTCATCCACATAGAGCTTGGCGATACGAAACGGCTCGGTGCCGATGCGCTTGACCGCCACGCCGTCGGCAAAGAGGCCCACTTGAGACAGTGTCACCGGCTCACCCGCCGCCATAGCCGCCTTCAAGCAAGCGGCATCTTCGGGCTCGACCCCGATGATCTTCACCGACGGGCGCACCGCCTTGTAGTAAGCGGCGATACCGGCCACCAGACCGCCGCCGCCCACAGGCACAAACACCAGCTCCAGATCCCGCTGCTGCTGCAACATTTCCTGCGCCACTGTGCCCTGCCCGGCGATCACCGCCTCATCATCGAAGGGCGCTATGTACACCCGGCCCTCGGTTTGCGCCAGATGCTGGGCATGGGCGTTGGCCTGATCGAATGACTCGCCGTGCAAGAGTACATTGCCGCCACGGCGGCGCACCGCATCAATTTTAATGTCCGGCGTGGTAGTCGGCATCACAATAACGGCATCGATGCCACGGCTTGAAGCCGAGAGCGCCACGCCCTGGGCATGGTTGCCCGCCGAAGCGCAGACCACGCCGCGGGCACACTCGGCATCCGACAGCTGCGAAATGCGGTTGTAGGCACCGCGAAGCTTGAAAGAATGCACCGGCTGCATGTCTTCGCGCTTTAAATAAATCTCCTGTCCGAGGCGCGCCGACAGCTTGCCCATGTGAGACAGGGGCGTCACCTTGGCCACGTCATACACGGACGATAGCAGGATTTTTTGCAGATAATAATGAGCAAGATCCACGGGCTTCACCTCTGATTTATTCGATTCACTACTACCTGCAAAATCCAGCATTTCAGCCCTCCAGTTTGGACTTGTCGCGCACCGCGCCCATATCGGCACTGGTGGCGAGCATGGCGTAGGCCTTGAGCGCCAGCGACACAGGGCGAACACGAGACAGCGGCTTCCAGGCCAGCGGCCCTTTGGCGTTCATGGCTTCGCGGCGGCTTTCAAGCTCGGCGTCACTCACGAGCAGCTTGATGCTGCGCGACGGAATATTGATATCGATACGATCGCCATTTTCAATCAGGGCTATGGTGCCGCCGGAGGCCGCCTCGGGCGACACGTGACCGATGGACAGCCCCGAGGTACCGCCTGAGAAGCGGCCATCGGTGATAAGGGCGCACTGGGTACCCAGGCCACGTGACTTTAAGTAACTGGTTGGATACAGCATTTCCTGCATGCCGGGGCCGCCTTTGGGGCCTTCGTAACGGATCACCACCACGTCACCTGCCACCACTTCGCCGCCAAGGATGCCGGCAACGGCATCTTCCTGGCTCTCGTATACCCGCGCGACACCGCTGAACACCAGGTTAGAGTCGTCCACCCCGGCGGTTTTCACTATGCAGCCGTTTTCGGCGAGATTGCCCGACAATACCGCAAGGCCGCCTTCCTGACTGAAAGCAAACTCACGGCTGCGGATACAGCCTTCGCGGCGATCATCATCCAGGGTATCCCAGCGGCAGGACTGGCTGAAGGCGCGGGTCGTCGGAATGCCCGCAGGACCTGCACGGAAAAACTCATGCACTTTTTGATCTTTGGTCAGCACCACGTCGAAACGCTCAAGCACAGATTTCAAGGTGCCATCTTCCGAAGCTACGTGGTTTACGTCTGTGTGCAGCAGCCCGGCGCGGTCGAGTTCACCCAGAATCGCCATCACGCCACCGGCGCGGTGCACATCTTCCATATGGTATTTGGGCGTGGACGGCGCCACCTTGCACAGGTGCGGCACCTTGCGGCTGATGCGGTCGATATCGGCCATGGTGAAATCCACCTCGGCCTCCTGGGCCGCCGCCAGCAGGTGCAGCACGGTATTGGACGAGCCGCCCATGGCCACATCCAGCGCCATGGCGTTTTCAAAGGCCTTGAACGAGGCAATGGCGCGGGGCAGCACGGAGGCGTCATCGTCGCCATAGTAGCGCTTGGCAAGCTTCATCACCCGGCGACCGGCTTCGAGGAAGAGCTCACGGCGATCTGCATGAGTCGCCAGCATCGAGCCGTTGCCCGGCAGCGACAGCCCTAACGCTTCGGTGAGGCAGTTCATGGAGTTGGCGGTAAACATGCCGGAGCAGCTGCCGCAGGTCGGGCAGGCGCTGCGCTCGATTTTCTCGCTGTCGGCATCGCTGATGCGGCTGTCGGCGGCTGCCACCATGGCGTCCACCAAATCAAGCTTAATGAGCTTGTCAGACAGCTTGGTTTTACCCGCTTCCATCGGCCCGCCTGAAACAAACACCACAGGAATGTTGAGGCGCAGCGCCGCCATCAGCATGCCGGGGGTGATTTTGTCACAGTTACTGATACACACCAGCGCATCGGCGCAGTGGGCATTGACCATGTACTCCACACTGTCGGCAATCAGCTCGCGGGATGGCAGCGAATACAGCATGCCGCCGTGGCCCATGGCGATACCATCATCCACGGCGATGGTGTTGAATTCTTTGGCGATACCGCCCGCCTCTTCGATGGCCGAGGCCACCAGAGAGCCCATGTCTTTAAGGTGCACGTGGCCGGGCACAAACTGGGTGAAGGAGTTAGCAATGGCGATGATAGGCTTGCCGAAGTCGGTATCTTTCACGCCGGTGGCACGCCACAGGGCGCGGGCTCCCGCCATATTGCGGCCTTCGGTACTGGTGGCGGAACGTAATTTAGCCATTGTAACTTCCTATGATTTTTAAAATTTTTGTTGGAAACAGAATACAGTTTGCAGCATCAGGCGCTGGCTGACTGTGACATGGGCTGCGGCAGTACATGGCAGCCGGTCACATCCACCAGCTTGGTGAGCTGGTTACTGAGTAACTCAATTGCCCGCTCGCTCGAGACCGACAGCGACAGTGACACACTGCCCTCACCCAGACGCATATTCATGTGGGTCAGGGTAAAGCCACGGTGGCGCACAACGCGCAGCACACGCTCAACCACTTCGGGACGCTGGGCCATGGTGACTTCCAGATTATGGTTCATGTGCTTCTCTCCATTTCTTCCATCATATCGCTGTTGGAGGCTCCCGGCGGTACCAGAGGCCAGACGTTAAAGGCATCATCAATTGCCACATGCAGCAGGAATGGCCCGTTGCAGGTGAGCATTTCATTCAGGGCTTCTTCCACTTCTTCGGCGGCAAAAATGGTGCGGCCGGGAATGTCGAAGGCAGAAGCCAGGGTGACAAAGTCCGGGTTGTCGGACAGATTGGTCTCGCTGTAGCGCTCTTCAAAAAACAGCTGTTGCCACTGCTTCACCATGCCAAGACGCTGATTGTCGATAAGCAGGATTTTCACCGGCAGCTTACGACGCTTGATGGTGGTAAGCTCCTGCACGTTCATCATGAACGAACCATCGCCGGACACAGCTACCACTGTGGCATCGGGGCGCGCCATCTGGGCGCCGATGGCCGCTGGCAGGCCAAAACCCATGGTGCCAAGGCCAGCGCTGGATAAATGATCTTCGGGGCGACGGAAATGCATATGCTGGGCAACCCACATCTGGTGCTGACCCACATCGCAGCTCACCACGCTGTCTTCCGGCAGTTTGTTTGCCAAACGGCGCAGCATGGCCGGCGCGTAGATAAGGCTGCCCGGGTGGTTATAGTCCCAGCGATGGGCCTTTTCGAGCGCATCGACCTCGGCGCACCACAACGCGATGTCTAGCGGCATTTCAAGCCGCGGCAGCACGGCGCGAAGCTCGGCGGCGATGGCCACATCGGGGCGGCGCAGCTTGCCAAGCTCGGCGGCATCTATGTCCAGATGCAGCACCTTGGCATTGGGGGCAAATGAGGCCAGACGGCCGGTGACGCGGTCATCAAAACGGGCACCCACCACCATGAGCAAATCACATTCCTGCACCGCAAGGTTGGCGGCCTTACCGCCGTGCATGCCGAGCATACCAAGGTATCCCGGGGTACCATGGGCTATGGTGCCAAGTCCCTTGAGGGTAGCGACCGATGGCATGCGGGTCGCCTCGATAAAACGGCGCAGCTGCGAAGTGGCTCCGGCCATCCCCACACCGCCGCCCACATACAGCATCGGCTTTTTGGCAGCGGCAAGCAGGGCGCGGGCGGCGTCGATATCGGCATCACGGACTTCGGGCTCGTCGGCAACGGCTATCAGCGGGGCGCGGTATTCAAGCTGGGCTATCTGCACGTCTTTGGGGATATCCACCAGCACAGGGCCGGGACGACCGGAGGCGGCAAGCTCAAAGGCGCGGTACAGGGTGGGCACCAACTCTTCCACACTTTGCACCATAAAGCTGTGCTTGGTGCAGGACAGGCTCATGCCGAGCACATCGATTTCCTGAAAGGCGTCGGTGCCGATAACCGAGGTGGACACCTGACCTGTGATGGCAACCACAGGCACTGAATCCAGCAGCGCATCGGCAAGGGCGGTGATGAGGTTGGTGGCACCGGGGCCAGAGGTGGCGAAACACACGCCGGTCTTGCCGCTGGCGCGGGCATAGCCCACGGCAGCGAAGCCGGCACCCTGCTCGTGGCGGCACAGGGTGTGCTCGACTTCACTGCCGTAAAGCGCGTCGTAGATGGGCATGATGGCGCCGCCCGGATAGCCAAATACCGTGGTCACCCCGTGGGCGGCCAATACCTTGATGACTGCGTCTGCGCCTCTCATCATCTGTCCTTCCATCAAATTCTTTGCCATGCCCGTCTGCCGTAAGATTTTTATAAGCCCTGAAACGAGAAACCCCCCGGTCCTTGAGGAGCGGGGGGTTTCTGCAACTTCTTTCCTGGTATTAGGTCTGTCAGTTTGCCAAGCGCCGCCCCCGCTGTGACTTAATAATCACTACGGTAATAATCACGAGAAGGAGCTTGGCAGCCAGGTTAAACACGTTCGACAGAGTCCTTAAAATATTGCGTAATCGTTTCTGATTGTCGCCTTTTTCAGCGAGCTTTAAGAATTAGCACAAAGCTTGCGGGCTTTACAACAGAAAATTTGCATTCCAAAAAAGATTCAGCATCCCTGCCGAGACAATGCAAACAACAACAGAAACAGTATCGAGCTTGGCCACAAGCTCAGGTCTTTCGACCAGCGTCAGTTGTGACCACTCAACACAACTGTTGTCATATCAACCAGATTAATGGATTGATATTATTGCATTTGTTGCTGCCGGACTGCTGGCTCCCTGAGCAGCCCGGCCATGCCCATTGTTACTGGGCAGCGCTGATGCGCTTCATGTCTTTCATGTAACCGCGCAGCTCTTCGCCGATAAACTCAACGGCGGTAGAACGGATAGCGCGGTTAACTTCGATAAGACGCTGATTATCAACGCCATTACCATTGTCTTTCAGGCCAGCGCCGAGGAATTCCGCCGGCATGGCTTTTACGTAGTCACGCAGCAGCGGTACCGCAGCGTGGTTGAACAGATAGCAGCCGTACTCGGCGGTATCGGAAATCACCACGTTCATCTCGTACAAACGCTTGCGGGCGATGGTGTTGGCGATGAGCGGTGTTTCGTGCAGCGACTCGTAATAGGCTGATTCTTCGATGATACCGGCCGCAACCATGGTATCGAACGCCAGCTCTACACCGGCCTTAATCATGGCCACCAGGAAGATGCCCTTGTCGAAGTAGGCCTGCTCGTCGATATGCTCGTCGCTGTGCGGCGCATTCTCAAACGCGGTCTCGTTGGTTTCGGCGCGCCAGCGCAGCAGGTTGGCATCGTCGTTGGCCCAGTCGGCCATCATGGTGCGGGAGAATTCACCGCTGATGATGTCGTCCATGTGCTTTTCAAACAATGGCGCCAGAATGCCTTTCAATTCTTCAGCCATATCAAAGGCTTTGATCTTGGCTGGGTTAGACAGGCGGTCCATCATGTTGGTTATACCACCGTGCTTGAGCGCTTCGGTGATGGTCTCCAGCCCCTGCTGGATAAGCTTGGCGGCATAGCCAGGCTCAACACCGTCGGCCACCATTTTCTCGTAACCAAGGATGGCAGAGGTTTGCAGCATGCCACACAGGATGGTTTGCTCGCCCATCAGATCCGATTTCACTTCGGCGATGAATGACGAGTGCAGCACGCCGGCACGGTCGCCGCCGGTGGCACTGGCGTAAGCCTTGGCAATCTCGAGGCCGTCACCGCGTGGATCGTTCTCCGGGTGAACCGCAATCAGGGTAGGAACACCAAAACCACGCTTGTATTCTTCACGCACTTCGGTGCCCGGGCACTTGGGCGCCACCATCACAACCGTGATATCTGGGCGAACCTGCATGCCTTCTTCCACTATGTTGAAA
The DNA here is from genome assembly GCF_018596335.1 of Shewanella jiangmenensis. Taxonomy (GTDB): domain Bacteria; phylum Pseudomonadota; class Gammaproteobacteria; order Enterobacterales; family Shewanellaceae; genus Shewanella; species Shewanella jiangmenensis. Next base: position 421,285 of record NZ_JAHEPS010000004.1, on the reverse strand, counting down.
CCGTGAGAATAGGCCAGAGTCGCACCCTGTTTCATCAGCGGCATCACAGTGTTAACTACGTTGGAGTGCTGTTTGTCCGGGGTCAGGTTCAGTACCAGATCGGCAGTTGGGATCAGCTCTTCAAAGGTGCCAACCTTAAAGCCGTTATCGGTGGCTTTTTTCCAGGAAGCACGCTTTTCGGCAATCGCTTCGGCGCGCAGGGCATAGGAGATATTCAGACCGGAGTCGCGCATGTTCAGGCCCTGGTTCAGACCCTGGGCACCACAGCCGAGGATAACGATATTCCAGCCCTTGATGTAGTCACAGCCCTTGGCGAACTCGCTGCGGTCCATAAAACGGCACTGGCTCAACTGCGCCAGCTGCTGACGTAAATTCAATGAGTTAAAGTAGTTAGCCATAGTGAATACCACTTATCCTTCGTTAATTGGGTTCAAACAATCAGCATGCCTGCGAAAGGGCTCGTCGATTGTGATTGAAATCACTATAGCGGAGGGTTAGCATTGCTCAAAATGATATATACGAAATCTAACATTTCACTTTTAGCAACGTGAAACCAGCCTAATCCGGACGTCGAGGTCAGTGTGGATATCAGAGAAATCAAGTTGTTCCTGAGCCTGTGTGACACCCTGCAGTTTGCCCGCACCGCCGAGCAGATGCATGTCAGCCCCTCAACCTTAAGCCGCGCCATGCAGCGACTGGAAGAAGACGCCGGCACCCGGCTGTTTGAGCGCGATAACCGCAGCGTCAGCCTCACGCCGGCCGGGGTGGAATTTCGTCAGTTTGCCCAGGACACAGTCAACGGCTGGGAGCAGCTCAGAAGCCGCATCGACCCCAATCAACTGCAGCTCAAGGGCCGCCTGAATCTCTACTGCTCGGTCACGGCAGCCTACAGCCACCTGCCCAAGATGCTGGATAAATTCCGCCGCGAGCATCCGTTGGTCGAAATCGTGCTCAGCACCGGCGATGCCGCCCACGCGGTCAGCGAAGTGCAGCAAAACCGCGCCGACATCGCCATTGCGGCGCTGCCGGAATCCTTTCCGGAAAACCTGCATTTTGCGCCGATTGAAACCATTCCACTGACCCTGATAGCGCCCCAGGTACATTGCCGCGCCAAGGAGCTATTGGCAGAAGCCAGCATCCAGTGGGACAGATTACCCTTTATTTTACAAGAGCATGGCCCAGGGAGGCGTCGCGCCGATGCCTGGTTTCGCGCCATGGGCATTAATCCGAATATTTACGCCAAGGTGTCGGGCCACGAGGCGATTGTCTCCATGGTGGCGCTCGGCTGCGGGGTGAGCATCACTCCGGAAGTGGTGATCCAGCACAGCCCGGTGCGCGACCGGATTGCGCTTATTCCAAGCCCCGTGCCGATAGCGCCGTTTGAGCTTGGCTGCTGCTGCAAAGGTAAACGGCTGGATGACCCGCTGATTGCCGCCTTTCTCGACTGTATCGACCAATAAGCTTTGAAGAAATAAAGCTTTTTACAAATAAGAAAGCCGCGAGCCATTAATAGCTTCGCGGCTTTTTCGCTTGAGTCCGGACATCCGGCGCAGCTTAGTTTTGCGCCTGGCTTTTTACCCTACTTTTCGCCCTACTTTTCGCCTTACTTTTCGCCCGGCTTTGCACTTTGGCCTGGCTTTGAGCTGGGATTAGCTCAGCGGCGGCTGCTCGACCCGGGTTACCAGCAACTGATCAACCTTGTAGGAGTCGATATCAACCACTTCAAACTTGTAACCGGCATAGACCACAAAGTCCGTGCGGCGCGGTATTTTTCTTAGCATAAACATAATGAAACCGGCGATGGTCTCGTAGTTTTGGCTCTGGGGAAAACTGTCGATGCCAAAGGCGCGCATGACGTCGGTGATAGGCGTCACGCCGTCCACCAGCCAGGAGGAGGCATCGCGGGCGACGATTTGCTCCTCGCCTTCGGCCAGCACCCAGGAGCCCATCACGGCGCTTTGCAGATCTTTGAAGGTCACGACCCCAATCACCAGGGCGTACTCGTTCATCACCACTGCAAAATCCACCCGGTTGTTGCGGAAATAATCCAGCGCCTCAGAAAGGCTCAGGGTGTCGGGGATAATAGGACAGCTGCGCACCAACGAATTATCTTTCAGATTCAAGGGCTGACCGCTGATTAATCGAATAAGCACATCGGTGGAATTCACATAACCCTTGATGGAATCCAGCAGACCATCACACACCAGAAACTGATTGTGCGGGTCCTGGGTAATTTTGCGCTTGATGTCATCTTCGGTGTCGTTCTGGCGGAAAAACACCAGACTTTCGCGGGCAGTCATGGCCGACGTCACCGGCACGCTCTGCATCTCGAACACGTTTTCCATCATCTGCTGCTCGCCCTTGTCGAGCACGCCGGCCTCGGCGCCCGCGTCCATCACCGCATAAATATCATCTTCGGTGATGGCATCGTTACGTTCGGTGGGGATACGCAGCATGCGAAACAGACCGTTGGCCAGTGCGTTGAAGAGCCAAACCAAGGGGCGCAGCACGGTAATACACAGGGTGATTGCGCCGACCAAACGCATGGCGACCCGCTCGGGCATGGCCATCGCAATGCGCTTTGGCATCAAATCAGCGAGCAGAATAAACAGGCTGGTTACCAGCAAAAATGATAATAAAAAGCTGACTTTACTGAGCCAGTGATCGGGCACAACGCCTTGCAGCAGCGCCATGATGTGCGGGGTAAAGGCCGATTCACCGACAATACCGCCCATGATGGCGACCGCGTTGAGGCCAATTTGCACCACGGTGAAAAAGTTGCCGGGATGGGCCTGCAGCTCCAATACCTTGGCGGCGCGCTCATTGCCTTCGTCGGCCAGTTGGCGCAGGCGGATTTTACGGGCGGCTGCCAGCGCAATTTCCGACATGGAAAAAAAGCAGCTGACACTTATCAGCAGCAAGATAACAAAAATATTCTCTATAAAACCCATGTTCTCGTCCGTTGTGGATCAGCGCGGCTGCGCCTATCGCTTGCTATACTCAGTACGTCGGCCACAGCCGATGGGGGAGCGATGTTCAAATCATTATATCTTTTGGCATTTTTCAACTTTGTGACGCTTCTCGCGCCGCCATGCGACGCGGCAGAGGGCAAGCTCACCTTCTGTGTCGAGGAAACCGAGTTTCCGCCATTCAACTATTTTGTCCGTCAGGGCAATGCCAAAACCACTGAACTTGCCGGTTACGATATCGATGTGCTCAAACGGGTATTTGAGGTGGGATCCTATGAGGTGGTGTCCCTTCCATGGCGGCGATGTCTTGTATCCCTGACTACCGGAGCCGTGGATGGTGCCCTGAGCGCATCCATGAACGAGCAGCGGCAGCGGGATTATATCTCATCTGAGCCTTATTATTATCTGACACCCGGCTATTTTTTTCTCGCTTCGACGAAAGACGCACCAACCGAGGTTGCCTCAGCAGAAGAATTACGCAGCGCTGGCACGGTTTGCGGCCTTGGCGATCACAACTACAGCCACTTCGGTCTGGCAAGCGGCACAGACGTGGTGCGCACAGCAAGCTACAAGCAGCTTTCTGAAGTGCTGAGTGCCGGGCGCTGCCGCTTTTACCTCGACCGACTGGAGCTGCTGCCGGCCAAATTGGCTCTGATGCCCAATCAGCCGTTTCCGCCGCTTGGCAAAGGCCCCATCATCGGCGCGCCCAGCGAACCCTTTTACCTGCTGATTTCGCCCCAAAGCCCGAAGCGGGAATGGCTTAAGCGCCATTTTGATGAGCAAATCAATAAGCTCAGAAACCAGGGCGAACTGGCGCGGATACTCGAAATAAACCAGGAAAAACTGCAGCAACCCCAGCCCTGAGCGGGTATTCCGGCCTGAAATCAGCAAGGGACATCAGCAGCGAACATTTGCAAAGGACATCAGCAAAGGGTTTTGCAATCAGTCTGCCTGACGGACAGTCAGCACCGACAAAGAACCATTGACCACCGCAGTGTTGCGGCCTTGCTCTTTGGCCAGATACAGGCTCGCATCGGCCTTGCCCATGGCATCACGAACGCTGCTGCAATGTTCAAGAGAAACCGCGCCTATGCTGAGGGAAACATGGCCAAGGTGCGAGCCCTGATGAGGAATGGCCAGTATCCGCACCGCATCGAGTAAATCCCGGCACAGCAAGGTCAGCGCCTCTGCATCCATGCCCGGGATCACCACCGCAAATTCTTCACCGCCGATCCGCGCCGGCAGGGCATTTTTCGGCAGTGTCTCTTTTAACAATTGCGCCAGCCGCTTAAGCACATCGTCGCCGGCAAGATGGCCATAGCTGTCGTTGTAACGCTTGAAAAAGTCCACATCTATCATCAGCAGCGCGCCGGTGCGGAAAATCTCCGCCGACAGGCGCTCGACAAAGGGGCGGCGGTTACTGAGGCCAGTCAGCGCATCAGTCACCGCTTCTTCAGCGAGTTTTACGTTGACCCGCATCAGCTCCTGCTGCAGTTCAAGCATCCGCTGCTCACGCCGCTCCCGCAGCCACAGCTCGTTCAGCGCCGCGGCAAACTGAGTCAGAATGGCCGACTTTTCGGGGCTCCAGCAAAGCGGCGCCGTCAGATTGCTGACCGCAAGCACCCCGAGTAAGGTATCCCCGTCCGTGATGGCAAAACCGGCCACCGAGGTGATACCAACCTGCTTAAGATAACGGTATTCCAACGGATCGCTGTCGCAGATTTGCTCAACATCCTCAATCACCACGGTACGGGTCTGGCCAAATTTGTGGTGCAATGCCGGCAGGTTATCGATAAGCAGGTCTCTGGCGGGCATGGCGTCAGGCTCCGGCGACCAGAAGCCGCGATAGGACACCCGCCCATCGCCAAACTCCATCACGGCAACCCGCTCTACGGCGAGCATCTGGCCGAGGTTTTCGGTAAAAAAGCCAAGCTCAGCGGCCGAGTCGGTTGCCGAGGCCTTTAAAAAGCGCAGACTGACTTCGGCAAGCAGCTGATTTGCCTGCGCCATCCATTTAAGCATGTCATCCTGACGCTCCACCGTGTGGCTGAGAGCCCGGCCACGCAGCGCCAGTTTACGTTGCTGCTGGCGGATAAGAGCCCAATCGCCGCGAATACGGCGATACATGGCCTCGAGGGCTGACGCCACCTGGCCGATTTCATCATTTTTCCGGTCAAGCTGAAGCGCCGGCACCGCCCGTGCCCCTTCCGATAAACCCACCGCATCGGCAAAGCTGGATAGTGCCAGTAACCGCTTCATGATCAAATGCTTGAGCAAATAGAGGATGACAAATGCCATCGCGAGCGTCTTGAGTGCATTGCCAAGCAGCAGGGGCACCATTTGATGCCACAGGGTGGAATAAATCTCGCTGCGGTCAAGCGCAATGGTGAGGGTGGCAATGCGCTCGCCTTCGTAGTTAACCGCCAGCACCACAGGCTCGGCCACCGCGTCGGCGCTACGCCGCGATTCGCCCCCACGCTGAGCTTCGCTGCCGGGCTGGGCTTGGCTGCCGAGTTGGGCTTCGCCGCCAAGCTTAATGTAAACCCCATCGCGGCTTGCCAGTTCGACACTGCCGACGTTGGGCATCTGCTCCATGCCAGAGAGCAAATCCTGCTGCAGCGAGCGGTCAACATCCCACAGCGCCTGAGCCAGCGTTGGCAGGATAAGCTCGCTGTAGCCATGGATTTCATTGCGGGCATTGCCGACGGCGCCAAGATAATTCCACAGCAGCTGAATGAGCATGGTCAGCAGCGCAAACAGGGAACTGGCCATGATAATCATCACGGTCACCTTGCTGCTGATGGAGGTAAATCTGCTGCTCAAGGCCTCACCTGCACCCGGTGACAGGCCCGTCGCACAGCACCATCTGCGACTCGTCGCCGTCCATTGGCGCAATTAAGGTCATGTTGAGTAAAAAGTCCCAGTCACGCCGCTCGAGCGCGCTGAAAAACTCACTGTCGGGATTCAGCATCCAAAACAGTGGGTAACGGCTGTCGGGGTAGTGGCCGCTGACGTTGTGCTGCCTTAGATTGGCAAGCGCCACTCCGGCCGCCAGACAATGGCCGCCACCAAGCACATTGATTTCGCCACTGCGCCTTGCGGCAAGTACTTCCGGTGAGGTGTTGATGGTGGCGATGCGCACGTCCCTGCCGGGCTCACGCCCCGATTCTCGGATAGCACGAATGGCGCCAAACGCCATTAAGTCATTGGCAGTCCAGACGGCATCGAGTTTGGGATAACGGCTCAGCAGAATTTGTGTTTGTTGATACGCCTTGGCTTCCTGCCACTGTCCATAGACAGTTTGTTCGGTACTGATTTCAGCCATGGATTGCAAAGCCGCCAGCGCGCCCTCGGTGCGCTGTACCGATGCCGGTGTGGACTTGTCACCGGAAATAAGCACCACCTGCGCCGGCTTATCTTTTCCGAGCCCCGCCATCAGGGCGCGGGCGGTTTGATAGCCTATGCTGCGATTATCCGGCACCACAGGCGGCAACAGGTATTTGCTCCAATGGGGATCGCGCAGCAGTGCGCCGCGCTCCAGCGGCTTAAGATCGTTCAGCAAAAACTGCACATAAACCGGCTTTTGGTAAAAAGCCTCCAGCATGCGGGCGCCGGACTGCTTTTCATTGACCAAAATCACGTACTTGGGGAGAGTGGTTGACGCGGCAGCCTCGGTAGCCTGACGGATCATTTCAAAGTGATTGCGGTTGGAGTGAAGGGTTTTGACGTCAAAATCATACTTGGCCGCGGCCACCGTCAGCAAGCTATCCACATCGTGCCAAAAGCTTTCATCGCTGGTGCCCGGATTCAGAAATAACACATCAGTTTTGGCATGCGTCAGGGACGACAGCAGCATCAATCCCCAAAAAAACGTCATCCTCATGAATACACCCTACTTACCCGACGGCTACGGCTCCCTGCTGGTAATGTATCGTCCTTGCTTCTGCGTCGCAGAAGAATTAACTATAAATGTCACAAAATGCAACACATTGCAATGTAGCATTTAGTACCTTCGTATCACCGAATCGTGCTGCAGGCCGCGCAGCTGCTACACTGAGCTCTATCCCGGAACAAAAGGATTTGTCCCATGAGCATCGCCTGCGTTGCCACCCGCGCCAGCCTCGGCGTTGAGGCTCCGGCCGTGACGGTTGAGGTGCATCTTGCCAACGGCCTGCCCGCCTTCAATCTGGTTGGCCTGCCCGAAGCCTCGGTCAAAGAAGCCCGCGAGCGGGTTCGAAGCGCCCTCGTGAACGCTGGGTTTGAGTTTCCGATGCGGCGCATCACAGTCAATCTCGCCCCGGCCGACTTACCCAAACAGGGTGGCCGCTACGACCTGCCCATTGCCATCGGCATTCTGGCCGCCTCGGGGCAAATCCCACTCGCAAGCCTTAAAAACCGCGAGTTTGTCGGTGAGCTGGCACTGTCGGGTGAAATCCGCTTCTGTCAGGGGCTGCTGCCCGTTATAGTTGCCGCCCGCAGGGACGGGCACGAACTCATATTGCCACTCGCCAACCGCGCCGATGCCGAGCTGGTCGACTATCCCGCCATTCGTTTGTGTAGCCAGCTGGTGCATCTGGTGGCGTTTCTGCATGGGCAGCAGCCATTGCCGGGGCTTGAGCAAGGCGCCGAGTGGCTGGATGACGCACCGGCAAGATTTAACTGCCTCAGTGAGGTCATTGGCCAGTATCAGGCCAAGCAGGCGCTGGAAATAGCCGCCGCAGGCGCTCACAACCTACTTATGCTGGGATTGCCGGGCTGCGGTAAAACCATGCTCGCCAGCCGGATAATGGGCTTACTGCCGCCGCTCGATTACGACGAAGCACTTGAAGTGGCGGCGCTGCATTCGGTGGCAGGGCTTAATATCAAACCCAGTGAGTTTCATCGCCGCCCCTTTCGCTCACCGCACCACACCTGCTCAGCCATCTCTCTGGTTGGCGGTGGCAGCATGCCCAAGCCCGGGGAGATTTCCCTCGCCCACCGGGGCGTGCTGTTTCTCGATGAACTGGCGGAATTCCCGCGCAAGGTGCTCGACTGCCTGCGCGAGCCGATGGAGACAGGCGAGGTAGTTATCTCCCGCGCCGCCGCCAAACTCACCTTTGCCAGCCGCTTTCAGCTGATAGCCGCCATGAACCCAAGCCCCTGCGGCAGTGCCGGCCCCGGCAGCCGCTCGAGTCCCGAGCAAATCAGCCGCTATCTGGCACGGCTTTCGGGCCCCTTTCTTGACCGCTTCGATTTGTCCATCGAAGTACCTCCACTGCCGCCGGGCACCCTCACCCAAAATGCCCCGACCGCCGACACCACTGACACCATAGCCCGCAGGGTGGCCAACGCCCGCGAACGCCAGTTGGCGCGGGCTGGCAAACTTAACAGTGAACTCACGGGAAAAGAGCTGAAACAGGCGGGATTCATGCAGCAGGATCTTGAATTTCTTGAGCAAAGCGTTAACCGGCTTGGGTTGTCGGTGCGAAGCTTTCACCGCCTGCAGCGGGTAGCCCGCACCATCGCCGACCTTGAAAATAGCCCCAATGTGGAGCGCAAACATCTGGCGCAGGCGCTCGGATATCGCGCCATGGACAGGCTGCTCGCCAGCCTGTCACAGCAGCTCGGGCGCTGATAAACATCATCGCAACAATCATTCATTACAACAACAGCCGAACTACTGTGGTTCCTGCCCAAGATACTTGCGGTACAAGGCGGCAATGGTGCCATCACGGCGCATCTCGTCCAGCGCGCCTACGAGCCTTGCCAGCGGTGAGCCGGCAACCAGACGCTCGGGTTGATTGTCGGCCGATACAGGGCTCGCCCCGTCGTAAAAAGGATTCGGCTCCAGCGCTATCAGGCGCGACTTTCGTGAAAAGCCCAAGGTTGCAGGCTCGGCCTGGCTCATCAGCTCGCGGTGCAGGATGACATCGGTCACGCCACTTTTAATCAGGGCGTATTCCAGCGGCTCAGCCTCATAGATATAGGCATCGGCGCGGCCTTTTTGGATCATCATAATGGCCTTGGCCAAATCCATTTCGGCCACCTCAAAACGTTTGGTTCGGGCGCTGCCAAAGCCCAGCTTATCGAGATAATCCGGATTACCGACCCCATGCAGTAATGTCAGACCGTTAAAGTGCTCGGCTGAATCCAGCCTCCCAATGCCCGGTCTCGAAATAGCGCTGTAACTGACGTTGAGACCATTCGGCGCAAAAAAAGTGTACTTGTTGCGCGCGTCATCAAAGGTAAATTGCGGGTAAAAATCCACGTCGCCATTGATAAGCGCATTAAGAATACGCGCCTTGGGCATGCGCTCGATTTTGAGGCGCAGCCCGGCGCGGTGCGCAGCCTCACGAAACATATCTTCAAACAGGCCCCGATTGTCGGGCGCCTGGGCAATAAAGGGCAGTTTTTCGGTGGTGCGGTAGGCGAGGATAATCTCAGCATCGGCGCTGTTCATGTCGGTAGCAACCGCATTTACCGCCAAGCTCGCCTGCAGCAAGACAAGCAGCAGGCACCCAATCAGTGATTTCATAGCGCATGTCCAAGGATGAATTAAGGTAAGTGTCGTCCATTTGTGCCCTGTGCGCCAAAAGCTCACTGGTACTGCCAGCGCTCAGGGGTCGGCCGCAAGATTGAGCAATACGCCATTCACGGTTAACATAGGCGTCCACAAAATTCAGGAGGTATGAATGCGCACGCTGCTGTCGCTTTTCCGGGGCTCTTTTGCTTTTTTGGGGTACACCCTTAACACCTTGTTTTGGTTTGTCCCTATTGTGCTGCTTGGTCTGGTAAAGCTGCTGCCCATTCCTGCCCTGCGTAAGCTGATGTCCTATCTGGTGGATGGCTGTGCCTCCAACTGGATTTCGGTGAACGGCTTTATTCAAAATGTGCTGCACCCGGTGCGTATCGATGTGCAGGGCAACGCCGAGCTGAGCCGCGATGAGTGGTATATGGTGATTGCCAACCACCAGAGCTGGGTCGACATTCTGGTGCTGCAGCGGGTTTTCAACCGCAAAATCCCGTTTCTGAAATTTTTCCTTAAGCAAGAGCTCTTGTATGTGCCGGTGCTGGGGCTTGCCTGGTGGGCGCTGGATTTCCCCTTTATGCGTCGCTATTCCACCGCCGAGCTGAAAAAGAACCCCAAACTCAAGGGCAAGGATATCGAAATCACCCGCCGCGCCTGCGCCAAGTTTAAAGACAAGCCGGTGAGCGTGATGAACTTTGTTGAGGGCACCCGCTTTCAGGCTGCCAAACACAAAAAGCAGAACTCGCCTTATCAGCATCTGCTGCGCCCCAAGGCCGGCGGCATGGCGTTTGCCCTTTCCGCCATGGGCGAGCAAATCCACAAATTGGTAGACGTCGCCATTTACTATCCCGGCAAGGTGCCCAGTTTCTGGGACTTTATCTCGGGTCAGGTCGATGAAATCCGCGTACACGTCACTGTGGCCGATATTAGTACCGAGATGCGCGGTGACTATATTAACGACCGTGAATTCAAACAGGATTTCCAGGAACAACTCAACGAGATTTGGTCTGAAAAGGATGTCATCCTCGACAAACTCTCGCGTCAGGAAGACATAAAATCAGAGGTTTGCGAACAACATGCTTAACTTTTTGCCGGGGCCGCTGCTGTTTTTCATCAGTGGTAGTCTGCTCATTATCAATACCGCCATTTGCGGTTCCCTGGTGTGTATCGGTGGTCTCGTCAAGCTGCTCACCCCCTTCAAGGCGGGTCGGGTCCGGGTCACCATGCTGATGAACCGTTTTATGTGGCTGTGGGCCACCCTCAACGGCGCCATTCTGAAGCTGATTGCCAAAATCGAATGGGATGTAAAAGGCATTAATGGGCTGGATAAAAACGGCTGGTATCTGGTGATCAGTAACCATTTGAGCGGCTTCGACATTGCCGCCCAGACCTATATCCTGCGTAACCACATCCCCATGCTGAAGTTCTTCCTTAAAAAAGAACTGATTTATGTGCCCATCATGGGCTTGGGGTGCTGGGCGCTGGATATGCCTTTTATGAATCGCACCAGCCCGGAGAAGCTGAAAAAGAACCCCAAACTCAAGGGCAAGGATCTGGAAACCACCCGCAAGGCGTGTGAGAAATTCCGCGATCTGCCCACCTCCATCATCAACTATGTGGAAGGCAGCCGCTTCACCGAAGAAAAGCGCGATCGGCAAAATTCGCCCTACCGCTATCTGCTGCGCCCCAAGGCTGGCGGTATCGCCTTTGCCCTTTCCGCCATGGGTGAGCAGTTCAGCCACCTTTTGAACATGACCGTGGTGTATCCCGACGCGCCCAAAGACATTCTTGCCGGGGTAATGCAGGGCAAAGTGAGCAAAATCGTTATCAGAGTTGAAGCACTGCCGGTGCCTCAGGTCGATGACAAAGAGTATTTCAGCAATGCCGAGTACCGCGCCCAGTTCCAGCGATGGCTCAATGACATCTGGCTGCAAAAGGATGAACAAATCCATGCGCTGCTCGCCGAGCACAAAGCCTGCACCAGCAGCTACCGAGAGCTTGCCGAGCGAAGCCCCAACTGAACGCCCTGTCGCTAGCGACATAAAAAACGCAGGCCAAAGCCTGCGTTTTTTATTGCCTGCGCACCGCCTCAGGCTTCGACCTCGGCCAACCGCTCTGCGAGCTGCTGCAACTGATGCTCGGTAAAGACTTCGATGCCATGAAGGCTCAGCAGCGCCGCAGTAACACCGTCACCGTCAATCAGGGTGCGGGAAAAGCTGCCATCGTAAATCAGCCCCTTGCCACAGGAAGGGCTGCGGGCCTTAAGTACCGCAAAGCGGATATTGTTCTGCCGGGCAAGCTTTAAAGCGTCCTTGGCACCTTTTTCAAAAGCATCAGTCACATCGGCTCCATACACCGTCAGCACCCGAATGGCCTGGCTTCCAACGGCCTCGCGGCCTGGCGGACTGACGATTTCTGCCGCAGGCCTTGGCGTCGGCAAGCCGCCGGCGCACTCAGGGCAGATACTGACAAAGCGCCCCTGCTGCTGCCAGCCTTGCCACAGGGGGGAATCCAGCAAATTATCTTTGCCGTCATATCGCACCGCTTCGCCCAGCAGGCAGGCGCTCACCAGGATTTTTTCCATCGCTTCTTCGCTCTGTAGTGGGCAGCACATCGGCGGCAAACATCGATGAATACAACTACCCTTATTAGCCAATTGCCACATCATCCCATGCCTTGCAGACAAAGTGCAAAACCGCCAGTTGTTGACAATAAAACTTAGCAGGCGACTGTGATGCAAAAACACACCAAACAAAAACATATACAAATAAACATATTTATCAATCAGATAATGAAATTACAACCCTATCAACACCATTTGTTAGACTTACGTCTACGTCAACACATTGTTGACAATCCTGCCAAACGGGTCTAATTTTCAACCATTGTCAGAGTCCGGGTTGCACAAAAGGCGACAGCACCATGAGCCAAGACACTTCCAAAGACCATTCAGCAAATGAGCGCGGCGCGGCTACCCTGGCCGATCAGGTATTGAGTGCCATTCAAACCGCCATCATCAAGGGCGAACTGGCCCCCGGCAGCAAGATCAACGAACAGGCACTGGCCGAGCGCTTCGGCATCAGCCGAGGCCCGACCCGCGAAGCGCTGCAAACCCTTGAGCGGCAACGTTTAGTGGTGCGCATGCCCCATGTGGGCGCCCGGGTAGCGCAGCTGTCGGTGGAAGAGCTGAACGATCTCTACGATTTGCGCTCCACCCTCGAAGCCATGGCCTGTCGCCTCGCGGCCGAGCGCATCACAGACGCCCAACTTGCCGAATTGCAGGCGCTGCTTGAGCGTCAGGAAGCAGCGCTCAAGCAGGGCGATACCTATTTTCAGGAGCAAGGTGATGTGGATTTTCACTATCAAATCATCCGCGCCAGCGGCAACAAACACCTGCAGGAAACCCTGATGGGCGGCCTGTATCACCTGCTTCGCATGTACCGCTATCAGTGCAGCAACCACCAGCGCCCAAGCCGCGCTATCGCCGAACACAGACGCATAGTGGAAGCCATCAGCGACAGAGACGGTGAACTGGCGGCGCTGTTGATGCAGCGCCATATCGAACAGGGACGACGCAACACAGAGGCGCGCCTTAAAGAACTCAAGGCCGAGGCCAGCGCCCGTGAGCACAGCTCAGCTACCTTCGCCAACACACAGCAATTAAAGGGAGAGACAGCATGACCCACAGCGCAGGCAAGCGTTTTCGCGACGCACTGGCACGCTCCAAGCCACTGCAAATCGTTGGTACCACCAACGCCTATTTCGCTCTGATGGCCGAAAAGACCGGCTTTCAGGCGCTTTATCTGTCCGGCGCCGGGGTGGCCAACGCCTCCTATGGTCTGCCGGATCTGGGCATGACCTCCATGAACGATGTGCTGATTGATGCCGGTCGCATCACCTCGGCCACCGAGCTGCCACTCCTGGTCGACATAGACACCGGCTGGGGCGGCGCCTTCAACATCGCCCGCACCATCAAAGAATTTGAAAAGACCGGCGTTGCCGCCGTGCACATGGAAGATCAGGTGTCGCAAAAGCGCTGTGGTCATCGCCCCAATAAGGCCGTGGTGAGCACCGAAGAGATGGTTGACCGCATCAAGGCCGCCGTGGATGCCCGTACCGATGAGAACTTCGTCATCATGGCCCGCACCGATGCCGTAGCTGTGGAAGGCCTAGATGCTGGTATTGAGCGCGCCCAGGCCTATATCGAGGCCGGTGCCGACATGATTTTCGCCGAGGCCCTGACCGAGCTGCCCCAGTACCGCAAATTCAAGGATGCAGTAAAGGCGCCGATCCTCGCCAACATGACCGAATTCGGCCAGACCGAGCTGTTCGACAAGTCCGCCCTGTATGAGGCCGGTGCCGACATGGTGCTGTATCCGCTAAGCACCTTCCGCGCCGCCAACCTGGCCGCCCTTAAGGTGATGCAGGCACTGATGAACGATGGCCACCAGCGCAATGTGGTAGACACCATGCAAAGCCGCAAAGAGCTGTACGAATTTTTGAACTACCACAGCTTTGAAGACACGCTCGATCGCCTGTTTGCCGAAGGAAAAAACAAATAAGGCGAACGGCAAATAAGACCAGGCAAGACAGAAAGATAACAAGCAACACAGGGACGAAGACAGCGGGGCATAAGACCCAGGCAGTAGCTGCTTCCCGCCCCGGCTAAAACCCGGGGCGAACAAAGTAATCCATAAATCAGCGCCGGGACCCCATCGCCCTAACGATGCCGGCCTTCAGAAAAAGACGAGTTTACGAGGGAATGCAAAATGGCTGAGACAACCGATAAAAAACTGAGTGGTGCAGGCCTGCGTGGTCAGAGCGCCGGTGAAACCGCCCTGAGCACCGTAGGTAAATCCGGCTCAGGCCTCACCTACCGCGGCTATGACGTGAAAGATTTGGCCGAGAACGCCAGCTTCGAAGAAGTAGCCTTCCTCATTCTTTACGGCGAACTGCCTACTCAGCTGGAGCTGGACAACTACCGCGCCAAGCTCAAAGGCCTTCGCGGTCTGCCACAGGCACTGAAAGAAGTGCTGGAGCGCATCCCAGCCAATGCTCACCCCATGGACGTGCTGCGTACCGGCTGCTCTATGCTCGGCAACCTGGAAACTGAACAAAGCTTTGCCGACCAGTTTGACGTGACCAACCGCATGCTGGCGGTGTTCCCATCCATCATCTGCTACTGGTATCGCTTCAGCCATGATGGCGTGCGCATCGAAACCGAGACCGATGACGAGCAAATAGGTGCCCACTTCCTGCACCTGCTGCACGGCAAGGCGCCATCTGCCCTGCACGCCCGGGTAATGGATGTATCACTCATCCTCTACGCCGAGCACGAGTTCAACGCCTCCACCTTTACCGCCCGCGTCTGTGCTTCGACCCTGTCTGATATGCACTCCTGCGTAACCGGTGCCATCGGCTCACTGCGTGGCCCGCTGCACGGCGGCGCCAACGAAGCGGCCATGGAACTGATTCAGGATATGCGCGACGAGCAGCACGCCCGCGACGTACTGGCCGGTATGCTGGAGCGTAAAGAGAAGATCATGGGCTTTGGTCACGCCATCTACCGCGAGTCTGACCCACGCAACGCCATCATCAAAGAGTGGTCTGAAAAGCTCGCCAGGGAATACGGCGACGACCGTCTGTACCGTGTTTCCGTGGCCTGCGAAGCCTTTATGTGGGAGCAGAAGAAGCTCTTCTGTAACGCCGACTTCTTCCATGCCAGCGCCTATCACTTCATGGGCATTCCCACCAAGCTGTTTACCCCCATCTTCGTATGCTCGCGGGTCAGCGGCTGGACAGCCCACGTGATGGAGCAGCGCAGCAACAACCGCATCATCCGCCCGAGCGCCGATTATGTGGGTGTAGAACTGCGCCGCGTTACCCCTATCAGCGAGCGCGGCTGATAACGGCGGGGCCGGCCAAAGGTTGGCCCCGTTAACCACAGCGCAATAACAACAAACAGCCAAAAACGTTCGCGCCCTTTTTGCATTTCTGGAACGCCGTTATGAACACTCAATTCCGTAAGCCGCTGCCCGGTACCAATTTAAGCTTCTTCGACACCCGCGAGGCGGTAGATGCCATCGCCCCCGGCGCCTTCGACAAACTGCCCTACACCTCCAAGGTGCTGGCCGAAAACCTGCTGCGCAAGGCCGAGCCTGCGCGCCTGAACGACTTCTTGAGCCAGCTGATTTTCCGCAAGCAGGACCTAGACTTTCCCTGGTTCCCTGCCCGGGTGGTATGCCACGACATTCTTGGCCAAACGGCGCTGGTAGATCTTGCCGGCCTGCGTGATGCCATTGCGGCCAAAGGCGGCGACCCGGCCAAGGTGAACCCGGTTGTGCCAACCCAGCTGATTGTGGACCACTCACTGGCGGTGGAGCACGGCGGCTTCGAAAAGGATGCCTTTGAGAAAAACCGCGCCATCGAAGACAGACGCAACGACGATCGCTTCCACTTTATCAACTGGACTAAAAAAGCCTTTCGCAATGTGGATGTGATCCCACCCGGCAACGGCATCATGCACCAGATAAACCTGGAAAAGATGTCGCCGGTGATTCAGGTGCGTGACGGCATCGCCTTCCCCGACACCTGCGTAGGCACCGACAGCCACACCCCACACGTGGATGCCCTGGGCGTAATCGCCATCGGCGTGGGTGGCCTTGAGGCCGAAAACGTGATGCTGGGCCGCGCCTCCTGGATGCGTCTGCCGGATATCGTGGGTGTTGAGCTTACCGGCAAACCAAACCCCGGCATTACCGCCACCGACGTGGTGCTGGCACTGACCGAGTTTTTGCGTAAAGAGCGGGTAGTGGGTGCATACCTTGAGTTCTTTGGCGAAGGCGCCAAGGCGCTGACCCTGGGTGACCGCGCCACCATCTCCAACATGACCCCTGAATATGGCGCCACCGCCGCCATGTTCTATATCGACGAGCAGACCATCGACTATCTGCGCCTCACCGGCCGCGACGAGCAGCAGGTGCAGCTGGTTGAAAACTATGCCAAAACCACAGGCCTGTGGGCGGATGCCATGACCGGCGCCGACTATGGCCGGGTGCTGACGTTTGACCTCTCCAGCGTAGTACGCAACATGGCCGGGCCTTCCAACCCCCATGCCCGTTTGGCCACCAGCGATTTGGCCGCCAAGGGCATTGCCGCCGACTGGCAAGAGGAAGCCGGCAAGATGCCCGATGGCGCGGTGATCATCGCCGCCATCACCAGCTGTACCAACACCAGTAACCCCCGTAACGTGATTGCCGCGGGCCTTATTGCCCGCAATGCGGTACAAAAAGGGCTGGTGCGCAAGCCCTGGGTGAAAACTTCTCTGGCGCCCGGCTCCAAGGCAGTTGAGCTGTATCTGAAAGAAGCAGGTCTGTTGCCGTATCTTGAGCAGCTCGGCTTTGGCATAGTCGCCTTCGCCTGCACCACCTGTAACGGCATGAGCGGCGCGCTGGACCCAGTTATTCAGCAGGAAATCATCGAGCGGGATCTTTACGCCACCGCCGTATTGTCGGGTAACCGTAACTTCGACGGCCGTATCCACCCCTACGCCAAGCAGGCGTTTCTGGCCTCGCCGCCATTGGTGGTGGCCTACGCCATCGCGGGCACTGTGCGCTTCGATATCGAAAAAGATGTGCTCGGCACTGATGCCGATGGCAATGCGGTGACCCTCAAAGATCTGTGGCCAGAAGATGCGGAAATCGATGCCATCATCAAGTCGTCGGTGAAGCCTGAGCAGTTCCGTGCCGTGTACGACCCCATGTTCAATCTGGCCGTGGAATACGGCACCGAGAAGCCACTGTACGACTGGCGTCCGCAGAGCACTTACATCCGCCGCCCACCCTACTGGGAAGGCGCCCTTGCCGGTGAGCGGACCCTAAGCGGCATGCGGCCACTGGCAGTATTGGGTGACAACATCACCACAGATCACCTGTCGCCCTCCAACGCGATTCTGGCAAGCTCGGCCGCCGGTGAGTATCTCGCCAAAATGGGCCTGCCGGAGGAAGACTTTAACTCCTACGCCACCCACAGGGGCGATCATCTGACCGCCCAGCGCGCCACCTTCGCCAACCCCAAACTCTTCAACGAGATGGTGAAAGATGCTGACGGCAAGGTGAAGCAGGGGTCGCTCGCTCGCCTGGAGCCGGACGGCAAGGTGCTGCGCATGTGGGAAACCATCGAGACCTACATGGAGCGCAAACAGCCGCTGATCATCGTGGCCGGTAAAGACTATGGTCAGGGCTCCAGTCGTGACTGGGCCGCCAAGGGCGTGCGTCTTGCCGGTGTCGAAGTGATTGTGGCCGAAGGCTTCGAGCGCATTCACCGCACCAATCTGGTGGGCATGGGCGTGTTGCCGCTGGAATTTATGCCGGGCGAAACCCGCCTGACCTATGGCATAGATGGCACCGAGACCTTCGATGTGAAGGGCGAGCGCACCCCGGGTGCAAGCCTTACCCTGCTGGTGCACAAGACAGATGGCAAAACCCTGGAAGTGCCGGTGAAGTGTCGTTTGGATACAGCAGAGGAAGTGTCCATCTACGAAGCAGGTGGAGTTCTGCAACGCTTCGCCCAGGACTTCCTGCAAGGCAGTATTTGAGCGTTCTCTTGCCGCGATCCCACGCCGGGAGTGCTCATGTATCGGCTGATACACTCCGCGCTCCCGGCTCGGCCTCACTGCAAGATCTCCGCTTTCGAGCAGATTGAAGTGGAGTCAGAAACTGTCCAAGATCTTAGTTCCATTTATGTCAAAGGATTCAATGCCATGGCATGTAAGCCACAGATGAAAATTGCTGCCACCTATATGCGTGGCGGCACCTCAAAAGGGGTGTTTTTCCGCCTCGACGATTTGCCTGAGGCGGCCCGGGTGCCGGGCGCAGAGCGTGATGCACTGCTGCTGCGGGTGATTGGCAGCCCCGACCCTTATGGCAAACACACCGACGGCATGGGCGGCGCGACTTCCAGCACCAGCAAGTGCGTGATCATGAACAAGAGCAGCGTGCCCGGTCACGATGTGGATTACCTCTATGGGCAAGTGTCCATCGACACCGCCTTCGTCGACTGGAGCGGCAACTGCGGCAACCTGTCCACCGCCGCCGGTGCTTTCGCCATTCATGCGGGTTTGGTTGACGCTTCGCGGGTGCCTGAAAACGGGATCTGTGAAGTGCGAATTTGGCAGGCCAATATCGGCAAAACCATTATCGCCCATGTGCCTGTGACTAACGGCGAAGTGCAGGAAACCGGTGATTTCGAGCTCGATGGGGTAACCTTTCCCGCCGCCGAAATCGTGCTGGAATTTGTCGACCCGGCAGATGGCTCTTCTCAAGACGGGGGCGAAGACGGCGGCGCCATGTTCCCCACCGGCAATCTGGTGGACGAGCTGGACGTGCCCACCGAAGTGCACTTAAGCGGCAAAATTCAGGCGACCCTGATCAATGCCGGGATCCCGACCATTTTTGTCAATGCCGAAGACCTTGGTTATCGCGGCGACGAGCTGCAGGAAGCCATCAACGGCAACCCCGCGGCGCTTGCCATGTTCGAGCAGCTGCGCGCCCACGGCGCCATCAGGATGGGGCTTATCAAGAGCCTCGATGAAGCCAAGACCCGCCAGCACACCCCAAAGGTGGCCTTTGTGGCGAGACCCATGACCCATGTGGTGTCAAGCGGCAAGACGGTTGAAGCGGATAACGTCGATCTCTTGGTACGGGCGCTGTCCATGGGCAAGCTGCACCACGCCATGATGGGCACAGCGGCGGTGGCCATAGGCACGGCGGCCGCTATTCCCGGCACCCTGGTGAATCTTGCCGCCGGTGGCGGTGAGCGTCAGGCGGTGCGTTTCGGCCACCCCTCCGGCACGTTGCGGGTTGGCGCCGAAGCCAAACAAGTGGACGGCCAGTGGACTGTCACCAAGGCCATTATGAGCCGCTCGGCGCGCATTCTGATGGAAGGCACTGTACGGGTGCCGCAACCTTAACCTGTCAATCCGCAATACCTTTTACAAAGGCTCCGCTTAATCCCTTCCGGCGGGGCCTTTTTTCTTTTTACCTTTTTGTATTACACGCAAATTGACACCCCCGCCGCGAACGTTAGAATCTAAGCTCTTACAACAAAAAAACAACACCAAATTCCATTACCCCTGAGGAATTAAGTGCATTTGTGCCGGGTGGATAAATGCCGCATTTGTTTTTGGGCCATTAAGACACAGTCAACTGTGCGCAGCCCAATCCCTGCAAGATTGGAGACTCATGTTTCGAGCATTTATTGGCTCTGTTCTGGTTCTGTTCCTTGGTATATTTCTGTCAACGGCCAGGGCAGATCACGGCAGTTATCACTACCATAACACGCTGGAATTTCAGCATTTCAGCAGCAGTGACGGCCTGAATCAAAACACCATCACTCGCCTCTACACCGACCATGCAGGCATGCTCTGGATAGGTACGCAGGACGGGCTGCACTCCTTCAACGGGCAGGCGTTTTCGCTGTTTTTGCCCATCGCCGACGACAATCAAAGCATCTCCGAAGGCTACATCACCGACATCATTCAGGACCCGGAAGGCTATCTGTGGATCAGTACCTATTCACAGGGCATTAACCGACTGGACTTGAACACGGGCAAGTTTACCCGCTTCGGCCAGGCCGAGGGCCTGAACGAGCTTAAAGTCAGCCGCCTTGCCGTGATAGGCGACAGCCTGTGGATTGGCACCGAAAACGGCCTGTATGCCATGCAGCGCAAAAGCGGCCAAATCCGCCCCATTCCGCTGGGTAACGCCTTAACGCCGCACATCACCAGCCTTGCCACCATAGGCGATGAGTATCTGCTCGCCGGCACCAAAGAAAACGGCGCCTACGCCATCAGCAGCAATAATATTCTGCGCCTGAAACTGCCGGCCGACAGTTCGGTGAATCAAATCCAAAGCCAGGGCCACGAAGTGCTGCTCGCCATCGGCAACAGCCTGTGGAGTTACGATATCGACAGCCATGTCGCCCGCGAGCTTTGGCAAAGCGAGCCGCAGAGTTTTTATCATGGCGAGCTGCGCGACTTTACCATCGCCTCTGAAAACGAAATCTGGGCCATCGCGCCGGGAGCGGGGCTGATTGAGCTTAGCCACACCGACCGCTGGCATGCCCGCTATCACAGGAACGATGCCCGCAGTTCCCGCGACATCAGCGATAACACCCTGATGAGCATACTGCTGGACCCCAACGGCGTGCTCTGGCTCGGCGGCAGCTATTCGGGACTGGATAAAATCAACATCCGCCGCCAGTACTTTGAGCACCTGTTTGACAAGAGCGCAGTGCTGCCCAAGCAGGTAAACATGATCCGTGCCATTCACCAGACCGGTGACGGTACTGTCTGGATTGGCACCGAAGGAGCCGGGGTTAAAACCCTTGAGCCCCAGGCGGCGGATTATCGGGACCACACTGCGCTCTTTGCCGCAGCACTTGGCCTGCCGAGCACAAGCCTTTCGTTGGTGGTGCGGGATATTGAGGCAGACGCCGAGGCTAACCTCTGGTTTGCCAGTAACTATGGCCTTGGCAAGCTTGGCGCCGATGGCCGCTTTTCTCTGTATCAGGCCGCGAACGGCCGGGTGCAGGGCCGTGCTGTCACCTTTGATAAGCGTGGCAACATCTGGCTTGGCGCCGATGAGGGGCTCTGGTATCTGCCAGCCGATGGCAATGAACTGCTCGCCTTTGATTTAACCCCAAAACTCGATGACAAGCTGCCCGCCACCCAGGTACTGACGGTCGAATTTATCGATGGCTGGCTTTGGGTTGGTACCCTGGATGGTTTGGTGCGTCTGAATCCGGTCAGCGGCGACGCCGAGCTTTTCAGTCACGATCCGCAAAATCCAAACAGCCTGAGCAACAACCGGGTACGCGACATTTATCAGGCCGCCAACGGCGATATCTGGCTTGGTACCCATGGCGGTATCAGTATTTTTCGTGCCACCGACAAAGGCTGGCAAATCAACCGCCTCAGCACAGCCGAAGGGGTACCGAGCGATACGGTTTACGCCATCCTGGAAGACAAACAGGGGCAGTTCTGGTTTTCAAGCAACGCCGGCATCAGCCGCTTTATCCCCGGCGAAGACCGGATAGTCACCTTCAGCAAATTCGAAGGCTTGCAGGAGCAGGAATATAACGGCGGCGTTAAATTTGCCGGCGTCGATGGCTACTTCTGGTTTGGCGGCATTAACGGCATCACCCGCTTTCGCCCCGAGCTTATTCCCAAAGTCCGCCACGAACCCAAATTGGCACTGACTGCCTACAGCGTGGGCGGCAAACGCACAGCAGTACTGGACCTGGCCGAGCCACCTTCAATCGCCATGAGCTATGTCGACAAGGTGGTCAGCGTTGAAGTCACCTCGCTCGATTTCTCATACCCCGGCGAAGACAGGTTTTCCTTTTTCCTGCAGGGCTTTGACAATCAGTGGCGCGAGTCTCAGTCAACATCCCATATTACCTACACCAACTTGAGCCCCGGCAATTACCTGCTGCGGGTGCGCCATGGCCTGGCGGCCAATCCGCTCGGCCACGAGGTGCTTACCATACCGCTCAACGTCAGTGCACCCTTCTACCGTACCCTGCCAGCCTACGCCCTGTATGGATTGTTTACCCTCACCATTTTGGGCTGGGTCTGGCGTGAGCGGCGCGCCAAACGGCGCGAACGGCTGGAGTTTGAATCCAGCATCCGCACCTCGGAAGAACGGCTCAAGCTCGCCCTGTGGGCCTCGGGCGATGGCATGTGGGACTGGGATATCAGCAGCGGCAAGGTGTTCCGCACCCGCATGCACCCGCACATGGAGCAGCAGGTCGATGGCCCTGTGCTGCTGGATAAAATCCATCCCGAAGACAAGTTCAAGGTGCTGCAGGCGCTCGAGGCCCACACGGAAGGCGAACGCGCCTTCTATGAAGCCGAGTACCGTATTGAAGAAAAGTCCGGCAAATGGATTTGGCTGCTCGACCGGGGCAAGGTGGTTGAGCGCGACAAACGCGGCAAACCGCTCAGGATGGTCGGCACCCACAAAGACATCACCAGCCGCAAAGTGATTGAAAATGAACTGCGCCTTTCAGCGCAGGTACTCGCGAGCATGAACGAAGCGGTGGTGGTTGGCGGGCTCGATTATCGGGTCGCCTCGGTCAATCCGGCGTTCAGTCTCATTACCGGCTTCAGTCCGGCGCAGGTTCTGGGCAAACACTTCCTGTTCCTGGCCCACGATCGCTCAACCCGCCAGCTATATGAACACATAGAGCAGCAGTTGCTGCGCAGCAAACACTGGGCCGGCGAGCTTAAAATCCGCACCCGCGATCAGCGCGCCATCTTAATCTGGCTTGAAATCAATCAGGTACTGGATACCAAATCCGAAGCGAGCCACTTTGTGGCCGTGTTCACCGACATTACCGATCGCAAAAAGGCCGAAGAAGATTTGCGCCAGCTCGCCTCCTTCGACCCCCTGACCCGGCTGCCCAACCGCACCCTGTTCCATGACCGCTTAAGCCATGCGCTGTCGCAGGCGCACCGCGCCGAAAACATGGTGGCACTGCTGTTTTTGGATCTCGACCGCTTTAAGCACATCAACGACTCCATGGGCCACCATATCGGCGATCTGCTGCTCAAATCCGTGGCCAACCGGCTGCAAAACTGTGTGCGTGAAGGCGATACGGTTGCCCGCCTCGGCGGCGATGAGTTCACCATTATTCTGGAGGGTGTTACCAAGTCCAAGGCCGCCACCGTGATTGCCGAAAAGCTTATCCGCGCCTTCCAGACACCCTTTATCCTTGAAGAGCAGGTGCTTAACATCTCCACCTCCATCGGCATCAGCCTTTTTCCGCTGGACGCCGAAGACAGTACCTCGCTGGTGAAATACGCCGATACCGCCATGTATCACGCCAAGTCACTGGGGCGGAACAACTTCCAGTTTTACACCTCGCGCCTGAACGAATACGCCATGCGCCATGTACAGCTCGAGGCAGGCCTTAAACAGGCCATCAACCGCCGCGAACTCAGTCTGGCATTCCAGCCCAAGTTCCGGGTTCGTGATGGCCAAATCACAGGTTTTGAGGCGCTGCTGCGCTGGAACAGTAAAGAGCTTGGGGTTATATCGCCTGCAGAGTTTATTCCGCTCGCCGAAGAAATCGGCCTTATCAATCAGCTTGGACACTGGGTCATCAACGAAGCCTGTGGCCACATGGCCAACTGGCTGGCGGAAGGATTTGACGATTTACACGTGGCGGTTAACCTGTCGGCGCGTCAACTCAAGGCGGATATTCTGTCCACCATCGAAGTGGCACTGGCGGTGTCCGGCCTGCCGTCCCACTGCCTCGAGCTTGAGCTCACTGAGTCGATGATCATGAAAAGCCCGCAGGAGTCGGTGGCCGTGCTGCAGCGGCTCAAGGCGCTAGGGGTATCACTGGCGGTGGATGACTTTGGTACCGGCTACTCAAGCCTTGCCTACCTTAAACGCTTCCCGCTCGATACCCTCAAAATCGACCGTGAGTTTGTGCGTGACATCAGCTCAGATCCCGACGATGCCGCCATCACAGGCGCCATCATAGCGCTGGCCCACAGCCTTGAGCTGAACGTCGTCGCCGAAGGGGTGGAAACCGAAGAGCAGCTCAATCACCTGCGCGCCCACGGCTGCGACGAAGTACAGGGTTATCTGCTCGGCAAACCCCTGAGTGCCGCCGATGCGCTTAAGCGACTGAAGGACTCAGTAAAGCAGCTGTAACTCCCGGTACCTTATCAGTGCGCCTTGAAGCTGCAGCAATCTTGCTGCAGCTGAGAATCCAGCGCCGCGCAGCTGTCACAATTCCCCTGGGATTTGACCTCGGCATCAAAAAACCGCGCAACCTGCGCTTCAAGTTCAGTGTAACGCGCCTGAGTAAGCGGCTGTTGCCAGCCGTAGCGAGACATCAACAAAGCCAGATGCCGATAACAGGTTTCCCGCCGCTCACCCAGAAATTCCACCGGGATAAGCTCGCTTTCAAATTGGGTCAGCACGCCGGTGAGGAAAAACACCAGCGACTGGGTCAGCTCGCTGCGCTCACGGTCTCCGGCGCTCAGTTCGCCGCTGGCGATGGCCAAATCAATCGATCGATGAAACCAGCTCCAGAATGCATTGATCCGCCGCTTAAACTTACCAACCTTTTCTTCGCTGGCCAGTTGCCACACCAATTTATTGACCGAGACCGACCTTAAGGTAAAAAACACCTTGCTGCGCCGAATCGTCTCAAAGGTAAAGATCACCGGCAGCAACAATCGCTGCTGAGCTGTGAGCTCGGGGTGGCGGCGAACAAAGGCCGCCAGGTAGTTGGAGGTGGCATGGCGTAAAAACAAACACACCAGAATGTCCTCTTTACCCTGAAAAAACCGGTAAAGGGTTCCGGTTGAACAGCCGACTTCTTTCGCAAGCTGCGAAAACTTGAATGACACTATCCCCTGCTGTTCAACCAGCACGGCTGCCGCATCCAGAATTTGGTTACATCGCAAGGCCGTCATGGCATCGGTCGGACATTTCACCGGTATCTCTCCAACAGCTCCAACAAAGTAGGCCAGCTGATTATGCCAGCACAGGCCGCCCATGGCCGTGCTGCAACCGCGATAACTTCATGCGCCTCACACTAAAGAGATATGGGGTTGCCAAAACGTGAACTGCAGCCCACTGCGGCGGCAAAATCTGTCACCGCCGAGCGCTGAAAACTTATTCACCACCTGGGTCACGAATAAGTTTTTCCGGCCAATTCGGCCGTGACCGGGTTCACCTTTTGCCGCCACCCGCACCGTTATTGTCCTTCTCAGTTCAACAAGAAGGACGATTCGATGCAAAGCAGAAGACAGTTTCTGAAACTGGGTACCGGGGTCACCCTGGGCGGCCTGGGTGCCATGTTCACCACCGGGGCGAACGCGGCCGACAACTGCCAATCCACCATTCAATGGGATGAGACGGTCGATGTCGTCATCATAGGCTCGGGCTTTGCCGGGCTGTCGGCGGCAGTGAATGTAAACCGCAAGAAACTCGGCAAGGTGCTGGTGCTGGAAAAAATGCAGGTCTTTGGTGGCAATTCGGCCATCAACGGCGGCTGGCTGGCCATTCCGAAAAACCCCATCCAACTGGCGCAGGGCGTCAACGATGACTCACCGGCAGAGCTGGTGAAAGATCAGATAAAATCCGGCCGCGGCATGGCCGATGTACCCATGCTGGAGCAAATTGCCAGTCGCTCGCTGGAAGCCTACGACCTGTGTGTCCAGTCGGGGGTAAAATTCCGCGAGGGCTTTAATATTCAGGTCGGCGGCCACAACAAAGCCCGAGCCATCCGCACCCAACACGGCACCGGCGGCGACATCACCACCAAGCTGCTCGAGGTGGCGAAAGCCGAAGGCGTTGAGGCCCGCTTGCAGCAATATGTTGAAGATTTCATTATGGAATCTGGCCGTATTGTCGGGGTAAAGGTTCGCAGCAACTACCGCTATCCGGACATGAGCACAGGTGAAATCCGCCATATCAAGGCCAGCAAAGGGGTCATCCTCGCCCACGGCGGCTTTGCCCAGAACATGGCACTGCGCGCCCTGTTCGACCCGTCACTGGATCCCACACTGGACTGCACCAATGCCGCCGGTGCCACAGGTGAAGTCACCCTGACCGCCATGCACCACGGCGCGCTGCCGGTGCACATGAATATGATCCAAACCGGCCACTGGGGTAGCCCGGATGAAGGCGGTTTTGGCTGGTCCAATGCGCTCTTGTCCATTACCTGGCACGAAGGCATGTCAGTCAGTGTGCTAAATGGCCGCCGCTATATGGACGAGCGTGCCGATCGCAAAACCTGCTCCGAAGCCATCATGAAAAACCGCCACCCGGACGGCTCTCCCGCCTACCCGATTGCGTTTTTCAACTATCTGGATCATCCCGATGATGACCGCGTGGTGCGCGCCCTTCGCGATAAAATGGCCTGGAAAGTCGACAGCATCGAGGCCATGGCCAAGCAGTTCAACATCGATGAAGCCGCACTCAAGGCGTCGATTGCCGAACACAACCAGCATGTTGAGGCGCGGCACGACCCGCTGTTCAACCGCAAAATGGATACGGCGCAGCTCCTTAAACCACCCTTTGTGGTGTCCCGCGTCTGGCCCAAGGTGCACTACTGCATGGGCGGCCTCAAAACCGACCTCGGTGGCCGGGTGCTGGCGTCGCGCACACTAAACCCCATGCCAAACCTGTATGCCATTGGTGAATCCACCGGCGGTATCCACGGTGAAACCCGTCTCAGTTCCACTTCCTGCCTCGAATGCCTGGTCATGGGCATTGTCGTGGCCGAAACCCTTGCCAGCGATCTTCGGGGGTAATCACAAATGAAAACATCCATCACCTCTTTGCTGTTAACCCTGTCACTGTTTGGCCCTGTGGTGGCTGGAGAGCTGGTTCCGGTCAAAGGTAAACTCCAGGGCCGCGAAAATCACAGCTTCCTTTACGAAGACGGCTGCAAAGCCTGCCATCAGGAAGCCGGCAAGAAAAACACCACAGATGCCGCCTGCGTCGAATGTCATGGCTCCATCACTGAGATAGCCATTGCCGACGAGGCATTGCCCATCGAAGAAGCACACCCTCACAAATCAATTCACTTCGGCGAAGGCGCCAGCTGTCTGGCCTGCCATGCCGAACACAAGAAAAAGACCCCGCTGTGCACTGACTGCCACCGCAGCTGGTTCGCTGAAATGTAATTCCAACAATAAAGAGCAGTAATGATGATGAACACCAAATCCAAACTTTCGCTTTGCATTGTGGCAGCGCTCAGCCTGCCAACATTCCACGCCAGTGCCGAGACATCGGAGGATGGCATCAAGGTGGGCGGCGCCGTCAGGGTCAACTACGCCTATCGCGACTATGATGAAAAATCCAAGGACAAGGGCGGCGACTTCAACTTCGACATGGCCGCCATCAAGTTCGACGGCAAGATGGGCGATTGGGGTCTGGCGGCGGAATACCGCTTCACCTCATCAACCGACTACATCAAGTACGGTTACGGCTACTACCAGGCCAATGACGACTGGCAGCTGCAATTCGGGGTTAACAAGGTGCCTTTTGGCAACCGCGAGTTTATCTCCAACAGCTGGTGGTTTGGCCTGCCTTACTATCTGGGCTTTGAAGATAACCACGACATAGGTATCAAGGCCGTTTACGAGAAAAACGGCTGGCACACGGATATCGCCTTCTACAAAAACCCGGAATACGCCGCCGGTGAAAACAAACGATACGCTGCCGACCTCTATACCGGCACCATCAACGGCACCGAGTACCACAACGAAGAAACCAATCAGATTAACCTGCGCCAAACCTACACCCTTGAACATGAAGGCGGCCAGACCACCTTCGGCGGCTCGGTGGAAGTCGGCCAGATTTACAACAGCAGCACAGGCAACAACGGCGACCGTTATGCCGCCGCGCTGCACCTGGACAGCAGTTACAAGGGCTGGAACCTGCAACTGCAGGCCATGCAGTACGAGTACGATGCCGCCGATGCCATCGACCCGAATAAAATCGGGATTTCCGTGGTCAGCTGGCAGTACGAAATTGCCAGCAAAGGCCAGGTATACAACCTGAATCTGGCCAAGACCTTCCCCACCAGCTTTGGCAGCGTCAAATGCTACAACGACTTCGGTGTGATGACCCCGGATGTGGACGACGACAGCTACGACAACAGCTACCAGAACGTCACCGGCTGCGCCATCGCCGCAGGCGCCACTTACACCATGGTGGACTTCGTGATGGGCAAAAACATGACCTTCTCCACCCTGAATAACGACCACGTAGGCCTGCCGGAAATCGGCGACGACTGGGATAAGCGCGTCAACATCAACTTCGGTTACTACTTCTAAGCCAAAAGGGGATCACCATGAATAAATCCATGCTTGCCACCATCTTAGCCGTCATCAGCACAGGCGCCCTGGCGCAGGGCCCCCAGTGCAACCATGCCCAGCTGCCCTATCAGCAGATGACGCCGGTACCATACGACAGCTCGCCCTACGCACCGCAGGACACCATGCCCGAGCAGTGCCGCGATCCGCAGGTAGAGGCCTACATCCGCGACTGGGAAGCGGGTAAGGTCGATTTCAACAGCATCCAGGCCAACGACAGCATTGCCGCCGACCAGCGCTTTTGTAAAACCATGGACGACAACGGCAACATCCTTGAAGCCAAGGATTGCGATTTGAAAAACGCGCCGGTGGGCTATCTGTGGAAAGAGCTGTCCGACAGCCCGGTGGTCATTGGCATCACCAATGGCGGCAAGTCCGACCATGAGCCGCATTTCCACGGCCAGCCCGAGTGCTACTACGTGGTCACCGGCGAGAGCCCGACCCTGGCCGACAACAAATTCCAGCCACTGAAAAAAGGTCAGTACTTTTACATTCCCGGCGCCCATATCCACAACACCCCCATCATGAGTGAGCAGGGGCTGGGCGTGATGTACTGGTATCCCAAGAACGCCCATTTCGATGGTTTCAAATACTACTGGCGCAAAGACGTGAAAAACCTGCGGGTTGCCGAAGAGGCCTTCGACCGTGTCGATGTTATCCGCAAGCGCGATCTCGGCCTTGGCCCTTATGGCAGCAACGAAGCCATCTTCAAAAAGTAACACTCCCCTTGGGGGCCTCGGCCCCCTTTTTTACGGACTCGCCAAACCATGAAATACTCTGTCAGCGCCCTGCTGTGCGCCCTGATAAGCCTGCCGACTGCTGCGGCTGAGTTCAGTGGTGGCGGTTTTATCAAGGCCGACGCCAAGTTGGCCCATGGCACCC
Source organism: Shewanella jiangmenensis (assembly GCF_018596335.1). Classification (GTDB taxonomy): domain Bacteria; phylum Pseudomonadota; class Gammaproteobacteria; order Enterobacterales; family Shewanellaceae; genus Shewanella; species Shewanella jiangmenensis. The sequence continues at coordinate 392,016 of NZ_JAHEPS010000004.1, read as the reverse complement.
TTGCCTTCAAACCCATACTCGATGGCAACCCCGGAGGCATAGCCCAGCGCCACACTCAAACCCAGTTCAGCGCCCAGGAAAGCCGTTTTCACCTGAGCATCAATCAAGGCAGCAACCCCGATGATAGCCTCCGGGCCTACGCCGAAATCGACTTTGCAGGCTCTGCTCAGGGCAACACTTACGTCTCCAACAGCTATTCGCCCCGGCTGCGGCACGCTTACTTGAGCTACCAGGGATTTACTGCCGGGCAAACCTGGTCAACCCTCGTCAATACCGCAAGCTTTCCCGAATCGGCCAACCTTGGCGGTGCGCTGGTGGGCGAAGCCATGGTACGTCAGGCTCAGCTGCGCTTCACCCGGGGCAGCTGGCAATTTGCGCTGGAAAACCCGGCCTGGCTCACCCGGGATTATGACGAAACGGCCACACCCGAGGCCGATATGGCGCTGCCGGACCTGATAGTCAAATACAGCCATGATGCGGACTGGGGCAATGTCTCTGTTGCCGCGCTGGCTCGCAGCCTGCCCATCGACGGCTCACAGCAAGCTGCCTTTGGTACCTCGCTCTCGGGTCTTTTGCGGATTAATCCACAGAGCGAGCTGGTGTGGCAGCTGCATTACGGACACCTTGGCCGCTACATCGGCACCTCGGCGGCGGCGGACGTATTCAATAACCAGCCGGAGCTGACCCGAGGCGGCATGCTGTCCCTTCGGCATCATCTGACTGAGTCAAGCCGCAGTAACCTGTATCTGGGGCTGATTGACACCGAAGCGGAGCAAAACCGCCGCGGCCACCTGGCACTCAATCTGTTTCACGATTTACGCGCCAATCTCAGTATCGGAATTGAACTCGGCCACTATCTGGTGCGCGATAAGGCCAACCCCTACCGCAGCCAAGCCCAGGGCGACTCAAGCTATGTGCAGCTAAGCTCGATACTGCACTTTTAGGGCAAACTGCGCCCAGCAAAAAGGCTCCCGAGGGAGCCTTTTGCACTTTCTGAACAGTACTGTCTGACTGAGTTGTCAGTTGCCTGTCAGCCGCGGCGCTCGACTTTACGCACCCAGCCAGCCGGTGCAGGGCGCAGGCCCTTTTGCATCTCGGTGTACACCTTGTAGATGTGGCGAATACGCTCGCCCACCAGCCCGTCACCCACGGTCACGATGCGGCCGTCTTCAAAAATGTAGGAGCCAACCGGCGATACCACGGCGGCGGTACCAAAACCACCGGCCTCGACGATTTCACCGGCTTCGATATCGGCAATGAAATCCGTGAGTTTTACGGTTTCCTGACGCACCTTAAAGCCAAGCTCTTCACCCAGCGCCAGAATCGACTCGGAGGTGATGGAGCGCAGAATGGTGTCGGTAAATTCCGGGATCACCAAGGTGCCGTCTTTACGGATATGGAAGTGATTCATGGCGCCCACTTCTTCAATGTACTGGTTAGAGGCATCCAGATACAGCACCTGGGCAGCACCGTATTCAGCGGCGGCTTTGCCGGCACGCAGTGACGCAGCGTAGTTACCGGCCACCTTGGAGGCACCCGTGCCGCCCGATACCGCGCGGTGGTACTTAGTGGTGATAAGCAGGCGGATAGCGCTTAAATCTTTGCCGTAATAAGCGCCGCTTGGGCTCAGAACTACGCAGAAGGTGTACTGGCTGGCGGGGCTTACCGACAATCTGTCTTCAGTGGCAAAAATAAAAGGGCGAATGTAGAGGCAGGCACCGGCCTGACGCGGGAACCACAAACGGTCCACATCAATCAGGGCGTTGATGGCCTCAAGCTGCACTTCTTCAGGGATAGTCGGGATACAGACAATGTCCGCAGAGCGATTGAGCCGCTGGGCATTTTTGTCGAGACGGAAGGTATAAATCTCGCCATCGTCATGCATAAAGGCCTTGGCGCCTTCGAAGATGGACTGACCATAATGCAGCGCCATGGCGCCGGGCATCATTTCAAACGGACCGTAAGGCAGGATGCGGGCGTTTTGCCACTGGCCGTCCTTGTAATCCATCATGAACATATGGTCGGTTCTGAGTTTGCCAAAGCCCACCTCTCCCTGAGGGACAAAAGGTTCAGTGCGGCGCTCTGATGCGGGTTTTAAATTGTACTTTATATCCATTGCATACCACCTTGATAACTGACCTTGCAGACTAGGGAGCGACAGGGATAAAGTCAATAGTGGCGCTAATTCCAACAAAAAGAAGCTGTAAACCGGCCATAAAACTGCAATCACTGCCTCGCGCCACCGCCGCTTCGCAGCCCAAGGGATACTGCATGAAACAACCACTCAAAGGCCTGCGGGTACTGGATTTATCGCGGGTATTGGCCGGGCCATGGTGCAGCCAGCTGCTGGCCGACATGGGTGCCGAGGTGATTAAAATTGAGAGCCCCTGCGGCGATGATACCCGCCACTGGGGGCCACCCTTTGCCGGTGGCCACAGCGAGGGCGATGCGGCCTATTTTCTTGCCGCCAACCGCGGCAAAAAGTCCCTGGTACTCGACTTTGGCAAGGTGGAGGATTTGCAGCGGCTCTATAAACTGGCCCGCCACTGCGACATAGTGCTGGAAAACTTCAAAGTAGGCGGCCTTGCCAAATATGGCCTTGATTATGAAAGCCTTATTGCGCTCAATCCAAGGCTGATTTACTGCTCCATCACCGGCTTTGGCCAAACCGGACCGGATGCGCCCCGCGCAGGCTACGACTTTATGATCCAGGCCATGGGCGGCCTGATGAGCCTCACCGGCACTGCCGGCAAAGATGATGACAGCAAAGATAATGCCAGCGAGCCAATGAAGACCGGCGTTGCCATTACCGATCTGTTTACCGGACTTTATGCATCAAACGCCATTCTCGCCGCTGTGGTGGCGCGCCAAAGCTCAGGCATCGGCTGCCATATCGATGTGGCGCTGTTTGATGTGCAGCTCGCCATGCTCGCCAATCAGGCGCAAAACTTCCTCGCCAGCGGCAAAAATCCGCCCCGACTTGGCAATGCTCACCCCAATATCGTGCCCTATCAGGCCTTTGCCTGTGCCGATGGACATTTAATTCTGGCGGTCGGCAACGATGGTCAGTTTGCCCGCTTTTGCGAGCTGGCAGGGCTGGATGCGCTCATCAAGGATCCCCGCTTTGCCAGTAACAGCGCCAGGGTCGAGCACCGCGAGCAGTTACTGCCGCTTATCAAAAAGGCGCTGCTTGGCAAAGGGCGCGATGAATGGCTTGCCCTGCTGCACGGCGCAGGGGTACCCGCCGGTCCCATCAATTCGGTCGAAGAGGCGCTGGCCGAGCCTCAGGCACAGGCGCGGCAAATGCAGATAAGACGCGACTTTAACGGCGAGTCGCTGCCCTTTGTCGGCAGCCCGCTCAGGATAGATGGCGAGGCGCTGAACTCGCCGCTGCCGCCGCCCTTGCTGGGTGAACATCAGCAGCAAATGCTCGACTGGCTCGACAGCCTTGATTAATCGCCTTTATCAAAGAAAAAGCCGCTGTGGTTGAGTCAGCGGCTTTTTATCACTTCAGGGTTTTGGGTCTGGGTTTGGGGTCTGGGTTTAGGGTCTGGGTGTGAGTTTGAGGTTCTTGATTTCAGGCCCTGAATTTCAAAATCTTTGGTTTTCAGCTCAGCCTCAATCGCGGTCGCGTTCGCGGCGGCGGGCCAGCAGGGCGAAGATAAGGATGGCCAGCAACCCGGCACCCACACTGCCACCGGCTTCCACTTCCACCACCACTTCTTCTTCGCGGTCGTAGTTGGCGCTCTCCAGCGGCAGGGCATACAGGCCGTTGGTATCGTCCGAGCTGATGGTGGCCACTATGTCGCTGTAACCCACTTCATACAGGTCAATCAGCACGTCGTAATGGCCGGTCACATAGCCCTGGGCCAGGGTGGTGACCACCTCGTAGTCATCCAGCTCATTGGCGCCGCTGATATAAAAAGTCTCGGTGCTGAAATAGCGCACCCACTCACCGCCATTGCGGCTCAGGTACAGCTCGGCGTACACGGGCACAGCTTCGTTCGGAATGTTGGAGTACAGATCCGCATCAAAGGTCACCGAAAAGCTGCGGTGAAAGCCATCGTAGTCGCGGTCTTCAAACAGGCGCGAAAAGGCGCCGTAAAAGCTGAAATCATGATACACGCCATAGCTTTGCTGACGGCTGCGTTGCAGTTTGGCCGAACGCTCGGTTTCGGCTATCACTTGAGAGCGGAGCTTGGGCTCGGCAGGCAGCGCCTGAATGGTCTGCACCCGCGCTTTGAGCGCCTCGGCGGTGGTTTCATCCACGTAACGCTCATCGCGCGGCTTTTCGGTCAGCTTGGTGCCGACCGAGGCGGCCATGGGCGCAGGCTCAGTGCCGGCACTGTTTAAGTCACTGGCGTTGGCGTACAGGCCAAAGCAGGCGCCAACAAGCGCCAGCACAGAAAGCTTTTTAACAAACAGGGCTGCGGAAGATGGGAATACTGACATGATACAGACCTCAGGTTTGGGTAATTGACGCCATTACACCAAGGCGAATATGAACGCCTCCTGAACACGCTGGGCGGGTTTCTGCCGGGCAACTTTCTGCTTGCCGACATGTACATGAGCAACTTGTGGCTGACACTTGCCTGGCGCGCCCACGCCTTTCAGCCAATGTTCAGCCACCGGCGCTTAAGGTTTGCCCACAATGCCTGAGCGCCGTAAACAAATCGGCGGCCACAGGCTTTGAAATAGGCAGGCGCGAACTTATCCGCAGCTTTCCTATCGGCGGGGGATCTTTTACACTGGCACTAAGCCGAAGCTGAGATAAAAGATATGAAATACCGGATCTTGCTGACATTTTTGCTGGGTTTAAGCCTGAACCTGACGCCGCCGCTGCTGCCTGAAGCGCAGGCCAATAACCGCGAGCAGCAATCATTGGCCGTGACCAGTGCCGATCAGGCCGCCAGCATGGCCGCCGGACGCTTTCAGGGCACAGTGCTCAAGGTCAGCCGCAGCCAGATTAACGGCGGCCCGGGCTATCGGGTCAAGATGATCAGCAGCGACGGTAAAGTATTCAATGTCGCCGTGGACGCCCGCACCGGCCGGGTATGGAGAGACTAACCATGCGCCTGCTTCTGGTCGAAGACGATGCTCAGCTTGCGGCAAACTTAAGCGAGCACCTAAGAGAAAACCTCTACAGCGTGGATATGGCTGCCGATGGCGAACTCGGGCTTTTTCAGGGGCTTGAGTACGATTACGACGCTGCCATTATCGATGTTGGCCTGCCCAAACTCGATGGCATCAGCCTTATCGGCAAACTGCGTGCGGCCGGGCGCGATTTCCCCATTCTTATTCTGACCGCCCGCGATGGCTGGGAAGACAAGGTCGAGGGACTCGATGCCGGCGCCGACGATTACCTCACCAAGCCGTTTCATCCCCGTGAGCTCGCGTCACGCTTAAAGGCGCTTATCCGCCGCAGCGCCGGCAAGGCCAGCCCGGTCATTCATAACGGCCCGGTCAGCCTCAACACCGCCAGCGGCGAAGTGCTGCTTGGCGGCGAGCGGGTCAGCCTCTCGGCCTCCGAGTTTCGCCTGCTGCAATTTTTAATGCTGCATCAGGGCGAAGTGCAGTCCAAAAGCGTGCTCACCGAACATATTTACGATCAGGACTTTGACCTCGACTCCAACGTGATTGAAGTCTTTATCCGCCGCCTGCGTAAAAAGCTCGACCCCGACAACGAGCTTGGCCTGATTGAAACCCTGCGTGGACAGGGCTACCGCCTGAACGTACTTGGCGATGCCTGAAACAATTACCGGTAAGACCGCGAAATTCGCGCCGCTGCAGCGCCGGCTTGAACGGCTGTCGCTGAAAACCCGCCTTTTTGTCAGCGCCAGCGTGCTGATGCTGTTGCTGCTGCCGGCACTCGGGCTTGCGCTGTATCAGGCGTTTGAGCGCGAAGTGCTTGCCTCCAGCCGCGATGAAATGAGCGCCCTGGTGTATTCGGTGTTGGCTCAGGCCGACGTCATCGAAGGCGAGCTGGAAATGCCCGCCATGTTGCCCGACCCACTGTTCAACGTCGACAGCTCAGGCCTTTATGCCATAGTCACCCTGCCCGACCACGACGTGGTATGGCGCTCAGGCTCGCTGATCGCCCGCGACCCGCTGCCCGATTTAACCCCGCCGCCAGCGGGCCTCGATGCCCGCAGCTTTGGCGACACCTCGCTGACCGGCGAGCCGCTGTTTGTGATGAGCTACACCGCCCTGTATGAGAGCGACGGCCGCGATGTGCCGGTCACTGTGCATATTCTTAAATCACAGCTGCGCTTTCACGAGGCGCTCGACTCTTTCAAAGGCAGGCTGTGGCGCTATCTGCTCGCCACCATGATACTGCTGGCGCTGGTGCTTGGCCTGTGGCTGCGCTGGACCATCAAGCCCATCAGCCGCTTTGAAACCGAACTGAAAGCGGTGGAGCTTGGCGAAAAAGAGCGCATCGACAGCGACTATCCTAAAGAACTCGGGCCGCTGGTGCATCAGCTCAATTCGCTGCTCACCACAGAGCAAAACCAGCGCAAGCGCTACCGCAATGCCCTGTCTGATCTGGCCCACAGCCTCAAAACCCCGCTGGCGGTACTGCAAAGCCACCCGGGCCTTGATGATGCGGTGATGGAGCAGGTAGACAGCATCAGCCACTCCATCAGCCATCAGCTTAAACGTGCCCAAAGCGCCGGCGCCGCCTCGTGGCACCAGGGGGTAGAAATCCTGCCCCAGGCAGAACGCTTAAGCCGCAGCCTTGGCAAAATCCATCGTGATAAGGCCATCGACATCGAGCTGGCGCTCACCCCAGAACTGGTGTTCAAGGGCGATAAGGGCGATTTGACCGAGCTTTTGGGTAACCTGCTCGACAACGCCTGCAAGGCCGCGAGCAAACGGGTACGCCTCTCTGCCAGTAAGCTCGATGGCAGCCTGCGCCTGTGTGTGGAAGACGACGGCCCCGGGGTGGATGAATCTATGCGGGAGAAGATTTTTGAGCGCGGCATGCGCGCCGACACCTACGACAAAGGCCATGGAATTGGGCTTGCGATAGTGCGGGATCTGACCGATGCCTATCAGGGACGCCTGCGGGTCGAACGCAGTGAGTTGCTCGGTGGAGCGAAGTTTGAGGTGTCGTTTCACCAGTGACTTCTTTGTCGTTTGACTTAACGACTGAAAGTCTGTTCGAAGTCGCTTTGCAAGCGACTGAAGTCGTGGGTCTTCAACCCACACCCGACCAAGAGGGGATCTACAGCAATCCCCTCTTGGAATATTTCCGTGTGAGGACAGCCAGACCTTTTTGATAAACCCACCTTCCTCAACTAGGCTTTGAAATACCTCCTTTGAACCAGTTGAGCTTTGCCATGACCACTGCCCGCCGTCAGTTGATTGATGCCGAAAGTACGCCCTTCTACCATGTGATTAATCGTTGTGTCAGACGGGCATTTTTGTGTGGCGAGGATGCGCTTTCAGGCCGTAGCTATGAGCATCGCCGTGGCTGGATAGTGGATAAAATCAGGCAGTTGTCTTCGGTATTCTGTATTGATGTCTGCTCCTACGCAATCATGTCAAATCACTATCATTTGGTACTTAAAATCGACCTGATGGCTCAAAAGGCACTATCACCATTCGAGATAATTGAACGCTGGACACGACTCTTTTGCGGCAATCCCGCGGCCGCAAAATTCCTCAACGGCGAGAGTCTGTCAGAAAGTGAGCGCATCTTAGTCGATAGCTTAATCAGCGATTGGCAGGAGCGACTTGGCAGTATTAGCTGGTTTATGCGCTGCCTGAACGAAGAGATTGCCCGCAAGGCCAATCGGGAAGATGACTGCAAAGGCGTATTTTGGGAAGGGCGCTTTAAATCACAGGCGCTACTTGATGAACAGGCACTGCTCGCCTGCATGATGTACGTCGATTTAAACCCCATCCGCGCAGGCGTTGCTGACTCACTGCAATCCTCAGATTACACGTCGATTCAGGAACGGATTGCAGAACTTAAAGAACCCCAATCAGCCAATTCTTCAAAAGGCCCCGCTCAGGAAAACTCCACCTCGCTCAAACCATTGCTGCCATTCGATGGCGCCGCAACGGCGGCCGAACAAAGCGGTATTCCGTTTCACTTTTCCGACTACCTTGAACTGATTGACTGGACGGGGCGCGCGGTGCGCAGCGACAAACGTGGCTTTATCGCCGCCTCCAGACCAAGGCTGCTGCTCGAACTTGGCATTAGCGATGACGCCTGGATTACTTCAGCAAAAGAGTTTCGCCGCCAATACAGTGGCATCAGCGGCAGGTGGGAGGCCATGTGCACGATGAAAGCCAAAACCGGTGGCAAATGGTGCAGAGGTAAGCAGTACAGCTGTGCAATACACCCCAACTAGTCCAAACCTCACCCGATATCTTTACCAACGCTGGCCAACTCAGGGGGTTGGTATGCACCAAATTCAGCCTATTCACTTGGCATCCGCCTGCAACAAGCCAAAACCAGGGGCTTTGTGCGATCTTGGCTTTGAATCCAGCCATCACAAACGGCAGCAATCGATTTCCACCGTTAGGAAAAGAGATCTGGCTGTCCGCATTTCTTGGCATTTCTCTGGCTATTGCTTATGGGATACGGCCTTAATCCCTACCGGCCTCGGAATCGGGTGGGCGTGGTGCCCGTGTGCTTTTTGAATGTCAGGGTAAAGGCACGTTCGGAGCCGTAGCCTACGCGCTCAGCAATATCGTCGATAGGCAGTAAAGACTCGCTGAGTAGCTCCTGTGCCTTTTGCATCCGCAGTTGGGTCAGGTATTCAAACATGGGGCGGCCGACCAGAGCGCTGAAGCGGCTGGCGAAGGCAGCCCGCGACATGCCAATTTCGCTGGCGAGTGACTGTAAGGTCCAGCCAAATTCGGGGCGCTGGTGCAGCAGTTGCAGCGCGCGGGCGATGCGTTTGTCGTTGAGTGCATCAAGAAATGGGCTTTGCTGGCTGCGACCAAAATTGATGCGGATAAGCTCCACCAGAATGATTTCGGTCAGCTTATTCACAATCAGCTCCGACCCGGGCCCCTGAGCCATGTACTCGGCACTTAACTGACTGAAGGTACTGCGAAGCCAGGGATAATTGGCCAGATCCTTATCGCGCACTATGGTAACGCGCGGCAACACATCCAGCAGTGGCGTGGTGGCGCTGCGACTGAAACTGAATGAGCCACAAAGCAGCAGTATCGGCTCGCTGATGTCGGCAAACCCGGGCCCGGGCGACTGACTGGTGAGCAGATGATCCTGCCCCGCGCCAAGAAAAATCAGGTCGCCCTCTTCCAGCCGTTCAACCACGCCATCCACTTTCGCCCAGCAGGCACCGCGGCGGATCATATGAAAACTGGCATGCTCGACATCGGTAAAGCTCTTGCTCCAGGGCGCTTCTACCTGACTGCAAAAATACACACTGCCGACCACCCGAATGGCCCGCAGAATGTCGCTCAATACTTCCATGCACCTCTCCTCATTCCGCCGCCCGGCTTATCTGGCTAATCAATTGGTACCGCGATTAATCAAAGCCCTGACTCAAAGCCCTGACGCAGCGCTCTTGCTCAGAGCGGGGCTCGCAATCATCGGCACCAACAAGACCATCAATGTATCAATTCGAGATTATCACGCATAGATAGTATAGGTCGCAATGGCTAAATTAGTCACACACCCAAACCACACCGGAGTACCGACATGGCACAGATTGAGATTTACACCAAAGGCTATTGCCCGCACTGCAAAGCCGCCAAACAGACCCTGACCGCAAAGGGCCTGACATTTCGCGAGTTTGATGTGACCGACGATGACGAGCTGCTGAACGAAATGCTGCGCCGCAGCGAGCGCAAAACCGTGCCGCAAATCTTTGTTGGCAAGGTGCACATCGGCGGCAATCAGGACCTGATGGACGCCATTAAAGCAGGCGAGTTTGAGCGGGTTTTACAGGCTCAGGGCATCAAGCGCCGCAGTTAACAAGCACCCGTAACCCCGGGCTGGCAGGCTGCGTTTCGCACCCCGGCAACACCCGATTTATCAACAAGGAGCAATATCATGACTGACTTTACCTCACACCGCGCCGGCAGCGCCCTTGGCCACAGCATCAATAAGTTTGCCGACCAAGGCCTTAAATATTCCATCGTTATCGTACTTGGCTGGATTGGAGCGATGAAATTCACCGGTTACGAGGCCGGTGCCATTGAGGGTTTGGTTGCCTCAAGCCCGCTGACCAGTTGGCTTTATGGCATATTGAGTTTGCAGGCAACGTCAAACCTGATTGGCACCATTGAAGTGGCTACAGCGCTGGCACTGCTGCTGGCACCGCTTCACCGCTCAATAGCCATTGTCGGCGCCGCGAGCGCAGCCCTGACTTTTGCGGTCACCAGCAGCTTTTTGCTGAGCGCCCCCATCACCGAACCAAGCCTTGGTGGCTTTCCGGCCATTTCGGTGGTACCGGGACAGTTTTTGCTGAAAGATCTGGTGCTGCTCGCAGCGGCTATCAGCCTGCTTGGCAAAGCCCTTGTCCGTGAAAACTAATCTCACTTTCGACAATTGGGCTTATCTGCGACAACCAGGCTGACCTGCATCAGCCTGGATCGCCTGCGAAGGATCCCCTACGAAAGTTCGGCTCCCCGGAACAGTCAAGCCCACCCTCGCCATGCGCCTCAGCTTGAACCTTATCACGAGCCTCAGCGTTAGCTTCAGCTCGGAAACATCAGGGTAAAAGTGAGGCGTACACCAAAGCCTTCGGCGCCGGTTTCAGGGCCATCGAGCCAGTAACGTATGCCGCCGCCAAAGCTGACCAGTTGATCGCCAATCTTGGTGATCTTTGCCAGGTTAAGGTTCAGCGGCACAGCCCATTGCTGTGACTCCCAGTCGTAGGTGGATTCGGTATTGAACGAAAGGGAATAGGCGCTTGGCGTGGTGTACACCAAAAACGGCTGCAAAAAGGTGGCATTGATGTCGGCGTTACCCTTACCGCCCACCGACCAGATATGGTTGGCCAGCAAGCCATAGGTCCAGGGGCCCTGCTGTTTCAGCATCACTCCGGTCGGGCCAAGCCCCCATTTATCGGCGCCGATCAGTTTTTCGCTGGCCGTTGGCAGCAGCATCACCGGCCCTGCGCCCCAAATCCAGCCGCTGGCACCAACCGCCTTGGGCGAAAAGAACAGGCTTTGCACCGCATCTCCCAGACCAAACTGGTCGCCGGCGCCGGGGAAAATATCCTGCTGCGACACCACAGGTAAGATGGTGCGGGAAATCAGGTTCCACTCATCATTCAGGGAAAAAGGCACCACCGGCTGCACATTGATAAGCAGCCGCTCACCGCCGTCATTCGAGCCAAGGTTGGTGTCGTAGTTTGCCTGTATCGGCACGCTGATAAGAGAAGCGACCGGATTGGCCAACTGCTTGGCCAGCTCTTCTTTGTTGTCGGCGACAGCCGAGGCCGATGTGGTGGCCGCAAGCAGGGCGATTGGCAGCAGTCCCCGGGTAGCTTTGGTGGTCATAAATCAGTCCTTTGATTATCGATTGAGTACTTTGCAGCCCCGAGCCTATGCAGGTATCTAAGGGCTATTCGGCCAGCCAGCAAGGTGCAGATGAGTAGTTGTAACGGATATCTGAAATCATGAGAAGGCGACCGCCGAAATGACAACCAAGTACTGACAGCCCAAATTTCTGCAGCCGCTACCGACAACCACTGCAGCCACAGCGCATCTACCTCTGCGGCCATCTGTCTTGCTGCTTTTTTAATCCGCGTGATGAGCCTGAGACTCTTCAGCCTTTGTTCATCTTGGGCTTTGTAAGCTGACACAAACTGGCGAACTGCCGGTACTGTCAAGGAGGCCCTATGAACAGGTCTATTCGAATTCAACTGCTGTCAGCCCTGATTTGCCTGCCGCTGTTTGCCGGTTGCACCTCAGTGGCGAAGGCAGAATATCCCGACGACAGCGAGATCCGTTCCGAGCGTTTTTCCGAGGCCGAACTGGCCCGGCTGCTGGCGCCGGTCGCTCTGTATCCGGACACCCTGCTGACCCACATTCTGATTGCCTCGAGCTACCCGCTCGAAGTGGTTGAGGCGAGCCGCTGGCGCGAAAAAAACCGCAAGCTCAGCCCGAAAAAGATGATGGACAAGGCCGAGAAGCAAGGCTGGGACCCAAGCGTAACCGCACTGGTTGCCTTCCCCGATGTGCTTGAACGGATGAGCGACGACCTCGACTGGACCCGGGATCTGGGTGATGCCTTCCTCGCCGACGAAGAAGACGTGCTCGATACCATTCAGATGCTGCGCCGCGAAGCCGACCGAGCCGGTAACCTTGATGGCGGCGAAAATCTGGTGGTAAAACGCCAACCCACTCAAATCATTATCGAATCGCCCCGCCCTGAGGTGATTTATGTGCCCTACTACGACCCGCGTGTGGTGTACGGCCGCTGGCGCTGGCACCTGTACCCACCTGTGTACTGGGCGCCCTTCCCCGGCTATGTGAGCTACCATCGTCACTTTGGCTGGCATTCGGGCATCAGCATCTCGTTTAACTTTTACTTCTCCAATTTCCATTGGTACGACCGCCACGTGATAGTGCACCACCACCATCACTACAAGCGTCCGCCGGAGCCAAGATACGCCATCAGCCATGGTGCCCAGCGCTGGCGCCACAACCCCGGCCATCGCCGTGGGGTGGAGTATCGCAGCATGGACGTGCGTAAACGCTACCACGACCACACCCCAAGCCGGATGGAGCGCCAGCATCTGCACCGTGAAGAAGTGGCCCGCCGCAGTATCAGCAGTGAAAACGGAGGCCTTGACCGCCGCGACATCCAGCCGCGCACCATCAGCCAGGCGCGGGAGCAGGAGTTCAAGGCACGGATGAACGGCAACGAACATCGCTCACGGGATGCAGGCTCAAGAGAGCAAGGCGAGCTGCGCACCAGAGACAAGGGCGACAACCGCAATGAGATGCGCAGCGAAGCCCGTAACGACGCGCGAAACGATGCCCGTAATGAGGCCCGCAATGACAGCCGCAGCCGCGAGCTGAACGACAGTCGCTCACGGGAGCAAAACGAGCAACGCGTCCGCGATGAACGTCTGGATAAAGCCAACGGCGGCTGGCGCATCAACGAGCCAAAAGAACGCGATCAGGCCCGTACCCGTGACCAGCTGCAACAGAGCCGCGAGCGTGAACAGCCCGCCGTGCGCGAGCAGATGCGTGAACAGCAGCGCGAACAAATGCGCCAGCCTCAGCGCGAGCAGATGCGTGAACCTCAGCGTGAGCAGCGCAGCCAGCAGCCAGAGCGAGACCGCGGCATGAGCCAGGAACGGGCACAGGTCCGTGAGCGGCAGCAGTCAAGCGAGCGCGGCATGAACCACGACCGGGCAGCGCAGCGTGAGCGCCAGGAGCCCCGTGAACGCCATGAGCCACGCGAGCGCCAGTAAGTTTCAGCGCCGCCACCAGAAACAAAAAACCGGTCAAAGACCGGTTTTTTATACCGACACCTCAGCGGTACCAGCTCAGCGCTGAGTGACAGGCGCGTTCGTTACATCTGCTTAAATTACATCTGCTTATGTTACATCTGCTTAAGTTTCAGCAGCTTTAGTTTCTACGGCACTGCTGACATCGGCACTGCTGACAACAGCATAACAAATGCGTTATTTACAGTTGCGGCCCTTACAGGTGCCGCCACCACCGCCGCCGGAGCCTGAGCCACCGTCACAACCATTGGCAAGATAGGTGACTGCGGCTTTCGCCCGCACCAGGCCATAGCCGTAGGCATCGTCACGGCCCGCTACGCCCAAATCTTCAGCCGTGGCTCGCAGCGCCGCGCGGATTTGAGTGTTGCTGCACTGGGGATACTGGCTCCACACCAAAGCCGCCACACCTGCCACATGGGGCGTCGCCATCGAGGTGCCGTCAAACAGGGCATAGTTGCCATTGGTGATATTGACGCTGGCAAGGCTGCCGACGTTTGCCAGCATCGCCTGGCCGTCAACATCGGTAACCCCAACCGATGGGATAGTGGTTGCCACACCGCCCAGGGTACCGTTCAGCGCACCGGCCACGTTGTTGTAGATGATGGCAGCAATACCGCCGCCGTTTTGGCAGGCAAGTACTTTATCAGCAAAGGAAATTACCCCGCGTTGGATAAGACACACCTGACCGTTGGCGTTGCAGGTGGCTTCGCCTGTGCCGCAGTCGGCAAGCATGCCGGAGGCGCTGCCGGTGGGCGAGCCATCCATGCCGATTGCGTCGTAGTTGCTGCCGCCCACATTGGCACTGGCCACCAGCGCTGTACCCATGGGCACAGAGGACAACACCCCAACGCCGGGGCCGGACAATTCAACCTGACTGGTTTTTTGCGAAAAATCGGCAACTACCTTGTTGCTGTCGATGGCGGCCACTGAAATGACCGAGTTGTAAGATGCAGGGTACGAGTGGCGGGTGTTGCCGTCATTGCCGGCCGCCGCCACCGAGATAATCCCGGCCTTTTCGGCATTGGCAAAGGCGGTGTCTTCGGTACGGCTCTTGAGCGGGCCGCCAAGGCTCATGTTAATCACCTTGGCCCCAGCGACCTTACACTTGTCCAGCGCTGACACCAGAGTTGAAGAGTAACCCCAGCCATCGGCATTGAATACCTTGATAATGTGCAGGTTAAGATGGCCATTGGGGTTAACCCCGACCACACCGACACTGTTATTCATGGCGGCTATGGTGCCGGCGACATGGGTGCCATGGTGGTTTTCGTCGGTAAACCAGTTCCCTGTACCTGCGTCATTGGTGCCGCTAACCTGATTGCCGGATAAATCTTCGTGTGCCAGTTCATAGCCTGAGTCTATGATGCACACCGTCATATTGGAGGTGGCGCTGTCACTGACCTGATCGGCCTGCACCATGGGGATGCCGTAGGGTACCTGCTGCGCCATGGGGAAGCGTTTCACGTCCGGCTCGACATACTCAACGTTGGGGTTGTTCGCCAGCCCCTTTACCGCCTGCGCGGGCAACATAAAAGCCGCAGCGTTGACTGAATCGAGCTCCAGCGCCAGCTTGCCGCCCTGAGCGTTAAGCTGCGCCATCACGCTCGGGCCCTTGCCCTCTTTGAATTTGACTATATAACGCGCTTGCTCTGCCGCGTAAGCGCCGGTGCACAGGGCCAGAGTGACCGCTGCTGCCAGGGGTTTGTAGATGGATTGCATTGCCGACTCCTGTTCTGAACTGGAGACCCACCGCCTGACACCCGGCCAACCGCCTTACACTGAGGCATTGACCGCCGTGACTGCACCGCGATGATGTTACAAAACCGCTTTCAAGCTGTAATACTTTTGCATCACAACTTTCGTTATACGCACAATCATCGGTAAACTCAAGCAGTGGCAGCAGTATATTCTGCCGCTCGGCCAGTCCACCTCTATACCTTGGCAAGATCCCTGAAATCGCCGCCTTCCTGCGTAAAACTGAACACATTGGCATGCACCCGCCGCTTCAGTACAAGGTCAAGCATAAGAGTTTGATTGGGTTTGAGTTCATCGGCGACGCTGGCGCAGGCGCGATACTCTGCCGCCCGGTAATGGCACAGCCCTTTATCGGGGCGGGGCACAATTCGAAAACCCCAGCACTGCTCAGCCAGTTTCAGCATTTTGTCGTGGTTGAGATACAGGGTCAGCGCATTGCCGACACGCTGGTTTTTTTGCCTGTCCTGAAAAAAGCCCTTGGGCAAGCGGTTGGGGTCGTAGTCGGGGCCGCCAAGCAGCAAAAAGTCAAAGTCGGGCACGCTATGGCCTTCATCGTCCCATACCCGAATAACCAGCTGACAATAGCGGGCGCCGCGCTGCTTAGAGCGTCCGGCCATGGCGGCCATTTCAGCCTCGTAGTCGGTGGGTGTTGCCACCTTAAGGCAGGCAAGAATACTGCTGACCACCGTCTGAGGCTCTTTGGTGCGGCTACTGACCGAGGCCATAATGCCAAGTTTGCTGCCGCTGTGGCTGGCCTTTGGCAGCACTTCAAACGCACAGGCGGGAGCAACGCGCTCGCTGACAAGCTCAAAGGGCACGCAGGCAATAGCGCCGTCGCTTGCGACAGGGGGTTCACAATCCACTTCGCGCAGGGTCAGCGCGCGGTAATTAAGGTTAGCTGCAGCCAGGCGCACTACTCCGTCGCTGCCGGGTTCAGCCGTGTAACTGTTCAGAAAGTCATAGAGTTTGCTGTCGATGGTTTCGCCTGAAATCACAAAAGGATACACACCTTCGGCCACCGGCGACTGGCCGAGCCAATAATCGCTCAGCTGCCGCTGCCCTTCGCTGCCAAGTTCAAGCCAGTCAAGCACCTGCTGCCCAGGCTCGACATCATCAAACCAGGCTTTAATCCGCCCCAAACGCGACTTGCCAAGCTGCGCCAGCGCCGAGCCATGGTTGGCCGGGGCCAGCATGATGAGGTGACGCAGCGGGCAGGTCGCAAGCGAGTTGGGGTAATAACGCTTAAGCCAGCTTCGCATCACAGGCGCGCCAGTGGAGTGGGTAATCACCGAAAACGGCTCATCGCCGAGCAGCTCGCGCCGCGCCCGCTCAAAGGCAAGCGCAAGATCGTCCATGCGCACGTTGTCATCAAAACTGATGTAACGGCCAAGGTAAATGTGGCTGATTTCGAGCTCAAGCCCGGGCGGGGCAAACCTGGCGAGCGCATCGGCAAGGCCGCCGTAAGTGTTGGTGTCGATAACACTCCAGCCGTGGACCAGCAGCAGTTTCATGGTCGGCCCCCGGAAATGTTTGTTTGCCCGGCTTTTGTCTGGATCTTCACGCGCCATCCTCCCTGAACTGAAAAGTCCGCCTACGACACCACAAAGCGGCGGTCAGTACAAGGCACTATCCTCATCACTCGTTTGCTAAGAGGTCGCAGCCTTTACAAATCAGGGCTGGCTCTGAGGCTCTGGGCTTAATCAGAGGCTCAGGGCTGCAGCCAGCCACCGACCGCCTGCAGCGGCCGCATATCCTGCTCGGTCCAGGCCACCAGCGCGAGTCTCGGTGCCACTTGCGAAAATGCGCTTATCTTCAACGTAAACTCACCGCCAAACCGGCTTTGCGCAGCGTTTGGCGTTTGATTTTCAAAGCGTTGCAGCGACAACACAGCAAAGTCCTGCGCCAGTAACTTGCCTCGGTTTTCGCCCCGCGCCACCTGAGTGCGAATGCCAACGCCAACCAGCGCCACATTCAGTGTCGCCGCTTTGCCCTCATAGTCGGCGCTGAGTTTATCGTCGCTGATGCTGAGCGCTAACCTTGCTGCCACTGCCTCATTCAAAACAGAAACCTCACCGCCGCGCCACTCTTTGCCTGTGATAAAAATCTGCGGTGTGTACACGCCCTTGCTGTGCTTTTGATTCCAGTGAGCATACTGACGCTTGCCAAAACGGCTGTCGGCAAAGGGGTCTTTCCAGCCAAGGTAATCCCAGTAGCTCACATGAAAGGCGAGCGGAAAGTAGCGCTGCCAAAGCGCGGGTTGCCCGGCAAATTCCGACAGCCAGGCTTCGGCCGGCGGGCAACTGCTGCAGCCCTGGGAGGTGTAAAGCTCGATAATTACAGGCGCTTTGTTATCACTCTGGCGTTGAAACTCGAGCGCCGCAGCACGCGGCAGCGGGATTGCGGCCAGCATAAGCAGCAAAGCCATAGGAAAAAGCATGGCCGGCATCATTCGTAGCGACCCATCATTCGCAGTGACATTGGCAGCACCATTAACAGCTATCGGGAATACCACAGCAGACCGGCGTGCGCTGCGGGCAATTTCAGCTTAGTGCTTGAAAACAGCGCGATAAGGGCTAAGGTTTAAGCGGGGATAGACTAAGCGACATCAGAAATAGCAACGCAAGTAGTTGCAATACAATAAAAAGAAGAGGATTTATGCAAACATATCGAGGCATCGCCTGCGGCCACTATGACTTTCTGGAGCTTGCCTGCATCCGGCGCTACCCGCTGCTGCTGGAGCTTAAAGACGAAGGCCGGATCCACGGCCGGGCTGTGACCCTCGAGACCCGTGCCGACAAAAGCGAATGGCTGCAGGTTGAAACCGCCACCGCGAGCCGCGCCATCCGGCTTGATCGCATCATTGCCATCACGCCGGATATCGAAGGGGCCGAATTCGGCCGGATCCTGATAAGCCCCTGAACGCCTTTAGCTTTTAAGCGCTGCCACCACAGATACTTCCACCAGATACTCAGGCTCGGCAATCGCGGCTTCCACACAGGCGCGCGCCGGCGCATGACCCGTTGGCACCCAGGCATCCCACACTGCGTTCATGGCATCGTAATCGGCCATGTTTTTCAAATAGATGGTGCAGCTCAGCAGATGTTCACGGCTGCTGCCTGCCTGGGCAAGCAGGGTATCTACTTCTTCGAGCATGGTTTGAGTTTGGGTGGTGATGTCGGCGTATTTGTCTTTGGCCACCTGACCGCACAGGTACACAGTGCCCTGATGAATGACAATGCTGCTCATACGCGCGCCGGTGTCCATACGGATAATGCTCATGGTGTCTCCTTAAAAAACCTGAATAAACTGGCCGCTATTCTAACGGCTAAGCGAGCCCAATGCCCGCTCGGCTGCGTGAGTAATTTTCGGTTTCAGCCAGACAAAAGCGCCATGCTGCGTTGCTGGCGCCAATCAAAGAGTTTCAGCAGCAGCATCGCAAACAGCAGGCAAAGCAGCAGCGAAGGCCACTGAGACACCCCAAGATTCATCAGCCCAAAGCCGAGCAGTGCCGATGCCGCCGCCATCAGGGCAAAGGGCAACTGGGTCACCACATGGTCGTGCACCGTGCAGCCGCTGGCGCTGGCACTGAGCACACTGGTGTCGGAAATCGGCGAGCAGTGGTCACCAAACACAGACCCCGCCATCACAGCGGCAATCGCGCCAAGAAGCAGCTCTGGCGCCAGAGCGTGGGCCACCGCGGTGCAAAGGGGGATCATAATCGCAAAGGTGCCCCAACTGGTGCCGGTAACAAAGGCCATAATGGCGCAAAGGACAAACACCCCGGCAAGCAGTAACGACGGCGACAGCAATTCACGGGCATACCCAGCAATCAACTCGGCGCTGCCAAGCGCCTGAATAACCGCGCCCATCATCCAGGTCAGCAGCAACACCGCGAGCGCAAAGCCCATGCCTTTTACGCCAACCACCAGGTCGGCCAACACCTTGGTGCCACGCCCGTGAAAGACGCTTACCCCAAGCGCAAGAAGCAGGGCGATGGCGGCCGCATAGCGCATGGCGCTGCCGATATCGGCGGCCATCAGCGCAGCTGCGATACCGGGCTTAGTGGCAAGCTGCATTCCAGAGTAGAGCATCAGCAGCAAAGCGCTGATAAGGAGCCCAAGCAGCGGCACCAACAATGGCCACAGCCGCGCAGGCCCGGCGCTGGAATCCGCCTCAGCTGAAGAAGCTAAGTCTGTTACTGCGGTTTCATCAAAACGCCAGCCCCAATTAAGCCAGGTGCCCACCAGCACCAGCACCAGACTGGCGATGGCATAAAAGTTCATCGAGGCGATGCTGACAAAGGCCTCAAAGGGCGTGACAGGCAGGAAGCTCAGCGCTGCAAGCAGCGTCATTACATAAGGCCCCCAACTCGCCACCGGCACCAGAGAACAGAGCGGTGAGGCCGTGGTATCAACAAGATAAGCAAGCCGCGGCGGCGATATGCCGTAACGACCGGCAATCGGACGCCCGACATTACCCACAGCGAGGCAGCTAAAGATGCCATCGATAAACACCAAAAAACCAAGGCCGACTATGCCAAGACGCGCCTGACGCGCATCACGCAGGCGCAGCGCCAGTGCCCGGCCAAAGTCCGCCACCACGCCGCTTCGAGCCAATACGGCAGTCATGGCGCCAAGCAATACCATGGCGAGAATGACATTGATATTCCAAAGCCGCCAACTGCCGTCGCGATACACAAGCTCAGCAGCGGCGCGCAGCAAAAATTCAAGGCTTGGGAGCGGCGCAAAGTCGCCGACAATCAGCGCGCCGCACAGCACACCGGCGCCGAGGGCAATCAGGGTATGACGCAGCCACAGGGCCAGCACCAAGGTCAGGATAAGCGGGAAAAGTTCGAGCAAACTGTATACATCCATGCAAAGGTTTTTACCGGGATAGCACACAGAATAACCGCCCAAGAACACAAGGCAAAGAAAGCCGTGGCGGCGTGGGAAAAATCGTCAACAAAAGGCCGAAAATGCGCATTTACGCTAGGTCCGAAGGGCCGAGCCTGCTAGAATCTTGGCTCTATCCAGACCCTTTACAGGACCTTTCCCATGAGCCTTGAATTACTGTCCCAGCTGGAATCTAAAATCCAGACCACACTGGAAACCCTGGAGCTTCTGAAAATGGAGCTTGAGGAAGAAAAACAAAAGTCTGCCAACCTGGCACAGCAAAACCAAACCCTGAAACAGGAGCTGAGC
Source organism: Shewanella jiangmenensis (assembly GCF_018596335.1). GTDB lineage: Bacteria > Pseudomonadota > Gammaproteobacteria > Enterobacterales > Shewanellaceae > Shewanella > Shewanella jiangmenensis. The sequence goes on along the minus strand of NZ_JAHEPS010000004.1, from coordinate 371,609 downwards.
TCCTGGAATGACAAGATCACCGGTCTTGTTGGTTTGCTGAATAACCAGGTTGACTGACCCGCATCACATCAGGCCGTTTTGGCCTCCTGATTCTGAGCTTCAATCAGCTCATTCAGTTCCAGAATCGCCTGCTTTACCTGAGGCAGGCTTTTTCTGGGCAACAAAAATTTTCCTTTTTCAAACTCCAGCCGTCCCAGGTCTTTTACCCAGATAACCCCCGTCAAAAAAATCCGTACGTGTTTGACGATGAGTTTGGGAGCATAAACAGGAAAAACTCTCACTTGACCCCTCCTGTACTTGTTCTGGTTATTATGGATTACAGTAGTTCGACATCTGTTTTACCAGCCAAGTTTCATCCCTTGAAGCAGAAATTTGTAAATTTTGTCTTCCGTTAACGTAAGCTGCTGATTTATCGCCAACAGAAATTATCTTTTTTTCATCCGTCAATTCTCTGGCGCTTGCCAAGTCTATGACGCCTTGCTACATTTAGCGCGTTACTCAGGGTAAAACTGAGCCATCTGGCTCTATGCCGTGCTTCTTGCGACCAGGGAGTACGGTTTTTTTTTGCCCGCTCGCCGCTAACATCATCCCTATCGCCTGCTCTCAAGGCATAAAAAAAGCGCCCAGAGGCGCTTTTTGTGATTTTACCGACCGACGTCAATCAGTCTTTCTTGTTCGCCAGGAAGAAGGCGATGTCGAGCATTTCATCGTAGCTCTTGATGTTGTCGTTCATCACGCGGTACTTGCCGTTAACCACCAGTGCAGGCACACCTGACAGCTTGGCGTTTTCGGTGTCGCGCTTCATCTTGGACATCTGCGCGTTCACCATAAAGGAGTTGGCAGCAGCGTCAAAGTCTTTGGCAGCAACGCCGTTGGCCACAAACAGGGCGCGCACGTCATCACGGCTGGTGAAGTGCTGCTTTTGATCGTGGATGGCGGCAAACAGGGCTTGCTCCATCTTCTTTTCCACTTTCAGCTGGTGTGCCACGGCAAACGCGCGGGACATTTCAGGGCCCATTTCACGGCCGATAAAATCCACGTGCGCCTGATTGAACGCCACACCTTCCGGCTTTTTGGCTTCGATCATAGGAACCACAGTCTTGGAAAAGTTGTAGCAGTGTGGGCAGTAAAAAGAGAAAAACTCAGTGATCTCAGGCTTGGCGCTGCCGGGACCTTCGTTGATCACTTCGTAATGTACGCCTTCCTTGTAATCGGCGGCCAGAGACATAAAGGGCAGAGCCAGCAGGGCGGCTGCCATCAGCAGAGCTTTTTTCATCTTGTTTCCTTGGTTTGCGGGTCCTTGGGACCTAATAACAAATAAAACTTACCACTGAGCGGCGATGCTTAAACTAATACGCTTTTTGATGCCAGCTCAAGCCCAGAGTTCAACTTTGTGTTACAAAAGACATCAGAATGGCTGCAAACTGAGCGGCGGCGCCGCAATTAGCTGACATTGCTGCATAAGCTCCCGGCACTGACGCTGCCAGAAACTCTCATCCTCAAACCACGGAAAATGCTGCGGAAATGCCGGGTCATCCCAGCGGCGCAGCACCCACGCCATATGATGCAGCATACGAATGCCCCGAAGCGGCTCAATCAGCTTAAGCTCCCTGTGGTCAAAATCGCTGAACTCCTCATAGGCCAGCAGTAGGGTGTCGAGCTGTAAGCGCCGGTCATTATCATCCCCTGAGAGCATCATCCACAGATCCTGGATCGCTGGACCTGTGACGGCGTCGTCAAGGTCAACTACGCCAGGGCCATCAGGCATCCACAGGATGTTGCCCGGGTGCAAATCGCCATGAAGCCTGAGAGCCTTGGCCTCAAACCAATGCTGCTCAATGGCTTGGGTCAACGTTTTGGCGGCGCTCAAAAGCTCTGCATGCAGATGGCCGGGCACCAGAGTCGATTCCTCAAGCACAGTCAAAGCGCGACGGGCAAAGTGCGGCCCGATATGCTCACGCTCGCCAAAAGGCGCTACCCGCCCCACCTGATGCATGCGGCCAAGCAGGTGCCCAATGGCTTCAAGCTGGTCAAGATTATCCATCTCAAACGGCCTGCCGCCGAGGGACGGAAACAGCGCAAAGCGGAATCCCTTAAACTCAAACAGGGTTTTGCCATCGATTGCCACAGGCACGGCCACCGGCAACTCGGCGTCGGCAAGCTCGGCGGCAAAGGCGTGCTCTTCCCGTATCTGGTCGTCGCTCCAACGCTCAGGACGATAGAATTTGGTCACATAACGCTGGGCGCGATCGCAGCGAAACTGATAAACGCGGTTTTCGAAACTGTTGAGCGGAATAAGGCCGGTTTCGGGGTAAATGCCTACAGATTCAATGGCATCCAATATGGTATCCGGCGTCAGTTCCTGAAAATGAAAGGCACTGCTCATGATTGGGCTCCGCGGCACAGAGGCCTTAGTAATCCGGCAAGAAACTCAAGCACTTCCCAGTCCTGCTCGCGGTCGCTGGCAAGCCAGGCCACATCACCATAAAACTCAAAATTAAGCCACAGGCGGCAGCCTTCAAAGTCGAGCAGCCATTGATGACGGTCAGCGCCCCACTGGCGCTCCAGCACCCGGCAATCGAGCGCGGCCGCGAGCGGCTCAGCAAACTGCTCAAAATGGTCCACATCGATATCGCCCTGAATAGCCAGGCTTAAATTTGCCCGGTCGAGCGTGATTTGATGAAGTTTCATTGCACATCTCCCGCCTTGCCGGCGTGGCTGATTTGGCAGGTCAGCAGCCCATTTTCAGCCTTGCAGTCGCTACCGCACAGATACTCGCCCTTATCGCCCCCAAGGCGCACCAGACCATCCCCCTTGGCCTGACACTGCTCCAGAGTCTGATAAAAACCGGCGACTTCGCTGTACTGCCAGGCCGAGCCTGTGGCTGTATCGCGGTAAGCGAGCGTCCACTGCCCCGCCTGGGTGCAGCCGCCAAGCTGCAGCCCGGCGACAAGCAGCGCAATCATGAGCAAGCAGGACTTTAGGTACATTCTCAATCCCCGTATGCCGTGGCCTGCGTTTGTCACCAACGCTGCATCCATAGATGCAGCAACAAGCAAAAGCCGCGGCAATAAAAAAGCGGCGCCCAACGCGCCGCCTTGCATTTTATCCCGCACGGGCCAGCAGTTACCAGCCCCGCACTCATCAGGCGCCGGCTTTGCCTTTGGCCTTTTCAATCCGGCTGATCCGCCCTTCAAACCCGGTAACCGTGCCATCGGACAGGCCAAGTGCCAGCGCCTGACGGCAAAGGGCAATGGCCGCATCAAACTCGCCCTTGTCATTGAGAAGCGTCGAGAGCTGCATAAAGAGCGCGCCTTTTAGCTCAACGCCCTTGGCAAGTTCGGTGCCATTACCGGTAAGCTCAAGGAGAAGTTTGGCCGCGTCATCGCCCAAGGAGGCGCCAAGGCTGAGGTGGTCGGCGTCTTTACGCTGCCGATAACACTCGGCAATGACCGCTTGCAGCTGCACGAGGCGCGCAGCCGCAGAATCGGCGCCATGATAGGCAGCAAGCGCCGATGCCAGCGCACCGGAGGCAAAGGCAGGAATTGAAGGCGCCGCTTTTTGCTCGGCTGCTGGTTTCGGCTCGGATGAGGATTTTAGCTCGGATGAGGACTTCGATTCGGATGACGATTGTGGCGCAGATGAAGTATTTTGCTCAGCGGCTACCCTGGACTCCGCCACCGGCTCAGGCTTGGATTGGGCTTCAACTGCTGACTGACTTGGTGCTGGCTTATCTGCAACAGCAACTGACTCCTTGTTAGGAGCTGCCGACTCGGCCTTAGGCGCAGCGGATTCTGCGGCCTGTTCAGCTTCAGTAACAGCAGCAGGCTCTGCTGCGGGTTCAGCAACTGGCTTAGAGTCAGTCTCAGCCGCCTTGCTGTCAGCCTTGAGTGCAGCTTCGCTGCTGGTCTCTGGCGTTACAGTTGCTTCCGGCTTTGTCTCAGCTTCTGGCTTTGCATCTGCGTCGAACGTTGTCTCTGCTTCTGGCTTTGGCTTTAGCTCGGGCGCAGGCCCTTTACGCTCGGAGGTGGCCAGACTTTTGGCCCGCTGGTACAAAAAGATCCCGGCCAGAACCAGGAGGATGAGCACTAAGATTTTCATGACTGTATCCTGTGTTTCGCAGGCGTCCCGCGCGCCCTGTTCAAAACCCGATCTCCATGCAAGACCGACATATAAGTGGTTATTATTAGAGCAATTCACCCACAAGGATCAAGCATTTATCTATCAAAATCCGTTAAAAGTCCATTGGATGGCAACTTTTCAAAAGCTGCTTTTTGTGCGCCTGTTCATGCTTTGGCTATCGTTTTTTGAGTTGAGAGCGGGCGGGGACTAAGATAAAAACCAAGCAATCAACTTGGGTATTGGTCATGAGCGAAACGCTGTTGCTGGACGGTAATCTGGGGCGGGAATTTGCCACCATCAGCGCCATGGTCGGCATTTACTGCCGGGATCATCATGGCAGCAAGCAGCTTTGCAGCGACTGCAGCGCCTTTCTGGAGTATGCCAGGGTTCGCCTCGATCGCTGCCCCTACGGTCAGGAAAAACCCACCTGCAACAAGTGCCCTGTGCACTGCTACAAGCCCGAACCCCGGGAGCTTGCCCGCACTATCATGCGCTACGCCGGCCCGCGCATGTTGCTGCCCCACCCTATTCTTGCCATCCGCCATTTGTTGCTTGAGCGTAAACCCGCGCCGGGCAAGCCCCCCAAGGATGCATCAAACCGCCACCAAAGGTTACAACAAGCCAAGGCAGAATAAGGCAGGATTGCCCCAACGCTGCGGATAAGTTACAACAAGGCAGTCGCTGGATTTTTCAACGGAATGAGTCACCTCCATGACCGAGTTTCTCGAGCAGGGCTTTTTTTGGTTATCGCTGCTGGGCGGTGTTCACTGCCTCGGCCTCGCGCTTTATCTACGCTATATCTACCGCGCCGCCAATGGCACTCACCACTTGCTGGCGGGCATTTTTGCCTTGCTGTCGCTGTCGTTTTTTTCGGGTTTGCTTAGCCGTGAAACCGTCAGCCTGCCAATGCCGCTGGTCTACAGCCTGTTTATTCCCGGCTATTTTTTGCTGATGCCGCTGCTGTATCACTATTGCCGCCGCTCTCTAAGTGACGATGAGCACATGTCGCCGCTGCATTACCTTACCGCGCCACTGGTGGCGGTCTGGGTTGGGCTGGATCAATGGCTTGAGCCCGGGCTGATGCGCGCCGGCGAGCCCGGCAAGCTGTCACTTGCAGATTACACGCCGCTTGCCGCCACCCTCACCGTGCTGCTGTTTTTGCAAACCTGCATTTATTACTTACTGATTTTCCGGCTGCTCGCCAAACACTGGAGCCGCAGCAAGCGCGCCCGCGCCGAAAGCCTGCAGGACATACGTTTTCGTTGGCTGCTGACCCTGTGTATGGCGCTGATGCTCAACTGGCTGGTGCGGGTGATATTGACCCTGGTGCCTGTGTATTTTGGCGATGGCGTCAGCGAACTGATGCTGATGCTGCCACGGGTAATTTTGCTGCTGAGCCTGTATTTGCTGGCATTTTACGGTCTGAACAGAATCACACACGCCGCGTATCTGCGCGGGAGGCTGGCGCTGCCGCCTGCTCTCGCGCAAAAAAGCAGCTCCCAGCTGCTAAGTGCCGATGAGCTTAATTATCTGCAGGAACTGCTGCAGGAGCGCCCTGCGCAGAATAGCAAAACAGAAAGCGAGAATGACTTAAGGCGCTAGCTCTCCTTGGATTGCACCATAGGGCTGGGACGTTCAGACGACTGTATTGTGAAAAGACAGTAAATGCCAAAAGACTGCCAGTGTGAAAAGGCAGTGAAAAGCATGCTTTTTGCCCTGTGCTATTCCCTTTTGCGCGCTGGTCTATATGCTCGGCAAGAACACCTTGACGTTACCACACAGGGGAAAACCCATGAAATCACTGACACGTTTGTTGCTTGGAACCCTGCTGTTACTCGGCATGACGCCGGCCTTTGCCGCCGATGAGCAAAGCTACGCCGAAGCCATGGCAAACTTTAAGCAGGCCTCAGAAACCAAAAAGTTTTTTGATAACGCCTACGGCTACGCGCTGTTTCCGACCATTGGCAAGGGCGGCATAGGTATAGGCGCCGCCTACGGCAAGGGCCGGGTATTTCGCGCTGGCGTGCATGTTGGCAACTCCAGCATGACCCAACTGTCGATAGGCCTGCAGCTTGGCGGTCAGGCCTACAGTGAAATCATTTTCTTTAAAGATGAAGCTGCCTTTAACGATTTCACCAGCGGCACCTTTGAATTCAGCGGTCAGGCCTCGGCGGTCGCGATTAACGCCGGCGCCAGCGCCCAGGCCGGGACCACGGGCAACTCGGCGAGCGCCGGTCAGTCCGGCGGCGCTCAGTCAGCCAAAGCCAACTATATCCATGGCATGGCCGTATTCACCGCCGCCAAGGGCGGATTGATGTTTGAAGCCGCGCTGGCCGGGCAAAAGTTCAATTACGAAGCCAAGTAATGACTCGGTAACTGGCTTTGCCGGCAGCAAAAAGGCGACCCGAGGGTCGCCTTTTTTAATCACTCAACCGAGCTTTTTATTACTCATGGCCCCAGGGCGCCGGCGGCAGTTCGACCGGCTTGGTCAAATCAAATTCCACCAGAAAATCGCGGTTTTCGCGGGTCAAACGGTAGCTGAACACCTGAGGATTAAGCCCAAGATGCCAGACGTTGGTCACGGATTTGTCGAGCCCGTTGGCTTTGAAATTGGCAATCGACTCGGCATCCACCGGAAAGGATTGCCAGCGGGCGCTGCCGATATCAGCAGTATCGCCGCCGTATTGGGTCACCTTGTCTTCGCTGCCATCCTGATGTCTGTGGTCGTGCTTGAGACGAAGGCCTGCGTCAGTGCGGGTAATAACCCAGGTACGGGAATGGTCTTCGCCCACATGAAACGGCACCTTGATGACGCTGTCGCCGCACTCACGCACATGCATAACCAGTCGTGATTTGGCAAAGGCGTTGTCGCTCGAATCGCTGCGGGCCACCTTGCCTTCAAAGGCTTTACCGCATAAGGCCTTGAGTGAATCAAAAAAATCCTGCTGCGGCGTGCTGGCAGAAGCAGTGCCTGCTGCAAAGATCAACGGCAATATTATCAATCGCTTATTCATTATTTTCTCCCCATCAAAACGGTCAGCCTAACAGCCGGGGGTGAATTCAGCCTTAAGGGCACCGCCCTTAAGGCCTTTGTGGGTTACCAACCAATGACACTGCGGGACTTATCCTTCAGCAGCGCCTTGATGGCTCGGGCGGTGACTACGCTGCCAACCATCAGGAACACAAAAATAAATGCCGACAACGCCATGGCTGTCCAGGGGTTTCCTGCCGCCAGGCGGAAATGCATCGCGCCTGTGATGGTATCGAACAGGATGGAGAACAGCGGATGGATAAAGAAAATCGGGAAGCTCATTTCCGCCAGTGCATTGAGCGCGCTTTGAGTGCGCTCTTTAAGCGGCTGATGCGACAGCCACAAACAGAAACCCACCGCCAACACACACAGCGAAAACTTCTGAATAAACTGCCAGTCGATACCGCCCCAATCAAAGGCAAGCTTATGGTAGTTACCGTGATGGCCGGACAACTGCTGCATCACCACACTGACCACAGTACCAACGGCCGCCGCAGCAAGCAGCGGCGCAGCATGGCTTTTCAGCCAGTCTTCATGGGCAGAGTACAAAATCCCCATCAGATAGAACGGGGTGAAATACACCACCGAATGCAGCACGTTGATGTTGCCAATCGGCCGGTGGATAAATATCGATACCAGACACAGGGCGGCAAAAATAAGCCAGCGCGCCGCGGGGCTTAAGCGAATGTAGGCCGAGAATACCGGCGAGATGGCAAATACCGCCATGATGAACGGGATATACCAGTGCGGATACAGGATGTAGCCGTTACGAACCGTGTAATACACACCCTTGGCAAGCTCAATCGGCGGCCGGTTGTACAAAAATGCCCACTGGCAGACCAGCAGGATCATCCCCACCAGCGACACCCATAAAAACGGCTGCAACACGTTGCGAACCTTGGAGAGCATGAACTCTTTGTACACCATGCGCGGATGAAAAATCCGGTGGTAAAAGTAACCGGAGATAAACACAAACAGCGCCGTACCGCCGCGCAGCACGTTTTCTATAGTGACCGGAAATCCCAGCCCGGCGTTGTAAAGACTGTGTCCCGCCACAATCCATAAAATGGCCAGGGCGCGCATATAAGTAAATTCAAGTTGTTGCTTACGCATGACAAACACCTAAACGGGCAGGAACTTTGCTCTATCATCTGGCAGGAGCGTTCTGCTTCGGGCAAACAGGTCGGATCACAATATCCAAAACGGCACCACTATAGCCCCGCGCCGAATAAACGGGAATAGTTGAGCGGCAAAGAATCCACCCCGCATGGGATCAAATTTGTAAAGCAAAATGAAATCAAACTGTTGGGCTTATCACAGCGGCCCGGTTTCATTCTGCGTCCAGCTCTGGCTTTGACTTTGACTTTGACTCAGATTTAGATTCGGCTTTGACTTCAGACGCCGATGCGCCTTCAGCTCCAAACCAGGCATCCACCTTTTCGGCGGCTTTACTGCGACTGTTATCATCGATAAACACTGCCACCATGGTCAGCGCGGCTGCCAAGGCACCCAAATCATCACTGAACCCCATCAAGGGAGTCAGATCGGGAATAGCATCCACCGGGGTAATAAAATAGCCCAGCGCACCGAAGATAACGGTTTTAGCCCAGGCAGGGGTTTCCGGCCGCTGGGCGGCATAGTAAAGCCACAGCGCCTTTTCAATCACTTCACGGCCGGCTTGCCTGGCGAAATCCCGCACCTTGCGCCAGAAGCCATTTTCACTGTACTCGTTTTCAGCCACGGCAAAACCTCCTTTAAATCAAAGGCACAATGGCCGTTGATACTGCAAAATACCGACTTACTTTACGATAAAAGCCTGTCGATGTCAGTGCCTGAGCCAAGCTCACAAACGCCAGGGCCCGCATATGGCGCAGAAATCAATATGCGTTCAACACGCAAAAGCCTGCCTGCAATCCAGATGCTAAAACCCGCGCGCTCAAGGCGCTGAACTCAGGACACTTAAAGGGCCTGCGCTGCACAGCCGCGCAATAGCTTGCGAAGGCATACCAGACTGCCTGCTTAAAAATTATGCTTGCAATAACGATTACAACTGTAATAGGTTTGGTATTACATCTGTAATCAAAAGTGCAGGCATTGCCATGACTCAACCCGAATTAAAAGACATCAGCCCCACCGAACTGGAAGTACTTAAGGTGCTGTGGCAGCAGGCGCCTCTCAGTGCCAACGACATAGTCGAGGCGCTTAACCAAGGCGGCGAATGGCATGAAAAAACCGTTAAAACCCTGATAAACCGGCTTGTGAATAAGGGCGCGCTGGGGTTTAAAAAGGATGGCCGCGCCTATCTGTACTTCCCAACGCTTGCGGAGCATTCATACCAACGTAAGGAGAGCCAAAGCTTTATCCAGCGGGTGTTTGGCGGCAAGTTGGCGCCACTGGTGGCGGGCTTTGCCGGCAGCAACAAGCTGACCCAAGAGGATGTTGCCGAGCTTAAGCAGCTTATCGATGCGTGGGAAAAGGAGCAAAAGCATGATTGAGCTCATTCTCAGGCTCACGCCACCACTGACACTGCTGCTGGCAGTGCTTCTGCTGCTGCGCCCCTGGGTACTTGAGCACTTCGGTGCCCGCTTCCAATATGGCCTGTGGCTGTGTGTGCCGGTACTGCTGCTGGCGCTGCTTATCCCTGTGGCAAGCCCCGTCGGTAACAGCGCCATGGAGACCTATCGAGTCACTTTGGGCGAGCTTTCCCACGGCGCCAGCAAAACCGACTGGCTGAGCGCGGCTTATATCGCAGGTCTTTTGATTGCGCTCGCGGTCATCGGCTTAAGCTTATTGCGCCTCACCAAGCTCATAAGACTCGCCAAACCTGCAGTCGATACCAAGAGCACAGGCGCGCGCTTGCTCACCTCCAGCAAAACCGAGGGCCCCTTTGTGTTTGGCGTGTTTCGCCCCACTGTTGTGCTGCCTGACTGTTTCGAGACACGTTTCAGCGATAAAGATCAGCAGCTTATTCTCGCCCACGAGCTCAGCCATTGGCGCCGGGGCGACTTGCACTGCAACTTACTGGCGCTGGCGCTCTTGTGTCTGTGTTGGTTTAACCCCCTGTGCCTGCTGGCGTATCGCCGCTTCAGACAGGATCAGGAAATGGCCTGCGACGCCGATGTCACCATCGAACTCAGCCAGGCCGACCGCATTGCCTATGGCCGAGCGCTTATTGGTAATGCCGCCACGGTTGCCCGGAGTTGGCAGCCGCTTTCACACCACTATGGAGATAAACACACCATGAAACAAAGAATCATGCAGCTTAAACACAGCAAGGGTTTCAGCGCCGCATCACTGCTGACACCACTGGCACTGGTGGCCGCCTTAGGTATTTGGGCGCAGGCTCCGGCCATGGCTGGCGACAGCAAAGACCTCAGCAAGCTGGTGGTTGCCATTGAGCCCAAGTACCCCATTAACGCCGCAAAAGAAGGTGTAGAAGGCTATGTGCAGGCAAGATTCGATATCGATGCCAAAGGCGCAGTATCCAATGTGGTGATTATTAAATCTGAGCCCGAAGGCGTGTTCGATCAGGTTTCAATCGATGCGCTGAACCAATGGCAATACGAGCCCAAGGCCAGCAAAGGGGTTGAGGTACAACTCGATTACACGCTGGCGCCAGCTGCGCCCAGCAGTCAAACATCCGCTGACGATGAGCGCGAGCGCCTCTCAGTGCTGCCCCACAACGAAGCAAAATAATCCGCCTGCAAAGGATTACCAAAGAAAGCCAATGCCAAGGTGCACAGGGAAGTTATGCGCATATCTCAGTGCTTTTTAGTCATGATGATGAGCTTTCCGGCTGCGGCAATCGTGATCCGTCACGATGTGGGAGCGAAGCAGTATCTTGCTGAACCAGCAGATTTCGCCCCATTGGCAACACTCTACACGGATGGCGCCCATGGCACACTCATAAAGCCCGATTGGGTTGTCACGGCGGCGCACGCCACCTTTTGCATTAATCCAGGCAGCTATATCCGCCTGAATAACGAATTACATCAAGTTGAAGGTGTTTTTATTCATCAGGATTATCAGCCTGGAAAAAGTCACGATATTGCGTTAATAAAATTAGTAACGCCGATAAATAATGTTAAACCGGCAGAAATTTACACCGAAGCAGATGAACTTGGCAAAATAACCTGGTTTATCGGCGCAGGCGGTACCGGCAATGGGCTAACCGGACAGACAATTGATAATCGTATGAATGCCGGCGTTTTAAGAAAGGCGCAAAACAGCATTACTCAAGCCGACGGGCCACTATTAACTTTTCACTTTGATAGCCATGATGCCGCCTTACCGCTTGAGGGGGTATCAGGCGGGGGCGACAGCGGCGGCCCGGCTTATATCACGCGCAGCGGTACCCATTATTTGCTTGGTATCAGCTCCAGAGTTGCCGGGGGCAATATTGGCAAGTATGGCGTCACAGAGGTGTACTCCAGAGTGTCATTCTTTCGGCCCTGGATAGAAGCTATAACCACTGGCCGCGACGCTGTTAAGCAAGCTATTTCACGGTCAACGCTGGAGCGACTCCCTGCCGGTCTCACGCCTCAGACTTTACCCAAGGTGTGTGCGGAAATCGGTTTAAAACCCAAGACAATGTAAATCTAACCACGAAAACTGCTGGACGTTCGAAAATAAATTGAAGGACGTTAAAAATATATTGAAGGATAATTCAAATGAAATGGATGTTACTTATTTCGCTGCTCATCAGCTGCGCCAGCGAAGCCATTATTATAAGGCATGATGCTGCCGACACGGCCTATATTGAATTGGCTAAAACGGATAATTCAACGGTCTCTTTTTATGGTGTTTATAAGGGAAAGGAATTCGTTGCAGGCACAGGCAGCCTCATCTCAAATCAATGGATAGTGACAGCAGCCCACGTTGCCAAAGATCTTGTTATCGGCGGCAAGGTGCAATTCAAGGATGACACTTACCACATTGAAAAGGTCATCCGCCACCCGCTTTGGAAAGACCAGCAATTTCCAAATGATATCGCCCTGGTGAAATTATCCTCAGCAGTAACGAATGCAACTATCGCGAAACTCTATGATTCATCGAACGAAATCGGAAAGGTTGTCACTTTTGTTGGCCGCGGTGATAACGGCGATGGCGTTACCGGCGTTGTGGGGGCGGACGAGCAACTGAGAGCGGCCAATAACGTTGTCACTGCCGCAGACGAGCAATGGCTGAGGTTTGTGTTTGACCGTGGCACTGATGCCTTGCCATTGGAAGGAATCAGTGGCCCGGGTGACTCCGGTGGGCCTGCCTATCTCTATTCTGATGATGCTGTGTGTATTCTCGGCGTAAGCTCCTGGCAGAATGCCGAAGCAACCGGCTGGGAAGAAGGTAAGTATGGCGTGACCGAAAACTACTCCCGCATTTCCCACTTCAAAAGTTGGATAGAACAGACTATGTTGCAGGAATCCCAGCCAGCACCTGAAGCCTGCCCAAACGGCGACGCAGGTTAACGTTAAGCTTTATCGAGCTTGCGACTTGAGTAGCACAGCGCCACATTCGCCGCTGTGCCACTTTCTACGTGTAGCTAACTGCATCTAGCGACATGCCAAGCAATAAAAGAAAGCTGTAACGGCGCGAGGCGAAAGAAGCAAATCTCACGGCCAACACAGATGAACTTCAACAGAGATGAACAGCAACACAGATGAGCAGCAACACACCGCATGCATCAAACACCAGTCACACCGCCGAGCGCAGCGTTACAGCTGCGCCGGATGCTGCCGCCCTTGCCCAGCTCACCCTCGGCGGTGGTTGCCACTGGTGCACAGAGGCGGTGTTTCAAAGCCTTGCCGGGGTCATCAAGGTCGAACAGGGCTTTGCACAATCTACGCCGCCCTATGAAAGCTGGTCAGAGGCAGTACGGGTGAGTTTTGATCCAGACAAGATAAGTGAGGAGCAGCTTATCCGGGTGCATCTGCATACCCACGCAGCCACCAAGGCACACAGCATGCGCGGCAAATATCGCTCGGCGCTGTACTTCCATAATGAGCGGCAGCAGCACAGTCTTAATGCAGCGCTGCAACTGCTAGCCGCCGAATTTTGCAAACCTCTCATCACCCAAATTTTGCCCCTCGAAGGCTTCAAAGCCTCACCGGCCGAGTACCAGAACTACTATCACACCGACCCCAAACGCCCCTTCTGCCGGGTATATATCGCCCCCAAACTTGAAAAGGTGCGGTTGCTGACGGAAAAAAATGCCGCCGGGCACAGCGCGCAGACACAACAGAAAGCATGAAATAAGACTTTCCGCCGTTTTTTCTCCGCTCCCTAACAAACTTTTATCGACTTATCAATCGGATACAAAAATCTCGAGTAGTAAATGCAGGTATCCCCTTAAAAAATCTCACGCTTTTTTTAGTGCACCTTGAAGTTTGAACTAGAGTTAACAGTGTGAAGCTTCCCAACTATCCAAGCTAACTTACTGATATTTCGTTAACCTCAGCGGGGGTTCTTATGCGGAAATTAAAGCTGCAGGGCATAGTGCTGACTTTGGGATTGTGTACCGCTTACTGTTATGCGTTAAACGAAAATGGAATTGCGTTCAGCAGTGGCATTCCAGCTTCTGAACAAAACAAGGAAATCAGCAGTATGGACATGGGCTATGACCATACTATGTGGGAGATTGGTGACGATCTGGCATACGTGGGTTTCAATGTCAGAGCCGGCCAACTGTCTTTGGATGATGAATCAACCCTGCGGCTCGGCACCGGGCTGTTTCTGACAAAAGAAATAGGCAAGCTTACTTTTTCAATACCGGCCGGCTTGCTGTGGCTCGAACAGAGTGAATTTGGCAGTAATGAATTGCACACCAAAGATTACGGCGGCCACGTACAATTTTTCCTGGGTGCTGAAGTCGGCTATGAAATGACTAGAAACTGGCAGTTTTTCTACCGTTTTGAACACATGTCCAATGGCAACAGATACGAACTCAATCCAGCCTTAAACTCGCACAATCTCGGCTTCCGGGTCATGTTTTAACATTCCGACAGCGCAAAATGGGACAAAGCAGTTGCCGGCAATTAGCTTGCCGCTGATACTGCTTTTTCCTGCTGTTTTTGGGCCATCCTGCTGGATATCTGTTTGGCAGTGCTCTGCATCCCTTTGTAAAAGCAGCCATTAACCTGAGTTTCATGCAGAAATGCCGTTCTGACAGCCGAAAATACCTTCATATCAACCGGACTTTGTTGCTGCCAAAACTTCGATAAAGGCTGTGAGCTTGTGAGGCCAGGAATGTCATACAGCGCTTTACCCAGGCACTTAACCGGCACCTTGTGCAGCAATGCCGAAAAGCCCACAGTGCTGTTAACGGTAACCACTCCCTTAAGCAGGGGATATATCTTTGGCAGTGGCAGCATATAGCCGTAATCAACCCGGGTTTCCAAGCCCAAATCCGCTTTCAACCTATTGATTTGGGGTCCGTAATCCACGTAGCCACGATCCATGGGATGATGCTTGATAAGCAACCTGTCCTGGGGTTTGGCATAACGCGCAAAAGATCGGATCACCTCTTCAATCACGGTGGCAACATCATTGAAATTGGAGTGATGACGGATTTGAAAATCTTCAGACACCTGCAGCGGCAGCAGGAAAATGCGTCCCTTGTGGGCCTTCAGCGCCTGTAACAGCGCCGCATCGCGCTGCTTATGGGTTATTTTGATCCAGCCACTTTTAAGCCAACCCTTGGTTTCTTCGACAATAGTCCACGGCCTGTGGTCGACAAAATGTCGGTATCTCACCCGCCCGAGCAGCTTGTTGACATGGTAGCGTGTGGCATACCAGGCTCTTGAAGCAAATGACTTGCCCACAATGACCTGGTACTGATACTCGTGACTCGGGCGGTAGCTTGCCAGATTGCTTCGCAGCGGGAACAAGGGGCTGTTGGCATTTACGCCGCCCAATTCCATGGTAATAAAATCCGGGCGCAGGTAGCCCTCTTCCAGCGCCCAAAACGCGATGCCTGCACTACGGCACACCTTGGCAGCAACCTGATGGTAGGCGCGGCAATCACCATAAACCACGACCGCATCAATCTGATGCGCTTGGCAAAACTCAGCAAAAAAGTCACGCCAGTATTTTAGCGGCTGCTGAAAGCGGACAAGCTGAGCCTTGGTCGACCAGCACTCATCGCCGCCATTAAAGCAAAACTTGTAAACGGTGTGGCCGTCGTCAATCAACTGATTGCCAAGAGTTTGAAAAAAAGGCCCTAACGGTCCCTGAAGTAATACAAGGTTCATCTTTTTCTCAGCGCTTCAAGCAAATAACCAAGTTTAAGTTGCCAACGGTTCCAGCGGGATTGCTGCTGAACTGCCGATGCTTTTTGCCCGGCAAACTTCTCAATCATCCACTCGGGTCTGGCGTAAAGGCCACTGCCCCAATCGATATAAATCGGGTATTTGACCAGCGTAATAAACACCAGCGCCTCAAGGCTAAGAGGCCGCAATCTGTCGCTGGCAGGATAGCGGTCAGCCGTCAGCCCCCAGCCAGCATAAAAAGGCTGGCCCCAGGTCACGACAGAAACACCGCGCAATAAGGCTTCAAACCCTGACAGAGATGTCATGGTGTGCAGCTCATCTATGTGAGGGTACAAATCGGCAAGGGTGACATCGGTAACATACTCATCCACACACGCTGCCACGCACTCAGGCGTCAGCTTGCCTTCACGGTTACCTGCCACCACATCCGGGTGCGGCTTGTAGATAACCCAGGCATCGGGATTGTCCTTGCGCACAGCCCACAGCAATTCCTCATTGCTCTTAATCACAGGGCTGCCGGTCAGCGTTGAGGCATCACCATCGACCTGGCCAACAACCAACACCCTTTGCCGTTCGTGATTGCCGGCCACATAGGCAGCACGGCCACTCAGGTTGTACTTGTTAATGTCGGCGCTCACCAATTGCTGCACCAGCAAGGCTCCACGGCGCAAGTCCTCTGGTGTCAGGCAATAGTCATTCAAGAGGCGTCTTAGCCGATTGGGGCGCTGGGCATTGAAGTACATGCTCTCATCATCGATAACCACCGACGATGGCCTGCAAAGATTGGATCCCAGGCCCGCAGAGCGGATAAAACCATCCTCAATCCGCAACACCTGTTCAAGCTCAGGAAAACGATTGCCCCAAACCAGCAGTTTGTCATCGCGCTCAACTGATCCAGGAGGACGGCTGACAAAGCGAACCCGACACGCCAGATGGCGGCAAAAATCGCCGATAAAGGCTTGTTTCCACAAAGAGAAACCGAGCAAATATAAGGTGTTGTAACTGGGCAGCCCCAACTGCTGGGCACGAATAAGCTCGATGGCCTCTTCCACCTCACAGGCACGGTTCAGCACCGGATGGAAATACTTGGGATAACGCACCAATGCCGCATGCAGCAGCTGCTCGATAAGGATGCCCTCTGGCGCGGCCTCACGCCGCCTTGGGCATGATTTACTGTCCTGTGTCAGCCCCCAGCCAGCATAAAAAGGCATACCAAAGCAAAATACCGGCTTGCCAAGGAGCAAGGCCTCAAAGCCCAGCTGGGATGTGAGCGTGAATACCGCCTCAGCGGCAGCAATAATTCCGTGGGGATGACAAGGCGCGGCAAACCATACCGCATCCTTGAGCAGCTCGTGGTCGCGAAG
Source organism: Shewanella jiangmenensis (assembly GCF_018596335.1). Taxonomy (GTDB): domain Bacteria; phylum Pseudomonadota; class Gammaproteobacteria; order Enterobacterales; family Shewanellaceae; genus Shewanella; species Shewanella jiangmenensis. Next base: position 354,828 of record NZ_JAHEPS010000004.1, on the reverse strand, counting down.
ACTCGACAGCAAACTGGATTTGTTGCCCTGAAGCGTGTCGGGATGGGCGCGGATCACCAATCTGGCATCGGGAAAGCACGCTTTTGCACGACTGACCATGGCTAAGGCGTCGTCGCTGCCGACCTGGCCACCAATCAAAGATTGATCGCCGGCAACCTGGTCAACCAAAAGCACGTAGGCTGAGCCATTCAGTAAAGTCGTCAGTTCTTCAGGGCAGTGACGATGGGCAGATGTAGACGGGTAACAGTTGTATTTGGTGATACCAAACTCAACAATCTGAGCCTGCAAACGACGGCTGCGCGCCAACTCAGCCTCTGACAGGGAAACGGGGATCAGCAACTCCAGCTGCGATGGCTGATTGCTGTCATAGTAAATGCCCACATCGTCTTTGATGATGGCAACCGAGGTACCACCACTGGCAGGATGGCCGCTATAGCCAATAAAGCCATCTTCCAGACGGGCAAATGGCACGCCCCGGCGCGCCGCAATTTCGGCCATGCGGCGACTGGCGGGCTTATTGCCCCAACCCACATACACATCACCGGCTTTGGGCGTATGCCAACGGGAGAAACGAGCCAGGGAGACATTGAGACATTTCTGCAGCGTGAGCCTGCGGCGCCAAATGCCTGCAGAATTTGTATATAAAGTCATCAATTCTCAAGAGTTGCACTAAAGTTTGGCCGCGATAATAGCAGCAACCCGTGATGAATTCATGTTTTTACTCTAAGGAAGGTGCGAACAGGTCCCCGCACAGCTCTGGCTGAAATCATGACGCCAGTCAAAGCATTCAAGTGAAGGCATACTGAAGCAGAATTACACCCACATGGTGTTGTTAGCAAAGCCCCGCTGGGCGTGACTTACAGCGGCATCTGCTACGCTACCTGCTTTCAACATCAAAGCGCTTGCGAAGGACTAGGGCCATTCGCTGCACGCCGTGCCTTGCATCTATCCGCCGTAAGCTCACGCAGAGCAAGCACAAGACCTATTCGCACCTTCCCTTAAGAAACACACTTTCCGTCAGCGAGATAAATCCACTGGCGGCGCAAACTTGCTGCTTATCTTGAGCAAATCTTCCAGGGTATCCACCCCATGCTCCGGCATACCATCAACCACCGCCACCTGAATATGCACGCCATTGACCAGCGCACGCAGCTGCTCAAGGCTTTCAAAACGCTCAAGCTCACAACCGTCCCAGCACTGATAGTCAAACAGCGTTTGCACCCGATAGGCATAAACACCGATATGACGAAACCAGGGAGTATTGGCAGTATCTATGGTCAGGCCGGCCAGACCATCACGCACGTGCGGGATGGCCGCACGGGAAAAGTACAGTGCCTTACCGCGGCTATCGAACACCACCTTCACGATATTAGGGCTGGCCACATCGTCAAGCTTCACCAGCGGACAGGCCAGCGTCGCAATACCGGCGCCAGACTGGTCGAGCACCTTAGCCGTAGTCAGTATCAGCTCAGGCGCAAGCAAAGGCTCATCGCCCTGCACATTCACCACTATGTCGTCACTAGACCAGCCCATGTTCTGCGCCACCTCGGCCAGGCGGGATGTCCCCGACACATGGTCGCTGCGGGTCATCTTCACCAGCGCGCCAAACTCACTCGCAGCCTCAAAAATACGCGCATCATCGGTCGCAATAACAATATCCTGCGGCGTAACCCCCGTCTCCAGCGCCCGTTGATAAGTGTGCCAAAGCATAGGCCGACCATTTATCAGCGCCAGAGGCTTGCCCGGAAAACGGCTGGAAGCATAACGGGCGGGAATAACAATTTTAAAGTTCATACAGACCCTTATTAATCTAACCTCGGGAGATCAATCTCGCGTGGACTCAGCACCAAAGAGCAGAACAACCGCATGGATATCCGTTATGGTAACCTTGTTGGCAGACGGACATAGCAGCCATAAACATGACTGCCGCGCAATCGAGTGCCTTGTCAGAGAAGGTGGAATTTTTGATTGCTCGCTTATCCCGTCTCTTGATAGCATTCCGCCTCCACAACGGCCAGACGGTATAAGCATGAAGATTCTCTTCGTTAATTTTTCCAAAAGAGGACTCAATTACTATGCTGACGCATCGGTGCGCTATCGCTGTATCTATCCCTCAGAATATTTTAATTCACTGGGAATCAAAACGCATGCGATAAATATTTCGCAAGTATCAAAAATCAATCTATCAACTTATACCCATGTAATCTGTCACCGCCCACAACATGGACGAGGACTTATCAATCTCCTTCGCTTGGCCGACCAGTTAAATTTTAATATCTACGCTGACATTGACGATTATTTATTCTCTCCAAATATGGAGAAAGAAAGCCCAGCCATTCTTTCCGGGAAGCTCAGCGTAGAAGTCATTAAGAATTCTGCCGACAATTATTTTAAAGCACTTAAACTGTTCCCACACATTATCTGCTCGACCCAGCCACTTGCTGACAAAGTTCGGCAATCCATGCCAGAAAAGCAGGTATCCGTGTGTTTTAACAAGCTGCCTAAAAGGCATATTTTTAACAGTCCAAACATATCGGATAGCATTCGATTCAACAAAAAAATAATCCGTTACCTCCCCGGCACGAGCCATCACCAACACGATTTCGACCTGATAAAGCCCTGGTTGGAAGATATTCTAATTAAATATCCACAAATCAAGTTTGAGCTGATTGGTGACATCTCATTGGGAACACTCGCCCAACACACAGAACAAGTATCCTTCAAGAAGTCGGTTCAATTCGAAAACTTAACCGCACTCATTGCCGACTCCTGGCTTACCATTGCGCCGTTAGTGAATAATGACTTTAATTTATGCAAGAGCGGGCTAAAGGGATGGGAAAGCGGCCTATTGGGGATCCCTGTTATCGCGTCTCAGTTGCCGGATATGCAAAGAATGAATTGCGAGGGAGTTTGTATTTCAGACTCAATGGCTGAGTGGACAACATTTTTGGAAAGGATGCTTGACTATTCCAGTTACCAACATGCCTCCGATATGATATACAAAGCATCAACTCTAGCCTTATTCGACAGTATTTCAGATGAACGCCTGTCTGTATTAAATATTTACGGAGTTCATGAAGAAACCTTGAAATATTCAGAGGAGGAATGGCTTCTCGATGCGCAACTCGCAGCTAGATTTGGATATTCATGGCCAGCGACAATGCTGAATCCATGCCACAAACAGCATAAAGAACTGACTGAGTTAAAAGAAAAAACAAAACCGTGGATAATAAGTTTTGATAGCCAGCACATCGATTGGACAAAAATCTCTTCGGAATCGAAAAGTGAGATATTAACTCAGCTTTCTGCTAAAGCAGAATCGGCAAGCATAGTTACCATGTCGAACATTGAAAAACTGTTCAGAAAGACACGTAAACTGCTTCGCTCACCTCAGCAATTTTGGCTGGACTCGAAAATTTTCAATATAATAAAGGAAACTCTCCAGGCGGAGAAAAGCAATAAGTAAGAATAAAAATAAGTCAGATGCGAATAAGTCAAATTCTTGCTCTGTGTTAAGCTACAGCAGATACATGTTAATCTATGGCATAACTTATTCGCACGTTCCTAAAATCTCAAATTTACACTGCTCGAAACGAAAAGTCCTCATGGGTTAAGGTTAGATTCGGATTATAACAAGGATCGCGTTGCAACTTATCACCCCAGCGATTTTGCATCCAGGTGATCTCTGTCGAAAATCTCGCCTTTTTTTCCGGCGTATCCTCAAAACCACGACTCACGGATTCATGATGAATCATTTCCGCAAAAGGCGTCCATAAATTACGGTAGCCAGCATCCCTGACTTTAAGACAAAAGTCCACGTCATTGAATGCCACCTTTAATTCAGGCTCAAGACCACCGACCTCAAGATAAACGTCCTTTCTCACCAGCAAGGCCGCAGCGGTCACAGCCGAGTAGTTTTGCACCAGACTCAGGCGTGAATGGTATCCATAATGTTGTTTGCCAAAATACTTATGACTATGGCCGGCAATGCCGCCAATCCCAAGAATTACGCCAGCATGCTGAATACGGCCATCGGGATAATATAGCTTCGCCCCCACACAACCGATATCAGGACGAGCGGCCTGGCTTACCATCTCTTCTAACCAGTCTTCATTCAGAATCTCAATATCATTGTTGATTAATCCAACAATGCTTCCCCTTGCCTGATTAACCGCCATGTTATTCATAGCTGAAAAATTAAATTCATCATCGAAGTCAATGATGCTGGCAAGGCGATTTTCTTTCAGTTCATTGAAATATGCCAGAGTCTTGGGGCAACAACTCTGATTATTAACGATCAAAACTTCAAAGTTAGGATAGCGCGTTAAACGGTATATGCTGTCAACGCATTGCTTAAGCACTTCATAACCATCGCGGGTCGGGATAATTAAACTAACCAGAGGCTTAGGTTCTGGCACAGGCCAGCGCACCCGGTAACAGTTGTTTAACTGATGTTCATCAACCAAGATACCCCTTCCAACGGGCTCAAAGAAATTCTTTAACGCCGCAACCCCCGCCTTCTGGGTGTAGCGCTTTTCACTGCCACTCAGCGCGGTTGAACCCTGTATTGCACGCCAGTGATACAAAATGGACGGAATATGAACGATTTCGTCATCTTTTACTTTGGCAATGCATCGCAGCAGCAGATCATAATCCTGGCTACCTTCCACACCGGTTCTAAAACCACCCACAGCCCGTATCAGTGACGTTTCAAGCACGGTGAAATGACAAATATAGTTGTGCGAATAAAACAAATCACGATTCCAATCAGGTTTAAAATGAGGCTCACTCCTCTGCCCTGACTCATCAATTTTATCCTCATCGCTGTATATCACCCGGGCGCTTCTTTGGCGGTTAAGGGTCTGCACCACCGACAGCAAGGCATCGGGTGCCAGGCAGTCATCATGATCAAGCAGCCCGACATAATCCCCACTGACCAAAGCAAGCGCGCTGTTGCTTGCCGCTGAAATGTGGCCATTCTGTTCCCTAAAACAGACCTTAATCCTGTGATCTTTTTTGCTGTATTGCTCCAGCAACGGCCTCACATGCCCGGCGGTAGAAGCGTCGTCTGCGATGCAAAGCTCCCACTGGGGATACGACTGACCAACGACCGATTCAATTGCAGCGATAAGGTATGCGTCGCTGATGTTATAGGTCGCCATCACCACCGAAATAACCGGCCTGAAAGGCAACGACGCGATAATGGCTGCAGCTTCACCCGCCGACAGTGGCGGCGACTCATGCACAGAGCGCCACTGGTCATAGCTCATACGCGGCCCAGCAGGCTGAAAGCACTGCTCATACAACTGCAACCACTGCCTATCAGAACACCCCTGATTAACGGCAATACCACGGGCAGTCAGCTTCTTGTGCATCAACTTACGGGCAAATCCCGGCGTCAGCCGCTTCAGAGAAAAGTGTTCAACCGATAAAAAGCAGACTTGTTCAACCGGGTCGAATCGGATACTGAGGGGCTTATTTTTAAAATACACGACCCGTTTGGCCAGCTTACCCGATGTTAACGGCAATACAATGGCCTGCGCCTCAACAAAGCCACTGCCATAATCTACATAGAGTTTTGCCTCCAAGCGTGCCAGAGAGCTCTGCAGCTGTGCAGACAACATAAACCAACCTTCACGAAACCCACCCAAGGGTTTAAGCCTGAAGCCGGGGTCCTCCCCCACCACACGCCACTGATACTTACCGCCAACCCGCAACAGGTGACTGACAGGCTGCAGTTCAAACAGGGGCGATGGTGCAACCTTGCTCCATAACCTAGCCCCACGGCGGCCTAACCAAGGCAGCAAGCCCGAACCACCTTTATGTCGCGCCAAGGTTGCCAATATGCTGTCCACTTCCTTACTCAGGGCTGGCAGCCAGGGCTTCAGCCAATCACAGGCTTCGTCATTCAGATCATGCTGGCTAAAAAACTCATCCAGCCGCTGAACATTCGTGGTGGCGCGGCCCCGGGGTTGTTTGCGATTTTTAAACTCTTCATAGGATTTAATCACGTAGTGATTAACCCTAAGCCGGTCCCAGCTCACCCTCGCACTCATACCTTCAGGATGCTTGGCATCAAACACCATCTCAGTCCCGTCAGCATACACATACTGCCCGTTATTCAGTGCTGCCTTATGGGGATTCTTCATAAATCGGCAACTGCCGGGTTTGACCAAGGTCTTGATATGACGATTTACACCCAGAGATTTCAATGCTCGTTGGGTAAATCGCTCAGTCACCAACTCGGGGCCCGCCTTTTGCTGGCCTGACGAGCCGAAAACAGCCCAGTTCATGCCAATGGCACCAACCTGTGGGTCTTTGCTCAAGGGGGCCAGCACATCGCGCACAGACCAACCCGGCTCAGGCACAATAAATTCATCGGCATCGATAAAGGCTAACCAGTCAAGTTCGCGGCCATAGGTGTTCAGCAGGCGATTATAGGCCGGTAACTGAGGCGCACTGTCCTTAGGTGTTGGAAACCGTAAGCAGGTAATTAATCCAGCATGGTGCAGCGCACTAAGCAGCTCAGACGAACCATCATCGCTCTCATTGTCTGCAATATAAAAGCGGTCAAAGCCCATCAACCGATGAAAGGCGAGCCATTCAATGATGTAGGGATGTTCATTTTTGAAGATGGCTGCTATGCCTAAAATCATGCTGGATACCTGGAAACCACTGCTGCGCTTACACCGCCGCGGCGCAACGCTTTAAAAAAGAGGGGTATATTACTGTGTGTAAACAAAATTAGTAGTTGTTTTTCGGGTGTTCGGCCCACTCGCTTTGAGCTCCAACGAAGGAAAGCAAGGCACAATTAAGCATTTTCACCACGGAGCGCTTCGCGACGCAAAGAACGCTGCACAAAAAGAACAGAGAAAGCGAAGAGAAGCTTGCTGCTGTTACCTTCCTCTGTGCCTGTCTGTGCCTGTCTGTGCGCCTCAGTGTTCTCTGTGGTGTATGCTTTAAGCGCTTTTTAACGGCACTCGCTTCTGGACCGTCTTTATCTCAGCTTCAAATAGTCTGCTTTGCTTGGTCTGCAATCAACCGACGCAAAGCATCCGCAGTATCTTTATGTCTCAGGCCATATTCGATATTGGCCAGCATATAGCCTGCTTTACTGCCACAGTCATGGCTTTTACCCACTATGTGATACGCCTCAGTGGTGTGGCTTTGCATTAATGCAGCAATCGCATCTGTCAGTTGAATTTCACCGCCAGCGCCAGGGGCGGTGTTGGCCAGCAATGGCCAAATCGCCTTATCGAGCACATAGCGACCTGTCACAGCAAGGTTCGACGGAGCCTCTGCCAATGCAGGCTTTTCTACAACGGCAGTCATAGGTTTGGATTGGCCAGCAGTAAGGGATTCACCGCCACAATCTGCCACCCCATAGCTTGAAACCAATTCTTGCGGTACAGGCTCGACCATAATCTGGCTGTGGCCAGACTCTTTAAAACGAGCCACCATCTTCGCAAGGTTGTCCTGCTTCAGGTCGCTATGGTATTCGTCCACAATCACATCTGGCAGCAATACCGCAAAGGGTGCGTCGCCGACTACACCTCTGGCGCAGTTTATTGCATGCCCAAGCCCCTTGGCCTCGCCCTGGCGCACATGGATGATAGTCACCTCAGGTGGGCATATCGCCTGCACTTCTTCAAGCAGCTGCCGCTTTACCCGCTTCATCAAGGTTGCTTCCAGCTCAAAACTGGTATCGAAGTGGTTTTCAATGCTGTTTTTACTGGAATGAGTCACCAGCACAATTTCTTTAATGCCAGCAGCTACCGCTTCGTTCACCACATACTGAATAAGTGGCTTGTCTACTATGGGCAGCATTTCTTTAGGAATTGCTTTAGTAGCAGGCAACATACGGGTGCCGAGGCCGGCAACGGGAATAATGGCTTTCATGAAAAATCCTGAAATAATCTGGTTCAGCGTTTAGGGAGCATAAGTATCACTCCCCACAAGCCGCACCAATGGAAAATAAAAAAACTCAAGTCAAAAAAACAAGCTTGAATGCTGTCAGCTTTCTCACATTCTAGACGGGCACTTTTCACCTACCTGGCAGCGAGACGCCCTCAATCAATCCGAGCCAAACAGATCCCGGGTATAGACCTTGTCCCGCACGTCCAGCAGTTCATCTACTAAACGGTTTGCCACGATGACATCGCAGTCGGCTTTAAAGCTCGCCAGGTCTTTATACACTTTTGAGTGGAAAAACTCGTCTTGATGCAGCACAGGCTCGTACACCACTACCTCAATGCCTTTCGCCTTGATGCGCTTCATAATTCCCTGAATCGCCGAGGCGCGGAAGTTATCCGAACCGGCCTTCATGATGAGGCGATAAATCCCTACCCGCTGTGGATTACGCTTCACGATAGAGTCGGCAATAAAGTCCTTGCGGGTAGTATTGGCGTCCACAATGGCACGGATCAGGTTATTGGGCACATCCTCATAGTTGGCGAGCAGCTGCTTGGTGTCCTTCGGCAAACAATAGCCACCATAACCGAATGATGGATTGTGATAATGACTGCCAATGCGCGGGTCAAGCCCAACCCCTTCAATAATCTGGTGGCTATTGAGGCCATGGGTTTCAGCGTAGGTGTCAAGCTCATTAAAGTAAGCCACCCGCATCGCCAAATAGGTATTGGAAAACAGCTTAATAGCTTCGGCTTCACTGCTGTCGGTAAAAAGCACCGGCACATCTTTTTTAATCGCCCCTTCGGCGAGCAGTTTTGCAAAGGTTTCGGCGCGCTCACTGCGCTCACCCACAATAATCCGCGACGGGTACAGGTTATCATGCAGCGCCTTACCCTCGCGCAAAAACTCCGGCGAAAAGATAATGTTATCCGAGGCAAAAGCCGCTTTAGCTTTTTGGGTATAACCTACGGGTACGGTCGATTTAATCACCATCACAGCGTTCTTGTTAACCGACAGCACCTTACCAATTACCGTTTCGACAGAGCGGGTGTTGAAGTAGTTGGTCTCTACGTCATAGTCAGTCGGGGTGGCAATAATCACAAAATCTGCATCGCGATAGGCCGCCTCCCAGTCCAGGGTTGCTGTCAAATTAAGCGGTTTTTCTTTCAAAAACTGCTCAATTTGGGCGTCATGAACGGGTGAAAGGCGGGCATTAATCATGGCCACTTTTTCTGGCACTATATCGACAGCGGTGACTTCATGGTGCTGCGCTAATAACACTGCATTAGAAAGACCGACGTAACCTATCCCAGTAATTGCAATCTTCATTGAAGTAACTCTTACTAATCAATTATGTAATCTGGCCACCTGTGTCTTCGAGACAATAGAAGGGAAAGGTAAATGTAAAACATATTCAAAAGATTTAATTTCAACAACGGTTAAAGCGAAAGTGTCAATATTCTATTAAGTTGACGCTGACGTATCTTAATTGTTAAAACGTTTACAATCATACATACCCGTTCATGCTATTTTTCGAGCGACCTGACACTGCTACCGCAAAAAAACCGTGCAATGCATCTGCAGCATCTTTATGGCGCAAGCCATATTCGATATTGGCCAGCATATAGCCTGCTTTACTGCCACAGTCATGGCTTTTACCCACTATGTGATACGCCTCAGTGGTGTGGCTTTGCATTAATGCAGCAATCGCATCTGTCAGTTGAATTTCACCGCCAGCGCCAGGGGCGGTGTTGGCCAGCAATGCCCAAATCGCCTTATCGAGCACATAGCGACCTGTCACAGCAAGGTTCGACGGAGCCTCTGCCAATGCAGGCTTTTCTACCACGGCAGTCATAGGTTTGGATTGGCCAGCAGTAAGGGATTCGCCGCCACAATCTGCCACCCCATAGCTTGAAACCAATTCTTGCGGTACAGGCTCGACCATAATCTGGCTGTGGCCAGACTTTTTAAAACGAGCCACCATCTTCGCAAGGTTGTCCTGCTTCAGGTCGCTATGGTATTCGTCCACAATTACATCTGGCAGCAATACAGCAAATGGTGCGTCGCCGACGACACCTCTGGCGCAGTTTATTGCATGCCCATGCCCCTTGGCGCACATGGATGATAGTCACATAGGGTGGGCATATTGCCTGCACTTCTTCAAGCAGTTGCCGCTTTACCCGCTTCATCAAGGTTGCTTCCAGCTCAAAACTGGTATCAAAGTGGTTTACAATGCTGTTTTTGCTGGAATGAGTCACCAGCACAATTTCTTTAATACCAGCAGCTACCGCTTCATTCACCACATATTGGCTCAGCGAATTATCGATGATGGGCACGTACGGGTGCCGACGCCAGCGACGGGTATTATGGCTTTCATGATTGCTTCGTGCTACTGATTATTTCAATCAATTCAGTTGTTGAAACTGACGGAGTTCTGGGTAAATACACAACCTCGCAAATATCTTTAAGATAATCAAATTTACCTTTCCAGTCGTCACCCATAACGAGAATATCTGCATTGTACTTCAAGATATACTCTCTCTTTAATTCAAGAGATTCCTCTACAAAGCAAAAATTAACATACCTGAGGCCATTAATTATTTTAATTCTGTCACTTTCATGATAGACCGGATATCGCTGCTTTTTGCTGAAATTCAATTCATCACTTGAAACTCCAACAATTAGCTGATCTCCTAAAGAGGCCGCGCGTTGCAAAATATTAACATGACCAACATGAAAAACATCGAAAGTACCGAAAGTAATAACGGTTATCATAATAGCTTCTCGTATAAAAATTTAAAACTTCGATATGCGTTCGACCAATCAAATCTCCATAATGGATCAGGGACCCTCCAGTTATTATCATAATTAGCATCTAGCACAACTTCTGGGTTTGATGGTAAAAACATAGGGAACTCGTCTACGTAAAACAGTTTTGTAGGCAGAATGTCATTAGCCAAGATCGATTTTCTTGAAAATGGATTCATACTACAAAATCCATCTTCTATGAAACCGGTAAAAATATCGACACTAGTCCCATTTGGCATTGTGCACCACAAATGGGCTTCGTTCGAAAATTGAACCTCACACCCTTTATCAATCAGTAGGTTAATAATTTGTATTCTTTCTTGAAGAATTAGCCTCTCATCAATTTCATTACTTATATAACAGATGTCAACATCATCATCGTGGTCAATAAATTTTCCATCTCTAACTATTCCTAAAAGCGTCCCTGAAGAAACAAACGCCGAGATATTAAATTCATTATTGAACCAGGATAAAAGAGTACTTAACTCTGAATATATTATATTTTTCTTAATGTCAGAAGAAAAATTAAATGTCTCAACAAACCCATGAGAGCACAATGCAACATTATATTTTTCGACTAACTTATTTACTAAAGTATAAACATGATTTCTACAGGCATCACTATCTTTAAAATATCCCTTGTCACTTAGAATATTTGAGATCTTAGTTGGTATTAATAGATCTGATTCGAGGAAAGCTATAACCAATTTATTCTCTGCTGTATTTGGAACTTTTTTAACGTTCTCAAGGGCATCGTATATATTGGTCCACTGCGATAAATTACTAGATATATCTACTTTCAGACTTAATGCCCTTAGGTAAAATTTATCATCGCGATTGAAAATTTGAATCTCTTTTACTTCCTTTAATTCACCTAGATCAATAAAAAACCAAGGTGAGTGCTCATTTTTCGTATGAAATCCACAACCTCCGTTTGGATGTCCATTTAATAGATCTATCCCAGCATGTTTTACATCATCATTGAAAAAAGAACTTATCTTTGTTTGAACACTACTAAGTATTGGCTCCCCATTAACATCAAATATTTTTATAAAGTCCAAATGAAAACAAGTTTCTATTTGCAAACTCAATAGTAAAAACCTCATCTCACTGTTAACATTTAGTGTGAGAGGCGTATTACTTATTACACCTTTGAAATGAATGCTCGGATTTTCATTCAAAATATCTATAGCAATGTCATAGGATTTGTTTATTTCATCTATTGTATACTGAGTCATGTTTAGGCCGATCTAAAAAATTTAAAAACTCATCATTTACAGTGATAGGCTAATATATGGATATATTTGCCATCCATTTTAACTCACCATATATTAAATTCAATTAAAACCATGTCAGAAAAACCTTACCTTTATGCAATAGCTTCATCATGTAATTCTCTGCATTTTCTTATAGTCAAAGGCTTCTGAATTTTCTGACATAATGAATCAAAAATGCATCCATTGATGCTATTTTCAATTTTCTTAGCCAAATCCATAGCATGCCGTGCTCTGAAATGAATCCCTGTTTCACTATCTATAATCTTCTCTGCCATTCCACCAATATCACTACAGATAATCGGCCGACCATGGTTAAAGGCTTCCTGAATAACAATCGGTGAGTTCTCCCACCAAACTGATGGGATAATCATCCAATCGGTCGCTTCCATTAATCGACCTATTTCATGGGATTCATAAGAGCCATGCATAGTGACTAGATCACCTAAGTCATCCAGCAGTTTATTAATCTTCTCCTGAAATTCTGGCGTTTGGATTTCCAGGTTGGCGCCATGAATATCCAAGTGCACTTGCTGTTTGATATCCTCAGGTAATAGATTAAAGGCTTCTAACAGTACATCAACGCCTTTGAATGGGTTGATTTGGCCAAAAAATGCGAAGCGTCCACGCACTTCGCCTTCGGCCAACGGCCTTGGCGCCGGAGTTTCTACCTCTGGCTGGCCATTCTCAATCATGACCATTTTGCTTTCAGGGATCCCCCAGGCTTTGTATCGGTCAATCAAGAAGTAACTTGGTGAGATAAAGATGTCAACGAGTTCAAATATCGATTTTATATATTGTTCCCGTAAAAAGAAATCCGCTGGACTACGTTCAGGGAAGCAACGAGCACACTCTGCGGGTGATGATTTATAGCATAGCTTCATTTGCTTGCCGGGCTTCACCATTTGGCCGTTATTGGCACAGATAGCCAAGTATTCATGCAGTGTCAGTACTATTTTACAATCAGGTAGGGTATTTTTTACTTCCCTGATCAACTCCAGCCCCATATGAATATAGTGGTGAAAATGTACGACTGTTGGTTGATAACGCTTTAACAGCGCTCTGAAGTCTTGCCATATGTGCTTTTTATGCCCGGATTGGAACAAAAAGAAATCTGACATATAGGTGTGAAACAATATTTCCCGGTCAGAGTTGATGGTCGAGAATGCCGAGCCACCATGAGATGGCTTGTCTGTTCTTGCCAGAAACAAAGTGTCTATACCCTGATTTTGGTATTCCTTAAAAAGATTATATGCCGCAACTTCAGCACCACCTTTGCTATGATCAGGATGACCATGGGCAATAATTAATATTTTTTGTTTTTTCATGATATTTTTATGCAACAAGTTCTTCGATCAATTTACCCCAGCGTTGTGTATGTTGCCAGGCATTATATAGAGTGATTTTGAATTTCCAGTCACGGTTCTCAAACAGATCCTGTGATTGCCGTTCAAGATGATAAAGTTTTTCATTACCCAGTACATAATGTTTATAACCCATACTTCTTAGCTTGAGGCATAGGTCTGAATCTTCAAAGTCACCCAATACGTAAGTCTCATCCAGTCCACCTACTTTCAAGTAAAGGGATTTTGAGATAAACATGCATGCCCCGGTGACGGCGGGAGACTCCATTTCCGTTTTTACGTCAGCTAACCACTCGGGAGTGCCTTTGCCAGGGTGTTGATTAAGCCAAAGATCACCAAATTCAGGCGCTTTAACAAAGCTCATACCCAAGTGCTGGATGCTGCCATCATCAAATACCAGTTTGGGTGCTACTACCCCCAGGTCTTTTAGCTTATGCTGTGCATTCTCTATACGGCTGAGCCAGCCCGGCTGGCTGGGAATAATATCGCTATTAAGCAGAACCAATTGATCAGTTGTAGCATATTGAGTTCCTAAATTGTTGGCCCCTGCATAACCAAGATTTCGACCGCCATAAATGACTTTAAATGATACTGGGAACAACTTACTTGTATCATGGCAAAAAGGGATAAACTGACTATAGAGTTTTGGATCGTCCAGAACATAAATAAGCTCTGTTTTGTCAAAATCCGGGTCTTTAGTAAACTGCACTACTTGATGCAGCAAGAAATCATATCGTCCATATAAGGGGACTATAATACTTCGTTTGGGATTGGTTATTGTTTTTCCAAATTGATGCACCTCAACCATTGGAGTGCCCAATAGTTGTTTCCTGTTATCCCAAAGTGCGGTAAGCGCTGGGCCTATATGTGTTGTCATGACTTCTTGATAGTCAGGTCTGCCTACGTGGAAGTTAACTAATACTTGCTGACTAGGCAGGGTGATATCATCTCTAACATTACTTTGTTTTATTTTAATTATCGTTATAACGCCAAGCTTAGTAACAAACACCATTTCCAGCGAAGAGTGTTCGATAAGGTGTGGCATTTCAATCCAGGCAAACAAGCCTGCCTGGTAAGAGCTTTGTGCTTTTCCTGGAAAGGCATCTATTACGTCTTGCCTAGGATATCTTGCGCTTTTGAACACCAAATTTTCGCTGTAACTAGCATCCTGCGAACGGACAAATATACCGGCAAGGGTTTGCTCAGGATCAAGTAGCCACCCAGAAATAAATACTCCATGTCCAGGAATCGCAAGTACATTATCAAGATTCCACTCTATGCGCTCTCGCAAAACATGTGCATCAGCTACTTTTAACCCAGGGAGTTCAAATACCTTATCACCAACCATTGAATGCAAAACTGACATTAACTTGAGACGTTCTTCACTGCGCCAAGTGATACAGTGCCCAAACAACGTTTCACCAGCGATGGGAACGAAGGGAAGCAGAGGAACCGTTTTATTGCTATCATCAGAGTATATGACTACTTTTAATTTGTCAGGGCTCGGTTCAAATTCGAATGACCAGTTAGCAACAATCGCAAATCCCCAACGCTTACGGTTATCTGAATACGAAAAATGTTTGTTCACATCCAGTCTGGTTGAGCGAATAACTTCAAATTCGATATTTTGACAGTTTAAGTTTTCAAATTCTTCATGTTCTTCATTGAAGGTAATATCAAAACTAATGTCTTCGATATCCGGGTGGAATGCCCAACCCTGGATAATTATGTGTCTATTCCCCAGCTTTCCGCAGCTGTCTATCCAAACCTGAATATTCTTAATATTAGATACTGGCAAGTTTGATTTTTTTTTGTTCAGTTTATTCAAAATTTCTTGTGCTGTAATCATTTTATATCCGAAGTGATAATCTATTTGGTTAGTGGCTGCCACCACGCCTGATTATTCAAATACCACGCAACAGTCCTTCTGATGCCGGTTTCAAAGCTTTCGGCTGGTTGATAACCCAGCTCTTTGGTCGATTTAGTTGGGTCAATGGCATAACGGCGGTCGTGGCCGGCCCTGTCTTCGACGAAGGTGATTAGAGACTCAGCCTGCTGCGCCATCGCGGCCTCGGCGGCTGGATACAGTGCTGCCAGTTCTGGATTAGTGGCAAATGCTTCATTCATCAGCTTACAGACCAACTTAACGATATCGATATTGGCCCACTCGTTAATGCCGCCGATGTTATAACACTCACCCAGACGGCCCTTTTTAAGCACCAGTTCAATACCGCGGGCATGATCTGTCACATACAACCAGTCACGGATCTGTTGACCATCGCCGTAAACCGGCAGCGGCTTATTGGCCAAAATGTTGGTGATAATGAGCGGGATCAGCTTTTCCGGAAAATGGTATGGCCCGTAGTTGTTGGAGCAGTTAGAAGTGGTCACCTCAAGCCCATAGGTGTGATGGTAAGCACGCACCAGGTGGTCGGATGCCGCTTTGCTCGCCGAGTAGGGCGAGTTGGGCGCATACGGGGTCTCTTCGGTAAAGGCCGGGTCGGTCGGGCTTAAGGTGCCATACACTTCATCTGTGCTGACATGGTGAAAGCGGTGGGGCAATGGCGACTCGCCTTTGGCCTTGGGGGCGTCAATCCACACTTTTTTGGCAGCTTTCAGCAGGCTGTAGGTGCCGATAATATTGGTTTCGATAAAGGCATCCGGGCCTGAAATCGAGCGGTCTACATGGCTCTCGGCGGCGAAGTGCACCAGAGTATCGATACCGTGGTCGGTCAGCAGCTGTTCCACCAGATTGGTATCGCAGATATTGCCGTGCACAAAGTGGAAGTTGGCCTTGTCAGCTACAGGCTCCAGATTGGCTTTATTGCCTGCGTAAGTCAGGGCATCCAGAACAACCATTGTGTCCTCGGGATGCTGCGCCATCCAATAATGTACAAAATTGGCACCGATAAAACCGGCACCACCGGTAACGAGTAACTTACTCATTTTAAATCCTTTAGTTTAGTTCGTTCGCTGCGATCACTTCGACAGTGAGAGCGCAACATTGTTTATGCGAGAGCGGCCTGCGGCCTTCGAGAAGACGATAGCGTTCGCTGCGCTCATTTCGAGGGCGAGGGCACAAAGCGAAGCTTTTCTAAGAGAGGTTAGGTTTTAGCTTTCTGCTTTTTTTCGCTTTCTGCGCTTTCTGCTTTTTATCGCAGCCAGCTTTGCTGGCGCTCTCAAAGCGCAGCGGCCTCGAAGAGCCGAAGGCTCGCTCTTTAAAGTGATAGCGCTTGCATCATTTTTTGCAGGCTATCCCGCCAGTAAGGTGCGGTAAACCCAAGCGAGTTTTGTATGGTACCTGTATCCATCACGCTGTAGGCTGGGCGCGTGGCCGGGGTCGGGTAGTCTGCTGTAGTGATGGCATTTAACGGAATTGCTTTATCAAGCAGGCCCTGTTCTATACCGATTTCCTGAATAGCGGCAGCAAACTCATACCAGCTGATACCCTGGTTGCAGTTATGTCCAGCGGCGCTGCCATCTGAATAGTGGAATATGCCGTTAACGTCAGACTGCAATGCCAACTGCCAGCACACCCAGGCCAGATTACAGGCCCAGGTAGGGGTACCTCTCTGGTCGGCAACTATGCCCAGCTGCTCACGTTCTTTCATCAGCCGCAGCATGGTTTTGACAAAGTTGTTGCCGTGGCTGCTGTATACCCAGGAGGTGCGAACAATGGCATAACCGGCCTTATGATCAACAGCCAGTGCCTGCAGCACTTGCTGCTCGCCCTGCAACTTGGAATCACCGTACACACTCAATGGCGCGGTTGCATCCTGCGGTAAATAAGGGCGCTGCGCTGTGCCATCAAAAACAAAGTCGGTAGATACATGTACCAGTCGCGCATCATTCTCGCGGCAGGCTGCTGCCAGATACCCCGCGGCATCGGCATTCACCCGGTAACATTGTGTTTTGTCTGATTCGGCTTTATCTACCGCGGTATAGGCTGCAGCGTTTATCACTGCATCGGCCTTAAGCTCAGCAATCACACGCCGCACCGCATCAGGGTTGGTGATATCAAGCTCGGCTGAGCCGGTAAAAATAGCCTCGACGCCGGCAGGCACAGCGCGCTGAAGTTCGAACCCCAACTGGCCATTACTACCTGTTATCAGTATTTTCATTTGTAACCTTGAGTTTAAGCACGACCTCGCCTTCGGGAAGGCGAGGTCGTAAAGCGAAGCTTTACTGACGTCTTAGAATGTATCCGCTTCACTGAACGGCTTACCGTTCTTGTCCTTTTCTGACAACAGCGGTGGCTGGCCGTCAACCAGGGGCCATACGATCCCTACGTCCACATCGTTCCACAGCAGGCTGCGGTCAAACTCGGGAGCATAATAATCGGTGCACTTGTAGACGAACTCGGCGGTTTCACTCATAACATAAAAGCCATGGGCAAAGCCTTCAGGAACCCAGAGCTGGCGTTTGTTTTCGGCTGAAAGCTCCACCCCGACCCATTGACCAAAGGTCGGGGAGTTTTTACGCATATCGACCGCAACATCAAATACACAGCCCTGCACCACACGCACCAGTTTTCCCTGGGTATGTTGCATCTGATAATGTAGGCCGCGCAGCGTACCCTGACCTGACTTTGAATGATTGTCCTGTACAAAGGGCTTGCCGCCGGTCAATTCATTCATCAGGCTGGCACGGAAGGTCTCCATAAAGAAGCCGCGCTCATCGCCGAATACCTGAGGCTCGACAATTTTCACATCGGGTATGGCGGTGTCGATTAAACGCATAGTAATACCGGTTTGTTGAGCTGATGACTGCGGACTGGATTTTTGTTGGGCGATGGCTGAGATGCCAACTGCAACACACTGAGCAAATACTGTCCATAGCTACTTTTTTGATACTTGATAGCCTGCTCTCTCAGTTGCTGGGCGCTGATTAAGCCCAGGCGGAAGGCAATTTCTTCCGGGCAGCATATTTTGAGCCCCTGGCGCTTATTAATAGTCTGAATGAACATGCTGGCATCAAGCAGACTGTCGTGGGTACCTGTATCAAACCAGGCGGTACCGCGACTGAGCAGTTGCACCCTTAGCTCATTGCGCTCCAGATAAACCTTATTTACATCGGTGATTTCCAGCTCACCCCGTGGCGAGGGTTTGATGCTCTTGGCAATTTCAACCACCTGATTGTCGTAGAAATACAACCCTGGCACCGCGTAATCTGATTTTGGATTTTCGGGCTTTTCTTCCAATGACAAGACGTTGCCTTCAGAATCAAACTCCACTACGCCGTAATCTTTGGGATTGTTAACGTGGCAGCCAAAGACCAAAGCGCCCTGCTGATCGCACGACACAGCCTCCAGCATTTCCCGCGACATGTTATGGCCGAAAAACAGGTTATCCCCCAGGATAAGGCATACAGGCGCGTCGCCGATAAAGGCTTCGCCGATAATAAAGGCCTGTGCCAAGCCATCCGGCTTTGGCTGTACCGCATACTCGAGCGATATTCCCCACTGACTGCCATCACCGAGGAGCTTTTTGAACGCTTCTTGCTGGTCCGGTGTGGTAATGATCAGAATCTCTCTGATCCCCGCCAGCATCAGGGTGCTGAGCGGGTAATAAATCATGGGTTTATCGTACACAGTCATCAACTGCTTGCTGACTGACTGGGTCAGAGGGTACAACCTGGTCCCTGATCCGCCAGCGAGTATAATTCCTTTGCGCCTGACCGGCGTTTCGCTTTTGGCTATTTCAATCATTGTGGGTCCTTACTTTACCTTGTTACTGGGGGATAATTTGTTAGGTGCGCTGACGCATTTAAGAGCGGCCAACGTCCTTCGAGGGTCAAGATGCTTGCTCTCGTCTTCTCTAAATCAATTTCAATGACGCCCAGCGCTTACAGCTTGAGCACCACAGCCGCTGACATGGCTATCTGGAAGATGATCTGGCTGATGTCTTTGGCAAACTGCATACCCTTTTCATCGGGCTTGGACAGTACAAAGATTTCATCTCCCGGCCCGACTACCCCTTTGCGTTTAAGCTGGTCGTTGCCGGTGATAAAGCTGCCGTTGGGTTTCATCACCAGAATGTTCATGTCGTCTATGTCCTGATTGGCGCCGCCGGCCTTGTCGATGAAGTCCACTATCGACATGTCGCTGTTAAAGGCGATGGCGGTCGGGAACATCACTTCCCCGTGGATAATCACCAGATTGCGCTTGGCGGGAATAATCACCTTGTCGCCCTGCTGCAGGGTGATTTGCGACAGGTCGCTGCTGTTGGTCAGCAGTACCTGGCCTTTGGGCTTAACCTGGCGGGCCTTTTCAATCCACTTCAGGATCACCTCTGACTCAGCCACTCGAAGCTCGGCGGCCTCTTTGGTGCCGGAGCGCGCGGTGAGCACAGATTGCTCCAGTGCCGACAGCGAGGCTTGCAGCATTTCGAACTGACGCTCGGCCACCGATTCGCGGTAAAGCTGCACGGCTTCGGGGTTGGACAGGCGGGTAAACTCAGTGTTGTCGAGCAAGTCTTTAAGGCTGGCGCCCCAGGGCAATACCACTTCCTGTGCGGAGTTATGCTCGCCAATCAGGTCGATACTGATGGAGTTGGGGCGCAGCTGGGCGGTGACCTTCACCAGGGCGCCCGGCTCTACCCTGATATTGGCCGCTTCGCCGATGTTGTATTGCACTGCGTTAACCTGGCGGTTGCCATTGACTTGGGTGCGGGATTGAAAATCCGGCGCAACAATAGTCACGTGGGTGGCCTGCTCGTCGGCAACCACGGCATCCAAAATGGGCTTGAGGGTATTTTCGGTGGTGAGCTCATAACGCCCTTCAAAGCCCATTTTCCCCTCGAGGGTGATTTCACCTTGCTTGGGGGCAATGAAGATGATGTCGCCATCCTGCAACTGCAGCGCAGGCATGGTGCCGGACTGCAAAAACGCGTACAGGTCGATGCGGCTTATTACCTTGCTGCCACGCTTAACCTGAATGTTGCGATAGCTGCCGATGTCGTTACGAATGCCGCCAGCCTGATCGATAAAGCGCAGCACGCTGTCGGCGCTTTGTCCTTCATAGAGGCCGGGCTTGTTGACCATGCCCGACAAAAACACCTTCACGGTTTGGCTGGACATCAGCGAGGCGTACACCTCGACATTCGACTGATACACCCGCTTGACGCTGCTTAAGATGACGTCGTTCAGCTTGGCATTGCTGACACCGAGCACCTTGATGGGGCCAACCTTCGGAATGAAGATATTGCCCTGTGGATCAACCTGCACTTCGGACTGGTAATCGATACCGCCCCACACCTGGATGAGTAACTTATCGCCCTGGGTAATGCGGTATTCCGGGTTGGTGGCCGAAAAGGAGTGCTGCGAAAAAGCGCCGGAAAACAACCAGCTGCCGTAACGGTTTTGCTTACCTTCGGTGACTATGGTTTGAACCTGTTCAGCATCAACATCCTGCTGGAATGACACAGCGGCCTGCGCCGGCACACCCATGATGAAACTGAGAGTCAGCACACTTGCTGAAAGTAGGAGGTTTCGCATGATTTAATCTCTGTGTTCCTTAATCACGGCCAATGTCAGCCGTCCAACAAAGTAGAGCAGCAGCAACACCACAAACCAGGTGGTGATGTTGTAGAGGCGTCGTGGATAGCTGTCTTCTTCTGCCATTCTTGGCTGTTCAACAATCAGCAAATGCTTGAGCTTTTTCATGGCCTCTGCACGTGCCACTTCCAGACTCGCCAGCGCCGAGGCATAGAGGTCGGCGCTTAGCTTGGTATTGAGCTCAATTTCTTTGAAATCTGCCGCCAGTTGGTTGAGTGACTCTTGGTCGGAGCTGGTCAACTTGGCCTTTTCGTGCTGCAGCTGCTCTTTTAACGCATCGATGCGGAATTTAAGCGCCTTCACCTGGGCTGTATCCGGGCGCATATAGGCCTGCAGCGACTTGAGTTCCGTCTCCTGGGTGATAATTTCTGCTTCAAGCTGATGTACGGCGCTGAGCAGAGCGCCACTCTGGGTGTCGGGGCTTATCAGCTTGTGAGTGTTTTGAAATTCAACCAACCTGACTTGCTGTTGCTTGAGTTTTTCATGGCTGCGAGTAACGTCTTCCTGGGCGTATTTAAGCTGAGAGTTAGCCATGTTGACGCCAAGCTCGTTGATAAATGTCTCGCTGATACTGAGCATGGCCTGGGTCAGCGTAAGCGCGTACTCAGGGGTAAATGCCTGCATTTCTACCCGCAGGATTTCGGACATTTCGTTGTATTCAACCGAAATATGGCGCTTAAAGAAGTCCAGATACTCTTCATTTGAGCTACCCGATTCGAGCCGGCTGAGTCTGTCCCACTGCTCGCTTTCATAATGGGCTTTCAGATTGACTGCGGCGTTTAGCGCCTCTGCCATCTCCATCGATTGCAGGTATTCCTGCAGGATTAATGCATCCCGGGTCGAAGGCGACGCAGCACCGATAGCCGCCAGGCCTGCAATCGGCAAATCGTTATCACTGGCCTGCTTTACCACAAACTGCGCCTGGCTAGCGTAGCGGGGCGAGGCAATGACCGAGTAATACCCAACCACTACCAGAGAGGCGAGCAGCACCAACACAAACGAGCCGAGTTTGGCCCAGGTAAAATACAGGGTTTGCCGGGTGCCGATATAGGCTTTGGAATCCACCAGAAACAGTTTGGGGTCTTTTCTGAATTTGCGAAGCTTGCGCCTGAGCGGACTAAGCTGCTCTGTGCCCTGCGGTTGATTTGATTTTACTGTATTGTCTTTCATCATCTTTTTGCGTAAGTGAATTCGTATAATTCGATGGCTTCATTTAAGTCATCGAAGAAATGTAACTGTTTATCTTTAATCAGCAGTCCTGCCTGGCAGAACTTCTTCAGACTGGGCACCGAATGGCTAACCATGATGAGCTTGGTCGTTTCGTATTTGCTGAGCAGCAGGTCTTCACTTTTTTTGCGAAAATTAGCATCACCCACGGCACCCAGTTCATCGATAAGTAGCACATCGAAATCAAAATCAAATGCCATGGTGAGGCCAAAGGTCACCCGCGAGCGCATACCGCTGGAGTAGGTTTTTACCGGCTCATCAAAGTACTTGCCGATTTCGGCAAACTCCTGCACCCGCTCTTCTATGGGTTTGGTGTCTTTATAGCCATGAATTCGGGCCACAAAGCGCACATTTTCCCGCGCCGTCATCGAGCCTTGCAGCCCTCCCTGAAGCCCCAGAGGCCAGGAGATATTTTGCGGCGAATGGATGCGCCCTGCGTTTGGCAAATCGGTGCCGCCTATCATGCGGATGAGTGTTGATTTGCCCACGCCGTTAGGGCCTAAAACGGCAATGTTTCTATCAGTGGGCAGGCTTAAATTAAGCTCGCGAAACACATAATGCCGCCCCTGTTTGGTGGGGTAATACTTGCTGACGTTGTCAAAATAAATCATGAGGTGATAAACCTCTGCCGGTTAACCTGGAAAGCCATTAAACCCAGGGTGAAACTGGCAATCGCCCAAAGGCCAAGATATTCGAAACTTCCTACCGGGGTTTGGTAAGCGCTGAAATACGCATCACGGCTAAGCTCTGTCACATGGAACAAGGGGTTCCAGACAAACAAAAACCAATACTGCTGCGGTATCATGGTGGCGCTAAACATGATTCCGGAAACAATGAACATAGGCTGCATTATCATGGACACTATCTTGCCGGTATCTTTCCACCAGGTGGTGGCGGCGCACAGCATAAGCCCCATTCCCGTGGCCATGACCAAGGTCAGCCCACTTACAGCGAGCAACTGTAGCAAGTCGTCGGGGAGCACTGAAAAGCCAATCCAGGCCATAATGCCCATCAGCAGCACATACACAATAAAAAAGGTAATTACCTCGATAATCAGCCGGCTGATTATCGGATCGGCCGCCGTAACCTGCCGATAGCCTAATAAACCTTTGTTGGCTTCAATCGCAGCAGATAATTGCGGCAAGATCTTACTGAATAGTTTAAATGGCAGAATTGCCACCAACATAAACATGGCGACCGGAACGCCCGCAAGGCTGCTTCTTCCAATCAATGAAAACATCAATACCAAGATGCCAGCCTGAGCCATTGGCTCTGCCAAAGCCCAAAAGTAGCCCAAGCGGTTTGCCCCAAAACGCGTTTTGAGCTCACGAATGATCAGCGCAAAAATGACATCACACATTATTTGCCAGTGACTGCGCCTGAACTTTGCTGCAGAAGACATATTTCTCGACCTACAAGACTCACTTTTAACGATGTGGTTTTAAGATTTTTATTTTGAAAAACTTTACGGGTGAAAGTGAATTACCCTGCACCCTGACTGAGCATTCAATCTTATTTTTTCACAGGCACTACCAGCCAAGTATTAATCGAATATTAAAAACCACACCTGCAACCCACTTTTTTATGGGCACCGCTTTTTGTCGCCATAGCTTTGCCAGGGGCATAGCTACCGCACGCCCCATAACAGTCAGACTGTGGAGCTAAAAATATTTTCATTTTATTTTCAACGACTTAGCCAACACCCCTTCTAATGAATGCTCATCCAGCCCTATGGCAAAGCAATTGGCTTTACTGCAGTTTTTTAAACCACTGGATTCATCAAAAAAGGATAAAGGTACACTTAAACGTTATTTTGCAGCGGGAGCAGGATGAGCAAGTCATTAGGGAGGCTAAATAACAATCAGACAAGCCAGAGTCCCTTGACGTTGCGAGAAGAACGAAACTTAACTGCTTCTTAAAAAGGCGAAAAATACCCTGCGTCCTTGCTACAGCGTGGCATTATGCATAGTACTACTTTAGAGTCAACCACCTAAAAATGACCAAATTATGGCCACTGTCAAAAAAATGACAAGACTCAAATAGTTAATTAATTACAACGGCAGGTTATTTTTTACTCGATCAGAATGGACTCACTCGCTCAATTATTTTCCGCTTCTCAGAAAACAGTTTCCAAATAAACGCGACTGAATTTTAATGGCTTTATTCAATTACTGAACAGCATTAAATATTGAAAATATGAGGCCGAACACTATAAAAATACAAGGCGTCACTTATGTAGCACATTGATACAAAAAGTTGGGCTAATGTTAATAAAACCCACCTTGACCTGCAACTGGCATACAAAAAGCAATGCCAGATGAACTGACTCTCAACAACATGAAATTTTTTACGTTATCATTTTGCTTCTGCCGAGTTGCCGTTCGACTTACAGAAGGGAGTGGCAAAGCCCCCTCGCTTGCCAAAACTACTATCAAACCGACCCCGAGCGCCCCTTCTGACAGGTATATATCGCCCCCAAGCTTGAAAAGGTGCAGCGGCTTATCAATAACGCCTTGCCGCTGCCGAAGGGTAACGCCTGAACTGGTTATTCACCGCCAGGCTGCCAGTGGTGATGCCAGCTCGGCAGCAAGCAACTCGGCCTTCTTAAGTGCTTCGGCAACTGACTTTTGATGCCGCTCGTCACCAAACTCCTGATATTCGGCTACAATATGGAAAAACCGGTTGGCGCCGAGGTAGCGACTTAGCAGCTTAATGTGGGCGACGAGATGGTCTTTGTGGGCCTGGGCGCCGCCGGGCTCAAAGCCGGATTCGCCGCAGGAGCTTAAGAGCACCAGGGTTTTACCGCCAAAAATCGGCTCTATCGGGCAATCACCACGGGCCAAATCAAAGGAAAAGGTTTTGTTGATACGTATGACCTGATCAAACCAGGCCTTCAGCGCCGCTGGCATGCCGTAGTTATACATGGGCGCCGAAATCACTATCACATCGGCTGACGCAACCTCATCTATCAGTTCATCTGAAAGTGCCAATACCTTCGCCTCTTCATCGCTAAGCTCCGTCTTCTTAAAGCAGGCGGCAATCCAATCTACGCTGATAAAATCTGGTGGCGCAAGTGCCAGGTCACGCTGAATGTACTGGGCACCTGTATACTGCGCCCGATAGCTTTTTTACAAAACAATCGGCCAGTTTTCGTGAGATGGATTGATGCTGTGACTTTTCAGGGTCAAAGCTGCGGGCGCTGGAGTCGATTTGTAATAATGTGGCCATGGGAATTCCTTGAAGTAATGAAGACCCTGGCATTTTTGCAAGCACCGCCTTGACGGACAAACGAGAAAGCGCACACTATAACTTAGCTTACCTCACCTATAGTCGTTGCCATGTTTTCACAGTTACCCTCGCTGAATAACCTTAAAGCCTTTGCGGCAGCGGCCCATTTCAACAGTTTTAAAGTCGCCGCCGAGGCACTTAATGTCACGCCAACCGCCATTTCTCATCAGATAAAGCATCTGGAGCAGTTTTTGAATGTTCGCCTGTTCGAGCGGCAGGTGCGCCAGGTGGTGTTAACCGCCGAAGGAGAAAAACTGGCAGCGACCACAGAGCGCATGTTCAGCGAACTCAATAACACCCTGACAGAGCTGACCAGGCCTGCCACGCAAATTACTGTGTCATGCTGCACCTCGTTTGCCACCCTGTGGCTGGCACCAAGGCTTGCAGATTTTCAGCAGCGCTATCCGGACATCGACGTACAAATCCTCGCAAGCGACAGCCTGCAAGACTTCAGCGAAGCCACGCAGCTCGATATCGCCCTGCGCTACGGTAAAGGAGTGAATGAGGGGGAAATCCTGCTCGCGACCGAGACCCAAAGCTGCTACCAACTGAGTACCAACCCTCAGCCATCGGGCAGACTGTTTGTGACTCACTGGCGGGAGAGCAGCGCCCTTGGCAATCTGCCATGGCAGCAATATGTTGGCGGTTTGGGCTTTACTATCAAAAGTTTCGAGCAGGAACAGTACACACTGCAGGCGGCACTGGCGGGGCAAGGGATGGCGCTTATCAGCAATGTGCTCGCAGAATCCGTGGTCAAACAAGGGTGGCTTGCAAAGCAAAGCCACCTGCCGGAATTTGCAGGCTACAACTATTGCCTGCGGCTAAACCCCAAGCGCGAACATAACCACAGGGTGCGCGCCTTCGCCCATTGGCTGCAGCAAGAGTTTGCGGCGATATGAAGCCGCAGCGTGGCATCGCCATAAAAAAACGCCGCATTGTGGCATCGCCATAAAAAACACCGCATGGTGCGGCGTTTTTTATGACTCAAGCTTCGTATTTATGACTCTAGCTTATTTGCTCGACTTGCGGCCCTGACCTTGTCCGGCAGGTTTTGGCTTGCCGAATATAGGTTTGGCACCGGGGCGCTGATTGCCGCCTTTGCCTTGAGCCTGACTCGTACTGTTCCCCTGAGTCTTAGCCTGACTGCTGCCCTGAGTCTTACCCTGAGCCTGCCCTTGGCCAGCCTTTGCCTTGCCGTTTGCCTTGGCGTTGGACTGCTTGCCAGCGCCCTTCTCGGCCGAGCCTTTGCGATCGTCAAACTGATTGCTGCTGAAGCGGGTGAAGGCTTTCTGGCCCTTATCAGCCTTGCCATTTTGCCCCTTGGCAGCCCATTGCTCGGCGCGGCCTTCCGGCGGCACCAGATGCTGTGGGCCTGTGCCTATCAGGTGCTCCTTGCCCATGGCAATCAGGGCTTCACGGATAAGCGGCCAGCCGGCGCTGTCATGGTAGCGCAGCAGCGCCTTGTGCAAACGGCGCTGGCGGCCTTTTTTCGGCACCGGCACCTGCTCGCTGCTGTGCTTGACGTTTTTCAGCGAGTTCAGCTCGGTGTGATAAATAGTGGTGGCGTTGGCCATGGGCGATGGGTAGAAGTTCTGCACCTGATCCAGCTTGAACTTGCGCTCCTTAAGCCACAGCGCCAGGTTGAGCATGTCTTCATCTGTGGTGCCCGGGTGAGCCGAGATGAAGTAAGGGATAAGGAACTGCTCCTTGCCCGCCTCTTTCGAGTACTTGTCGAATAGCTCTTTAAACTTGTCGTAGGCGCCCATGCCGGGCTTCATCATCTTCGACAGCGGCCCTTCTTCGGTATGCTCGGGAGCAATCTTGAGGTAGCCGCCCACATGGTGCTTGGCCAGCTCCTTCACATAGCGCGGATCTTCGATGGCGAGGTCATAACGCACGCCGGAGGCCACCAGCACCTTTTTGATGCCTGGCACGTCACGGGCGGCGCGGTACAGGTCGATGGTGTGCTGATGATCTGTGTCCAGATGGCCGCAAATGCTCGGATACACACAGGAGAGGCGACGACAGGTCTTCTCGGCCTTTTCGCTCTTACAGCCCAAACGGTACATGTTGGCGGTGGGGCCACCAAGGTCAGAAATTACCCCGGTAAAGCCGGGCACCTTAGCCTGAATATCTTTGATTTCACGAACAATAGATTCTTTTGAACGGCTCTGGATGATCCGGCCTTCATGCTCGGTAATAGAGCAGAAAGAGCAGCCGCCAAAACAGCCCCGCATGATGTTGATGGAAGTCTTAATCATGTCGTAAGCAGGAATTTTTTCCTTGCCATAGGCAGGATGAGGCACCCGCTGATAAGGCAGGTCGAACACCGAGTCCATCTCTTCGGTGGACAATGGCCAGGCCGGCGGATTGACCCACACGCCGCGATCGCCATGGGGCTGGAACAGCGCACGGGCACAGCCGGGGTTTTGCTCCTGGTGCAGAATGCGCGAGGCGTGGGCGTAGAGGTATCTGTCTTCGCTCACCCGCTCAAAGGCTGGCAGGAGCACATAGGTCTGCTCCCATGGGCGCGGCTTGGGCGGCTGAATGCTGATGGGCTTGGCCACGGTCACGCCATCGGGCGCGGTTTCATCGTTAAAGACTTTTTTATCTGTGGGGCCAGAGAGATTCTGACAGCCCACGTCATCGGCACCGTAAGGGTTTGGAATAGGGTCGATTTTATGCAGCTGGTCGATTTTGCGCGAATCCATGCCGCGCCAGCCGGGCATGGCAGTTTTGCTGATAACGGCTGTGCCGCGTACATCGGTCAGCTCACTGGCACTTTCACCACGGGCCAGACGATGGGCGATTTCGGCCAGCGGCCGCTCGGCGTTGCCGTACACCAGAATGTCGGCCTTGGCATCGAAAATCACGCTGCGGCGCACTTTATCGGACCAATAATCGTAGTGGGCGATGCGGCGCAGGCTGGCCTCGATACCGCCAATCACCACGGGCACTTCTTTAAAGGCTTCTTTGCAGCGCTGGGTGTACACAGTCACGGCGCGGTCGGGGCGTTTGCCGCCCACATCGCCCGGGGTGTAGGCATCGTCATGGCGCAGTTTTCTGTCGGCCGTGTAGCGGTTGATCATCGAGTCCATGTTGCCCGCCGTCACCCCAAAAAACAGGTTGGGGCGACCAAGCTTCATAAAATCGTCTTTGCTGGACCAGTCGGGCTGGGAAATAATGCCGACCCTGAACCCCTGAGCCTCGAGCATGCGGCCAATCACCGCCATGCCGAAGCTTGGGTGATCCACATAGGCATCGCCGGTGACGATAATAATGTCGCAGCTGTCCCAGCCCAGCTTGTCCATCTCGGCGCGGGACATAGGCAAAAAAGGAGCTGTGCCGTAACACTCGGCCCAGTATTTTGGATAGTTGAAAAGGCTGGCTTCAACGCGCATGACAAAACCCGACGATGCTAATCACAACAGGCACCACCGCTGGCGGTGCATTTCAAGGGCGCGGAGTATAACAGGACTCCGCCCTTAAGTGTGACCAAAAAATCGCCAAAGCCTGAGTTTTTTTGTCAACTGTTCAACCTGGCTTCGGGCTTAGTTGCCGCTTTTCTTTTTCGTTACTTTTGTAACGTCACTGCGCCGCGGCAAACACCCACAACCCCAGATTCACCAGCGCCAGGGCAACAATCAACAGCCAGGTGATAAGGGTGCCGTAAAAACGCCCGGCATGATAACCACCTCGCCCCTCGGCAAGACCGATGCCGTGCAGCACCCGCCCAATCAGCCAACTGGCACCAAACACATGCAGCAACAGCGGCGACAGGCCGTTGAGCTCTGCGCAGGCAAACAGCAGCAGAAACATGGGCGCATACTCGAGATAATTGCCGTGCACCCGAATCGCCACCTCCAGCGCCTTATTATCGCCGCTGCCCAGACCGATTTTTTCCGCTTTGCGGATGCGCACCACGCCATAGGCGTAGACCAACATCAACAGTGCCGAAAGACTGACATACAAAGCTGTTACCGAAAGCGGCATATAATTCTCCAAGTGCCAATATTGTTTGCATCGCCATTAAATCCCGTTAACCCTTTGGCTGCAACTTGGGGTATCATTCGCGCGCTTTGGCATGGGTGCAGGCGCGTGCTTGCACAGGGTGTACAGGCTGGCTAATTCAACAGGCGAGTGAACGAAGCGTGGATAACGCAGAATTTATTGAAAAACGTCGATTCATCATTAAGTTGGGAAAGGCGCTGCACAAGTTTGGTACCCCGGCCTACCGGCTGGAAACCCACCTGCAAAACGTCTCCCGCATGCTGGGCATTGAGGGATATTTTCTTATCTCCCCTACCTCGATGACCTTTGTGCTGCAGCACGATGCCGATCAGGAATACAACCACGTTGCCAGGGTAAAGCCGGGCGATCTGGATTTGGGCTCGCTGGCCCGCACCGACGAACTGGTGGATGAGCTTATCAGCGGCAAACGCACGCTGCAGGAAGCCATGGACCGGCTCGAAGAAATCATCAATAAACCCAATCCCTATGGCCCGCTGCTGACGCTACTGGCCTTTGGTTCGTCGGCGGCGGCCTTTGCCATGCTGATGAGTGCCGGCTGGAACGATGTGTTCTGGTCAGGCTTGCTGGGGCTTATGGTTTACGGCCTGGTGTACCGCGCCGAGCGCTCCAAACGCATGGCCGAAATGCTCGAACCGCTGTCGGCAATCCTGTGCGCGCTGGGCGCAACCTTTATCAGCCAGTACGATCCGGGGATCAATATTCCTGTGGTGATCCTCTCCGGCATCATCATCTTTATTCCGGGGCTCGCTCTCACCCTGGGCCTCGCCGAACTCGCGGCGCGGGATTTGATGTCCGGCACCATGCGCATCATGGATGCGGTGATGCTGCTGTTCAAACTCTACTTTGGTGCCATTCTGGGCATGGTTGTCGGCAAGGCGCTGTTTGGCGAAGCAATTTATGTAGAGCCCCAGCCTGTGCCCAAGCTTGCGGTGTGGACTGCGGTGCCGATACTGTCGATGGCGCTGGTGATTATCTTCAAGGCGCGAATGAAAGATGCGCCCTGGGGCGTGCTGGCGGGGATTGTGGCGTTTTTCTCGGCCATGGCCGGCGGTATTTACCTTGGCGATTCCATCGGGATTTTTATCGGCGCCTTTGCGGTGGGCATTTATTCCAACCTGTTTGCGCGCTGGATGAAGGCGCCGGCATCCATCGCCCTGCTGCAGGGGATAGTGATTCTGGTGCCGGGCAGTAAAACCTACATTGGCCTTAACGCCCTTATCTCAGGCGAGACCATGCTCAATCAGGTGCATATTGGCTCGCAAATCTTCCTGATTTTTATGTCGCTCATCGCTGGCCTTATCTTCGCCAACGTGGCAGTTCCGCCGCGCCGCACCCTTTGACAATGGCCCGGCCACGGAGGTTTCGCGGCCGGGTTAAATTCAGCTAACCTTAAGTATAGTTTTGAGTTTTTTTCGCTTCAGCGCTTGACTATCACAGCCTCGACAGTGTTAATGAATTGTAGATTCAGGCTGTTTTGGTCGAGGTAAAGATGTTGAAGCTGGCGCATTTCAATACGGCATTACTCGCCTTTCCGCTGCTGTGCTTTGGCGCCAATTCCGAGGCCCCTGCGGGCAGCGCACAGGCTCAGCAAACTTCCATCAGCAAAGCAGGCAATGACACAGTCAATAAAGATGCAGGTGGCAAAGACGCGGGCAACAAAGATGCGGGCAGCAGCGATGTGGGCAGCATAGTTGTTATCAGCCATCCAATTTTTGATGAATCCGATCCCGATGCCTTTTTCATTCACCGCTGGGCCAACTTTTTACACATCAACACCAAAGAATCCACGGTAAAAAATCTGCTCAGTTTCAAAGAAGGCGATGCCATTACCCAAAAAGATTTGGATGAAGCCCAACGACTGCTGCGCGCCGAACCTTATCTGCGGGATGCCACCATCAAGTTTGCCAAACGCGACCCCGAAGCCGACGAAACCGGCGAGCATAAAGACGTGGTGGTCGAAACATGGGACAACTGGTCATTGCTGCCAACCGTCAGCGCCAGCCGCAACGGCGGCGACACCAAGTATTCCTTTGGTCTGAAAGAAGACAACCTGCTCGGCACCGGTATCCGCACCCGGCTTAAGTATCAGTCAAGTCAGGATCGCACCGGCTATAAGGTCGCCTTTGATGTACCGCTCACCATAGTGCCCCACGGCACCTTCGCCGCCGATTTTTACGATAACAGCGATGGTCAGGCATCCCATGTGTTTTTTGAGCGGCCGTTTTATACCCTCGATGGCAAGCTGATGTATTCGGCCGAAGCGCTGGATGACACCCGCATCGATACCCTGCGCCAAAACGGCATGGAAGTGAACGAGTTTGAGCACAGCACCGAGTTTGTAAACCTGCGCTACGGCTGGCTTGGCAACAAAACCAGTGAGCATCTGTGGCGCTGGGTGGTTGGGATAACCAAAGACAGCAACAGCTTTGAAAGCACGGGCCTGTATCCCGATGCCGAGTTGCCACAGGACAGGGATTTTCTCTACCCCTGGCTTGGCTGGCAGTTTATTGAAGATGACTATCGCGTGCTGAATAACGTCCACTTAATCAATTACAACGAAGACTTTAACTTAGGCTGGCAGCACTATCTGCGCTTTGGCGTGGAGACCCAGGATACCGACGGCGATATTCCCGGCTGGCATGTGGCCACCGAGTCATCCAAGGGTTTTGAGAGTGGCGACAGCCTGCTGCTGCTGTGGCTTAAAGGACAGGGCACCTTTAACACCACCCAGAAAGACAACTTCCAGCTGTCAGGCATTGCCGAGTATTTTTACCAGATAAACCCCAAGTGGACCGCCTACGGCAAGGCCGTCGTCGGCACCTCCAATAACACCTATGTGGACACCACTCTGGCGCTTGGCGATGAAACCGGCCTGCGCGGTTATCCCAACGATTATCAGCACGGCGACCATCAGTGGCTGCTGAGCGCCGAAATCCGCAATTATCCCAACATCAACCTGTATCAGCTGGCTGAGCTTGGCTGGGCGGCATTTATCGACGTGGGGCAGGCGTTTGGCGGACCAGAGGCTGAGCGTAACGAAGTGTCAGGCCCCATAGGCTCCATCGGCATAGGCGCGCGGATTTACTCGTCCCGCTCAAGCTACGGTAACGTGGCCCATATCGATTTGACCGTGCCGTTTTCAAGCGGGGAGCATGTTGATAACTGGGAGTGGCGTTTCTTGGTGAAAGACAGGTTCTGAGAGCCGTGTCCGCTGCAGAAAGCACAAGGCCGCCCTGAGGCGGCCTTGTTTTTGATGAGTTGAGTCGACCTGTAAGCCGGGTTCTGTATCTCCCGAAGGAGCGGCAATCATTCCTCTAGGCCTGCAATCGCTCGCAGGCTCAAGCAATCTACCCGGTTCCAACGCGAGCCACGCCATAAGGAACCCTATTTGATCTTGCTCCGG
Organism: Shewanella jiangmenensis; assembly: GCF_018596335.1. Lineage (GTDB taxonomy): Bacteria > Pseudomonadota > Gammaproteobacteria > Enterobacterales > Shewanellaceae > Shewanella > Shewanella jiangmenensis. The sequence goes on along the minus strand of NZ_JAHEPS010000004.1, from coordinate 321,967 downwards.
GTGGAGTTTACCTTGCCACGAACTGTTGCCAGCCGCGCGGTGCGCTCTTACCGCACCGTTTCACCCTTACCGGCCCGAAGGCAGGCGGTCTGTTCTCTGTTGCACTTGTCGTCGGCTCACGCCGCCCAGACGTTATCTGGCACCCTGCTCTGTGGAGCCCGGACTTTCCTCCCCGCTCTTGCGAGCGCAGCGACTGCCCAGTCGACTCGGCGCGGATTATAGCCCAAGGGGCCGCGCCGACCAAGGAGTTTATCCCATTGCTTTTTTGCCGCTGCTTTTGCCGGTGCTCTTTACTGAAGTCAGAGCCCGGCGTCGAGACCGGCTTTGTAGAGGGCGTTTTTCTTCAGGTTATAAATTTGTGCCGCGATCGCTGCCGCCTTTTTCAGTGGCAACTCGGCGGCGAGCAGCGCCAGCGTCTCCATCGCCTTGGCCGGAACGCCTTCGTCATCCTGCTCGGGTGCCACGAAGCCATGACACATCAGCACCATCTCACCTTTTTGCTGATTGTCATCGGCCAAGACCTTGGCCAGCACCTCGGCGGCGGTGCCCGACAGGAAGGTCTCGAAGGTTTTGCTGAGCTCCCGCGCCATCACCATAGGTCTGTCTGCGCCAAGCACAGCCACAATGGATTCAAGGCTTTGAATAATGCGGTGGGGCGACTCATAAAAAATCAGCGTACGCGGGTCTTCGCGCAGCGCCTCAAGCTTGTCGCTGCGGCCCTTTTCCTTGGCAGGCAAAAAACCTTCAAACGAAAAACGATCGGACGGCAAGCCAGACGCCGACAGTGCGGTAATGGCAGCGCAGGGGCCGGGCAGCGGCACCACATTAAAGCCCGCTTCGCGCACCAACGACACCAGATGGTAGCCGGGGTCCGAAATCAGCGGCGTACCGGCATCACTCACCAGCGCCACCGCCTCGCCCTCGGCAAGTTTTTCGATGATCCACTGGGCGCGGGCGCGTTCATTGTGGTCGTGCACCGACACGGTTTTGGTGGAAATACCAAAATGACTGAACAATCTTCCCGAGTGACGGGTGTCCTCACAGCCCACCAGGGTCACGGATTTGAGCACTTCCACCGCCCTTGGACTCATGTCTCCCAGGTTGCCTATGGGAGTCGGGACGATATAAAGCGCTGGGGGCAGTGACATAATTACCTCGGGAGTATGACGGCCAAGACTTTCACGCCGGGCCGGAGAAGGTTAAACTTAGCGCAGCATTTTACCAGAGTGAAGCCAAGTGTTGAAAAGCCGCAATCAATTGAAACTTGCCGGTGTTGCCCTGTTCCTGTCGCTGCTGGCAGGTTGTGGCAGCAGCCCTAAGTCAGACATCAGCCAGCCTCAGAACGTGGTTTCTCTGGTGAAGGTGGAGCATTCCTCCAGCCATTACCTCACCCAGGCCCAGCAAACCGACAATCTGCAGAATCGCAGCCGCCTGCAATTGCTGGCAGCGCACGCCATGCTGAACGAAGGAAATCCTCAGGGCGCGGGGCAATTGCTCGCGTCTATCAAGGATACGCTGGCGCAGGATACCGAAATTCAGGCAGAATTTCGCTTCCTGACCGCGAAAACCCTCGAACAATCCGGCGATAATGCCGCGGCGCTGCAAACCCTGGTCTATCCATCTCACTGGAAACTGCCTGATTGGCAATGGGTTTCTTACCACCAGCTGCGGGCGTATCTGTTTAAAGCCCAAAAGCAGCCGCTGGAGCAGGTGCGCGAACTGTCGGAGCTTGGCAAATACTTAAGCGCCACCGAAGCTGCCGAGGTGAGCGACCAAATCTGGCAACTGCTTGCGCCTGTCAATGAAGACACCCTCGAAGCCCAATTGAACAGTGCCGCCTCGCCCATGTACAAGGGCTGGCTGCAACTGGCCTTTATCGCCAAACATTATGCGGTAGACCCGCAAACACTGGTGCGCTACCTCGGCGACTGGCAGCGACAAAACCCGTATCATCCGGCGGCGCAAAAACTGCCTGCCGACCTTGACCGGGCACTGCACGCCAAGCCATACACAGCGCGCAATATCGCGGTGTTGCTGCCACTATCTGGCAATACCGCCTCGGCGGGTTACGCCATCAAGCAGGGCATAGTCGCAGGCTACCTCGCTGCCAACAATGCCAGCCTCAACGTGAACTTTTACGACAGCGCAGCCAATCCGGTGGCCGCCTATCAACAGGCGCTCAGTGAAGGCGCCGAGTTTGTGATTGGCCCGCTGCTGCCGTCGGCCATCGAAGCCATCGAAGCGCTGCCGCCAAGCGGTGGCCCCGTGGTGCCCAAGTTGTATCTGAATCAGCTCAGCAACTTCACACCCGGTCTGGATAAGTTCTTCTTCTCGCTGTCACCTTCGGAAGAGGCCAGCGATGCGGCTGAACGCCTGTACCGCGATGGCGTTGAAAAACCGCTGCTGCTGGCGAGTGCCGATCCGGCGGGCCGGCGCATGGCCGAAGCCTTTAACCAGACCTGGATGAAACAAACCCAGGATCAGGCCGAAGTGCATTACTTTGAGCAGGGCAACGAGATGAAACTCACAGTGCAGCGCGCGCTTGGGGTCATCGACAGTCAGGCCCGCATCGCCCGCATGAAAGAAGTCGCCGGTCGTAAAATCGAAGCCGACTACCGCTCCCGCGAAGATGTGGACGCCATCTATATGATTGCCAGTCCAAAAGAAATTCAGCTGCTCAAGCCCTTTATCGACGTGAGTTTTTCGGTGTTTGCCGACCCTGTGCCCATGTACACCTCAAGCCGCGCCAGACCGCAGGACAACACCCATCAGGTGCCGCAGGAATTCAACAACGTGATGGTGAGTGACATTCCGTGGCTGATGGAGCTGTCCGACGAGTCCCGTGAAGTCAACGCCCTGTATCCCAACTGGAACAACGGTCAGAAACGACTGTTTATCATGGGTTGGGACGCGCTGGATTTGGTTGGCAAACTCGCCCAGATGCGCTCTTTCCCCGGCTATCAGTTTGAAGGCCGCGGCGGCGTGCTGTCGGTGGCGCCAAACGGCGTGATTAAACGCCAGCTGTCGTGGGGCAAAATCGAGCGGGGCGTGCTGAGACCACTGTGAATACAGGTCAGCTTGCCGAAGACAACGCCTTAAGCTACTTGTGCAATCAGGGGCTTAAGCTTGAAGCACGCAATGTGCGCTATCCCTTCGGTGAGCTGGACTTAGTGATGCGCGACGGACGCACCTGGGTGTTTGTCGAAGTCAAATACCGCACTCCCAAGGGCTTTGGCGATGCCGTCGAAGCCCTTTCTTTTGCCCAGCAGCAACGGCTGCGCCGCGCCGCCAGTCACTATCTGCAACGCCAGCACATCGATGCCCCCTGCCGCTTTGACGTGGTGGCCATTTCCGGCACCCAACTGCAATGGATCAAGGACGCGTTTTGAGGTTTTACTCAGCTTCGCGCCGGAATTAACAACAATTTACCCCCTTACCCTCTACTCCGGCGCCGCTTTATGGCATGATAGCGCCAGTTTATTTTGTAAGGATCCACCATGTTAGAACGTATCAAAGACAGCTTTACCGAGTCGATCCAGACCAAGATCGACGCAGCAGAAGCCCTGCCGGACTCCATCGCCAAGGCGGCGGAAATGATGGTTGCGTGTCTGCTTGGCGGCAACAAAATTCTCGCCTGCGGTAACGGCGGCAGCGCCGGTGATGCCCAGCATTTTTCGGCTGAACTGCTCAATCGTTACGAAGTGGAACGTCCACCGTTGCCAGCCATCGCGCTGACCACCGACAGCTCAACCCTGACGGCCATCGCCAACGATTACAGCTACGATGAAGTGTTCTCGAAGCAAATTCTGGCGCTGGGACAACCGGGCGACATTCTGCTGGCCATTTCCACCAGCGGTAACTCGTCCAACGTGATCAAAGCCATGGAAGCGGCACTGAGCCGTGACATGACCATAGTAGCCCTGACCGGCAAAGACGGCGGCGCCATGGCCGGCCTGCTCGGCGCCAGCGACGTGGAAATCCGCGTGCCATCCAATGTCACTGCCCGCATTCAGGAAGTGCACCTTTTGGTGATCCACTGCCTGTGCGACAACATCGACCGCACTCTGTTCCCCCAGGACGAACAAGCATGACCAAACTGCTGCTGACTGCCCTTGCCTGTATCACTCTCACTGGCTGTGCCGGCGCCGTGATGGTAGGCGCCGTTGGTGGCGCCGTGATGGCCAATGACGAGCGCACCATCAAGACTCAACTTGATGACACCAACGCCGATTTGGTCATCGCCAGCGAGCTGATGAAAGACGAAGAGTTAAAGGCCAAGACCAATATCACCGCCGTGGTAATGAACAACAACGTGTTGATGATTGGTCAGGCGCCCAACTCCACCCTGCGCGACCGGGCTATCTCGATAGTGCAGGGAATGAAGCTTGGCGGCAAAATCCACAACCAGATCCGTATCGGTAACCCGACCTCCTTCACCACCCGCAGCAATGACACCTGGATCACCACCAAGGTCAAAGGACGGATGCTGAATGAGAAAGATCTGGATATCACCCGGGTGAAAGTGGTCACCGAAAACGGCGAAGTATTCCTGCTCGGGCTTATCCCCCGCTCGCAGGCGGAGCTTGCCGTAGAGGTAGCCCGCAACACAGCGGGCGTGCGTAAAGTGGTGCGGGTATTCGAAGTTATTGAGTAGAGCCAGACTGCGCTTTGATGTCGCTGTCTGCCCGCATCAGCCGGGCAAACAGCGGCAACAGCAGTGACGGCAATACCACCAGCGCCGCACCCCACCATACCATAGGCCCCGGCCATTCATCAAACCACCACCAGCCCAGCGCCACGATAAACAAAAGCCCACTGTACTCGCCAATGGCAATGTCGGACGCCTGCGCCCGGCGATATGCCAGCACACAAAACCAGTGATATGCCATCAAAAATGCGTTGCTCGCCAGCGCCACCCACAACAGCTGCCAGCTGAATCCGGCGAAGCTGTTGAAGGCAGCAAAAATCAGCGCTATCGGTAACCCCAGCAGGTTATACAGCAGCAAGGTGAGCGCCGGACTCTCGGTCACCGGCAGTTTACGCAGCGCCAGCTGACACAGCGAAAAGGTCAGCGCCGCCCCGAGCACCAGTATACCGGCCCAGCCGATTTCACTCGGTGCCAGAATAAGCAAAATGCCGCCAAAGCCAAGCAGGGCGCAAAGCCACTGACCCGCCGTTACCCGCTCTCCCAAAAGCCACCACCCCAGCAACATGATCATCAGTGGCGCCGAGTAAAACAGCGAGCTCACGGTCGCCAGCGGCAATGCCATCAAACCCATGATTAAAAAAAGCGCGCCAACAACACCTATGCCGGCGCGCCAAAGGTGGAGCGGAAGATGGTTGGTTGCCGGGCGGCCGGCCAGCCACCACAGGGGCAGCAGCATCAGGCAGGAAGTAATTTGGCGCAGCAGCAAAAAGCTGCCGGCGTTGGCATCGTCCGGCAACCACTTGACCGACACGTCATAGAGGGCACTGAACACATTGCCAACCAACAATAAAGCCAGACCTATCAGGGTAGCGCGCTGCACAAAACTTCCTTAACTCATGAACCGGCGAGGATGATATCGCCCACAAACTGGTATTAAAAATGATGTTTTTTTATCAATCATGAATTAGATTCATGCATAAACCCCTTAAGCTTCCCACGATGAGAAAACTTCCGCCCCTGAGATCGCTGCAGGTATTTGAGGCCGCCGCGCGCCATTTACACTTTTCCCGCGCCGCCGATGAGCTGTGCCTGACCCAAAGCGCCGTATCCCATCAGGTGCGGGCGCTGGAGCAGCATCTGGGCCAGCCGCTGTTTGAACGCCTCGGTAAAGAGCTGCAACTGACCGAGCGCGGCGAGCAACTGTTTCTGGCGGTGCAGTCGGCCCTCGACGGACTCGACAGCCTGTATCGCCAACTCAGCCAAAGCGAGAGCAGCGAACTCAGGCTCGCGGTGTACAGCTCGTTTGCGGTGAAGTGGCTGATACCGCGCCTCGGCGACTTTCGCCGCCGTCATGGCGGGGTAAAAATTCATCTGGAGATGGTCAGCGGCGATCCTGAGCTTTCAGATCAGGTGGCCGACATGTTTATTTGCGGCTCCGAGCGCAAGCGCGGTTTTTTTCACACCCTGCTGCGCCCGGAGCGCCTGATTGCGGTGTGCAGCCCGTCCCTCGCCGATGCCCTGCGCCACAGCCTCGGCGCCGACCTTACCTTGCCTGTCCGGCTCGACAGCCTGCCGCTGCTGTCGGTGGATGACATCGACATAGGTCTGGACTGGCAGCGCTGGGCCGAGGTCAATAACAGGCAGATTGCCGCGCTGCATGAGAGCTACAGCCATGTGCTGCTGGCAATTGAAGCGGCGATAGCCGGGCAAGGGGTGGCGCTGGCATCAGATTTTATCGTCGAAGGGGATATCAGCGCCGGCAAGCTGGTTGCCCTGCCCTGGCCTGCGCTGGAAACCGGCTTTGGCTTTCATTTCAGTTGCCGCGAGCGGCGCTTGAAAGAACCCGCCGTGGCCGCCTTTGCCCACTGGATTGCCGAGCAGGCAAACGGCTGAAGCCAGGCCGCTTTCGTCAGCGAACTGACATAAAAAAATCAGCCACTTGGGCTGATTTTTTATCTGCGGCAGCGGTTACACCAACAGGCCGATTTTCTCGTACACCTGCTTCAGGGTCACTTCGGCGCGGGCCTGGGCCTTCTCGGCGCCGTCTTTCATCACGGCGTCGAGCAACGCGCGGTCTTCACGCAACTCGCGGAAACGTGCCTGCAGCGGCTCCAGCATGGCGACCACGGCTTCGCCGCAGGCAACCTTGAGGTGACCGTACATCTTGCCTTCAAACTCGGCTTCCAGCGACGCAATGCTCTGGCCGCTGACACCGGACATCAGGCTCAGCAGGTTGGATACGCCGGGCTTGTTGTCCACATCAAAGCGCACCACCGGCGGCTCGTCGCTGTCGGTTACCGCCTTCTTCAGCTTTTTCAGCACGGCTTTGGGATCTTCAAGCAGGCCGATGACGTTGTTGCGGTTGTCGTCAGACTTGGACATCTTCTTGGTCGGGTCCTGCAGCGACATCACCTTGGCGCCCACCGGCGGGATGAAGGGCTCAGGCACGGTGAAGGTGTCGCCGTAGGCATTGTTGAAGCGGATAGCGATATCGCGGGTCAGCTCCAGGTGCTGCTTTTGATCCTGACCAACCGGGATTTGGTTGGCCTGGTACAGCAGAATGTCGGCCGCCATCAGCACTGGGTAACCAAACAGGCCCACGTTGATGTTGTTGGCGTGCTTTTGTGACTTGTCCTTGAACTGAGTCATGCGCGACAGCTCACCCATCTGGGTGTAGCAGTTCAGCGCCCAGCCAAGCTGAGTGTGCTGCGGCACCTGCGACTGAATAAATACAGTGCTCTTTTTCGGGTCAACGCCACAGGCCAGATACAGCGCCAGGGTATCGAGACAGGCTTCACGCAGCGCCTTGGGATCCTGACGCACGGTAATGGCATGCAAATCCACCACACAGTACAGACAGTCGTGACTGTCCTGCATTGCGACCCACTGACGAAGTGCGCCCATATAGTTGCCTATGGTCAACTCGCCGGATGGCTGCGCGCCGCTGAGTACAATGGGTTTGGTCATTTGTGTGCTTACTCCGTGTTTCATTCTGCCGCATTCAGGCGGGTCAGGATCTCTGCAAAGGTGTGACATACGGCGTCTGGGCCGCAAAGCCCAATATCTTCACCGTAGTTGTAGCCGTAGGTCAAGCCAAAGGAGGTAATTCCAGCGGCTTTGGCGGCGAGAATATCGTTGCGGCTGTCGCCTACCATCAGAAGTTCAGAAGGTTTGAGCGACCATTGCTCGAGAATGTGCTGCAGCGGCAGCGGATCGGGCTTCATCCGCGCCAGCGAATCGCCGCCAAGCACCAGCTCAAAATGCTGATCTATGCCGAACGCCTGCAGCAGCGGCTCGGTAAAGCGGTGTGGTTTGTTGGTTACCACCGCCAGCCGATAGCCCATGGCAGAGAGTTCATTGAGGGTTTCACGCACGCCGTCGTACAGGCGGCTGTAGTGCTCAAGGTAACGCTCGTAGTTACGCATAAACAGCGGCATGGCATCATCAAGCTGCGAGCCCGTCACATCGCGGCCAAGGGCATGGGTCAGCGCCCGCGCCATCAACACCCGCGCGCCGTTGCCAACCCAGGTCCGCACCAGCTCTTCGCTGCACTGGGGCAAACCCAACTCTTTCAGGGTTTCATTGGCGGCAGCGGCCAGATCCGGCACGCTGTCAACCAAAGTGCCATCCAAATCAAAGGCGATAGCACTGATACGTTCTGCTAACAACATTACGCAGATACCTTGGCGAGCTCGGCGCGCATACGGTCAACCACGGCCTTGTAATCCGGCTTGCCGAAGATAGCGCTGCCGGCCACAAACATGTCGGCACCTGCGGCGGCGATTTCGGCGATATTGTCTTCTTTCACGCCGCCATCCACTTCGAGGCGAATATCAAAGCCGCTGGCATCGATGCGCGCACGCACCTGCTTGAGCTTATCCAGCGTCGCCGGAATAAAGGATTGGCCGCCAAAGCCCGGGTTGACCGACATCAGCAAAATCACGTCCAGCTTGTCCATCACATAATCGAGATAATGCAGCGGCGTGGCGGGGTTAAACACCAGACCGGCCTTACAGCCATGGTCGCGGATAAGCTGCAGTGTGCGGTCGACATGCTCAGAGGCTTCCGGATGGAAGGTAATAATGGAGGCACCGGCCTTGGCAAAGTCTGGCACTATGCGGTCAACCGGTTTCACCATCAGGTGCACGTCGATATCGGCGGTGATGCCATAGTCACGCAGCGCTTTGCACACCATAGGGCCAATGGTCAGATTGGGCACGTAATGGTTATCCATCACGTCAAAGTGCACCACATCGGCACCTGCATCGAGCACGGCTTTTACATCATCACCCAAACGGGCGAAATCGGCGGACAAAATTGAAGGAGCAATCAGGAAAGGACGCATAATTCACAGTCTCAGACAGGATCGGGAGGGCGGATATTCTACCCGAAGTGACCGGTTTTTTCTGCAGTTTCTGTCGTTTTTATGGCCTTTGCCACACGTAGCAGGCATGTTTCACTGCCATCGCGGTGACAGATGAAAGAAAATTGTTCAAAAAGCACACGCTTTTGTTATAATCCCAACCCAGCTGCTTCGGCTGAAATCTCTTTAGCTCAAAGGAAATGACGATGGGTACCATCAACCAACCAAAAGCGTCACGCCGCTTTGCCAACCTCAAGGCCGTTATGGCGTTGTCGGTCGCAGGCTCGGTGATTGTTGCCGGTGTGGTGTATCAATCCAGCGCCAAAAGTAATGAGACTTCGGCCTGCGTCTGCAGCGCATCAAACAGCTACAACCCCAGCCTGCCAGCCAGCCATCCCAGCAACCGCTGCGCGAACCAGACTCAGGATCTGAGCTGGAAATCCTGGCTCAGCGGCAGCAGCCGCACCACCCAGTTCCACTTCCTCGATTTGCTTGAGTTGCTGCATGGCCACGACAACAAGCCAACCGAGCGCCCATCCGCTACCCAGCATTAATTGCAAGCAAGGTGTTTAAACGTCTGCTGCGGGTATTTTCAAGTACCATAGCCGCATTTTTCGGGGTGCAGAGCGACGCACGCCGCCGTGAAGACTTCAGCGACAGCTCTCCAATCCCTTTTATTGTGATGGGGCTGATACTCGCAGCATGTCTCGTCGCCGGACTGATTTTTCTGGTTAATCTGGTGCTGTCATCCCAGGGTGGGTAAACCAAATCGCACTGTGTAACAGTTCAGTTTAAACAGTGGCCTCAGTGCACATATCAACAGCGGCCCCAGCCCGTTATCCGCTAGTCGAGCGACTCGATGTGATAGGTCTCGTCGTACAGCGCCATCAATTCGTCCACCTTATTACGTGAACTGCCTTTTTGGCTGATGTTGCGCTGCACCTTAACGGTTTCCAGCCGGGCACCATGGTACAGCTCGCGGGTCAGTGGAATATCATGGTTGCTGATAAGCACGGGTATGCCGCGCTCAATGGCGGTATGGCGCGAGTGACGGGCGAGCAGCGCCTGGTCGTCGAGGGTAAATCCCGCCCCTACATAGGTCGTGAAGCTCGCGGTGGTCGACAGCGGCGCATAGGGCGGATCGCAGTAAATCACATCGCCGGATGTTGCCATGGCAAAGGCCTGCTCGTAACTCACGCAGATAAACTCTGCCTTGGCGGCCTTTTTGGCAAAGGCGCGGATTTCCTGCTCGGGGAAGTAGGGCTTTTTGTACGAGCCGAAGGGAACGTTAAATTCACCCTTACGGTTATAGCGGCACAGGCCGTTGAAACCATGGCGATTGAGGTACAAGAAATACACAGAGCGGCTGAAGGGATCGCGACTCTTGTTAAAGCGTTTGCGGATGTCGTAATAGGCATCTTTGGCATTCATTTCATCGCAAAACAGCGCTCTTGCCGCCTGAATGTAGGCATCAGGCTGCTGCTTCACTATCTGATAAAGGCTAATAAGATCCTGATTAATATCGCAAAGAAGATAAGACTGATAGTCAGTGTTCAAAAACACCGAACCGGCGCCGACAAAGGGTTCAACCAGACGCTTTCCCTTGGGCAAATGCTGACGAATGTCTTCCATCAGTTTGAATTTGCCACCGGCCCATTTGAGAAAGGCCCTTTGTTTAATCGTCATGGTTGGGAAGGTCGCCGGCAGAAAGAAATATGAAGCCCCTGATTGTACTTCGTTTAATTTGAAATTTCACCGCCGGATACATCGGCGATGGCCTTGTAGCGACCGAGATCCTTCCAGGCGCGCACCCAGGGCTTGGCCACGCCGTAACGTTGCGACATGGCTTCCGCCGCCGCATTGGCCTCTGCCTGACTGGCATAATTGCCGGCGAAAATCACCAGCTTATCCTTGTAACCGGCAAGCTTAAGCCCACTTTCGCTGGCATAGTGCTTCAGCACCGCATCGGCGGACTCACGCTTGCCGACAGTGGCAAGTTGCAGAGTGTAACCGCTGGCGGGCAACCCTTCGGCGAGCACATCTCTTTCACTCCAGACCGGCGCGGATACCAGAGCAGAAGAAATCGCAACCTCTGCATCTGGCTTAGCTGCGGTTTTAGCCGCAGTTTTAGCTGGAGCGGCTTTTGTGTCTGCCTTTTTCGATGCCTTGTCAGCGGCAGATTGAACCTTGGCTGAACCCGCGTTGGCGGCCAGGGTATCGGCGGTTTCAACGCCGGCCAGCACCCTGGCTTCGGCAAGCGCCGCCACATCGGCCATTTCCTGCACGAGTTCATTATGCTTTGCCTCGGCAAGCTCGGCCTCCAACGCCTTAAGCGCGGCCTGACGGCCGGCAAAATAAGGCTCAAGCCGCCACTTGGCGAACGGCGCAAGCTTATCGGTTGCGGCAAACACCGGCGACTTATCATCAATCTCATCGCTTGGATGGGTTTGCAGTAAATACCAAAGCGCAGCCGTGACCACCAAAGTGATGGCAGCGGCCACCCCAAACTGCCACAGCGGCTTGCCTGACTGGGCGTCGGCGGTATCCGGTTTCAGCGCCTTTTCAAGCAGGGCTATGACTTCACCCGGCAGCCCATGCTGACTTTCAAGCTGGGATTTGACTATGTCGCGGGGGACGTAAGGCACATCCTCGGTGCGGCTCATCAGGGTGTAATACAAAGCTTCGCGCTCAGACTGCACCAGCGGCTCAATCTCAATCGGCAGCATCAGCTCACGCTGCGTGGCATTGAGCTGCTGATACAGTTCGCGTGCATGCTGAGGCGTTGAGGTTAACGTGATGGCTATTGGCCTGCCGCCGATACGCTGGCGTGACAGCAACAGACACTCAGCCCACAACACTGTGGGCATGTGGTGCGCATCATCAATCAGAATATGAACGGGTTTTTGCTGTCTGGCGCGAAAGCGCGCCAGGGTATCGGCCAGCGGCTCCTCGTCGTCAAACAAGGGATCGGCAAGAAGCTGGATCAGAATTTTACGGCGGATTTCGGGGGCGTCAGCGTGCATAGGGCACACCACCAGCGCGGCGTTGTACTCTTCCTGCTCGCTCACCAAGGCAGTTAACAGGGTCGATTTGCCTGCACCTTCCTCGCCAAGCAACACTACCAGTTGCTGGCTATAGCAAGCCAGGTGCTGCAGCCTCAGCAGCAGCGCCTCTTGCGATGGAAGTAGTACAGAAAGCGAAAACGCCATTGTTCACCCACGGTCAGGGGCGGCGAATGACCTCGGCCAGCTCGACCTCGGTGGCCCGGCTGCTGACTTCGGCCCGGCCAATACCCAGGGGCAATACCAGCCTCAGCTGGCCGCCGAGCACTTTTTTGTCTCGCCGCATATGTTTGATGAAACTGTCAAAGTCCATGGACTCCGGAGCCCGGACGGGTAAATCGAATGCCTCTATCAGCGCAATAATGCGACAAAGAATTGACTCGTCGATTAACCCCAGTGTTACCGAAGTTTGTGCAGCAAGGACCATGCCAGCCGCCACTGCCTCGCCATGGAGCCAGTTACCGTAGCCCATTTCGGCTTCAATGGCATGGCCAAAGGTATGGCCAAGATTGAGCAGCGCCCGCTCGCCCTGCTCGGTTTCATCCCGCGAGACTATGTCTGCCTTGATGGCGCAGCAGCGGGCGATGGCCTCGATAATGACATCCTGCTCAAGCCGTTTAAGGGCATCGACATTGGCTTCAAGCCAGGCAAAAAACTCGCTGTCCCAGATGATGCCGTATTTGATGACTTCAGCCATACCGGCAGCAAACTCACGCTTGGGCAGGGTTTGCAGGCACTGGGTGTCGATAATAACCTGCCGCGGCTGATAGAAGGCACCTATCATATTTTTGCCAAGCGGGTGGTTTACTGCAGTCTTGCCGCCAACGGAGGAGTCCACCTGCGACAGCAAGGTTGTGGGAATTTGAATGAAATCTACGCCACGCTGATAGCAGGCGGCGGCAAATCCGGTCATGTCACCAATAACACCGCCGCCCAGCGCAATCAGCACGCAATCGCGGCCATAGTTACGCTCAAGCAGGGCATCAAATACCAGATTGAGGGATTCAAGGGTTTTATATTGCTCACCGTCGGGCAGCACCACAGAGGCTACCTGAGCGGCAGCTGCGGACACCTGGGCGCTGATGAGCTCAAGATAGAGAGGTGCGACTGTCTCGTTACTGACAATCAGCACCTTCTTGCCTCTCACCCAAGGGGCCAGCAATTCGGGCTGCGCAAACAAATTCGGGCCGATGTGGATAAGGTAACTACGATTTGCCAAATCAACCTGAATTTGTTTCATAAGCGCTTAGAATCCCAGTTGTTCGATGATTTGATTGGCGACCACTTTGGCACTCTGGTCGTCAGTTTTCACCACCAAATCCGCAATCTCTTCGTAAAGAGGATTACGGGATTCAGCGAGTCGCTCCAGCACAGAGCGCGGGTCATCAACCTGCAGCAGTGGCCGGCGCTTGTCACGCTGGGTCCGGGCGACCTGTTTGTCTATGGTCGTTTCAAGATAAACCACAATGCCACGGGCGGAGAGGAAGTTGCGGATATCTTTGCTTTGTACAGAACCACCGCCTGTAGCCAGCACAATACCCTGTTTTTCTGTGAGATCGGCTATAACCTGCGCCTCTCTGCGACGGAAACCTTCTTCGCCTTCAACATCAAATACCCAGGCGATATCGGCGCCGGTACGGCTTTCGATTTCCTGATCCGAGTCGTGGAATTCCAAGTGCAGCATTTGCGCCAGATGACGACCTATGGTGCTTTTACCTGCGCCCATAGGGCCTACGAGAAAAATATTACGTTTTTCAGCCATTTCGTGTACGTCTGAATCTTTTATGAATGATCTGCCTATGCCGACTCTGTGAAGAGACGACGATCTCAGTACCTTGCTCTAAAGAGACTTGACCGAGGATTATCTCAGCAGTGGCGGTACAAACGCAAGTCACGATGCGGCGAAAGCCTGATAAATTGCCCTGCGGACTGGAAAGAAAGAGGCCAGCAATGGCTGGCCTCTGTGTAAATCTGCTCTGGTAAGCCGGATTAGATTTTTTCAGTCACAATCTTGGGCGTCACGAAAATCAGCAGTTCCTGGCGCTCATTCTTGTCTGAGGTGTTGCGGAACAGGAATCCCACCAGTGGAATGTCGCCCAGCACCGGTACCTTGCTCACGCGGCTAATCAGGTTTTGCTGATAGATACCGCCAAGAACAATGGTTTCACCGTTATCGACCAGCACCTGAGTGCCGATACGCTGGGTATCGATTGCCACGGCGCGGCCGGTCGCGGTATCAACTGTTTCACCGCGGCTGTCCTGGGTAATTTCCAGATCCAGAATAACCCGGTTGTCAGGGGTGATTTGTGGCGTTACCCGCAGTGACAGCACAGCCTTTTTAAACTCAACTGTGGTTGAACCGCTGGATGAGGCAGACACGTATGGAATTTCCACACCCTGCTCAATATAAGCCGCTTTCTGGTTTGAGGTGGTGATACGAGGGCTTGCGATAATCTCACCCTTGTTTTCCTGCTCGAGAGCACTCAGCTCCATGTCCAGCACTGTACCATCGGCCAGTTTGGCAACATGGAAAGCGATACTGGCAGCGTTGGTTGGCGCAGGCAGGTTCACGTTCAGGCGATCGTCAATCGATGGCACCACACCATTGGCAATGTTACCGGCGCCTTCCAGCGAGCCAGACGTACCTTTGGTGCCTTGCTGATCGGTAACGCCCCAACGGATCCCCAAATCTTCCGCCACGTTATCTTTCACTGTCACCATGCGTGATTCAATCAGTACCTGACGGATTGGGATATCCAGCAGTTCCAGCATACGGCGCACGTTGAGCAGGGTTTCTGAGGTGTCTTTTACCAGCAAGGTGTTGGTACGCTCATCCACCGCGACACTGCCACGCTCGGTGAGCAGGCTTGAATCCTTGCTCTTGAGCAGCTCGGCGATGTCTTTGGCCTTGGCGTAGTTAATCTGCATGTACTCAGAGTACAGCGGCGCCAATTCCTGGACTTCCTGCTGATTACGCAGCTCCATGCTTTCACGCACGGCCAGCTCTTCAGCCGGAGCAACCATCAGGATATTGCCTTCGATACGCTTATCCAGACCTTTGGTTTTCAGGATCAAATCCAGCGCCTGATCCCATGGTACATCGTCGAGCACCAGGGTGATATCGCCGCCGACCGAGTCACTGGTGACCAGGTTCAGGTTTTGATAGTCAGCGATAAGCTGCAATACAGCTCGCACAGAAATGCGCTGAAAGTTCAGCGACAGCGTCTTACCGTTGTAGGTCTTTTCAGGCTTGATGGAGGTTTTACGCACCACCTTGTTCATCGACAGCTTGAACTGGCTGGCTTCCTGCAGGTAGTTGTATTCATACTCGCCACCTATATCCAGCTGGATACGGGTTAACGTACCATCTTTGAACGTCTCAAAGCTTTTAACTGGGGTGGCAAAGTCCTGCACGTCCATGACGTACAGCATGTCCTGCGGAATATCAGTGTTGTAAAACTTAACTTCGAGTTTGGCACCGATTTGCTCGACGTCGGCCGCGACTTTGGAATTGTTGAGCTGCACAATCAAGTCACCCCCGCCGGCACTGTTGCGGCGAAAGTCGATGTTTTTCACTTCATTGCTGCCAGAGTCTGAAGCGGCGGCTGGCGCTGAGGTGTCGACCATGGCGTCGTTAACTGTCAGGCGATAACTGTTACCAACAACGGCGCCCTGATAGGGCAGCACCTTGCTCAAATTCACCGCCACAACCAGATCGGTATCCTGCTGCGATGTCGTCAGGGCTGTTACACCACCGCGATTTACCGCAACATCGGCCTTGGTCATACCGGAGACACTGTCATCAAATGACAGCAGAATTTTGGCCGGAGAGGCATTCAAGTTAATTTCGGGCTCGGTTATGGGGTTTTCGAACACCAACTCCAACTCCAACTGGGTATCAATCACTGAGTGATACTTAACATCGACCAGTCGGTTAGCGGCTAACGTTGCCGTCGATACGCCAAAAAACAACGCGATTCCTACCAGAGACTTCACCAATCCCTGATTGGTGATGCGTGTCATGAACGCGGCAGAAGATTCCATCATTCCCTCATCCTTCGCAGGTTATTCTCCGGCCAGTTCCAAGGTGCTTGGGCGCTCAGCCCAGCAACCGGAACCGTCCGGGATTAATTCTATTACTTCGACATTCAGCGGAGTGATTTTCGTAATACGGCCATGGTAAAGCCCTAAATACTCACCCACACCCAAGCGGAACACATTGCCTTCATTGGTCTGGATTAATGCCCAGATATTCTTATCCCGCTTCAACGTGCCGCGCATGGTCAGGTTATCCAGCGCATAGGTTTCCAGTCTTCCTTTGCGACGCTTCAAATCAGGCTGAGTACAGTTTTTGGTCAAATCCACCGACTCGTCAGACAACTCGCGGGAAGGGGGCACAAAGGGGCTGCGAAGTAATTCCGCCTGGTACACAAAGTGCTCAAATACCGGTGGCTTTGGCAGTGGTGGGATTTTGGCAACGTGCTGAGCCTTTGTTGTAGTAACAAATAGTTCCAAATCACTGCGATCGCCAACACAGCCGGTCAAAAACAACAGAGACGCCATCAAAGATAAATATTTCATCATTGCTTGGCTCCCTGTACAGGTTTGCCGTTAGCATCCTTTTCAGGTGGCAATTCGGCGCCTTCCTTGAAGCGGTAGGTCTTGGCGAGAATGTCCATTGTCAGGGTTTCGCCATCCAGATTTTTGATCACGAAATCATGCAGACTCACAATCCGCGGCAACTTGGCGACACCGCTGACCATATGGCCCATCTGGTGATAGTTACCGCTTACCACCATCTTGATTGGGAACTCGATATAGAAGTCGCGCTGAATCGCGCCTTCCCAATCCAGACTCTCAATATGAAGGCCGGAATCGGTCGCAACAAAGGTGACGTCGTCCAGCAAACCATCCATTTCGTTTTCGGATGGCAGCATTTTCAAAAGCTCGGCAAACTGGGCTTCCATTTCTTTAAGCTGCTCGCGGTAAAGCTTAAGGTTTGCCGCCAGCTGATACTTGCTTTGGAAGTCCTGACGAAGCTGCACCTCGGTGTTTTGCTCACGCTTAAGGCCATCAATGGCATCGGAAATAAACAGGAAGTAACCCGCCACGCCCACGCAGATGGTGAGCAGCAAGGCGAACACAAACTTAACCTGAGTGGGCCAACCACCAATGTTCTCAAAGTCGATATCGTTGAATTCGCTCAGATCCAGCTTCATTTGGCCGCTCCTTTCTTCGCTGCGGCTTTTTCTGCGGCGAGTCTTTCAAGCTCCCGAGCTGCCTTATCAACTACTGTCACCTTCAAGCTGAAGCGTTGTAACGTCCGGATGTCTTCATTTTCCGACACAATGCTTTGCATCACAGGGTCATCAAGCCAGGGCGATGTTTTCATCTTACGCATCATGTTGGCGACGTTGTTGTTGGACTCACTGCGCCCTTCAATCCACACCACTGTGCCCTTTTTCTCCACGCTTGAGAGATAAATACCAGACGGCACTACCCGCACCAGCTCATCGAGTACGTGGGTTGGCAGGTTTCGCGCCTGCTGCAAATCCAGAATGATTGCAGTGCGACGCTCAATGTCTTTCTTACGCTCGGTGATTTTCTTGATTTCAGCGATTTGCGAATCCAGCAGCTGAATTTCGGCCGTCAGGTAGGCATTACGTGCTTTCTGCTCATCGGTCATCATCTCGATAACCTGCAAACACACAAACACCAGCAGCGAGGACAGCAAAAACACCAGTGCCAGAGTGCCGATATAATCACGCTTTTGTTTTTCTCTGGCTTCTTCGCGCCAGGGCAACAGGTTTATGTTCGCCATTGACCATAGCTCCTTAATGCCAGGCCACAGGCAACCATGTATTTACTGATACTGGGTTGCAAGGTGGATTTAACGGATTCTTCGGCGTGCAGGCTGCCCTGAAACGGATCGGCAATCACGGTATGCACACCCAGCTCATTGGTCAGCAGGTTGGCCATCCCTTCCAGACGGGACGTACCGCCGCAAAGGGCGATGTAATCCACCTTGTCTTTGCCGGAAGAGGTGCAGTAAATCTGCAGGGTACGCTTAATTTGTTGCAGCAGCTGAGTCTGGAATGGCGACAAAACTTCGAACATGTAGTTGCGGGGCAAATCCCCTTCAACTTTGGCTTTTTCAGCCTGCTCGTAAGACATGCCATAAAATGACAGAATGGACTGGGTAAACTGCTCGCCACCAAACGCCTGCTCACGGATAAACACTGTGTCGCGATTATCCACTACCGCAAAAGTCGTCATGTTGGCACCAATATCCACCAGCGCCACCACTTTGCGATCGGCACCTTCGGGTAACTGGCCGTAGATAAGCTCAACCGAACGACCCAGCGCATAACCTTCAACGTCAACCACTTTGGCCTCAAGACCAACTTCGTCGAGGGAATCGACGCGGGCATCGATGTTTTCGGTACGACAAGCGCTCAGCAGTACATCGACTTTACTTGGGTCAATGCTGTTAACACTGAGGGTTTCAAAATCAATGCTGACCTCATCCAGGGAGTAAGGGATAAGGTTATCGGCTTCAATCTCGATTTGAGCTTCCATCTCAGATTCGTTCAGCGCTGCATCCATGTAAATGACCTTGGTCATTACGGCTGAACCTGACACCGCCACCGCAGCAAACTTACAATTTTTGGGAAGACTGCGCTTAATTTGGCGCAAACAATCCACCACAGCGGCAGAGTCACGAATATCGTGATCGTTCACGGCTCCTTTTTTAACAGGAGCTGTGGCATGACTTACTATTTTATAGCCATCAGCCGTCTTGCTCAGCAGAATCGCTTTGACTTCATGGGAGCCAATGTCGATCCCCACCATCTGCGGAGCCTGACGCTTCCATAGATTTGAAAGCATAGTCCATTGTCACTTTAGTTTTATAGGTTCAGAGATAGAGTAGCACAAAATCAACTCGTTATACTTATTTGTATAGAATGTTTATCCTTTTTACAATTGGCAATTTTTTGACGCTGCTTTTTACTTCACCCAAGCCAAATGGCCTTATATACTGTCGCTTCCGTCAACTATTTTGGAATAATCTGGTGAAGTGGCTGAAACGTATTATCATTGCCCTATTTAGTCTAGCCTTACTCGGTGTTGGCGCTATTGTAGCGGCATATTTTTATGTTTTGCCTGAACTGCCGGATGTCGCCACCCTCAAGACCATTCAGCTGCAAACGCCACTGAAAATATACAGTCAGGACGGCAAACTCATCTCCCAATACGGCGAAAAACGCCGCATACCAGTCAAGCTTGATGAAGTACCAAAGCCGCTGCTGCAGGCGTTTCTGGCCACCGAAGATGCCCGTTTCTACGAGCATCAGGGCATTGACCCGGTTGGTATTATGCGCGCCTTCACCGTGTGGGTTGCCTCGGGTGAAAAGAAACAGGGCGCCAGTACCATCACACAACAGGTCGCCCGAAACTTTTTTTTGACGCGCGATAAAACTATTATCCGCAAAATTAAAGAAATCTTTATTTCTTTTCACATTGAAGAATTGCTCACCAAGGATGAAATCCTCGAATTATATGTAAACCGCATCTATCTGGGTCAGCGCGCCTACGGTGTCGGCGCTGCCGCACAGGTGTATTTCGGTAAGGATTTGCACGATCTGTCTCTTGGCGAAATGGCGGTGATTGCCGGTTTGCCCAAGGCGCCATCCACCCTCAACCCGTTATCGTCACCCGAGCGTGCGCTGGCGCGTCGCAACGTGGTGCTGATGCGGATGCGTGAGGTCGGCTTTATAAACGACAGCGAATACAATCTCGCCCTCGCCGAGCCAATCAAAGCCGCTTATCACGGTGCCGAACTCGACCTGTATGTGCCATATGTGTCAGAAATGGCCCGCGACTATATGGTCGCCAAATATGGTGAAGAAGAAGCCTATACCGGTGGTTACAGCGTTTACACCACAGTGAGTTCAGATCTGCAGCAAAAAGCAGAGCTCGCGCTTCGCAACAATATCTATGCTTATGATGAGCGCCATGGCTATCGCGGCGCGGCAGAAGTGCTGTGGAGTGGTGATGCCCCCGCCACCGACGAAATTCTTAAGTTGCTGCGTAAAACCGCCAGAGTGCAGGACCTTGAGCCTGCCGCCGTATTAAGCGTGCAGGAGCTGCAAGCCACTGTGCTGCGCGCCAACGGCGAAACCATTACCTTGCCTTGGCAGGGCATTCAGTGGGCGCGCAAGTTTATTTCCGACACCCGCCAGGGCGGAGCGCCCAAAGCCGCAACCGAAGTGCTGAATGCCGGTGAGCGCATTTGGATCCGCAGCAGCAACGATGCCTGGCAACTTGCGCAGGTGCCTGAAGTTTCCAGCGCCATCGTGTCTATCGACCCGCATAATGGCGCTATCCGGGCTCTCGTTGGCGGTTACAGCTTCAGCCAGAGCCAGTTTAACCGGGCGACCCAGGCCAAGCGCCAGCTCGGCTCCAACATCAAACCGTTTATTTACGCCGCCGCCATGGAGCGCGGCTACACTCTGGCATCGCTTATCAACAACGCCCCGATTAACAAACCGGATTTGAGTATGGGCACCGCCTGGCGCCCGAAAAACTCTCCCGACATCTATACAGGCCCAACCCGCCTGCGGGTCGGGCTGGCGCAATCGGTCAACGTGATGGCGGTGCGGGCGCTGCGTCACGCCGGGCTAGATAACACCATAGATTTGCTGACCCGTTTTGGCTTTGACCGCAACGACCTGTATCGCAACGAGTCTCTGGCGCTGGGTTCTCCATCAGTCACGCCGCTGCAGGTTGTTACCGCCTTCTCCGCGTTTGCCAACGGCGGCTACCTGGTTGAGCCTTACTATATTGACCGGGTCGAAACCGCCAATGGTCAGGTGATTGAAAAGACCAAACCAACCCTGGCCTGCGAGCAAGCCACCCCGGCGCCAACCGAGGTTGCTGAGACTGGCGCCGAACAAAGCCAAGGGCCAACCTCAGTGGTTGAAGCCATGGCGGCCGCCGCCATCAGCGGCAATGCCACCGAGGCCCTCGTCAGCAAGACCGACGTAAACCAGTGCGGCGCTGAGGGCGTGCGTTATGCCAATCGGGTGATTTCTGAGCAAAACGCCTTCCTGATTGCCGAAGCGCTCAAGAGTGTGATTTGGGGTGGTGGCGACTTCAGTAAAGGCACCGGCTGGAACGGTACCGCCTGGCGCGCCGCAAGATTGCTTAAGCGTCACGACATTGCAGGTAAAACCGGTACCACCAACGAATCCAAGGACACCTGGTTCAGTGGCTTCGGCCCGGGTCTTGCCACCACGGTATGGGTGGGTTTTGATGACCATGCCCGTGAGCTTGGCAAGGTTGCCTGGAGCGCCAACGGTCCAAAAGATCAGATTTCCGGTGCCGAGGCAGGTGCCAAGACCGCAGGCCCGGCCTGGAACGAGTTTATGCTGATGGCGCTTAAAGATGTGCCTGAGCAGCCTACCATTCCGCCGGCCGGCATAGTGTCGGCACGGATTGACCTCAACTCAGGTAAGCTTAGCCGCCGCACAGATCATACCAGCGACTTTGAGTTTTTTGCTGCCGGTACTGTGCCGACCGAGTATGCTACCGGGCTTGAGCAAAACCCGACCAACCCACAGGAAACGCCGGCAGAAGATTTATTCCAGTAATACAACCGATTTTCTGCTGACCGGAGCAATATCCGGTAAAATCAAACAAGGCCCCGCACGTGCGGGGCCTTTGACCAACACCCGTAAATAAAGAGTGAAACCCAAATGTTAATCCTGATGTCCATTCTTGGTGGCTTTATCATCCTCACCCTGGGGGCCGAATCCATGGTGCGGGGCGCCTGCGCCATCGCACTGCGCCTCGGCATTGCGCCGCTGGTGATTGGTCTGACTATCGTCGCCTTCGGCACCTCGGCGCCGGAACTTGCGGTCAGCATTAAGTCGGCGCTGGCCGGTAACTCGGGCATTGCCCTTGGCAACGTGGTTGGCTCCAACATAGTCAACATCGGCCTTATTCTCGCCATCACCGCCCTGATTAAGCCTATCAAGGTGCAATCCCAGATGGTTCGTCGCGACATCCCCTTTATGGTGGCAGTTTCAGCCCTGCTGCTTTTTACCGTGATGGATGG
Organism: Shewanella jiangmenensis; assembly: GCF_018596335.1. Classification (GTDB taxonomy): domain Bacteria; phylum Pseudomonadota; class Gammaproteobacteria; order Enterobacterales; family Shewanellaceae; genus Shewanella; species Shewanella jiangmenensis. The sequence goes on along the minus strand of NZ_JAHEPS010000004.1, from coordinate 299,774 downwards.
CGAAGTCGATGTCATCGACGGTCTGGTGTTTCTGGCGCTGTTGGCGGCTTATCTGGTTTACAGCTATCGCAGCGGCGATGCAGATGACTCAGACGCCGATATCGAAGAAGTCGAAAAAGGCCCGAAAAACCCTCTGCTGGCAGTGGTAATGATTGCTGTGGGTATCGGTATGTTGGTTGGCGGCGGCATTTTGTTTGTTAACGGCGCCGTAGAGCTCGCCCGCCATTTTGGCGTCAGCGAAGTGGTGATTGGTCTGACTATAGTCGCCATCGGCACCAGCATGCCAGAGCTGGTCACCTCTGTGGTTGCCGCCATCAAGGGTGAGAGCGATATCGCCATCGGTAACGTGGTCGGCTCCAACATCTTCAACATTCTGGCAATCCTCGGCATTACCTCACTGCTGCACCCCATCAGCAGCGCCGGTTTCAGCAACGTGGATTTCGCCGTTATGCTCGGTTTTGCCGTTATATTGCTGCCACTGGCCTGGACCGGTCTGCGTATTGGCCGCCGCGAAGGCGCATTGCTGCTGGTCGCCAACCTGGTGTACATGGGTTATCTGGTGCAAAACGCCACCGCCGCCTGATGCGTACTTAGGTATCCAAGGCTCCTTCGGGGGCCTTTTTTATTGGCCCTCTTCTTTAAATCAGTTCCTCCTTTTCAAATTCAGTGACATTTGTCACCCCGGATTGATGACCTTTGTGCCTGCAGTAATCAGGTGCCACTTGAGATACTGGCCTCACCTGATAGGCAGGTAACTAACATAAGGACATCACCATGACATCATTGACTCAAAAATCATTGGCTCAGAAATCACTGGCTCTCGCCCTCTCGCTGTCGACGCTGCTGAGCATTGGTGCCCATGCCGCCAGCATCAGCGACATTGACGATGCCATGAACCGCATGGACGTGCAGGCACTTAAAACACTGACCGACAGCAGCGACGGCTACACCAAGGCCTATGGCGCCTACCGCCACGCCGTGGCAAGCGGCGTGATGGGCAACAAGGCCGAACAATCCCGCAGCGCTGATTTGGCCGCTGGGCTGCTTGAGCAAAGCGCCAATGACGACGTCGAGGCCAAGGTGCTGCTGGCCGCTGTGCATGGCCTGCAGATAAGCGTGAACCCAACGCTCGGCGAATCTCTGGGCCGGAAAATCCAGCAACTGATTGCCGATGCCAAACAGCAGGCGCCCGATAATCCCCGCCTCGCCCTAATTGAAGCGGCCAACGCCTTTTATACCCCGGTTGCCTTCGGCGGCGGCGAGCAAAAAGCCCTGACGGCACTCGATCAGGCCATCAGCGGCTTTAAGCAGCCCTGCACCGAGATTTGCTGGGGCGAGGCCGAAGCCTATACCTGGCGCGGGCTTATCTATCAGCAGCAAGGGCTTAAAGACAAAGCTGCCGCGCAGTGGCAACAGGCACTGAAAGTCGACCCCAACTACGGCTGGGCCACCTATATGCTGGCTGAAAGCAAACGCTGAGCGCACCCGGCTCAATTTACAACCTCAGGTAAAGCCGTCATGATGACGGCCTTGCCCAAGGAGTGGACATGAAAGACCCGATTGAACTCGAACACCGTCTGGCCAAATACTATCTGGCCAACCTGGTGTTTTACTTCCTGCCTTTGCTGTTATCCAAACCATCCACGCTGGATGTGGCAATAAGTCTGGCGCTGATGGTGCCCTTTCTCTACGGCTATTTTCGCGCCTACCGCAGCAGCCGGGCCACTGCCTGGATGCCTATCCTGCTGATGACCCTGTGCGGCGCGATCGCGACCCCCTTCAACAGCGGCTCTATGTCACTGTTTTCGTTTGCAGGCTTTTTTATCGGCTTTTTTTACCGCGGCAATACTTACCTGTTGTGGCTGGCGGGCATGGGCGCACTGATGCTGGCGCTGCATTGGGTGCTTGGGTTCAATAACTACTATTTCCTGCTGTTTGGCGGCGCCATTACCCTTGGCATCAGTTTGATTGGCTTGGCGCAGGCCAAGCGCGAAGAGGCCAAGCGCGTGCTGGCACAGAGCGAAACCGAAATCCGCCGCCTCGCTCAGGCGCTGGAGCGCGAGCGCATTGCCCGCGATCTGCACGACATCATGGGCCACCATCTGGCATCCATTGCATTAAAAGCCGATTTGGCCTCGCGCCTGCTTGCCAAGGGCGATCACGACAGTTGCCGCAGCGAGCTTAACGACCTCACCCAAATCGCCCGCGACAGTCTGGCCCAGGTGCGCGCCGCGGTTGGCCAGTACAAACGCAAAGATATTGCCGACATCATCAATGACCTCGGTCAGCGCCTGCGGGAAAAGGGCCTCGGGGTCGACATCAGCGGCGACCTGCCCGAAATGAGCGCCGCCCTTGAGCGCGAACTTGGGCTCATCCTGACCGAACTGGTGAGTAACATTTTGCGCCACAGCGATGCCGGTTATTGCCGCATTCAAACCACTCAGCGCCAGGATAACTTGATTATTGAGGTTGCCGACGATGGCAAAGCGGGCAAGATTGACGAAGGCAACGGTCTTAAGGGCATCCGCGAGCGGCTGGCCGTTTTCAGCGGCACGTTACACATCGACACCCAAAGCGGCTTTCACGCCAGCATAGTGTTACCGCTGGCAAAGATAGAAAAGTAAGGAAAACACGGATGAACATCCTGCTCGCAGAAGATCAAAACATGGTGCGCAGTGCGCTGGCCGCCCTGCTGAAACTCGAAGGCGATGCCAAAGTCACCGAGGCCTGCGATGGCGACGCGGCGCTGAAGCAACTTAAACAGGGCCAGTTTGACCTGCTGCTCACCGACATCGAAATGCCCGGCTACACCGGTATCGAGCTCGCCGAATGGGTCAGAGACAATCGCCCCGAGCTTAAAGTCATCATTATCACCACCTTTGGCCGCGCCGGTTACATCCGGCGCGCGCTCGAAGCGGGGGTCACCGGCTTCTTGCTCAAAGATGCCCCCATCGAAGAGCTGCTCGATGCCATCAACCGGGTGATGGCGGGGCGCAAGGTGATAGACCCGGAGCTTGCCATGATGGCCCTCGGTGACAAAGACCCGCTGTCAGATAAAGAGCGGCGGGCGCTGCGGCTTGCTCAGGAAGGCAAGAGCACCGCCGAAATCGCGGCGCAGCTGTTTATCGCCGAAGGCACGGCGCGCAACTATCTGTCCGAAGCCATCAGCAAACTTGGCGCCGCCAACCGGGTCGATGCCGCGCGCATCGCCGCCCAGAAGGGCTGGCTCTAAGTTGCTCCGGCAGAATTCTCTGTTAGTATATGTATAAATTCACAGTAATCCGGCGCCAAGGCATTGCAAAGACTGGATCTTGTTCCCGTAACCGAACTCAAGGGCGTGGCCGCCCGAGTGGCAGAAAGGCTCAGCAAACTGGGGGTTAATACCGTCCAGGATTTGCTGTTTCACCTGCCGCTGCGTTACGAAGACAGAACCCGGATTTACCCGATTGCCGAATTAATCCCCGGCACTCAGGCCACTATCGAGGCCGAAGTGATTTCCAGCCAAATCGTCAACGGCCGCAAGCGCATGCTCACCTGCAATGTGCGCGATGCCAGCGGCGGCCTGACACTGCGCTTTTTCAATTTCACCATGGCGCAAAAAAACGGCCTGCAGCCGGGTATGTTTATCCGCGCCTTCGGCGAAATCCGCACCGGCATGCATCAACTGGAAATCATCCATCCGGAATACAAACTCACCGCCCCCGGTGAGTCGACAAGCCTCGCCGATACCCTCACACCGGTTTACCCAACCACCGAAGGCCTGAAGCAAGCCAGCTGGATAAGGCTCACCGAGCAGGCACTGGCACTGCTCGAAGAAGGCGGCCTGCCGGAGCTTTTGCCAGAATCGCTGCAGCCCAACCGCTTGAGCCTGGCCGATGCAGTGCGCACCCTGCACCGCCCTCCTGCGGATGCCGAATTATGGCAACTTGAACAGGGCCAGCATCCGGCGCAGCAGCGATTGGTGCAGGAAGAGCTGCTCGCCCACAACTTAAGCATGCTGAAAATCCGCGAGCGCAGTAATCAGGACGCAGCCGAGCCACTGCCCGCCACCGGCCAACTTATTCCGCCGTTTCTGGCAAGCCTGCCTTTTGCGCCCACCAAGGCCCAGTCGCGGGTGGTGAGCGAAATCCACTTGGATATGGCCAAGGCCACGCCGATGATGCGCCTGGTGCAGGGCGATGTGGGCTCGGGCAAGACCCTTGTCGCGGCGTTATCGGCACTGGCCGCCATCGAAAATGGCTGTCAGGTGGCACTGATGGCGCCCACTGAACTTCTCGCCGAGCAGCACGCCACCAACTTTGCCCGCTGGTTCGAGCCCCTGGGGCTCAAGGTGGCCTGGCTTGCCGGTAAATTAAAGGGCAAGGCCCGCGCCCAGGCACTTGAAGATATCGCCAGCGGCGCGGCGCAAATGATAGTGGGCACTCACGCCATCTTTCAGGAGCAGGTGAGCTTTTCCCGCCTCGCGCTCACCATCATCGACGAGCAGCACCGCTTTGGCGTACATCAGCGCCTGGGCCTTCGCGAAAAAGGCATGCAGCAGGGCTTTTTCCCGCATCAGCTCATCATGACCGCCACGCCTATTCCCCGCACCCTGGCGATGACGGCTTATGCGGATCTCGACACCTCCATCATCGACGAACTGCCGCCGGGGCGTACGCCCATCACCACGGTCGCTATTCCCGACACCCGCCGCATGGACATCATAGAGCGGGTGCGAAAGGCCGCGCTGCAGGATAAACGTCAGGCCTACTGGGTCTGCACCCTGATTGAAGAATCGGAAGTGCTCGAGTGTCAGGCCGCCGAAGACACGGCCGCAGGATTAAAAGAAGCCCTGCCGGAGCTTGGCATAGGTCTGGTGCATGGCCGGATGAAGGGCGCAGAAAAGCAGGCCATCATGGCCGACTTTAAAGAGGGCAAACTGGATTTGCTGGTTGCCACCACGGTTATCGAGGTGGGTGTGGATGTGCCCAACGCCAGTTTGATGATTATCGAAAACCCCGAGCGGCTTGGGCTTGCCCAGCTGCATCAGCTGCGCGGCCGCGTCGGCCGGGGCGCGGTGGCAAGCCACTGCGTGCTGCTTTACAAGGCGCCGCTCAGTTTCACCGCCCAGTCGCGCCTCGGGGTGCTTCGCGAAAGTAACGACGGCTTTGTGATTGCCCAGAAAGATCTGGAGCTGCGCGGCCCCGGCGAAGTGCTCGGCACCCGCCAGACCGGCATAGCGCAGATGAAGGTGGCAGACCTGGTGCGCGATCAGGCACTTATTCCGCATATTCAAAAACTTGCACGGCACCTGATGTCACAAAACCCCGAACGGGTAGACGCCATTATCGAGCGCTGGCTTGGCGGGCGCGAGCAGTACGTGCAGGCTTGAGCCTAAGCCACCTGCGGCCCCATGGCACACCGCGCCGCTGATTAAATATTGTTTTTGTTCAGCCTCCAACTATGGACTTCCGACGCTGAACTGGGACAATGGAGGCCTTTGACCCCAAGTCTGAGCACGAGGAGCCAGGATGCAAGTCAATCCCGAAGACAGAATTTCACAGGCGAGCGACAGCCAAACCCCTGACAAAATTGAACCTGTGCTGGATACCACGGCTGCCAACACCGAGCCGGTCGTGACTATCAAGCCCGAGCCCGCTGAGCCGGCCATAGCGCTTGACGCCGACAACGCGGACAGCAAAACCCAAGCCGCCGCTGAGCGCAGCACAGCTGACAGCAAGGCTGAAAAAGCCGCAGCCAGCGAGCCTGCCATCAGCACCGAGGCTGAGCGTGCCCCTGCGCCGCTGATGACCGAGGCGCGGGTACATCACGACGCTGACAACCGCCAGCGCGGCACCCGCATGTCGGCGATTCTTATTCTGGCACTGATTGCCGCCATCGCCGGTTTGTGGGCCTATTTCAGCCGCACGCCCGAGCCAACCGGCGCCAATCTGCTGGAGCAAGGGCAACAGGCAAGCGAACTGCCCGCCGATATCAATGGCGGTCAAACCCTGACTCCAACCGAGCCAGTAATTGAAGAAACGCCGGTTGACCCCGGTCTTTCGACGCTGGATTTGGACGCGCCAGCGCAAACCGAATCGGAAAGTGCAAACAGCCTGCCGCAAACCCTGCCGCCACCTGAGCCTGTGCCGCCGCTGGAGCAAAGCGATGCCTTTGTTGCCGGTAAGGTAACCTCGCTTAATGGCGCGCAAAAACTTGGCCCCTTGCTGGCCCAGCAGGATTTGGTGCGCCAGTTTGTGGTGTTTGTCGATAACCTGGCGGTTGGCCAGCTTGCCCGCAAACAAAGCCCCGTGAAAGGGCCGCAGCAGAAGTTTGCCGTGAGCGACATTGGCAACAAAACCTTCCTCGACCCAGCCGGTTACGGCCGCTACGACCTGTACGCCAACATGCTCGCCGGCATGAGCGATGTACAGCTTGCAGCCCTGTATAACCAGTTGTCGCCGCTGCTCGAACAAGCCTTCGACGAGCTGGGTTATACCGACATTTCCTTCGCCGACCGCACCCAGCAAGCCATAGATCAGCTGCTGGAGGCACCGCTTGTGGATCAACCGATGGAGCTGCACAGTGTCAGCGTCAACTTCAAGTTTGACGATCCGGCGCTCGAAGCCCTGCCACCGGCACAAAAACTGATGATCCGCATGGGGCCAGACAACGCCCGCAAGGTCAAAGCGGCATTGCAGAAACTGCGCCCGCTGTTGCAATAATGTGTACAACTTAGAGTACTAGCCCCCAGACGCCATCAGGCCTCTGGGGGCTTCTGTTATCAGGGTGTTTTGAGATAGAATATTCAGTCCAAAAAATGACGGACAGCCACAGGGTTTCCGCCTGCCAACGATAACCGGACAACACACCTGCCCGATGCGGCTCAAGTGATGGATAACTTACGACGGCCGTTACGGGCGTCAGAGGCAAAGCAGTGCAATTAACTTTCAGCGTGATGGCGTGGGGTGGATGGTCTCCCGCTTATCAAGACAGGGACAGCTGGGCCCAATGGCAGAAATCACTTTCTCAGCCTGAGAGTGACATCAGCCCTGCCCTGGCACAGGTGCCCGCCATGCAGCGACGCAGGTTCAGTCGCTTAAGTCGCATGATGCTGGAAGTCGCCTTTCAATGTACTCCCCAATCCCAGTGCCGCAGCGTTTTTGCATCACGCCACGGCGAACTCAACCGCACCATCGAATTACTGCAAAGCGTGATCAGCCGCGAGCCCCTGTCGCCCATGGGGTTCAGCCAGTCGGTGCACAACACCGCCAGCGGCCTGTTCGGCATTCTCAATGACAATCGCGCCGCCTCAACGTCCATTGCCGCCGGCACCGAAAGCCTTTCGCAGGCGATGATTGAGGCCTACGCCCAGCTGTGTGACGATCCAAGCCCGCTGCTACTGGTGTTTGGCGACGACCCGGTGCCGCCTGTCTACAACGACTACACCGAAGAATATGAGCTGCCACTGGCGCTGGGCATGTTGCTGGCACCGCCAAAGGCCGGTCGGCCGCAGCTTAGTGTCAGCAAGGGCAATGCGCTCACACCCATCAGCTACGGCCAACTGCTTGCAAGCCTTGCCAAAGGCGAGAACTGCCAGGGCCACCTGTCGGGATTTGACTGGAGCCTGCAACATGACTGAGCAGGCCCACAGGCTCACAGGTACAGATCCCTGCCAGCGACGCCTGAGCGGGATTGCCTATGTGCCACGCTGGCTTGGTGGCATGCTGTGTTACGTCTGTTTTGGCCTCGGTGGCCTGCTGAGCTCGCTGACGATTCTGCCACTGCTTAAATACTGGCCCGGCGAGCGCGATGTGCGTATCAAGCGGGTGCAAAAAGCCGTGCACCTGATGTTTCGCGGCTTTGTGCGCATGCTCTCGGCGGCAGGCGTTATCCGGCTTTCGACCAAAGATATAGATAAACTCAGCCGCGCCGAGGCCATGCTGGTGATTGCCAATCATCCGACCCTGATTGATGTGGTGGTGCTGATAAGCCTGATGCCCAACGCCGGCTGCATCGTCAAACAGGGGTTGTGGCGCAATCCATTTTTACGTGGCGTAGTGTCGGCGGCGGGTTATATTCCCAATCGCGGTGCCGAACTGCTGCTGGAAGATTGCCGCGAAGTACTCGGCCGTGGCACCAATCTGATAATCTTCCCTGAGGGCACCCGCACCGTGCTTGGCGAGCAGATTAACCCCTTTGCACGCGGCGCGGCCAATATCGCGCTGCGTACCGGCAGCGATGTGTTACCCGTGTTGCTGCACACCAAGCCACCGGGACTGACCAAGCAGGACCCCTGGTGGGAAATTCCCCGCCGCACCATAGGCATGACAGTGGAAATCGGCATGCCGCTTAAGGTACTGGATTATCAGGACGGGGACGGAGGAGAAGCCAGGATGGCGAGGAAGCTGACAAGGGATATGGAAAATTATTATAAACAACGACTTGAAGTAGAATTATGACATTACAGGATCAAATCAAACAGCTCATCATCGATGCGCTGGACCTCGAAGACGTGACCATAGCGGATATAGATACCGAGGCTGCGCTGTTTGGCGACGGGCTGGGGCTCGACTCTATCGATGCGCTGGAACTGGGCCTTGCCATCAAAAAACAGTTTGATGTGAAAATTGAAGCCAACTCCGACGCCACCAAGGCCCATTTTTACAGCGTAGCGACGCTGGCGGCCTTTATCGAATCGCAGCGCGGTCAGGGGTAAGCCATGGATAATCGTGAGCAAATTCTTGAAAAGCTGAGCGCCATCCTGGTGGACGACTTTGAAATCGACGCCGATGCCATCAGCCTCGAAGCCAACCTGTATCAGGATCTGGATCTGGACAGCATAGACGCGGTGGATCTGGTGATTAAGCTGCAGCAGCTCACCGGCAAAAAAATTAAGCCGGAAGAGTTCAAATCGGTACGCACAGTGGAAGATGTCGTTAACGCCATCGAGGCGCTGGTTCAGGCCTGATGCGTGCGCTGGAGCTGCTGACCGCGGCGCTGCTGCTGGTGTATCCGCTGGCGGTCTGGTTTGGACTTACTTACCTGCCGCCCGGCATGCTGGCTGGCCTGCTGTGCCTGCTGTTACTGCTGCGGCTGGTGCTTAAGCGCCAACAACTGAGCGCCATGGCGCTGCCGCTGTTTGCCGGCATAGCCCTGTGCGCCGGCAGCCTGATAGCCAAACGCCAGGACTGGTTACTCTACTATCCGATAGTGATTAACCTGACCATGCTCGGGGTATTTGGTCAGTCGCTGCTGCGCGGCCCCAGCATGGTAGAGCGGCTGGCACGCCTCGGCGAGCCGGACCTGCCGGACGAAGCCATACCTTATCTTCGCCGGCTCACAGTGCTCTGGTGCCTGCTGTTTGTGGTCAATGGCGGCATGGCGTTTTATACCGCCCAATTCACCAGCCTGGAAATCTGGACTTTGTACAACGGCCTGATTGCCTACCTGCTGATGGGTCTGCTGGCTGGCGGCGAGTGGCTGTACCGCACTCTGGTGCTGAAAAAGGGGCGCCGGAAAAATGCATGACAAGTGGACTGTAACCGCATGAAATCTCTGCTCAAGGAATGGTTAGGCAAAGGCCCGGCGCCGGCGCAGCTTATTAGCTTCAACCACCACGACATTCTTACCGGCGCCCTGTTTACTACTCAGGTGCATCACCTGTGGCAGCGTCTGAATGACACCCCCGCCAAACGCTGGCTGCTCTCAAGCGAAAGCTCCGATTTGTTCGCCATCGGCCTGTGCGCCGGCCTGCTGGCGGGCAAAGAGCTGGTGCTGCCGCCCAATACCCAAAGCGGCACGCTGCAGGGGCTCGCGGCCCATATCGACGGCGTGCTGAGCGACGTTGAATTGCCGCTGACTGGCACAGAAAACGCTGACAAACCCTGGATTATGCTTAAAAAAGAGCTGTCTCAGCCAAAGGCGCCATGGCCGGATGTCAGCGCCAGCGGCAGCCTGACGCTCTACACCTCGGGCTCCAGCGGCGATGCAAAACCCGTACACAAAACCCTGTCGCAGCTCGATGCCGAAGTCAGCACCCTTGAAGCCACCTTTGCCGCCGCCCTGCCCCATTGCAGCGTGCTGGCCACTGTCTCCCACCAACACATCTACGGTCTGCTGTTTAAAATTCTCTGGCCACTCGCCGCCAGCCGGCCGTTTTTGAGTGAGCAGATTGAATACCCTGAAACCCTGAGTTACTACACGGCGCTTTTGCCAAACCTGTGCCTTATCAGCAGCCCCGCGCAGCTAAGCCGCCTGCCGGACGCGCTGGAAAACGAGCGCCAGCTGCACTCCCCAAGCCTGGTATTCTCCTCCGGCGGCCCTCTGAGTGAAGAAGCCGCCCACGGCATTCAGAAAGTCTATGGCAGCCTGCCGATTGAAGTGTACGGCAGCACCGAGACCGGCGGCATTGGCTGGCGCAGACAAGCCTCGGCATCCGAACCCTGGCAGGCCTTTCCCGGCATTGAGATAGCCAGCGCCGGCGATGGCGCGCTGCTGCTGCGCTCGCCTTATCTTGAACAGCCAGATAAACAGATGCGCTGCGAAGATAAAATCGCCATCGATGACAATGGCCGCTTTGTGCTGCAGGGTCGGCTGGACCGGATTGTCAAAATTGAAGAAAAGCGCCTGTCACTGGTGCAAATGGAAGCCCTGCTCGAGCGCCACCCGCTGGTGAGCCGCGCCGCACTGGTGCTGCTAACAGAGCCGCGCACTCAGCTTGGCGCGGTGGTCGAGTTATCTGCCGAGGGCAAGGCATGGCTTGCGACCAACGGCAAGCTGGCGCTCAATAATCAGCTTAAAGCCCATCTGCTCAGTGAATTTGAGCGGGTCACTCTGCCAAGGCGCTGGCGTTACCCCGATGAGCTGCCATTGAATCAACAGGGCAAGCGCGTTCACCAAACTTTGATTGAGCTGTTCACCCATGATTAAGTCATTGCTGCCACAGGTTTTGGCGCGCGAAGAAACTGAGATAGAGCTTAGGCTCAGGCTCGCCATCGATGCTGACCTGCCGTTTTTTAATGGCCACTTCCCGGGGCAAAGCGTGCTTCCCGGGGTGACTCAACTCGATTGGGCGGTGCGGTTTGGCTGCGAACATTTTGGTTATGATGCCAGCGTGGCAAGCCTTGAAGTGCTTAAGTTTCAGCAGCTGTTGCTGCCCGGCACCGAAGTGGATTTGCTGATAAGCAACAACGCCGCCAAGGGCAAACTCACCTTCGCCTACAGCGATGGCGAGCGCCGCTTTGGCTCAGGCCGCATCGCACTTGCCGTGAACAGCCGGGAGTCTTGATGCGCGTTGCTATCGTCATCCCCAATTACAACCACACCAACGCCATCGAGCGCACCCTCGAAACACTGGCGCCTTTGGGGCTGCCGGTATTTCTGGTCAACGATGGCAGCAACGAGGCCACCTGCCATCTGCTGATGGCCCTCGATGCCAAATACCCCTGGGTCACCCTGCTGCATCACCCTTTTAACCGGGGCAAGGGCGCGGCGGTAATGACCGGTCTGCGCGCCGCTTACAAAGCAGGCTTTACCCATGCGCTGCAGGTGGATGCCGACGGCCAGCACAATCTGGATGACATTCCGCGCCTGCTGATTGCCGCAACCGAGCACCCCGAAGCCGTGATTTCCGGCAAGCCAGAGTACGATGATTCTGTGCCAAAGGGCCGCCTCTATGGCCGCTACATCACCCATTTTTGGGTGTGGGTCGAGACCTTAAGCTTCGATATTCAGGACAGCATGTGCGGCTTTCGGGTCTATCCGCTTGCGGCCACTGAGGAGCTGTTTTTAAGCGAACAGCTTGGCGAGCGCATGGATTTTGATATCGAAGTGCTGGTCAAGCTCTACTGGCGTGGTGTCGATGTGGTGCATGTGCCGACAGCGGTAATTTATCCCGAAGACGGCGTCAGCCATTTTCAGGGCGTTGCCGATAACGTACGCATCAGCGCCCTGCACACCAAACTCTTCTTTGGCATGCTTAAACGCCTGCCAAGCCTGCTTGGCCGCGGCAGAAAGCAAACCCACTGGTCGTCCATCAGCGAGCGGGGCAGTTACTGGGGCATTAAGCTTTTGGCCGAGAGTTACCGCTTCGGCGGCCACTGGCTGTGCCGCGCCATTATGTACCCTGTGATTGCCTATTTCTTTATGACCGGCGGCGCAGCCCGCAAGGCGTCGATGGCGTTTCTTGAACGGGTACAGGCACTGGAGCCAAATCATCCAGGGCTGCAGCCTCGGGTCAGTTGGCGACACAGCCTCAGGCACTTCCTCGCCTTTGGCAATGCCGCCCTTGACCGTATCGATGCCTGGTGCGACCGGATTAAGCTGAGCGAAGTCGATTTCCCCGAGCGGGCGCTACTGGCAGACATGCTTGCGCGCGGTCAGGGCGGCGTGCTTTTGGTATCGCACCTTGGCAACCTTGAGCTTTGCCGCGCCATCTCCATCCACCAGCGCAAAGTCAAAGTGAACGTGATGGTGATGACCGCCAACGCCGAAAACTTTAACAGGGTGCTGAAGCAGCTAAACCCGGACAGCGACTTAAATCTCATTCATATCAATGAGCTGGACCCTTCTACCTCCATCATGCTGGCAGACAAAATCGCCGCCGGTGAACTGGTGGTGATAGCCGGGGATCGCACCGCCAGTGGCAATGCTGGCCGGGTAGTGGAAGTGCCCTTCCTTGGCGAAGCCGCGCCTTTCCCACAGGGGCCCTTTATTCTGGCAAGCCTGCTGGACTGCCCGGTGTTTCTGATGTTTTGCCTGCGGGAGCATGGCCGCTACCGGGTACATGTGGAGCCCTTTGCCGACACCCTCAAGGGCCCCAGAGCCGGCAGAAGTGAACGTATTCAAAACGCGGTCGAACGCTATGCCCAAAGGCTTGAGCATTACGCCCGCAAAGAGCCGCTGCAGTGGTTCAACTTTTTCGATTTTTGGCGCCGCGGCCAATGAGGCTTGGGCCCGGGCAAACGCCACAGGAACGGTAAAATGACTAACCAATCAACTGAAATGAACGAGACTGTTAAGTTTGGCTACGGTGCCCTGACCATAGAGCAGGTAGTCGCCATCGCCAAAGGCGCCAGGGTTGCACTGAGACGCGACCAGGAATACGTGGAATACATCCAGCGCGGCGCCCGCTTTATCGACAGTTTGCTTTCTGAAGAGGGCGTGGTGTACGGCGTAACCACAGGTTACGGCGACTCCTGTACTGTGACTGTAGGGCTGGATCTGGTGCACGAACTGCCGCTGCACCTGTCGCGCTTCCACGGCTGCGGCATGGGCCGCGAGCTCACGCCCATGCAGTCCCGCGCTGTGATGGCCTGCCGCCTGAATTCACTTGCCATCGGCAAGTCCGGTGTCAGTTTTGAGCTTTTGGAGCGCATCGAAACCCTGATTAATGAAGACATCTGCCCGGTTATTCCTGAAGAAGGCTCGGTGGGCGCCAGCGGCGACTTGACTCCGCTGTCTTATCTGGCCGGGGTGTTAATAGGCGAGCGCGACGTGTTTTACCGCGGTGAACGCCTGCCCAGCAGTGAAGTGTTCCAGCAGCTCAATATCACCCCATTGAAGCTGCGGCCGAAAGAAGGCCTGGCGCTGATGAACGGCACCGCGGTGATGACGGCGCTGGCGTGTCTTGCCTATGACCGCGCCGACTACCTGACCCGCCTGTCGTCGCGCATTACCGCCATGGCATCCTTGACCCTCAAGGGCAACTCCAACCATTTTGACGACATCCTGTTCGCCGCCAAGCCCCATCCGGGCCAGAGCCGGGTCGCAAGCTGGATCCGTGACGACCTCAATCACCACGAGCATCCACGCAACTCCGACCGGCTGCAGGACAGATATTCCATCCGCTGCGCGCCTCACATCATAGGGGTTCTGGCCGACGCCCAGCCGATGCTGCGCCAGTTTATTGAGAACGAACTCAACAGCGCCAACGACAACCCAATTGTCGATGGTGAGGGCGAGCACATTCTCCACGGCGGCCACTTCTACGGCGGCCATATCGCCTTTGCCATGGACAGCCTCAAGAACCTGGTGGCGAACATCAGCGATCTTATCGATCGCCAGATGGCGCTGGTGATGGATCCCAAGTTTAACAATGGCTTGCCAGCGAATCTCTCAGGCGCCGAAGGTGCCCGCCGCCCCATCAACCACGGCTTCAAGGCGGTGCAGATTGGCGTATCGGCCTGGACCGCCGAAGCGCTCAAGCTGACCATGCCCGCCAGCGTGTTCTCCCGCTCCACCGAGTGCCACAACCAGGACAAAGTCAGCATGGGCACCATTGCCGCCCGAGACTGTTTGCGGGTGCTGGAGCTGACCGAACAGGTGGCCGCCGCCGCGCTGCTTGCGATGGCGCAGGGTATGCGTCTGCGCATCCGTCAGGGCGAGCTGTGTGAGTCGTCACTTACCGCTTCTGTAGCCAAGACCCTGGCTCAGGTGAGCGAGGCTTGCCCGCTGGTGACCGAAGACAGACCGCTCGAAGCCACACTGCGCCAGACGCTGGCACGTATTCAGGCCGCTGAGTGGGAGGTGTGCCGATGAAGTCACTGCTTCACGCCGAGACGGAAATCATTATTCCCTTCCACGATGTGGATCCGATGCAGATCACCTGGCACGGTAACTATTTGCGTTACTTTGAAATTGTGCGCTGTGAACTGTTGGACAGACTTGGCTACAACTACCGCCAGATGCAGGCATCCGGCTTTGCCTGGCCGATAGTGGATGTGCAGATAAAGTATGTTCGCAGCAGCACCTTCGGGCAGAAAATTCGCGTCAGCGCCGATCTGGTAGAGTGGGAAAACCGCTTACGGATCAATTATCAGGTGCGTGACGCCGAAAGTGGCGAGCGGCTTACCAAGGGCTATACCATTCAGGCGGCGGTGGACATGAGCAATAACGAACTCTGCTTCGTCACACCCGAGGTGTTTCAGGCCAAAATTCGCCCGCTGCTGGGCGAGCTGTAACCACTGACGGACAAAGAGGTATCTATGGGGCTGATTGTTAAGTTTTGCGTTGGAATACTGGCATCCGTGCTGTTCTCGCTACCAGCGCAGGCTGCAGACACTGCCCAGAACGCCGACGTCAGTCTCGGGGCACTCAGCACGGCCCTTAAGCCACAGGGCGCGGTGCGCGGCGAGTTTGAACAGACCCGTACCCTCAAGGCGTTAAAGCGGCCACTGGTCAGCCGGGGCAACTTCGTGTTTTCGCCTGAACAGGGGCTGATATGGGCACAAAGCCAGCCCTTTGAGAATTTACTGATTTTAAGCGAAAGCCGGATGCTGAGCCGCGACAGTGAAGGTCTGTGGCAACAGACCGAGGTGGAGGCCAAGGCGGGCCCTGCGACCTTAATGCCCATGCTGGTCAAGGCGATGATGGGCGGCGATGTGGCCACGCTGGAGCAGCATTTTTCGCTCACCTTAAACGTGACAGACAATCGCTGGCAACTTAGCCTCACCCCAAAAGACAGTGACATCAAGGCGCTGTTTGCCGCCATTGAACTTGAAGGCAACTTTGTCAGCGAGGCAAGCCCTGAAGGTGCTAACACTAACGCCAGCACAGACCGGCTCAAACTTATCAGCCCCAATGGCGATGCCAGCGATATCCGCTTCAGCAAGCAGCAAAGCGGGCCGCTGTCGGAGCAAGAGCGGCTGGCTTTTAGCCCGCAAATTGAGTCGGGGCAATAAGTTAGATGGCGCTTGGGGGAAGCAAAATCACAGTTAAGTCACAGACTGCAGGCCGCGCAGGGCTGAGACTCGTCCTTTGGCTATTGCTGCTCGCCGCAGCCGTCATTTTCGGCGTTAAAACCCTCAAAGAGAGGGATGTGGTCGAAACCGACATTCTCGCCATGCTGCCCCATTTGCAGCAGGATGCCCTCACCAGCCGAGCGCTCGCGAGTATTGAAAACCGGCTAGCCAACGAAAGCTATCTGGTGCTGACAGGCGAAGACAAAGCCACAACCATCGAAGCCGCCAAGGCCATGATGGCCGAACTTGCTGCTTCCAGCGCGTTCGCATCAGTACGCAGCGGCAGCGAACTCGACCCCAAAGAAATTTACCGGCTCTACTTTCCGGCTCGTTTTAATCTACTGACCGATTCACAACGCACGCTGCTGGAACAAGGCAAGCTCGATGTGCTTATCAAGCAGGCCGACATCGCCCTCTACAGCGCCTTCGGCTTTGCCAGCAGCGAGCTTATCAGCGAAGATCCCCTGTTGCTGTTTCCCAGTCTGATGCAGGGCTTCGGCAAGGGCCATCGCCTCGCTGAAGAAGAGGGGATACTGCTTGGCAACTCAGGCGGCCAAACTGCCGCTATTATCATGGCCAAGGGCAAAGACAGCGTATTCAGCCCCAAGGCGCAGGAAGCGCAGTTAAGTGTCATCAATGCCGCTTTTGATAAGGTAAATCCGGCAAACCAACTAAGCCTGCTTAAGGCTGGCGCCCTGTTCCACGCCCTTGAAGCCACCCAAAGCGCCAAGGCCGAAGTCTCCTTGATTGGCTCACTGTCGCTGGCCGGCGTGGTGCTGCTGGTGCTACTGAGCTTCCGCTCGCTGATGCCGCTGCTGCTGGCAAGCCTTACCCTTGCCAGCGCCATGCTGAGCGCGAGCCTGTTTACCATCCTCATTTTCGGCAAGTTGCACCTGCTGACGCTGGTGTTTGGCACCTCGCTGATAGGCATTGCCATCGACTATAGTTTCCATTTTTATGCCGAGCGCATCGGCCGCGATGAGCGTGCAGGCCAAACACTGAGCCGCATTCTGCCAGCACTGACGCTGGCACTGACCACCAGCGTGCTCGCCTATATGGCACTGGGTTTTACTCCCTTTCCGGGCATGCAGCAGGTAGCGGCGTTTTGCGGCGGCGGCCTTATCGGTGCGTATCTGACTTTGTATCTTGCCTATCCGGCCCTGGCAGGTAGCCGTATTCAGGGCTCAAGTTCGGCCATCAAGCTGGCCTCTCGTTTTCTTTCGCCGTTCGAAGCCACAGGCCCCAAGGCTCTGGCCGCGGCAGGCATGCTAATCCTTATTGTGAGCGCCGCAGGGCTTGGCAAGCTGCAAACCCGCGATGATATCCGCAGCCTGCAGCAAGGCTCAGACGCGCTGATGGCAGAAGAAGCCAAAGTTCGAACCCTGCTCTCGGGCGGGGTGGATAATCAGTTTTTACTGGTACGGGCCGAGTCGATGCAGGCACTGCTCGAAAGACTCGAAGCCCTCTCGCCGGTGCTCGCAAAGGCCGAAAAAGACAAACTCTTGCAAAGCCATGTGTCCCTTGCCAATTACCTGCCATCCAGGGTGCGGCAGCTGGAAAACCATAACCTGCAGCAGCAAATCTATGGCCCGAGGCTTGGCGAGATACTTGCGCGCCTGGGGCTGGAACCTGAGCTCGAAGCAAAGCTTCAAGCCAAATACCAGGCCGGCGCACAAGCACCCATCGAAGCGGATGCCTTTTTTGCCACTGCGCTGGGGGCAAGCCTCGAGCCGCTGCTGCTTGAGCCCACGGGGACAGATGCCAAAGCCCAGGCAAAGCCGCAGGAGTGGGGCGCCGTGGTGCTGCTTGGCGGCATTCAAAACTTAGCGGCACTTAACCAAGTGGTAGCGACTCTGCCCGGGGTAACTTTGGTAGATAAGGTCGGTGATATCTCCAAACTGATGGGAGAATATCGCCAAACCACCCTGTGGCTGCTGGCGCTGGCGCTCTTAATCGCCTTCGGGGTGTTTGCCCTGCGTCACCCGTGGAAACTTGCGGCAGCCATGGTGGCGGTACCGGCTGTGGCGGCGCTGCTCAGCCTGTCGCTGCTGGGGCTCCTTGGCTCGCCACTTACCCTGTTCCATGCGCTGGCGCTGCTGCTGGTATTCGGCATAGGCATTGATTACTGCCTGTTTTTTGCAAGAGAAGTAAACATAAAACAGGATGAGGCGCATCACAGCGCCGACGACGGCCAGAGGGTAATGTTGGCCGTGCTGCTGTCGGCGGCGTCGACCACCCTCGCCTTTGGGCTGCTGGCGCTCAGCAATACACCGGCAATTCACTATTTTGGCCTCACCTTGGCCCTCGGGATTGGCTTTACCCTGCTGCTCTCGCCCCTTATTCACACGTTCAAAAGGACACTGAAGTAAATGCACAATGGAACCCGCGAACAGCTTGACGTTGTTGATGTCGTGATTATCGGCGCAGGCCCCTCTGGCGCCATTGCCGCCAGCCTGCTGCATAAAGCCGGAAAGCGGGTATTGGTGCTGGAACGCCAGCACTTCCCACGCTTTTCCATCGGTGAGAGCCTGCTGCCCTGCTGCATGAACTTTATCGAAGAGGCCGGCATGTTGGAGGCGGTCAATGCCGCCGGTTTCCAATTCAAGAATGGCGCGGCGTTTCGCCGTAACGGCACCTACACCACCTTCGACTTTACCGATAAATTCACCCCGGGCCATGGCACCACTTTTCAGGTGCAGCGCGGCAACTTCGATAAGCTGCTGGCCGACACAGCCGAGGCTCAGGGCGTAGAAATTCGCTACGGCCACACGGTTGAGCGCATCGACATCAGCGGTAAGCCAAGCCTCTTTGTCAGCACTGAATCAGGCGAAAGCTATCAGGTCGACGCCGAATTTATGCTGGATGCCAGTGGTTTTGGCCGGGTGCTGCCACGGCTTTTGGATCTGGAGCGCCCCTCCAATTTGCCGTCACGGATGGCGATTTTTACCCACGTTGAAGACAATATCAGCGATGCAAATTTCGACCGAAATAAGATTCTGATAAGCGTCCACCCCGAACACAAAGACATCTGGTATTGGCTCATTCCGTTCAGCAACGGTCGCTGCTCGCTGGGTGTCGTAGCCGAGCCACATCTGCTGGCGCGCCTTGATGGGAGCCTCGAAGACAAACTGCTGCAGGTGGTGCGCGAAGAGCCGGGCCTTAAAGCGCTGCTTAAAGATGCGGTGGTGGTGCAGCAGTGCGCCGAACTTAAAGGCTATTCGGCCAATGTGAGCCAGCTTGCCAGCGACAAATATGCCCTCTTGGGTAATGCCGGCGAGTTCCTCGACCCGGTGTTCTCCTCCGGGGTGACCATTGCCATGCAGTCGGCCTCACTCGCCGCCCGCACCCTGCTTAAGCAACTAAATGGCGAAACCGTGGATTGGCAGCGCGACTACGCCGAGCCGCTGATGACAGGCGTGAACTGTTTCCGCACCTATGTGCAGGCCTGGTACGACGGCACTTTCCAGGAAGTGATCTTCTTTGAAAACCCCAATCCAACCATCAAGCAAATGATCTGCTCCATCCTCGCCGGATACGCATGGGATACGGAAAACCCCTTCGTGAAAGAGTCGCAAAGACGGCTGAATATGGTGGTAGAATTGTGCCGCGAGGCCAAGGCTTAAGGACAGCGTTGATGACATCAAGATTGCTGCTGACAGGGTTACTGCTGCTGGCCACCACGGGTTGCAGCCAATTGCTGCTGCGCCAGACCTGTGTTGGCCTGTCAAAGAATGTGAATTATTGCCTGGCGCCCCTGCCGGTACCGGCAAAAGCGCTGCGGGAGACAAACGACGCCCCAAAGCCGCAGCGGGCAGCGAAGGCACCAAACACGCCAGCCCCAGAGAGCCGCAGCCAAACCCAGAAAGTCAGCATTGATATTGACGGCAAACGTCATGAACTCTTGAGCGAGCTTGAGCTCAACCAGCAGCAGCTGTCTGTGGTGGGCCTGGCGCCGCTGGGTCAGCCGCTGTTTGATGTCAGCTTTGATGGCAACCGCCTTGCCAGTGAGCAAAGTGTGCTGCTTGGCGATAATTTCCGCGCCGAATATTTAGTGGCGCTGCTGCAACTGATTTATTGGCCTGAGGGTCAGCTCAATGCGGCACTGGCTGGTGGTCAGGTGCAGGAGCAAGCCTGCGAGCAGGGCCGCTGTCGCAGCCTGATTTCCGCCGAGGAAGGCGAGCTGGTGCATATCAGTTACAGTCATCCAGACCCCTGGCGCGCCCGGATCACCCTGAATATTCCGGCGGCCAAACTGACGCTCAAAATCACGCCGCTGGCGTAACGCAAGCCCCTTGCATAAGAGGTTCGATGAACCAGAGGGAATGGGGCACGATTTAGGAAGCAAGAGATTGACCAAGATAGCCATTACCGACACAGGTTTTTGTACGCCGCTGGGTGCGGCTGCCACTGAGATCCTGCCAAGGCTGCTCGCCGGTGACAGCTCTGCCATGGTGCAAAGCGGCGATCTGCTGGCGTTGGGCGCCACCCTGGTGGGTGAAGTCAGCACCCCGCTGCCGGCCATTCCGACCAACATGGCCAAGTTTGACTGTCGCAACAATCAGTTACTGCTAAGCGCCGCCGAGCAGATCGCGCCCACAGTTGCCCGGGCTATCGCCAGTTTCGGCAAAGATCGCATCGGCGTGGTGCTCGGCACCTCCACCTCCGGCATTGCCAAGGGCGAAGGGGCCCTGGCCTACCACGCCGAGCACGGTGAGTTCCCCGCCGATTATCATTACTTTCAGCAGGAGCTTGGCAGCACCAGCGACTTTCTGCGCCAGTACTTTGAACTCGATGGCCCCTGCTACACACTCTCTACCGCCTGCTCATCCAGCGCCAAGGTGTTTGCCAGCGCCAAGCGATTACTCAATGCCAAGCTGTGCGACATGGTGATTGTGGGCGGCGTCGATAGCCTCTGTCGTCTTACAGTCAACGGCTTCGATGCGCTGGAGTCTGTCTCCAAAGGCCACTGCAACCCCTTCAGTGCCAATCGTGATGGTATCAACATAGGTGAAGGCGCGGCGCTGTTTACCCTGGTTCGCGGTGACGGCCCGGTTTTGCTCAGCGGCTGCGGCGAGTCCGGCGATGCCCATCATATTTCAGCGCCTCATCCAGAAGGACGCGGCGCCATCGATGCCATGGGCGCAGCACTTAGAGACGCAGGGCTTAAGCCATCTGACATCGATTACATTAACCTGCACGGCACAGCTACGCCGAAAAACGATGCCATGGAGAGCCGCGCGGTTTGTGCCGTATTTGAAGGCCATTTGCCCCCCTGCAGCTCCACCAAGCCGCTTACCGGCCATGCCCTCGGCGCCGCAGGTGCCATTGAAGCCGCCTTTTGCGTGCTGCTGTTAAGCGAAGGCAATCGCAGCCTGCCACCCCAGGTGTGGGACGGCATAGCCGACGCCAACGACCCACAGCTGCCACTGGTGCCTATGCCTTCCAGCAAAACCCAGGCTGACCAAGGCCCCATCCGCCATGTGATGAGCAACTCCTTTGCCTTTGGCGGCAGCAATGCCAGTTTGATTTTCAGCCGTGGAGGTCAGCATGACTGACAAGCTTTGGGATGGCGCGCCGCTTTCCAGCATAGACGTGGAAACCTTTTTGCCCCATCGCCGCCCCATGGTGCTGATTGACGAGGTGCTGGAGCACGGCCACGATAGCCTGCTCACCGCCACCCATATCAGCGACGCGAGCCCCTATTTTGATGAGACTCTCGGCGGCGTGCCCAACTATGTGGGCATAGAGTACATGGCCCAGAGCATTGCGGCGCTCGCCGGGGTCGAAGCCACCCTGCGGGGCGAACCCATTCAGGTTGGTTTTTTGCTGGGGTCGCGCAAGCTGTCCATGCCGCTTGCAGTGTTTGCCAAGGGCGAAACCTACACCACTGAAGTGAAACGCCTTTATCAGGAAGACACCGGCCTTGCGGTATTCGACTGCCGCATTTTCCACGGCGCCACGCAAGTCGCCGAGGCCAACGTCAATGTGTTCCAGCCTCAAGACACAGACGCCTATATTCGTGAGAGCCAAGGCTCATCCACCAGTATCTAGCACAGGAGCATAACAATGACTAAAAGAGTCCTGGTGACAGGTTCCAGCCGCGGCATTGGCAAAGCCATTGCCCTGCGCCTTGCATCTCAAGGCTATGATATTGCAGTGCATTACCACTCAAACCTGACCGCCGCCGAAGCAACATGCAGCGAGATTGCCGCCCTTGGCGTTAAGGTGAGCCTGCTTAAATTTGATGTGGCCGACCGCGCTGGCGTGCGCGCCGCGATTGAAGCCGATATCGATGCCAACGGCGCCTACTATGGCGTGGTGCTCAATGCCGGCATCAACCGCGACACCGCCTTCCCGGCCATGACAGATGATGAGTGGGACAGCGTAATCCACACCAACCTCGACGGTTTTTACAACGTGGTGCAGCCCACTGTGATGCCGATGATCCAAAGCCGTAAGGGCGGACGCATCATCACTTTGGCATCGGTATCCGGCATTGCCGGAAACCGCGGTCAGGTAAACTACAGCGCCTCCAAGGCCGGGCTCATCGGCGCCACCAAGGCGCTGTCGCTGGAGCTCGCCAAGCGCAAGATCACCGTTAACTGCATCGCCCCCGGCCTGATTGAAACCGACATGGTGAGCGAATTCCCCGCCGACATGGTCGACCAGTTGGTGCCGATGCGCCGCATGGGCAAGCCGGAAGAAATCGCCGCACTGGCGGGATTTTTGATGTCCGATGATGCCGCCTACATCACCCGTCAGGTGATTTCGGTGAACGGAGGCATGCTGTGAGCCGCCGGGTTGTGGTCACAGGCTTTGGCGGCATCAGCAGCCTCGGCCATGACTGGCCATCGATTGCGGCAAGCCTTAAGGCCATGCAAAACAAAGTGGTACGCATGGATGAGTGGGACAGGTTCGATAACCTCAACACCCGTCTGGCCGCGCCCGTGACCGACTTTGCCGTGCCCGCCCACTATTCGCGCAAAAAAATCCGCTCCATGGGGCGGGTATCTTTGATGGCAACCCGGGCCAGTGAACTGGCGCTGGAAGATTCGGGCCTCCTTGGCAGCGACTTTCTGACCTCGGGCGACGTCGGCATAGCCTATGGCTCGTCCACCGGCAGCACCGATCCCCTGGTTGGCTTTGGCCGCATGCTGGATACAGGCGACATGTCCGGCATCGATGCCACCAGCTATATTCGCATGATGGCCCACACCACGGCAGTGAACGTGGGGGTGTATTTCGGTCTTCAGGGCCGCATTCATACCACCTCCAGTGCCTGCACCTCCGGCAGTCAGGGCATAGGTTACGCCTATGAAGCCATCAAGTACGGCATGCAAACCGCCATGCTGGCCGGTGGCGGCGAAGAGCTGTGCGCCAGCGAAGCCGTGGTGTTCGACACCCTGTTTGCCACCAGCACCCAAAACGCCACCCCTGAGCTGACGCCGCGGCCATTTGATAAACACAGAGACGGCCTGGTGATAGGTGAAGGTGCCTGCACCCTGGTGCTGGAAGAGCTGGAGCACGCCAAGGCCCGCGGCGCCCATATTTATGCCGAACTCATTGGCTTTGGCACCAACAGCGACGGCCTGCACGTGACCCAGCCCAATGCAACCACCATGGAAGGGGCTATCCGTCTGGCGCTGAAAGATGCTTCACTGGACGCCGATGCCATCGGCTATGTGAACGCCCACGGCACCGCCACCGACAGAGGCGACGTGGCCGAAACCCGCGCCACCGCCGCCGTGTTTGGCAGCCGTATGCCCATTTCGTCGCTGAAGAGTTATACCGGCCACACCCTGGGCGCCTGCGGCGCACTGGAAGCCTGGTGCAGCATTATGATGATGAATGAAGGCTGGTTCGCGCCCACCATCAATCTTGAAGAAATCGACCCCGACTGCGGCGAGCTCGACTACATTCGCGGCGACCTGCGCAAGCTTGAAACCGATTATGTGATGAGCAATAACTTCGCCTTCGGCGGTATCAACACCTCGCTGATTTTCAAGCGCTGGCAAGACTAAGCCACTCTGTCTGCCAATAAAAACCGGAGCCAACTGAGGCTCCGGTTTTTTATTTCGCATCAGATGAGACTTAAACTGCGTGGCTTTTTTGAGTCATCGATTCATCAACTCATTGCCCGAGCGACTGCAGCGTGCGGCCTTCAGGCGGCCTATTGTTAGCTAAGCCATTAATAAAGCTAACTTTAGGCTGCGTCACTCAGGCGGCCGATAATCTCTTCAACCTCGGCGCGCACCTCAATCAGCGCCTCTACACAGCGGCTGTCAAGCTTACCTGATGCGGCCATGCGTCTTAACTCATCAAAACACCGCTCCAGCGGCCAGGGCTCCTTGTAAGGGCGGGCGCAGCTCAGTGCATCCAGGATATCGGCCACGGTAACGATGCGCGCTTCAATGGGAATTTGCTCACCGCAAAGCCCGCGGGGATAACCGCTGCCATCGAGGTACTCATGATGACAGGCGACGATATTGAGCATGATTTGCGAGTCCGGCAGATGACTTAAGCCAAAGTCGCCAAGGATTTTGCGGATAATAATCTCGCCTTTATCCACGTGGGTTTGCATCAGCAGCCTCTCATCGCTCGTCAGGCCGCCCGGCTTCAGTAACACACTGTCTGGAATGCCAATTTTGCCCACATCGTGCAGCGGCGCAAACAGGGCAATGTGCTCAATCTGCTCGTCGGTGAGCCCGGCTTCGGCGGCAATCTGTTTGGCAATCAGCCGGGAATAGGCCGACATACGCTCAAGGTGCGCGCCGGTTTCAAAATCCCGCAGCTGGGCAAAATCCCGCGCCACCTGCGCCGAAGCCAGAATAGTGCGCACCGCCGCAAATTCGTTGGAAAGCGACATATTAACCAGATTGGCGTACAGCAGCATGTCCCGCTGCATTTTGGCGTCAAAGGCCGCCTGCCGGGACGAGTCAAAAAATAAAAAGCCAATAAACTGTCCGTTGTCGTAGAGGGGATGGTAAAAGATGACTGGTAACCCTGCTGCAGGAGCCAGGCCGAATGCTGGTTGTCGGCGCTGATGGCCGCCTGTATGTCGTCGATGGCGCGACACTCGCCCGAATTGGCAATATGGCTTAAGGAGCGGCTGTCACTCAAACGATACTGATAACCGTGAATAGCCTCACCGCGGCGGGTACTGTTGATAAAGGTTTTCAGTAAATCGGTTTGCGCATCGTAAAGCGCAAAGGCGATACGATCGACATCCGGATAGGCTTCCAGCAAACGGTCGTGAATACGGCCAATCCTCTCGCTGGCCGTGCTGCCCTGCTGCCACAGATATGCCGGGATTACCTTGGTCGAATCGAACATGCTTACCCACCCCAAACGACGCTCTTTCGCTGATTAGTGTAGGCCAAAACACGGCAAACAGCGTGTAAATTGGCGAAATATTGAGCAATCTCAAGGTTTGATTTTTACCATCCATTAGATTATTCTCAATAAATATTTTCTAATTCGATGGTGAAATGATGTTGCAATCCATACTCGCTGGCCTGTCCGGCAGTGCTCTGCCCGCACAGTGCTGGGAACTGGTTAAAAATGGCGCCACCCTGGTGGATGTACGCACCCCGGCCGAATTTGCCCAGGGGCATTTACCCGGCGCAGTGAATATTCCGCTGGATACCCTCGAAACCTGGGTTGCCACCCATGCCGACAAAGCCGCGCCCATGGTGCTGTACTGCGGCGCCGGTATCCGCGCCCAGAAAGGCTGCGATATTCTGAGCGCCAACGGCTGCTGCCATATCATCAACGGCGGTTCACTGAAAGACTTACTGGCGGGCGCCTGAGGCCTGCACGGCGATGAGCCAAGACAAGCAGACGCCACGCCCGGGCTTTGCGATCAGTTCCGGCCGGGGGCAGGCAAGCCGCAAGGTGCGTTATGTGGAATACAGCCACAGCGCTGAGGGTTGCAGACTGTGCCGAATGCATACGAATTCAGCTTGTGATGCAAAGCAACTGATGGTTTCCTCCAAGGAACAATTACCGGAGAAAACCCAGTCGAATGATGACGCAAATCAAGGCACAACCGGCCAGACTCAAGACCAAACTCATCATGTGTCTGCTGCTTTGCGGCACACTTATCAGCCACCTGTGCAACGCAAGTCCGGTGCCCAAGGTCGCCGCAGGTGAGCTTGTCAGACTGGATAAACTGGACTTTGGCGATATTCAGGCGCGACCGGTGGATGTGTGGCTTCCACCCAATTATCTCAGTCAACCCAACACCCGTTTCGATGTGCTTTATGTGCACGATGGTCAAATGCAGTTTGATGCTTCTGTCAGCTGGAACCGACAGGCATGGGAACTCGATGATACCGCCATTGAACTGATGGAGTCGGGCAAGGTCCGCCCCTTCATTGTGGTGGCCATTCATAATACCGAGGCGCTGCGGCACAGCGAGTATTTTCCGCAAAAGCCATTTAAATCTTTGCCGAACGCGACCCAGACCAAGCTGCTCGAGGCCGAGCGCAGCGCCGGCGTAAAACTGTTTGCGGCGCCACTGTATTCCGATCTGTATCTTGATTTTATCGTGCGGCGGCTAAAGCCCTATATAGACCAGCACTTCAGAGTAAATACCACCGCAGAGCATACCTTTATCATGGGCTCCAGTATGGGTGGACTGATTTCCATGTATGCGGCGCTTGAGTATCCGGATGTGTTTGGTGCGGCGGCCTGCCTGTCGACACACTGGCCGGGGGTCTTCAGTGAGCCGGATAATCCTCTGCCAGCGGCATTCGCCGACTACCTCGGCAGCAAACTCTCGCCCACCAGCAAAACCCGGCTCTATTTCGATCACGGCGACGCCACGCTCGATGCGTTATATCCGCCACTGCAGGCGCAAATGGACAACAGCATGCGTAAAAGCGGCTACCCTGAGACACTGTGGGAGAGCCGCTATTTTAAGGGAGCTGACCATACCGAAACGGCATGGGCGGAGCGTCTGGCTATTCCGCTTCAGTTTTTACTCTCGAGCCATTGATCTGCCCATGTAACCGGCAGGCCGGCAGCCTTACTGAATAACCAGTTGGCTGCGCGCCTCGCTCAAACCTTTCTCGGCCGCTTCCGGGCCCATGTTCAGCGCTTCGGCGTACACGACTTCCACCTCAGTAATCCCGATAAAGCCCAGTACCGTCTTCAGATAAGGCACCACGTGATCAGACGATGCATCCTTGTGCATACCGCCGCGGGTCGCTACCACCAGGGCTTTTTTACCTGTGACAAGTCCAACCGGGCCTTGCTCGGTGTAGCTGAAGGTAACACCGGCACGGGCAACCAAATCAATCCAGTTTTTCAGCTGGGTTGGAATGCTGAAGTTATACATGGGCGCTGCCACCACCAGGGTGTCGTGGGCCTTGAGCTCATCGATAAGCGCGTTGGACAAAGCCAGCACCTCGGCCTGACGTGGGCTCAGGTTGTCGCCGCCCCGCAGACCAAAGGCGATTTCGCCGTCGAGCACCGGCAGCGGCTGGGCGGCCAGATCCCGCACTGTCACCTCAACACCCGCACTGCGCTCTTTGGCAACCCACTCGTCAATCAGACGGGCCGATTGGGAAAAGTCACCGAGAATGCTGGATTTAAGAACCAATACCTTTGTCATAAAACCTCCGAAACCGGGAACTGTTCCCGCCAATTCATTTGATGACTGCAAGTTTATTGGCTCATAAAAACGAATAAAAGCGGATAAAATCAGACATAACTTTCTAAAAAATAGAAAAGCCAGTCAGAGACTGGCTTTTGAATGGCGGGGCGACGGCTCAGCTGCCGAAGTAAAACTGATACTCGTCCACCAGAGCTCTGACCTTGCTGTCGCTGGCAATATCGACCACAAAGCGGTCAGCCGTCGACACCACCCATGCCATGGATGCCTTATCCAGCCCGCCCTGCGGATTGCTGTACATGTTTTGCGCCTGGGTAAAGTTCTCGCGGTATTCCTGCTTGGCAACGGGCTGGCCATGCACCCGCAACTCGTAGGTCACCACCAGATCGTTATTGGTCACCACAGGCAAGATGCCCAGCGAGCCGCCAGCCAGAATTGCCGAGGTCAAACCGGCTGCCGTGCCGCCCGCCGTTGGCTGCAGCTTGTAACTCACAATTAACCGCAGCGGCGTGCCAATATTTTCTTTGTCGATGGCGGCAAACGACGGGCTTTGCTTGAGCTTGTCAAACAGCTCACTGCCCTCGATTGTGCTCAGGTACAGCACGGGCGGCAGCACCAGTTCGGCCGCAGAAACCGATGAAACCGCGGCCAGCAGAGTAAGTGATGCCATTGAAAATCTTTTCATTTTTATCTCCTTACTGGAAGCAGGCCATCTGAACAACGGTGGACAGCGCCGCATCGTTGCTGGTGCGGATATCGCCCTTGAGGTTGGGCTCTACCTGGGTATATTTGATTTGGTTGGCATCGAGGAACTTGGCCACATACTTTGCATCCAGGGCAAAGTTCACGTTCTGTGGCAAGGCGCCGGATTCAATCAGCTTGGCTGCATTGAGCGTCGCCACTGTCACCCCAAGGAGTTCGCCGCCATCCGACACCACAGGACCGCCGCTGGAGCCCGGCTGGATCGGCGCAGAAAACTGGAACTGCCCCACCGAACCTTTTAGGGCATTGAGGGAGCTGACGTTGCCACGGGTCAGGTTTGGCGAGGCTGCAAGCAGCCCCTGCAGCGGGTAGCCAACGTTGGTGACTGATTCGCCAAGGAAGATTTCACTGCCTTTACGCAGCGGTAAAAATCGCTCTGAGGTGCTTTCAGTGCTGACCACCGCCAGATCCAGCAGGGTGGACTTGGCATCCACTTTGGCATTAAACGACTTATCGCCCGCCTGCACCTTGGTTACCAGACACTCGTTCAGCACATGGGCGGCAGTAAGCAACTGGCCTGACTGGTTGATATAAAACCCGGTGCCGCTGGCAACCGGCTTATCCAGATTCGCCAGCAGTAACGGATTTGCATCTTTCATGGCCAGCGTCGTCGGGTAGGTGGCGGCCGATGGTTTGAGGCTGTTGAGCACATCCACAATCACCAGCTGAGTCGCGCGCATGGCGGCGTTATACATGCCCGAGTTATCACCAATGTAGCCTATGTCAGCGCTGAAACTCTTGCTGCCTTCACGCAGTGGCTTGTCACCGCCGTTAAAGACTTTGTATTTCATGGTCATAGTGACTTTGCCGGAAATGAACTCCCATTCAGGATCCATATCCACCAACAGGCCATACTGTTCGCTGGACTGGCGGTCGAGCAATTTGGCATTGCCAAAATAGGCACCAAAGGCATCGCGGGCACCGTCGCCAAGCGCCGCCCCCGGCTCAACCCACAGATTCCACTTATCCAGATACACCCGGGTATCAAGTTCATGTTTTGGCAGATAATAGGCCACCGCTACGTCCACCGGCAGAGTGATGGACTTGCTTACCGCTACCCCTTTGGGCAGCTTGTTGGCGTTTAGACGGGTATTGGCGCACCCGGAAAGATTGGCACAAACCACCAAGGCCAGTGCCATACAGAAAAGACGCATGCTGTTGTCCTTATGATGCAGTCATGGATACCGTATGAATATCCATTTATTTACATTTTTTTAACCTGCGGATTGTATGGAAAGCCACAGACAACAGCAATATTGAAACCGAAAGTCGCAGGCGTTATTTATTCCGGCAGACTGACATAGGTACCCGTGAATTGGGCGCAGAGGGTATCGCCGGAGTAAAGCTCAACGTTCAGCGGCTGCTTTACCCGCCGGCCTCGGGCCAGCGGAGACAAATCGCCGCCCTCCCAGCAAACCCGCGCCACCGGCGTTTGGGTAACAGGCGCAAGATAGCGCACATTGGCTTCGGCCAGCACTATGGCACCGCTCACCCCGGCCTCGCGCTGTTTAAGCCACATCAGCCCCCAGCCGGTAAGGGTAAGCAGGGTGTAAATGCTGCCGGCAAACATGGTTTGATGCAGATTGATATTCGGCTCAAGCGGCGCACTGGCTTCAAAGCGGGTGCCATCAAAACGGCGCGGGCAGATTTTCATAAAATCCGTCACCGGGATAGTTTGATGCCAGGTATCCATCAGCTCCTGCAGCAGGCTTTGTTCTGGAGTCATAATCAGTTCCGGTTGGAAGAAAAGCGGCGGCTACACCTGCAAATGAAAGGTGACCGGACCATCGTTCAGCAGCTCAACCTTCATGTCGGCGGCAAAACGGCCGGTTTCAGTGGCCACGCCCTGGGCACGGCAATGGGCAACGAATTCTTCATACAAACGCTCGGCAAGTTCAGGGGTGCCGGCACCTGAAAAGCTTGGCCGCAGCCCTCTGCCGGTATCGGCGGCAAGGGTAAACTGCGACACCACCAGCAAACTGCCGCCCACCTGGGAGACATTGAGGTTCATCTTGCCGTTTTCATCGGAAAACACGCGATAGTTCATCACCTTATGTGCCAGCTTTTCGAGCTTTTCCCGATTGTCCTGCTGCTCGACACCAAGGAGCACCAACAAACCCTGTCCGATGGCGCCGGTGATTTCGCCGTCCACTGTTACGCTGGCGCGGCTGACCCGCTGAATCAATGCAATCACAACTCAATCCTGTAATGGAAAACCGGGCGATTGTGCCACAGCCTCAGCGGCAAACCCAATCAGGAATGCACCATGGCGAGCATCCAGTTGCCCGCGCGGCTGACCGCCTGATGCACACGGGCATCCGCCAGCGAATGATAACCGCCGCCAACGCTCACCAGCTCAATCTGCTCACCGAGCCGCGCCGAGAGCGGCGCGAAAGCCTCAAGCACAGGCGCAGGACAAACCCAGTCGCATTCGCCCTGAATAATCCGCGTTGGCGCGCTGATGTTCGGCAAGGCTTTGTGCAGCAGCGCCTCGGCACCAAAATACTGAGCGCGGGCATAATGCAGTTCAATCATCGCCAGCACCCGCGAGCGCCAATCCAGCGGACCAATCAGGCGGTTGCCGGGATACGCCAGTGACAGCTCCCAATCGAGCCAGCGCCGAAATGCCCGCTCGGCAAGAGTTTGCTGCGGATGGCTGAATCCCTTATGAAAATACTCAAATACCAGCGGCAACCAGCCTTTAATAGGAATACCGCCACTGAAGTCGTTGTACTCGGCGCTGAACATTTTTGCGGCGCCGTCGGGGCCATAAAGCCAGCTCATGCCCTCAAGGGACGGAATAAACAGCCCCCAGTAGCTTTGCGCCGCCACCCGCTCGGGATAGAGGCCGCTGTATATCAGCCCAAGGGTGGCACCAAAGGAGCCACCGGCAAGGCACCAACGCTCGATAGCAAGCGCCTTTCTGACCCGCTCAAGATCGCCAAGCAGATGGGTAATGCTGTTATCGGTAAGACTGCCCCTTGGCCGCGAGAGTCCGGCGCCACGCTGATCCAGCAAAAGCACCCGCCAGTGCCGGGTATCAAACAGTAGCGCATCGTCCGGAGTGCAACCCGCGCCGGGTCCGCCATGAAGATAGAGCACCACAGGCCCTGCGGGATTGCCATATTCGCCAAGGTGCAGGCTGTGGCCGTCGCCCACCTCAATCCAGTGGCTTTTGATAAGCTCGGCTTCCATGGTTTGTGCGCTGTACATGTCAGCTCTTGGCGTTGCTCTGAGATGACATAGCTATGCTGCCTGCCGTATTTCCGCCGCCGCTTTCGGGCTCAAGGGCTGAGGCGGCCGACTCCTTCGAGGCTGCTGGCCCGTCACCGTCATCGTAATCCAGGTATTCAGGCAGGGATGAGGCAATCACAGCACCAAACAGCACTATGGTCCACGACAGGTACACCCAAACAAACAGAATCGGAATGGTCGCCAGCGCGCCGTAAATGGCCTCGTAGCTTGGAAACTCAGTCACATACAGGGCAAAGCCTTTTTTACCGGTTTCAAACAGCACCGCGGCGACCACAGCGCCGAGCAAGGCATGGAAAAACTTCACCTTTTGATTGGGCACTACCAGATACAGCAGCAAAAAAGCCGCCACAGAGAAAAACAGCGGCAGCTTTTCCATCAGCATGGGCACCACGCCGTACACATCGGCGTCGCTGAGGATTTTGAGCGACACCACGTAAGAGGTCACGGCAATGCTCGCGCCCATCAGCACCGGGCCCAAGGTCAGCACCATCCAGTACATGGAAAAGGCCACCACCAAACGGCGTTTTTCCTGGGTACGCCAGATGGCATTGAGCGCCTTGTCGATGGCGGAAATCAGCATGATGGCGACCACCACCAGAAAACCAATCCCCACCGCAGTGCCCTTGGAAGCATTGCCCACAAATTCATTGATATAGGTTTTGACCGTATCTCCGGCCGCCGGGATCATGTTTTCGTAGACGTAACTTTCGATGGTGCCACGAATACCTTCAAACACCGGAAAGGCCGACAGCACCGACATGGTCACCGCCACCAGCGGCACCAGCGACAGCAGCGTTACATAAGCCAGGTGGCCGGCGCGTACATTTATCTGATCTTCCCGAAGCCGGGAACCCAGATGCAGCATAAAACGCCAAACACCCTGTAAAAATCCCTTTATCAGGCGCACATCTATCTTATTTTTCACTGTTTTTCTCTTGCGACAGGCAACAGGAACGGTTTATGTTCGTACAATAAAGCGTACAATACCTGCTTTACAAGTTTTAAGGAGCGATTCGATGTCACAACAGGGTTCTGCCGGGAATGTGCTTGCCGCTGGGGTTAACCTGTTTTTTCCGGGTCTGGGGCAGTTGCTGCAGGGACGGATTATGGCGGCGTTACTGTTTTTCGTGGTAACTGTCGGTGGCTACGCCCTGTGGTTTTTGGTGGTGCCCGCCATCATTGGCGCTATCGCTCACCTGTGGTCCATCATAGACGCGGCTCGCTTTAAAGCGGATTAACAACACCAGGGAATGGCAACAATGAAACAATTTCTGACACCGGCTTTGTTGGGTGCAGCACTGCTGCTCAGTGGCTGCCAGACGGCCTATTACGGCGCGATGGAGCAGGTGGGCTACCACAAGCGTGACATCATGGTCGACCGGGTGAAAGACGCCAAAGAGTCTCAGGAAGACGCCCAGAAACAGTTCAGCTCGGCGCTCGAAGAAATGAAAGCGCTGCTGAACCACGACGGCGGCGATCTGGAAAAGGCCTACAACAAGGCAAAAGATGAATATGACGCCGCCCAATCGGCTGCGGATGATGTATCGAGCCGCATCAACAAGGTCGAAGACGTAGCAGAAGCCCTGTTCGATGAGTGGCAAACCGAAATCGGTGAAATCAGCAAGGCAGATCTGCGCTCCAAAAGCCAGGTCAAGCTGCGCGAAACCCGTCGCAATTACGACTCGCTGATCCGCAGTATGCGCAAAGCCGAAAGCAAAATGCCGCCCATCCTCACCTCGATGAAGGACAACATGCTGTACCTCAAGCATAACCTTAACGCCCAGACTATTGGTGCCATCAAGGGTGAATTTTCCAGCCTGCAGACCGACATTTCCGGCCTGATTAAAGAGATGAACCGCTCCATCGCCGAGTCGAACAAGTTTATTGCCGCAATGGAAGCCGCAAAATAACCAAAGCCAGACTGACAGCCGCTTTCACGCTAGCCCCTGAAATCATCGGGGGCTTTTTTATGGCCAAACGCCAGCTGTGCTGAATTCACAATCACCAAGGCTTAAGGATACTGATGGCCGAGGATTTGGTCCTGCTGACGACGGATCTCGGCTTTATCGACTGAGGCCGGCAGCAGCGGGTTATCGAGTTCAATCAGAATACGCGCGCCGAGGTTTGCGCGGCTGATGGCATCTCGGTGAGCGGGAAACTGATAAAACAGTGCATCAAAACTGCCATCGCCCATGGCGCGGCGAAGGCCTGCTTCGAGCCGAGTGGCCAGTACCTCATTGTCTTTGGCCACGAAAAAATACATAGCGGCGGGGTAGCGCAGCAGCACGTGCTCATCGGCAACGACGCCGGCAGCCCGGCTATCGGTTTCAGCAAAAATCTCTGTGATGGCCCGAGGGAATGCCAGACCACGATGGCGCGCCAAAAAACCATATAGGTCATCTTCGGCGATATCGGTTTCGACCCGGAGCCGGTTCAGCCTGAGCACCTGAGTATCGGGCCAGTCACGCCCCTGAATAAAGCGGATGCCCCGCAGATCCTCATCCCCCTTTACCGACTCAAGCAAGCCCGCATCGGCGCGATTAAGGGCCAGCAGCCTGAGCCCATATACGCCTTTCATCAGCGGCACCCGCACCGGCCGCGCCTGCTGCTCGCGCGCATCTGTGGTCATGGTCCAGAATACATCGACCCTACCCTTGCCGATTTCCAGAAAATGGCGCCGCTGGGAAATATCAATATCGAGCGGCGAAAGCTCGTAAGGGCCATAGTCGGCGGCGGTTTTATCCAGAGCCAGCTTAAGCAGCTGACCAAAGTAATCGTTGTTGGGGTTGTGCTTCATATCGCTGGCGTCGATGTAACGCACCCGCAAAACGGGTTCAGCCAGGCTCGAAAAGGCAGGCAAAAACATTGTACTTATCAACAGCAAAATCAAACCGCGCACTCTCGCTCCTGTTTAGTTTTGGCCTTGTCGGCATACATGGCTTTATCTGCCGCAAGCAGCAGTGTGGAAATATCCCGCCCATCTTCAGGATAGCAGGCAACGCCCATGCTGAGAGCGAGCGGAACCGTCTGCCCCTCCACTGTCATAGGCCTGGCGTTGACTTCGCGGCGCAGCTTTTCAAGCACGGCGGCAATTTCGGCCGCGCCGGACAGCCTTGGCAGCACCAGCAAAAACTCGTCACCACCAATCCGCGACACCATGTCACTGCCACGCAGCGCACTGCACATCGCCGAAGCAACATGCCTGAGGGCCTGATCGCCAATCCCATGACCATACTGATCGTTTATCTGCTTGAAATCGTTTAGATCCACATTCACCACGGTAAAGCAGCTATTGTTGGCAGAAGCGAGGCGCTCAAGCAGCGACAATACAAAGCGGCGATTGGGCAGGCCGGTGAGTGAATCATGCAACGACACCTTGTGCGCCATCCGATAGGCATTAACCACCAACAAAAAACTCATCAAAATCAGCAGCGCCATCGAATACCCGACTATTCGGACCCGGTGATCCGGACTGAAGACCGACGAGTGACGTTTATCCACCAACGCAAGCTGCCACAAGCCGCCCTGCAGATAGACAAGCTCTTTCGCACTCGGGTCCGCAAAATCCTCGGCACTGCCGACAAATACCGCTGCGGGCACATCGGCCGACACCATGCGCCGCACCGCAAGGCTGAGCCCCTCGGGCAGCTCTTTCGCCCCCAGATGCTCAATCAGCAGATCCAAATCAATGACCACGCTGCAGACGCCCCAATATTGTTGGTTGTGTGGCGGGTCAAAAAACACCGGCGCCCGGGCAATCAAGCCCACCCCGCCCTGCACCAGATTAACCGGCCCATCAAGCTCGAGGCGACGCCAGTAACGCGCGTTGGACACCACGCTGAACTGATCAGGTCTCTCTCTGAAATCGAGCCCCATCGCCGCTTCGTTGCCCTCAAGCGGGTAAATAAAGGCAATCACATCATTGGGGGCAATGCTGATACTGCGGATGTGCTCACCCTTGAGCGCCAGATGGGTCACCATCTGCTGCCAGGTTTCCTTGCCGGCATTGGGATTGAAGCTGAGCATGGTGGCCAGATTATCGGCCAGCATAATGTCGGCGTTTACTTTGGCCTCGATATTGGCGCGAATAAGCGCCAGCTGCTGCGTCAGCAAACGCCGCTCCTCCGTCAGATAATCCCGGCCATAGATGCTCTGCAAATATTCCACTGTGATAAGTGAAAGCAGACCAAAAATCAGGCCGAAGACCAACATGCCAATTCGGGTAAGGGTGACGCTCGAATCCTGCATAAGGGAGATTTTCTGTCAGGTGATACCTTCAAGCATATGCACTGCGGGCGAAGTTGAAAAATCGAAGCGGGATAAATTCGGCAGATTTTCAGCAATACAGGGAAACGTGATTGACATTGTAAATTTTAATTGAGAATGTTTATCATTTAATGCGGATGGCTTAGGATCCATCCTTCATCGTGCTGATAAGGGCCCCAATACAGTGTTAGCGCATACCCGTCTGGTCATTTTCAGAAGTCTGATTGCCGTGATTGGCGGTTACAGCCTGGCTGCGCTGTTTACCGCCAGCCTACCAAGACTGCTGCCACAGGTATCGACCATTTCCCGCGCCGATGCCAGCCTGTACGCCATGATGCTGTCGTTTCTGGTGTTTGCCCTGTGGATCCTTTACAGCTACAGCGCCAAATCCAGCCGCAGCGCCTGTATCGGCTGGGCAATCTGCTCAGGCCCTTTAATGCTGGGCTTTTTGTTTGAGATCCCCACCCCATGAAAGACTCGTTTTACCGCAGCATGAACTGGCTGCATACCTGGGCTGGCCTGCTGGTGTGCTGGGTGCTGCTGCTGATATTTTTTGCTGGCAGCCTGAGCTTTTTTCGCCACGAAATCTCGCTCTACGCCAAACCTGAGCTGCACGCCAATGTGATAACCAGCGCTCCGCCTGCGGATTTGGCAGCGACAGTCCAGCACGCGCAGCAATTTTTAAGCACTAAAGCGCCGCATGCCCCCGATTGGCTGATTGAATTTCCGAGTGCGCGCCAGCCTTATCTTTCATACAGCTGGAGCGAGAAAATCGATGGCCAGCGCCGACCTAAATTTCACAGCCAACCGATAGATCATAACGGCAATGAAGCCGAGCGCCCCCGCGATACCCTCGGCGGTAACTTCTTCTATCGACTGCACTTTGATTTGCACTATCTGCCGGTGCAGCCAGCGCGCTACCTCGTCGGCATTTGCACCATGTTTATGCTGATTGCGCTTATCAGCGGCATCATCATCCACAAACGGATTTTCAAAGACTTTTTCAGCTTTCGCGGCGGCAAAGGCAGCCGCTCCTGGCTGGATGCCCACAACATCAGCGCCGTATTTGCGCTGCCGTTTCATCTGGTTATCACCTATACCGGCCTGATTACCCTGATGTTTATGTATATGCCATGGGCAGGATTAAGCATCTGGAAAGGGGACGCCGACGCCATGTTTGATGAAATGCTGCCGCGTTTCACTCAGCCATCGCCAAGCGGCCAAGCCGCGCCCATGTTGGATGTGCATACCTTGCTGCCACGGGTGCAGCAACTCTGGGGCGACGAGGCCCAGATCCACGACATCCGCATCCGCAATCCGGGCGACAGTCAGGCCACCGTCAGCTTCAACCGTGACACAGGCCAGCAAATCACCGACGAAACCACACAGCTGGTGTTCAGCGCCGTTGATGGCACCCTGCTGTACCAGTCGCCTGACAACCACAGCGCCGCCGTTGCTGTGCATGACACCCTGATGGCGCTGCACACGGCCCGCTTTGCCGGTCCGGCGCTCAGAAGCCTTGGCTTTGTGATGGGGCTGCTTGGCTGCGCCATGATTGCCAGCGGCTGCCTGTTGTGGGCGCTGCGACTGAGGGAAAAGCGTCGTCAGGGCTTCGGGCTAAGCCTGGTTGAAGGGCTCAATCTGACCATGATTGTTGGCCTGCCGCTGGGAACCGTACTGTTTTTCCTCGCAAACCGCCTGCTGCCCGAAGCGCTGGCGGGCCGCCCCAATCTGGAAGTCGCGGCATTTTTTGCCGGTATTGCCCTGTGCGCGCTCACAGCCACGGTACGGCGTGACAGCCGCGCCTGGCGGGCACTGCTTGGGCTGACCGGCCTGCTGGCACTGGCGCTGCCGCTTATCAATGCCCTCAGCACACCGGCCAATATTTTCAGCAACCTTCAGCACGGCCAGTGGTCACTTGCTATCGCCGATCTGCTGTTTATCGCCACCGCCGCCGCCTGCTGGTTTGCCCGCCATCATCTGCCAAAAGGTGTGCCTGAGCCACGCAAACCGCTTCGGGAGCAAACCGCATGAGTACGCTGTGCCTTTTTTTGCTCTCCCTTGGCAGCTTTGCGCTGCTGGCACTGTGCCAGTTTGGTCATTACCGCAGCGCGTTCGGACGCGCCCCGTCCGAGCAGCGCGCGGCAACGCTTAAGTACGCCGGCCTTTTGCAGCTCTGTATTGGTGCCGTGGCGGCAATTTATCTTCAGGGTGGCTACGGCATTATTTTGTATATCTGCCTGTGGATCCCGGCCGCCTTTACCGTGGTGATGCTGCTTGGCAAGTCAGCCAGATTGCTCCCCACAGCGGCGGTTGCAATTGTGCCGGCACTGGCGCTTCTGCCTTTTGCGGTTTGAATCCAAGTTTTCTATAAAGCCCGTAAAACAGAGCCTTAATAAGAAAGCGTGAACACGGCTCAAAACACAGAACAAAGCGCGCATTATCGTCAGCCGGTTAAATTCCGCAGCGACAACTTCATGGTTCGGCGCTTGAATAAGCGCTTGAATAAGCGGCAATAAAAAACCCCGGCAGGCCGGGGTTTTTTATTACTCAGTCGCTATCAGCCCTGACGGCTGGCGCGCTTACGATCGTTCTCAGTGAGGAACTTCTTACGCACGCGGATGCTCTGAGGAGTTACTTCTACCAGTTCGTCGTCATCGATGAACTCAAGCGCCTGTTCTAGGGTCATCTGGATGTGCGGCGTCAGTACCTGAGCTTCGTCAGTACCAGAGGCACGCATGTTGGTCAGCTGCTTGCCCTTGAGGCAGTTTACAGTCAGGTCGTTTGAACGGCTGTGGATACCGATCACCTGGCCTTCGTAAACTTCAGCGGCGTGGCCGATGAGCAGACGACCGCGGTCCTGCAGACCGAACAGGGCGAAGGTCAGCGCCTTACCGGTGGCGTTGGAGATCAGTACGCCGTTGGCGCGCTGGCCGATGTCACCACCCTTGTATGGACCGTAGTGGTCGAAGGTGTGGTACAACAGACCAGTACCAGAGGTCGCAGTCATGAACTCGGTCTGGAAGCCAATCAGGCCACGGCTTGGGATAACGAAGTCGATACGCACACGACCCTTGCCATCCAGCTGCATGTCTTTCATGTCAGCTTTACGGGTACCCAGCTTCTCGATGATGCTGCCCTGATGCTCTTCTTCCACGTCTACGGTCAGGGTTTCGAACGGCTCACATTTCTCACCGTCTATGGTCTTGATGATTACTTCTGGACGGGATACCGCCAGCTCGTAACCTTCGCGGCGCATGTTTTCAATCAGGATAGACAGGTGCAGTTCACCACGGCCAGACACGCGGAAACGGTCAGGGCTGTCGGTTTCTTCTACACGCAGGGCCACGTTGTGAACCAGTTCCTGTTGCAGACGCTCAAGGATGTTACGTGAAGTCACGTACTTACCTTCTTTACCGGCAAACGGAGAGGTGTTTACCTGGAAGGTCATGGTCAGGGTTGGCTCGTCAACAGACAGCGGAGGCAGGGCCTCAACGTTGCCGGCGGCGCAGATGGTGTCGGAGATTTTCAGCTCGCCCAGACCAGTCACGGCAACGATGTCACCGGCGTTGGCCACGGCCACTTCATGACGCTCCAGGCCCATGTAGCCCAGCACCTGACCTATTTTACCGTTACGGGTCTTGCCGTCGGCACCAACAACAGTTACCTGCTGGTTGGTCTTCACGCTGCCGCGCTTGATACGGCCTACACCGATAACGCCCACGTAGCTGTTGTAGTCCAGCTGAGAAATCTGCATCTGGAACGCGCCGTCGCCGTCAGCGTCCGGTGGAGATACTTTCTCAACGATGGTCTGGAACAGCGGGGTCATGTCGTCGCTGTGTACGTCTGGATCCAGAGTGGCAAAACCGTTCAGCGCAGAGGCGTAAACGATTGGGAAATCCAGCTGCTCGTCGGTCGCGCCGAGGTTGTCGAACAGGTCGAATACCTGGTCGATAACCCAATCAGGACGGGCGCCCGGACGGTCGATTTTGTTGATAACCACGATAGGCTTGAGGCCCTGGGCGAATGCCTTCTTGGTTACGAAACGGGTCTGTGGCATCGGGCCGTCTACGGCGTCAACCAGCAGGAGAACTGAGTCCACCATGGACAGTACGCGCTCAACCTCACCGCCGAAGTCGGCGTGGCCGGGGGTGTCCACGATGTTGATACGATAGTCATTCCACTTGATGGCAGTGTTCTTCGCCAGAATGGTGATGCCACGCTCTTTTTCCAGGTCGTTGGAGTCCATCACGCGCTCGGTGGCTTCGCCACGGCTTTCAAGGGTGCCGGACTGGGAGAGCAGCTTGTCAACCAGGGTAGTTTTACCATGGTCAACGTGGGCAATAATGGCGATGTTACGCAAATTTTCTAACACGGTTAGCCTCTTACCATCTTGTTTCAGTGTGCGTTGTTC
Organism: Shewanella jiangmenensis; assembly: GCF_018596335.1. Taxonomy (GTDB): domain Bacteria; phylum Pseudomonadota; class Gammaproteobacteria; order Enterobacterales; family Shewanellaceae; genus Shewanella; species Shewanella jiangmenensis. Next base: position 259,738 of record NZ_JAHEPS010000004.1, on the reverse strand, counting down.
CGATTCGGGCAAGCCGCGGAACGGCCGGATTAACACCGGCGGGGTGAGGGAATATGACGGTTTTCTGAACTATTCCCGGGACCCTTGCGTTAAAAAGCGTGCCATTCTACTCTAGCAGCGTCCTCTCGGACAGGATTATTTTTTGGCCGTTTGGGAGATCCTGGCCTTGCCCTGCTGCACCAAATCAACGCACAAACAAAGTGCAAGCACCATTTTGGTGCAGATGCCGCACCAGACCAGTGCAACCCCGCCCTATTCTCGGCAAGCAATCCTTTTGCATTTCTTTAAAATCAACAAGTTGAAACTTTGGCACGCTACTCGCTTTATCTGTGCCACGATTCGGGCAAGCCGCTCACGCTGGCAGCACGACAACAAAATTATTGATTAAGGGATGCCCCTTTACCCTACCGGAGACTCGAGCATGTCATTTGAAAATGTGTTGAAGCAGTTGAAAGACCTGGAAGTAAAGTTCGTTGATCTGCGTTTTACCGATACCAAGGGTAAAGAGCAGCACGTTTCTATCCCTACCCATCAGGTAGATGCCGATTTCTTCGAAGACGGCAAAATGTTCGACGGTTCTTCTATCGCCGGTTGGAAAACCATTAACGAATCCGACATGGTGCTGATGCCAGATCCAAGCACTTTCGTACTGGACCCCTTCACCGAAGAAACCACTGCCATCATCCGCTGTGACGTTCTCGAGCCAGGCACCATGCAGGGTTACGACCGTGACCCACGTTCTATCGCCAAGCGCGCTGAAGAATACCTGCGTGCCACTGGCATCGCCGACACCGTACTGGTAGGCCCAGAGCCAGAATTCTTCCTGTTCGACGACGTACGTTTCGGCACCGACATGAGCGGCTGTTTCGTGAAGATCGACGCCAAAGAAGCTGCCTGGAACTCAGGTACCGAATACGAAGGTGGCAACACAGGTCACCGTCCATTCGTGAAGGGCGGTTACTTCCCGGTTGCTCCGGTTGACTCTTCTCAGGACCTGCGCTCTGCCATGTGTCTGGTGCTGGAAGAAATGGGTCAGGTGGTTGAAGCTCACCACCACGAAGTGGCCACTGCCGGTCAGAACGAAATCGCTACCCGTTTCAACACCCTGACCAAGAAAGCTGACGAAATCCAGGTACTGAAGTACGTGGTGCACAACATGGCCCACGCTTACGGCAAAACTGCCACCTTCATGCCAAAGCCAATCGTTGGTGACAACGGCTCTGGTATGCACGTACACCAGTCTCTGGCCAAAGATGGCGTGAACCTGTTTGCCGGCGACAAGTACGGCGGTCTGTCTGAAACTGCCCTGTACTACATCGGCGGTATCATCAAGCACGCCCGTGCCCTGAACGCGTTCACCAACCCAAGCACCAACTCTTACAAGCGTCTGGTGCCACACTTCGAAGCTCCAGTTATGCTGGCCTACTCTGCCCGTAACCGCTCTGCTTCTATCCGTATCCCAGTGGTTCCAAGCCCGAAAGCCCGTCGTATCGAGACCCGCTTCCCAGACCCAACTGCCAACCCATACCTGGGCTTCGCCGCTCTGCTGATGGCTGGTCTGGACGGTATCCAGAACAAGATCCACCCTGGCGATGCCATGGACAAAGATCTGTACGACCTGCCAGCTGAAGAAGCGGCCGAGATCCCACAGGTTGCCGAGTCTCTGGACGTAGCCCTGGCTGCACTGGATGCTGACCGCGAGTTCCTGACCAAGGGTGGCGTATTCACCAACGACTTCATCGATGCCTACATCGCACTGAAGACCGCTGAAGCCGAGCGCGTGAACCGCACCACTCACCCACTCGAGTTCGAAATGTATTACAGCCTGTAATACCCTACAGGGCGCCGGGCAACCGGCGCATAAAAAAGACGCCCCGGACTCAGGTCCGGGGCGTTTATTTTTGGGGCGTTACACACGCCAGCTGCAGCAGGGCGGCATCAGCTCTAACGTTTAAGCGCGCCCTGCACGCAGTCGATAAAGGCGGCAATATCGGCCCCATCGTTATACAGGTGCGGCGACACCCTAAGCCCGTAACGGCGCTTATCCACGCTGATATTGGCTTCGCTGAGCCTTGCCATCACCACATCGTTGTCATCGCCAAAGTCGAGGATGGCGGTGCCACTGCGCCGCTCGGCGGGCACTGTGCTTACCATCAACTTTGACGTCGAACTTACCGCCGAGTCACTCGCACCATATTGGTGCATTAAATCATAAAGCATTGATACCAAAGCCTGATTATGAGCGCGAACGTATTTTTCACCCAGGTTGGCGAACCAGTTGATGCTGTGGGATGCCAGCACAAAGGGCGCCACCGACGGTGTGCCGCCCCAAAACTTCAGCGCCGACGGATGGCTTTGAAAGTGATGAATATTGAACTCAAACGGATTTTCGTGGGAAAACCAGCCCACATCTATCGGCTCGCACTCATTTATCCGCACTGGATTTACCCAAAGATACGCCGCCCCCGGGCCGCCGCAGAGCCACTTGACCGAGGAGCCAATCAGAAAGTCGGGCGCAAGCTCAGTGAGCGACAGTGGCACCACCCCAGCCGACTGCGCCACATCCACCAGCGACAGCACCCCAAGTTCACGGCAGCGGCCGACGATGTCAGCCACTGGCGCAAGCACGCCAAGGTTCGAAAAGGCATGGCTGATAAACACCAGATCCAGCTCTGCATCCAGGTATTGCTGCCACACATTGGCATCGGTCAAATCCTGCCCCTGCGGGATAAAGCGAATCTGCGCCTTTGGCAGCGCCTTTTGCACCGCAAAGCCCATGGAGGGAAAATCTTCTTCACACATCAGCACCCGCGCGCCGACGCGATTAAGCCGTGGGTGCGACATTAACAGCTTGGTCAGTGCCGATGACAGGTTCACCTGAGGGCAAAAATCGGCTTTATCGCCATCAAACAGCCTTGCAAGTGCCTCACGAAATGCCTCTATCGCATTGAGCCAATGGCCCCATGGCTCACGGCCGCTGTCGCACCAGGGCCGCCAGAAATCCGCTTCAAAACCCGCTTTGGCCGATAACAGCGGCCTTCCTACCGAGTGATTGAGCAGATAACGACCTTCGGGCAAATAAAACTGCGATTTGTAGTCCATGGTGTTAATCCAGAGTGGCGTTAATCCAGAGTGGCTTTAAGGCGGGCAATGTCCTGCCAGGCGGTACGAATATCGCTGCGCTTCACCGCCGCGCGGCGGTCACGCAGTTTTTCGAGGGAACCAATGAGCACATGCAGCGGTGGGCCGCTGGCGGTGACTTTGGCCAGGTGTTGCTGCTGGATATCGACCGAGGGCTCACAAATGTACTTTTGCACCAGCTGATCGTGATGCTGAATCGCGGTCTGACCGTGGAGCTCGCACACCTCAAGGAACAGTCGCAGGTTTTCCTGATACCAGCTCTCCTTGTGGCTGCCGGTGGCCCGCAAAAAGTAATCCATCAGGCTGGTACGACGCATGCAATCGCGCAGAATCGCCTGATCTTCCGGCATCATATACAGGAACTTATCCACCAGCATCTGGGAATACGAGGGCTCGTTGGCATAGCACAGCCCCAGCAGCATATCGATGACATTGATGCCGGCAAAGTCGCCGGCATTGGCGCCGCGGTACACCTGGCTGCCGACCCGGTAGGGCTTGTAATAAGGGCGAACACAATAGAAAAAGCGGTCGGTGTCGAGCTCATGGAACAGGGTAGTATTGGAGTCCATCACATCCTGCAGCGCCTGACGCGCCACCCGCAGCAGTTCGGCGCTGATTGGGTGGGAAATCCCCAGCGGCAGGATTTTCAGCAGCGCATCTGCGGCGCGCTTGTAGCCCAGAATGCCCTTGGTGTTGTAATCCACAAACAAACGCTCATCGTGCAAGTCGGTAAAGCGTTTGTACTTACCGCCACGGGCCATGTTGTGGGTGGTGAGGTGCGCGGTGGCAAAACGCGGCGTCACACCGATGGACGCGCCTATGTGCATCGCCAGCGCCGAGGCCTCCACCAGCGGCGAGTGGGTTTCCCGCGAAGGCTCGGTGATTTCGTGGCGCCGACAGGCCGCCATGTAAAGCCCCACGTTGCCGAGCAAATCAAACGCAGCATCAAAACCTTCGTCTGTGTTGCCCTCATCAAGCAGCGCGCTGATAAGCATCCGCCCCTCATCGACCAGTGCGGCTTTGGTCGCTTCGCCTATGCCCTGCACATTGGCGCGGTCGGTCTGCAGCCAATAGAGGGACTCAAGCTCGTTATTCAGTTCAACAAAACGGGTTCTAAGCCAGTCATCGAAGGCTTCCACGTTCAGCGTCATGTGTTTCATTGTTATTCTCCTGATGCGCCGTCATGTCGCGCCGTCGGCGCCTGCCATTCGCGCTCGAGTACTTTGCCTGCGGCGAAGGATAGGCTGCTTGTGCCGGTTGGCGGGCATGGTTGCTACCAGACTAGCACAGGCAATGGAGGTTTTTTCAACAAAGCCTGCGGACAAACCGGCCGCTTTGAGTGACAATCGATACCAGTTAATTTCTTTTTAGTGATTTTCACTCACATGTCAGAACTGGATAAAAAAGATCTCGCTATCCTGTGCGCATTGCAGCGCGATGGCCGCCAGAGCGTAACCGACCTTGCCACCTCGGTAGGCCTGTCGGATACCCCCTGCCTTCGACGTATCCGCCGCCTCGAGCAGGAAGGCTATATCAGCGGTTACACGGCGCAGCTCGACCCCCGCAAGGCAGGTTTTGAGGTGATTGTGTATGCCTCGCTGCGGCTGTCGGAAAACTCCTTCAGCGCAGCCGAGCGCTTCGAGCAGGCGGTTGAGCTGCTGCCCGAGGTGATGGAGTGCTCCGTCATCACCGGCGGTCACGATTACCTGCTGAAAATCGTCGCCCGCGACCTGCTCGCCTACGAACGCTTTGTCAAAAAATCCCTCGGCAGCCTGCCCTATGTGGCCGCCATCGAATCGACTGTGGTGCTGAAACAAACCTTTAGCCGCAGTGCTTTACCCTTACTGTAAAGCGCAGTGACTGAACTTGAGCTCGGGATAAAAATCCCCTAGGCTGAGATCTCGCCCGCGAGCTTTTTGCGGTTTGGATGATTTCAGCAAGGATTGATGATGCACTGTAGCGCCTGCAAACGCGGCAGCCTGGTTCCGACCCGGCTCGATGATCTTTTTATCGCCCATCGCTGTAATCACTGCGGCGGCCACTGGGTGCTGATAAGCGACTTTGTCAGCTGGAAACAGGCGCATCCAGAGCGGGAATTTGCCGCCATCACCGCGCTGGAAGAAAGCGAAGACAGCCCGATGGCGCTGTTTTGCCCGGTCAGCCACACCCTAATGCGCAAGCTTAAAATCAGCACGGATACCGAGCACAGGCTCGACTACAGCGCCGCCGTCGGCGGGGTATGGCTTGATAAAGGCGAGTGGCCGCTGCTCAAATCCCTCGGGCTTGCCAGTTGCCTTAATCTGCTTGTCACCGAAGGCTGGCAACTTAAGCTCAAACAAAGTCAGACTGAGCTAAATTTCGCCGACCATTACCGCAGCAAATTCGGCGACGCCAATTATCAGGAGCTTAAGCGCATTCGCGCCTGGCTTGCCACGCAGCCGAATCGTGCCGAATTACGGCAATATTTGCTCAGCGACGATCCGTACCGCATCAAGGGCTGAACAGGCCACGGCAAGCAACAGATTCACGTTAAGGAGGAGGTTTGCATGTCTCTGCTTTTACTGAATGATACCCACCACAGCGCCAGCCTCGAGGCGTTGAAACGCTGGCTTGGCAAACGCGGCAAGCGCCCAAGTGTTGGCTATCTGGCCGCCACCGCCGACCCAACCCGGGAGTATTTTGCGCCCATCGTCGAGCTGTACGATTCGCTCGGAGCCGAAATCATTGCCTTTGCCGAGCCCATTCATGGCCCCGATTGCGAACTGTACGAGCCGCTGTTTGACTGCGACATCATCCATCTTTGTGGCGGCAATACCTTTGAATATCTGCACAATCTTGGTGCAAGCGGCCTGATCCCGCGGCTGCAGGCCTTTGTCGCCGGTGGTGGCCATCTGGTCGGCGTGAGTGCTGGCGCCATGTTGATGACGCCTGACATAGCCACTGCGGTTTACTGCGGCGATGAAGCCGTGATGCCATTTCAAACCACAGCAGCCCTCGGTCTGGTGCCGTTTCAGCTGCTGGTGCATGTGCAAAACAAGGCCGCCATGGCGGATGAAATCAAGCTTAGCCAAACCCAGGGCGAACTGTATCTGCTTGGTGATGGCGATGCGATTGACGTTGAAGATGGCATGGTCAGCGCCAGCGAAGGCGTGGTCATTGTCGGCGACTTAGCCGGCTGATGCCGCCCGCTGCGGCCTTTTACGACTGACATCAAAGACAACGCGATCGAAGCCAATGTCATGCAAGCCAAGCTCATGCAACGTGAGCTGAACGCAAAACCCGAGGCAGGTTGAAAGCAAAGCCCGGGCGCACGGGTCTTTACAGTTTGCATGCCATCAAAACAGTTTGACTGCCATTAAAACAGTTCAAGCCCGGTGATCTTGCGCGCCAGCCCGCTCGTATGCCTGCATACCCGAGCCGCACCCGGCACAGTTTCAGCCTTAACGAGGGAACAGACACACAATGGAACCTTTTACCGCCTTGCCTACCCCCAGCCTCACAGGTGTGGATGTTCACGCCAAGCGCACCGAAATCAAGGCCTATTTCCACAACAGCTGGGCGCAGTACGAGTCGCTGTTTTCCCTTATCGCCAATGACGATGCCTATTACAAAAAGGCCGAGCCACTGCGTCATCCGCTGATATTTTACTTCGGCCACACCGCCACCTTTTTTATCAATAAGCTCAAGCTGGGCAAATACATAGACGAGCGCATCAACGATCATTTTGAGTCGATGTTTGCCATCGGTGTGGATGAAATGTCCTGGGATGATTTAAACGAGGCCCACTACGACTGGCCCAAAGTCAGTGAGGTTCGCGCCTATCGGGACACAGTGCGCGACCTGGTGGATAAGCTTATCGACACCATGCCGCTGGAGCTGCCAATCAGCCAGCAGAGCCTTGCCTGGGTGGTTTTGATGGGTATAGAGCACGAGCGCATTCACCTCGAAACGTCGTCGGTGATTATCCGTCAGTTGCCGCTTGAGGATGTCAGCCCATCAGGCGCCTGGCCTGAATGCCATGACCAGGGCGCAGCGCCTGACAACCCACTTATTCAGGTCAAAGGCGGCGATATCGGCCTTGGTAAATCCGAAGAAGACCAGACCTATGGCTGGGACAACGAATACGGCCACAGGCTGTGCCGGGTCAGTGATTTTCGCGCCAGCGAAAAGCTGGTCTCCAACGGCGAGTTTATGGCCTTTGTCGAAGCTGGCGGTTATCAGGACGGCAAATGGTGGAGCGATGAAGGCAACGCCTGGCGCGAATTTTCCAAGGCGCAAATGCCGCGCTTCTGGCGCTTTGATGCTGGCCGCTGGTATCAGCGTAACCTGTGCCGCGAAATTCCGCTGCCACTGAACTGGCCGGTGGAAGTGAATCAGCTCGAAGCCAAAGCCTTTTGCAATTGGAAAGCGGCAACCACGGAGCGCAGCATCCGCCTGCCCACCGAGGCCGAGTGGTATATGCTGCGCCAAGAACTTGAGGGCGATATGACCGCCATCGGCAAAGCGCCTGCCTGGCGTGAAGTGCCGGGCAACATTAACCTCGCCCATTACGCCTCTTCCTGCCCGGTGAACCGTTTCCGCCAGGGACGCTTTTTCGATCTGGTCGGCAATGTGTGGCAATGGACCGAAACCCCCATCGACGGCTTCCCCGGCTTTGCCGTGCACCCGCTGTATGATGACTTCTCCACTCCCACCTTTGATGGCAAGCACAACCTCATCAAGGGCGGCAGTTGGATCTCTACCGGCAATGAAGCGATTGCAGCCTCCCGCTATGCCTTTCGCCGCCACTTCTATCAGCACGCCGGTTTTCGCTATGTCGAATCCAGCCAGTCACCCGACGAGGGCGTCAAGGTGAATGTGTATGAAACCGATGAGCTGATTTCCCAGTACCTCGAATTCCATTACGGCCGCGAATACTTCGGTGTAGCCAATTTCTGCGTTAAAGGGGTGCAGGACGCGCTGGCTGAAATCAACCTCGAGCGCCACACCAAAGCGCTGGATATCGGCTGCTCGGTGGGCCGCGCCAGCTTCGAGCTGGCACGCCATTTTGATGCGGTCGATGCCATCGATTTCTCCGCCCGCTTTATTCAGCAGGCTTACGCCCTTAAAGAGCAGGGCGAGAAGCGCTACACCATCCGCACCGAAGGCGACCTGGTGGAGTACCGCACCGCATCGCTTGCAACCCTGGGTTACAGCGAGGTAAAACACAAAATCGACTTCCTCCAGGGCGATGCGCTTAACCTTAAGCCGCGCTTCAGTGGCTACGATTTGGTGTACGCCTCCAATCTGATTGACCGTTTGAGTGAACCCAAGGCCTTCCTCGCTCACATTCATCAGCGCATCAATCAGGGCGGCTATCTGGTGATTGCCTCGCCGTACACCTGGCTTGAAGACTATACCCCCAAGGCCAACTGGCTCGGCGGCATCAAGGTTAACGGCGAGAACTTCACCACCCTCGATGGCCTCACCGAAACCCTTATCCCGCACTTTGAACTGGTGGCGGTGAAAGAAGTGCCCTTCGTCATCCGCGAAACCAAGCGCAAGTTCCAGCACAGCCTGTCGGAAATGAGCATTTGGCGAAAACGTTAATGGTCTGAAAATGGAATGTGGTAGGGTGATTCATCCTAAAAAAGAGGCTCAAATCATGAACCCTACCCTTTCCCTGCAACTTGAGTCCCGATTGGACTCGCTGCGTGAGCAATTTGCCCAGGACCGGCGCATCAACATTGCTTCGGTCTGGCACGCAGATACCGCCGCAACTATCTTTGAAACCCTAAAACAAACCGAGTTTGACAATGCCCTGTATTACGCAGGCCGCCCCGTGCGGCTGCTGGATGCCGACATCCGCGCCATGCCGCCGGCCGAGCAAAAGGCAATGCAACAAAGCGTGATGCAAAACGCCAGTCAAGGCATAGGCTTTTGGTACGGCAGCCACTACATCGACAAACAAAACCGCATGCCGACGGCGCCGCTGCTGAAGCAGTTTCATCAGTTTATGAATCAGCCGGCCACCTTAAGCCTGCTTGGAGAGCTGACCGGTGAGCAAAACCTTATTTACGCCTCTGCCCAGGCCACACGCTACGTGCCGGGCAATTTTTTAACCCGGCACAACGATGTGGTTGAAGCTGAAGGGCGACGGATAGCCTATGTCTTTGGCTTTACGCCGCAGTGGCATCCGGATTGGGGCGGCATACTGCACTTCTTTCATCAGGATGGAGAGATGAAGGATTCCTGGGTGCCGAGTTTCAACAATCTGGCCCTGTTTGATGTGCATCATCCCCACTCGGTCAGCTTTATCGCGCCCTTTGCCCGAGCGCCACGATTTGCCATCACAGGCTGGCTGAGAACCAAAGCCCCTAACTAACAAAAACGCCCGCGATTGCGGGCGTTTTTTTCAGGATGACGCTTACAGGCCGTAGGTGTAGCTCGCCTGCAACCCAAGCGGCAGGCCAAGGCTCCAGTACAGCAGCAGGAAGGCGGTCCAGCCCACCAAAAATACCAGTGAGTAGGGCAGCATCATGGCGATAAGCGTGCCGATACCGGTGTTTTTCACATACTTCTGGCAATACACTACCACCAGCGGGAAGTAAGGCATCAGCGGAGTAACGATATTCGATGCCGAATCACCGACACGATAGGCCGCCTGAGTCAGGTCGGGGGAAATGTTGAGCTGCATCAGCATGGGCACAAAAATAGGGCCAAGCAGCGCCCACTTGGCCGAACTTGAACCGACAAACAGGTTCACAAAGGCGGTAAGGAAGATAATGCCGACTATGGTCACCGCGCTTGGCAGTGCCAGCGCCTTGAGCACTTCGGCGCCTTCAATGGCGAGCAACGCGCCAAGGTTTGACGTGCTGAACGCTGCAATAAACAGGGCACAGAAGAAGGCCATAACGATGTAATAGGCCATGCTGCCCATGGACTTGGACATTGCATCTATCATGTCTTTGCTTTTCTTAAAGCTGCCAACATAAAAGCCATACACGGCGCCCGGGATCCAGAACAGCAGGAAAATCAGTGGCACTATCGATTGCATCAGCGGCGCGCTGAAATCCGACAGCGCGCCACTTTTAGCGCGAAGGGGTGAATCGGCCGGGCTTGCCGCCAGATACAGGAGCGCAAGCCCCGCCACCATCACACTCACGGCCAAGAAAAAGCCCTGCTTTTCACGGCGGCCGACTTCATCGAACTTGGGCAGATTTGAGGTATCCCCATCAATCGGGGTGTTAGCCAAGCGCGGCTCAATCACCTTGTCGGTCAGATACCAGCCCAGCAGCACAATCAGCAGGCTCGAGGCCGAGGCAAAAAACCAGTTATTGAGCGGGTTAACCGAGATATTCGGGTCGATGATCTGCGCCGCGCTCTGGGTAAAGCTTTGCAGCAGGGGGTCGAGCCCCGAGGGCACAAAGTTGGCTCCAAAGCCGCCGGACACCCCGGCAAACGCCGCGGCAATACCCGCGAGCGGATGGCGACCCATGGCGTAAAAAATCACCCCGGCAAGCGGAATAACCAGCACGTAACCCGCGTCGGTGGCGGTGTGGCTGACGATGGCAATCAGGATGATGGACGGGGTCAGAAGCTTGGCCGGCGTCACCTTGAGCATCAGCTTAAGGCCGGTGTTGATAAAACCCGAATGCTCGGCCACGCCCACGCCGAGCATGGCCACCAGCACCACACCAAGCGGCGCAAAGGTGGTAAAGGTCTTGACCATGTTGGACAGGAAGCCTGCCAGCGCATCGCCGGTCAGCAGGTTATGCACCACTATCGCTTCGCCGGTGCGCGGGTCGATGGCAGAAAACTGAAACTGGCTGAAAATGGCTGAAAGCACCCAGATAAGCATCATGGCGAGCAGAAAGATCACCGCAGGATCCGGCAGTTTATTGCCCGCCTTTTCTATCCCATTCAGTAGTTTGCCAAGTACCCCGCCCGCCTGGGCGGTGTGATTTGTGTTCATGTGCCTGCTCCCCTGATTGCATCGCTTTTTAAAATTAAACGCGCGATATTAAGCCGGTGCGATGAATTACAACTTAAGAAAAGCCCGGCTTCTGTGCAAGCTATGTCATTCTGTTAACCTTAGTAACACAAATAAACTTCAGTAGACCTCGACCAAAAATGACTATATATTCACAAAAAACGCATAATCAGGAGTATCCTTTCGATGAAAACGCTGGAAAATGTGAATGTTGCTCTCAAGGCCAATGTATATTTTGACGGCAAGGTCACCAGCCGCGCCATTTATGTCGGCGCCGAAAAACAAACCATAGGTGTGGTGCTGCCCGGAGAGTATGAATTTTCCACCAGCCAACCGGAAAAAATGCAGGTGCTGAGCGGTAAATTCGATGTGCTGCTGCCCGGCCAAAGCGAGTGGAAACCCTATGGCGAAGGCACAACCTTCGATTTGGATGCCGATGTCAGCTTCTCTATCCGCACCGACGAAGTCTCCGAATACCTGTGCAGCTACCTCTGATCCAATGACGCCGCGCGGAAGATCAGAATCCCATGATTTTCCGCGCAAAAGGCGCTATCTTTAGCCAAGAATTCACCACAGGGAACCGGACCATGCGCACCCTCACCCTTCTTGGCCTGCTCAGCTTGAGCCTTGCCAGCCACGCCACCGTCTACAAGTGGGTCGACAAAGACGGCAACGTCCATTTCAGTGACAAACCTCACCCGAATGCCGAAGTGGTTGAGCTGCAGGAATCCTCAGCCAATCAAATCTCCATGGATAAGCCGCTTGGCACCTTGCCTGTGGTCAAAAAGGCCGAGGCCATTGAATATCAAATCAATATTCTGGCACCCGATAAGGACGCGACCATTCGCAGCAACGAAGGCAAGTTCTCGGTAATGGCCGAAGTCCTGCCTGAGCGCCCCGCCAACTCCCTGTGGGTACTGCGCCTCGACGGCAAGGTCTGGGGCGATCCGCTGGAATTGCCGCTCTTTGATCTCGACAACATAGACCGGGGCGAGCACAGCATCGAAGTGCAACTCATTGCCCGAAATGGCAAAGTGATTGCATCCAGTGAGCCCAGAACTGTGTTTTTGCACCGCACCAGCGTGCTGCAGCAACCCAAGGCGGTTCCTTTGTCGGGCAACTAATTTTTAATAACAATAATTTCATAAACTTATAAGTTGCCTCGCCTCGCCACGGGCCTTTGCTGACGCTTGCAGAGTGCACCATATTGGTGCACCATTATGGTGCAAACCTTGTCAGGAAGGCCCGATGGATACACAAAACCTGCTCAATCACCTGGTGACCGCTGTCATGGTCATCGATGCCAATCTCAGGCCCTGCTTTGCCAATGCCGCCGCCGAACAGCTGCTTGGCACGGGCAGCCATCGCCTGACCGAACAGCCACTCACCGAGCTGTTTCAGTTGCAGGAAGTGTCGGCCAATGTCCTTAGTCACGCGGTGCGCGAAGGCCACGGCCTGACGGTAAACACCGCAACGCTTATCGTGTTTGATGGCCAGCAGCACACGGTGGATTTAACCCTGGTGCCGCTCGAAGATACCCCGGGCCAGAGCCTGCTCGAACTGCGCCAGGTGGATCAGCAGCGCCGCATTCACCAGCAGCTCAGTCAGGATGCGCAGCAGCAGGCGGCGCAATTTCTGGTGCGAAACCTGGCCCACGAAATCAAAAATCCCCTGGGCGGTCTTCGCGGCGCGGCGCAGCTGCTAGCCCGCGAGCTCGACGACCCGTCACTCAAGGAATTTACCAACCTGATTATCGAGCAGGCCGACCGGATGCGCTCGCTGGTCGATAAACTGCTGGGGCCGCAAAAACCCACCGCCCATCTGCCGCACAACATCCATGAAATCGCCCAGAAGGTACTGAAACTGGTGGAGTTATCCACACCAGACAATATCCGTATCCGCCGCGATTATGACCCGTCCATCCCCGATATCGACATGGACGCGGATCAGCTGCAGCAGGCGCTGCTCAACATAGTGCAAAACGCGGTGCAGGCGCTTGAGCCGCGGGGCGGCACCATCACGGTGCGCACCCGCACCGACCATCAGGTCACTATTGGCTCCCAGCGCCACAAGCTGGTGCTGCTGCTGTCGGTCACCGACGATGGCCCCGGCATTCCGCCCGAGCTGATGGATACCCTGTTTTACCCCATGGTCACCGGCCGCGAGCATGGTTCTGGGCTTGGGCTGTCTATTGCCCACAACATTGCCCGGCTGCACGGCGGTCGCATCGACTGCGACTCGGCCCCCGGCCACACCCAATTTGTGATAACCCTGCCACTGCGCACCGATAAACAGGCGAAGGAGACAGCATGAACCATATCGAACAGGTCTGGATCCTCGATGATGACAGCTCCATCCGCTGGGTGCTGGAAAAGGCGCTCAAGAGTGCCAACATCACCAGCGCCAGCTTTGCCGCTGCCGAGTCGCTGTGGCAGGCACTGGAGCTGAGCCAGCCGCAGGTGATAGTGTCCGACATCCGCATGCCGGGCACCGACGGCCTGACGCTGCTCGAGCGCATCGGCGCCCACTATCCGCATATTCCGGTGATCATCATGACGGCGCACTCGGATCTCGACAGCGCCGTGGCCGCCTATCAGTCAGGCGCTTTTGAGTATCTGCCCAAGCCCTTCGACATAGACGAAGCCATAGCACTGGTGGAGCGCTCCCTCGCCCACGCCAGCGAGCAGTCGCCCAAGGCCTCAAGCACTGAGCCGGTAAAAACGCCGGAAATCATCGGCGAAGCCCCGGCGATGCAGGAAGTATTTCGCGCCATCGGCCGTCTGTCGCGCTCGTCCATCAGCGTGCTCATCAACGGCCAGTCAGGCACAGGTAAAGAGCTGGTCGCCGGCGCTCTGCACAAACACAGCCCGCGCAAAGGCAAACCTTTTATTGCGCTCAACATGGCCGCCATCCCCAAGGATCTGATTGAATCCGAACTCTTTGGCCACGAAAAAGGCGCCTTTACCGGCGCGGCCAACGTGCGTCAGGGCCGCTTCGAGCAGGCCAACGGCGGCACCCTGTTTTTGGATGAAATCGGCGACATGCCGCTGGATGTGCAAACCCGCCTGTTGCGTGTACTGGCCGATGGTCAGTTTTACCGGGTGGGCGGCCACTCGCCGGTGCAGGTGGATGTGCGCATTATCGCCGCCACCCATCAGGATCTGGAGCGGCTGGTGCAGCTGGGCCAGTTCCGTGAAGACCTGTTCCATCGCCTCAACGTGATTAGGGTACATTTGCCGCCACTGAAAGAGCGGCGCGAAGACATCCCCCAACTGGCGCGCCATTTTCTCGCCGCCGCCGCGCGGGAAATGGGCGTCGAAGCCAAAATTCTTGCCAAAGAAACCGCCATCAAGCTTGCGCAGCTGCCCTGGCCGGGTAACGTGCGTCAGCTCGAAAACACCTGCCGCTGGCTCACTGTGATGGCCTCAGGCCAGGAAATCCTGCCCCAGGATCTGCCGCCAGAGCTGCTGAAAGAACCCAGCGCCGTGATAAATCACGCCGTCAGCACAGGAGATGGCGATTGGGAATCGGCACTCAGAGACATAGTCGACCGGCGCCTCGGTGAAGGCGAGTCGGATTTGCTCGCCGATATGCAGCCCACCTTCGAGCGCATCATGCTGGAAGTGGCCCTCAAACACACCCAGGGCCACAAACAGGAAGCCGCCCGCCGCCTCGGCTGGGGCCGCAATACTCTAACCCGCAAGCTAAAAGAGCTGGAGATGGACTAGTCCATTTGGGCATTAAAAAGGACGCTGCATGCGTCCTTTTTTACTGCAAAAACTGGCTCAGAAGCGCCAGTGCAGACCCACGCCGTAATGATCCATACGGGTGTTGGCGAAGTAGTTGGTCATTTCATCGTGCTCAGGCTCGATTTCGCTGAACTCGTAAAATACCCGCAGTGCCAGGTTTTCGGTCAGGGTCACATCCACGCCGGTGCCGAGCAGATAGCCGGTGCCCTGATAATCGTCATCAAGGCCGGCATCGCTGCTGATAACCTGATACACCACGCCGCCCTTGAGATATACAGTCACCGCATCGGTAAAGGCATGGCGCACTGTGGGGGCAAAGGTGAAGCCCGCTACCTGCAAATCCACTTCGTCGATAAAGCTGTCGGTGCCAAAGGCGCTGACTTCAAGGCCAAAACTTGGATTGAAGTTGTAACCGCCATAAGCGCCAAGGCCGATGGCAGACTCGTTGAAGTCGCCGATTTTGTCATCCAGATTGGTGTTGGCAACATAACCGCCAGCGTAAAAGCCAAGATCCTTGGCGGCGAATGTGGGGGCAGCAACGCTGGCAAGCAGCGCGGCAAAAAGTATGGCTTTGCGTTTCATCATCTTCCCTTATTGATTGGGGGCTAAGCAGCCGCTGGCAGAGGGCCCATTACATGGGTCAAAAACCATTGAATTGCTTGCTACATCCCTGAATTTGTCCGGCTATCTTAACGCCAGTTGCCAGCGGGATGAAACCAAAGTTGCAATATTTTATGCCATAAAAACAACAAGGGACGCCATGGCGTCCCTCGATTGGCGCTGTGGCGCCATGTACTGCATCAACAGGATCAGAACTGGTAGTGCAGACCCAGAGCCACCTGGGAAATCTTCACGTTGTCGATTTCACCATTGTAGTACTCGTTATCAAACCAGAAGCTGTCTTCGTCCAGATCGCCGCGGGTCTCATCGTAGCTCAGACGCAGGTTCAGGTTTTCAGTCAGTGCCGCGTTGATACCCACGCCCCATGCCAGACCTACACCGGTAAAGTCCTGATCAAACGAGCCATAGTCAACGACCAGCGCCATGGACGCCAC
This sequence comes from Shewanella jiangmenensis, assembly GCF_018596335.1. GTDB lineage: Bacteria > Pseudomonadota > Gammaproteobacteria > Enterobacterales > Shewanellaceae > Shewanella > Shewanella jiangmenensis. The sequence continues at coordinate 243,821 of NZ_JAHEPS010000004.1, read as the reverse complement.
ACCCACCTTGGCATAGGCCGAGAAAGTGTCGTTGAAATGATAGGTAAATTTAGGGGTAAAGGTCAGCGCGCCGGCGCCCACATCTACACCATCCTCACCCAAATCGCCGCTGACAAACATGATGGATTCCAAACCAAACCATTCATTGAAGTTGTAGCCGCCATAGGCGCCAAAACCCGCGCCGTCGCTTGAACCGTCGCCGTCACCTGAAGCCTTTACCTGGCTGAGTGAGCCACCAACGTAAAAACCGGTTTTATCCACTTCCGCCAGCGCCGAGCCACTGACGAGTACCGCTGCCAGCGCCGCGAATTTCAATTTGTTCATCCTGAGTTCCTTACAAAGAGGCAAGCTGTTTCGACCCGAGCACTATGTGCCAATCACACTGAACAATGGCTGAATGTATCAACTGTTTACCACTTGAGGCTCAGGATGGCCGCAAGCCTTGCCGTCTAAGGTGGGGGGGCAGCGATAGCGCTGCGTGCGCTGTGCTTGGTCGCCCCTTTTTCAAGCCTATACCGGGTCCTGGTGAATGATGATTTGCGACTCAGGGAAGGCGGCGCGAATACGGGCCGCGGTGGCATCCGACAGGGTGTGCGCATCCCGAAGCGGCAAGGTGCCATCAAGCTCCAGATGCAGCTGGATAAAAATGGTCTGGCCTGCCTGGCGGGTCTTGAGGTCGTGCACGCCGCGCACCCGCTTATCTTCTGTGGCGAGTGTCACTATCGCCTCACGGGTCGGCTCGTCCAGCTCTCGGTCGAGCAGCGACTGAATTGAGCGATACCCAAGACCAAACGCCTGCTGCCCGATATAAAGCGCAATCAAGAGCGCAAACAAGCCATCGGCCCACCACAGGCCATACTGGGCCAGCACCAGCGCCAGCAGCACAGCGCCGTTAAGGAATAAATCCGATTTATAGTGCAGCGAGTCGGCCTCGACCACAGTGCTGCCGGTGGCGGCCAGCGCCCGCTTTTGCAGCATCACCAGCGCCAGGGTCAGCACTATGGCGATGGCCGATACCCAAATGCCCACCGCCGCGTGGGTCAGCGGCTCAGGATTAAGCAGCCTGTCGCCGCCATGGAACAGCAGCAAAAAGGCCGAGCCGAGAATAAAGGCAGACTGCGCCAGCGACGCCAGCGGCTCTGCCTTGCCGTGACCATGTCTGTGCTCATCGTCGGCGGGCATCAGCGCATAGCGGATGGCGATAAAATTGATAATGGAGGCAAGCGCATCGGCAAAGGAGTCGGTAAGGGATGCGAGCATACTGGCCGAGCCGGACCAGAGCCAGGCGGCCAGTTTAATCAAAATCAGGGTAAACGCCGTGGCAACGGCGGCGCGGCTCGCCGCTTTGACCCAAAAGGCATAATCGCGTTCAGCAACGGCACCGCCTTCAGCATCGCGGCTATGCTGATTACGGCTATGCGCATCACGGATAGAGTCAGATTGCTCAGGCTTTTGCATAAAAAAAGAACCACTCGGCACGGGTGGTTCTTTTATATCAAACTTTTCGTATTTACGCCTGCAAGTGGCCCGAAAACCCAATGTAAATCAACCTTTGGCAGGCACTATGCCTGCCATGGCGATAACCCCATTACAGGGCATCTGCCCGCTCTTTGCGGCGCTCTTCGCGCTCGGCACGCTTGGCTTCACGCTCCTGACGCTTCTGCTCCATCTTGGCTTGCAGCTGCGTTTTTTGCTCAGGCGTCAGCAACTGGAACATCTGATGCTGCAGCTTCATCGCTTCCAGTGCCCGCTCCTCACCCCGGGCCTGACGCTCGGCGATAAGCGCCTTGGCGGCAGCCTCATCAAAGGTCGGCGCATTCATCAGTGCCTGCATTTTTTCGTGGTGGGCGGCGCGGCTGGCGTCACGCTCAGCGCCATCGGCATCACGCTCGGCTTTGCGGGCATCTTTATGAGCCTTCATCAGCTCACGCAGCTGCACTTTTTGCTCGTCGCTCAGGTTTAAGTCTTTAAACATGTGGCGCATGTTTTCCATCATCATGGGGCCGCCGTCGTGACGCCCGCCATGGCGACCTTCATCATGGGATTGGGCACTGGCAACGCCACTGAACAGGGCGCCGGACACCATCAGGGCAATCAAACCACGTTGTGTAAATTTGTTCATAACTCACCTCGCTGTGAAAAATGGGAACTCGCTGTTTCGACGTTTTCCAGTGTAGAGATGTCAACGTCAAGGAGGATGCAAGGCGGGTAAAAAAGTGTAAAGATCGAGCTAAGGCCCATCTTTACACAGACTTACAAAGCCATGCCTCAGCTTGACGCGCGCGCGGGTATACTGGGGAAAGTTAAGCTGGAGGTTGCATGAATCATTTGCTGTTGGTCGATGACGACCCGGGTCTGTCGGAATTACTCAAAGAATTGCTGGAGCTCGAAGGCTTTCGCCTGACGCTGGCCCACGATGGCGTCGACGGCCTTGCCAAAGCCAAACAGGGCGAGTTTGATTTGATTCTGCTCGACGTAATGCTGCCGAAAATGAACGGTTTTGAGGTACTTAAAAACCTGCGCACCAGCAAACAAACCCCGGTACTGATGCTGACCGCGCGCGGCGATGACATAGACCGCGTGGTCGGGCTCGAAATCGGTGCCGACGACTATCTGCCCAAGCCATTTAACGATCGCGAGCTGATTGCCCGCATCCGCGCCATTTTGCGCCGCAGCCAGCTTGCCGCCAGCCCATCGGCACCCGGCGACATGGTGAATCTTGGCGATTTGCGCCTCGACCCCAGCCGTCAGGAAGCCTGGTGCAACGAGCAGCTGATAAGCCTGACCGGCACCGAATTTGCGCTGCTGCTGCAACTGGCGGGCAAGGCGGGTGAACTCGTCAGCAAAGACAGTTTGAGCGAAACCGTGCTCGGCAAGCGCCTGATGCCCTTCGATCGCAGCCTCGACATGCACCTGTCAAACCTGCGTAAAAAACTGCCTGAGCGCAGCGACGGCCGCCCCCGGGTCAAAACCATTCGTGGCAAGGGGTACATCTGGCTCACATGAATACCACCAGCCTGCCAAATCGACTCTTTATCAAGTTGCTGCTCGGCTTTTGGCTGTGCAGCTCGCTGGTGTTGGTTGCCGTAGGCAGCCTGCCACTGCTGCAAAAACGTCAGGAGCAAGCCGCAGTGCCGCCGGAGCTTATCACGGTGCTGAGCACCGCCGCCGACGCCATTGTCAAAGACCCGAAATTACTCGAACCCGAGCACCTGCGCCGCTTCGAGCGCGCCCGCCAGAGCGACCGGCCAATGCGGCTTTTTATCGCCAACGACGATGGCCGTATTCTCGGTGGCCGGGCGCCGCGCACCCTGCGCAAATTCATCCTGCTGGCCGAAGAAGCCGAGCGCCCTATTCTGCAACAGTTTGAAGATGAAGCCGTGTTCGGCCCTTACAAGTTCCGCGTAGGCCATGAAGAATATCGGATTTACGGCCGCCTGCCCGGCCATCACCCAAGGCCGCTGTTCCTGTTTTTTATCGAGCACAAACTGCTGACCTTAGGCCTGGCGGTGCTGGTGTCGGGGCTGTTGTGCGGCCTGCTTGCCTGGCACCTTGGCCGGCCGCTCAAGATGCTCAAGCAAAGCGCCGATGCGCTTGCGCGGGGCCACCTTGGCAGCCGGGTCGATGCCGCGACGCTTAACCGGCGCGATGAGCTGGGGCAATTGGGTCATGCCTTTAACGCCATGGCCGAGGCTATTGAACTGCAAGTGAATAATCAGCAACGACTGATGGGCGATATCAGCCATGAGCTGCGCACGCCGCTTACCCGGCTGCAACTGGCGCTGGCGCTGGCACGCAAGCGCGGTCAGGACAGCAACGAGCTAAGTCGCATCGCCCATGAGGCAGGGCAGCTCGATGCGCTCATCGCCGAGCTGTTGACGCTCTCGCGGGTGACCATGGGCGCCACCGAGGCCAGGATTGACTGCGAGCTTGCCGAAAGTTTGGGGCAGGTGCTGGATGATGCCGAATTTGAAGCCAGTCAGTGTGGCAAACACCTGACCATTGAAATGGACGACCATTTAAGGCTGAGTCACAGCCCAAAACTGCTGGCCCGTGCGGTGGAAAATTTGCTGCGAAACGCCATCCGTTACGCCAATAGCGCGCTCAGCCTCAAGGTCGCCGATACGCCGGATTCGGTGGAAATCCGCATTTGCGACGACGGCCCCGGCGTCGATGAGGCCGAGCTTGAAGCCATCTTCAGGCCTTTTTATCGCACCGATAAGTCCCGCGAGCGCGAAAGCGGCGGCTGGGGTTTAGGGCTTGCCATCACAGCAGCGGCGATTGAGACCCAGGGTGGCAGCATCAGCGCCAGCAACCAGACCGGCGGCGGCCTGTGTGTGACCATTTGTTTGCCGCGTGAGTGACTTGCCATTTTTGCAAGCGGCGCTCCGTTAGCTGACCGTGCGCTTAAGGCTGCGGTAAATCAGGTTGCGGCTTACCCCAAGGCGGCGGGCCGCTTCACTGATATTGCCGTCGCACTCGGCGAGCGTTGCCTGAATACGGCCATCAAGCCCGGCCTTAAGGCTCGGCTCAGAAGCTGATTGCACCGCACAGGCCTGCATCAGCGCCCGCCGGTGCGCGTCACTCAGGTGCGTCAGACCAAGCTCGCGCTCGCCTTCTGCCATCAGACAGGCCACCTGCATCAGATTATCCAGCTCGCGCAAATTGCCGGGCCAGCCATAAGCCTCAAGCAAGCTCAAAAGCTGCGGACACAGCTGCTGCTCATCCCCGGGGGCATTCAGCCGGTACTGCCGGTGCAATTTGTGAATGAGCCGCGACCTGTCGGCGCGCTGCCTTAGCGGCGGCAGGCCCACCTGCAAGCCGTTGAGGCGAAAATACAAGTCTTCACGAAAGCGGCCATCGCGCACCATGTGTGCCAAATCCATATGGGTTGCCGCCACCACCTGAATATCCACCCTGTGGCTTTTTAGGCCGCCTACTGGGGTGACTTCCCGCTCCTGCAGCACCCGTAGCAATCTGCCCTGAGCCGCCAATGGCAGCTCACCGATTTCATCCAAAAACAAAAAGCCGCCATCGGCCTGACGCACCTTGCCAAGGTGTCCCTGGCGCGCCGCACCGGTAAAGGCGCCGCCCTGATAGCCAAAGAGTTCCGCTTCAATCAGTTCGGCGGGCAAGGCGGCACAGTTGACCGCCACCAACTCGCCGCTGAGGCGGCTTTCCTGAAACAACTGGCGCACAAAGTGCTCTTTACCGACGCCGGTTTCGCCCTGCACCAACAGCGGGATCTTGCGGCTTATCACCTTACGCGCCTGCTGCCAGGCAGATTCGAGCTGCGGATCGTGAAAGTGCAACGGCTTGATGCCATGCGCGCCCCAGGTGCTGGTGACACTTTGGGTTTTAGGGGAATTCGAGGCTTTAGAGGCATCAGGCGCTCTGGCTGCATTTGTGCTTTTAGCGGCTTGCGACGGCGTAATCGTGCCGATTGCACAGGTTGACAGATGCAGCTCACCACGGGAGCAAAGCGCCTGCTGCGCCTGCCAGTCGTCACCCAACAGCTCGCCCACTTTCATGCCGGGTGCTGCCGCCCCAAGATACTGGCGCGCCATCGGGTTAAGCCCAAGCAGCCGACCATCATCATCGGCAATCAAAATGCCCTGCCAGCCGGAGCACAATAGCTGGCGGCTCGCCGCCACATCCACCCGAAAACGGCCGCCCGGCAGCGCGCACAAGAGTGCGGTTTCCACCTGCTGCGCCAAACTGGAGATAAGCAATAAGGTTTGTTGGTTGTGCCTGAGCCGCTCGGAGGTGATATCGAGCGCGCCAATCAGCTCGCCGGATGGCGAAAAAATCGGGCTGGCGGTACAGCTCATAAAGCGGTGCGGACGGCAAAAATGCTGCTCGCCCACCACCGACAAGGCTTCTTTGGCCTTGAGCGCGGTGCCTATGGCATTTGTGCCCTTGTGCTCTTCCAGCCAATTCACGCCGCAGTCCAGCGCCACATTGGCGAGCCGGTCGGAATAGCGTGACAGCCCCCAGTGGCGCAGCACAAAACCCTCGGCATCAGACAAAATCAGCCGGCTTTCGGTGTGGGCCATCAGACGGGTAAACAGCGGCAGGGCTTCGGATTCAACCAGTGCGATAAGCTGCCGATGACGCTCACAGCGCTCTTCCAGCTCGACCGGACTCAGTTTCAGCTCATAGCCGGGACGTGCTTCGCAAAGACCGGCGCCTTCACTGCGCCGCCACGAATCGGCAAGCCAGGGCTGAATAGCAGATTTCATCTGTGTGCTCCTGTGTTCCGTTTCGGCACAAGCCAGACAACAACTGTGCCGGGACGCAACAGCACTATCTGGGTCGCCACGCCAATCCCTCGGCCAACCCGCAGCTGCGTATATTCGAAAATAAGATTTTCATCATACTGTTAGCTCGAAGTGGCGACAAGTTGAACAATTCTGGCGCGCCCTTTGCGATAGAGCACCTCCAGCGGCAGGCAAAAAAACTGTCGCAACAACAACAGCATCAACAAGACATTCTCAATCGCAAAAAGGACAAGCAGATGATCTACAGCGCTCCGGGCACCGCAGGTGCCATCGCCTCATTCAAGGTCAGATACGACAACTTTATCGGCGGCAAATGGGTGCCCCCTGTGGGCGGTGAGTACTTTGATAACGTCTCGCCGGTGGATGGACAGGTGTTTTGTCAGGCCGCCCGCTCTGACTACCGCGACATCGAACGGGCCCTCGATGCCGCCCATGCCGCCAAAGACAGCTGGGGCAAAACCTCGGTCACCGAGCGCAGTAATCTGCTTTTGAAAATCGCCGACCGGGTCGAGCAGCATCTCGAGCGCCTCGCCGTGGTCGAAACCTGGGAAAACGGCAAAGCGGTGCGCGAAACCCTGAACGCCGATCTGCCGCTGTTTGTCGATCATTTCCGTTATTTCGCCGGTTGTATCCGCGCCCAGGAAGGCAGCGCCGCAGACCTTGATGCCAATACCGTGAGTTACCATTTCCCCGAGCCTTTGGGCGTGGTCGGCCAAATCATCCCCTGGAACTTTCCGCTGCTGATGGCGGCCTGGAAAATCGCCCCGGCGCTGGCGGCGGGTAACTGCATTGTGCTCAAACCTGCCGAACAAACTCCGGCGTCCATCATGGTGCTGCTAGAGACCATCGAAGACTTGCTGCCACCCGGCGTACTCAACGTGGTCAATGGTTTTGGCACCGAGGCAGGCGCCGCCCTTGCCACCAGCAAACGCATCGCCAAACTCGCCTTCACCGGCTCCACCGAAGTGGGTAACCATATTCTCAAATGCGCCGCCGAAAACCTTATCCCGTCCACTGTCGAGCTTGGCGGCAAGTCGCCCAACATCTACTTTGCCGACGTGATGAATCATGAAGACAACTACCTCGACAAGGCGGTCGAAGGCCTGCTGCTGGCGTTCTTCAATCAGGGCGAGGTGTGCACCTGCCCAAGCCGGGTGCTGGTGCAGGAATCCATTTACGACGCCTTTATCGAAAAGGTGATTGCACGGGCCAAAACCATACGCCAGGGCAATCCGCTCGACACCGACACTCAGGTTGGCGCCCAGGCATCCCGTGAGCAATACGACAAGATTCTGGGCTACCTTGAAATCGGCCGCACCGAAGGCGCCAAGGTGCTGATGGGCGGCCAAATCAGCCTGCAGGATGGGCGCGAAAAAGGCGGCTATTACATCCAGCCAACCATCCTCAAGGGCCACAACAAGATGCGGGTGTTCCAGGAAGAAATATTTGGCCCCGTGGTATCTGTCACCACCTTCAAGGATGAAGCCGAAGCATTGGCCATCGCCAACGACACCCAGTATGGCCTCGGTGCCGGTGTCTGGACCCGCGACATGAACCTTGCCCAGCGCATGGGTCGTGGCATTCAGGCCGGGCGGGTGTGGATTAACTGCTACCACGCCTACCCTGCCCACGCCGCCTTTGGAGGCTATAAAAAGTCAGGCATCGGCCGTGAAACCCACAAGATGATGCTGTCCCATTACCAGAACACCAAAAACCTGCTGGTAAGCTTCGACACCAATCCGCTCGGCTTCTTCTAATCTTAACCCGCCCTCTCACCCCGGCTGCGGCCGGGGTTTTCATTTCGCGAAACATTTGGCAAAACTTAAGCTCTTTCTGAATTGCAGCCGCATTTGCTAGGTTATTTTTTTAGCCCAACAGGATGCAGGGAAAAATGGTCAACCGTTTGGATTCACTTCTGGATGCGTGGCGGCGCGATGACAGCGCCGACTGGGTGCTGGCGGTGATAGCCTCGGTAGAAGGCAGCGCCTACCGCAAATCCGGCGCCATGATGCTGTTTCACCCCTCCGGACCAAGCCTTGGTATGTTAAGCGGCGGCTGCCTTGAGGCTGACCTTCGCCGTCAGGCGCAAAAGGCGCTCGCCGAAGGCTGCGCCGTGCATGGCCGCTACGATGCCAGAGACGAAACCGACGCCAGCTACCGCTTAGGCTGCGGCGGCCTGGTAGATATTCTGCTGCTGCCATTAACTGCAGCCAATCAGCGCCTGCAGTTTGCTGCCATGGCAGAGGCTATCGCCAGCGGCAAGCCCGGCTTTTGGTGCCTGGAGCTGCCGCAAAACCGCGCAGCTGCCGATAGCATCTCAGCTCATTTTTATCTTGAGTCCGAAGCGCCCTTTCCTGCCGCTGATTTCAGCCGACCCGGCCGTTTTGCGCCCAATTCGCAAAGCGGCAGTCAGCAATCTGAGCTGCTGGTGGTGCCGGTGCGCCCGAGGCCACATCTGGCGATTTTCGGTGGTGGCATGGATGCCCGGCCGCTGGCGCACATGGCGCGCCAGCTTGAGTGGCGAATCTCCATTGTCGACCCGCGCACCAGCTATGCCCGCCCCTGCGACTTTGACGGCTGCGAGCTTATCAAAACCCCGGCCGATACGCTTACGCCTGACTTTCTTGCCAGCATCGACATGGCGGTGGTAATGCACCACAGCCTCGAGCTCGATGCAGCCATTCTGCCCAAACTTGGCCAATTGCCGCTTAAGTATCTGGCACTGCTTGGGCCGCGTCACCGGGGCGAGAAGCTGCTAAACACAACCGGTATGGGTTGGGACGATTTTTACTGCCCACCGGCAAGCCCAGCCGGAATCGATTTAGGCGGCGAGCTGCCCGCCGACATAGCTCTGTCTATCCTTGCCGCCTGCCAGGCAAGCCTGCATGGCAGGCTCACGCCGTCCGCTCTCATGCCCGGCAGCGGAGGTCTTAAATGAAACTCTTGCCCGTGCTCCTGGCCGCAGGCGGCTCGCGCCGCTTCGAAGGGGTTAAGCTCGCCATGCCGCTGCCGGGCGGCAACACCTTGCTTGGGCGCAGTGTCGATGCGTTAAGTAAAGTGCGCGGCAGCTGCGACACCCAACTTCTGCCGCTAAGGGTTTGCCTTGGCGGCCATGCAGACACCTTAAAACCGCTGCTGCCCAAAGGCACCGCCATTATTCCTTCGCCCGATTGGCATCTGGGGCTTGGCCACAGCATTGCCGCCGCCGCGAGCGCAGCGCAGAGCACAGATGCCGACGCCCTGCTGCTTGCGCTTGCGGATCATGCGCTGCTCTGCACGCAAGACTATGAATCCCTTATTCAAAGCTGGCAGGAGTCGGGCAAAACCACCGCCGCCTGGTATCTGGATGCCCCCGGCGCACCGGCCATTTTCAATCGCGCCGACTTTGGTGAGCTGGCTCGCCTCAGCGGCGACAAAGGTGCCAAGGGGCTTTTGAAATCATTGCAAAAACAACAACAACTGGGATGGATGGCGCTGCCCGGCGCCAGCATCGATATAGACACCCGCGCCGATTTCGGGCGCTTTGTGAGCACAAGGAGCGAGTGACCCATGACATCACTTAAAATCAACGGCCGTTTGTTTACGCTGGACGCCGACCCCAGGATGCCACTGTTGTGGGCACTTAGGGATCTGATGGGCTTAACCGGCACCAAATATGGCTGTGGCGCGGGGCTTTGCGGTGCCTGCACAGTACATGTTGACGGCGAGCCAATGCGCGCCTGCCTCACCAGCATCCAAAGCCTCGAAGGCAAGTCAGTGACCACCATCGAAGGCCTTGCAGACGACAAGCTTAAAGACAGTTGGCGCCGCCACAAGGTGCCCCAGTGCGGTTTTTGTCAGGCGGGCCAGCTTATGTCGGCGGCAGCACTGGTGAGCAAGCATCCCGCGCCCAGCGACAGCCAGATTGATGAAGCCATGGCGGGCAACATTTGCCGCTGCGGCACCTACACCCGCATCCGCGCCGCCATCAAGGACTATCAGGGCAAGCAGGAGGCCAAGTCATGAGCAAGTTTACCGCCGTTGAAAACTTCAGCCGCCGCGATGTGCTCAAACTCTTTGGCGCCTCGGGCGGCGCGCTGATGCTGGGCGCCTCAGGCCTCGGCTGGAGCCCCATGCTCGCCGCGCAAACCGCCGCCTTTGGCGAAGAGCAGCGCCTCAATCTTTTTGTCGCCATTGGTGAAGACAACAAGGTTTACCTCACCTGCCACCGCTCGGAAATGGGCCAGGGCATACGCACCGGCATTCCGCAGGTGCTGGCCGACGAACTCGAAGCCGACTGGGACAAAGTGGTGGTGATGCAGGGCCTTGCCGACAAGCGCTACGGCAGCCAGAACACCGACGGCAGCCGCAGTATCCGCAAGGATTATGACAAGATGCGCGAGATGGGCGCGATGGCAAGACAGATGCTGGAGCAAGCCGCGGCCGAGCGCTGGCAGGTGCCAGTGACTGAGGTCTATGCCAAGGCCCACGCGGTGCATCACAAAGGCGGCGACAAGCGCTTAAGCTATGGTGAACTCGCCATGGCCGCCGCCAAACTGCCGCTGCCGGACGCAAAAACCCTCACCCTCAAAACCCCTGACCAATTCACCCAAATCGGCAAGGGCCACACCATAGTCGATATGGACGATATGCTCGGCGGCCGCGCTATTTATGGCGCCGACAACCGCCCCGAAGGCTTGGTGTACGCGGTGATTGCCCGTCCGCCTGTGTTTGGCAGTGCACTTGAGTCCATCGACGACAGCGCCGCCCGCAAGGTGGCAGGCGTGCTGGATATTGTCACCCTGCCAATTCCCAAGGGCGCGCCGGCGTTTCAGCCGCTTGGCGGCGTTGCCGTGGTGGCCACTAATACCTGGAGTGCGCTCGAAGGGCGAAAAGCGCTCAAGCTCAGCTGGAGCAAAAGCGCCAACGACAGCCATAACAGCAAAACGTACCTAGGCACCCTCAAACAACGGGTGCAGGAGCCCGGTAAGGTCGCCCGGGAGCTTGGCAGCCAGCCACAAAATTGGCCGCAGGATAAAATTATCAGCGCCACTTATACCGTGCCTTACCTTGCCCATGCGCCGATGGAGCCTCCGGCGGTGATTGCCAGCGTCGATAAAAATGGCTGCGAGCTGTGGGCCAGCACCCAAACGCCCCAAAGCACCCAGGAAAATGTGGCCGGTATGCTTGGGATAGATGAGAGCAAGGTCAAGGTGAACGTGACCCTGCTCGGCGGCGGTTTCGGCCGGAAATCCAAGCCGGATTTCAGTGTCGAAGTGGCGTTTATTTCCAGTAAAATCAACAAACCTGTGCTGCTGCAATGGAGCCGGGAAGACGAGCTGAGAAACGGCTACCTGCACGCCATCAGCGCCCAGTACTATCAGGCATGCATCGATGATAAAGGCAAGGTGCAGGCGATATTGTCGCGCTCCGCCTTCCCCTCCATCGGCAGCACCTTCGACAGTTCCGTGGATACCCCGCAGCCGTTTGAGCTGGACCTGGGCTTTACCGATATTCCCTGGGATATCAGCGCGGTGCGCTGCGAAGCCGTCAAGGCCGAAAGCCATACCCGCATCGGCTGGTTAAGGTCGGTGAGCAACATTCAGCACGGCTTTGGCGTCGGCAGTTTTGTGGATGAGCTCGCCATTGCCAACGGTAAATCCTGCACCGCCCAGTGGCGGGAACTGCTCGGCAAGGCGCGGGTTGAAAACTTTGCCAATCAAGGCTTTGAATATGGCAACTATGGTGAAGATCAGAGCCGTCATCCGGTGGATGTGGGCCGCTACCTTAAGCTGATTGACCGCGCCGAGGCCTTGATGGCACAAAAACCAGCGGGTAAAAACGAAGGTTGGGGCTTTGCGATTCACCGCAGTTTTGTTGCCTATGCCGCCGTGGCCATCAAGGTGCGGCTAGACGGTGACAAGCTTACTGTGGTGGATGCCATCGCGCTGATGGACGCCGGCACTGTGGTCAACCCCGACCGGGTCGCCGCGCAGATGGAAGGCGCGGTGATGTTTGGCTTAAGCCTCGCACTCTTTGGTGAAATCGATTTCGATAAGGGCGCAGTGACCCAATCAAACTTCCACGACTACCCGCTGCTCAGGCTGCCGCAGTGTCCGCCCATTGCGACTGAGATCATCGCCTCCAGCGCAGTACCGGGCGGTGTGGGTGAACCGGGCGTGCCGCCGGTCGCCCCGGCCCTTGCCAACGCCATTGTGGCCGCTGGCGGCAAGCGCTACCGCGACCTTCCGCTGTCGAAGCATCTTAAAATTTAAGCGGCGGCTGAGCACAAAAAACAAGAGGCGGAAAAGTGATTGTCACTTTACCGCCTCGCTTAATTTGACGCACCAGAGAACTTACTTTTGGGTGCGGTTACGAATACTCTCGTTCAGCGCATCGGTCTCGGCCTGACGTTCGGCGCGGCACTTGGCGATATCATCAGGGTGGCCGTTTTTACAGGGATCGGCACCGGCAACGGCGCGGGGCACATTCACCGCAATCTCGGCGGCCGATGCCTTGCCATCTCTTTCATCCTCATAGCTTTTGGGCAGATCTACCCAGCCCGCAGAGCTACATCCTTGAAGCAGAACCACCAATAACAACAGGGGAGCTTTCATTATCAAAATCCATTCTAATGATTGATTAATCCGAGTTTTGCTATACTCGTCGCTCTTTTGGACAACCACAAGCGCTTTATGTTCCATATCGCCCTCTATGAACCCGAAATCGCCCCCAACACGGGCAATATTATTCGCCTGTGCGCCAACAATGGCTGCGAACTGCACCTGATTGAGCCGCTGGGGTTTGATTTGGAAGAGAAAAAGCTGCGCCGCGCCGGGCTGGATTACAGCGATATGACCCGTGTGACCCGCCATAAAGACTACCCGAGCTTTCTTGAAGCCATGGCTGGACGGCGCATTCTCGCCTGCACCACCAAGGGCAGCCGCCCCCATACTGAGCTTGAATTTGCCCCCGATGACGTGCTTTTGTTTGGCCCCGAGAGCCGTGGATTGCCGATGGAGATTATCAACTCGGTGCCGACCGAGCAGCGCCTGCGTATTCCCATGGTGGAATCGAGCCGCAGCCTGAATCTATCCAACGCGGTAGCCATTATCAGCTACGAAGCCTGGCGCCAGCAGGGCTTTGCCGGCGCCCGCTGAGGAGGATTATCCGCCGCCATTCAGCGGCAGCAGCGACATGCCCCGATAAAGCTGATAACGCTCGACTTCGTCGTCCAAAAACTGTGACTGCTGCAGCCATTGCCAGCCGCCGTCTTTGGGCTCAAACAGCAATTGGATAAGGGCAGGTCTGTCGGTTATCACGCCCTCACCGAGCAGCGAATAGCTGTCGCCACGGCGATACAGACTGAACTCGCGGCCCTTGTCTTCGGTCACGCCATCAAAAAAGGTCAGCATTACCTTGTCGCCCTGACGGCGAAACCACCAGGTTTCGCTGCTGGCATAACGCACGCCCTGACTGACACTGATAATCAGCTGCGCGCCATCGGCGCTGCAGATGGCTTGGGTGGTAATGGCTTTGGGAAGTTCGCCGCTGCGGGCGCCGCTGCCCTGCCAGTTGCCCGCAAGGGCGTGGCACCAGTCGGCAAAGGGCATCTCTGTCGCCGCCGCAGGCAGCAGCAGCGACCATGCCAGCAGCAGGTATTTAAAAGAGTTCGATATCGTCTTTACGGTAAAGATGTTCATCCCGATACAGCGCCAAGGCTTGGTGAAGAGGCATTCCCTGGAGCACAAGATCAAACATTTTACGTTCGCAATCAAGTGAGTATGTGGATTTAATCTGCTTTTGGATTTTGAGCCATTCCTCACCATCGAGGCGTTTGTGCTCATCGCACAGCAGCTCTTCAGTTAGCGCAAGCCCGGTAACCACGTGCTGTAAGCGCTGACTCAGGCGGTCGTAAAACTGAAATGCCACCACACCCTTATCAATTTCGGTTTCGAGCATAATGCCGTGTTTGATGATGTCTTTGGGGGTGTCGGGCTGATTGGCCAGATGCAGATTCACCTGCCGAAGATGCGACGCCATGTCGGTAAATTGCTGCCCAAGGCCGGTGACATTGTAGTCGCCATCGGTGAGGGTCAATTCAATCTGCGCCATAGAAAGCAGCAGCAGTTTTACTGTCTCCTGAACATGCAGCCAATCGACTTTGTCGAGAAAGGCCTGTTCGAGCTTGTCCATCGACAGAGATTCCTCTTCTTCCTGGGGGTGCTTGTGATTTGTCATGGCTCTATCCCTTCAAAACGCCCACCACTGAGCGCAAAGACCGGCAGGTGCGGAGTCCTCTCCAAGCTACTGCCTTGCCTAAGTGTAGAACAATTGAAAGAAAGTGCCGTTGCTGCAGACAAAATGAAACGGGGCCTGACAATGCAGGCCCCGTGATACTGGCTAAGCCGGATTAGCCGCCAAAGCCCACATCCTTGATGCTGATTTGGGTGACTTCGCCATATTTGGCGGCCAGCGGTGCTATCTTGGCGGCATTGCCAATCAGCACAAACTGCAGTCCATCTTTGGGGAAATAGGTGTTAACCAGGCGCTGGCTTTCGGCCAGGGTCAGACTGTCCACTTTTTTCTCGAAGTCGTTGATGTAGCTGTTATCAAAACCATTGAGATACATGTCGGTCAGCAAACCGGCGAGCTGGCCGCTGGTTTCAAAGTCAGGCGGGAACTGGCCCTTTACGTAAGCCTTGGCCGAGTCAAGGGTGGCCTGGTCTATCCCCTGCTGCCACAGGCGGCCGTAGGTTTTGAGCGCGAGATCGATTGCCGCTTCGGTGGTCTCGGTTTTGGTGAAGGTGCTCATCTGAAACAGGCCACTTTCACTGAACGACACAAAGCCTGAGCGCGCGCCATAGGTCAGGCCTGCGTTAACCCTGAGCTCATCGTTAAGCCAGGAAGTAAAACGACCACCGAGTATGGTGTTGACCACAGTCAGGCCCACTGCATCGGGGTTATTGTTGGTCACGCCAACACCGCCAATCACAAAGGTGGTTTCGGTGGCATCGGGTTTATCCACCAGCAGTACTCTGGCTTTGGTTGGGGCTGGCAGCGCCTGCTTAAGCTCCACAGTCTGGGGCTTGGCATGATTTTGCCAGTCGGCGAAGGCGGCACTGAGTTTGGATTTCATCTCGGCCACGTCAAAATCGCCCACCACAGCAATGGCGGTATTGCCGGGCTGATAAAATTCGCGGTAGAAGCCTTTTACCTGCGACAGCTCAAGCGCGGCGATGGAGTCACTGTTGCCACCACTGGCATTGCCGTAGGGATGGTCGCCGTACACCAGCTCGGCAAAGTAGTTGCCGACCACGGCGCGCGGGCTGTCTTTCGCCTGAATAAGGCCGCCGATTTCACGCTGTTTCAGTTTGGCAAACTCAGCGGCATCAAAGTCAGGGCGGCGCAGCACATCGGCAAACAGCGGCAGCATCTGCTCTGTGTCCTTGGCCATAAATTTGCTGCTGACGTAACTGCCTTCTTTACCGGCTTTGACATTCAGGCTGGCGCCGAGAAAATCCACTTTATCTTCAATGGCGCGCTTGGACTTGCCACCGGCGCCAAGCAGCAGGCTTTCGGCCGTCATGGCCGAAATACCGGGCAACTGGTCGTTGACAGCGCCGGCACGTACCACTGCATTGACAGTGATGAGCGGCACTTCTTTTTGCTGCATCAGATACAGGGTCAGCCCGTTATCCAGCGTCAGGGTTTCGTAGGCAGGCAACTGAAATGCCGGTGAATTATCCACACTGAGCGGCTTTGTGCCCTCGGTAGCGGCACAGCCAGACAGCGCCAGAGCCACCGCCAGCAGCAGAGGTTTACACTTCATCATTTATCCATCTCCTCGTTGGCAGAAAGCACAGCCACACTGCGGTTGGCGCGTTTCAAATAGGTTTGCGCGACCCGCTGAATGTCGGCCACTGTGACCTTGTTATAGGCCTCGGGGGCATTGAACAGCTTGTCAAAACTGCCAAAGAAGAGTTCATAGGTGCCTATGGTATCGGCCTTGCCGTTGATGGTTTCCATGCTTTGATAGAAGTTCATCAGCTTGATATTTTTGGCTTTCTCAAGCTCCTGCTCGGTCACACCTTCGGCGGCGATACGATTGGTCTGGGCGATCAGCGCCTGCTCGAGTTTGTCGGCCGCCACTCCGGGTGCACCCACGGCATAGAGATAGAACAGGTTCGGGTCGAACGACATCGGCAGATAGGTATCGGCCTCCAGCGCCAACTCGCTGTCCACCATCGACTGATATAAACGCGAGCTGTTGCCTGCACTTAAAATACCGGCAAGTAAATCAAGCGCATAGTAGTCGGCGTGGGAGGTGGCGGGCACGTGATAACCCATCATCACACTTGGGCTGCTGGCCGATGGCTTATGGACAAAGGTGCGCCGCTCGCCCTGCTGCTCCGGCTCCACCGTTTTCACGTCGCGGGGCGGTGCCTGCGCCGGAATAGGCGCAAAATACTTGTTCGCCAGCGCTTTGACTTCGGCCAGTTTCACATCACCGGCAATCACCACCACGGCGTTGTTGGGGGCGTAGTAAGTCTTGTGGTATTGCACCAAATCTTGCTGAGTCCAGGCAGCAATATCCGACTCATGACCAATCACCGACCAGCTGTAAGGGTGCGCCCGAAACGCTATGCCCTTGAGCTGCTGCATCAATACCTGAATGTTGGAGTTTTCAAGGCCGGTGCTGCGCTCGGAGGTCACCACACCGCGCTCGCTTTCAACCATCTTGGGGTCGATATCCAGATTGGCGATACGGTCGGCTTCGAGGTCGAAAATCGTCTCCAGCCCCGCCGCCGGGAACCAATCTGTGTACACGGTCAGGTTTTCAGTGGTGTAGGCATTGTTGGCACCGCCCGCCGCTTCCATGGTGCGGTCAAACATCTTGGGGCCGAACTTTTTCGAGCCGTTAAACATCATGTGCTCAAAAAAGTGTGAAATGCCGGTAATGCCCGGCGCTTCATTGCGCGAGCCGACCTTCCAGAACAGATACATGTTGGCGTTTGGAATGGATGAATCTTCCAACACCATAATTTTCATGCCGTTTTCCAATGTAAAACTCTGTACATCGGCGGCAGTGGTGGCCTGACTGATGGCGGGGGCCAAAGCAAGCCCCATCGCCAGGGTCAGGGCTGACAGCGTACGTTTCATTGCGCGTCCTGCTCCTGAATCATGATTGCGAGAATGTGATGTGTAAAATCTGATGCTAAAAGCGCCATTTAATGCAATCCCGCGCTTAGCAGCAAGGCAAGCGCGGGATAAAGCGGTCAAAAAAGTGTAAACGAAAGTGATACCGTGCGCCGGACGCTATCTTTTGCGCCGCACAGTGACTTTTGGGGCGAGCCTCATCAATCTGCGCCCGGGATAACCAATCTCTTACGCAGTCAGCTGATTGTTAATCCGCAGCGCGGAGAAACACCACGTCTTTATCGACCAACTCGAGCTGCCAGCCACGCTCGGCGGTTATCCAGGCGAAGGTCTCGTCGCTGTAAAAATTGATGTGAGTCGGGTCGTTTTTGTAATGCCAGCGGCTGAAGGCCTCCGCCGACAGCACCCGTTTGGTCATGATGGCCAGAATGCCGCCGGGGGTTATCAGCCGGGCGAGTTCATCCAGCAAGGCGGCAGCATCGGCGACATGTTCAATCACTTCGGTCAGCGTGATGCACTGGTAGCGGCTATTGAGCACGCTGCGGTCAGGGAAGTAGTAGAGATCGTATGGCGCAAATTGATACCCCTGCTCAGCCGCCATTTTTGCCAGCAGCGCGCCGGCGCCGCAGCCGTAGTCGAGCCCTCTCGCTCCGGGGGCGAGCCTTGGCAGCAGTGGCGTTAAGGTACGGCTTAAAAAATGGCGATAACCCGGGCTGTCTTCGCCATTGTCGTGCTTGTCGTACTCGGCCTTTTCGGCTTCGGGGCTTAAATGAAAGGGAGATGGCACCTGCACCAGCGCACAGTGGCGGCAGCGATAATAGGGACGGCGTTTATCTTCGGCAAACAGGTACAGGTCGGATGCGCCGCACAGGTTACAGACAAGACTCATGGTTTGGGGATCTTTCGCTCTTTTTTGGCGGCTTCTTTGGCTTCACGCAGGTATTTTTGCTCGCGGCTTTCACGTTCGCTGAACTGACTCGCCGCCTTGTCGCGCTGGGCGTCTTCCCAACTGCCGTTTTGCTGGCGCTTTAACACGTCGGCCTCGCGGCTGGCCGTGTCGTTTGCCGCCGCACGGGCCTTTTCGAGTTGCTCGGCTTCGGTTTTCAACGCCTGCTCATGGGCCTGATTGGCCTTCATTACCAGTCTGGGTTTGGCGTCGTCCGCGCCGTGGGCGGCAGCGCTCAAACCGAGCATAACTAACAGCGAGTATGACAAGCTTTTCATGGCAATACCTTTTTGGCGCGAACGGCTGAAACGGAACTGAGCTCTGACCCCGATAATTGTGGCCGCCAGCCACGGTAAAAGGCAACAAATTCTGCTGCAGGCAAGGGCCTGGCAAATAAATAGCCCTGCTGCAGACTCACGCCACGGGAAAGCAGCGCCTGCGACTGCGCTTCTGTTTCGACCCCTTCGGCAATGATTTTTAGCCCCAGACTCTGGCCGAGGCGAATATAGGCATCGAGCACCGGCGTATGAGCAGGCGAGTGCACCAGGGTATCGACAAACAGTTTGTCGATTTTGAGCACATCTATGGTCAGTTCCTGCAGGTAAGCTGCGCCGCCGTAACCCGTGCCGGCATCGTCCAACTCGATTTCAATGCCGAGCGCCTTAATCCGCTTAAGCTCGTGCTTGGCGGCTTCCATGTCGGTGATGGGCAGCCGCTCGGTGATTTCAAACGCCAGTTGGCGGCAATCGAATGTCTTACTGAAATCGACCAGCCAGTCGCCGAGGGCGGGCTGCTCAAGTTGGGCCGGCACCAGATTAACGCCGCAGCGAAAAAGCGGATCGGCGGCGAGAATTTCGTCCAGCTGCGGCCCCAATGAGGTGAGCAGCTGCTGTGTTACCGGCTGGATAAGCGAGCTTCGCTCAAGCTCAGGAATAAAGTGCCCGGGGGGGATTACGGCACCATTGGCTTTTCGCCAGCGCAGCAACACTTCGCAGCCGACAATTTTACCGGCCCTGACATCCACCAGCGGCTGAAAGTAGCCAACGAATTCTTTGCGATCCAGTGCGCGGTGAAAGCGAAAATGATGAGCCGTCACCTCTTCCCTAAGCCGCAGCACATAGCCAAACAGGCCGACAGTGAGCAAGCCGACTGGCAGCCAGAAAGGCAGTGAAATCATAGCCTCATGCAGCACCCTGTTGCCGCCTATGCCGGCTTCATACTGGATAGGCCAGCCCTGACTCTCGCTGCTTATCTGCCCCCACTGCGCCGCCTCAGACAGTTCGCCCTGCCGGGTCAGCTCATACTCCCCGGCCAAGCGGCTTACCACCCGCCGCTCCCTGTCATTGTCGTCTTCAAAAAAGGCGAAGCTGTCAGTGAGGGGGATTTGCACCGAGTTGTATTGCCGCTCGCCGTGGTAGTCGAGAAACAGGTCACTGCGAAGCCGCCCGGACCAGAGATGCTCCACAATCAGCAATTCAAACTGCGGTTTATCTGCCAGGGGCGCTCGCGCCAATACCCTGCTGTGCTGCAGCGGCGAGACTTGTCCATGGATGGTGCAAAATACCTTGGCATGCTCATCATTTGGACGGGTAAGAAAGATACCGCTGGCGGGGTGCTCAAAGGCAAATTCGGTCAGACGCTCTATCGCGGGGCTATCGCACAGCTCCAGCTCAAGCTTGTCGAGCTCCAGAAGCGAGCGCTCGGCCGTTTGCAATCGGGTGTCGATAAAGCTGATAAGCTGGGTTAAATCTTCATCGACTTCGCGGGCAATCTGCCAGTAGGCGTAGCCAATCGACACAGTCGCAGTAACCAGCACGGCGCCAAGCACCAGCCCAAGCCACATCAGCGCCGAGTGTCGATGCGGGCCGCCGCTGTTCACGCTCGCGGCGCCGTTTGCTTGGTGAACAGTGCTCGGCTGAACAGTGCTCGGCTGAATAGTGCGCGGCATAGGCATCCTTCCTGCGGGCTCAATCCGTGTCAGTTAACCGGGGCAATCCCCAGACAATCAGAGTAACACCGAGGCAGGACTTGCCCTATCAGTCGAACCGGTTACTCTCATCCAGACCATAGCGCTTTCGCACCTCGGCTGGCATGGCATCAATGCGCCGCCTGACCATGGCGGCAAACACTGTGTGCAGCGGCGTCACATCGAGTGACGGCTCAAGTATCGACAGCGCCTCAGCGGCGGCTTCGAGGGTCGACAGGCTGTCGGCACGGCTCGCCTTACGAATAAGATAAGCCGACGGCTTACCGGGCTGCAGTGACAGATGTGGCAATTGCTGCAGCCAGGGATTGAGATGGTACATCTTCAGCGCCTTGCGCCAGGTGCCATCAAGGAGCAGCAATACCCTTCTGTCGTCAGTGTCGCTGTCAGTAAAGGCCTGCGACTCCTGCTCTGACGGATACACCAGCACAGGTTTAAGCCGTTCGGCGACAAGGCGATCACGCAGAGCACTGAAATCCGCCTCACTCTCACCAACAAAAATCTCTGCCGCGGGCAACAACAGTGGCAAAAGCCGTGCACTGTTTTTGCCATGCTCCACCTCGGATGGATGTTGCAGCACCCACACCCGGGTTTGGCTCATCACCGACACAAGTTCAGCGCACAAACAAACCCGCATGGGGAAACCGCAATGGGCACAAACACGTCTGGACACAGGATTAACTCAACTGATTTGAATTTGCCCATCATAAAAAAAATGGCCCGCAGCGGGAATATCGCTTGCGGGCCAAAGGGTGATTTTAGACTTCGTGGAGCTGCTGCCCTTCGGGCTCACGGTGCCAGTGATTCAGGCCGGGCAGCATCATAATCAGCAACAGTAACAGCGACATCACGCCCATGGTCAGGCCAATCGCCATCGGTGCTTCCAGCGGTGTCAGCTGCACCAGACCTGTGATAACCGATGCGCCGCTCATCTGAATAAAGCCGAGCATGGCGGTGGCAGTACCGGCACGCTCACCAAAGGGCGCCAGCGCCATGGAGGTGGCAGGGCCAAGCAGCAGCGCAAAGCCGATGCACAGCAACATCATAGGCAACATAAAGGCGAAGGCCGCGGCGAGCGCCGATGACCAATCCGGCAATTGCAGCGCCAGCTCAAGTACGGCGGCCAGGGTCATCAGCCACAGCGCCACTATCACGGTCGGGCGGTTCCCCAGACGCTTCATCACCACAGGCGCAGCAAAGCAGGCGATGATATTGACCACCGCGTTGAGCCCAAACAGCCCTGAGAAGGTCAGCTCACTCACGCCAAGGCGACCAATCAGCCACATGGATGAATAAGACACGTAACACAGGATGGCCGCCATCGCCGCCATGCAGGTCACGGCGTAAAACATGAAATGGCTGTTACCCAGCACAGGGCCATAACGCTCCCAGCGGTACAGGGCGCCGCTCGACACCGTATTGGCCGGACGGGTCTCCGGCAAGCGGTAACCCACCACCAGCAGCATCAACAGGCCATAAATGGCCATAAAAGCAAAGGTTGAGCGCCAGCCAAATTGCAGTGCCAGCAGGCCACCCAGAGTAGGCGCCAGCGCGGGGATCACGCAGATGGCACCGTTCAGGTAGCTGTAAATTCGTCCGCCTTCGGCAACGCTGTAGCTGTCACGCACGGCGCTGAACGCCACAATCGAGGTAGAGCACGCAGCCAGCCCCTGCAGCAGACGCGCCAGCTGCAGCCACTCAAACTCCACTGCCGCCATCGCCAGCAAGCTGCTGACGATATAAAGCACTATGCCAAACAGCGCCACCGGACGGCGGCCGTAGCGGTCGGCCAGCGGGCCAATCAGCACCTGTCCCACGCCCATGGCAAACAAAAACAGCACCAGAGTCGACTGCACCTGGCGCTCATCAACAGCAAACTCCTGCGCCATGGCAGGCATGGACGGCAGATAAATGTCGATGGCGAGCGGGCTTAGCAGCACCAGCGACATCAAAATGGGCAACAGATTACGAGACATGTAGGGTAACTTTTCGGCAAATTTCGGATTGGGCAGAGTTTACTCCTGCCATGGTATGAACAGAAATGGTATATATTCCTTTTAAACATTCCGCCTGGGAATATCTATGCAACTGGACAAGCTCGCACGTATCGATCTGAATTTATTGGTTGTGCTGCAGGTACTGCTGGAAGAGCAAAGCGTGACCCGTGCCGGTGTCCGGCTCAATCTGAGCCAGTCGGCGCTGTCAAAAAGCCTCAATCGCCTGCGTGACCTGTTGGGCGACCCGCTGTTTTCCCGCACCGCCCATGGCCTTAAGCCCACAGCCCACGCACTGGCGCTGGCCAAGCAGTTGCCTGACATTCTGCAGGCGCTGTATCAGCTGACCAGGCCGCCCCACTTCGACCCGGCAAGCAGTACCCGCAGCTTCAGCTTTGCCATGGTCGAGAGTGCCTACGAAACCCTAATCCCGGGTTTTATCGGGCCGCTGCTGGAGACAGCGCCGGGGCTCAGGCTCAACTCCTACATGTGGAGCGAAAAATCCTTAAGTGACCTGCAACTTGGCCAGATTGACTTGGGTATAGACGGTATAGATCTGAAACCCCAGTCCGATTTAGGTATCGACAGCCTGCCCGAAGGCATTTGCCATCAGATCCTGTATCACGACATTCAGCTGTGTCTGGTGCGAAAAGGGCATCCGGCGCTGGCATTGGCCGCGCGGGGTGAGTGGGATCTGGAGTATTATCTGGCACTTAAACATGTGCAGGTGCGCTGCGAAGGCAATGACTGGTGGGCGCTCGACTATCACCTGGCCCAAAACGGTAAACAGCGCCATCTGTGCGCTACTGTGCCGGATTTCTACGGCGCGGCCAGCGTCTGCGCCCATACGGATCTGGTGTTTACCCTGCCGCAAAGCTTTGCCCGCCACGCCAGCAAACTCTACGGACTGGAGATGCTGCCGCTGCCGTTTGAGTTTATGCCGCTGGCCTATGTGCTGCTGTGGCATCAGCGCAATGACGGCGACCCCGGCCACAGGTGGCTGCGCGAACTCATCACCCAAAGCGCCCTTGAAAACTTTGGCGACAGTGCTCTTAAAAACGTCAGCGGCAGAGGCCGTGAAAACGTCGGCAACAGTCAAAAATGGACGCAAGATTAACCATATTTCACGTGCTTAGCAGCGCAAATTTTCGCAGACTGTAGCCCTGACATCAGCCGTGGAGGCACTATGATTTACAGTCAATTCCATACACCACCCATGCACGAACGCTTCAGCGGCCTTAAGGGTTTCGCCATGTTCGCCGCGGGTCTGTTGGTACTGGGACTCAGTCTGATGGCACTGCCTTTTATTCTGCTCGCCGGCGCCGTGACCTTTGTACTCTTTGCCCTGTTTGGCCGATTCTGGCTTGGCAAATTGCGTCGTCAAATGGAGGCGCAGCAACAGGCTGCCGCCCAGAAAGCTTATGGTTTCAATGCTGAATTTGCCGGGCAGAACGCCGAGCAAAGTGATGTTTTTGTCAAATTCCGCGACCGCGACAGCTTCCGTCCACGGCCGCACAAGGGCGAGACATTCGAGCACGACCCGCTCAACTGACGCTGTCAGCCTGAGTCGCCCGCTCAACCTATCCACTGCACCCGGGGCTAATCACCCTGCCCCGGCATCTCCAAAAGCAGTTCTTTGGCTCTCTCCAGAGCCTTTTTTTCGTCTGCGTTTTGGCTCAATGCCAGCACCCGCTCCACCTGACTGGCAAGCGACTGCCACAGTGGCGCTATGATGCTGCGCTCCTCATCATTGCCAATCAGGGCGCCGTGATGCAAAAGCGCCGCTGCCCCCACCACATCGATGCGGCCAAGCATGCCATCGGCCAGTGCCATCGACAGTTCCACCATGGCAGGCACGCTGCGGCTGTAGCGGATAACCTGGCGTAAATAGTCTTCAGCCAGTTTAAGGTCGCTGCCAAGGGTGCTTTCATCGTGCAGCATGTGGCGGGCCCGTAAAAACATGGCATCCAGCTGCCCCTGCGAGGCCGCCTCGGCAAGCCAGCGCTCGGCAGCCATGGCGTCGGCCTGGCAGCCTTCACCGCGGCCAAGCAGTAAGTAAAGATGATATTGCGCCGGCGGAAATCCCGCCCGCGCCGCCGATTCGATATGGCGAAATGCCTGCTCGGTGAGCCCCTGCTGATAAAAAAGCACGCCAAGGTTGGCTTCGGCTTCGCTGTGGCCGCTTTGCGCTGCGCGGCTGAGCAGCTCCTCGGCAAGGGTAAAGTCCAGCGTCTGCCCAAACTGGCCGGTCAGGGCACAAAAGCCGAGCAAGGCACAGGCATCCTCAACCCCCAAATCCACCGCTTCACGCAAAAGCGCAAGCCCTCTGGCGGTATCGGCATTGCCGCCGTAACAGTGGAGCCAGGCTACCGCCAGCTCGTAGCGCGCCTTGGGCAGCGACGCCGCCTCACTGAACCAGTGCTTGGCTTTGGCAAGCAAACGCTCAGCATCCGGCGCAGGCTCTGCGGCGCTTTCATCTTTCAGGCCATTGCCATATTCGCCGGCGGCGGCAATGAGGTCGCGGGCCATCAGGCCTTCGGCTTTGAATGCCATGCCCAGCAGATATTGGGCCTCGGCGTCATCCTGCATCACGGCTCGGTAACAAAGCTCACGCTTGCAGGAGTCTTCCAGCGGTTCAAACTCAAAGGCTGTGGGCTCGGCGCCGCTCAGTCCGGCCACCAGCTGGCAAAATTGCTGCAGCGACTTTTGCGCCAGCGCCAACAGATCGGCCTGACTTAAATGGTATTTTTCGGGATGGGCACCGCGATTGCCATCGGCGCGCAGCCGGTGCATGGCGCGCACCTGACGCACACCGAGCACCCGCGCCTGCGATAACGCTTCAATGCGGTTGTACAGATTGGGGCTATCAAAATGCACACGGGTATCCGCGAGGATACCCGTGAGTTTGTAAAGCGCGCTTCTGAGTGTCAGCAGTGACTGAGACGGCACATCGCGCGCGTACCGGCGGGCCTGACGATAATCCTCGCCAAGGGCAGCATCGAATGCGGCGATGAGCTGCGAGTCTGTCATTGGCACTCCATCAGGCCTTGGCGCGGGTCACCATATAGAGGCGGAACAGCGCCACGTTGACGAACAGGCCGATAAAAGCGAACAGACTTTCAATCACCAGCTGTACCGGCATGCCAGCGCCGCTAAGCAGCGTACCCACTGCGCCGCCAATCAGCATCAGCGGCACATACAGCAACAACAGGCCAATGGTGTGCAGCACTATGGGAGAGGAAAACTGAAAGCTTGCCTTGATGGCTTCAAGCGGTGTCAAACGCTCGGCCACGACCATAAAATTCACGTAAGCGAGGCGGGAGAAGATATACAGGCTCAGCACCAGACCTATGATCCACAGCGGCCCGAGCGCGGCGGCAATCATCACAGGGGCAATCACCGCCATGCCGGAAAACACACCGGCCAGCAAAAGTGGCGGCACGAATGGCAGGCTCGCTTTGAGCAAGGCACCGGCCGACAGATTATTCCCTTCGCTGCGCACTTGCAGGAACAGGGTCAGCGACGCTATCAGCATGGAGAAAATCACCAGCAGCATCATCATGGCGAAAAAGTGCGCCCCACCAAATTGGGGATTGCTCTCGTCCATAACCTTAAACTCACTGCCCAGCCACAGCTGGATCCCCACCTGGGCAAGCAGCAGCGGAAAAGTGAATGCCGCCAACTGGCTCAAATGATTGCGAAAGAAGTTATAGGCTTCGCTCAAAACTACCGACAGTGACATGTGTCTATCCAATCGTTGAATGTGAATATTGCCCGGTGACACCAAAGCGGCGCCGCCCAAGGACCTGACCCCTTATTTTGTGCGCCTAGAATACCCAAAATCCCCTGCCGATGCACAGTCCTTCTGCACGCAGGGCGGCGTAAGAGTCGCAAATTCCGTGCATTTGCCACAGCCATACGCCTAGAATAGCCGCCATCATTCGAAGGAAAGCGCTACAAGGACACCATTTTATGAAAGCAAGCACGCCATTTTCAGTCATCCTGTCACTGTCACTGCTGTCGCCTCTGGCCAATGCAGCCGATTTGGGCAGCCTCGCCGGCGAGACCCTCAGGCAGGTTGGCGCCAGCCAGATTGCCCCGGCAACCCAAGCGGCGCAGGCTGCCACAGCCCAAAGCGGCGATCTGCTCGGTAACCTGATGGCGCTGGGTCTGAATCAAAATCAGGCACAGGGCGGCATGGGCGCACTGCTGCAACTGGCAAAAGGCAATCTCAGCGGCAACGAATTCACAAGCCTTACCAGCGCCATTCCGGGTGCCGATGCCATGCTCGGCGCCGTGCCCAAACTCGACAGCGGCAGCGGCATGTCGGGCCTGCTGTCCAAAGCCGGCGGCCTTGGCAACTCACTGCAGGGCAGCGCCATGGTGTACGATGCTTTCGCCAAGCTGGGCATCTCCAAAGAGCTCGCCATGCCTATGGTCGATGTCGCCAAAAACTATTTACAGGCCAGCGGCGGTGAAGGTACCGTGGGTCTGCTGACCAAAGGCCTTGGCGGACTACTGTAACAGTCCGCAAATTCTGCAGGGTTCAATCAGGAGAAAAGCATGATAGCGGCGCTGAAAAAACTGCTGAAACAGCAGCTGGGGGAACCCGGCAAAGCAATTTCTCGCCAGGAAGCTGCATCGGCGCTCTTGATTGAACTGGTGCTGGCGGACGACAGTCTTGCCAATCAGGAGCAGCAGCTGTTGCCTGAGCTGCTGGTCAAACTCACCGGCGTATCGCCCAGCGAGGCCGATGAGCTCATTCAGGATGCCAAAGCGCGCCATGAAGACGCAACTTCGCTGTTTGAATACACTGATTTAATCAATCGGGAATTCAGCCTGCAGGATAAACAGGCGCTGATTTTGGCGATGTGGCAACTCGCGTTTGCCGATGGTGAACTGTGCCAGTATGAAGAGCAGATCATCCGTAAAACCGCCGATCTGCTCTACCTCAAACACAGTGAGCTTATCCAGCTGCGCAATCAGGCCAG
The DNA here is from genome assembly GCF_018596335.1 of Shewanella jiangmenensis. Classification (GTDB taxonomy): domain Bacteria; phylum Pseudomonadota; class Gammaproteobacteria; order Enterobacterales; family Shewanellaceae; genus Shewanella; species Shewanella jiangmenensis. Next base: position 216,486 of record NZ_JAHEPS010000004.1, on the reverse strand, counting down.
CCAATAACACTCACGCCAGCTGTTTGCCCATGTCCATGCCCTGCCCGTGCAGCTTGGTCAACTTTTGCGCAAGCCCGCTCAAATCCACCTTGATACCGGCCATTTCGCTGATTTGAGCAAGCCAACTGGTGCGCTCATCGTCGCCGATTTTGTCCCAATCGCTGACCACCTTTTTAGACATGGCCAGCATGCCCGCCAGTTTGGAAAACGGCTCACAGTTTTTGGGGGAGTCCTGAAACTGAATGCCCTTGACCAGCGCCGGGGTAAATTTCCAGTTTTGCGCCAGCAGAGAACCAATTTCGGCCGCATCATAGCCCAGCAGCTCGCGCTCCATCAGGTTACGATCGGCGCCATCGGCAACGGCGGCATTGATATTGGCGGCCGCCTCAGGCTCGCTGCTGACAATCAAAAGCTCACCAATCGAGTGCAGAATGCCGCCGGTAAAGGCCTCATCCGGCAGGGTGCCCATGCGCTTGGCCAACTCCTGACAGACAATGGCCACTTCAAAGGTATTACCCCAGAAATCGCCCAAATCTATTCCCTGAACCTTGGGCACAGCGCCAACCACGGCGGAGGCAATCACCAAAGTGCGCAGGGTTTGCATCCCCAGACGCACCACGGCATCGTCGATGGACCCCACCTCGCGGGAGCAGCCAAAACGGGCCGAATTGGCCAGCCGCAGCACCCGGGCACTGAGCACAGGGTCATGGGAGAGTTTTTCAGACACCACCTTCACTGTGGCATCGTCACGATTGACTATGTCGAGCAGCTCGGCAATGGCCTTGGGAAGGCGGGGAAGTTGGTCAACTTTGGCAAGCAGCGCAGCAGAATTCATATCCGATCTCCTTGGTGTAGTAGATCAAATATAGACCAGAATTTTACTGCGCAAGCCGTTGACTAAAGACGAGTAAACTTTAGTACGAACCTGTCGCTGCGACCGCGCATCTGCTCTGAAAACACTGACTGTTCAAGGTCATCGGCACTGTTTTTCAGCGCATCACTCTGGGCTTCCAGCACAAAACCGGCAGCGGTCATTTTTTCGATGATGATGGCCGGATCGATGCGGTGCAAACGCTTGGCTACCTCAATATCGCTGCCCGCTTTTGCCCTGTGATCGATAATCGCCACCTTGCCACCGGGCCTCAGTGAGCGGAACATCAGCGCCGTCAGCTTGTCGACATCGATGGCTGGCCAATCTTTGTCGCTGAAAAAGGCATCGTGAAACCCAAGCACAAAAAAGATCCGATCGAAACTGGCCTCGGCGAAACGTAAGTCGTTGGCTTCGGCAAGCAGCGGCTGCACGTTGGGCAGACGCTTATCATACTGGCGCTGTTTAAGCTCTTCACCGGCAAAGGGAAGATAGGCCTGATTATTGTGGGCAACCACAGTCCCTTCTTTACCCACCACCCGCGCCAGCAGCTCGGTGTAGTAACCACCGCCGGAGAAAATATCCAGCACCTTCTGCCCGGGCTCCACCTCAAAAAAGTTCAGCATTACATCGGGTTTACGCTGCGCATCCCGCGCTTTGTCGGCAGCAGGCCTCTCGGCAGCAGCAAGGGCGGCACTTATGGCCGGTTGCAGCTTGGCATGCTGGGTATCGGCATTGGCCGGTACGTCTGCTGCCCAAGCAGGTTCAAACAACGCCATCAAAGAGATTAACGCAATCAGAGGTTTAACAGTTTTCATCGGCCTTCCTTATCCAGTCTGCTACCCGTTACAGACACCATTCTGCAAAAGGATTGGCAAGAAGGCTGTTACTATTTTGTAAAAAAATACGTTTACACACCGCAGCAGCCTTGGCCGAACTGTGGCCAAAATCAAACCGAATTGCGGTAAGACTTGCATGAGCGCAAATAAAAAAGCCCGTCACTGACGGGCCTTGAGCGGAGTTAACCATTTCAACCTGAGCTTACCTGAGCCCACCTGAATTAGTCAGGCAATCACAAAATGCCGCTCGCTTTGCGCTGCAAATGCCCTTTTTGCCACCACAGCAGCGGCAACACCGCCGATAGCAGCAACAGGGCATAAAGCATGCGCTCACCCAAAGACCAGGCCAGCGCCGCGCAAAACAGCAGCCCAAGCAGGATAAATGGCCTTGATGAGCGCGGCAGCAAACGCCATGCGGCGGCCATCGACAGGGCATAGATGATCACAAACACACCGTTGCTCCAGGCAATCAGCTGCTCAAGCTCCTGACCGGTCACAAACACCAGGGTCAGCACCAGCGCCATGGCACCAAGAATCGCAGTCTGCGCCCGCACCGGTACCCCATGGGGATTAAGCTTTTCAAACCAGCGCGGCATGATGCCCTCACGGCTGAAACTCCACAAAAGCCGCGCCGCACTGCCGGAATACACGTTCACCGTGGCAAGTCCGGCGGCAATACCCAGAATAGCAATCACCTGTGCGCCAGCGCCGCCAAGCAGGGCATCGAACACCCCCATCATGGCCACACCGCTTGTCGAGGGCACCAGCCACAACAGGCTGGTGCAACCAAGGTAAATCATCCCCACCAGCACAGTGCCAAGCATCATGGCCGGGATCATGTCTTTTTCCGGCTCACGAAAATCATCGGCGAGGTGGGTCATGGCTTCAACCCCAAGAAAACTCCAGAAGGCGATAGCGGCCGCGAGCATCATGGGCCCTGCCTGCCAGGCTGACTCAAAATCCGGCAATTCGACGGCTTTATGCTGCACCCCAAGCGCGGCAAACAGGGTCAGGACCACGACCACAATGCCGAGTGTCAGGGCAAACTGCGCCTTGGCAGACACCTGCAGCCCCCGTAAATTGGCGACCCACAGCAAACCTATCACCAGCAACTGCGCGGCCAGCAACCCCCAACCGGCAAGCGGGATGAGCGAAGTGACAAACTGAAAGGTCATCAAAATGGCGGCCGGTGCGCCCATGGGGATCACCAGCAGAAAGATAAGCCCGATACTGCGACCGAGGGTGCGGCCAAAGGCTTTTTCAACAAAAAATGCCGGCCCCGCTGCGTGGGGAAAACGGCTCGACAGCCGCCCGAACACCAGGGTCACAGGTATGATGGCCAAGGTCAGCAGCGCCCAGGCCCAAAGGGCACTGGTACCGGCTTTTTCGAGGGTCATTTGCGGCAAAATAAATACGCCGGTACCCAGTAATGTGGTGGCCATCAACCCGGCGCCTTGCCAGCGGCCTATCGTTCCTCTGATCTGTTCCATCTGTTAAAGTAGTGCTGCGGAAAGTTAGCCAAAGTATAGCCCTGTGCTGCGCGCCATTCTGCCGCTCTTAGCCGCCACACAGCATGCATTAACCGGCAATTTGCCGGATTTTTTAATTTTCACCGTCAATTTGACGGGCAACAACCCGGGAGCCAAGGGTGGACAAGTTCGACCAAGCCATTATTCAGGCACTGCGCGAAGATGCGCGCCAAAGCGTATCGGCCATCGCCGAGCGGGCAAATCTGTCCCGCAGCGCCGTATCAGACCGGATCAAAAAGCTCGAGCAGACCGGGGTGATCCGCGGCTATCAGGTGCTCCTGTCCGAATCCCAGAAAGAAGGCGTGTCGGCCTACTTTGAAATTCAGCACAAGTGCCCGCGCTGCGCCGATGTGGTGCATGTGTTTCAGGCCATTCCCGAAGTGCTGACCTGCCACGGCATTTCCGGCGACATGGATTTGCTGGTGTATGTGCACGCCCCCTCGATGCGGCGACTGCACGAAATCCGCGAATATATCGACACCCACACCGACATCATCAAGATTAAGACCCACGTGGTGATGAGCGAATGGATAAACAATCTTGGCAGCTGACACAAAGCGTGAAAAATTGCCTTCTAAGATGCGCGCTTAGCGGTAAACTATGGCCATTGTTGTCATGACACTGGCAGACCATGGATCATTCGCACGCGGGCACGGCAGAGCTCAATCTGCTCTGGGGCTCACTCATTCTGGAAGAGCTGGCACGCCACGGCGTACAGCACCTGTGTATGGCGCCGGGTTCACGCTCGACGCCGCTGACACTGGCGGCGGCCGCCCAGGACAAACTCAAACGCCATATTCACTTTGACGAACGCGGCCTTGGCTTTCTCGCCCTCGGCCTTGCCAAGGCGAGCCGGGCGCCGGTGGCCATTATCACCACCTCGGGCACGGCGGTGGCCAATCTCTACCCCGCGATAGTCGAAGCCTGGCTCACCCGGGTGCCACTCATCGTGCTCTCCGGCGACCGTCCGTGGGAACTCAATGGCTGCGGCGCCAATCAGGCCATCCCCCAGCCTGGTATTTTTGGCACCTATGCCCGCTCACTCGACCTGCCGACGCCGGATCTGCAAATCGGCCCGGAAGTATTGCTCAGCGCCATCGATGAGCAAGTGGCCAACCTCGACCGGCCACTGCACATCAACTGCATGTACCGCGAGCCACTCTACCCGCCCGAGCATCCGGATTTAGGCCGCTTCGATCGCTATTTAAGCCGCCTCGGCCAATGGCAGGCGCGTCAGACGCCTTACCTCGACATCGCCAGGACGACGCTGAGCGCCCTGCCGCCGCGGGATGCGATGATGCGCTTTGTCCACGGCAAGGGCGTTATCATCGCCGGCACCCTCACCGATGCCGATGAACCGCTGGAACTTATTACGCTTGCGCAAAAACTTGGCTGGCCGCTGCTGACCGATGCCCAGTGTCAACTGCGCCAGCATCCCGGTGCCATTGGCCATGTGGATCAGTTGCTGCTGAGCCCCAAGGCCAAGGCGCTGCTTGATCAGGCCGAGCGGGTGCTGGTGTTTGGCGGCCGCCTTCTGTCCAAGCGGCTGATTGCCTATCTTGCCGACAAAGACTGGCACAGCTACTGGCAGGTACTGCCGACACAGGAGCGGCTCGACCCCAGCCACAGCGGCAAACAGTTATGGCTTGGCCGCGCCGCTGATGTAGCCGCGCTGGATTGGCCGCGCTCAAGTGCCGCCCACTGGGCCAACGAGCTAACCGCGCTCAATCAAGCGATGGAGCAGGAGTTTGTCCGCCATATCGATGGTGGCGAATTCGGTGAAGCGCAGGTTATCCGCGCCATTGCCGCAAGCCATACCGCCGAGCAGCAACTCTTTATCGGTAACAGCCTGCCGGTGCGGCTGTATGACATGTTTGCCCCCATCGGCTGCTGCGCCGCCAGCACCTTTACCAATCGCGGCGCCTCCGGCATCGACGGCCTTATCGCCAGCGCCTGTGGCGTGGCTCGGGACAAGGGGCGACCCACTACCCTGGTACTTGGCGATCTGTCGGCGCTGCACGACTTAAATTCCCTCGCCCTCGCCCGCGATGCTGAATCGCCGCTGGTGATAGTGGTGCTCAACAACGATGGCGGCAATATCTTCAACCTGCTGCCCGTGCCCACTGAGGCGCTGCGGCGCGATTTTTATCGCTTGAGCCACGGCCTCGAATTTGGCTACGGTGCCGCCATGTTTGGCCTGCCCTACGACAGGGCCGAAGACATGGAAGCCTTTATGGATGCCTATCAGGCCGCGCTCGACCACCCGGGCGCCTCGGTGATCGAAGTCTTGGTCGGCCCCGAGCAGGCGAGCCAGCAAATCAAGCGCATGGCCGAGTGGAGCCGGAGCCGCTGATGCGAGCCAAGCCGCTCTTTGAACCGGAAAACGGCGCCGTCAAGCCGGTGCTGTTGCTGCTGCACGGTTTTTTGGGCAGCGGCGATGACTGGCAGACGCTGCGGCCATTGCTTGAGCCGCACTTTCGCCTGCTGACGCCGGACTTACCCGGTCACGGCAGGCAGCCGCTGGCCTGCGACCGCTATGATTTCAACGGCGTGTGCGAAGCACTTTGCCGCTATCTTGCGCGCGAAGCTGTGACTGAGCTGCATCTGCTCGGCTACTCCCTTGGGGGGCGCATCGCCCTGCATCTGGCCGGAATGCTAAGCCAAGCTGACGGCCCCCGGCTCCTCAGCCTGACGCTGGAGTCGAGCCATCCTGGGCTTGTGAGCGAACAGCTGCGCATCGAGCGGCTCGCTTCCGATAGCCTGTGGGCCGAGCGGCTCGAGCAAGGCTCCATCACAGATTTTCTTGATGCCTGGTATCGTCAGGGCGTGTTTGCCCATCTCGATGAGCAGGCGCGGGCAGCGCTCATCGCCAAACGCAGCCAAAGCCAGCCCGAGAGTGAGCGCCATGCGCTCAGGGCCATGTACCTTGGTTCCTCGCTCGGGAGGCAGGCAGATTTGTCGGCGTTGCCGCTGTCGCTTCACTGCCCGTTTTACTATGTTGTTGGCGAACAGGATGCCAAGTTCACCGCCATCGCAAGCCACTGGCAGCAGGCACTCGCTGACCAAGGCAAGACGCTGCAGCTCATTCGCATCGCCAATGCCGGCCACCACTGCCACGGCGAGCAGCCCGAGGCCGTTGCCAGCGCCCTGCTGCTGCAACTCAGCAACGACTTATCGAGGCCAGGCATGACAGCTGCGCCGCCCATCCGGCAATAAGCCAGCGCAGTCAATTTGGGGTTAACTCTATGTCAGAACTCAGTTTTACGCTTCATCCTTACCGCATTCCGCTGTCGCGCCCCTTACCTGTGGGCAAGCAGCGCATCAGTGAGCGCCAAGGGCTGGTGCTGGTCGCTACGCTAGCCGATACCAATGCAGATGCCAGCGCCAGGCCCTTGCAGGCATTTGCCGACATCGCGCCTCTGTCAGGGCTTGATATGGACGGCGCGCCCATCATGGGCTTCAGCCAGGAGTCCCTTGACGACTGCCGCGAGTGGCTCTTGTCGCATCTGCCCGGCATCCACAGCCTCGAAGCGCTGGAACAGGCCGCCGACACCGCGCCCTTGCCGGCCGTCGGCTGGGGGCTTGGGGTTATAGCCGCAACCTTGCAGGGACAACTGCCAGCGGCCAAGCCAAAGGCATCTGTGCCCTTGATGTACCTGCAGCAAGACGAGCCGGTAGACGCCCTGACCGCCCGGGTCGCCAGGCTTTCGCCAACAACCCGCTTTGTCAAAATCAAAGTAGCGCAAACCTCGATGGAAACCGAGCTTAAGCTGGTGCACGGGGTGCTGGCAGCAAGGCCAGACCTTAAACTCAGGCTCGATGCCAATCAGGGCTTCAGCCTTGAGCAGGCCATCGACTTTTGCGCCTGCCTGCCAGCCGATGCCATTGATTATATTGAAGAGCCTTGCCTGAATGAGCACGATCACGGCGCACTGTTCCGCGCCACCGGCATTCACTTTTCCCTCGATGAGTCGCTGTCGCTGGATAACTTTCATTTTCCTGATGATGTTCAGGCGAGCGGCCTCAGGGCACTCATCCTGAAGCCGATGCTGCTTGGCTCACCCGCCAGAGTGCAGGCGCTGATTGATGAGGCCCATGAGCGCGGTCTTCGCTGCGTGATAAGCTCAAGCCTCGAGTCCTCCCTCGGGATAGACGCACTGGCGCGCTTTGCCGCCGCTGTCACTCCCGACGAAGCGCCCGGACTCGATACCCTGGATGCCTTTGAAGTGGACTGCGTGGTGCCAAGCGGCAAGGCCAGGCGGCTGATGCCGGATGCCCCCAGCGATATTCAGGGCGCCGAAATCGGCGCATCGCTGCTTTGATTAAAAAAGGCTTTGATCAAAGAATGCTTTGATCAAAAACGGCTTTGATGACGGGGATGACCGGATGACGGTGGTGAATGAGATGGCAGAGTTAGCTGTTAAGACTGACAGGGCGCTGTCGCCGCTGCAGCAAACTGCAAGGCGCTTGCCCCATGTCGAGGCGTTGCGCTCAAATCAGCTTTGCCTCAGCTACCGCGACCTCGCCGCGCGCGCCCTTGCCATTGCGGGTGAGCTCAAGGCAAGGGGCATTCGCCGTCTCGCCGTTATCGGCCCAAACAGCGCGGCGCAGGTGCTGCTCTATTGGGGCTGCATCGAAGCAGGCGTGCTCTTTTGCCCGCTGTCGTGGCGCTTTCCAGCGGCGCAGCTTGAAGAATTGGCAAACCGCCTTGGCATAGATGCGGTGTTTGTCGGCGAGGAGGCTGAAATCGGCGATGACGCCAACAAACCACTTCTCCCCAGCCTGCCACGCTTCTGTCCAAGCGACGCAGTACAGGCGACGGGCATCCCAGCGAGCGAGCTTGACTGGCATGCGCCGGTCAACTTAGTGCTCACCTCGGGCTCCAGCGGCGCGCCCAAGGCGGCGCTGCACAGCCTGAATAATCACATCGCCAGCGCCGAGGGCGCGGCAAGCCTTATCCCACTCGTCCCCGGCGATGGCTGGTTGCTGTCGCTGCCACTGTTTCATATCGGCGGCATCGCGATTTTGAACCGCTGCGCCCACGGCGGCGCGGCAGTGGTGTTGGCAGAAGGCTCAGTCGCAGACAGTCTCGCGCAGCTTAAACCCACCCATGTGTCACTGGTAGCTGCGCAGCTCGCTACGCTGCTCGAAACCCCGCAGTTATTGGCGCCGGTCAAGGCGCTGCTGCTTGGCGGCGGTGCCATGCCATCGGCCATGCAGGAGCGCCTGCTTGCGCTCGGCATTAAGGCCTTTTGCAGCTACGGCCTCACCGAGATGAGCTCGCAGGTGACCAGCGGCGCCGCCAACAGCGAGGGCCACAGCGGTAGCCTGTTGCCAGGACGCGAGCTAAAAATTGAAGACGGACAAATTCTGCTGCGGGGCGACAGCTTATTTTTGGGCTACCTCACCCCAAACGGCGTAGAACGGCCACTGACGCCGGATGGCTGGTTTGCCAGTAAAGACAGGGGCAGCTGGATAGACGATGACGGCGCGCTGAAACTTAAGGTCGAAGGCCGGTTGGATAATATGTTTATCTGCGGCGGCGAAAATCTGCAGCCCGAAGAGGTGGAGGCGGCGCTGTGTCAGCACCCGGACATAGTCGAAGCGATAGTTTTTCCCGCGCCAGACCCCAGGTTTGGCGCCCTGCCCCATGCCATCATTAAAGCTGCGGCCGTTATGCCAAGCCCCGATGCGCTGGACGCATTCTTACAAACCCGCATCGCCCGTTTTAAGCGCCCGCGCAGTTATCTGCCCTGGCCGGAGGTGGCGGCCGTGGGGCTTAAAGTCCCACGCAAACAGGTGATAGCGGCGGCGCTGGCGGCATCACATCAAAGCCGCAAATAGATTTGGAATAAGCCATTGGCAACACGATAAAAAAAACCGGCACTTGGCCGGTTTTTTATTGCTGCCGCGGCAGCCTTGGGTCTGCAGAGCATTACAGCTCCATGCAAGCCTTGAGTTTGTTCATGGCGTTCTTTTCGAGCTGACGAATACGCTCGGCCGACACCTGATACTGCTCGGCCAGCTCCTGCAAGGTGATCTTGTCATCATCCAGCCAGCGGGCGCGCAGAATGTGCTGGCTGCGCTCATCGAGGGTCTTGATGGCAGACAGCAGTCGGGTCTGGGCATTGGATTCCCAGTTGTCGTTTTCGATGTTGGCGGCCAGATCGGAAGAGTGATCTTCCAGATAATGCACCGGCGCGAAACCTTCATCGTCGTCGTGGTCGTTCAGCAGGTCGAAGGCCTGATCCTGAGCCGCCATACGCGACTCCATCTCGGTCACATCTTCTTTGGTCACGCCAAGGTTTTCTGCCACCATGGCCACTTCATCGTCTGAAAACCAGCCCAGACGCTGTTTGGCCTTGCGCAGATTAAAGAACAGCTTGCGCTGTGCCTTGGTGGTAGCGACCTTAACGATACGCCAGTTTTTAAGTACGTATTCGTGGATTTCGGCCTTGATCCAGTGCACGGCAAACGACACCAGTCGCACGCCTACATCGGGGTCGAAACGCTTGACGGCCTTCATCAGGCCAATGTTGCCTTCCTGAATAAGGTCGGCCTGTGGCAGACCGTAGCCTGAGTAACTCTTGGCTACGTGCACCACAAAGCGCAGGTGGGACATAATCAGCTGCTTAGCGGCCTGCAGGTCACCGGTTTCCTGCAAACGCTTGGCGAGCTGATACTCCTGCTCCGCCTCCAGCATGGGCATGCTGTTGACCGAGTGAATATAAGCTTCAAGGCTACTGGCTCCCTGGGGGACCATCAGCGCCATTGATTGCGTTTGTCCAGTCATTGGTACTCCTGATTACTTCTCACTTGAGCCTGTGTATTCGGGCGCCTTGGCACCCGGATGGGCTGTTGAACTATCGGCCATCTGACATGTCATGTCAAGCACGGGGCTGGCGTGGACATTCGCTCCACACTCGCCTGCCCGACAGTTTGTACCCACAGATTCGACAACACAAGTGAACAAACGTTCACTTTTACACCACCTATGCCCGTAGGGATGAGGCCAGCTCAGGAGGGCTCGATGGCGCGCAGATGTTGGCGTACCGACAGGTACGAACCAAACCAGCCGAGGAACGAGGCCAAAAACACCAGCTGCAACAGCTCGGTAAAGCTTAACGACGCCATTTCCAGACTGCTGTCGTACAGCCCCAGCAGATCAGCAATAGCACCATCGAGATACCACACCAGCAGGTTGATGATGATCCACGCCAGAATGCCGCCGATAATGCCGTACCAGATGCCGGTGTACAAAAACGGCCGTTGAATAAAAGCTTCGGTGGCGCCCACCAGCTTCATCACCTCGATTTCGCTGCGACGGTTCATGATGGCAAGGCGAATGGTATTACCGATAATCAGCACCACCGCCAGCACCAACAGCGCGGCAATGGCAAATACGGTGCGCTCCAGCAAACGGATCAGTGCCTGCAGCCGCTCGAGCCACTCGATATTAAGGCGGCCGTGGTTAACGTCCTGCTCTTTTTCAAGCTTCGACAGCAGCATCTTGGCGCCATCGGGGCTGGAGTATTTGTCGGTTGGGATAACGGTCACCACTGCTGGCAGCGGGTTGGTTTCAAGGTAGGACAGCGCCTCCCCAAAGCCCGAGAGCTGCTGAAACTCGGCCAGCGCCTCATCTTTATTGATGTAATGCACCTCGGCGACTTCGCTGTAGCCCTTGATGCGGCTCACCAGGCTTTGAACGGCCTGTTCGTTACGGCCTTCTTCAATAAACAGCGAAATTTCAGCGGCATCACTCCAGGATTGGGTGATGGTATCGGCGTTTTTCACCAACACCTGCAGCGCGGCTGGCAGGCTTAAACTCACCCCCAGCACCGCCATGGTCATCAGCGATGACACAGGGTTACGCCACAGCTCACCAATGCTGGCCATGCCCTGCTGAATATGGCGGATAAAGAACATCACTATCTGGCCGCTGATGGGCAGCTTGCTGCGGGTCAATTCACCGTGTTCGCGCATCTTGGATTCCTTATTCGCCGCGGCGCAGTGGCTCGCCGATTTCCCGCGCGCCGAGCATCCGCCCCTGACGCAGGGTCAAAGTACGGTATTTCATCCGCGCAATCAGCCCCAAATCGTGGGTGGCGATCAGCACGCTGGTGCCAGCGTCGTTAAAGGTTTCAAACAGCCGCAAAATATCCATCGACAGCTTGGGGTCGAGGTTACCCGTGGGCTCGTCGGCAAGCAGCAAGGCTGGCTTATTGACGATGGCGCGGGCAATGCCCACCCGCTGCTGCTCACCGCCGGACAGCATAATGGGGTTGTGGCGCTCTTTGCCGTACAGACCGACCATGTCGAGCGCAGCCGCAACGCGTTTTTTCACTTCGCCGTGGCTGAAGCCCTCAATCACCAGCGGCAGCGCCACGTTGTCAAACACGCTGCGGTCCATCAGCAGGTGGTGATTCTGGAAGATCATACCGATTTCGCGGCGCAGGTAAGGCACATGGCGGCGACTGATATTGGCGATATCGTGGCCGTTGATATACACCTTGCCGGCGCTGGCGCGTTCAATCACGGTGATCAGTTTGAGCAGGGTACTCTTGCCGGCACCGGAATGGCCGGTGAGAAACGCCATTTCGCCGCGACGCAGATGAAAATTCACGTCGGCCAGTGCTTTCTGGCCGCCGGTGTAGATTTTACTGACCTGCTCAAATCTGATCATGAATTAATTGTCCGCCTTCTCCTGACTGAACAGGGCATCGATAAAGTCGCGGGAATTAAACACCCGCAGGTCGTCGATCTGCTCGCCAACACCTATGTATCGGATAGGAATACCAAATTTATCGGCAATGGCAAAGATAACCCCGCCCTTGGCGGTGCCATCAAGCTTGGTAATGGAGATACCGGTAACGCCCACGGCCTCCTGGAACAGCTTGGCCTGACTGATGGCATTCTGGCCTGTGCTGGCATCCAGAGTCAGCATCACTTCGTGGGGGGCGCTCTCGTCGAGCTTCTTCATGACCCGCACCACTTTTTTCAGCTCTTCCATCAGATGGTTTTTGTTCTGCAGACGACCGGCGGTGTCGCAAATCAGCACATCTATGCCCTTGGCCTTGGCCGATTGCAGCGCATCGAACAGCACCGAAGCACTGTCGGCGCCGGTATGCTGCGCCACCACGGGAATGTTGTTGCGCTGGCCCCACACCTGCAGCTGCTCAACCGCTGCGGCGCGGAAGGTATCACCGGCGGCCAGCATCACGCTCTTGCCCTGGCTTTGATACTGCTTGGCGAGCTTACCGATAGTGGTGGTCTTGCCCACGCCGTTTACGCCCACCATCAAGATGACATAAGGACCGGCGGCATTTTCCGGCACCAGCGGCACGCTGACAGGCTCGAGGGTGCGGTGCATTTCATCCCGCAGCAGTTCGTACAGGGCCTCGGCGTCTTTGAGCTGTCGGCGGCTGGCGTGCTCGGTCAGGCTCTTGATGAGCTTTGAAGTGGTCTCAACGCCCACATCGGCGATCAGCAGCTGCTCTTCAAGCTCGTCAAACAGCTCATCATCAATCTTTTTACCTCGGAACAGGCCGATAAAGCCGCTGCCGATGTTTTCGCTGGTGCGCAGCAAACCGCGCTTGAGGCGGGCAAAGAAGCCCTCCTTCACCGGCTTGGCCTGAGGCTCAGGCTGTACTTCGGCTTGTTCGGCAGCAGCATCTTCACGAGCGGCTTCTTCACGAGCCACCTCGGCTGCACGGGCGGCGTCCGCTGCTTCGGCGACAAGGCGCTCAGCTTCAAGGCGAGCAGCTTCCTGCTCAGCTGCAATACGCTGAGCTTCAACATGTTCCGCTTCGATACGCTCTGCTTCGAGACGAGCGGCCCGCTCAGCGGCAATACGTTCGGCTTCGATGCGCTCTGCGTCAAGACGGGCAGCTTCTTGCTCAGCGGCAAGGCGCTCAGCTTCGATTTGTTCTGCTTCAACTCGGGCTGCTTCAACTCGGGCGGCTTCGGCGCGGGCGGCATCGGCTTGCTCTAAAGCCAAAGCTTCGGCAGCGGCACGCTCTGCTTCGAGACGAGCGACTTCAAGACGAGTAGCTTCCTGCTCTGCGGCAATACGCTCGGCTTCCAGGCGGGCGGCCTGCTCGGCAGCAACTCGTTCTGCCTCAAGACGCTCGGCCTCAAGACGTTCTGCCTCGAGACGGGCGGCTTCCGCTTCTGCTGCTTCTGCCGCTTTAATGGCTTCTGCTTCGGCCGCTTCTGCTGCCTGACGTTCTGCCAGCGCTTTTTCGGCTAGAGCGCGCTCTGCCTCGGCCTGCTGTGCGGCCGCATCATCCTTGTCCCTGCGGAACCAGGAGAAAAAACCTTTCTTTGACATCTGTGGTACCGGTGTGTGGTGGCGCGGGGGCCCTTTGCGAAGCCGTTGGCTTCATCGGTCATTCCGGGCCTGCCTCGAAGGTATCCCTGGGGATACGCTTTACGTTAAAATGACGGCCTTTTACGGGGTGGCCTAGTCTACCACTTTCTTTCTTCGGGCAAAATGACGGGGACTCAATGAGCAGAAATCATTCATCTGCCGGACGCAGCGCTGCAGCCAAGTCCAAAACATCGGCCGCCATGGGCTCGGGTCAGGTGCGGATCATCGGCGGCCAGTGGCGCTCGCGCAAGCTGCCAATCAAGGATCTTGAGGGCCTGAGGCCGACCACCGACCGGGTGCGGGAAACCCTGTTCAACTGGATTGCATCCGACCTGCCCCGGGCGCGGGTGCTCGACTGCTTTGGTGGCAGCGGCGCGCTGGCGCTGGAAGCCTTGTCGCGCTATGCCGCCTTCGCCAAAATTTTTGAGCTGCAGCGGGATGCCGCCAACCAGCTCAAGGCCAATCTTGCCACCCTCAAGTGCGACTCGGCCGAGGTCATCAACGGCGATACCCTGTCGCTGCTGGCCGCTGGCTGCGATGAAGGCTTTGATATCGTGTTTATCGACCCGCCGTTTCGTAAAGACCTGGCGCCCCAAACCCTGGCGCTGCTCACGGCCCACAACTGGCTCAAGCCAGACGCGCTGGTTTATCTTGAGACCGAAGCCGAACTCGCCGCCCTGCCGCTGCCGGCGGGTTTTGATGAGCTTAAACATAAGCTTGCAGGCCAGGTGTGCTACCGCCTGCTGCAATATGTTGGCAGCACAGTTGATGGCACCGACGCTTCAAACAACGAAGCCTCAAACAACGATCAGGGAGAACCGGCACAATGAAATGGATGATTCTGGCGGGAAAACTTATCACCCTCGGCGCCTGGGCCATGATGGGCTACAACCTGATATCACCTCTGGGCGGCGACATCGGCACTCTGCTGACTATTCTGTTTGCCATCACAGTACTGATGCACCTGATGCAGCTTGGGGTGTTTCATCTGCTGTTCAAAAAACTGATGCCGCTTAACGGCCGCGATTACCTGAATGTGTTTGCCTTTGGTGTGTTTGCGCTGCTCGAATACCGCGCCAAAGCCATGGCCCATTATGCCGCCGAAGCACGCCGCCCCTGAGCGGCAATAATGGATAGGCTGACATACATTCACTGAAAACAAAAAGTCACTGAAAACAAAAATCACTGAAAACAAAAAGCCCCGCATCGCGGGGCTTTTGACTGCTCAGGCCTTATCAGCTCTTCGGATAAGGGTGGGCTACGCCCTTGTGGCAGTCGATACAGGTCTTGCGCTCGGCAGGATCTTTCTTGAAGTTGTTGCTGTGCATGCGCACCGCCATCTTGCTCATGTTCTCAGACTGGTTCTCGTAAATACGATTGTGACAGTTCTGACAGGTTGAGGAGTCGATGGCACGCAGGTAATCACGGGCCAGATCGGCCTGCTCTTTACGGTTAGCCTCGAGCCATTCCTGAGTGTTGAAGCCATCGATGGTCAGGAAGCCGATAACGTCCTTGGATACGATGATTTTCTTCTTCAGGTAAGCAAAAGGTTCCTGGGCGATGTGACACTGCTGACACTGCACAACAATACCGTTTTTGTTGTTGCCGTGGGCAGATTCCAACACTTCAGTTTTCAGTGAATGGTTGCTGTGACAGGTCATACAGAACTCGTCTGTACTTGTCATATGCAAGGTGGTTTGAGTCGCAAAGTAACCCACTACGCCCACTACAATACCTACCAGTAACAAGGCAAATATTGAGTATTTTGCGCTGGGTTTGAATAGTGCACGCCAGTTCATCACTCTATCTCCAAATTCGGGTTATTTTTTTAGTAGGCCCATAGTAGGGTAATTTTGGCGCTGGAAATTTGATGCCACACGGGATTTTTGAGCGTCGCCCCAAGTTTTGTACGGGATTGGGATCAAGCTCTGATTTTGCCCACCAAATATTCTCTGCACCTGCGTTCCAACATCTGAAGCTAAAGTAATAATAGGCGGCTGGCAAGGAAAGCTCTGTGCGTTACGCCACAAAATTTGCTTTAGAATCAATAAAAAGTCGCAGAACAATTCGAAGTGAGGAACTTTTTAAGCCAAACGCAGGTCTACTCTGGTGTCAACCATTTGGAGCATGACATGGGTTCAGGAAAGCCGTCTCTGGCGCTGAAGTTGTTGCTAAAGCTAACGCTGATAGTCTCGTTGCTGGCACAAGCTCTGCTGCCGGCCGGATTGTTCGCAGCGCCGCTTCCGGCTACCCAGCAGCTTGCGACAGCGCCTGAAATGCAGGCTATGCAAATCCAATCCGGCAAGGCGCAAATTCACGCTGGCACGGCAGAGCTGCGAGATTCGAGCGCCGACATGCACCCCATGACCGACACAAACGCCTGCGCCGCCCATTGCAACAAGATGGGCGAAGACACAGACGACGGCTCCTGCGTAAAACACTGCGCCAGCGCAAGCTCGCTGCCCACTGCCGCACCTTTGCTGCAAGCGCAAAATCTTAGCGACAATGCCATTGCCACGGCGCCATGGAGCGTTCGCTCGTTCACCCCGCAGTTACAGTCACCCCCTCCTGATTTCAGCTAAGTACAAGTCGCACCAGACAATTTGTCTTTCTGACATTTTGTTTGTCTCGCTTTAATTGCCTTACTTAGCCTGAAAACGGGCGCAGCCCTTGTGCGCCCAAGGAGAATTACCATGAAAACATCAATCCAAACCCTGCTGATTGCCGCATCACTGTCACTGTTTGCCATAGGCTTTGCCGAGGCGGCGCAGCTCAAACTGCCTTCCAACATGACAGTCGCCGCCGTTGATGGCAGCAAGCCGCAAACCGGCTCGCCCGAGCTCGCACCAGGAGAACATTTGCTGGAGCTTAAGTTTGCCGACTATTACGCAGTCAATGCCGAAGACTCAGGCCAGTGGCTGCGCTCAGGTCCGCTTTATGTGCAGCTCACCGTAGGCGATGAGCAGGCGCTCAGCATCAAGCTGCCGCCGGTAAAGACCATTGAGCAGGGACGAAGCTTCCTCAAACGGCCCGAAGTGACCTTAAGCCGCGACGGTAAAGAGTCCACCACCACCCTGATGGACCATGCCGCGCTGATGGCCTGGATGGCGAAATCCCACTGACGAGCCCAGCAGCCCGACGCAGCTGTGTTGGCATTATTGTGAATTGAGTCAACACACTGCGTACGGGATATGTTAAACTCGGTCTGTCCATGGTTTGAGGTACTTATGTCCAACCTGCTTAAAAAGCCACTGCTGGTGCTGTTCACCTTGCTTGCCCTTGTGGGTCAGGCACTGGTGTCCAATGGCCATGCTATGGTGATGCAGGACGACATGGCTTCGATGATGGACAGTTCCGCGATGGCCTGCCACGGCGAAATGGCCGCGCAAAGCCACTGCTGCGAAGACGGGAGTATGTCTATGCTTCCCGACCAAGACAGCCCCTCCTGTTGTAATGGCGGTGGTTTTTGTGCAGGAGATTGCTCTCACTGCCTGACCATCTCTGTCAGTGTCAGCCTGCCCATCGCGGCACACTGGCCTGTGTCTTTCATTCCCGAAGCGGCGCAGGCCCTGCCTTTACCTCATTTCCACTCTATTGCGCCCTCTGCCGCCTTCAAGCCGCCCAAGGCCTGAACGCTCACACTAGATTTACGCAATTAATTCAGCTTTTTTGAATATAAGGCCAACCTCAGTGCAGCTGCATTGTGTGGCCCGAGTGGAGTATCCATATGAAAACAATTTTTGGCCTGTTTTTGGCCGCCCTGTTGTCTGTCACCCTGTCTGTCAGCGTTTTTGCTGCGCAAACCCACGAGCACCACGCGAGCGCCGAGGCGCAAAGCGCCAGTCACGCCTGCCCTATGCATCCTGATGTCACGGGAGCCGCTGGCGATACTTGCCCCACGTGCGGTATGGATCTCGAAGCCAAAGCCTCCCACAACTGCCCTATGCACCCTGAAGTAACAGGAAATGCAGGGGATTCATGCCCCAAGTGTGGTATGGATCTGGAAGCGGCTGCGACCACGGGTGAGCATTGCGCTAACTGTCCGAAAAAACCGGCTAAGCACGCCCATCATTAATCGGCACGGGTGGAAATGAGGTTAATCATGACTTACAAACACAACAAAGCCGCTGTCGTATTGCTGGGCACCAGCCTGGCCTTCGGTCCGGCATTGCCAGCGCTGGTACAGGCGAGCGAGCAAGCGAGCGAAGCAACCAAAGCCGCAAGCCAGCACGAGCTTTATCACTGCCCCATGCACCCCGAAGTGGAAAGCCATGAGCCCGGCCGCTGTCCCAAGTGCAAAATGTTTCTGGTACCGGGCGCCGGTGCCTCCGCCAGCGCATCCGCAAGCGGCGCGCAGCTGACCGCGAGCAGCGCCAAAACCTATACCTGCCCCATGCATCCCGAAGTGGAAAGCCATGAGCCGGGTCGCTGCCCCAAGTGCAAAATGTTCCTCGTAGAAAAAGAAGAGGAAGAAGAAGTCACGGCCAGCGCCGAAGCCGGTGAAGATCACAGCGCCCATCAGGGCAATGCGGCGGCAAAAGCAGTGCTTGATAAACCCAAGGCATCGCCAGCAGAAGCAAACCCCATGGACGGCGCCAAGGTGCGCTACGTTTGCCCGATGCACGCCCACATCATCAGCGACACCCCCGGCAGCTGCCCAATCTGCGGCATGGATCTGGAAAAAGTCGAGATGGGCAACAGCCAGAAGGTCGAAGTGGATGTGTCCGGCGATATGCAGCAGGCACTGGCGCTGCGGGTTGCCAAGGCCGAAACCGGCACCCTGTGGCAACATGTGCGCACCGTCGGCCAGGTTGGCTACGATGAAAGCAACCTTATCCACGTGCATGCCCGGGTGAACGGCTGGATTGAAAAGCTGCAGATTAAATCCATCGGCGACAAGGTCACCAAGGGGCAGCTGCTGTATGAAATCTATTCCCCTGAGCTGGTCAACGCCCAGGACGACTTTTTGCTGGCCCAGGACACCCTGAAAAAGTCCGGCGACAGTGAGCGTTACAAAGAGCTGGTACGCAAGGCCGGCCTGCGGCTTGAGCTGCTTGGCATGGATCAGGCGCAGGTGCGCGAGCTTGCCAAAACCCGCCAGACCCAATATCGCGTGCCCTTCTACGCCCGCGACAACGGCGTAGTCACAGCGCTCAGCGTGCGTGACGGCATGTATATCCAGCCGATGACCGAAGTGATTGAGCTTGCCGATCTCAGCAAAGTCTGGGTGATTGCCGATGTGTTCGAGAATGAGCAAAGCTGGCTGAAAGTCGGGCAAAGCGCCAAGGTGTCGGTCCCGGCGATGGAGATAAGCGGCCTTGAAGGCACCATTGACTACATCTACCCCGAGCTCGACCCTGTGACCCGCAGCCTGCGGGTGCGGATTGTACTGCCCAACACCGGCAAGACGCTGCGCCCCAACACACTGGCACAAATCGAACTCTTCGGCGGCCCGAAACACGACTTGCTGGTTATCCCGCAGGAAGCCCTTATTCAAACCGGTAAAGACAACCGCGTGATCGTCAAAACCGCCGATAACCGCTTTGAAGCCCGTGAAGTCAGCGTGGGCATGATGGCCCAGGGCAAGGCGGAAATCCGCTCGGGCCTGATGGCCGGCGAGCTGGTAGTAACCTCAGGCCAGTTCCTGCTCGACTCAGAAGCCAGCCTCAAGGGCAGTTTGATGCGCCTTGGCAGCGGTCATCAGCACTAGGAGACCGACCATGCTGGAATATTTGATTAAATCGTCGATACGACAGCGCTTTATGGTGCTGGTTGTGTCACTGATGATAACGGTGTGGGGTATTGCCGAAATCCGCAAAACGCCACTGGACGCATTGCCGGATCTGTCAGACGTGCAGGTGATTATCCAGACCAGCTACCCGGGGCAGGCGCCCAAGCTGGTTGAAGAGCAGGTCACCTATCCGCTGTCCACCGCCATGTTGTCTGTGCCCGGCGCCAAAACCGTGCGTGGTTACTCCATGTTCGGCGATTCCTACGTGTACGTGATTTTTGAAGACGGCACCGACATCTACTGGGCCCGCTCGCGGGTGCTGGAGTATTTGAGTCAGGTGCGCAGCCGCCTGCCGGCCAACGTTGAGCCGTCCCTCGGCCCCGATGCCTCCGGCGTGGGCTGGGTGTACGAGTACGCGCTGGTCGACCGCAGCGGCAGCCTCGATTTGTCGCAGCTGAAAAGTCTTCAGGACTGGTATCTCAAGCTCGAACTGCAAAGCGTCGAAGGGGTCTCGGAAGTTGCCACTGTTGGCGGCATGGAGCAGACCTACCAAATCGTGCTTGAGCCGGACAAACTCGCCATTTACAAGCTTGATATTGCCTCGGTGGCCGACGCCATCAGCAAGGCCAATAACGAGGTTGGCGGCAGCGTGGTCGAAATGGCCGAAGCCGAATACATGGTGCGCGCCAAGGGCTATCGCCAGACCCTGGATGACTTCCGTGCCATTCCCCTTGGCATCACCACCAGCGCCGGTACACCGCTGCTGCTCAAAGACGTTGCCACCGTCCGCAAGGGCCCCGAGGCTCGCCGCGGCATTGCCGAGCTTGATGGCGAAGGCGAAGTGGTTGGCGGCATTATCGTGATGCGCTACGGCGAAAACGCCCTCGCCACCATTGAGGCAGTCAAGGCCAAGCTCGAACAGCTCAAATCCGGTTTACCGGACGGCGTCGAAGTAGTCACCACCTACGACCGCTCGCAGCTGATTGAAAGCTCGGTGAATAACCTCACCAAAAAGGTGATGGAAGAGATGTTTGTGGTGGGTCTGGTGTGTTTGCTGTTTTTGCTGCACGCCCGCTCAACCTTAGTGGCA
Source organism: Shewanella jiangmenensis (assembly GCF_018596335.1). Classification (GTDB taxonomy): domain Bacteria; phylum Pseudomonadota; class Gammaproteobacteria; order Enterobacterales; family Shewanellaceae; genus Shewanella; species Shewanella jiangmenensis. The sequence continues at coordinate 196,060 of NZ_JAHEPS010000004.1, read as the reverse complement.
ATTTTCACCCTACCGCTGTCGATTCTGGTGTCTTTTATCATCATGAATCACATGGGCATCAACGCCAACATCATGAGCCTTGGCGGCATCGCCATTGCGCTTGGTGCCGTGGTGGATGGCGCCATTGTAATGATTGAAAACCTGCACAAGCATCTGGAACATTTCCGCGCCGAGCATGGCCGCGACCCAAGCGTAAAAGAGCATTGGAATGTGGTGACCGAGGCCTCAATTGAAGTGGGTCCGGCACTGTTTTTCTCGCTGCTTATCATTACCTTGAGCTTTATTCCTGTGTTTGCTCTCGAAGCGCAGGAAGGTCGGCTGTTTGCGCCGCTTGCCTACACCAAGACCTTTGCCATGGGCGCAGCGGCGATTCTGGCCATTACTCTGGTGCCTGTGCTGATGGGCTACTTTATTCGCGGTAAAATTCCGTCGGAAGAGAGTAATCCGGTCAGCAGGGTATTGATTGCCCTGTATAAACCCGTGCTGCGGCTGGTGCTCGATTATCCCAAGATGACGGTGCTGATTGCGGTGCTGGCCGCCGCCAGCGTCTGGTATCCCGCAAGCCGCATGGGCAGCGAGTTTATGCCAGAGCTTGAAGAAGGCGACCTGCTGTACATGCCAACCGCCCTGCCCGGCATCAGCGCTGGTAAGGCCGCCGAGGTACTGCAGCAAACCGACCGATTAATCAAAACCGTGCCGGAAGTAGCGCGGGTATTTGGCAAAATCGGCCGCGCCGAAACGGCAACAGATCCTGCGCCGCTCACCATGCTGGAAACCACCATTATGCTCAAACCCCGAGCCGAGTGGCGCGAAGGCATGACGCTTGAGGGCATCATAGAGCAGCTGCAGCAAACCGTGCGGGTGCCGGGGCTGACCAACGCCTGGGTGCAGCCGATCAAGACCCGTATCGACATGCTGTCCACCGGGATCAAAACGCCTATCGGGGTCAAAATCACCGGCGCCGATGTTAACGAGCTTCAGGCGATTGGCGCCCAGGTGGAAGCGATTCTGTCCAAGGTGCCACACACCAAATCCGCCTACGCCGAACGGGTTGGCGGCGGCCGCTACATCGACATCACCCCCAAGCTGGAAGTAGCCTCCCGCTATGGCATGACGCTTTCCGATATCCAGAGCGTGGTTAGCTACGCTATCGGCGGCATGAATATAGGTGAGTCGGTACAGGGCTCGGAACGCTACCCCATCAACCTGCGCTACCCAAGGGAGCTGCGCGACAGCCTGCAAAAACTCAAAGAGCTACCGGTGGTGACCAAAAACGGCAACTACCTGCCGCTGGGTAACCTCGCCGATATCGAAATCAGCGACGGCCCGCCTATGCTGCTCAGCGAAAACGGTCGCCTGATCTCCTGGGTGTTTATCGACATGAAAGGCACCTCTATCGGCCAATACATCGATGTTGCCAAGGCCGCACTGGAGGCCGAGCTTAAGCTGCCGCCAAGGTACAGCTACAGCTTTGCCGGTCAATACGAGTACATGCAGCGGGTGGATGCCAAGCTCAAGCAGGTGGTGCCCATGACGCTGGCGGTTATCTTTGTGCTGCTGGTGCTGGCATTTGGCTCGGGTAAACAGGCCACCATGATCATGTTCAGCCTGCCATTTGCGCTGGTTGGCAGCGCCTGGCTGCTGTACTGGCTCGATTACAACATTTCAGTTGCCGTGGCCGTGGGTATGATTGCACTCGCAGGGGTTGCCGCCGAGTTTGGCGTGGTGATGCTGGTGTACCTCAATAACGCCATCAAACATCGCAAAGACAAAGGCTTGTACAACTCAGAGCAGGATTTGCGTGAAGCCCTGATTGAAGGCGCCGCCATGCGCATTCGCCCTAAAGCCATGACGGTGGCGACCATCTTCTTTGGTCTGCTGCCGATTATGTGGGGCGCAGGCTCAGGCAACGAGGTCATGCAAAAGATTGCCGCGCCCATGGTGGGCGGCATGGTGACAGCACCGCTGCTGTCGCTGTTTGTGTTGCCTGCGCTGTATCTGCTTGTTTACCGTAAAGATGTCGGTAAAGAGGCCGAAGTTTAATACCTAAGTCTAGTTATTGATCAGAACGGCTTCCCCGCAGGGGGAAGCCTGTTACACTGACCCGATTCCGCCACTCGATGTATCAAAAAGATATGTTTCGAAAAAGGATATTTCGAAAATGAAGTCGTTTATGCCGCTCGCATTCCTGCTGTCGCTGTTCGCAGCGCAGGTATCGGCCGATAGCTTTACCGCCACCCACAGCTGCCCGCTGTATCAATCCAAAAACAAACTCACCAACCCCGGCGAGATGATGTCCGTGCCCGGCACCGAATATGAAGTGCTGGAAATGCAGGGGCGCGCCACTCGCCCGGAATGGGTGCGGGTTAAAACCGCAGCACTGAGCTCCCCCGAGCGCTGGCTTGCCGGCCGCTGCGGCACATTGCAGCAGCAAAACACCGGCAGCGACAGCGGCCGATGTGACGTCGCAGGCGAACAGGACGGCCACGTCCTTGCGCTGAGCTGGCAAGGTGCATTTTGCGAACTGTACGGCAAGGGCAAGCGGGAGTGCGATGCGCTTAATCGCAGCCGCAATGACGAACGCTGGCTTAACCTGACCCTGCACGGCCTTTGGCCCAACAAAAAAAGCTGCGGAACCGAATACGGCTTTTGCGGCGCGGTAAAACAAAAAGCCAAAGGCTTTTGTAATTACCCGGACGTTCCCTTTGGCGCCGACGCCAAGGCACGCCTTGCCGAGGTGATGCCCTCGGCCGATTTCAACTCCTGCCTTGAGCGCCATCAGTGGTGGAAACACGGCAGCTGCCAGACCCTCGATGCCAATGCTTACTTTATTGAGGCCGCCAGACTGACGGAGCTGGTCAACCAAAGCAAAATGGCACAGGCGCTCAAAGACAGCAGCGGCAAGATGCAGTCCACCGCCAACCTAAGGCAGCTCTTCACCGCGGAGTTTGGCAAACACAGCGGCAAGCGCGTGAGCTTTCACTGCAGCCGTGGTCTGCTGACCGAAATTCGCCTGAGTCTGCCGGCGACACTGGATAGTTCGATTCAAATCAAGCACCTGATGGCACGGGACGGCGCAGAACTGCGCGACAGCTGTCCGGCCAGCTTTCTGGTAGACGCGCCGGGCTAAAGGCGCCTAAAACAAACGCCTGCCGCACAAGCGGCGGGTGTATTTCCATCCGTTTGCTTTTGGCATTTTTTGACTATGCTTAATAAAACCAAAAACGGATTGGACCCGATATGTCTCTGACTCCCCAGCAAATTAGCCTTATCCGCCGCTCGTTTGACATGGTTCACCCCATCGCCGAGGACGCGGCAGCACTGTTTTATCGCAACCTGTTTGAAATTGACCCGTCGCTGCGGCCGCTGTTCAAAACCGATTTAAAAAGTCAGGGCCGCAAACTCATGGCCATGCTCGACGCCGCCGTGAAAGGGCTTGAGCAGCCGGATAAACTGGTGCCTGTACTGGAAGACCTGGCCAGACGCCATATCAACTATGGCGTGAAAACCAGTCACTTTTCCCCGGTGGGCAATGCGCTGCTGTATACCCTGGCTGAGGGGCTGGGTGACAAGTTTACCGCCGAGACCAAAAACGCCTGGATAGCTGTGCTGCACCTGGTGGCAGATGTAATGAAAGCAGAGATGAAGAGGCACGGCTGCCCATAAGGATAAGGGCGGGCTTAACGCAGAATTGAAGCGAGTTTGAGGCGGAGTTGAAGTGGGTTTGAGGCGACATTGACGCGAAAATGGAGCGGGTGAAGGGAATCGAACCCTCGTATGCAGCTTGGGAAGCTGCCGTTCTACCATTGAACTACACCCGCACTATACCTCCAGCACGCGAAGGATATAAATTACTGAATATCCTATCCTTGTCAAGCGATGAGGCGCCTGATGCGCCTCATTTGAACACAGGTAACAAATCGGCCATCGCCAGCAGATGACAAGTGGCGGTCAAGAGCCCGAATCCTATCACCAGATAAATCACTCCATTGCCACCCGGCACCACATAACCCTGATACTCGGTCTCACGGCGCCTGAGTTTAAGCGCCATCCAGCCGGGCACCAGCAGGGTCCACACGGTTGCCGCCAGCGCCGCAAAGCCAATCGCAATCAGGAAGCCATCGGGGAACAGCAGCCCAAGCACTGTGGGCGGCAAAAAGGTCACCGCAGCGGTTTTGAGTCTGCCCTTGGCATCGTCAGCGAAACCAAATAAATCCGCAAGATAATCAAACAGACCCAGAGTAACGCCCAAAAATGAGGAGGCCACCGCCAGATTGGCAAACAGAGTCAGCATCTTGCCAAGCCAGTCGCTCGACATTACCTGTGACAGCGCCGACACCAGCACCCCCATGTTGCCGCCCTGAGCTATGATGTCGCTGAACTGGCTGCGGGGCAGATTGCCCATGGCCGCCAGCAGCCAACAAACGTAAATCACCAGCGCGATAAAGGTGCCGGTAAAAATGGCCCGGATAATCACCCGAGGCTGCTTACCGTAATACTTCACCAGCGATGGCACATTGCCATGATAGCCAAAGCTCGCCAGGCCGAAGGGAATGGCCGCCCACAGGTAAGGCGCAAAACTCTGCTCGCCATCGGGCACAAACAGCTTAACTGAATCCACACCAAGCAGCAGGTTACCAACCGCAAGAAAGAAGGTGATCACCATGCCGCCAAGCATGATGGTGGTGATGCGATCCACAGCGCGGGTACTGATCATCACCACAGCAGCAAGCACGGCTGCAAACACCAGCCCGGCAGCGCTCTGGGGCAGACTGATGCCGAGGGCGCTCAGGCTGTGATTGACGATAGAGCCGCCGCCGCTGATGTAGGCGTAGGTCAGGATATAGAGCACAAAGGCAATAGATAAGCCATTGACGATACGGCCAAAACGCCCAAGTGTTTCCCGCGTCAGGGTGTCGAAACTGGCACCCGGCGCAAAGCGCAGGTTGGTTTCAAGCAGCAAAAGCCCCGAGAGCAACATGCACAGCCAAATGCCCGCCATCAGCACCAAAGACCAGCCAAACCACATCCCCGCGCCCACCACGGGCAGCGAAAACATGCCTGCACCCACGGTGGTACCGGCAATGATCATCGCGCCGCCAAGCAGCGACGGCGAGCGTGCCGGCCGCGGTGCGCCGTTCATGTGGTTGGTCATCAGTCCTGATGCTCCTTGGTCACGGTATCAATAATGGTTTGCCGTACCGAGCCTCTGAGCAGGCCGTTAACATGGTCACGGATTTTACGGGCTTTGGCGCCATCGGCCTTGTCTGACAGGTAGCCCAGCTCCTTGAGTTTGCTCGACAGCAGCGCGTACAGCTTTTTGTCGTAAAACTCAGGTGCCGTCACGCCATGAACCGCGCCGAGGCGGCTCGCCAGACGATGGCTGTGATGCTCAAGGTCGGCGCGCTCCATATCAGGATCTTCCGCCAACAGGTTGAATATCACCGCATAACGCTTAAGGGTTTCGGCCACCACACCGGAAAGCAGCAGCATCTGGTTAATGCGCTCATCCACCAGTTTAAGGCGGCCATCATCCTGGATAAGTCCTTCAGCAATAAAGGCATTGACCAGCGAATCCACATACAGCGGCAAGTCCTGAATGCCCATAAACAGCTCGGCTTTCAAAAGCGGATAACACTCGGCTACCAGTTCCTGCAGCGCCTCGCGGCTGATTTCGTCGTGACGCACCATGATGGTGGCAATCAGCGACGGAATGATGAACATGTGGATGATATTGTTGCGATAATAGGTTACCGAGGTAGTCTGGCTCTCCTCGATGGAGATGATTTCACCCAGCCCATCATGGCTTTTAACCAGCTTCTTAAGCTCAAGCCCGCGCTCAACCAGATCTTTACCTGTTCCCTCGGTCACAGAAGCATAATGGGTGTAAGGCACTGACTTAAGCAGGTGCAGATACAGATCAATCTGACGCTCAAGTTCGCCGCGCTCCAGCGCATTTTGCTCAGAGGCCAGCAGTACCATGCTCGACAGGGTCACCGAACTGGCTGCGGCGGCATTGTTGATGCGTGTCATCACCCGGGTCGCGAGGGCGTTAACCACAGGGGTAAGCCAGCTTGGCTTTTGCTCAGGATCGCCGCTCACCTGCTCGCGCCAGTCAGGCACTTTTTCAGTGAGGAAGTTTTGCAGCGTGATAGGTTCGCCAAAGTTCACGTAGCCACGGCCAAAGTTGCCAAGCTTACGGATGGCACCAAACACCTGCCATACGGATTCTTTCTCTTTTTTCTTACCCGACAGCTCTTTATGGTAAGTCGCCACTTCCATTACATGGTCATAACCCAGATACACGGGCACCAGGGTCACGGGGCGCTCGATACCGCGGATCACCGAAGACAGGGTCATCGCCAGCATACCGGTTTTGGGTGCCAGCAGGCGGCCGGTACGTGAGCGACCACCTTCGGTGAAATACTCCACGGAATAGCCTTTGGCAAACAGCTGGTCGAGATACTCACGAAACACAGCAGTATAAAGCTTGTTACCGTTGAAGCTGCGGCGGATGAAAAACGCGCCGCCACGGCGGAACATGGGGCCGGCTGGCCAGAAGTTCAGGTTAATACCGGCAGCAATGTGTGGCGGCACCATGCCTTCGTAATAAAGGATGTAAGACAGCAGCAGGTAATCCATGTGCGAGCGATGGCACGGCACATACACGATTTCGTGGCCATCGTGGTGCAGCTGACGAATTTGCTCGGCACCCTTGATGCTGATGCCTTTATAAAGCTTGTTCCACAGCCAGGTAAGGAAACGCTCAGCGATACGCACCAGGCTGTCGGAGTAATCGGCCGCGATTTCATCCAGATACTCGATGGCGGTTTCACGGGCCTTTTCTTCCGAGATCTTTTTACTTGCCGCTTCTTCGGCGATGGCCTTTTTCAGGTTGTCGGACTTGAGCAGCGCATGGAACATCGCCTGCCGGTTTGGCAACACAGGCCCGGTCATTACCTTACGCTGACGGCGGAAATGCACCCGCGCCACACGCGCCAGTTTATGGGCGATGCTCTTGTCGGTGCCATGTTCATCGGCCATGTGTCTGAGCGACACAGCGCGGGAAAACTGCACAAAATTGTGACGCCCCAAAAACAGAATCATCAGACACTTGCGAAGCCAGGTAGGATCTTCACGCTCCAGCACCGCCGCGCGCATAGTGTCGTCTTCTTTACCCGGAGTACGCCCCCAGTAAAGGCTGACCGGCACCAGCTGAATATCCAGCTCAGCCTGCTGACGATGCAGGGTCAACAGCTGCTGAAAGGTTTGCAGGAAGGGCTCGTTACCCTCGCGCTTGCCGAACATCGGCTTGCGACCTTCGAGGCAAACGACACGTGGCATAGTGTTGCCGTTAACCACCAGCGAATCATAAGGGCTTGGCAGACCAAGCTTGCCAACGCATTCGTGCAGCGCGGCGATATCACTGACTGACTCGGTTTTCATTACATAAACCAAGGGTCTGGCGGGATCGAGGTTAAGGTCGGCAAAAGGATTCTGCGGCACCACAATAGTGTGCACCAGCTGCTTCTGGATCCATCGCAGTGACCTGGACCAAATTGAGTCGTGTGCTGACATGCTGTTTTTCGAGACCTGGCTTCAAATCAATAGCGCAATAGAATATCAGACAGCCATATCCCTTAGCCAATAATCTAAAAAATGGTTAATACTTGCGCTGCCACAAATACTGTATATACTAACAGTTACTGTATGGAAAAACAGGAATGCCCATGAGACCGCTTACGCCTCGCCAGGCCGAGATCCTGGATCTGATCAAACGCAATATCGCCGAAACCGGCATGCCGCCGACCCGGGCTGAAATTGCCACCCGTCTTGGCTTCAAGAGCGCCAACGCTGCCGAAGAACATTTGAAAGCGCTGGCTAAAAAAGGCTGTATCGAGATCATGCCCGGCACTTCCCGTGGCATACGTCTGGCCGGTGACGAACTGGAAGACCAGGCCGATGCCGGTCTGCCGCTGATTGGTCAGGTTGCCGCCGGCGAACCGATTCTGGCTCAGGAACATGTAGAGCAATACTACCAGGTCGATGCCAATATGTTCCGCCCACAGGCCGATTTTCTGCTGCGGGTACGCGGCGACAGTATGAAAGACATAGGCATTCTCGACGGCGACCTGCTGGCGGTGCACAAAATGGATCAGGCCCGTAACGGCCAGGTTGTTGTGGCACGCGTAGAAGACGATGTCACGGTCAAACGATTCGAGAAAAAGGGCAACGTGGTGTATCTGCATGCAGAAAACCAGGATTTTGCCCCTATCAAAGTAGATTTAAGCCATCAAAGCCTCACAATCGAGGGTTTGGCAGTAGGCGTTATCCGTAACGGAGGCTGGTTATGAACAAGCTCATCGGAAATGCTCCCCGCCATCCGGGGCTGTGGACCGAAAACGCCGCCGGCAAGGCAGCCGCGACTCAGGTGTTGACCCAATCCACCTGCTCAAAAGGGCGTGACGAACTGACAAAGCTGGCGCCAGAGCTGGCACGCCTGAGCCTGGAAGGCCGCTGGATTGTGCTTATCAGCCCACCCAATATCGGCCTTAAGGCCATGCTGGCCCAAGCCGGTGTGCGTATGGACCGGGTGCTTCTGGTACATGCCAAAGACGAAGTTGAGACCCTGTGGGCCATGGAGCAGGCACTGACCAACGGCACCTCCAGCGCAGTATTGTGCTGGACCAGCACCCTGGATATGCGCGACAAACGTCGCCTCGAACTGGTAGCTCGCAATGCCGTTGCCCTCGGGGTGATTTTCGAAAATGTAAATGCTCACTCACTTTGTGGCCATTTCAATGCCAGAGCCCACTACCCGGGCGCCTTTCGCGCAGGTTCGCACATCCACTGATTTTTGCTCATCCCCTTTGGCCCCGGTTTCGGGGCTTTTTTCTGTCAGCCTTTCGGTCTTTTCCCATTCAATCTTTCAGACTTTTTTCAATAAATCTTTCAGATAATTAGAAAAGAAAGTGATCTTGATCAATATTTAATCTGCAAGTAATGTAGTTCAGGCTAACAACGATTCGTTTGTTATATCTGGACGATTACGTCGTCGCATTACCAATACCGTGCGCCGGTAATGCGGATTTGACCGATATATTCAGCAGTAGGTGCAAGCGTGGTTATGAGAGCTGTAACAACCTAATCAACAAGCAAACCGCCGCCGCACTTTGAAGTCATCGTTGCTTTTTGTGGGAACTGAAGAGTTTGCATAGAGCAGAGACTTACTGTGTGACTCTTCTTTGTAGTTGCTTGATGCAATTGACAGAGGAGATGTCTTGTGAAGCAATGGCTGTATTGTCTTGCGGCTGCCTTTTTGGCACCGCCCATCGTCGCGGCTGACATGCCGCTCAATATGACGCAAGGCGTAACGGAAATCAGTGGCAAGGTCTACGGCCTGCACATGACCATCCTTTACATCTGCTGCGCCATCGGCGTGGTGGTTTTTGGCGCCATGATTTACGCCATGATAAACCACCGCAAATCCAAAGGGGCTGTCGCCGCCCAATTCCATGAAAGTACCAAGGTCGAAATTGCCTGGACCTTGCTGCCCTTTCTCATCCTGGTGGGGATGGCCATTCCGGCCACTCAAACCCTGATAGCCATGGAAGACCCATCCAATGCCGAGCTGACCATTAAAGTCACTGGCTCGCAGTGGAAGTGGCGCTATGACTATTTCGATCACGACTTTGGCTATTACAGCATCCTTGCTACGCCCCGGGCACAGATTGAAGGCGCTGAAGCCAAGGGCGAGCACTACCTGCTGGAGGTCGATAAACCGCTGGTGCTGCCGACCAATCGCAAGGTGCGTTTTTTAATGACCTCGGATGATGTCATTCACTCTTGGTGGGTGCCGGCGTTTGCGGTGAAAAAGGATGCCAACCCGGGCTTTATCAACGAAGCCTGGACGCGCATTGACGAGCCCGGCATTTACCGCGGCCAATGCGCCGAGCTTTGCGGCAAAGACCATGGCTTTATGCCAATTGTGGTGCAGGTACTGCCAGAGGCCGAATTTGACGCCTGGGTTGCCGACCAGAAAGAGCAAGCCAGTCAGCAAGCGGCCGCCGCCAAGGCCGCCCTTAGCCAAACCCTGTCTAAGGATGAGCTGATGGCTCAGGGCGAAAAGGTCTATATCGCTGCCTGCGCTGCCTGTCACCAGCCAAACGGTGCCGGTTTGCCGGGCGTGTTCCCGGCACTTAAAGGCAGCGCGATTGCCACCGGCCCAATTGCCAGTCACCTTGAGATTGTGATTAACGGCAAAGCAGGTACCGCGATGCAAGCCTTTGGCAAACAGCTGTCGGCACAGGATATTGCCGCCGTGGTGACCTACGAGCGCAACGCCTGGGATAACAATACCGGCGATGTGGTGCAGGCGAGTGATGTGAACGACCACAGTAATGGCGGCGCGACGTCCTCCACCCAAGGGGCTGTCACTCCAGCCCCAGAAACAATAGCCACAGAAGCAACTGCTACAGCAACACCTGCCACAGAAACGCCAGCTGCTTCCGGCGAGCCTCAGGCGAGCGCCCCTGCAGCCGCCAGTGCAGGCGCTGACTCTGCGAGCAACGAGCCCATGTCAATGGACGCGCTGATGGCTCGGGGTGAGCAGGTGTACATGACTGCCTGCGTTGCCTGCCACCAGCCAAATGGTGCAGGACTGCCGGGAGCCTTCCCCGCCCTAAAAGGCAGTGCCATCGCCACCGGGCCTGTCGCCAACCACCTTGAAATTGTGCTTCACGGCAAGGCGGGAACGGCAATGCAGGCCTTTGTCGGTCAGCTTTCTGCGGCGGATATTGCCGCCGTGGTGACCTATGAGCGCAACGCCTGGGATAACAACACCGGCGACATGGTACAGGCCGCCGACGTTAACAATCATGGCAAGTAGGGGAAAGACAATGACGACCACAACCCACGATACCCATCACGATGCCCATGATGACCATCACCACGGCCCTGCCAAAGGCATCATGCGCTGGGTGCTGACCACCAACCACAAAGACATAGGCACCCTGTATTTGTGGTTCAGCTTCATCATGTTTCTTATCGGCGGCGCCATGGCCATGGTCATCCGCGCCGAGTTGTTCCAGCCGGGTCTGCAACTGGTTGAACCCAACTTTTTCAACCAGATGACCACTGTTCATGGCCTGGTCATGGTGTTCGGCGCCGTGATGCCAGCCTTCACCGGGCTCGCCAACTGGCTGATCCCCATGATGATTGGCGCGCCGGATATGGCGCTGCCACGGATGAACAACTGGAGCTTCTGGATTTTGCCCTTTGCCTTCCTCATTCTGCTCAGCTCGCTGTTTATGGAAGGCGGCGCACCCAACTTTGGCTGGACTTTCTACGCCCCGCTGTCGACCACCTACAGCCCCGACAGCACAGCGCTGTTCGTGTTTTCGGTGCACATCATGGGGATGAGCTCCATCATGGGCGCTATCAACGTGATAGTGACCATAGTCAACCTGCGGGCGCCGGGCATGACCTGGATGAAACTGCCGCTGTTCGTCTGGACCTGGCTTATCACTGCCTTCCTGCTGATTGCGGTAATGCCTGTGCTGGCGGGCACTGTGACCATGGTGCTCACCGACAAGTACTTCGGCACCAGCTTCTTTGATGCGGCCGGTGGCGGCGATCCTGTGATGTTCCAGCATATTTTCTGGTTCTTCGGTCACCCCGAGGTGTACATCATGATCCTGCCATCGTTCGGGATCATCTCAGCCATAGTACCGGCCTTTGCCCGCAAGCCCCTGTTTGGTTATGCCTCCATGGTGTACGCCACCGCCAGTATCGCAATTCTGTCGTTCCTGGTGTGGGCGCACCACATGTTCACTACCGGTATGCCGGTATTTGCCGAGCTGTTTTTCATGTACTGCACCATGCTGATTGCGGTGCCGACCGGCGTGAAGGTGTTTAACTGGGTTGCCACCATGTGGCGCGGCTCCATGACCTTTGAAACCCCGATGTTGTTTGCGGTGGCCTTTATTATTCTGTTCACCATAGGCGGTTTTTCAGGGCTGATGCTGGCGATTACCCCGGTGGATTTCCAGTATCACGACACCTACTTCGTGGTGGCTCACTTCCACTATGTGCTGGTGACCGGCGCGATTTTCTCGATTATGGGCGCGGCCTACTATTGGCTGCCAAAGTGGACCGGCCACATGTACGACGAGAAACTCGGCAAGCTGCATTTCTGGTGCTCGGTGATTTCGGTCAACGTGCTGTTTTTCCCCATGCACTTTCTGGGGCTGGCGGGCATGCCTCGGCGCATTCCCGATTACGCGGTGCAGTTTGCCGACGTTAATCAGATAGTCTCCATCGGCGGCTTTGCTTTTGGGTTGTCGCAGCTGATTTTCCTTGCTGTGGTCATCAAGTGCATCCGCGGCGGCGCCAAGGCACCGGCCAAACCCTGGGAAGGCGCCGAGGGGCTTGAGTGGACGCTGCCAAGCCCGGCGCCATACCACTCGTTCACCACACCGCCCGAGGTGAAGTAAATGGCTGCGCCCGGCGTGTCTCATCGCAAGCTGATAATCGGCCTTGGCCTTGGCTGCGTGGCCATGTTCGGCTTTGGCTTTGCCTTGGTGCCCTTGTATGACGTGCTGTGCGAGAAACTTGGCATCAATGGCAAGACCCGCTCAGAGGCGGCGAGCTACAGCAAGGTCGAAGTGGATGAGGCCCGCACCGTGGAAGTGGAATTTATCGCCCAGGTGCAGCCGGGTATGCCGTGGGAATTTGGCCCTGTGGTGAAACGCATGCAGGTGCATCCGGGGCAATTGGTTCGCACCGAGTTTCGCGCCACCAACCACTCAGCCAAGCGCATTGTCGGTCAGGCGATACCCTCGGTATCGCCAGGCCAAGGCGCCGCTTACTTCAACAAAACCGAGTGTTTTTGCTTTAACCAACAGGTACTGGCAGGTCAGGACAGCGCGTCGTTGCCGCTGATTTTCTTTGTCGATCCGGATTTGCCGGCATCCATCGGAACCCTGACCCTCTCTTACACCCTGTATGACATCACCGACAAGAGTCTGGGCGGTGCCATTCAGGCAGGAGCCGCAAAATGACAAGCAAACATCAAAATTACTACGTGCCAAGCCAGAGCGGCTGGCCAATCATGGGTGCCATCGGGTTGTTTTTGATTGCCTATGGCGCGGGCAACTTTGTCCATCAAATGAAATCCGGCGGCAGCGGCGCGGGCTACATTCTGCTCGCCGGTATTGCCGTTATTCTGTTTATGCTGGTTGGCTGGTTCAGAAACGTCATCGACGAGTCGATGTCGGGGCTGTATTCGAGCCAGATGGACCGCTCTTTCCGTCAGGGCATGAGCTGGTTCATCTTCTCCGAAGTGATGTTTTTTGCTGCCTTCTTCGGCGCTTTGTTTTACGCCCGCATGGTCGCCGTACCCTGGCTTGGCGGCGCCTCCAACAACGCCATGACCCACGAAGTGCTGTGGCCGACCTTTGAAGCCATCTGGCCACTGGAAACCACGCCGGACGGCACCAAGACCCAGGCAATGGGCTGGTACGGCTTGCCACTTATCAACACCATACTGCTGCTGACGTCCTCATTCACGCTGCACTTTGCCCACCTGGCGCTGGAAAAGGGCAATCGCGGCGCACTGAAACTGTGGCTGGGTGTCACCATCCTACTGGGGCTAAGTTTCCTTGGGCTGCAGGCAGAAGAATATATCCACGCCTATACCGAAATGGGGCTGACACTGGCGTCCGGCGTTTATGGCAACACCTTCTTTTTGCTGACAGGTTTTCACGGCCTGCATGTCACCCTCGGCTCTATCTTTCTGATAGTGCTGTTTTTCCGGGTGCTTAAGGGGCATTTCAGCATCGACAACCACTTCGCGTTTCAGGCCGGTAGCTGGTACTGGCACTTTGTAGACGTGGTCTGGCTGTGTCTGTTTGTGTTTGTGTACGTGCTGTAACTCAGTAAGGCCGGTGATGGGGCGTAATCCACCCCATCGCCAATGCAATCAAAAGCAGCAGCACCACCAGGGCGGATAGCGCAACCCGCCTGCCCAGATAACGGCTCATCGGGATCTGGCTGTCGCCCTTGACCATGATGTAAAGCGCTCTGCCGAGGTTGAACACGATGAAAAACAGCAGCAGAACCAGTACTGATTTGAACAGCAGGCTGACCATGGATGCTCCGGGTGTACGACCGACCTGGGTCGGCAAGTTGCTGATACTGTTCACTCTGGTGTTGTTTTGCGGGCTCGTCAAGTTGGGATTCTGGCAACTGTCGCGGGCCGATGAAAAGGCGGCTCTGCTTGCCGAGCAAGAGAGCCGGTTTCAGGCCACGCCGCTCAATATGGACAGCCTGATTAGCCGACCACTTGCCGAGGCTGAAGGCGCAAAGCTTGAAGTAACCGGCGAGTTGCTGAGCACGCCCACTGTGCTGCTCGATAACCAGGTGCTGGACGGCAAGGTGGGCTACCTCGCCTACCGGTTTATGCAGGTTCCGGGGTTTGAGGCGCTGCTGCCGGTGGAGCTTGGGTTTGTCGAAGCAGGCTCAGACAGGCGGGCGCTGCCGCGACTTGAAGCCACCACAGGAGAGCTGACGCTGCGTGGCCGGCTCTATCGGCGCTCGATAAACCCAATGTCGGCGGGGCTTAATCTTGAGCCCGGCGAGCCTGCACGGATACAGGCACTGGACATGCCTGCGCTGGCAAAGGCGATGAAGTTAACACTGCTCGACATCGGCCTTCAGCCTGACACCCTGGCCACGCCAGCCCTGCCAAGGCGCTGGATGCCGGTCAACATGTCGGTTGAAAAGCACCTTGGCTACGCCATCCAGTGGTTTTCGCTGGCGGCGGCACTTTTGATACTGATGTTGATTTATGGGATTAAAAACCGGCGCAGGCAAACCTGAGCGGCGCTGGTAACGCAAAAAATAACATAACCAAAGAGGAGCCAGTCATGAACTCTCCCACCGTAAACCGAAGTGCGCGCCCACTGCTACTGTTACTGGCAGCCTTTATTGTGCCTGTGCTGCTGGCCAAATTGGTGCTGAGCCAACATTGGTACCGCGAAGGCGCAACCAATCAGGGCACCCTGTTTGCTGAGGCCACCAGCTACCAAAGCCTGGGAATAGCCAATCCGCTGCCACAGCGCTGGCAAATCCTCTATCGCATGCCAAAAAGCTGCCATGCCGCCTGTCAGGAGCGGCTCTATATGTTAAAGCAGGCCCACACCGCCCTTGGTGCCGAGCAGGGAAGAGTCAGCCTGATGCTGATGCTAAGCCCGGACAGTGACCAGACGATGCTGACCGGCACCGACTTTACCACCGCGGCATTGCCAAACGCGCTGGCGGGGCTTTTGAATGAAGATGCGCTTATTCTCACCGACCCGATGGGCACCTTGGTGATGAGCTACCCCGGCGTCAGCGGCCGTGAGGCAAATCTTAGTCAGGGCAAGGCGCTGCTGGCCGACCTTCGCAAACTGCTCAAGCTGTCGAGGGTTGGCTGATGACACTGAATAACCTCTTGAAATTAACGCTGGTGTTTACCCTGATGGTTATCCTGATGGGCGCCTACACCCGCCTGTCGGACGCGGGGCTTGGCTGCCCGGACTGGCCCGGCTGCTACGGCCATCTTAAGGTGCCAAGCGCCGAGCACGAGCTTGCCAAAGTCGAGACCCACTTCCCCGGACACACGGTTGAGCCACAAAAAGCCTGGCTTGAAATGATCCACAGGTACATTGCCAGCACGCTCGGGCTGCTGGTCATTATCATCCTGATAAGCTGCCTTAAAAGCCGCGAAGCACCGCGTAAACTGCCGCTGTTCATCTTCGTGCTCATCTTGTTTCAGGGGGCGCTGGGGGCATGGACCGTGACCATGAAGCTGATGCCTGTGGTGGTGATGTCGCACCTGCTTGGCGGTTTTACCCTGCTGTCGCTGCTGACCTTGCTGTATTTGCGTACCAGCGGCTTTCGTATTCCCGGCGGCGATGGCGCCATGCGCGCCTACCGTGGCCTGGCGCTGCTTTGCCTGGGGGTACTGGTCGGGCAAATCCTGCTTGGCGGCTGGACCTCTTCAAACTACGCGGCGCTGGCCTGCACCGAATTGCCTTTTTGTGAAGGCGACTGGCACAGCAATCTGCGCCTCGCCGATGCCTTTTCGCCGTTTCAGGGCACCCATCCAAGCTTCGAATTCGGGGTGCTCGATTATCACGCCCGCATGACCATACATGTTGCCCACCGCGCCGGCGCCATGCTGACCGCGGTGGTGGTCGGCCTGTTGGCGTTTCGGCTGGTACGCAGCGCCCGCAGCCGGGAGCTGAAAAAGGCCGGCTGGGTATTGTGGCTGCTGCTGGCACTGCAAATCAGCCTCGGGATCTCGAATGTTGCCCTGGGCCTGCCGCTGGCCATTGCTGTGGCACACAACCTGGGGGCGGCGCTGCTGCTGGTTACCCTGGTGTTTATCAACTACGCCCTTTGGCGCAAGCTCTGACTCACAAGGAGTTTTTATGGCTAAATCGCTTTCTGTCGTTGCCGTCTCCAACCACACTCTGGGTCACTGGCGCGCCTATCTTGAAATGACCAAACCCAAGGTGGTGGCGCTGATGCTGCTTACCGTATTGGTTGGCATGTGTCTCGCGCTGCCGGGAGCGGTGCCGCTGCAGCCGCTGATTGCCGGCATGCTCGGTATCGGCATGATGGCGG
Source organism: Shewanella jiangmenensis (assembly GCF_018596335.1). Classification (GTDB taxonomy): domain Bacteria; phylum Pseudomonadota; class Gammaproteobacteria; order Enterobacterales; family Shewanellaceae; genus Shewanella; species Shewanella jiangmenensis. The sequence continues at coordinate 179,389 of NZ_JAHEPS010000004.1, read as the reverse complement.
GCGCGGCGGCAGCCATGAATCATCTGATAGACCGGCGCATTGATGCCCTGATGGCCCGCACTTATAACCGACCGCTGCCCAAGGGTAAGGTGCCGGTAGGCAATGCCATTGTGTTTGCCGCGCTGCTTTCGGTCTTTGGCTTTGTGCTGCTGTACCTTGCCGTCAATCCGCTTACCGCCTGGCTGACCCTGGCGAGCCTGCTCGGTTATGCCGTGGTGTACACGGCCTATCTTAAGCGTGCTACGCCGCAGAATATCGTGATTGGCGGCCTTGCAGGCGCCATGCCGCCGCTGCTTGGCTGGACTGCGGTCACCAACGAATTCCACGGTCACGGGCTGCTTTTGGTTATCATCATCTTTACCTGGACGCCGCCCCACTTCTGGGCGCTGGCTATCCACAGGCGCGCCGACTACGCCAAGGTCAACATCCCCATGCTGCCGGTCACCCACGGGGTGGAATTCACCAAAACCTGTATTTTTTTATACACCCTGCTGCTTGGTCTTGCTTGTCTGTTGCCGGTATTGGTGGGCATGAGCGGCGGTTTGTACCTGATAGGCTCCACGGCGCTGAGCCTGATGTTCATCTACAAGGCGTGGCGGCTCAAATTCCATGAAACCCCGGGCATGGCGATGGATGTGTTTAAGTTTTCGATTTATCACCTGATGCTGCTGTTTATGGTGCTGCTGCTCGATCACTATGTTTAAGGAGCCAAGATGAATAAAGCCTGGATTGTTGTTTTGCTGGCCGCCCTCGGGCTTTCGGGGCTGCTGCTGATAAAATTTGCCGGGCTTAAGCCGACTGAGGCAGTACTCGACACCGGCTTTGTGTTTCCGGACGCCAAACCCCTGTCGCCTTTCACCCTCACAGATCAAGACGGTAAGCTATTTGATAACAGCCGCTTGAAAGGAAAATGGAGCCTTATTTTCCTCGGGTACACCTTCTGCCCCGACATTTGCCCCACCACCATGGCCAAGCTGGCGGCGGCCTACCCGGCGCTTAACGAGGCCGGCGATGTGCAGGTAATTTTTGTCTCGGTCGACCCCGGGCGCGACAGCGCCGAGCGGCTCAAACAATATGCGGCCTTTTACCACCCCGACTTTATCGCCGTTTCAGGCGAGCACAAGGCACTGCTGCCCTTCACCCGTGAGCTTGGCATGGTGTACGCCATGGTTGGCGAGGGCGATAACTATCAGGTCGATCACAGCGCATCTATCGTCGTTATCTCCCCCAGCGGTGAAAAATACGCCGTCTTCAAACCCAAATCTGATGGCAAGTCCGTGCCACAAATCCTCAATCAGGCCTTGATTGCCGACATGCGAGCCATTCGTCGCCAGTTTTAAATCCCCGGGTCTTTCTGCGTAAAACTTACGGCCGATACGGCCGTATTTCTTTTTGGTTAGCTGAGCACATCCTAAAAAAAATCCTTGCAAATGAGGCGACAGTCTCGAATGGCGTCTATCTTTTCAAGGTAAAGGGAAGCAACCGACAAGCACGAAGGAAGCCTCGATGTCTGAAAATACCGTGGAACTGGGCAGTGAGCTGACCATTCGCAATATTCAGCCGATCTACAGCCAACTGGCCGAACTGCTGCACAGTGGAACTCCGGTGACATTGGATGCCTCAACACTTATCAAGGCAGACACCGCCGGGCTTCAGCTGCTGTTGTGCCTGCACTCGACCTGTGAACAAAGGTCAATTCCCCTTCATTGGCAGGGAACCACCGCCGAACTTAAAAAGCAATTTATCCAAATGGGTATGCAGCTCCCGGGTATCACCGACGAACTGTAAAAGGATGACAGCATATGAAGAAAATTCTTGCCGTTGATGACTCTGCCTCCATGCGCCAAATGGTGGGTTTCACACTCAAGACCGCTGGATTTGATGTCACCGAGGCCTGCAACGGTGATGAAGCATTGAAGGTTGCGCAAACCGGACAATTCGATCTGGTGATTTCCGACGTCAATATGCCGGTAATGGATGGCATCACCCTGATCCGCAATCTGCGCACCCTTCCCGCCTATAAATTCACCCCCTTGCTGATGCTCACCACCGAATCCGGCGGTGACAAAAAACAGGAAGGTCGGGCCGCCGGTGCCACAGGCTGGATTGTGAAACCCTTCAATCCAGAACAATTGCTGGCCACAGTGCGCAAAGTTTTAGGATAAGCCCCCACGAGGCAAGAGCATGGACATAGATCTCAGCCAATTCAGCCAGGTCTTTTTTGAAGAAAGTATTGAAGGTCTGGCGGCAATGGAGTCTGAGCTGCTGAAACTGGATGTGGACGCGCCGGATCCCGAGACCATCAACACCATCTTTCGCGCAGCCCACTCCATCAAGGGCGGCAGCGCAACTTTTGGCTTTATGGCAGTGGCCAATTACACCCATCTGCTGGAAACCCTGCTGGATGAAATCCGCGATGGTCGGCGGCGGATGACTCCTGACCACGTTGATATGCTGCTGCACTCGGTTGACCTGCTGCGCGGCATGATTGACTCACTGATGAATAAAAGTGAGTTCAATGACCCTAAATTACCGCAGCTGGAACAAAGGCTTGCACAGGCTTTGGCAAGCAACAACGCGCCGGAAACCAGCCAGCCCGAGCCAGCAGAGTCCAGCGCAGCGCCAGTCGCCTCCGATGCTGATTCCGCTATCGAAGACTGCTGGTACATCGACTTTAAAGCAGGCTTTGACATCATGCGCTGCGGCAACGACCCGCTGCTGATGTTTGCCGAGCTTGAGGCCAAAGGCGAGGTGCAAGTCAGCCTGCTGCCGCCCCAGTTTCCAGCCTGGGACGACTTCGACCCCGAAGGCTGCTATCTGCACTGGCAACTGAAAGTCATCACGGATGCGCCGCAAAAATCGCTGCAGGAAGTGTTTGAGTGGGTCGAAGACGAGTGTGAAATCAGCTATCAGCGGGGTTGCAGCACCGTAACCGGCGAAGCGCTGCAAGCTGCCGATGATACTGTCGACACCCAGGTAGGCGCGATAAGCCAAGCCGGGGCAGTGAGCCAGGCGGCCGTTCTTGGCCAAAGTATCAGCCAAAGTACCAGCCAAAGCGTTAACCAAAGTCAGGCGGCTACGCCAATTGCCGGTAGCAGCTTGCCAACGGCGACTGCAGTTACTCCAATCGAAAAGGCACCTCAAGCTCAGGCCGCCAAACAGGCCGCCAGCGCCAAGAATGCCGAAAGCAGCTCCATTCGGGTCAGTACCGAAAAAATCGACATGTTGATCAACATGGTCGGTGAGCTGGTCATCACCCAAGCCATGCTCGGGCAAATCGGCCAACAGGAAGAAATCAATCAGGAATCCTTGTTGTTGCTACAGCAAGGACTTGAGCAGCTCGCCTCCCACACCCGGGATTTGCAGGAAAGCGTCATGCAAATCCGCATGTTGCCCATCAGCTTTGCCTTTAACCGCTTCCCACGTCTGGTGCGGGACATAGGCCAGCAGCTGGGTAAAAAAGTTGAACTGGTGCTCAAGGGCGAAGATACCGAGCTTGATAAAACCGTGCTGGAGAAAATCGTCGACCCCATGGTGCATCTGGTACGCAACTCGCTTGACCACGGGCTCGAATTACCGGAAGCGCGCCTCGCCCGGGGCAAATCGGAAACCGGCACCATCACGCTGAATGCCTTCCATCAGGGCGGCTGCATAGTGATTGAAATTGTGGATGACGGCGCCGGACTCAATACCGAAAAAATTCTGATGAAAGCGCGCCAAAAAGGCCTGGTTGGCCCCGATGAAGAGCTGCCTGAAGAATCTATCCACCAGCTGATTTTCAAACCCGGCTTTTCTACCGCCGATACGGTTTCAGACCTCTCCGGTCGCGGCGTCGGTATGGATGTGGTCAAACGCAATATCCACGAGCTTAACGGCACCATAGAGCTGCGCTCCGAAGCCGGTAAAGGCAGCCGCTTTACCATAAGGCTGCCGCTGACGCTGGCTATTCTCGACGGCCAGCTCATCCGGATAGGCAAACACATTTACGTGGTGCCGCTGGTCTCTATCTATGAGTCGCTGCAAGTGCCATCAAACCGGATCAACAAGCTCTCTGATGGCCATGAACTTATCCGGCTTCGCGATGAATATCTTCCGGTAATCAAGGTGTTCCGTGAGTTTAATCACGATGCCGATGCCAAAGAAATCAAAGACGGCCTGGTCATGGTCGTGGACAACAACAACGAGAAAACCGGGCTTCTGGTCGATGAACTGCTGGCGCAGCAACAGGTGGTTATCAAGAGTCTGGAAGACAACTACACCCGCATACCCGGCATCTCAGGGGCGACCATCCTTGGGGATGGCACCGTGGCTCTGATTATCGATGTGGCAGGCCTGGTTAATCTCGCCGGTATCAGCAACAGCAAAGAACACGCAGCATAAAAGGAAGGCTCGTTATGGCAGACATGTCACTAGAAGACGCCAAACACGGACAACAGCAGTTCCTCAGTTTCATCATGGCGAATGAAGAATATGGGGTCGACATTCTTTCGGTTCAGGAAATCCGTGGCTGGGAGCCCACCACAGTGCTACCCAATGCGCCCGACTATGTCAAAGGCGTGATAAACCTGCGCGGCACTATCGTCCCTATCATAGATTTGCGGCAGAAGTTCGGCATCAAATCCCTCGAATACGGCACCACCACAGTGGTGATAGTGGTCAAGGTCACCATGGAAGATGCCCAAAAGATTATTGGCATAGTGGTCGACGCCGTGTCCGATGTGTTCAGCATCGAAGAGGATGAAATACGCCGCGCTCCGGATTTTGGCCACGAAACCGACCTTCGCTTTATCAAGGGCTTGGCCAACGTGCAGGACAAGATGGTTATTCTACTTGAAATCAACAGGTTACTTGGCTCAGCAATCCTGCCTGACCCAGACACGCTAAGCCGCATTCTAGACAATATTGACCAGCAATCCCAGGCGCTGAGCGCTTGAGGACGGCAATTCTGTGAGAGGAACAAACATGGACGCAGGCAATAACAATATGATGGGACAAAGCCCATTAACCCTTGCCGGCATGGCCGCCGGTGTCGTTGCACTGGTGCTGAGTCTGGTCGGGCAATCCGGCAACATGGTCAGCGGTGCGCTGGTGCTGGCGCTGGTGCTGCTTGGCATTGGGATAACCCAAAAGGGCGCGGGGTCCAACGTGCGCTTTGCCGATGCACTGGATGAAATTCGCAGCGCGCTTAAAAGCCCGACAAGACCGAAATTCAGCCAATATGACATTCCCGGCTGGCAGGCGTTTTCAGATGATTTCTGTACCTTCTGGGAAGCGCAGCAGCAAGGCAAAGCCACCCTCAAAGCACTGGATATCTGCCAGGCAAACGTGATGCTGGCCGACCCCAACGGCGATATTCTGTACTTCAACGAATCACTCAAAGCTACCTTGACCAAGGCCGAGAGCGATATCCGCAAAGAGCTGCCCAACTTCGATGCCAAACGCCTTATCGGGGTCAACATGGACAGCTTCCATAAAGACCCAAGTCATCAACGGCGCCTGGTCGGCAGCCTGAGCTCCGTCTATTCCGCCCAGATAAAAGTCGGTGGCCGCACCTTCAGCCTGATAGCATCGCCTGTGTTTGACGATAACCACCAGCGCATTGCCACCGTAGTCGAATGGCAAGATCTGACCGAAACGCTGGCGCGTCAGGAAGCCGAAGACAAGCTTATCCGCGACACCAACCGCATCAAACAGGCGCTGGATGTGTGTAAGGCCAACGTGATGATGGCCGATGAAAATTACAACATTATCTACTTTAACTACTCGCTCAAAGAGATGCTGAGCGGCAACGAGCACAAGCTCAGAGAGTCGCTGCCGCAGTTCGATATGGGCAAACTCATGGGCGCCAACATCGATATTTTCCACAAGAGCCCGGAACATCAGCGGCGCATGCTGGATAACCTGCGTGCAGCGTACGAAACCCGGATCAAGGTGGCGGGCCTGACCTTCAACCTGATTGCCACCCCGGTATTTGACGGAGGCAAACGCACAGGTACCGTGGTCGAATGGCAGGATGTCACCGCCATGCTGGCCCGCGAAGAGGCCGACAAAAAGCTTGCGGCGGAAAACGCCCGCATTCGCAAGGCGCTGGACAATGTGTCGTCCAACACCATGGTTGCCGATGCCGATTGCAACATCATTTACCTCAATGGCGCGGTAAGTGACATGTTCCGCAACGCCCAGTCCGACATAGTTAAAGATCTGCCCAACTTCAACAGCAACAAGCTGCTCGGTGAGAATATCGACGTATTCCACAAAAATCCGGCGCATCAGCGCAATATGCTGGCGAACCTTAAGTCGACCTATGTCAGCCAGCTTACGGTGGGTGGCCGCACCTTCCGCATTATCGCCAACCCCATCACAGATACTGACGGCAGCCGCATAGGCACAGTGGTCGAATGGGCCGACCGCACCGCCGAAGTCGCTATCGAGCATGAAATCGATAACATCATTGCCTCAGCCAATGCCGGTAACCTGTCTCAGCGGATTACCACCCACGACAAAGAGGGCTTCTTCCTTAATCTGTCCAACGGCCTCAACAGCCTGGTGAGCATTGCCGACAACGTGATCTCTGACGTGGTCGAGATGTTTGATGGCCTCGCCAAAGGCGATTTGACCCGCAAGATTAAAGGCGACTACGAAGGACAGTTTGGCAAGCTGCAAAGCGATGCCAATGCCACCGTCAGCCGTCTGACCGAAGTGCTGAACGGCATCAGCGAGTCGGCCAACACTGTCACTTCCGGCGCCGAAGAAATTGCTCAGGGCAATGCCGACTTAAGTCAGCGTACCGAAGAGCAGGCTGCATCACTTGAAGAAACTGCCTCCAGCATGGAGCAGATGACGGCAACCGTGAAACAAAGCGCAGAAAATGCCACCCTCGCCAACACCCTCGCCAAAGAAGCCTCAACCAAGGCCGATCATGGCGGCAAGGTGGTTAAACAGGCGGTCACCGCCATGGAAGCCATCAACGAGTCCAGTAAGCGCATCGCCGACATTATCGGTGTCATCGATGAAATCGCGTTCCAGACCAATCTGCTGGCGCTGAACGCCGCCGTGGAAGCCGCCAGAGCCGGTGAACAGGGTCGCGGCTTTGCCGTGGTGGCAGGTGAAGTGCGTAATCTTGCTCAGCGCTCCGCCGGCGCCGCCAAAGAAATCAAAGAACTTATCCGCGACAGCGTTAACAAGGTCAATGACGGTACCTCGCTGGTAAACCAGTCGGGCAATACCTTGCAGGAAATAGTCAACGCCGTATCCAAAGTGGCTGAAATGATTAATCAAATCAGCGTCGCTGCCGAGCAGCAGGCAACCGGCATTGAAGAAGTGAACAAAGCCGTTTCACAAATGGATGAGATGACCCAGCAAAACGCCGCTCTGGTGGAGGAAGTCTCAGCAGCGGGTGATGCCATGGCCGAGCAGGCACGCAATATGCGCCGGCAACTTGGCTTCTTCCGAACCGACGAACAGGCCGCACCTGTCGCTGCGCCGCTGGCGCTGGTGTCGGGCGGCGATAAACGGCCGGCGTCCAATAATAAGTTCAAGACCAGCAAAGAAGAATGGCATGAGTTCTGACGTTACACACATTCAGCGGTAGACGTGGTCACGGACGACCACCATTAGGGGAGCGGCGACTTTGGAATCAACATCGGAACGGGAATTCCCGATGACTCAGGCGGATTTCGAGTTTATTCGGGATTTGGCGTACAGCCAAACCGGCATAGTGCTGCCTGACCGTAAACGGCACATGGTGTACTCACGCCTGTGTCGCCGCCTCAGAGCCTTGCGGATCAATGATTTCCGTCAGTATTGCTTGTTACTGCAACAGCAACAGGAGCAGGAGTTGGGGCACTTTATCAATGCCCTGACCACTAACCTGACATCCTTCTTTCGCGAAAAGCATCACTTTGAGTTTTTGCGGGACGAACTGATACCGCGCTGGCAAAAAAGAGCCGACAAGCGTCTCAGAATTTGGTCTTCCGCCTGCTCGACCGGCGAGGAGCCCTATTCAATTGCCATGACGCTGGAGCCCTTTTTCGCCAAAAGCCCGTGGGATTTAAAAATTCTGGCAACCGATTTGGACACCAATGTGCTGACCAAGGCTGAAGCCGGGCTCTATCCGCCGGAGAATCTTGAAAACCTGCCGGGTAAGCTGATGGACAAGTATTTTCAGCCTAAGGGCAATGTGTTCAAAGTAACGGATGATGCACAAAAACTGGTGTTTTTTCGGCAACTTAACCTGCTGGAAAGCTGGCCTATGCAAGGACCATTCGACGTCATCTTTTGTCGCAATGTCCTCATTTATTTCGACAATCCAACCAAGAAAAAAATAATAAGTAAATTCAGACAATTATTAAGTGATGACGGGTATCTGTTCATCGGTCATTCCGAAACCCTGCACCATATTTCCGATGAGTTTGATTTGATTGGCCAGACGATTTACCGGCCCAACCGCCGTCTGAATCACTTTTAACAACCGGGGGACTCATGATTAAAGTGTTGATAGTTGATGATTCCGCGCTGGTACGTCAGCTTCTGAGTCATATGCTGTCCAAGGCGGGGGATATCGAGGTGGTGGGCTGCGCCGAAGACCCTTACGAAGCGCGCGACATGATTAAAGAGCTCAATCCCCATGTGCTCACCCTCGACATCGAAATGCCGCGCATGGATGGCATCGCCTTTCTCAGAAACCTGATGAAACTGCGCCCCATGCCGGTGGTGATGATTTCAACCCTCACCGAAAAAGGCGCCGCCATTACCCTTGAGGCGCTGTCACTTGGCGCTGTCGATTTTATTTCTAAACCCAAGAATGACTTGGCGAATAAGCTGCCTGAGTACCAGGAAGAGCTGATTGAAAAAATTCGTCAGGCCGCCGTAAGCCGGGTGCGGGCGTTAACGCCACCACCGCCGGAGACCGACAGCCCATCAAAACTGAAAAACCGCGTCATCGCCATTGGCGCCTCCACCGGCGGCACCGAAGCCATTCAGCGGCTGGTATCGCGACTGCCGGCCAATTTCCCACCTATAGTGATAGCCCAGCACATACCCGCCGCATTCAGCGCCTCTTTTGCCAAGCGGCTCGATTTGAATTCACAGATGACAGTGGTAGAGGCTGCGGGCGACGAACAGCTAAGGCCTGGTAACGTCTACATTGCACCCGGACATGCCCACATGGTGGTCAGGCGCAGCGGCGCACACTTTCGCACCGCCATACTCGACACCGAACCGGTGAACCGCCACAAACCGTCGGTAGACGTGCTGTTTGACAGCGTGGCCGATTGTGTCGGCAAATCAGCCATCGGGGTAATCTTGACCGGAATGGGACGGGATGGCGCCAAAGGGCTGCTGAATATGCGCGAGCAAGGCGCGCACACCATAGCCCAGGATGAAGCAAGCTCGGTGGTATGGGGTATGCCCGGCAGCTCGGTCGAAATCGGCGCTGCCTGTGAGCAGATGCATCTCGACAGAATCGCCGCAAGATTACTCGACTTACTTAAACTCGATTAACCCGTGGGCGTTTCCGGCCAATCGGTTCACTGACCGAGACTTCTTTAGCCGCTGAAAGCGTGTAAATAGAGCAGCGCCGATGAAAGCATGTAAAAAGTCGCGCAGCTTAAACAGCACCGATTAAACCGTACTGATTAACCGGCGCTGTTTTAACCGCGCTATAAGCGTTACCCAAGCAAAGCCCGCAGCAGCCCCAATGCTCGCTGAGGCTCAGGGCTCCTTCGGCCAGCTGCCATCTTTATTGGCACGCACCCATGCCTGAGAAAACCAATAATAGCCCTTCTGACTTTTTGACGGTGCGGTACAGTTATAGCGCGAACGCCCCGCCGGTAACTCTTTGCTCGCCCGTACGCTAAACTCGGTTGCCGATACCCAGGTTGGTGTCACTGCGCCTTCGTTTGGTAAAAAGCAGCGCAGCGCCGAGGTTTGAATGTCACTCACATCCGCAAGGGTGACCGACAGCAACGGACCAAAGTCCTTGGTAAGATGCGGGTCGGCGGGAGATAAAGCCTTTACCGGCAATGGCAGGCTCCAGAGCTTTTCCTTTACGCTCTCAAGCGTGCCGTAGGCGCCGCCAAAGGGAAATCGCGGTATGGCGGTAAGGTCACTGTAGCGCCCCATGGCGCCGGACTGCTGGCCGAATGCCACCATGCCCAACTCTTTAATTAGCTGCTGCAGCGCGCCATTGTACTCACCAAAAGGGTAGGCCAGCATAGGCTGCACCGCCTTACCGCGGATTTGCTCCAGCGTTTTTTCGGTGGCGAGCAGATCACTGCGAATACGTGCTTTCCAATCGGCGTCAGTTTCACCGGGCAACTTACGGATCAGATGATCGTGGGCAAAACTGTGGTTGGCTATCTCGGCGCCGTCACGGGCGAGGCGTTTCAGCGTTGCCTCAGTCATCATGCCCTTGTGGCCCTTCAGCATAGGGTCTATCGAAACAAACAGGGTGTAGGGAAAACCAAATTCCTTTAGGATCGGCACAGCTTCATCGGCAATGTTTTGATAACCATCGTCAAAGGTAATGGCCACGGCCCTGAGCGGCGGCTCTTCACCACGCTGCACCATGGCAACCAGATCGCGAAGCGGCATAACTTTAAATTGATTGTCTGCCAGAAACTGCATGTGGCTTCTGAACTCGGCCGGGGTCACACTGGTAACGCGGGGACTGGATTCAGACACATGGTGGTACTGCATCACCACCGCCGCCTGGGCTGCGGTGCCAATCAGGGCAAAAAGCAAGGCAACGACTTTTAACATTCCGGGGAAATCCTCTGCAAAAACAACTATCGCTTACCTGGTTTGACCGGGAAAGGCATAAAAAATTATGGGCGCTGGCACTGCCTATGATGCTGTCCAATATTACTGTGCCGCTGCTTGGCCTGGTGGACACTGCCATCATAGGCCATCTGAGCGCGGCCTATTATTTGGGTGGCGTCGCACTGGGGTCAACCCTGTTCACCCTGATTGTATGGTTATTGGGCTTTTTGCGGATGGCGACCACTGGGCTCACGGCTCAGGCCTTTGGCGCCGGCAACGCTCACAACCAAAAAGCCTTGCTGTATCAGGGCTTATTGCTGGCTGTGTTATTGGGCAGCAGCCTGGTACTGCTGCATCAGCCGCTGCTGGAGCTGGTGCTTTCCTTGTCGGCGGCAAGCAGTGAGGTGCTGCACTATTGCCGCGAGTATTTTTCAGTGCGAATACTGTCGCTGCCGCTGACGCTGGCCAATCTGGTGATGCTTGGCTGGTTGTTGGGGCGGCAATCCCCAAGAGCCGCCATGTGGCAGCTGATTTTGGCCAATCTGGTCAATATTGCGCTTGATGTACTGTTTGTGCTCGGCCTTGGCATGGGGGTAAAGGGTGCCGCGCTTGCGTCTGTGCTGGCCGACGTCGCGGCGTTTGCCGTGGCGGCAGTGTTCGTGCGCCGCGCACTTTCCCACATGAAAGCCGCGCCAATCCAACTTACCGGGCTGTTCCAAGGCCTTGGGCGGCTGCTCAGGCTTAACCGCGACATATTCATCCGCAGCCTGTGCCTGCAGCTCACTTTTGCTTTTATGAACTTCAAGGGGGCGGGCATTGGCGATACCACGGTGGCGGCCAATGCGGTACTGCTGAATTTTTTACTGCTGGTATCTTATGCGCTCGATGGCATTGCCTACTATGGCGAGGCCGAAACCGGCGCTGCTATCGGTCGGCGCGACGGTTCAGCGCTGCTCGGCGCAGTCACGCTGGCACTCGGGTGGTCGGCCATGTTTGCACTGCTTTTCAGCGCCGCCTTTGCCCTCGGAGGTGACATGCTTATCCAGTTGATGACAGACATCAGCGCGGTGCAAGAGGCCGCCCTGACCTGCCTGCCCTGGCTGGTGCTGATGCCGATACTGGCGTTCGGCTCTTATCTGTTTGATGGGGTGTATATCGGAGCAACTCAGGGAAAGGTGATGCGAAACAGCATGTTGCTGGCGACCTTTGGGGTGTTTTTACCGGTCTGGTTTTTATCACAGCAGCAGGGAAATCACGCCCTTTGGCTTGCCATGAGCGCGTTTATGGCAGCACGAAGCTTAAGCCTTGGCTGGCATTTTTACCGCTTTCATGGCCGCTTTATCGAGCAGCAAACGCCTTGAGCGCCGGCCAATTTGCAAGGCAGTGATGTCTAAAGCCGCTGCTTCTTAAGCATAAAAAAACGCGGCATCGGCCGCGTTTTTCACATCCCGGCAGGGATCACTGGTAAGAATGGCTGCCGTGGCTGTGCTCTGTGGCATCGCGCACGCCGGTCAGTTCGCCCGGGAACATGTCCAGCAGCTGCTTTTCGATACCATTTTTCAGGGTCACGTCTACCATGGAGCAGCCGTTACAGCCGCCGCCGAACTGGATAACGGCCACGCCGTCGGCAGTCACTTCCACCAGCATAATGTTACCGCCGTGACCGGCCAGCTGCGGGTTGATTTCGGACTGAATAAGGTACTCGATTCGCTCAACCAGCGGCGCATCGGAAGACACTTTGCGCATCTTGGCGTTGGGCGCCTTCAGTGTCAGCTGTGAGCCGAGGGAGTCAGACACCAGATCTATGCTGGCATCTTCCAGAAACGGAGCGCTTTTCTCATCGACCATGGCGTTGAAACCGTTGAATTCCAGCTCAATGTCGTCGTCTTCAACGGCATCCGGTGGGCAGTAAGATACGCCGCACTCGGCCTGCGCCGTGCCAGGGCTAATCACAAATACACGGATGTTGGTGCCTTCAGGCTGGTCGGCAAGCAGCTTCACAAAATGGGCCTGAGCCGCTTCGGAAATGCTAATCATGTAGAGCGCTCCATCAGGGAAACCTGAGTAATTTACTAAGAATTGCGCCTATGATACTCGCTCTGTCTGGCGGATAGTAGCCCTCAGCCCAAGGCTGTTCCCGAAAAATGTCGATGAGATCCCATCAATGCTGCACGCCTGCCGACCAAGGCAGGATAGTCAATCCGGCGGCAACCTGTTAATTTGGCTGGTATTACAAAAATATAATCCGGATACATCATGCCAAACGCCTTGCTCAACGCCATGCCAACTACCCCGCGACAGACCAAGTCACGCACCCTGCTTCGCCGCCTTTGTCTTAGCCTGTGCCTGCTTGGCAGCACTCCCGCCATCGCGGCAGAACTTGAGCAATATCTGGGCTATCCCCTTGGCGAGTGGCACATCCGCCATGACCAGATTAACGGCTACCTGCAGCAACTGGCGAGCAGCAATCCCAAAGTGTCGCTCGAGCAAACCGGCTACAGCCATGAGCGCAGACAGCAGCTGACCGCTGTCATTACTTCTGAGCAAAACCAGCAAAGACTCAAGGAGATCCTGGCAGCCAGACTAGAGGTTAAGTCAGGTAACGCCAAAGACGATGTGCTGGTTGTCTGGCTTGCCTATTCCATTCATGGCGACGAGGCCAGCGGCGCCCATGCCGCCATGGCGCTGATTGAGCAGCTCGCCACCAGCCAGGAGCCCTGGATTACCGACCTGCTCGCAAACACCGTGGTGCTGGTCACCCCCAGCCAAAACCCGGATGGCCTCGATAGATTCGCCAACTGGTCAAACAGTTACCGTGGCATTGGCGTAGCTACCAGCGACAACAATCACAAAGAACACAACCAGAACTGGCCTTCTGGCCGCTTCAATCACTATCTGGCGGATCTGAACCGCGACTGGCTGTTCCTGCGCCATCCCGAGAGCCGTGGGCGTGTTGCCTTGCTGCATAAATGGCAGCCCCATTATGTGGGCGATTTTCACGAGATGGGCCACGATGAAACTTACTTCTTCCAGCCCGGCGTGCCATCGCGCACTCACCCGCTTACGGCCAAAAAGAATCAGGAACTCACTGAGAAACTGGCTGATTTTTACCGCGAAGCGCTGGATCAAAAACAGCAGCCATATTTCAGCCGCCAAAGCTTCGATGATTTCTTTTACGGCAAAGGCTCCACCTACCCGGACATCAATGGCGCTGTGGGCGTATTGTTTGAACAGGCCAGCGCCCGCGGCCAGATGCAGGACTCCAGCCATGGCGGCATCAGCCTTGCCAAAGCCATCGACAATCAGCTGACCACTTCGCTGGCGGCGCTGCGTGGAACCCATGCATTACGCCAAGAGTTGATGGCTTATCAAAAAGCCTTTTACGCCGATAAACAGGGCAGTGACGATTCAGGTCGGCTTATCAATACCCAGGGCGATCCGCAGCGCCGTGATGCGCTGGCCGAGGTGCTGACCCAGCACGGCATTCACTTTGCGTATTTGCAGCAAACTATCAAATCAGACAAGCAAATCTATACCCCGAACGACAGTTTGTTTATTCCAAACAAACAATCTCAATCCCTGTTGCTGCAGGCCATGTTTGAGCGGCGGACCCGCTTTGCCGACAGCACCTTTTATGATGTCAGCGCCTGGGACTTTGGCTCGGCACTGAATCTCACTGTGACTGACGATTTTGCCCCGGACAGCGAGGCGCTGAGCCAAACAAAACCCGCTAAACAGCCAAAGGCGCTGCCCGAATCCACAGTCGCCGTATTAATAGACTGGCGTCAGGGCGCCGCCGCCAAGGTTCTGGCCGCACTGCATCAGCAGGATATCAGAGTGCGGGTTGCCACCAGGGCCTTTACCCCCCGCGGCGGCGAGCGTGAATTTGGCCCGGGCACCCTGATGGTCGCCACCGGACAACAGCCACTGGGCCGCAGCGAGCTGCTGGCGCTGCTCACCGAGCTTGCCGACAAGTCGCAGCTTGAGCTTTTCCCCGTGTCATCCTTCAGCGCCTCCTCCGGCATCGACCTTGGCAGCGCCAACATGGCGCCACTTGCCAGGGTCAAACCGCTGCTGATTTCCGGGCGCGGCACCGACACCACCGAAGTAGGTGAAATCTGGCAGCTGCTCGATAGCGGTCTTAATCAGCCCTATACCCTCGCCGACATGGATAATCTGGAGCGTTTCGATCTTAGCGGCTACACCCACGTGCTGTTCGCTGATGGCAATTACAGCGAGCTTGGCGAGGCCTTTGGCCGCAAGCTGGGCGAGTTTGTCAAAGCAGGCGGCGTGGTCATCGCCCAAAAAGGTGCCCTCAGCTGGCTTGCCAAGCACGACTTACTGCGCACCGCGGTGCAGGATGCCTCGTTTTATCAAAAGGAATTTGATACCAAAGCACTGAAATTTGCCGACCGCGATGCGCTTAAGGCACGTCAGACCATAGGCGGCGCCGTGGTGAGCTGGCAGCTGGATAACAGCCATCCCCTCGCCTACGGCATAGGCACCGAGCAGTTACCCGTGATGAAAGACAAGGTGATTGCCCTCGCCGCCAGTGAGGATGCCTTTACCGTGGCGGCCTATTACGCTCAAAAGCCGCTGCTGGCGGGCTTTCTCGCCGATGAGTATCAGCAGGCACTCGGCCTTGGCAACGCCCTGGTTGCCGAAACCAAAGGCAAGGGTGTGGTGGTTGCAATGGCTGATAACCTGCTGTTTCGCAATATCTGGCTGAGCGGAGCCAAGGTGTACAGCAACGCGCTTTACCTGCTGCCGGCAGCCATGGAGCCCTGAACTGCCTCATCCAGCAGCCCGGGCGCCTCGGCCCGGGCAAGACACCAAACCTGTACGCTCACACCCTGCGCCTCCAGCAGGGTGGCAATGGCACTGGCTGTGCTGCCCGTGGTGACCACATCATCCACCAGCGCCACCGAGCCTGCACTGCACACCCCATTGATAACAAAGGCTTGCTGCAAGTTTCGCCGCCTGGCTCGGCCATCAAGCCCGGCCTGTGGCGGCGTGTTGCGACAGCGGCCAAGCAGATCAGGCGCCACGGCTATGCCGGTCTGGCGTGAGAGTTCCTTCGCAATTTCATAAGCTTGATTAAAGCCACGCTGCCGCAGGCGCGTTGGGTGCAAGGGCACAGGCAGCAAGAGCGACACGGGGCGGATAAGCCTGGCCTGCCGAAGCTGCTGCACCCGCGAAGCAAGCCGCCGGCACAAAGGCTCGATAGCCGCAAATTGGCCCTGATATTTAATCGCCGCCACCGCATGACCCAGGCCGCGATGATAACTTGCCCCCGCCACCACCGGCAGCGCATTGAGAATGCGGCAAGGGGCGCAAAAGCCAAATTCGGCGTCCAGACTGCGACCACAGCCAAGGCATACCGGCCCCTGATAGCAGCAGGCATCCAGACAAAAACCGCAAATCCCCGTCCCTTCGGTCACCTGTTGATGACAGACAAGACAGCGGTTGGGTAAACTGCCGAGCAGCAGCGCCCTGGCCTGTAACCACCACAGCCGCCACGGTAACGCATTGGCCATAACATCATCCCTGACACGAGGCATAAGTGAACCCGACTTCAGCGCACCCCATACATATCGACAGCCACGGCCAGGGGCCGGATCTGGTTATCCTGCACGGCTGGGGCATGAACGGGGCAGTATTTTTGCCGCTGCAGCAGGCATTTTCCGAGTATAGGTTGCATCTGGCCGACCTGCCGGGCTTTGGCCTGAGCGCCCCTGTGGATGGCATGCTGGACATGTGGGTCGATACCCTGATGGCGCAGTTGCCGCCAAGGATGATTCTCGCTGGCTGGTCACTCGGCGGACTGGTGGCAAGCCGCGCCGCGCTGCGTTATCCCGAGCGGGTACAGGCACTTATCACCATCGCCTCGTCGCCCTGTTTTATTGCACAGGAAAGCGAGGGCTGGCCCGGGATCCCGCCGCAGGTGCTGCGTCAGTTCGGCGATGAGCTGGGGAAAGACCTGCCAAAAACCATAGAGCGTTTTCTTGCGATTCAGGCCATGGGCAGCGACACAGCCCGAGAAGATATCCGCCGCCTGCGCGATTTGGTGTTGTCGCGGCCGCTGCCGGACAGAACCGCACTCGCGCAGGGACTGACCATGCTGAAAGAAGTGGATTTGCGTGCAGAACTTGCCGAGCTTAACCGGCCTTGGCTACGGATTTGGGGCCGCCTTGATGGTCTGGTGCCACGGCGGGTCATGGCGCAGATGCCAATGGCGGCGCACTATGAGGATTTATTGCTGCACAAGGCATCCCACGCGCCGTTTTTCTCCCATCCAGAGGAATTTATCGACGGACTCAAGCTATGGCTGGCCAAGCTGCCTTAGGCTTAGGCTTAGGCTTAGGCTTAGCCTTAGGCTTAGGATCATAAGCGCATCGCCATCAGCTCGGGGGTAAACCCGGCGCGCGCAGCTTATTGCACCCCAAGGCTTTATCGCGGCCACTGCAAAGGTTATTATTTAAGCAGCGCCGATTCGCCGGCATTCTTCGATAGTCGACGTTAGATGAATGTTGGCGGGTTCAGGCCGGACACGCAGCCCAACGGAGCCACGATGCTGATTGCCACCAACTATCCCCAGGTACCGTTAGCGACGAGTAACGCCGCGACGGATTCACTGCGGGTAGAGAGTCAGCAGCGGCCGCCGATAGTGCCGGCACCTGAGCTGACCAAGGGCCATGAAGAGCGCGCCTTCAATCCGCAAAATGAACGCACCGCAGACGAGCCTCAGGTGCAGGCCAAACTGCAGCAGCGGGTGGATGAGCGCCAGCAACAGCAACATCAGCAGCAACAGCAAAAACAGTCAGAGCAGCAGGCGCAGCAAACGCCCCCCGCCAAGCCGCTTAAACTACCGCCAAGGCTGCCTGCCGGCCTTAATCGCAAAGACGTTCGCATCCGCACCGAGCCGCAGCCACCGCGAAATCCAGTCGGTGGCAAGATGGCCACGCCACCGGCCGGTGAGTCTGCCAGCCTGTACCGCGCCATCGCGGCCCATGTGGGTAACTTTTACCGTCAGACCAGTGAGCCAGCGCTGGACGGCGGGCTCACCCTGACGGTCTGATCACTCCAGACGATACAAACCTTTCTGATAGGCCATACTGCCCCACAGCGCCCAGGCAAGAGCGGTTTTTTGCATATGCTCCGGCTGCGGCGCACTTTGCAGTGTGCCGTCGCTGCGCTGATAGCGGAAACCTTCCGGCGCCCGCTCAGGCTGCAAAATCACCAGCTCATCGCCGCGCATGTAGGCAAAATTCTTGTCGTACTGCATCAACGCCCGGCCCGGCCAGTCGGCGGGAACCTTGGTCAGATCCTGCCCCAGCATAGGGTAACGACCGGAAATGCCCATCAGCGACAACAGGGTTGGCGGCAAATCGATTTGGCTGACCACACGCTGATCCCGTGATGGCTCCACACCCGGTGCAATAATCAGCCCCGGAATGCGAAAACGGTTCACCGGCACCAGCTCAGCACCGCCAACGCGGCTGTCATGGTCCGCCACCACCAAAAATACCGTGTCTTTCCAATACTCTGACTCTTTGGCCAGCTTGAAAAACTCGCCTACGGCATAGTCGGCATACTTGGCGGCGTTGTTACGGGTTTGCTTGGGCTGCTCGAACAGCTCAATGCGGCCATCGGGGAACTCAAACGGGTCGTGGTTGCTCGAGCTGAACACCAGACTGAAGAAGGGCTTGCCTTCTTGATGCAGGCGCTTGAATTCTTCATCGGCGCGGCGCATCAGGTCTTCATCCGACACACCCCAACTGCCGACAAAGGCCGGATTGGAGTAATCGTCCTGATCGACGATGCGGCCAAAGCCGTTGCCCAGGAAGAAGCTGCGCATATTGTCGAAGTGGCTCTCGCCGCCGTAAATAAACGAGGTGTCGTAGCCGTGGCGGCGCAGTAGCTCTGCAATGGTAAAGAAACCCTGCTGGCTCTTGCCAAGCTTGACCACGGCGCGGGCCGGAGTCGGGGTAAAGCCCGTGGTTACCGCCTCAATGCCCCGCACCGAGCGGGTGCCGGTGGCGTAAAGGTTGTCGAAATACCAGCCTTCGCTGGAAAGCGCGTCGATATTGGGTGTCAGCGGCAGGCCGCCGAGGCTGCCAACAAAGCGGGCGCCCAGGCTTTCCTGAAGAATAATCACCAGGTTACGCGGTTTGCCCTGATAACTGGCGCTGTTTTCCGACAGGCTTGGGATTTCATCCGAGACAAAGCTTGTGGCATCACGGCCACTCTCGGCTCTTATGGTGGCAATAATCTCTTCTTCCGGCAGGGTGCCGTACATCTTGCCGGCGTTGGCTTCTTTGCCCATCTGGGTGATGGCAAAGGTCAGCGAGTAGGCTGAATTCACAGTGAGCGAGTTCACCAGCGGATCGTCGCAAAAGGCAACCATGGCCGGATTGAGCGGCCGGTGGCCAAGGGTTGAGCGCGCGCCAAGCAGGGTCACGGCAATCACCAGCACGGCCAACACAGGGCGCCACAGCAGGCGCGGATACTCAAGATTGCGGGTCAGCTTGCCCGATAAGGTCCAGCCGCCCCAGAGGATAGCCGTCGAGGCAACCAGTCCGAAAATCAGCTCCAGCGGGCGGCCATTCCACAGCATGGACAAGACTTCTTTGGGGTAAATCAGGTACTCAACGTAGAGGCGGTTGGGGCGAAAGCCGTACTCCTCAATAAAAGACGGGGTCGAGATTTCCAGAAACAGCATCAGCCACAGGCCGAGGGTCAACCAGGCGCGCAAAATCCACAGCCACAGCTTACCCACCAGATGGTTGCCACCAAAAATCACTGTGCCCAGCGCAGCAACGCCCCATAGCCAGCAGAGCGTAGCAAAATCCACCCGGATCCCCTGCAGCAGCAAGTGGCTCCAGCCATCGGCGGCGGCAACCCGCTCCTGTTGCCAGATGGCAAGGCCGATGCGGCTTAGCATCAGGGCAACCAGCGCTATCAGCGCAAAAATGGCCATCGCCCGCCAGGGGGTATGGGTCGGCTCTCTGAATCTCATTGTGTTACTCCACTGACCGCTCTTGTTGGCGGCGTTTTCTGATGCTGGGTATGATACCGACAAGCAACAAAAGTTCACCGTAAATTCACAGGATTTCAGAATTTGTTTTACCCGAAACAAAAAACGCAGCCGAGGCTGCGTTTTTTCTGAACCGTTTGGTCTAAATCAAGATAACGATTATTTTTTCAGTTTGGCTAAGGCGTCGGCAAAGGCGTTGCCCATGGCCGCGTTAATCTGCTGTGGCTTGCCGCCCTGCTTACCTTGAGGCGCCGGTTTACCGCCCGCTTTGGCAGCGCCCTTGTGACCGGCTGCAGCCTTGTGCGGCGCGGCTGGCTGGGCTTTTTCATCGAGCCGCATGCTAAGGCCAATGCGCTTACGCTCAACGTCCACTTCCATCACCTTCACTTTGACCACATCACCTGCTTTAACCACAGTGTGCGGGTCGCTGACAAACTTGTCCGACAGGGATGAAATGTGTACCAGACCATCCTGATGCACACCCACATCGACAAAGGCGCCGAAGTTGGTCACGTTGGTGACCACACCTTCAAGCACCATGTCGGGCTTGAGGTCGCGAATGTCGGTCACGCCCTCTTTGAAATGGGCAGTTTTAAACTCGCCGCGTGGGTCGCGGCCGGGTTTATCCAGCTCTTTCAGGATATCGGTCACTGTGGGCAGACCAAAGTCTTCAGTCACAAATTCTTTGGCATTGAGTGACTTGATAAGCTCACTGTTGCCAATCAGCTCAGGCAGCGCCAGATTGCGGGCGCGGGCAATGCTTTCTACCAGTGAGTAAGCTTCGGGGTGCACGGCCGAGGCATCTAGCGGGTTATCCCCTTCACGGATGCGCAAAAAGCCCGCCGCCTGCTCGAACGCCTTGGGGCCAAGACGCGCCACTTTCAGCAGTTCTTTACGGCTGCGGAACTGGCCGTTTTCATCGCGGTAATCCACCACGTTTTTGGCCAGGGTCTTGTTAAGGCCAGACACCTGACTGAGCAGCGCCACCGATGCCATGTTGAGATCAACGCCGACACTGTTCACGCAGTCTTCAACCACAGCCTCAAGGCTTGATGACAGTTGGCTCTGGCTCACGTCGTGCTGATATTGCCCCACGCCGATGGACTTGGGCTCGATTTTCACCAGCTCCGCCAGCGGGTCCTGCAGGCGGCGGGCGATGGACACGGCGCCGCGAATGGAGACGTCAAGATCCGGAAATTCCTGCGCCGCCAGCTCGGATGCCGAGTACACAGAAGCGCCCGCTTCACTCACCATCACCTTGGTCAGAGCAGGGTGGGTTTCTTTCAGCGCGGCGATGACCTCACCGGCAAGCTTGTCGGTTTCCCGCGAGGCAGTTCCGTTACCCACGGCAATCAGTTCAACCTTATGCATATTGACCAGAGTCACCAGCGCCCGCACTGACTTATCCCACTGATTTTGCGGCTCATGCGGGAAAATCGTGGTGTGAGCCACCAGCTTGCCTGTGTCGTTGACCACGGCAACCTTAACGCCGGTACGCAGCCCGGGGTCAAGCCCCATGGTGGCCTTGGAGCCAGCGGGCGCCGCCATCAGCAGGTCGTGCAGGTTGCGGGCAAATACACGAATGGCGTCTTCTTCGGCAAGCTCGCGCAGGCGGGAGATAAACTCGGTTTCCATCTGCAGCGCGACCTTGATGCGCCAGGTGCCGGTGACCACGGTTTTAAGCCAAGCGTCGACACTGCTGTCGCCAAGCTTAAGCCCCAGATGGTCGGCAATGATCACCTCGCAGTAACTGCCGCGGCCCGGCTCAGCATCCGGGTCGGCATTCATCGACAGGCTGAGAATACCTTCGTTGCGACCGCGCAGCATCGCCAGTGCGCGGTGCGATGGCACCTTGCCCAAAAGCTCGCTGTGCTCAAAATAATCGCGGAACTTGGCGCCTTCTTTCTCTTTACCTTCAATCACTTTGCTTTGCAGCACCGCGACACCTGAGAGGTGCTCACGCACCTTGCGGATAAGCTCAGCATCTTCGGCAAAGCGCTCCATCAGGATGTAACGGGCACCGTCGAGCACGGCGCGCACATCGGCAAATCCGGCGTCGGTATTGATAAAGGCACTGGCTTCGGCATCGATATCGGCACTGCGGTTTGCCAGCAGCAGATTGGCAAGCGGCTCAATTCCGGCTTCGATGGCAATCTGGCCCTTGGTACGGCGCTTTGGCTTGTACGGCAAATACAAATCTTCGAGGCGGGTTTTGCTGTCGGCGCCAATCAGCGCGGCTTTCAGCTCAGGCGTTAATTTACCCTGGGCCTCGATGGAGGAGAGAATGACCTCGCGGCGGTCATTCAAATCGCGCAAATAGCCAAGGCGACTGTGCAGGGTGCGCAGCTGGGTATCGTCCAGGCCACCTGTGACTTCCTTACGGTAACGGGCCACGAAGGGCACGGTGGCGCCATCGTCCAGCAGGGCAATGGTGGCGGCGACCTGTTCTTCACGAACGCTCAGCTCCTGGGCGATAGTCCGCGCAATATTCGCTGTCATCTAGATTACTCGTTGGTTTGTGGTGTCAAAAAACACGGGAAAAACACAATGCTGCCAAGATTACCACAGGGCACGCACCAGTTTCATGCACCTTGGTCACCATTGGTCCAAACAGGAAAAAAGCATGATCAACACCTATGCTTTTAGCAAGTTCCCGCCGTTAATCCCCACCATCAACGGAGCCGTTATGACAAAAATCGGCCAATATCTGTGCCTGGTATTGTTGCTGCTTTGCTCCCCGTTAAGCACTGGCGCCGAGCTGACTCCCGAGCAGGTAAAAACGGCCTATGTGTATAACTTTCTTAAATACGTACAGTGGCCAGACGAAAATCAGCGCCGCACCCTCAAGGTGCTGTATGTGGGTGACAACGATAAGCTGCTGTCGGTGTTAAAAAGCCTCGAGCAGCAAAAAGTCCGCTCGCTGGCGCTCAGTGTTTCAGCGGGTAACAGCGACAGCGCCATCACCGGAGCCGACGTGCTGGTAGTCGACAAAAGCCGTGAAAGCCGCCTTGGCGACATCAATGCGCTCATTCTCAATCGTCCCATCTTGGTTATTGCCGACAACGCCCGCGAAAAACAGCTGTTCGGCTTTAACTTTGTAAACCGCAGCGGCGGAAAAATCGGCTTTGAAATCAATCGCTACAATATGGTGTACAACAAGCTTACCGTGTCGAAAGACATAGTTATTCTCGGCGGCACCGAGCTTGACGTTGCATCCATGGTCAAGGACATGGAATCCACCCTGCAGGCGAACCGCGAGCAATACGCCAGGCTGCAGTCTCAGGTCACTGAAAAGCAGCGCCAGCTCGATGCCCAGCAGCAAAAGCAGAAGCAGCAGCAGGCTAAAATTACCGAGCTTGACAACACCCTCGCGCAGCAACAAACCGCCCAGGAAGCGTTGAAAAGCCAGCAGCAAGCGCTGGAGCAGAAGATGGCTGATACCCAGGCAAGCTTCAGCCGCCAGCAAGCGGAGCTTGACGCCAAGCAGCAGGAGCTGAAAAACAAAACCGATGAAATCACCGCACTGTCGGCGTCAATCAGCATTAATGAAGCACGCATCCGGGAGCAAAAAAGCGTGCTGGCCGGCTACGAAACTGAGCTGGCGATGAAAGAAAAAAGCCTGGCAAGCCAGAGTGAAACCCTTGAGGCCCAAAGCACCATCATTCAAACCCAAAAGACCCTGCTGTACATCTCCATCGCGCTCATCATTTCCATCAGCATTTCGGTGATGCTCATCTATCGCGGAGCCCGGGTCAAAAACCAGCTGTTTGTGCAGCTGGCGCACAAACATACCGAGCTTGAAAGCGCCAACGCGCAAATCATCCGCACCCGTGACCAACTGCTGAAATCCGAGAAAATGGCCGCCCTCGGCAGCCTGGTGGCGGGGGTTGCCCACGAAATAAACACGCCTATTGGTGTGGGAGTCACCTCCTCAACCCATATGCAGGAGCAACTTTCGCGCTTTATCAAACGCTATAAAGCCGAAGAAGTGACCGAGGCGGATCTCGACCAGCTTCTCGATGATTTAACCCAGTCGCTGGAATTGCTGGTGCGCAATCTCGACCGCGCCGCACGGCTTATCAAGAGCTTCAAGCAGGTCTCCATCGACCAGAGCCATGAAGAAATCCGCACACTGCAGATGAAGGAGTATATTCAGGAGGTGTGCGACAGCTTGCAGCATGAACTCAAGCGCGGCGGCCATAAGGTCAAAATCAATGCCGAGCAGCAACTTAGCTACAGCTGCGAAGCTGGCGCCATGGCGCAGGTCATCACCAATCTGGTGATGAATTCGCTGATCCATGGATTCAGACATAAGACAGATGGCGAAATCCGCTTTGACTGCTACACCCAGGAAAACCGGCTCATCATCGATTATCGCGACAATGGCTGCGGCATTGCCGACGAAACCGTCGCCAAGGTGTTTGACCCGTTTTTTACCACCCGCCGCGGCGAAGGCAGTTCAGGGCTTGGCATGCATGTCTCGTTCAACATAGTTAATCAAAAGTTTGGCGGCGACTTACAGTGCCTGCCATCCGACACAGGTGCACATTTTCGCATCAGCCTGCCGCTCCAGAGCAGTGAGTAGACGCAAAGTTGACCGAAGCCGCAGTGCATCGAAGCAACAACAGCTAGTCGAAGCGGTAGCTGAGACCAAATTCAAGAGTTCTGCCGGGCAAGGGATTACCCTCCTCGCCGCCAAAGGCATAAAAATTCTCTGCATCGAGCAGATTGCCAAGCTTCACCGACCAGCCAACGCCATGCCACAGGCCGCGCACGCTGGCATCAAGCACCTGAATCGCATCCACATCACCGGCAATATCACCATGAAAACGATAGTCGAGCCGCACCGAGCCAAAGGCCAAATCGCCGCTAACCCCCAGCAGATACTTAAGCGTTGGCATGTCTTGGGTGGCCGCCTCTGAGCCGGACGCAGGCCACACCCGGTTGATGGCGCCATTGAGTTGCCACACAGGTGAAAAACGCCACTCAAATTCGGCTTCAGTGCCGTACACTTCGAAGGTTGCGGCCGAGTTGGCAAAGCTGTTTTTACTCACCTCGTCGCCATTTTTATCGATGAATTTCAGCGACCTGCCATCGAGCGCGTTGTCAGTTTGATTGTAAAAAGCACCCAGCTTCACCATCCAGGGCGAGTTGACGTACAGCAAATCCAGCTCGGTTGAGCTGAAGGTTTCCGGGCTCAGGCTGTCGCTCAGTTTCACAAGCTCAGCCTCGGGATTGGCGGCAATACTTAAAATCCGATTGCGGGTTTCATCATTAAGCAGATACTCCTTAAGCCCGGGCGAGCGAAACGCCGAGCTGTAAAGCGCCTTGGCGGTCCAGCGATCACTCAGGCTTTTTACCAGCGCCACCCGCGGTGAAAAGTGCTCAAAGGTATCATCGCCGTATGCACCACTGTCGTATCTCAGCCCCGCCGTCAGATGCAGCCCCCAGATTGACGGGTAAAAATCCGAGTATTGCAGATATGCCGCGCGGTACTCGACGCTATCTGACGCCTCCCGTTGCCACTGTATCGCGCCTGTATCCGCTGCCAATAATTGCTGCAGCGGTAAATCCGGCACAAAAAAGCCGCCCTCGTCTCGACGTTTTTCAAGCGACATACCAAACAGCAGTGAGGTGTCAGCGCCGGGCTGCCAGCTAAGCTCGGCTTCCAGCAATTTTGAATTGACATCCACCAGATAGCGATTGAACTGCGCCTCTTCACCATCCAGGATTTGCGCGCGGGTATTGTCGATGGCAAGGCCCGCCTCCGCCGAGTCGTTATTGACCAGATGCACATCGGCCCTGAACGCCTCGCCAAAGCCGCGTTGCCAGCGCAGATAACCTATGTCGGTATCCCAGCGGATATTGTTCTCTGGCGCCGACAAGTCGCCCATCCAATGCTCACCCAGACCCGAGCTTCGCGCCATGTCGATGTAACCCAAGGTAAAATCACCCAGACTGCCGCCACTGAAGCCATGTTTCAGATAGGCAAAGTGCGCCTCCTGATCGTCATAGTAGCGTTGCAGCGGCGAGAAATCGGGGCCGACCAGGGCATCGGCGCTGCGCTTATCAAAATACGACAGCGCCGCAAAACTCTGGCCCAGGCGACTGCCAACACGGCCGTACACGCCGCCTCTGTCGCCCTGGCCATCGAGGGTGTGACTGGCATCGAGCCTTAGTAAGTCAGCGCCTTCACTGTCGGAGCTTAAGCTCACCACGCCGAAAAACGCGCTCTGGCCATACACGGCTGATGCGGGGCCACGCAGCAACTCAACCTGACGCATCGGCATCAGCGGCAGTTCATTTTCGATCGGCGCCTTGTTGGCGCGGGCATGGTTCAGGCGCACACCATCGAGCAGCACCAGATGCTTGTTGTTTTCAAAACTGCCGGCGCGCTGCCCACGGGTTTCAAACACCCGTTCGCCAAAAATGCTGTAACTGGAATAGCCCGAGCTCAGGTCGGCAAGTTCGGCAAGCGTATTTACCCCACGCTGCTCAAGCTGCTGCTGACTGAACACACTGACGTTGGCAGGCGCAAGGCTGAGCGGCAACGCCTGCTTGGACGACACCGACACCTCGATATCGGCCAGCTGCTCGAGGGATAGGTCGAAAATCGATTGCCCCGCATCGGCCCAGGCGCCCCAGGCGACGCCCATGGCCGCAAGGCAAGCGCTGACACGATTGACATGACTCTTCATCTGTTTTTATCCCGGTAAACTGGGTACCTGGATTAAGTATAGATTCGGAAAATCCACCCACCGCCCGCCGACAAGGAGCCAAGGAGCCAGGGAACCAATCGGCGGCGTGTTGAAGGAAAAAATAACGAGGAAACGGATTACAAAGGGGAAAACAACGACTGGAAGTGACTGACAGCCGGATGAACCAAGTGCCGATTACCAGGCGCCAGCCACGGAAGACAGGCATCAACGCCGCACTGGGCGGCGTTGATTAATAATCACTCCTGCCCCTCAAACGCCTGATAACGGATGGCATTGATATACCAGTCTTTACGACCGGACGGGGTTTGTACCGACACTTCGTCGTCCACCTGTTTGCCGATGAGCGCACGCGCCATCGGTGAGTCTATGGTGATGTAGCCCTTTTTGGTGTCGATTTCGTCTTTGCCGACAATCCGGTAACGTACCACATCGCCATCGTCGTTTTCGAGCTCAACCCAGGCGCCAAAGAACACCTTACCTTCCTGTTTGGGCGAGTAATCAACGATTTTCAGCACTTCAAGCCGCTTCACCAAATAGCGGATACGGCTGTCGATTTGCCGCAGCAGCCGCTTGTTATAGGTGTAATCGGCGTTTTCAGAGCGGTCGCCCTGAGCTGCCGCCTCCTGCACCTTGAGGGTGATTTCAGGCCGGTATTGTTTCCAGAGGTACTTAAGCTCCTTATCCAGAGCTTCCCAGCCCTTGCGGGTAATGAGGTGCGTTTTTTCAGTCATGGGTCAGGGCCTGTGTTTGGATCTGAGATGACACAGGGTTCCAGAAGCAAGACCTGCTTGCAAGTACCGGCGGCCGGTGCCGGGCCGCGTCGCTGACAAATTCACCGCCCCAGGCATTAGCTCACAACCTCGACACCATTTAACGAATGTTACAAAGTCGCCAGTGCATTTTGGCCCTGAACTGGCTAAATTTAGGATATTCCGCCATTTTTTCGGTTAGTATTGTGTGGCTGCAAGCCACTTTGAGGGGAAGGCTACATGGGACAGGAAACTTCCAAGATTCTGGTTGTCGATGACGATATGCGTCTGCGCGCGTTGCTGGAGCGCTATCTGGTTGAGCAGGGCTACCAGGTTCGGGCTGCGGCCAATGCCGAGCAGATGGACCGGCTGCTGGAGCGGGAAAATTTCCACATGATGGTGCTGGATTTGATGCTGCCGGGCGAAGATGGCCTGTCGATTTGCCGCCGCCTGCGTCAGAGTGGCAACCCACTGCCGATTATCATGCTCACCGCCAAGGGCGACGAAGTGGACCGGATTATCGGTCTGGAGCTTGGCGCCGACGATTATCTGCCAAAACCCTTCAATCCCCGCGAGCTGCTGGCCCGTATCAAGGCCGTGATGCGCCGCCAAAGCCAGGACATTCCCGGTGCCCCGGCGCAGCAGGAAGAAGAAGTCAGCTTCGGCGAGTTTACCCTAAATCTCGCCACCCGCGAGATGTACCAGGGCAACGAAGCCATTTCACTCACCAGCGGCGAATTTGCCGTACTCAAGGTACTGGTGACTCACCCGCGCGAGCCTTTGTCTCGGGATAAACTGATGAATCTGGCCCGGGGCCGAGACTACTCAGCACTGGAGCGTTCTATCGATGTGCAGGTGTCACGCCTGCGCCGGCTTATCGAAAAAGATGCCGCCAATCCAAGATACATTCAAACCGTCTGGGGCCTTGGCTATGTGTTTGTGCCCGACGGCAGCGCCCGGCGCTGATTTAACTCCATGGCAATAACCCTTCGTTGGTGGCAGCGGCTGCTGCCACGCAGCGCCTTCAGTCAAACAGTGATGCTGATTGGCTGCCTGCTGCTAATCAATCAGCTGGTTTCTTATGTCTCTGTTGCGCTT
Organism: Shewanella jiangmenensis; assembly: GCF_018596335.1. Lineage (GTDB taxonomy): Bacteria > Pseudomonadota > Gammaproteobacteria > Enterobacterales > Shewanellaceae > Shewanella > Shewanella jiangmenensis. The sequence goes on along the minus strand of NZ_JAHEPS010000004.1, from coordinate 151,025 downwards.
TACGTGATAAAGCCAAGCTACCAACAGATAAACCAGCTGATTGCACGCCAAATTAATTACCTGTTTGTCGATGACATGGTCATAGGCCGCGAATACCTGAGCCTGGTCGATGCCCTCAATGCCAAGGTGCATGACGACAGCATGCAGGTGTACAACCAGAAGCAGGCCAAAGAAGCAGGGATCGACAGTGCCACCTACTACGGGCTGCTCTCGACCCAGATGTCCCAGTATCTGGGCGGCGAAGCCGAGGTGCGTATCGCCCAGGGCGAAACCGTGCATATCTGGATCCGCCCGCCCCAGGCGCCCAGCGTATGGATCAGGGTACCGCTGTCGGGCTTCAATGAGCTGGAAATGTCACTGCTGACACTGTACCTGCTGGTGATAGGCGCACTCAGTGTTGCCGGCGGCTGGCTGTTTGCACGAAGACAAAGCAAGCCGTTGAAAGAGCTTCAAAAAGCTGCCATTAGCGTATCGCGCGGCGAATATCCCGACGCCATTACGCCGGCAGGTTCCAGCGAAATTGTTGAAGTGACCCATGCGTTTAACCAGATGGCCCACAGCATGCGCATGCTCGAGCAGGACAGAGCGCTGATGATGGCAGGGATCTCCCACGACCTGAGGACGCCACTTACCCGTATCCGGCTCGCCTCAGAGATGATGGTCGAGGAAGATGCTTATCTCAAAGACGGCATAGTCGCCGACATCGACGACATGAACGCCATCATCAACCAGTTTATTGCCTATATCCGTCAGGATCAGGAAGCGGTGTGGGAACCGGCCGACATCAACCAGCTGATAACGGATTTGGCCCAGGCCGAATCGAAACGCGACGCCACCATAGAGCTGGCGCTGACCCCGTGCCCGGCGGTGCCGATGCAGGTAATCGCCATCAAGCGGGTACTGAGTAACCTCACCGAGAACGCGTTCCGCTACGGCCGTGGCTGGCTTAAGATCTCGACCCGGGTCGACAAAAACCATGTGGTCATCAGCGTGGAAGACAATGGCCCCGGCATACCGCCAGAGCAAATCCCCAAACTGTTTCAACCCTTTACCCAGGGCGACAGCGCGCGAGGCAGCGTCGGTTCAGGGCTTGGGCTTGCGATTATCAAACGCATAGTCGACCGGCATCAGGGCAAGGTAAAACTGAAAAACCGCGCCGATGGCGGCCTTATCGCCGAAGTATTTTTGCCGAAGGAATAACGGCTGGGCGGGCTATTCTGAGGATGAGCTCAAAAACGGGCTCATAGAATGAGCTTAAATATCAAAAGCCTGAGTCAGAATTTATCAACCCTGGAGCAATAACAGGCAAGCGCCGCAGGCGCCTGCCTATCAAATTTCATACATGCATTGTCGGCGCTAACGTGCCGGATCAGAGCGCGGCGAGGATCACTTCGGCCTTGCTTACTTCAAAGCTCTTTGGTGCTTCTACGTTAAGCAGGCTAACCACGCCGTTGTCCACCACCATGGCGTAACGCTGTGAGCGCAGGCCGCCGAAAGCGCCGGTTTCCATGGTCAGGCCCAGCGCCTTGGTAAAGCTGCCATCGCCGTCGGCCAGCATCAGGATTTCAGAGGCATTCTGGGCATCTCCCCAGGCTTTCATCACAAACGCATCGTTTACCGACACACAGGCGATAAGGTCAACGCCCTTGGCCTTGAGTTCATCGGCCAGCACCACATAACCCGGCAGATGTGACACTGAGCAAGTCGGGGTGAAAGCGCCGGGTACGGCAAACAGCACCACTTTCTTGTTGGCAAACAACGCCTGTACGTCGTGATTTACCACGCCTTCGGCGGTCAGTTGTGCCAGTTGTCCGGCAGGCAGGGTTTGTCCTTGGGCTATCATGGTTTTCTCCAGAAATGAGGGTTATCCCATGCTACTCGCTTTGGCGGGCAACAAACACAGAGAAAAATCAGGGACAAGCCTGGAGCTTAAGCCGCGATTGTGTGGCAAAGCCCCAAAAAGACTAACGGCACCCGAAGGTGCCGCTGCGTCTTGGTTGGCATCAAGCCTAGTCTAGCCGACCGTTCGTTCGGCTCTTGCCGTCACAGCCGTAAGAGTCGATACATTCTGCAGGCGCTGGCTCTGCCCTGTATGCCGAGATGCTTTTCGCATCACCGACCTTCTCCGCCACCAGTTGCCGCAGCACAGGTTGCGGGGCGTCAAGGTTAGTGTCCTGCAGCGTGCCGTTGATGTCCTGGTAGGTCAACCAACCGGCGTAGGCTACGATGGCATAAAATATCTGCCGTTTCATGACAGTATCCTTCAAATATAGTTATGTGTTACTCAGGGTAAGTGCCACTGGCTGTGTCACTCTGGGTAAATTTTGTTTAAAAAAATCAGTTGTTTCAACAGTTGTTTTTTTGACCAGTCAAAAAACTGACTAAACAAATTGTGCGCAATTTATTATTTTCTTATATGACAGTAAGTTACGAAACGCAGTACGATTATTGGCGCGGAAAAATTTTTTATAATTTTTTGCTGTTATGTTATTTCTGCAGGTTGTAAAAGGGCGACCGATTGGCCATTCAGATAAAATCAACGCCGCCTTCGTCAAAAAACAATGAGCAAACAAGGATATCCAATGACTCCGGAACAATTGGCTCAGGGACAATTAGAGGCATACAACGCACACGACCTGGAAGCCTTCCTGCCCTTTTTCAGTGACACAGTAGCGGTTATCCGCCCGCCGGCGAGCGAGCCGGTGCTGCGCGGCAAAGCGGCCTTTGCCGAATTTTATCGAACCGAACGTTTTTGCCTGCCAGCGCTGCATGCCGAAGTTGTCAGCCGCATGGTGCTTGGCAATAAGGTGATAGATCATGAGCGCATCACCGGCCTGGGTAACACGCCGTTTGAGGTGGCGGTGGTGTATGAAGTCCGTGACGGCCTTATCCAGACCATGTGGAGTTTTGGCGCCGACAAAATTCAGAGCCCAGAGTTGAGCTGATAGCGACAGCCCGCAGCTACGTGTTAGCGTTCACGTTAGCTTTCGCGCTTGCTTTAACCGGCCGTTTGATGCTTTGTTTGTCGGCTGAACTTAGCCGGTTACTGAGGGCAGAGCGTCAATCGCCTTGCTGCGCCTTGATAAGTTTTTCAGCCTCGAGACGAATTTCGGCGACATAGGGGTCGTCGTAATCCAGCTCATCAAACTCAGCAAGGCAAGCAAGATACATCTCCAGCTTGCGCTCAGGGCTCACCGGGGTCAGTTGCAGAAAATCCATTTTCGCTTTTGCATCCATGTGCTGACTCGAATTGAGAATAGGCTGATAGTTTAGAGTAAACATTCACCCGCACTGATATCAGCCAAATGGGCTACAGGCGCAGCCTCCTCAGGCATTACCAAATATAATCAACAACTTAACATCAACCCACTTTAAACTGCTCCCCGCTTCGGGCCGATCTCCTACAGCAGATTTGGCAACGGCTCACAGCCCAGCGCAGCCACCTTGCATAAAAGTGCGTTATTTCACGCGTAGTTATCTCTGGTTTCGCCCACGGGTTAGCCATTAGTCAGGCATCATTCGGCCATCGAATCCGGGAAAAATTCAAAAATTGGCGCCGCCGCCCAGCCGTGGCAGCTGCCGCTTCACTTGCGGGCCGAGGCAGATTAACATCCGCTTTATCACGTACTCGGAACCCTGACCATGGCCAACATTCTTTTGGTTGCCAACCTCAATTGTGACCGCATCTTACTGCTCGATAAGCCTCTGGCCAGCGGCGGCCGCTTTCACTACCACGATGGTGGTCAGCGCCTTGGCGGTGGCGGCGCCAATACCGGGCTCGGTTTGGTGTGGGCTGGCCACAGGGTCGCCTTGGTAAGCCAGGTCGGCCGCGATGATATCGGCGACTGGCTACTCGCCGAAACCAGTACCGCCGGCATTGATTGCCATCTTATTCAGCGCCGCCCCGGCAATACCTGTGAGATGCTGCTGATGATGACGCCAAACGGCGATCGCACCATCATCCGTCCGCAGCGCCCTATCTTCGAACTACCGGCGCCGCCACGCTGGCATCGTTGGGATGCGCTGTACATCAACTCCTCGGCCGAAGGCGCCGTCAGTTGGGCTAAGACCGCATTGGAACAGTGCCTGGTTGTCGGGCAACTGGCCAAAGATGAGCGCCAGCGCCCCTGTCATATCCTCATTACTTCCGCATCGGATTTGGCCGGGCGCCCCGAAGGCGACCTGTGGCAGTACGGCCGCAGCATCGCCGGTGACAGCCTCAGGCACTTTATCGTGACCGACGGCGCCAAAGGTGCCAGAGCCTTCAGCGCCGATGGGATGATTCGGGTGGCGGCAAAGCCCGCCAGAGTAGTGGACACCACAGGCGCCGGTGATGTGTATGCCGCAGGCCTGATGCACGGGCTGCTCTGCGGTATGGCGCTGAAAGAAGCCATGGCTGAAGCGGCGGTGTGGGCCGCATTTGCCGTTGAGAGCGAAAGCTCGACGCCGGGCGAGCCGCTCAAAGTGTATTTGCACGAAAAAGAGAGCAACTGTCATACAACTGCAATCCAGGGCCGTTAGTCTGGCCACAGTGAGATGCTTGATAAGGGTTTGCCTTCCTGACTTTCCCCATTTGTCAGTTGTTTGCTCGTTATGTCGCCCCATTCCCCATGGGGCTTTTTTTTGCCCCAAACTGGCCGAATATTGCGCTGTGAATTAGGATTTTAAGACGTTAGCAGCACGAGGCATACACCATGGGACCCCGCCCCTGGAATGATAAAAAGCGCTTTATCTGGGTATTAAGCCTGCTGCTGATCACCGCCTTTCTCGCCACCAGCGGCATCAGCTACAAAGTCGCGCGGGACTCTCTCATCCAGCAGGTGGAAGAAAACACCCTGCCGCTGACCAGCGACAATATTTACTCCGAAATTCAGCAGGATTTGCTCACGCCTATCTTTATCTCCTCGCTGATGGCGCAGGACACCTTTGTCCGCGAATGGACCCTCAACCATGAGCAGGACCCGGACAAACTCATACGCTATCTGCGGGAAATTCAGGAAAGGTACGGCACTGTCACCAGCTTTTTCGTCTCAGAGCAGAGCCGCCAGTACTACCACTCCAGCGGCATACTCAAACAGATAAAAGATCAGGACCCGAGCGACAGCTGGTATTTCAGGGTGCGTTCGCTGCCGGAAAAGGAGCACTACGAAATCAATATCGACTCAGACACGGCGGATCGCAGCAAAACCACTGTGTTTGTTAACTACAAGGTGTTTGATTTCGAGGGGAATTTCATTGGCATCACCGGCGTCGGGCTGGCGGTGGAAAAAGTCAGAGCCCTGATTGAGCTGTACCAGAAACGCTACAACCGGGTGGTGTACTTTGCGGACCGCGAAGGCATCATCACCCTAAGCGGCAGCGGCTACTATGGCGGCGACAGTCTGCAGCACACTCCGGGCGTCGATAAGCTCGCCACCCGCCTGCTGACGACCCCGAGCGGCGCCTTTACCTACGAGCGGGAAGGCAAAACCGTTTACCTCAACAGCCGTCTGGTGCCTGAATTCAAATGGTATTTACTGGTCGAGCAGGAAGAAGATCAGGCAGAGCGCAACCTGCTTGGCACCTTCTGGATCAACATGGCCCTCAGCCTGACGGTGGTGATTGGCGTGCTTATCATCGCCAACCTGACCCTCGGCCGCTACCAGCGGCGGCTCGAACACATGGCCTCTATCGATAAACTCACCGGCGCCGCCAACCGGCAGGTTTTTGAAGAGGTGTTTGAAAAACAACTGCTGCAGGCCAAAGCGCAATCAACCCCCGTCAGCGTGCTGATGCTCGACATAGATCATTTCAAGCAAATCAACGACAGCCACGGGCACAGCATGGGGGATTTGGTGCTGAAAACCGTGGCCAACATGCTGGAGCGCGATTTGCCACCGGGCGAGCTCCTGTGTCGCTGGGGCGGCGAGGAGTTTTTGCTGATGACGCCGGTTGACATGATAAACGCCCATCAAAGGGCCGAGCAGCTGCGTGCGCGGATAGCCGATCACCGCATGCAGGTTAACGGCCACGATATCCATGTCACCGTCAGCATTGGCGTGGCGCAGTTTCAGTATCACGAATCGGCCGACCAGCTGATAAAACGCGCCGATACGGCGCTGTATCAGGCAAAAGAAGGCGGTCGCAACCGGGTGGCGTTAAGTCACCCCTGACAGGCGCAGCGCCCCGGTCGACTTTTGTCGCATTGGCGCCCCCTTGGCAGCGCGGGCCGCGCACTGTTACTCTGAAGCCCTGCCAACCTTTCGGGAACCACAGTGTCTCAGATTTTGATTGCCAAAGCCGCGTTATACCGTGGCGATGCCTTTTCCTCCCTCGGGCCGGTCGACAGCGGCATGGCGCACAAACGCAGCGCCGAGGTGCTGTATGTCAGCCAAAACGGAATCGAAGGCGACGGGCAGGTCGATAAGCGCCATCATGGCGGCCCAGACAGGGTAATACACCAGTTCCCCCGCGAGCATTACGGCGAGTACCGCCGGCGCGATATGCTGCGCCGCCAGGTCGATGCCCCGTCCATGGGTGAAAACCTAAGTTCCGTCGGCATACTGGAGCAGGATCTGCACATAGGCGATGTGGTGCAAATCGGCACTGCGGTGCTGCAGCTCAGCCAGCCGCGCTCGCCCTGTTTCAAGCTGGACTTGCGCTATGACTACCCGGGCTTTGCGCTGGCGATGCAGACACTGGGGATGAGCGGCTGGTTTTATCGGGTGCTGCAGGCCGGTGAAATCCGCTCAAACGACCCGATGCGTTTAAGCGAACGCTTATCAGACATCAGCGTAGCCGAGGCCATGGCGATTTATTTCAGCCCACGCTTTGATGAGGCGGCCTACGCCAGATTATTGAATTGTGAGGGCCTTGCCCAAAGCTGGCGCGGCAGTTTGGCGCGCAGGCTCGAGAGCGGCAAAATCGAAGACTGGCGGGCGCGCTTGATAGGCCCGACCGCCGCTGCACTCGCCGCCGCACTCGCCTGAGCACTCAGTCCGGGCAATCAGCGAAGCGCTCGTCCAAGTGTTCAACGGCTTATTTTTAAGCATAAAAAAACGCCCACTGAGGGCGTTTTTTATTGCTGACTCATACACCTTAGTCGGCGTAAGTGGTATCCCAATCGCCATAGTTGGCGTCACCGGCATACACAGTCAGCGGCAGCTCACCGAACACGCTGCGAATGCTTTCAGCCACTGTGTTGGCAACCTCTTCCACACTGCCCTGACCGGAGAAGAAGCTCACCGATACATGGTAGCGATTGTTAAAGTACGCAATCAGCAGATCCCAGCCGTTTTCCAGCTCCTGATTACCGAGCACCTCATCCAGCTGCTCAAATTTGGCTTCATCGGCTTCAAAACGAAACTCGATGCAGGTTTCTGCCCAAGGGCCAAGGGCCAGCTTTTTCAGGTGACGAGCCTTGTGGTGGGACTTGATTTGTGGTCTTTCCAACTCGGGAACGGCAATCACAGACATGGTGTTTCCTCGGATAGGGCGCAGTGGCATCGCGCCGATATTGAGCGCCGGCAGTTGCGGCAGACCCGCGCAGGTTACGCCAGTGCGCGCCTGCCCGCAAGGGGCGCAGCCCACAGTTTGGGCTGCGCACATTAACAACCATTACACCTTGAAGCGGGCCACCAGCTGATCGAGCCGTTTGGCCAGCGCATTCAAATCCTGACTGGCGCGGGCGGCGGCCTGCGCCGTATCGGCGGTGCGCTGGGTAATGTCGTTAATCTCGGTGACATTACGGTTGATGTCTTCCACCACGGTGGACTGCTCTTCGGTCGCTGCCGCCACCTGAATGTTCATGTCGCTGATAAGGCCAATCCGGTCGGAAATACCGCTTAAGGTATTGCTGGCTTCATCCACAGCCGTGACCCCTTCCTGGGAGCGCGAGCGGCTTTGGGACATGGCACTGACGGCGCGGGCCGATTCCGATTGCAGCTTGTCTATCATCACCTGCACTTCATCGGTGGAGGCCGCAGTGCGGGACGCAAGGCTTCGCACTTCATCCGCCACCACGGCAAAGCCTCGACCGGCTTCACCGGCGCGGGCCGCTTCAATGGCGGCGTTCAGCGCCAGCAAATTGGTTTGCTCTGAAATGGCGCGAATAACATCCAGAATGCTGCCGATGGATTTGGTGTGGGTCGCCAGCGACTCAATCACTTCGCCCACCTGCCCCACATCCCGTGACAACTGATTAATGGTGTCACGGGCCTGGGTCACCACCTTTTGCCCGGCGTCCGAGGCGCGGTCGGCATCCTTGGCCGCTTCGGCGGCGTTGGCGGCATTGCTGGCAATTTCATTGACCGTTGCGCCCATCTCGTTGATGGCGGTGACCACCTGCATGGTGCGATCTTTCTGATCCTGGCTGTCTTCCAGAGTCTGCTGGGCCTGACGGGACACATCGATTGCCGACTTGCCAAGGGCCTCAGAGGTGCGGGCCACTTCCAGTACTGAGTCCTGAATTTTGCTGATAAAGCTGTTGAAGCCGCCGGCAAGCTGGGCCAGCTCGTCTTCGCCCTCGACCGGCAGCCGCTGGCGCAAATCGCCTTCACCTTCGCCGATTTCACGGAACATGCGCGCCACGGCGGCAATGGGCTGGCTGACAGTACCGGCCACATAGCCGGCCAGCAGCACAAAGGCGAGCGCAATAATAAGGGTTGAGAGCAGGATTTTCAGCGCCGCGTCATCGAGCAGGGCGAACATCTCAGCCTCGGGTACTTCAGCCACCAGATACCAGTTCATCGATGGAATGTAGCTGCTGGCCACCAGCTTGGACTCGCCGCCCACGTCGGTACGCAGCAGGCTGAAGTCCGATTGATTGAGCAGCTTGCCACTATCACCGCCATAAAGAGATGACAGGGTCGCGCGGCCTATACTGGCCTTGTCCTGATGCAGTTGCACCTTGCCACTGGCATCCACCAAATACACAAAGCCGGTTTCTTCAATGGTGAAGGAGCCCAGCAGCCGCACCATGTCATCCAGCGACTTGGCAAGGCCTACCAGGCCACGGCCATTGGGCTGTTGGTAGTTGATAAAGAGTTTTACTTCGCCGTTGGCCTCGGTGAACACGTTCAGCATCCGCTCCTGGCCACTGTCGCGATAGCCAAAAAACCAGCCGTCCTGCTCGGGCGTGAGCACCCGCAAAAAGCCATCCTGGGTGTAATAGGCGGCACTTTCACGGTCGGCATAGGAGGCCTGCACCAGCGAATACTGGCGCGCGACATCTTTAAGCTGGGCGACGACACGACTTTCATCGTCGGCCGGACGCCCCTCCTCCAGCCACTTGAGCAACATGCGGCTTCCCGCCAGTTGCTCGGCGGCATTCATCAGGGTGACTATGTCTTTTTCGAGTTGATTGCGGACACTCAGCATCTGGCTTGGCATTTCTGAGCCCAGCATCCGCTGCTCCACCACATCGCGGGCACTTTGCTGGCTCAGCCACCCCACGGCGACGGTGGATAGGATCACCGCCAGTGCTACGGTCAGTAATATCTTTTGTTTAATGGTAAGCATGTTCAATTTCATGGTCTTACTCTTCAGGTTGTCGGAAATTCCGTTATCAGACACTCGATAGCAGTATTGACCCAAATAGCCGGTTTTGCCCGCGTTTTGGGGTAAAAAAATGCAATCGATTCAATAACGCATGCTGGCGCTCAGGCGACGCGCCATGGGGAGGGGACAGAAGATATGTACTTGTTTTTGTAGGCGGCGGATTATGGCGAACTTAGGGCTGCGAGGCAATTACAATCAGGAAACAAACGTAAAAAAGCCGGGACTGCGCCCGGCTGATGATGCGACCTTAATACCTTACATATTGGGGTAGTTAGGGCCGCCTGAGCCTTCGGGCGTCACCCAGGTGATATTCTGGCTCGGGTCTTTGATGTCGCAGGTTTTGCAGTGAATACAGTTTTGGCTGTTAATCACAAACTTCTGCTCACCGGCATCTTCGACCACTTCATACACCCCGGCCGGGCAATAACGCTGCGCCGGCTCATCGAATTTCACCAGATTCACCGCCAGCGGAATACGCGCATCTTTGAGGCGCAAATGGCAGGGCTGATCTTCTTCATGATAAGTGTTCGACAGATATACAGACGACAACTTATCGAAACTCAGCTTGCCATCGGGCTTGGGATAGTCGATTTTGCTGTGCTCGCTTGCCAGCCCCATCTGAGCATAGTCCGGCTTATCATCCCGCAGGGTAAAGGGCAGCTTGCCGCCAAACAGGTTCTGGTCGATAAAGTTGAACGCACCGCCAAGGAAGGTGCCGAACTTGTGCATCGCCGGACCAAAGTTGCGCGAGCGGTGCAGCTCATCACCGAGCCAGCTTTGCTCGAAACGGGTCTGGTAGCAGTCGAGATCCTTGCCGCCTTCCACGCCTTTGAACAGCGCTTCGGCCAGGGTTTCTGCCGCCAGCATGCCGCTCTTCATCGCGGTATGGGTGCCTTTAATCTTGGCGAAGTTAAGGGTACCGGCATCGCAGCCGAGCACCAGACCGCCGGGGAAGCTCATTTTGGGCAGCGAATTCAAACCGCCCTTGGTGATGGCGCGGGCACCGTAAGAAATGCGCTCGCCGCCCTCAAGGTATTGGGCAATCAGCGGATGGGTCTTGTAGCGCTGGAACTCATCAAAGGGGCTTAAGTGCGGGTTTTGGTAGTTAAGGTCAATAATCAAACCAACAACCACCTGATTGTCTTCCAGATGGTACAAAAAGCCGCCGCCGGAGGACTCAGATTCGGCCAGCGGCCAGCCGCCAGTGTGCAGCACCAGACCCGGAGAGTGCTTGTCGCCCGGCACTTTCCATAATTCTTTAAAGCCCAGGCCGTAGTGCTGGGCGGTTTTACCGTTATCGAGGTGGAACTTTTCAATCAGCTGCTTGCCAAGGTGACCACGGCAACCCTCGGCAAATACAGTGTACTTGGCGTGCAGCTCCATGCCGGGCATAAAGCTGTCTTTCGGCTCGCCATCGGCGCCAACGCCCATATCGCCAATCAAAATGCCTTTCACGCTGCCATCGTCATTCAGCAGCAGTTCGCTGGCGGCAAAACCGGGGAAAATCTCTGCGCCCAACTCTTCGGCGCGGCCACCAAGCCAGCGCACCAGATTGCCCACGCTGATAATGTAGTTACCATCGTTGTGCATGGTTTTGGGGATGAGGCCATTGGGCATCAACTTGGCATCTGTGGCCGATTTGAGAAGATGGATTTCATCACGGGTAACGGCGGTATTCAGCGGCGCTCCGGCATCGCGCCAATCGGGGAACAGCTCATCGAGCACCTTGGGCTCAAACACGGCGCCCGACAAAATGTGCGCGCCTACTTCAGAACCCTTCTCGACCACACACACGGTCAGCTCTTTGCCGGCATCGCGGCTGATTTGCATCAAACGGCACGCCGTGGCCAGGCCAGCAGGGCCGGCACCCACGATAACAACATCGAACTCCATGAATTCGCGTTCCATCTTTCACCTCATTCCTAAGCTTGTTCCCCCGATGTAAACGGGTGTTTTATATTCTGTGACTCGTCCACCTTACCCCAAATCCCGCACAAGTCACAGGGGGTCAGCGGCATAGCGGCGCTGTTTGGCATGCAATTTTCGGGTGAGCAGCGTCACAAATTGTTAACGGCGACTTGATCCAGACCAAGAAATACACGTTTAGAGGTATGGTCCGGTCAGGCTTTGTGCCTATAATCCAGCAACGACGGTTCTCCGAGCTCCTGCACCTAAGTCAAACAGATATGGTGCCTGAGCCGTGGCGCGGTGCCACCGGGGTGGGTTCAGAAATGACCTCACCTCCCGATACTTGGAAAGGTGAAATGTCTCAACTTCAAGACAATTTTGGTCGCAAATTTCATTATTTGCGGATGTCGGTTACCGACGTTTGCAACTTCAAATGCAGCTATTGCCTGCCGGATGGCTATCATCCCGACGGTAAGCCGAGCTTTTTGACCCTGAGCGAGATGGAAAATCTCATCGGTGCCTTTGCCGAAGCCGGCACCCGCAAGGTGCGCATTACCGGCGGCGAACCCACGCTGCGTAAAGACTTTACCGACATCATCCGGGTCATTGCAGGCAATCCAGCCATCAGCACCATTGCCACCACCACCAACGGCTACCGGCTCGAAAAGCACGCCAAAGAATGGTTCGATGCGGGACTTAGGCGCATCAATGTGTCGGTGGATAGCCTCGACCCACGGATGTTTTATCAAATCACCGGCGAGAATAAGTTCGACACCGTGATGCGCGGTATCGACGCGGCGCTGGAAGCCGGGTTTGAGCGGGTAAAAATCAATGCCGTGCTGCTCAAGGGCCTGAACGATAAAGACCTGCCGCGCTTTTTGCACTGGATAAAAAACACTCCCATCGATTTACGCTTTATCGAGCTGATGGAAACCGGCCTTGGCCGCGACTATTTCCAGGCCCATCACCTGCCCGGCAGTGACATTCGCGACCGGCTCATGGCCGAAGGCTGGCAGCTGGATGCGCGCAGCGCCGAAGATGGCCCGGCGCAAAACTTCAGCCACAGCGACTATCAGGGCCGCATCGGGCTTATCATGCCCTATGAAAAGAATTTCTGTGCCAGCTGCAACCGGCTGCGGGTCTCTGCCAAGGGCAAGCTGCATCTGTGCCTCTTTACCGAGCAGGGATTGGATTTACGTGATTTGCTGCAAAGCCCCGACCAGCGCCCAGAGCTGCTCTCGCGCCTCGAAGGTCAGCTGAATCTTAAAAAAGAAACCCACTACCTGCATCAGGGCATCACCGGCGTTACTCAGCATCTGGCCTCCATCGGCGGTTAACGCCGCCGCTGTTTTTCGCCCGCTGAGGCCTGTTGCCTTAAGGCCGCAGCGCCGTTCACTGCATCGAAGGAGACACCATGGGACACTGCCGCGAAAGCGAGTTTAAACCCCTTAAAATTGCCGTACTGACCCTGTCAGACACCCGCGATGAAACCACCGACACCTCAGGTGCTTTTTTAGTGGATGCCATCACTGCCGCCGGCCATGTTCTGGCTGACAGACGCATCATCAAAGACGATAAATATCAAATCCGTGCGGTGATTTCCGCCTGGATTGCCGACCCCGAAGTGCAGGTGATAATCAGCACCGGCGGCACAGGTTTCTCTGGCCGCGACAACACCCCGGATGCGGTCGCGCCCCTGTTCGACAAGCCCATCGAAGGCTTTGGCGAGCTGTTCCGCCACTTAAGCTATGTGGAGCTTGGCACCTCCACAGTGCAGTCCCGCGCCATCGGCGGCGTTGCCAACGGCACCGCCATCTTCTGCCTGCCGGGCTCCACCGGCGCCTGTCGCACCGGCTGGAACGGCATCATCAAAGAGCAGCTCGATGCCCGTCATCGCCCCTGTAACTTTGTCGCCCACTTAAAAGCCCCTTCCCAGGAGTAAGCCAGTTCATGAGCTCTTTTACCCATATCAATGACGCGGGCAACGCCCACATGGTGGATGTGACCGACAAGTCGGTGACCGAGCGCGAGGCCCGCGCCGAGGCCTATATCGAGATGGCGCCCGAGACCCTGGCGATGATTATCGAAGGCAAGCATCACAAAGGTGACGTATTTGCCACCGCCCGCATCGCAGGCATTATGGCTGCCAAGAAAACCTCTGATTTAATTCCGCTTTGTCACCCACTGGCGCTGACCAAGGTAGAAGTGGAGCTGGAACCTGAGGTGGAACACAGCCGGGTGCGGATCACCAGTCTGTGTAAACTCTCGGGCAAAACCGGGGTCGAAATGGAAGCCCTCACCGCCGCTTCAGTGGCCGCGCTGACCATTTACGATATGTGCAAAGCGGTGCAGAAAGACATGGTGATTGGCCAGGTGCGCCTTTTGGAAAAGCGTGGCGGCAAGTCCGGTCACTTCAAGGTTTAGTATTAGCTGTATAGCAGTTAAAGGCATAAGTTTATGATTAACGTACTTTTCTTTGCGCAGGTGCGCGAACTTCTGGGTGAATCGTCCTTAAGCATTGAAGCTGGCAGCAATACAGCCACCGCCGATGCCCTGCGCCAAACCCTGGCCGCGCGCAGCGACAAATGGGGCAAGGTGCTCGCCTCCGACAAGCTGCTGGTCGCGGTAAACCAGACCCTGTGCCACTGGGATACCGAAATCAACGACGGCGACGAAGTGGCCTTCTTCCCGCCCGTGACCGGAGGCTGATATGCAAACGAGCCGCATTCTGGTGCAAACCGCCGACTTCAACGTGCCCGAAGAGTATCAGCGTATTGCTGCCGATCATCAGGACGGCGCTGTGGTCACCTTCGTTGGCAAGGTGCGCGACTTCAACGAAGGCAATCAAATCAGTGACCTGACACTGGAGCATTACCCCGGCATGACCGAAAAGGTGCTCGAACAAATCGCCGCTGAGGCCCGCAGCCGCTGGCCGCTCAACCACCTGACCATCATCCACAGGGTCGGCACCATGCACCTTGGCGAGCAAATCGTGTTTATCGGCGTCAGCAGTGCCCACCGCAAGGCTGCCTTCGCTGCCTGCGAGTTTCTGATTGATTTCTTGAAAACCAAGGCGCCCTTCTGGAAGCTTGAGAGCAGCGACAAGGGCCAGGGCTGGGTCGAGGCGCGCGATGCCGACGAGCAGGCCGCCAAAGCCTGGGAGCAGTAATCCATGTTGCCACGCCTGCTGTTATTGCTGACCAGCCTGCTCCTGCCGCTGTCTGCCATTGCCGAAACGGTCACAGTGGCGGCGGCATCCAATATCAAGTTCGCCATGGAAGACATAGCCCGCGAATTTGAGGCGCAAAGCGGCCATCGGCTCAAGCTGAGCTTTGGCTCGTCCGGCAACTTTGTGGCACAAATCAAGCACGGCGCCCCCTTCGAGCTGTTTCTGTCGGCGGATGAGAAATACGTGAAGCTGCTGCACCAGAGCGGTGTCACGGCAAACCATGGTGATATCTACGTTTATGGCCGGCTGGCACTGGTCGCGGCCAAGGGCTCGCCGCTGAGCCTTGATGCCGAACTCACAGGTCTCAAGGCGCTTATCGACTCAGGAGAGCTGCGCCGCTTTGCGCTGGCCAACCCCGAGCTCGCCCCCTACGGCGAGCGTGGCCGCGAGCTGCTGCAGGCCGCAAACCTGTGGGATGGCATCAAAGACAAGCTGGTGCTGGGCGAAAACGTATCTCAGGCAGCGCAGTTTGCCCTGTCTGGCTCGGCTCAGGGCGGTATAGTCGCACTGTCGCTGGCAAAGGCGCCGCAGTTTGCCGCCAAGGCCAACTACGTTGCTATTCCCGAGGACCGGCATCAGCCGCTTGGTCAGCGCATGGTGCTGCTGCCCAAGGCATCCGCTGCCGCCCACGAACTGTATACCTTCCTTCAGGGCGACAAGGCCCGCGCTATCTTTGCTGACTATGGCTTCTCACTGCCTGCTCGGCATGCCAAGCCGGAGGCCAGCCACTGATGGATTGGCAGGCGCTGTGGCTATCCGGCAAGCTCGCGCTGGTGACAGTGCTGATTTTGCTGCCGTTATCAATCCTCGCGGCAAGGCTGCTCGCCTATCGCCAGTTTCGCGGCAAAAGCCTGATTGAGGCGCTTATCATGGTGCCGCTGGTGCTGCCGCCCACAGTCGTGGGTTACTACCTGCTGGTGAGTTTTGGCAGCCAAAGTGTGCTCGGCGTTTGGCTTAGAGATACCTTCGGCATCGAGCTGGTGTTTCACTTCTCCGGTCTGGTGCTGGCCTCGGTGCTGGTGAATATTCCCTTTGCAATTCAGCCCATTCAGCGTGCCTTTGAAGCCATTCCCATGGATGTGCGCGACGCCGCCGCCTGCTGCGGCATGAGCCGCTTTAAAATTCTGACCCGCATCGAACTGCCGATGATCTGGCCCGGGCTGGTGACCGCGCTGGTGCTGACCTTCTCCCATGTGCTCGGTGAATTTGGCGTGGTGCTGATGATGGGCGGCAATATCAGCGGCGAAACCAAGACCATCTCTATTGCTATCTACGACAGCGTGCAGGCGTTTGATTTTGACTCGGCCGGTGCTATGTCGCTCATTTTGCTACTGTTTGCCATCAGCGCGCTGGCGCTGACCACCAGTTTGTCGCGCCGCATGGGAGGCAGCCATGGCCAAAGCCACTGACCTTCATGTGCGCATTCATCAAACCAAAGGCATTCGCATCGAGGCGGCGTTTTCCTGCCGCGCCGGTGAGTTTTTAGCGGTAGTCGGCCCCTCCGGTGGCGGCAAAACGACGCTGCTTAGGATGATAGCCGGCCTTGCCAAACCCGAGTCCGGTGAAATCCGCTGCGGCAACGATGTGTGGTTTGATGATAAAAAGCATCTCAATGTCTCGCCCCAGGCGCGCCATATCGGCTTTGTGCCGCAGCACTTTGGCCTGTTTCCCAAACTCTCGGCCCTTGGCAATATCATTGCCGCGCTGGACCACCTGCCCAAGGCCGAGCGGATGCCGCGGGCGCTGGCGATGCTTGAAAAAGTAAACCTGCATGGCCTTACCGACAGGCTGCCGAGTGAGCTTTCAGGCGGCCAAAAGCAGCGGGTGGCGCTGGCGCGGGCCCTGGCCCGCGAGCCAAGGGCACTGCTGCTGGACGAACCCTTTTCGGCGGTAGACAGGGAAACCCGCGAGCGGCTGTATCTCGAGCTGGCGCGGCTTAAATCCGAGCTCAATATTCCGGTCATCATGGTGACCCACGACCTTAACGAGGCGCTGCTGCTCGCCGACAGCATGCTGCTTATCAGTCAGGGACAAATGCTGCAGCACGGCGCGCCGCAGCAGGTATTTGCCCGGCCGCGCACCGAGGCGGTGGCCCGCCAGATGGGGCTTCGCAATATTTTCGATGCCCATGTGGTAGCACAGGATGAGCAAAAGGGCGTGACCTGGCTTAAATTCGGCGAAAAGCTGATTGCCTCCGACAGCCTGCCCGAGGTCGCCATTGGCCAGCGGGTGCGCTGGGTTATTCCCAATCAGGGCATACGTTTTAACTCCATCGCCAGCGGCCGCCTGTGCCGCAGCTTCAACATCCTCAATATCCGCATCGATAACCTGCTGACCCTCGGCGAATCGGTGCGGCTCGAGGCCACAGTGCTTGGCGGCAAAGAGCGGCTCAATGCCGAGATCCCACTGCATCTGGCGCGCAAGCTGGCGCTTTGTCCCGGCATGGAAACCGAGGTTGCACTCAAGTCCGAAGAGCTGCACCTGCTTGAGATGATCAAAGCTTAATCTTGGCGCCACCCTGAATTCAGACCCGCTTGGCTAGACTGGATCCATTATTGATTTACAAGGATTCTCCCATGCGTATTCTGACGCCCCTGGTGCTTATTCTCGGCCTTATCACCGTTGCCAGCACCGCCCTGACCCAAGCCGCCTACACAGGCCCCCAATCGGTCATAGTCAATACCGCCAAGGCCGCCAACACGGCCGATGATGACACCCAGGTCGTGCTCACCGGCAACCTCGCCAAAAGCCTGGGTGACGAACACTACCTGTTTGCCGACGCCAGCGGCGAAGTCAAAGTGGAAATAGACAACAGCCTGTTTCGCAATCTTGAGATAACCGACGCCAGTCTGGTTGAACTTAAAGGCGAAGTAGACAAGGAATGGCACGGCCGCGAAGTCGAAATTGACAGCATCCGTGTGGTGACTTCCAAGGGATAGTCTTTTAGCATATCGGCACTGGCTTTTTTCGGAGGCATCAATGAGATACTGGTTGCTGGGAGCAATGATGGTGGCAGGTGCGGCATCGGCCAACACCAGTTTGTTCAATTTGCTCAGCACAGGCGAGCGGGTCGAGCCCCTTGCCATGATGGAAAAGGTTGAATCTGAACACCAAGGCTTTATTTCCGCGTTCGAACTCGACGTACAGGAAGGCGAGCTGATGTATGAATTTGACGTGATAGATCCGGATGAAAACACCCTCTCCGAGCTGACCATTCGCGCCGCCGACGGTGCTTTGGTGGTGCAGCGCAACAGCAAACTGGAGGCGGATGATCACGACGAGCTTGAAGCGGTAAAATTGCTCGAGCGCAATGAAATGCGTTTTTCAGAGCTTGCCCGCCTTGCGACCGATAAGCATCAGGGTAAGCTGTTGCAGGCCCAGCTTGAGCACGATCTGGGCATCAGCTATCTGGAATTCAAACTGATAGACGAGACCGGCAAGCGCAAGCATGCGTTCGACATCCAAAAACTCAAGCCGCTGCCGATGTTGCAGTGGCAGTAACACCCGCGGTTAAGGAGCAACCATGAAGGTCCTCTTGGTCGAAGACGACGCCACCACTTCTGATTACATAGTCAAAGGCTTTTCCGAGCAGGGTCACAATATTGAGTCCGCCGCCGATGGTCATCAGGGACTGCTGCTGGCCACCAGCAACCAGTACGATCTGATTATTCTCGACCGCATGCTGCCGGGCCTGGATGGTCTGGCTTTGCTGGCGGCGCTGCGCGCCAACGCCAATCAAACTCCTGTGCTTATCCTGTCGGCCCTGTCCCATGTGGATGAACGGGTTAAGGGGCTTCGCAGCGGCGGCGACGACTACATGACCAAGCCTTTTGCCTTCTCGGAGCTGCTGGTGCGCGCCGAAATTCTGGTGTCACGCGGCCAGGCGGCGCCGGTGCAAACCCACCTGCAGGCCGGACCGCTGCAAATGGAGCTGCTGACCCGCAACGTCACCCTCGACGGCCAGGAGCTGATGCTGCAGCCAAAAGAATTTCAACTGCTCAAATACCTGATGGAACACCCCAATCAGGTCATCAGCCGCACCTTGCTGTTTGAAGCTGTGTGGGACTACCACTTCGACCCGCGCACCAACGTGATTGACGTGCATATCGCCAAACTCAGACGCAAGTTTGAAGAGCTGGGCCACGGCGAGCTTATCGAAACCGTGCGGGGGGCTGGTTATCGTCTTCGTCAAAGGCATTAAGCCTCATCAAAGCTCGATTTGGGGCATTACCCTTATCTTTACCGCGCTGGTGACCCTGATCACCGGCGCGCTGCTGTTTACCCTGTACCGCCAGCTGGTGAATGAACAGCAGCATCAGATAGACCAGCATCTGGAAACCGAAAAACAGCGTTACATCCAACTGGCGCAAACCGTTGACCGGCGAAGCTTTGCCGCACAGATACGCGCCGCCGACCCCAAAAGCGTGCTGGTTGCCTGGCGTAACAGCTTCGATATCGTCGGCTCCCTGAGCCTGATGCCGGAAGACATACCACTTCTGCCAGAAACCGTTGAATTCCCGATCCTTTCCGGTGGACCAGACAAGCTGCACATACTCACGGGTGGCCTGGTTATCACCCGCTACGGCCCTGTGCTTATCGCCACCCGAACCGATCAGCTAGCGACCCTGATTAAAAAATTCCTGCGTGCCGCCGTCACCGCCATGACCCTCACCATAGTGCTGACCATGGCGCTGGGCTATTTGTTTTCCAAGGCGATTTTACGGCGACTGGTGCAATACAACCGCCTTGCCCAGCGGATTGAACGCGGCCATTACGACACCCGATTGCCCATCAGCTGGCGTCAGGATGAGTTCGACATGCTGGCCAAGCAGTTCAACCGGGTGCTCGATACCCTCGAAGACAACCTGCAGGCGGTGCGCGGCGTCACCGACAACATAGCCCACGACCTGCGCACACCGCTGTCGCATCTGCGCATTGGCCTTGAGCAGCTCAAAGACAAACCCAGCGAAGAGCAGGCCGAAAAGGCCGAGCAACTGATTGAAGAACTGGATTTTTGCCTTGCAACATTCGACGCCATGCTGTCGCTGACCCGCATTGAAGAAGGCCAGCAGCAACTGGATTTGCAGGATGTGGAACTGTCGCAGCTTTGCACCGATCTTAAAGAAATGGCCGAACTCATGGCCGAAGAGCGTGGCCAGACCCTGAACCTGACGCTTGGCCAGCCGTGCGTGCTGCAGGGCGACAAGTATTTGCTGTTTCAGGCCCTGTTCAATCTGGTGGATAACGCCATCAAGTATGCCGGCGACGGCGCGGCGATTCACATCCGCCAGAATGGCCGCGAAGTGGTGATAAGCGATAATGGCCCCGGCATTCCTGCCGAAAGCCGTGAGCGGGTATTCGAGCGCCTGGTGCGGCTCGACCCCAGCCGCCATCATCAGGGCACCGGGCTTGGTCTGTCGATGGTAAAGGCGATACTATCGCGCCATCAGGCCAAAATCAGCCTCGAAGACAACCAGCCGGGCCTGCGGGTCATAATCGGATTTCAATAAGTTATGTTTAAGCTCATCCATGATGATGCCAACTTTATCGTGATAGATAAGGCGCCGGGCGTGCATTTTCACAGTCAGGATGGCAGCGCCGGTGTGGTGGCGAGCGCCGAGGCCGCGCTGGGGCTTAAGCTTTATGCGGTGCACCGGCTCGACACCCTGACATCAGGGCTGATTATTCTTGCCAAGTCCAGTGCGGCCGCCGCCGACTTTACCGAGCTTTTTTCCAACCACAGGGTGCAGAAGTATTATCTGGCGCTAGCCAAGGGCAAGCCTAAGAAAAAACAAGGGAAAATCGCCGGTGACATGGCCAAATCCCGCCGCAGCCAATACAAACTTTTGCGCACCATGGACAACCCGGCCGTGACCCAGTTTTTTTCCGCCTCGGTGGATGAGGGCCTGCGCGCTTATTTACTCAAGCCGCTCAGTGGCAAAACCCATCAGCTGCGGGTCGCGCTGGCAAGCCTGGGCACCCCCATTCTCGGCGATGAACTCTATGGCGGAGAATTATCCGATCGCGGTTATCTGCATGCCTGGCAACTGCAGTTTGAGTTTCGCGGCCAATCCTACCAGTTTGGCTCAGCGCCTGAATTTGGCAGCCTGTTTCAACTGCCGGCATTGACCATGCTGCTTAACGGCGAGTGGTTATCGCCCGCCACCCTTGACTGGCCCAAGCCATAATTAACCTGACGGCGGCAGCGGCGCGACGCCTGCTTCCACCACCCTATTACGCCCCTGCGCCTTGGCCTGATACATGGCCTGATCGGCGGCGCACAGCAGCTGCGAAATATTCAAACCCGGGCTGATTGCGGCAAAACCAAAGCTGGCACTGAGCGGAATATCCTGATCATCCCAGCGCAGTGCCCTCGATGCCAAACACAGACGCAGCTTTTCTGCGACCTGATGCGCCTGCTTGATACTGACCCCCGGCAAAATCACCAAAAACTCTTCGCCGCCAAATCGACACAGGATGTCGCTCTCCCGGAGCGTCGACTTCATCAGCAGCGCAGCCTGGCGCAGCGCCGCATCACCCGCCTGATGACCGAAGTTATCGTTGATTTGCTTAAAGTGATCCAAATCCAGCAGCACCACAGCAAAGCCCTCCCCACCGCGCTGCCACTTATGGTGTAACTGCATCAGGGAATGCTCAGCACTGCGTCGGTTCCAAAGCCCGGTCAGCACATCCTTATCGGCAAGCAGACGGATCTTTTGAATAAGACGCGACAGCGCATTGCCGATAGCCAACACATTGATGGAAATGGTCAGCACCAAATAGAACCACAGCATGGGAACCGCCTCGGCGGTCTGAATCGAAATAAATCTGTCTTCCGGGTTCTCGAGCACCAAAATCACCACTAAACGGGCGAAGAACGACAACGACGCCACAATCAAAGGCGCCACCAGCAAAAGGGATAACCGTGGCCCTGCACTTGGCAGCAGGCCCTGATAGGTGGTGTGCGCCAGACGGGCAAACAAAATCGACGCCGCAATCGAGAACACAGCGCCCAGGTAAGCCTGGGATTTAATTTCCGGCGGCACAACCAGCATGGTAGCCGCCGCGCCAAGCCAGATAAGCAAATCGGGGCGGAAGTTAAGCGGCAAGCGAAACAAAAACACAGTGCCAAGCCGCAGCAGCACCATGCCCGACAGCAGCACTATGTCGGCACCAAACCAGGCGATATAGCTCGCACTGCCATCACGTAGGCTGTTAAGCACCAGCCCAAGCATCAGCAGTGCGTTGGCGGCCGAATAACGCCAGCAGGCCTGGGGGGCAATCGTCATCGGGCCGGCAAGCATAGCCCAGGCCAACGAGCTTATGCCCGTGAACAGAATGATCACCTCAATCAGCAGCTTTGCCTGAATATCCATAAAATAGGTTCAACTTTTGCCTGAGCGCCAAAGCGCATTCAGTAACCCGATTGTCAGATTTTAGTCATTGGACTTGCCATTTGCCCGCAGGCTTGCGAAGTTAGTTCCAAAATCGTCCTCAAGGAGAAGTCATGGATACCAATAAGTTACTGCTGGTGATTATCGCCATTCTGCTACCGCCGGTCGGCGTATTTTTAAAAGAAGGCGCAGGCAAACAGCTGCTGATCAACATCATTCTGTGCCTGTTTTTCTTGCTTCCGGGCGTGTTGCACGCCATTTGGGTCATCACCAAAGACTAACCGCCCATCCAAGGCTCTGAGTTTCCAGAGCCTTTATAAATGAATTTTTATTATTTATTGCGATAGACATTCCAATCACTGGATAGCAAAATCAATTTTACGCCATCCAAAATTTCATCTATCGCCATGTTTGCACATCTGCCATCCTTAAACGGGCTGAGGGTGTTTGAGGCCGCGGCCCGTCACCTCAGCTTCAAACTCGCAGCCAAAGAGCTTGAGCTCACCCCCACTGCGGTTTCTCATCAAATACGCAATCTCGAAACCCAGCTCAATTTGTCGCTGTTTATTCGCCACACCCGCGCGGTAGAACTGACCCTTGCCGGGCAAACCCTGTTTGACAGCTGCCAGCGGGTGCTGCGCCAGCTCGACCAAACCCTGGGCCAACTCGGTGTCGGCAACCAAAGCCTCAGCATCTGCGCCGCGCCGGGATTCGCCGCCTTGTGGCTCGCCCAGCGGCTGCCCTATTTTCAGCGCCGTTTTCCCGAGATTGAAGTGTCGGTCAGCCAGTCCGACACACCGGCTGCCAAAGAGGCCGATATCATCATAAGCCGCGCGGCAGGCAGAGAAAGCTCAGGCAGTGAAAGCCCGGGCAGTGACAGCCAAAGCGCGGGCGCGATTCTGCTTGGTGAAACCCTGGGGGTTTTTGCCAGCCCCGCTTATCTGCAACGCAAACATAGTCAACAAACCCTGATGCATGTACGCCGCCACGGTCCAGCCACGGCTCAGATTGGCATTCAGGCCTGCTGGGATGAATGGCAGCAACTGCATGGCAAGTTTCGTGAGCCCCAGCTGATTGAATTTGATAGAGAAGATCAGCTGCTGCAGGCCTGCCTCGCCGGTCAGGGGCTGGCTCTTACCAGTTCGCTGCTGGTATCGGCACAGGTTGAACAGGGCTGGCTCAAGCCTTGTCTGCCGGAAAAAGTGCTGCCGGGCGCCGGGTATTCGGTCACTGTGGCCGAGGGCGCAAGGGATCAGCAGCGGGTTAAACATTTCATCGACTGGCTTAAGGAACAAGCCGGCTCCCATCTGCTCGGCTGACAGGCGCTATCATGCTCAAAAAATCCTTAACCCTCGTTAAATGGCTGCTGTTACTGCTGGCAGTGGCGGGTATCGCGCTGTATCTGGTGCTCAGTGCCAGCCTGCCAAACCTTGACGGTAAACTTGAAACCAAGGGCATTGGCGCGCCGGTGTCGCTGGAGCGCGACAGTCTTGGTGCGGCGGTCATTTTTGCCGACAGCCGTGAAGATGCCGCCTTTGGCCTTGGGTTTGCCCACGGTCAGGACCGCTTTTTCCAAATGGATCTGCTTCGGCGTAACGCCGCCGGCGAACTTGCCGAACTTTTTGGCGACGGCGCCCTGAAGCTCGATGAGCGCAACCGCTTTCATCAGTTCCGAGCCCGCGCCAAAGCAATTCTTGCGACCCTGCCAGAGCGCGACCGCGCTGTGCTTGATGCCTATGCCCGTGGGGTAAACAGCGCACTGGATAGGCAAAACGTGCGCGGTTTTGAGTATTTACTGACCCGCAGCGCCCCCTTGCCGTGGCAGAGTGAAGACAGCCTGCTCGCCATTTTCTCCATGTACCTTGATTTGCAAAACGCCACCTTCCGCCGTGAACTGGTACTCGAAGCCATCAAGCAGCAGTTTGGCAGCGAGATGCTCGCCTTTGTCAGCCAAAACGACCCGCTGCAGGCCGCGCTGGATGCAAGCCTGCTGCCTACACCAACCCTGCAGGCGCCAGCGTTTGCGCCGATGGCCGTCGCAGCAAACGCCATTGGCGATGAGCCGATTAAAGGCAGCAACAATTGGGCGGTCAGCGGGGAGTTAACCCAAAGTGGCCACGCCATGCTGTCGGACGACATGCATCTTGGGCTTGCCGTGCCCATCATCTGGTATCGGGCACAGCTCAATTACCCGCACGCGGGCAAGCCCCAGCGCATTACCGGCGTCAGCCTGCCGGGCGCGCCTGTGATTGTAGTTGGCAGCAACGGCCACATCGCCTGGGGCTTTACCAACGGTTACACCGACACGGCCGATTGGGTAAAGCTTGAGAAAGACGAAGCGGTGCAAACCCAGACTGAGCGCCTTGAAAGCAGCGGCGAAGGCAAAGACATGCCGCTTAAGCTGTCGCGCTTTGGCCCGGTTAAATCCCTGGGTAATCAGGATTATGCGCTGTCGTGGGTCGCCCACAGCCCGTATGCGGTCAATCTGTCGCTGATGGCGCTGGAAACGGCAAAGAGCGTGGATGAAGGATTGCAACTCACGCAAAGCGCAGGTATCCCCGCGCAAAATATGCTGATTGTGGATGCAAGCGGCAATGCCGCTTGGCGCCTTACCGGCGCCCTGCCGTCCCGCAGCAACCCAAGTGAGACCGCCATCAGCGCCGATAACTGGCACAGTGGCGGATGGCGCTCGCCCATGACCGATGTTCCTCTGGTGAAAAACCCATCCAACCACAGGCTTTGGAGCGCCAACAGCCGGGTACTGTCGGCATCCGACAACCCGCGTTTTGGCAATGGCGGCTACGCCATCGGCAGCCGCGCGGTGCAAATACGGGATAACCTGCTCGCCAAAGACAATTTCACCGAACAGGACTTTCTCGCCATGCAGCTGGATAACCGCGCGCTGTTTATGAGCCGCTGGCAAACGCTGCTGCTTGGCAGCCTGAAGCAGGCACCGGACGAATTTGCCGACGACATTAAAGCGCTGGAGAACTGGGGCGCCTGTGCCTGCGCCGATTCTGTGGGTTATTCACTGGTGCACAGTTTCCGTGAGGCGCTGCTCGATACACTGTTTGCGCCGCTGCAAACCGAACTTGCCAAGCAGGACCTGAGCCTGTCGACCATTAAGGGCCCACTCGAAGTTGCCGCCTGGCAATTGCTTGAACAACAGCCAGCGGCCTGGCTGCCGGCCGGCAATGCCGACTGGCAGGCGCTGCTGGTAAATGTGTACCTAGGCAGCCGCACCAAGCTACTGGCCGAGCACGGTAAGGGCGACGACATCAGCACTCTGAACTGGGGTAAGGTTAACGCCCTTAAGGTGCAGCACCCTTTCAGTAAGCAAATGCCTTTCCTGTCGCCGCTGCTCGATATGCCTGTGGTTGCAGGATTTGGCGGCAAGCACGAGCCTGCGGTGCAAACCGCCGCCTTCGGTGCATCGCAGCGCTTTGTGGTGCAGCCCGGCCGCGAGCAGGACGGCATTCTGATGCTGCCGGGCGGCCAGTCGGAGCATCCGCTGTCGCCTTTCTATCGCCTCGGCTTTGATGATTACGCCAACCACACGCCCACGCCGCTGCTGCCCGGTAAGGCCGTGCATAAATTGGAGCTTATGCCTCAATAGCGGCAGGCCTAAACCGCAGCCAATAAAAAAGCGCCGCATCGCGGCGCTTTTTTAACACTATCAGGGTTACCAGCCGAGAGAATAACTCAGGGCAAAGGTGCGGCCACGGCCATGGTAGTCAAACATCGCCTCCGGGCCGTAGGTCGGGCTGTAGAAATACACCGCCCGCTGGCCCCAAAGGGTGCTGTAGTCTTCATCGAGCAGGTTTTCGATGCCGTAACTTAAGGTGCCCACCGGCAGCGCCACCGAGCCCAGTAAATCCAGCGTGGTGTAACTTTCAAGCTCGCTTACAAGGCCATCTGTAGTCTTGAAGCGATAAGCCGACTCGGCGCTGAAACTGTGCTCGGCCTGCAGCCTCAGCTTGAACTCGTTTGCTTCCCAGGCAATAAAGGCCGTTGCCTTGGAGGGCGAAGCATAGGTCACCGTCTCATCAATCCAGCTGGCGTCGTTTTTCACTTCGCTTTTCACCAGATGCAGGTTGGTGCCCGCCAGCCAGTCGCTGCTGATGTTGAAGTTAAGCTGGGCTTCCAGTCCGTAGCTGCGCTTGGGCTGATCTTTTACGTTAATGGTCAGGTCTTTGCTGTTGACCTCAATCACCTTGTCCGACTCGGCATAATAGGCGCTGGCCTGTGCCTGCCAAGCGCTCGCCATATAACGCCAGCCAAGCTCCATCGAGTCGGTTTTAATGCCATCCAATCGGGTGTCGTTGATATTGATGCTGTTTTGCAAGCGCAGGTAGCCATCGGCATCGGCCTTGTAGCTGCCTCGGCCATAGTATTTGGACAGATCCGGCAGCTCAAACCCCTCTGAGTACGACAGCCACAGCTGCTGATCGTCACTGAGTTTGGCAACAAGACCCAGATTCACCAGCCCGACGTTGTAGTCGGTGCTGCCGCCCTGGATGGCATCGGCGCCCGGGGCTTTGCCGGAGGCAATCGCCACCTGCTGGTTGAAACCGATAAAGTCATCGACGCTGTTTTCCATCTGCTGATAACGGTAGCCGCCATTCAGCAGCAGAAAGCTGTTGATATCCCAGCTACTTTGCACAAACGCCGCAACCGACTCCACGCTAAAATCGACGTAGCGGCCGGTACTGAACAGCTCGCGCATCACCAAGCCGCCGCTTTGGTTGGCGGCGGTGAGGTCAAAACTCATCTGATCCGAGTCAAAACTTTCTTTATCCCAGTCCACGCCCCAGGTGAGCTTAAGACTGTCGGCAAGCTCAGATTCAAGCACCGCTTTTAGGCCATAAATGGCGGTGTTTTGCGCCGAGGCCGAATAGTTGTATACCCCTTTGGCCTGACTTACGTAAGGAAACGGGTGAAAGTCCAAATCTTCTTTGCGGTAAAAGCCTTGCAGATAAAGCGTTTGCCCGAAGAAATCCGCCTCGCTCAGCGACAAATTCAGCAGTGTGCGCTCGGTGGCTGGGCTGCGGTCGGCATCCAACCCTTTGCGGCTTTCGAGTAACGCGGCGTCGCCGGTGACTCCGGCAAAGTTATCGCCCATGTACAGGCCGTGCTCGCCATCGGAGCCATTGCGATAGTGCTGCACCAGCGCGCCAAGGCTGGTGTCATTGCTAAGACTCCAGTCCATGTTGGCCATCAAATCATAGCCTTGGGTGTACTGCAGTCCGGTTTGGGTGATATCCGGCATCACCTCATTGCCGCTGCCATCAAACCATTGGCCGTTCTCCTGCCAAGCGGCGCTGAAGCGGCCCTTGAGCGCGTCGCTGCCACCGGCCACAGCAAAGGCGGTGCGGTAATCCAAATCATCGCCGCCAGCAAAACCTGACTTGAAACCGGCTTCGGCCTCAAAGGTATCCGGACTGTGGGCAGCCTTTTTGGTGACGATATTGATGGCGCCGCCCAACGCACCGCCGCCGTAGAGGGCCGAGGCGCCCGCCAGCACTTCGATGCGGGCGATGTTGAACGGGTCAATGCTGTCGAGCTGACGGCTGATACCGCGGGAAGTATTCATCGATATTCCGTCAATCAGCACCACCATGGCGCGGCCACGCATGTTCTGGCCAAAGTTGGTGCGGCCCTGACTGGACACGTCCATCGACGGCACCAGCGCAGCCAGCATTTCCTTAATGCCTTTGCCGCTGTCGGTTTGCTCGCGGATACTGGCTTCGCCTATCACCCACACAGTGCTCGACAGGTCGCTGATTTGGGTGGGGGTGCGGTTAGCGGTCACGACGATTCGTTCCATTGCGCTACGCTCAATCGCAGCGCGCTCGCTGGCAAAGGCCGTATCCACAGGCAATAACTGGCAGGCGATGGCGGCGGCAATCAGGCTCAGGCGAGCCGGCAACTTGGACATGTTGTTCTCCAACAAAACAGGATGGAAAGCAAAAGCCAGCCGCAAAATACCAGCCGCAGGGAGCTCTGGCGCATGCCATTGATAAGAAAGGCAGTTTGAAGGGGATTTTCGCAGTTGGCCTTCAACGTAAAGCGCAGATTTTAGGCGCAAATAAGAATCAGTCTCAACTGAATTTACATTGTTTCGCCGAGGGCCAGTCACAAAAATGCCGCTCAATGAGCGGCTTGGTGAAAGGCATTAACTGTCAGTCGAGCTGGCTGGCGGCTTCCAGCGTTAACCGGATCATGTCGCACAGGGTCTGCTGGCGCTCCTCGGCGCTCAGGTGCAGCCCCTGACGCAGATGATCTGTGACTGTCATCATCGCCAGCGCCCTGGCACCGGTTTCGGCGGCCACGCCATAGAGTCCGGCGGCCTCCATCTCGACCCCTAGAATGCCGTATTTTTCCATCAGGTCGTAACGGCTTTCATCGGCGCAGTAAAACAGGTCAGATGAATAAATGTTACCCACTATGAAAGACACGCCCTGATTTTCGGCCGCAGATACTGCGTGACGCAGCAGATTGAAATCCGCCAGCATCGCGAAGTCAGCGCCGGGAAAGCGCGTTCTGTTTACGCCAGAATCGGTACTGGCGCCCATCGCCATGACCACATCCATCAGTTTGATATCGTTGCTCACGGCGCCGCAGGAACCGATACGGATGAGATTTTTTACGCCATAGTCGACGATCAGCTCGCGGGCGTAGATGGAAATGGACGGAATACCCATGCCGGAGCCCATCACCGAAATCCGCTTGCCGCGATACTCGCCGGTGAAGCCGAGCATATTGCGCACATCGGTGACCTGCACCGCGTTATCGAGAAACTGCTCGGCAATAAATTTGGCCCGCAGCGGATCGCCGGGCATCAACACAGTTTCTGCAAAAGCCCCTTGGGGCGCATTGATATGGGGTGTCATGGTTAACCTCCGATACTGAAAAGTAAGCCAGCGATGGTGCCGCTCATCAGGTTGGCGAGCGCCGCCGCGATAAGTGCCTTCATGCCGATTTGGCCAAGGTCATGGCGCCGCTCGGGGCAAAGGGCCGACAGGCCGCCAATCACCATGGCCAGCGAGCCGATATTGGCAAAGCCACACAGGGCAAAGCTGATGATCACCTGGGTCTTGGGCGACAGCCCATCGGCCACCTTAAGGAAGTCCATGTAAGCAACAAACTCGTTGATCACCATCTTCTGGCCGATAAAGCTCGCCGCCTGGGTCGCTTCGCTCCAGGGCACGCCCATCAGCCAGGCAAGCGGCGCCAATACATACCCAAGCATCATCTGCAGCGACAGATTATCGATTCCAAACCAGTTACCTATGCCGCCAATCATGCCGTTGAGCAGCGCAACCAGCGCCACAAAGGCCAGCAGCAGCGCCGATACCGCCAGCACCTGTTGCATACCCATGGCCGCACCGTTCGCCGCAGCGTCCAGCACGTTGGCGGGCTTGTCGTCCTGCTCGTCCAGTACCTTGTTGATATCGTTGATGGGCGTTTCGGTTTCGGGCCACATCAGCTTGGCAAACAGCAGTCCGGCCGGTGCCGTCATAAAGGCGGCCGTGAGTACATACTTAACGTCCACACCCATCTGGATGTAACCAATCATGGTGCCGCCGGCCACAGAGGCGAGGCCGCCGGTCATCACCGCAAACAGTTCAGAGCGGGTCATGCGGCGCACGAAGGGGCGCACCATGGACGGTGCTTCAATAGGCCCAACAAAAATGTTGGCG
This sequence comes from Shewanella jiangmenensis, assembly GCF_018596335.1. Taxonomy (GTDB): domain Bacteria; phylum Pseudomonadota; class Gammaproteobacteria; order Enterobacterales; family Shewanellaceae; genus Shewanella; species Shewanella jiangmenensis. Next base: position 121,254 of record NZ_JAHEPS010000004.1, on the reverse strand, counting down.
GTGGCCGACAATGACTCGGCGCGGCTGGTGCCGAGCAGGCGCGATAAGGCGCCACCTATGATTCCAATTACCCACTGCATGATGCCGAGGTAATAGAGCACCGCAATCAAGGCGCTGATAAACACCACTACGCACAGCACGTTAATCACAAAGATAAAGCCCATACCGAATCGGGCCAGATCGCCAAAGACGAAGCCGAGCCCCTCGTTGCCGTAATTGATCACATGCATCACGCCCTTGGAGGCGGCGTCCAGCACCACCTGGCCGGCGGGCACATACATCACGAAGGCGCCAAAGGCGATTTGAAAGGCGAGCGCACCGAGCACGGTACGAAGGCGAATAGCACGGCGATTTTCTGAAAGCAGCACCGCCAGCGCAATGAGCGACAGCATGCCGATAAGACTTATTAAAATTTCCATAAATATCAGGTTCCGGGTACAGACAAACCGTCGCAGCATAGCCATGGCGAAGGCTGTAAAACGCGATCCCTGTCATGGGTCACAGGCAATTTGTGTGACTTAAGGGGCAGATCCCAAAACCGCATTGCCGCACATCAGAAATGGCAGCATGGAATTAAATGTATTTTAAATAAAATCATTGCGTTAATACGATTTGCATCAGCGCACGACACAAGCGACACAGCCAATTCACCTAGGTATCAGCTTGCATCACAATGACCAATTTCCGCGCCGCATCTGCCAGCCGCGCCCAGCGTCGGCGCCGCTACAACACAGCTACGGCACAGCAAAAAGCCGCTCGGTGAGCGGCTTTTGGGTTCAGTGCAGGCTCTGCAATCAGCGCATGGTCACAAACTCTTCAGCGCCTGTGGGGTGAATGGCCACCACGGCATCGAAGTCGGCCTTGGTGGCGCCCATCTTGATGGCAACACCGAAGCCCTGCAGGATTTCATCCATACCAAAGCCAATACCGTGGATACCCACGACTTTTTCATCTGGCCCAGCGCAGACCAGCTTCATCTTGCACGGCTGGCGATGGGCGGTGACAGCGGTGTACATGGAGGTAAAGGTAGAGTTATAAACCTTCACCTGATCCTCACCGAACTTGGCTTTGGCGTCTGGCTCACTCAGACCCATGGTGCCGATGGGCGGATGGCTGAACACCACGGTGGGGATGTTACTGTAATCCATCCTGGCGTTGGGCAGGTTGCCAAACAGGCGCTCAGACAGGAAGCGACCGGCTTTGACTGCCACCGGGGTGAGTTCCACGCCACCGGCCATGATGTCACCGACACAGTAAATCCCCTTGGCAGACGTGTTTTGCCACTCATCCACCAGCACGTAGCCCTGCTCATCGAGCTTCACATCTGTGTGTTCGAGGCCAATCTTGTCGGTAGAGGGTTCGCGGCCAATGGCCCAAATCAGGCAATCCACAGTGAGGGACTCGCCGTTTTCAAGCTGCAGGGTCAGGCTGCCATCGGCATGTTTTTCAACGGCTTTTGGCACAGCATGGGTGTGCAGAGTCGGGCCATTTTGCGCCATGGCATCAACCAAGGCTTGGCTCAGCATGGGGTCGAAGCTGCGAAGCGGTGAGTGCTTACGCACCAAAAGATGGGTTTCGCTGCCAAGGGCATGCAGCACCCCGGCGATTTCGACGGCGATGTAACCTGCGCCAACCACAGCAACCCGCTTGGGCTGGGCGTCGAGGGCAAAGAAGCCGTTGGAGTCGATACCGTGCTCGGCACCGGGGATATTGGGGATGCTTGGGCGACCGCCGGTGGCGATAAGAATATGATCGGCGGTGTATTCTTCGCCGTTCACTTCGATAGTGCGGTTATCTTTGAAGCGGCCATAGCCCTCTACCAAAGTCACGCCGTTACTGGCAAAGCCACGGCCATAGGCGGCGTGGACCCGCTCGATATAGGCTTCACGGCTGGCGACCAGGGTGTTCCAGTCGAAGTTTTTTACTTCCACATCAAAGCCATAGTCTTTGGCGTACAGATGAATAGCCTCAGCCACCTGAGCGCCGTACCACATGACTTTTTTTGGTACGCAGCCCACGTTCACGCAGGTACCGCCCACGTGTTTGGCTTCGATAAGCAGCACTTTGGCGCCACGAATGGCGGCACGGTTGGCCGAGGCAATACCGCCGCTGCCTGCGCCAAGACAAATATAATCAAAATGTTGAGCCATGGAATTCTCCGCTGTGAACGACCGGCAAGTTGCCCATTGTAGGAAGCTTTTTCACCTTAGACCATAGCGAAGACCTGTGATTTGGCCGCTTTGTTACCGTCAGCGCCGATATTGGCAGCGGGCATGGTCATCGCCATTCGGCCCTGCGCCGCCGCAATCCATGCAGCGCCACTCGCTTTGGCGTGCATCGAGTTCATCCCTGTGATGGCTGCCAGCGGCCTTGGATGCGATAAATTGCTGCAGCAGCCTTATTCTGCCATCAAGCCAGCGACAGCCCGGATCGTTCGCCACCCGGCCGTCATAGTCATCCCCTCTGCCAGCGGACTTTTTGGCGGAGCGCTTTTGGGTGGACTCTTTTTTGGCGGATTGCTTTTTGGTTGGCTTTTGAGCGGTAGACGTTGCTGATGGCCGCTTTGGGGATGCTACTGGTGTAGTCGAGCCAGACGCGCCCTGCGCCGACTGCAGATACTCATCCATGCTGAATTCGAGCCCAGGCTCTGTGTCGCTCGGTATCGGGATAGGGTTGCCGTCGCTGTCGAGGGCTATCTCTTTGCGTTTTATCTCGCTGTGATTATCGAGCCTTTGTGATTTGGCAGACTCGCGCTTATCGGCCTTGATGAGTGCATCGTAGTCGCCGGCAAATACAAGCGAACTGACAATCAGCGCCAAGCCTGTAAGCCACACAAAAGCACGCTGCAGCGGTGTGCGTGAAATGGCGGGTGCAGTGGCTTTAACTTTGGCTGTGGTTTTAACTTTGGCGGCGACTTTAACTTTGGCAATTGCCTTGGCTGTGGCTGACATTCCCTGTCCTCCAATCGGCCGCATCCGGCGGCCCTTCGCCCAAGCCTCCACCATGGAGGCCCGGGCTATTGAGTGTAGTCAAACCTCTTCAGAACGACCAATGCAGGTGGATACCGGCAAAGGTTTCATCCCGCGCCTCATCGCCCATTTCCAGCTCAATATCGTGCCCGGCAATGCTGCGGCTGATGTGGCCCGACACAGCCAGGCTGTCACTCAGCATATACTCGGCTTCGAGGCCAAATTGCAGGTGGTTGCGGCCATTGTGCGCTTCGGTCACATACTGATAATCGAGCCCCTGGGTGATATAGGGGCTCAAAGTGAATTGCTCACCAATATGCCAGTTGCTGTGCAGGCTGAGTTCGACAAAATAGCCTGAGGTCTCAAAGCTGTAGGTGTAAGCCACCGATGGAATTAACCAATCAATGCGGTGCCAGGCAAGTTCGGCGAACAGTTCGGTTTCCGACAGGCGCTCGTCGGCATAGGTTTCAACCTGCTGAATACCGACATGAGCATCAAGGTCGGGCATCAGTTCGAGGGCGTATTCGAGGCCAAAATTCCACTCGGTAAAGGCTTCACTGTCGGCGCGGCCAACAACCGCATAGGGCGTCAGATTGCCAAAGGATGCCGCGAGCACTGCCCAGCCAATACCGCCGCGACCGAGGTTATCCCGCCCCTCCGAGACATACTTACTATCCCAGCCGAGCGCCAGTTCATATTCTGGCCCCTGCGCCATTGCGGGCGCCGCAAGCACACTCAACATCAGCACTGCTGCACGCATACAATCCATCCTGTTTCACGATTCCCAGCGCCATGGTATGCAACAGCCGAAAACTGTAAATGATAACAAGTTGCATTTTTGGCAGGCTTGGCAAAGTTGACATTGTAAATTAAGCCTAGTCGCAAATTCGATGGCGGATCACGGTTTTGTGTGACGTCAGCTGCTATTGCATGCAGTTAACCTCTGCCATGGCTTGATAAATAGCGCCCAAGCCCCTATCTATCCCCTAATGCCAATAAACAAGGACATCCCCATGACCAATCCCCTGCTGGCCGCCACCGAGCTGCCACCCTTTTCGGCCATCAAGCCCGAACACATCCAAAGCGCCGTTGAACAGGCCATAAGCCATTGCCGCGCCGAGATAGAGCGGGTGCTGGCGGCGGGTGATTTCAGCTGGAATGGATTGGTCTCCCCGCTGGAAGAAGCGGATGACCGCCTCAGCAAGCTCTGGTCGCCTGTGTCGCACATGAATTCGGTACTGAGCACCGAAGAGTGGCGCGCCGCCCACGATGCCTGCCTGCCGCTGCTGTCTGAATACGGCACTTTTGTCGGTCAGCATGAGGGTCTGTATCAGGCCTACAAAACCCTGCACGGCTCGGGAGAATTCAAAACCCTGCCACGACCAAAGCAAACCCTGATTGAACATGCGCTGCGCGACTTTGAGCTGTCGGGTATTGGTCTGGATGAGGCCAAAAAGGCCCGCTATGGCGAGATAGTCAAGCGCCTGTCTGAGCTGTCCAGCAGCTTTTCCAACAATGTGCTCGATGCCACTCAGGCCTGGACCAAGCTCATTACAGACGAAAGTGAGCTTAAGGGCCTGCCAGAGTCAGCGCTGGCGGCCGCCAAGGCCATGGCCGAAGAGCGGGAGTTGCAGGGCTATCTGTTTACTCTCGATTTTCCCTCTTATCTGCCGGTGATGATGTACTGCGAAAACCGCGAACTGCGCGAAGAGTGCTACACCGCCTTCACCGCCCGCGCCTCAGATCAAGGCCCCAACGCCGGTCAGTTCGACAACAGCCCGCTGATGGAAGAGCTGCTGGCGCTGCGCCATGAGCTGGCGACCCTGCTCGGCTTTGACAGCTTCGCCCACAAGTCGCTGGCCACCAAAATGGCCGAGACCCCGGCGCAGGTTATCAGCTTCCTGAACGAACTGGCGCTGCACTCACGCCCGCAGGCCAAACAAGAGCTGGACGAGCTTAAAGCCTTCGCCGCCAGCGAATATGGCGCCACCGACCTCAAAGCATGGGACTTGAGCTTCTACGGCGAAAAGCTCAAGCAGCACAGATACGAAATTTCTCAGGAGGAGCTGCGGCCATACTTCCCCGAAAACAAGGTGCTGAGCGGCCTGTTCCACACAGTCGAGCGCCTGTTTGGCCTGAAAATCGAGGAGCAAACCGAGTTCGACCGCTGGCATAAAGACGTGCGCTTCTTCCACATTTTCGATGCCGAGGGTGAGCACAGAGGGAGTTTCTATCTCGATTTATACGCCCGCAGCGGCAAACGCGGCGGCGCCTGGATGGACGAGTGCCGGGTACGGCGCGTAAGCGGCGGCAAGCTGCAGCGCCCGGTGGCGTATCTCACCTGTAACTTCAACGGCCCGGTCGGCGGCAAGCCAGCCCTGTTTACCCACGATGAAGTGGTCACCCTGTTCCACGAATTTGGCCACGGCATTCACCATATGCTGACCAAGGTTGATGTGGCAGGCGTATCCGGCATCAACGGCGTGCCCTGGGATGCGGTAGAGCTGCCAAGCCAGTTTATGGAAAACTGGTGCTGGGAGCCCGAGGCGCTCAATGAAATCTCCGGCCACTTCGAGACCGGCGAGCCACTGCCCAAGGCCATGCTGGATAAAATGCTGGCGGCGAAAAACTTCCAGTCAGCCATGATGATGGTGCGTCAGCTTGAGTTTTCGCTGTTCGATTTCCGCATGCATCTTGAATACAACAGCGAAGACGGCGCCCGTATTCAGCAAATTCTGGACGAAGTGCGCCAGCAGGTGTCTGTGGTGATCCCGCCCGCCTTCAACCGCTTCCAGCACGGCTTCTCGCACATTTTTGCCGGAGGTTATGCCGCCGGTTACTACAGCTACAAGTGGGCCGAAGTGCTGTCGGCCGACGCCTTCTCCCGCTTTGAAGATGAAGGGATTTTCAATCCGGAGACCGGCCGCGCCTTCCTCACCAACATCCTCGAGATGGGCGGCAGCGAAGAGCCGATGGAGCTGTTCCGCCGCTTTATGGGCCGCGAACCCAACACAGACGCGCTGCTGCGTCACAGTGGTATCAGCCACTGATGGGCAAATAAATTCGGCAACTCAAGGGCGCGCAAGCGCCCTTGTTGTTTTTGAGGCCATGGATTGCCTGCCAACGGTCGCTCTGCTAGCCTTCAGCTTTACGCAATTACTCTAATAAATAAGTCCATGAACCTGTATTTCCGTCTTATCTGGTTGTTTTTATGGCGTGTTCGCCACTGCAATCGCATCGGCTTTCTCGACGTGAGCCGCATCGAATACCGGGCGCTGCCGTCAGACTGCGACATCAACATGCACCTGACCAACAGCCGCTATCCGGCCTTTATGGACTTGGCCCGCACTTACATGCTGGCGGAAATGGGCCTGCTGAAACGCTTTTTGAAACTCAAGTGGATGCCCATAGTCAACGCCGCCGAATTTACCTACATCCGCGATATCAAGCCGCTGCAAAAGTTCACCATCGAGAGCCGCGTGGTGGGCTGGGACGAGAAATATTTTTATATTGATCAGCGCTTTGTCAGCGAACGTGGCCTGCACTGCATAGTGCATGTACGCGGGGTGTTTGTGTGTAACCGCAAGCAGGTGCCCATCAGCGAGCTGGTGCGCGAGGCAGGTTATGAAGGCGAAGCACCGGCATTGTCACCGGAAGTGCAAAAGTGGAAGGCCTTTTTGCAGCTCAAAAAAGAGCGCAATAGCTAAGCTTACAAAAGCTCAGGGAATCAGCTTAACGCCGCTGATGTCGTCGGCGGCCGCAAGCTGGGCTTCTTCGGCCACCAGCTCCCACGAGCCCCGCAGTTTTGCCTGCTGCCGGTAACGGCACAGGTTATCCAAATCCAAAAGCGGCAGCAGCGTAAAGGCCGGCTCCAGACAGGGCAACAGCGCGCAGTCCGCCAGACTGAAACCATCCCCCACCAGCCAGTGGGAATGGGCCAGCTCGTTATCCAATCCGGCAAACACCAGCAGCAGCCGCTGCCGCACCTGCGCCATCGCCAGCTCGTTGCGATGTTCAGGCGCCATACTCTGCTGCTGTTCAATTAAAAACAGCTGGTTACTTATGTCGTTATCGATGATGCGGTCCCATAGCCTCACCCTGAGCGCATCGTCGGCGTCCGGCGGCAGCAGCCGTGAGCCTGAGGCGATGTGGCGATCGAGATATTCGATAATGATGCTCGACTCGGGCAGCATACTGCCGTCGCTGCAGCGCAACAGCGGCAACTTGCCGAGCGGATTGAGTTTACTGAAGGCCTGACGTTGCAGCGGATCACGCAAGTCGGTGACCCTGGGATAAAAATTTGCCTGCTTCTCGTACATGCCCAGCAATACCTTCTGGGAATAACGGGACAGCGGATGATAGAAAAGCTCCATGGGTTCAGGCCCCCATTGTCTGCGCCCCGCCATGCAAGGGCGCTACTGGGCCGGCATTACAGCGTCCCGGCCGGATCACGCTTGCTTTAAATTTAGTCCTGCTTTGTCCTGATTGAACAGCCGTTGACGGAGAAACTCAACAAAAACCCGCACCCGCGGCGGAGTGTTGTCTTTATAGGGATGCAGCGCGTAGATACCGCCTTCACGCAAATGATAATCCGGCAGCAGCAAGGTCAGCTCCCCGGCCGCCAGATGCTCGGCAATCAGGTTATCCGGCAAAATCGCCACCCCCAGACCCTGCAGCGTCAGCGCCAGCAGGCCATTGGTGCTGTTGCAGCTGATAAACGGAGTCACCCGCACCCGAAATTCCTCCCCCTGACCATTGTGCAGGGTCCAGCTTTTGGGAAGATGGCTGGATGCATGGGCAAGCCACTGATGGTGCTGCAGGTTATCGGGGTGCGATGGCCGCCCCTGCGCCGCCACATAGGCGGGGCTTGCCACCAGCTGCTCATCAAAACTGCCTAGCTTGATGGCTCTGAATTCTGAATCCTCCGGCCAGCCGGCCTGAATTGCCACATCGATTTGATGTTCAAGCAGATTCAGCTTGTTGTCTTCCAGCAGCAGCGTCAGGCGGATATTGGGGTATTGCCGGTGAAACTCGCCAATCAGCGGCAGCAAATCATGCTCGCCAAGCCCCACAGGGGCCGTGACCCGCAGGCTGCCATGCAGGTGCTCATCGGCCGGACGGGTTACCGCCTCGGCCTGACGCGCCAGTTGCAACAGCTCGGCGCAATATTGAAAAAACTCGCGGCCATCTTCGGTCAGACTGATGCGGCGGGTGGTACGGTGCAGTAATTCGCAGCCCAGACGCTCTTCGAGTTTTTTAAGATGCTGACTCACCATGGAGCGGCTGATCCCCAGCACGTCGGCCGCCAGTGTCAGCGACCCCTGCTCGACAACTGAAGCAAACACCAACATCCGATACAGCTGCGAAGCGTCCATGGCCCGTCCTTTTGTTTAGTTTGAATTACCAAAGATATAAGTAAATCACTCATTATCAATTTTTGCCACGGATCTACACTGGCCTCGTCATCACAACCCATCTTGAGGAAGTTAACTATGATCCTGATCCTTGGTGCCAGCGGCGAGCTGGCAAGCCTGACCATCACCGCCCTGCAAACCCTCGGCAATAACGAGCCATTACGCCTTGCCAGCCGCACACCGGCCAAACTGCCAACCAGCGCAGGCGCTGCGGTGTTTGCCGACTACAATGAGCCACAATCACTGGATGCGGCCATGGCCGGTGTCTCAAAAGTCTTGTTTATCTCAGGCGACTGCGCCAACGATGAACGTTTGGCGCAGCATCTGAACGTGATTGCCGCCGCCAAAAAGGCCGGCGTCAGCCAACTGCTGTACACCAGCTTTCAGTCAGCCAGTCTCGACAGCGCCTTTGATTTTGGCGCCAGCCACGCCGCCACTGAAGCGGCCATCAAGGCCTCGGGCGTGCCCGCCACTGTGGTACGCAACGCCTTTTACGCCGAGCTGCAGCTGATGGGCCTTGGCCACACACTGGAAAGCGGTACCCTCACCCACGCTGCCGCTGACGGTCGCTTTGCACCGGTCAGCAAGGCCGACATTGCCGAAGCCCTGGCCAGACTGTTGACCAGCGAGGGGCATATCGGCAAGTCCTATGAGTTCACCGGCCCCGAGCTGCTGTCCAACGCCGACATCGCCAAACTCATTGGCGAACTGACCGGTAAGCGGATTCACACCAACGAAATCAGCCCGGAAGCACAAATTGTGGCGCTGAGCCAAATGGGGTTACCCGGCTTTTTGGCCAAGGCGCTTGCCGGTGCGAGCCGCGCCATGGCAGCAGGCGAGTACGATAAGCGCAGCGATGATTTGGCAAACATCCTTGGCCGCGCGCCAAAATCCCTTGCCGAGGTGATTGGCACCGCGCTCAGATAACTGATGCGACTGCTGTGGCTGGTGTGACAGTTGTGGATGCTGCGCAGGGGTTTGGACTGCTGCTTTGCATCCAAGTACACTGGCAAAGCCATTCATCGTTCAGGGAAGCCCATGAAAATTGAATCCTTTGCCAGCATTTACCAACGCGCCGCCGAGCGTAAAGGCGGCGCTGATGCCCTCGAAGCCCTGCTGCCGCTGTCGCTGAGTGCAGCGGAATATCAGGAGCATTCGGATGCGGCGCTGCTGTCGGCCATGAGCAAAAAGATTTTTCAGAGTGGGTTTGTCTGGAAGGTGGTCGATGCCAAATGGCCTGCCTATGAGCAAGCCTTTTTCGGCTTTGACCCGCTGAAAATCCTGCTGCTGTCACCTGAGCAACTGGAGGCCCGCGCCAGCGATCCCGCCCTTATCCGCCACGGCAAAAAGACTCAGGCAATTTATGATAATGCCTTGATGGTACAGGATATTGCCAAAGAACATGGCAGTCTGGCGCGCTTTATTGCGCTGTGGCCGTCAGAAGAAATCACCGGCCTGTGGCAGGTGCTGAAAAAGCGCGGTGCCCGCCTTGGCGGTAACACCGGCCCTTATTTTTTGCGCGCTACCGGCAAAGATACCTTTTTGCTCAGCAGCGATGTGGAAGCCTATCTCAGGGCGACCGGCCTTGTGGATGCCGGGCTTGCCACCCAAAAGGGCCTGACGCAGGCCCAGGCTGCATTCAATCACTGGCAGGCTGAATCGGGCCGGACGCTGGCCCACATCAGTCGGGTGATCTCCTGCAGCGTGGGAGACAATTATCTGTAGCTGGCAGCCATCGCGGTCAGCCGCTGACAAAATCAGACTCAGAACACCTTGCTGATGCCGACAACGAAACGGTCATCAAAAATCTCGGTCTGGGTGCAGTAGACCTTGTGGTCTGAATCCACTGTGCTGCCGTGGTAGCGTAAATCCAGGGTGTAACCGGCCCAGCTCTTGGACAGGCCGAGGTTCCAGTGGCCCCAGCCTTCAGCGCCTTCGCCGTCAAGATCCTGATAGCCGACAGAGCCTGACAGCTGCACGCCGTTATCGAAGCTGTAGCTTGGGTGAATGGCGTAGTTCACGCCCTGCCACCCGTCCACACCAAACCAGTCGTCCAGTGTTGGGGTGACTTCAAGCTGCATGTTCAGCTTGCCAAATTGCTTGCCGACCTTGAGCCACAGCTCGGTGTAGTTGCTGTAAGACGCGCCGGGATAGAGGTAAGAAAACAGCATCACATCATAGGTAAAGCCAGAGTCGCCAAACTCACCGGCCTTGCCGATGTAAGGCGCGGTCACCACTTCCAGATTGGGATCGGCAAACTTGATGTTGGAACCAAACACCCCGGCATACCAACCCGCGTCATTGCCCCAACCAAGGGTGCCCTGAATGGCCGGTACATCGCCGTCCATGGTCTCAGACTCGCCCCGGAATACATAATCACTGGCAATAGTCAGTTTGCCATTCACGGCGCCACCAAACACCTTGGCTTCTTCGGCCACTGCCGCGCCTGAGCTGGCAAGCACTGCTACTGCCAGCAGAGTTCTGCTTAATTTCATCATCGTTGCCTCATTGGATTGGATTCTCCCGCTGCCACAAATAATAAGCAGGGGTTATGAACAACCTTGGCGGCAGTCGTGAATGATCCGCGACAGAATATGAAGAAATATGAACAAGACCGAAGCGTGGTTAGCAAGCTTTCGGCAGCTGAAACCTAATTGTTAAATTTGAGCTAAACATATGCAAATCTTGGAAAAATTTGCAGTTGTTTACACATTTACACCCATTGCCGACTTGAGCAGTTGTGCTGCGTGTGAGATAACTGGTGGATCATGAATTCAGCATTAAATTTGGGCGATTTGTCTGGGTTTCGGAGCATTTGCCTCCATGGAGCCCCCGTAAGCCCGGACACAAAAAGGAGATTTACATGCGGCAAATGTTAAAAGTTGCCTCTGCGGTCAGCCTCGCACTGTGGCTCAGCGCCTGTGGTAAAGAAGAGGCGCCATCGGCCGCCCAGCAGGCACAGCCCCCCATGGAAGTGGGTGTGGTGGAAGTGCAGGCGTCTTCGCAAAACATTAAGGTGGAATTGCCGGGCCGCAGCCGTGCCTTCCTCGAGGCCGAGGTTCGCCCTCAGGTATCCGGCATCATCATGGAGCGCAACTTTGTTGAAGGCCGCGAAGTGAAAGAAGGCCAGTCGCTGTACAAGATTGACGACGCCACCTACAAGGCCGCCCTCGAAAGCGCCAAGGCCGATTTAGCCAGCGCCCAGGCATCCCTTGCCAGCGCCAAGGCCCGCGCCGCCCGCTACGAGAAGCTGGTAAAAACCAACGCCATCTCCAAGCAGGATTACGATGAAGCCGACGCAGCCTATAAGGAAGCGCAGGCACGGGTGAAAGTGGCCGAAGCCCAGCTGCACACCGCCGGCATCAACCTCAAATACACCCAGGTTCAGGCACCAATTTCCGGCCGTATCGGCAAGTCTGCCGTGACCCCGGGCGCACTGGTGACTGCCAACCAGGGTCAGGTACTGGCGACTATTCAGCAGCTTAACCCCATCAATGTGGACATCACCCAATCCAGCGCCCAATTGCTTGCCCTCAAGGCCAAGCTGCGCGCCGGTAAGTTGCAGGCGGCCGATAACGCTGAAGTGCAACTGGTACTGGAAGATGGCACCACCTACGAGCACAAGGGCAAACTGCAATTTGCCGAGGTGAGCGTGGATGAAAACACCGGCTCAGTTATCCTGCGCGCCGAGTTCCCGAACCCCGACAACGTGCTGCTGCCCGGCATGTATGTGCGCGCCGTGCTGAACACAGGCGTGGACCCCAATGCCATTCTGGTGCCGCAAAAGGCCATTACCCGCAACACCCGCGGCGAAGCCGTGGCCATGGTGGTGAATGCTGAAAGCCAGGTTGAGGCCCGTAATGTGACCACAGCCGAGGTGATAGATCACCAGTGGCGGGTTACTTCAGGCCTCAAGGCCGGTGACAAGCTGATTATCGAAGGACTGCAGAAAATTCGTCCCGGCGCCCCTGTGGTCGCCAAGCCTGCTGGCCAAGAGCAGGCCCAGTAATCCAGACCACGCGAATTTCAGGAATAAGCTATGGCACGTTTTTTTATCGATCGACCCATCTTTGCCTGGGTGATCGCAATTCTGGTGATGCTCGCGGGTGTGCTGGCCATTAAGGGCCTGCCCGTGTCTCAGTATCCGAGTATTGCCCCGCCCAAAGTGGTGATTTCGGCCAGTTATCCCGGTGCGTCGGCCAAGACGCTGGAAGACTCGGTAACCCAGGTTATTGAGCAGCGGATGACAGGTCTGGACAACCTGCGATACATCAACTCCACCAGTGATGGTTTCGGTAATGCCGAAATCACCCTGACCTTCAACGCCGAAGCGGATGCCGACATCGCCCAGGTGCAGGTACAGAACAAGCTGCAATCGGCCATGCCGCTGCTGCCGCAGGAAGTGCAGGCCCAAGGCGTACAGGTCAACAAGTCCACCTCAGGCTTTTTGATGGTACTGGGCTTCGTATCCTCCGATGGCAGCCTTAACAAGAGCGACATCGCCGACTACGTGGGCTCCAACATTCAGGACCCCTTAAGCCGGGTTGCCGGTGTGGGTGACATTACCCTGTTCGGCGCGCCCTATGCGATGCGCATCTGGCTCGACCCGCTTAAACTGACCCAGTACAGCCTGACTACCCAGGACGTGGTTGCCGCCATTCGCGAGCAAAACGCCCAGGTGTCGGCCGGTCAGCTTGGCGGCGCACCATCGGTAAAAGGCCAGGAGCTGAACGCGACTGTATCGGCCCAAAGCCGCCTGGAAACCCCGGAGCAGTTTCGTAAAATCATCCTCAAATCCGATACCAACGGCGCCAAGGTTTACCTGAATGACGTGGCGCGGGTTGAGCTTGGCGCCGAAAGCTATGTGGTTGAGTCTTACTACAATGGCCGCCCTGCGTCCGGTGTGGCCATCAGCCTTGCCACCGGTGCCAACGCGCTGGATACCGCGACCCGGGTGCGGGAAAAAATCGAAGAGATGAAACCCTTCTTCCCAGCCGGTCTGGAAGTGGTTTATCCCTACGACACCACCCCGTTCGTGGAAAAATCCATTGAAGGCGTAGTGCACACCCTGCTGGAAGCCGTGGTACTGGTGTTTGTGATCATGTACCTGTTCCTGCAAAACTTCCGCGCCACCCTTATCCCGACAATTGCGGTGCCCGTGGTGCTGCTCGGTACCTTTGCGGTGCTGTCGGCCTTTGGCTTCTCCATCAACACCCTGACCATGTTCGCCATGGTACTGGCCATCGGTCTTCTGGTAGACGATGCCATCGTGGTGGTGGAAAACGTCGAGCGGGTAATGCAGGAAGAGGGCTTAAGCCCGCTGGAAGCGACCCGTAAGTCGATGGATCAGATCACCGGCGCCCTGGTGGGTATCGGTCTGACCCTGTCTGCGGTATTCGTGCCCATGGCCTTTATGTCCGGCTCTACCGGGGTGATTTACCGTCAGTTCTCCATCACTATCGTGTCGGCCATGGCGCTGTCGGTACTGGTGGCGCTTATTCTGACTCCGGCGCTGTGCGCCACCATGCTTAAGCCACTCAAGCCCGGCCATGCCCATGGTCAGCACGGCTTCTTTGGCTGGTTCAACCGCAGCTTCGACAAGCTGACCTCTCGCTATGAGGCCAGCGTTGCCGGTATCCTCAAGCGTACAGTTCGGGTGATGGCGATTTATCTGGCGCTGGTAGTTGCCACCGGCTGGATCTTTATGCGCATGCCCACTGCCTTCTTGCCTGACGAAGATCAGGGCATCCTGTTTGCTCAGGTGATCCTGCCGACCAACTCCACCCAGGAGTCGACGGTGAAGGTACTGGAGAAGATGGACAAGTTCTTCCTCGAAGATGAGAAAGACAACGTCAACTCTGTGTTCTCCGTGGCTGGCTTCTCCTTTGCCGGTATGGGTCAGAACATGGGTATCGCCTTCGTCGGCATGAAAGACTGGTCCGAGCGTGAAGGCGCAGGTCAGGACGTGTTCTCGCTGCAGGGCCGCGCCATGATGGCCTTCTCGCAGATTAAAGAAGCCTTCGTGTTTGCCTTTGCGCCGCCGTCTGTGATTGAACTCGGCACCGCCAACGGTTTCGACTTCTATCTGCAGGATAAGAACGGTCAGGGCCACGACAAGTTGCTGGCGGCCCGTAACCAGCTGCTGGGTATGGCGGCACAAAACCCGAACCTGGTGGGCGTACGCCCCAATGGTCAGGAAGATGCGCCCATGTACCAGCTGGATATAGATCATGCCAAGCTGCGGGCACTCGGCGTGGATATCGGCTCAGTTAACAGCGCCATCGCCACCGCCTGGGGCGGCAGCTACGTGAACGATTTTATCGACCGTGGCCGGGTGAAGAAGGTGTTTGTGCAGTCCGATGCCCAGTACCGGATGCAGCCTGAAGATCTCAACACCTGGTATGTGCGTAACGCCAAAGGCGAAATGGTGCCCTTCTCGGCCTTCGCCACCGGCCGCTGGGAATTTGGCTCGCCGCGTCTTGAGCGCTTCAACGGCTTACCTGCGATGAACATTCAGGGCGCCACCGCCCCGGGTTACAGCACAGGTGATGCCATGCTGGACATCGAAAAGTTGGTCGAACAGCTGCCACCGGGCTTTGGCATCGAGTGGAACGGCCTGTCGTACGAAGAACGTCTGTCCGGCAACCAGGCACCAGCCCTGTATGCGCTGTCGATTCTGGTGGTGTTCCTGGTGCTGGCGGCCTTGTATGAAAGCTGGTCTGTGCCCTTTGCGGTGATTCTGGTGGTGCCACTGGGTATTATCGGCGCCCTGGTTGCCATGAACGGTCGCGGCCTGTCCAACGACGTATTCTTCCAGGTGGGCCTCCTGACCACTGTGGGTCTGGCCACTAAAAACGCCATCCTGATTGTGGAATTCGCCAAAGAGTTCTACGAAAAAGGCTCGGGCCTTATCGAAGCCACACTGCACGCGGTGCGGGTACGTCTGCGCCCCATTCTGATGACCTCGCTGGCCTTCGGTCTGGGTGTAGTGCCGCTTGCCATCTCCACCGGCGTGGGCTCAGGCGCGCAGAATGCCATCGGTACCGGCGTACTCGGCGGTATGATGAGCTCGACCTTCCTCGGCATCTTCTTTGTGCCGCTGTTCTTCGTGATTGTTGAGCGCATCTTCAGTAAGCGCGAGAAAGAAGGCAAAGAGCACAAGGCCGACAAAGCCGATAAACCGGCCGACAAGCATTAAGCACGTCAGCGCCTGTTGAAAAGCCAAGCCCCGCACCGCGGGGCTTTTTTTCAGGCGGCGTTTGGCTGACTTAAAACCCGCTTCAGGCCACGCGCAGAGGGATTTCCATCGCATTGCTGCAAAGTCGCTCCGACTGGCCAACCATTTCATCGTAGGCGCTTTCCTGGCGCAGCACTGTCTCACGCACCGGCAAGTCCTCAAGCAGGGCCTGCATCTGGCACAGATTTATGCTTCTCAGCATACGGTCATCGTCATCGGTGACATAGAGCTCGGCGCCATCAATCACCACCGACAACTGATACAAAGACATATCGAGTGAGTGAATGCAGGCTTTGTCGATACCGGGCATGGATTTCAAGCTGGAATAGCGAATAGTCATGGCGTGGCTCCCTGGCATTTGGCAACCGGATTTGAGAGTACCGGATGGATAGTTGCCAACATGGATACGCCGCCCACAGCAAAACAGATTAAAAAATAAACCCCGCACAGGGCGGGGTTTATCGGAAAGGTTCAGATGGCTGATACCGCTTTTCTTGGGTTGGCAGCCTTGCCCGGCATCACGGTGCGATTTTTGTGGCCGGCGGAAACCTCAGCCTGCTTGGCCTCTGGGTTGGCAGCCTGTTCGTTGCCTGTGGTGGCGCAGCCGCTGGCAAAAATGACAAGGATCGCTGCTAAAGCGTGTTTCATGGATGTCCTCGAAATTTGAGTAAGTGTTCGATTGTGATGCCCCGAAGGCACCCGCTTCAGCCACCTTCGCAGGCGCGGCGCTGTATTCGGGACCACTGCTCATAAAGCAGGCGGGCGCAAGATACAGCGCATTCGCTCAAATGTCGAGCAAACAAAGCGTATAATTGCGCATAACTCATCACGATCAGGAATATCCACTAAAACAGCATGTTATTCCGTTAAATGCTGTTTGATATTCCACACAAAATCAGGATTTCGTAAGACAGAACAGAATTTCGGGCACTGGCGTTCAAAAATCACAAAAATCTATCTGCCGTGCCGCAGCGCTAAACCCCAGCGCCTCAGCCAACCTTTGGCAGCTTTGCCAGCCATTTGTCGAGCTGATTGGCAAACGCCTGGCGATCGGCCTGAGACAAGGGCGCAGGCCCGCCGCTCTGGATACCGCTGGCGCGCAGGGTTTCCATAAAGTCGCGCATATTCAGCCGCGCCTTGACGTTTTCGGTGGTGTAAAGCTCACCGCGGGGATTCAGCGCCAGCGCCCCCTTGGCAATCACCTCGGCCGCCAGCGGAATATCGGCGGTGATCACCAGCTCGCCGGCGCTCACCCGCTTAACGATTTCGTTATCGGCCACATCAAAACCGGGCGCCACCCGCAATGACTTGATAAAGGGCGAAGGCGGCACCCTGATACTCTGGTTGGCGACCAGCGTCAGCGGAATTTGCCGCCGCTCGGAGGCGCGAAACAACACTTCTTTTATCACCGATGGGCAGGCATCGGCATCGACCCAAATTTGCATGTTTACCCGTTTTCAAACGCGCCGGCTACCGGCATTTCACAATCTGAGGCCAATGTACCTTAACTGACCAAGCTCTGCAGCCCCAATCCAAGCACACAATCCACAGCCACAAGCAACAGCCACAATCGGAAGCAGCCCTTAGCCGCGGCAATGCACAGCCGCAATTCACTGACTACACTTGAGATCTCCACTAATCGTCTTTCTGGATACGGACTCATATGGATATGCAAGCGATAAAAATAAAACAGTTGCTGATGCTGCTTGCCAGTGCAGTGATCCTGACTCTGGCCGCACTGGGGCTGGATGCCTGGCTTAGCCATCAGGATACAGTGCAGCGCATCGAGAAGTCCGATGTTCTGGTGCGTCAGCATCAGACCCTCAATCAACTCCAGCTCTGGATGACCCAGCTGGTACTGGTTGCCATGGATAATCTGGTCGACAAAGCCGAAGGCAAGGTACAACCCGAGCGGCAGCAGGAAGCTGAGCAACTGGTTGCCAACATCGGCAGTGCCCTTGCCAGCCTACCGCAGGCCGAGCAGCAAACCCTGCGACCGCCGTTCGACAGCCTTGGCAACACAGTCCTGCACACCCTGCCGCAGCTGATTGAAGCGCGCGCCGGTGAATCCGAGATGGCCAAACTCGATGACGACATCGACGCTGCCGGCTCAGCGCTGAGTGACAGTCTCAATCGCCTTATCAACGACTACCAAGCGCAGTTTGACGCTGGCCAAGCCGAGCTTTCCGAGCATCAACAGGAGCGCACCAACCGCTCCATCAGCCTGCAACTGATGCTGGGCTTACTGCTGTGCGCCGCGCTTTGGTGGATAGCCCGCGCCATATACAAACCCCTTGGCGCCGAGCCGCGGGAACTGAAAATGCTGGTTGAGCGCATCGGCCGTGGCGATTTGGCGCAGCACATCAGCGCCCACGATAGGCAGTCGGTGCTGGCTGGTGTTGATGTAATGCAACAGGAGCTGCGCGCTGTGGTGCAATCCATCCGGCAATTGGCAATGACGCTGGCGTCCCAGGCGGAAACCCAGGGCGGGCGGGTAAACGAACTGCACTCACGGGCCGGTACCATGGCCAATCTGGTGAGCGAGATTGTTGACAGCATTGCCCTGACCGATCAGAGCCGCGCCGAAGTGCAGGAAGGCAATCGCCGCCTGGTGGAGCTTGCCAAAAGCGCCGAAGATCAGGCCGAGGGCAGCATTAAGCGCCTAGGCGGCGTCACCCGCGCGGTCGAAGATTTAGCCCAAGGCATTCACACCGCCTCCGCCAAGGTCAATGCCCTTGGCGAGCAAACCGAGACCATTTCCACTCTGGTCACCGGCATTCGCAATATCGCTGAGCAAACCAACCTGTTGGCACTGAATGCCGCCATTGAAGCGGCACGCGCCGGCGAGCAGGGGCGCGGCTTTGCCGTTGTAGCCGACGAAGTTCGCCAACTGGCGGTGCGCGCCGCCCAAACCACCCAGGACATAGTGCAGGCCATTGGCGCCATTCGCGACAAGACCCGTGAAGTGGTGGAGGAAATGGATGCCAACGTCAGCCTGACCCAACGCGGGCTGGATGAAATCAAAGATACCAGCGCGTCGGTCGGCGAAATTGTCGACAGCTGCCAGACAGTGGCAACGGCGGTGGGCGATCTGATGGAACAGATGTCAGTGCAGGCACGGCAAACCGAGGCGGTTGTGGATTACGTGCGCCAGATTGACCATCACGCCAGCGAAAACGGCCACTCCTTTGAAATAGCCTCCAAAGAAGCGGCTCAGCTTGGCGAGCAGGCAAGCGCACTGTCGGGCATGGTCAATCGATTTAATATCTGAGCTTTGAGGCTGCTTAGCTTAATGCCAGCCACACCGGCTCAGATAGCTTCCGGCTCCGATAGTTTCCGGGCTCAGTGCCACGCTCAGCGTTAAGCACTTAGCCCGGCATTACACAATCAGATCAATCACTTATCCCGGCGTGTAATAGGTTGCCGCGCCCGGGCCAACCGGCAGCCCCAAGCCAAACACCCACAGGAAGAAGAAGGCGCTCCAGCCGGTAAAGAACACCAGGGTATAAGGCAGCATGGTCGCCACCAGGGTGCCAATACCCATGTCCTTCTTGTAACGGCAGGCCACTGCCAGAATAAGCCCGAAATAACTCATCATCGGGGTGATAAGGTTAGTGACCGAGTCACCAATCCGATAAGCCGCCTGAATGGTCTCAGGGGCGTAACCCACCAGCATCAGCATGGGCACAAAAATCGGCGCAGTCACAGCCCACTGGGCCGAGGCCGACCCGAGCGACAGGTTAATCACGCCGCACATGGCGATAAACAGCAGGAACAAAAGCGGTCCGGTCAGGCCCAGCGCCTTGAGCGCATCGGCGCCGAGCACCGCCATCACGGCGCCAAGGTTGGTCCAGCCGAAAAAGGCCACAAACTGCGAGGCAAAAAACACCAGCACTATGTACATGCCCATGGTGCTCATGCTCTGGCTCATGGCATTAATCACGTCGGTATCTTTTTTCATGGTGCCAACCACCCGGCCGTAAACCAGGCCAGGAATGGCAAAGCCAACGAAAATAAACACTACTATGCCTTTAAGGAAAGGCGAGCCCGCCACCAGGCCTGTGTCAGGATGGCGCAGCGGCGCCCCTTCCGGCACCACAGTCAGCGCCAGCAGCGCCGCCACGGCAAGCACCGCCAGACCGGCGATTTTCAGGCCACGCTTTTCAAGCGGGCTTACGGTTTCCATGGTTTGGGTCGACAGATCGATACTCGCTTCACTGTCATCGTATTTGCCAAGCTTGGGCTCGACGATTTTTTCAGTCACCCAGGCGCCCATCAGCGCCACCACAAAGGTGGAGGCAAACATGAAATACCAGTTCACCTCCGGGCCAACCACGTACTCGGGGTCAATCATTCGCGCTGCGGCTTCGGTAATGCCCGACAGCAAGGGGTCAATGGTGCCCAGCAGCAGGTTGGCACTGTAGCCGCCGGATACCCCGGCAAACGCAGCCGCAAGGCCCGCCAGCGGATGACGGCCAAGGGAGTGGAAAATCATCGCCGCCATCGGGATCAGCACCACATAACCAAGCTCGGAGGCGGTGTTGGACACGATACCGGCAAACACTATGGTCACAGTGACCAGGCGGCGTGAGCGGCCAATCACCAGCGCGCGCATGGCGGCGCTGAGGAGCCCGGAGCGCTCTGCAATCCCCACCCCAAGCAGCGCTACCAGCACAGTGCCCAGCGGGGTAAAGCCGGTGAAGTTGGTAACCAGATTGGACACTATCATCCTAAGGCCTTCGGCGTTCAGCAGACTCACCACCGAAATCATGCCATCGGCGCTGCGACCGGGCGCGCCCTCAGGGCGCGGATCGGCAACCGATACCTCGAAATAGCCCAGCAGCCCCGACAGCAGCACCACGCCGAGACAAAACAGCGCAAACAGGGTAATAGGATGAGGCAGCAGGTTACCAAGGCGCTCCACCAGATTGAGGAAGCGGACAAACCAGCCGCTCTTGGCTATGTCTTGCGGGGTCTCGGACGAGGTAGTGTCCGGCATCTGTGCACTCATCTTGTATCCTTCAGGCGAGGCTGCTTTGCAGCACTTGTTATGGGTCAAATCGACTGCCCGGATGCGTGCAAAATTTCGCCGCCTCCAGCCAAAGTGGGCTGGCACGCTAGCACAAAAGGGTTAACACAAACTTAAGCTGGGGCGGGATCAAGGTGCAAAAAACGTGGGAAGACAGGCAAAAAAAAGGGATCCCGGAGGGATCCACAAAGGCAAATTGGTTGCCAAATCCAAATGTTGTGCACTTGAGACTCTAGCGCTGGATAACTGAACTTAAGCTTAACGGCCATCAAAAATAGTCTGTTCATGGATAAATCCGGCCGCCGTACGCATTATTGTGCCAAGGTGCCAAATTGCCCCGCGAACAGCGGATTTTACCGGTTCCAAAGCTAACTTCTCTTGTTGTGCTGATGAAAATCGCACCAATCAAAAATCAAGTAAAATAGCTAATTATCATAATGTTACATTGCGACAGCCACTTTTCCACCTGGCTAAACCAAGATTTCGAAACCCTCAGCCAAAATTCGAGTAAAAGCACTCAAAATCATCAGCTTAATTCAAGAACAGGCAGCCTGGGACGGATTTTTATTGCGAAGGTGTTCAGAATTCCACCGCGACTGATGCATTTAGGGTCATTTTATGGTTAGCTTGGGCAGCAAAGCCCGAAAAGGGCGACATATAATAAGGACTTGCGATGGAAGGATTATTAATCGGTCTGGTGTTGGTCACTATTGTGGCGTACCTGTGGTACGTCAGCCTTATCAAAAAGCGCAACACTGCGCGGGAGGCCTTGTCCGGCATCGACGTGCAGCTGAAGAAGCGCGCCGATCTGGTCCCCAACATCCTGATCATAGCGCAAAAGTTTATGGATCATGAAAAGTCGCTGCTGACGGAAATCACTGCCCTGCGCGCCCAGATGAGCGCCGCCTATGACAAGGGCGATGCCGATGCCGTGCGTCAGCATCTGGCTCAGGCCGATGCGCTGAACAGCAAGATGGGCCAGCTGATGGTCACGGTAGAAAACTACCCTGAGCTTAAAAGCGACCAGACCATGGTGCAGGCCATGCAGACCTACAACGAGGTCGAAGCCCACATCAGCGCCGCCCGTCGCTTTTACAATTCAGCCGTGTCGGAGCTGAATACCGCCGTGGAAATCTTCCCCGGCTCGCTGATTGCCAACATGGCCTCGGTTAAAGCCATGCCGTTTTTTGAGGCGCAGGAAGCCGATCGCGCCCCGGTAAACGCCAGCGATTTTCTTAAATAACCCATGAACATGTTGTCGTTTTTGCTCGGTGCGCCCATCAGGGCGCAGCGCGCAGCCAAGGGCCTGTTTGCCGATGCCGACGAACTTGCCGCCCTGCAGGCTTATTATGACGAGAGCCTCGCGCCCCTTTGCCGCAAGTTCGAAAATCAGCGCGTAACCGCCCTTAAGCACGCCCGTAAACGCTGCTATCTTGGCGCGGCAGCCTATGCGGGCGCGGCCTTGTTTGCGCTGCCCTTTATCCGCCCTGACGCCGAGTTTGCACCGCTGATATGGATGGCGGCCATTGCCCTTGCCGTGATTGGCTGGCGCTGGGCCAGCTTTCCGATGCGCCATTATTCAAGCAATGTGCAGGCTGAAATCTACCCCCGTATTTTCAGATACTTTGGCCCCGACTTTGTGTTTGCCAAGGGGCAGGACATGGGGCTTCGGATGTTTAAAGAAGCCAAAATCCTGCCCGGCTACGACAAGGCACGCTTCGATGACTGCGTGCTTGGCAGCCATCTTGGGGTCGAGATTGGCATCAACGAAGTGCAGCTGCTGCGTGAAGACAGAGATAAAGACAACAAACCCCAGGACGTGACCGTGTTTCGCGGCCTGATTATCTCGCTGGCAAGCCACAAGCCGTTTAAGGGCCACACTGTGGTGATCCGCTCCCGCAGCAGCCTGACCAACTTTTTCTCCGACAGCCACGGCGGCCTCGAGCGGGTACGGCTCGAAGACCCGCAATTTGAAAAGCTGTTTGATGTATTTTCCAGCGATCAGATTGAGGCGCGGGTGCTGTTAACCACCGCCTTTATGGAGCGACTGCTGAACCTGGCCAATTTCTTCAACAGCCGCATCCAATGCGCCTTTCATCTCAACCGCTTGCTTATCACCATCGAGAGCCGGGATAACCGTTTTGAGCAATCGTCCATCTTCAACGGTGCAACTTTTGAATATGAATTCAGCCAAATCAATGCAGAAATGAAGCAACTCTTTGCTATCATAGAGTTACTAAAGCTTAACGAATACACGGGTCTGTAATGCGTTTTTTGTGGTTGTTGCCTTGTTTGCTGCTCGCGGGAATGGAGCCGGTTTATGCCAGCGCCAGCGGCCAAACTGCCCCCGAAAAACCCAAGATCACCGCGAAATTTTCTGAGCACGGCACCGGCAAACAGACCCGGGTATACAAATACATCCAGCCAAACGGCACGGTCGCCTTCAGCGACAAGGCGCCCGACAGCGGCAAGTATCAGGTGATCCTGTTTGACTGCTACGCCTGTAATCCGCGCTCCAAGGTTAACTGGCGCACCATCCGCCTTAATCGCAGTTACGAGCAGGACATTTTGCTCGCCGCACGGCGTTATAAGCTTGATCCGGCGCTTATTCGCGCGGTGATCCATGCCGAATCCAACTTCGATCCCAAGGCCATTTCCCGCACCGGTGCCATGGGGCTGATGCAACTGATGCCGGGCACCGCCAAAGACATGGGCGTGCGCAACTCGTTTCAGCCAAGCGACAATATCAATGGTGGCAGCCGTTATTTATCCATGATGCTGGAGCGGTTTGAAGGCAATTTGAACCATGCACTGGCGGCCTATAACGCCGGGCCGACCCGGGTCGAGGAGTTTCGCGGCATTCCGCCTTATCCTGAAACCAAGGCGTATGTGGAGCGGGTCAATATCCTGCTGTCGCGCTACCGCAACCTGCGCACCTGATGCCCACGCCTGACCCGGGCACTCAGGTTCGAGTCGCCCAGCAACGGGAGCAATAAAAAACGGGCCAGTCGGCCCGTTTTTTTCATTCGTTTTTTATTCAAGCGCAGCAGGTTTACTCGCCCACTTCCCACTCAACCCGCACGCTGCCACCTTCGACATTCAGATGCTGCTGCAAATAGTCGAGCATCTCGGTAGCCAGGGTATCGAGCTGCCAGGGCGGGTTGATGACCCAGAGCCCTGCGGCCGTCATGCCAAATTCGTCTGAGTCAGGCTTGATGGCCTGCTCAATCCGCAGCTGACGACGAATGCCGCTGTCTTTCAGTTTGCCGAGCATGGCTTCGGTCTGCGCGCGGTTAACCACCGGATACCAGAGCAGATACACGCCGGTGGCAAATTTGCGATAGGCCTTGATGATGGCATCGGCCACCGCTTCATAATCGGTTTTGATTTCAAAGCTTGGGTCAATAAGCACCACGCCACGGCGCTCCAGTGGCGGCACGGCGGCAATCAAACCGCTGAGGCCGTCCCACTTGGTCACCTGAACCTGCTTTGCCCCCTCAAAATATTCGCTGAGCAGTTCAAAGTCGGTGCCGTGCAGCTCGTGCAGCACCATACGGTCATCGTTTCGCAGGTGCATATCCACAAAGGCGGGTGAGCCGGGGTACCAGAGCAGCTCGTCGGTATCGTTACCATTGCCTTCGTTAAAGTGACGCACGGCGCCCACATAATGCTTCAGCGACTCAGGCAGATCGGTCTTGGTCCAAAGCTTGCCGATTCCGTCACGATATTCGCCGGTCTTCTGGGCAAATTCATCGCTCAGGCTATAGCCGCCTGCGCCGGAATGGGTGTCGATGTAAACAAATGGCTTGTCCTTTTTCTGCATTAATTCCAGCACTTGCAGCAAAATGGCATGTTTGAGCACGTCGGCATAGTTGCCGGCATGAAAGCCGTGGCGATAACTGAGCATAGTGGGTTCCCGAAACGTTGGGCGGGTGAAAATCTGGCAACATTATAACTGCTTGCGCCGCGCCTGTATGCTTTTGCTGCGTACTGGCCCCGCTTGGCGTTATACTGCCGCGAGTTTATCTGACAGGTGCCCGCTTTGTTTCCAATACAGTTCGATAATCAGGATCAGCGCCTTGGCGACATCGGCCAGCGCTGGGGTCTTGCCTTTGACGCCTCCGCCGCCTTCTCTTTGGTGTTTGAGGAGGACATGCTCACCCTGAAAAAGAACGATGAACCCAAACTTGGCGGCATCTCGGTGGATTTTGTTAGCGGCGCCGTGGCACACAGACGCAAGTTTGGCGGCGGACGCGGTCAGGCCATCGCCAAAGCGGTCGGCCTCAAGGCCGGTGCCAATCCGACCGTGGTCGATGGCACCGCCGGGCTGGGGCGAGACGCCTTTGTGCTGGCAAGCCTTGGCTGCAAAGTATTGATGATTGAACGCCACCCCGTGGTGGCGGCCCTGCTGGAAGACGGCCTTCGCCGCGCCTGGCAGGATGCTGAAATCGGCCCCTGGATGCAAAGCCGGATGCAGCTGCTGCACGGCTCAAGCCTCGAGGCGCTTGCCTGCGTTGCCGACAAACCCGACGTGGTGTACCTCGACCCCATGTATCCCCACCGCGACAAGTCGGCGCTGGTCAAAAAAGAAATGCGGGTGTTTCAATCCTTGGTCGGCGCCGATCTCGATGCCGATGGCCTGCTGCAACCCGCCCTGAACCTGGCGCAAAAGCGGGTGGTGGTTAAACGCCCCGACTACGCCGAAGACCTCGATGGCATCAAGCCCAGCGCCCGCATCGAAACCAAGAAAAACCGCTTCGACGTGTATGTCAAAGCGGCTATGGTCTAAGCGCGGCCAAGCTTATTGCTGCCAAGCTTTCGGCCGAGCAGTGGCAGCAAGCTTGGCAGCAGTGATGCCAGTATCATCCCGGCCATCAGGCCATATTGCAGCGGCGAGTATTGCTCGCTGAGCAGCCACACCCCAAGAGCAATGCCGGTGATGGGGTTGGCGATGCCGCCAAAGGTAAATTCCACCACTGTCATACGCTGCATCAAAAATACATACAGGCCGTAAGCCACTACCGTATTGAGCAGCACAATCCACACCAATCCCGCGACTTCGCGGCTGCTCACACCATCGCGGATTGCCGCGAAGGCGGTGGGCTCAAACCACCACTGAATCCCAGCAACCAGCGCCAGCAAGCTGCCGCCGACTATTAACTAACTGCCACACCAGCACATCCCACCAATGCAGTTTGCCGCTCAGGGTTTGGGTCATGCGGCTACCGACAATAATGCAGCCGATGGCGGCAAGCATAGCCGCCAAGCCAAGTGGATTTAAGGTGAGACTGGCGGGATTAAACAGCAGGGCGCCAAGCACCAACAGTAAAGCGCCTGCCAGCAGCTGCGACGCCCTGGGTTTAGCCTTAAGCACCAGATACTGAAACAGCATGGCGAACAAAGGCACCGACACCATACCCACGCCGGATACCGCCGAGGGCAGCGTATGCGCCATCACAAAAATCAGACTGAAGAACAGCGCTATGTTCACAGCACCCAATTTAACTAACCCCGGCCATTGGCCTTTGGCAGGTAATCCGGGGCGGATACACCAAAGAATAAGTCCGGCCGGCAATGCCCTAATCGCACCCAACAGCAGCGGCGGCCAGTCGGGCATGGTGTATTGGGTTACCGCGTAGGTCGTCCCCCACAGGGCGGCGGTGAGCATGGCCAAAATTATATTCATGGTAAGTATCTTTACGTTGAGATTAATTTCAGGCTAACGCAGAAAAACCTTTCCGTAAAGTATCTTCATGCTAAGATAATTATATGTTGATGAAAATTGAGACATTAGATGGACGCGGTCGATAACATTCTGGCGCAGTGGGCCAAAGAAAAACCCGGCATGGACACCCTTGCCATGGGGATCATGGGGCGTTTTGCCCGACTGATAAAGCACCTTGAGCAGGCCATCAGCGATTGCCACAAGGCGTACGATCTTAAGCCGGGTGAATTTGATGTGCTGGCAACACTGCGTCGCAGCGGCGCGCCTTACCGACTGACACCGTCGGATTTGCTCAGTTCCATGATGCTCACTTCGGGCGCTATGACCAACCGTCTCGATCGGCTGGAAGAAAAAGGTCTGATAGTGCGCGAGCACAGCCAGACCGATCGGCGCAGCATCGAAGTCTGCCTTACCGCCAAGGGCATTTCCACCCTGGCGCAGGTGCTGACCAGCCATGTGGAAACCCAAAAAAAAGCGTTGGCAGGGCTGAGTCAGGATGAGCAGCAGGCGCTCAACGGCTTATTAAAGAACTGGCTCAGCCAGTTTGAGTAACAACCAAGAAGGCCGCCAGCCCAAGAAAACCGGCTCCGGCCTTCTCCTGAACTCACAAGCACATGGGTGAAATAAATAAACCCATAAAAACTATGATTGCCAAGACGCCAAGGACAATAAGTCATAGCCATGGCAGATATTCAGAGTTTTCCACCCGGCACAGCCTTTACGACATCATGGATTAATTTAAACCATCTATAACGACTGAGGCAGTGGTTACTTTGGCATACTGATACCGTATTTTTTGATGTACCAAAACACCGCTGGCAGCTCGAGCACAAAGTAGCTTATCAGGGTAAACCAGAACCAGTTGGTGTTGCCGAGCAGCAGGTTAAACTCGGCGCCACTCCCCCAGTATTTAATGCCGACTATGACCAGTGCCAGCCCCGAGGCGAACAGGTCGCACACCGAAATCTTTTGCATATTACTGCCGGCAAGCTTGGGATACACAGAGCCATAGGCCACGGCAATAATTGCCAGATTCAATAAAATTACCGCCAGCTCAGGGGTCAAACCGCTCATTACCACTCCGGATACCAAAAAATCGGCACCATGATACGCCTGCTCTTGCCCCATCGCCAGAAGCAGGCGTCGGCTAAGCACCACAGCAACAAAAAGAGGCCACACGGGCCTCTTGCTCAGAACAAAACCTTAGATGTAAAGCTTGGACTGCGCCTAAGATTAAGCCCTGTTTTACATACAGATATTATTCGCCCGAGTTATTGATAAGGTCGCAAATATCCTTGGCCTGCAACAGCTCATCGCGGCTGAAACTGTCGGGGTATTTCGCGAGATACTCGGCCCAGGCAATCAGGCTGCCCTGCAGCGCCATGCTGGAGAGCCCCCAACCGGCCTGATAATTCAGCTCGGTGGCAAACAGTTGTTTTTTAAGCAGAGCCAGCGCATCACTGGAAGTAGAACTCAATACCGTCAGACCGTAATCATACGCACCCGGCACAGCCGCCGGCAGTTCGGCAAAGGGCTCGATGTACATGGTTTTAACTGACGAGGTGCCGCTGTACAGATAGTCACGCACCAGCGCCGCACTCACCTGCACTCCTTTGGTTTTGCCTTTTTGCGCCGAGGTTAGCTGATGCTTCCAAAAACCTATGGTCTTGCCGGTGCCAGCAAAGGTCTGGCCGTTGCCATCGGGATCTGCACTGTCAAAATCATCCATCAGGGCGCCGACATTGGTATTAAAGCCAAAATCCTGATTGCTGATGTCCGAAGTCAGCTCAAGGCTCAGCAATGAGGCCGTGGTCGGCAGGTAATAGCCGCTCAAAAGCTCATTGAAGTCGTCCATTACTGCCGGAGTTTCAGGCTGAATGCTGACTTCATAGTAGCCACGGGGCAGCTCGGTAAAGCGGTAATGGCCGCCATCGTCGGTGCGCTGGGTTTCGCCATTACTGAGTAATACCATGACGTTGGCAAATACCGGCTCATCGTTTTCGTGCAGACCATTGCCGTTGGCATCCAAAAACGCCAAGCCGGAGAGATTGAATTTCTGTACATCGATAATGGGCTCACCCGGACCTGTGGTATCACCCACCGCATAATAAGTGCCGCCTTTAACCGAATATTCGGTGTCGTCCTGCCCCAAATGGCCGCTGAAGGTCAGTTCATACAGCTGAGTGCTGCCGGCATTTTGGCCATCGTCGCACTTCCAGCCCGACACACCTGTGGTGGGGTCCAGACCAAACTTCACCAGGTCGCAGCCCTGGCTGGCAATCGGGCTTTCATCAAGCGCCAGCACCCAATGGCTCAAATCCTTTTCCTGCGATGAGGCCATCAGCCGGTAAGTAAAGGTAGTGGTATCGGCGGCAGCGTCATATTGGCTCTCGACAAACTCGACCCGCCAGCCCACATCGGTGATGAGCTTTTCGGTAAAGCTCGGTGCCGCATTCAGGGTGCCGGCCATCGCCACCAGCGACAGGGCTGCAACGCGAACCGATACACATACAGTGGATAATTTAAACATGGCAATTCCCTCAGGCTGACAGACGCAAGGGAATACTCAATAATCAGGCCAACCCAAAAATTGGTATTATCCTCATGAATTTGCTTATTTTTATCAGAAACAGACCGCCCCACAGCCAACTGCTGATTGCAAATTGCCATCGCCATCACCCAGCGCTGTGCAATTTGGGTTTTGCATTTTGCAAAACGCTACCTTAACCCAGACAGGCTTTCGCCTCTTCGGCACGCTCACCGACCGCGCCAGCACAATAAATCCAAGACACATGCCGCAAAAAAGCCGATAATTGCGCTAATTTTTCAGCGGTTTTGCCGCGGGGCAACTGCGAATGCCCGGAACATCTGGAATTATCCCATGGAAATCAAAGTTAATTTTCTCGATAACCTGAGACTCGAGGCCAAATTCGACGACTTCAGCGTCATTGCCGACCAGCCAATCCGCTACAAGGGCGATGGCTCGGCGCCAAGCCCGTTCGACTACTTCCTCGCCTCTTCCGCCCTGTGCGCCGCCTACTTCGTGAAGGTGTACTGCGTGTCGCGGGAAATCCCGACCGAAGGTATCCGCCTGTCGCAAAACAACATTGTCGACCCGGAAAACCGCTACAACCAGCAGTTTAAAATTCAGGTTGAACTGCCAGAGAGCATCAGCGAGAAAGACCGCGAAGGCATATTGCGCTCCATCGACCGCTGCACAGTAAAAAAAGTGGTGCAGACCGGCCCTGAGTTTGTGATTGAAACCGTTGAGAATCTCGACGAAGACGCCCAGGCCATGCTGATGGTTAAGCCCGATGGCGACCACAGCACCTTTATTTTGGGTAAAGATCTGCCACTGGAGCAGACCATCGCCAACATGACCGCCAAACTGGCCGAATTGGGGATGAAAATCGAAATCTCCAGCTGGCGCAATCTGGTGCCCAATGTCTGGTCGTTGCATATCCGCGATGCCGCCTCGCCCATGTGTTTTACCAACGGCAAGGGCAGCACCAAAGAGAGCGCCCTGTGCTCGGCGCTGGGCGAGTTTATCGAGCGCCTCAGCTGCAACTTCTTCTATAACGATCAGTACTTTGGTGAAGAAATTGCCAATGCTGAATTTGTGCATTACCCCAACGAACAATGGTTCAAGCCCGGCAAGCGCGATGCGCTGCCACAGGGTCTGCTCGACGAGTATTGCCTCAGTATTTACAACGCCGATGGCGAGCTGCGCGCCTCGCACCTGATTGACACCAACTCGGGTAACCGCGAGCGCGGCATCTGCGCCATCCCGTACACCCGCCGCAGCGATGGCGAGACAGTGTATTTCCCGTCCAACCTGATTGAAAACCTGTTCCTCAGCAACGGCATGAGCGCAGGCAACAACCTCGCCGAAGCCAAGGTGCAGTGTCTGTCAGAAATCTTCGAGCGCGCGGTAAAACGCCAGATCATCGAAGAAGAGCTGGCCCTGCCGGACGTACCGGCCGAGGTGCTCGCCAAGTACCCAAGCATAGTGGCAGGTATCGAAGCGCTGGAGGCCCAGGGCTTCCCCGTGGTGGTAAAAGATGCCTCCCTCGGCGGCCAGTTCCCGGTGATGTGCGTAACCCTGATGAATCCACGCACCGGCGGCGTTTTTGCCTCCTTCGGCGCCCACCCAAGCCTCGAAGTGGCCTTGGAGCGCAGCCTCACCGAACTGTTGCAGGGCCGCAGTTTTGAAGGCCTGAACGATGTGCAAAAGCCAACCTTCAACAGCCTGGCGGTGCAGGAGCCGGAAAACTTCGTCGAGCACTTTATCGACTCCACCGGGGTGATCTCCTGGCGCTTCTTCAGTGCCAAGCACGACTTCGAGTTTGTAGAGTGGGACTTCAGCGGCAGCAATGAAGAAGAGTCGGCCGCCCTGTTCGGCATCCTCGACGACCTGGGCCTTGAGGCCTATGTGGCAGAGTTCACCGCCCTTGGCAGTGCCTGTCGCATTCTGGTGCCCGGTTACTCCGAGGTGTATCCGGTGTCCGACCTCATTTGGGACAACACCAACAAGGCGCTGGCATTCCGCGAGGACATTCTTAACCTGCATCGCTTGAGCGACGATGAACTCGCCGATCTGATTGAGCGCCTCGAAGACAGCCAGCTCGATGACTACACCGACATTAAGACGCTGATCGGCATCGAGTTTGACGAAAACACCGACTGGGGCAAGCTCACCATTCTCGAGCTTAAGCTGCTCGCGTTCCTCGCCCTTGGCGATCTCGAACCGGCGCTCGAGCTGACCGAAGCCTTCCTGCAGTACAACGACAACACGGTTAAGCGTGGCCTGTTCTATCAGGCAATGCAGGCAGTGCTGGAAATCAGCCTCGATGACGAGCTGGAGCTGGCTGACTATCAGCACAACCTCAGCCGTATGTTTGGCGAGGAGATCATGAATGCGGTGGTGGGTTCGGTCGAAGGCACAGTGCGTTTTTACGGCCTCACCCCAACCAGCATGAAGCTTGAAGGGCTCGACCGTCACCTGCGTTTGATTGACAGCTACAAAAAGCTGCATGCTGCTCGCGCTAAGCTCGCAGGCCTGTAAGCTGTTTCAATAGCTTAGCCGTTCGATAAGCGGCCTCTAGCGGGCCAGAAAACACAAAGCCAATCCCCAAGTAAGAACAGGGATTGGCTTTTTTGTTGCTTACGCCCGGTTAAAACATCAGGCCTCGATAAGGAAGGCTGCGAGCTTTGTGCGGATATCGGCTGGAATAGCCACGCTTTTTTCGGTTTGGTAGTCGTAGTGCACCAGGGTGGTTTTAGCCTCAGCGGTCATCTTGCCGCCCTGAAAGCTCTGCTGCAGCACTTCAAAACTGGAATTACCTATGCGGGAGATGCGGCTTACCACCTCCACCGGCTTACCGTAATAGGTTGGCGCGGTAAAGGCGATGCTGAAACCTGCGACTATCAGGTTCCAGTGGTTCAGGTCGAGCTCGGGGTTGAAGATGGCGAAAATCGGCTCGCGGGCCGCTTCAAACCATATCGGGATCACTGTGTTGTTGATATGGCCAAGCCCATCGGTTTCGTTGAATCTGGGTTGGATACTGAGGTCAAACTGGGCCATGCGGGGTCCTCTTGCTCATCTGAGTGAAGCTCTTTGGGTATGACACAAGCGAGCAGAGTACACCAAGGGCCGCATAAAACAAAAGACCGCCACCGGGCGGTCTTTGGCTTTTTGTACGGTTAAGATCAGCCGCCGTACATGGCACTGATTTCCCGCTGATATTTATGATAAATCATCTTTCGCCTGAGCTTCAGGGTCGGGGTGATCAGCCCTGATTCCATGGTGAAAGCATCGGCCAGCAGAGTGAACTTCTTGATTTGTTCAAAGCCTGCCAAACCATCCTGCATCAGTTTCAGCCGCGCCTCAAAGTGCTCAAGCACATGGCTGTGACGAATAAGCTCCAGCGGCGACTCGTACTTCACCCCTTTCTCTTTCGCCCAGGCTTCCAGCGCTTCAAAGGCCGGCACAATCAGGGCGGTCACATAGTTACGGGCATCGGCGACAATCGCCACCTGCTCGATAAAGGGGCAGCGCCCCACCATGCCTTCAACCCGCTGCGGCGCCACGTATTTGCCGTTCGAGGTCTTCATCAGCTCCTTGATACGGTCGGTGATAAAGAGATTACCCGCCGCATCCAGCCGTCCGGCATCGCCGGTTTTAAACCAGCCTTCCTCAAACGCCGCAGCTGTGTCTTCGGGACGATTGTAATAGCCGGTCATCACGGTATCGCCGCGCACCAAAATCTCGTCATTGGCACCAATGCGCACTTCCACATCCGGCAGGCATTGACCGTTGGAGCCGGGCACCCGGTTTTCCAGGGTGTTGCAGGTGACTGTGGCTGTGGTTTCGGTCAGGCCGTAACCGCAGAGCACTGGCACATTCACGGCATTGAAAAAACGGCTGACATCGGCGTTTAGCGCCGCGCCGCCGCAGGGCATAAATTTAAGCCGGCCACCGAGCTGCTCACGGATTTTACTGCCGACCAACTTATCGGCAATCTTCGCCTGCATTGACAGCAGCACACCGCCTTTTGCGCGCCCCTGAGCCACCTCAAACTGACGACTGCCAACCGACAAAGCCCAGTTGAACAGAGCCTTGCGTGAAGATGGCGCCCGCGACAGCTTATCCTGCACCGCGCTGTAAACCTTCTCCAGGAAGCGCGGCACCACACACAGGGTATGGGGGCGCACGGCGGCAATCGCCTGCTTCACCCGATTGGTATCAGACAAATACACGTTGCGGCCGCCACGGCCAAGCACGTAAAAACTCCAGCCGCGCTCAAACACATGACTTAGCGGCAAAAACGCCAGCGATACATCGCCTTCGGTAAAGGCAAGACGCTTATCGTGCTGATAAATGGTGGACGCAATGGCGCGGTGCGGCAGCATCACGCCCTTGGGCTCGCCGGTGGTGCCCGAGGTATAAATCAGGGTCAAAAGGTCGTCAAGCGACGTCTGCTCGAGGCGAGCGCCCAGCTCCATCGCAGCCTCGGCAGGTGGCACAGCCGCAAGCATGGCCGCGAGTGTCTTATCATCGGGATGGCTCAGCGCAATCGACTCATCAAACACCACGATAGACTTAAGCCCCGGGCAAAGTGCGCGCAGTTCACAGGCGAGCTGGTAACGCTCGGCGTTATCGACAAACAAAAAGCCGACGTCTGCATCGTTAAGAATATAAGCCGCCTGCTCCAGGGTGTTGGTGGGATACACAGGCACCACCACGGCGCGGGCCTTGAGCGCCGCCACATCGGCCACTGTCCACTGTGGACAGTTGTTCGACATGATGGCGATTTTATCCTGTACCCCAAGCCCGGCAGCAATCAGCTGCATCGCCAGCACATCGCTGCCGGTATCGAACTGACTGCGGGACACCTGATCCCAGGGAGCTGCCATTTCAAAGCCTTCAAGGGCGATGGCGTCGGGGTTTTGTTTGGTTTGGGCCTTGAGCAGCCGCACCAGATGAAATTGCTCGAGTGACATGGAATTACCTGCCTGATGACCGGAACTGATTTGCCTGAACTGATTTACCTGAACTTAGGCGTACACGTGTTCCTGTTTTGGCGGCATTCTAGCCCAGCGCGGCCACAAAGGTAAGAGTTATTGCTCTAATTTTGCCGAAAAAGTGACCCAAAGCCCGACTTACAGCCGCCCAAAACCCACAAAAAAGCCGCATTGCTGCGGCTTTGGGTTGAGGTTGCGAATGATGTTAAAGCTAGAGATCTGCGGATTTACAGCCCGAATGCCAACGCACTGATGCTCCGGCCCTGATTAAAGCTCAGCCTTGTTTACGCTCAGCTTGTTGATGTTCAGCTTGGTTTGCGCTCGGCTTAGTTTAGCTTCTAGTTTAGCTTCAGCCGCGCGGCAGCTTGAATCTCGTCCAGTACATAGATGCCAGCGCCAGCAGTGCCAGCAAGCCATTGATCCCAAGCCAAAGCGGCGGATTAGCCGAGCCCTCTTTGGCAAAGCGCAGCGCCACATCCACTGTAACCAGCGGCAATATCATCAGCATCATCAAGGCCGTGGTATGAACGGTATTTTTGCAAAACACCCCGAACGCCAGCGAAAAACCCGCGCCCCAGGCAGTGGCAAGTACAGCCACAGGCCAGATCCACAGCGGCAATTCGAACACCAGCACGGCAATCAGGGCGCTGAACACCATAGACACCACAGTCAGCAGCAATAATTTAAACTGCGCGCCGAACATGCGTTCACAAAAGTCATTCCAACCGGAAAACAGCGGCAGCACCAGCAGCGAATCGAGCGAGCGCCAGCGCATGCAGCGGGTCCAGTGCACCATGGAGCTCATCATCACAGTAAACTGCACCCACAGATGCAGATAGCTGATTTCAGAGCCTTTTGCCTTAAGCGCAAGGCTTGCCACCAGCACCAGCAGCGGCATAAACAGCAGCACGGCGTTTACCGCAGGGCCGCCAAAATAGCTGAGGGGAAAAAGTTTGGCGTCGAGGTGTCGGGTGATGGACAGCCAGCTCCAGCCGGGCAGGTGCAAACCGCCTGTGGTCATGCCGGTGCAGTAAAGCGTTACCGCCTCCTGCCGCCAGGGGCCGCGCCACAGCTTGCTATCCAGCCAATACCACAACGCGATAGCCACTACAGGCGCGAGCCAGTTAAGCCAGGGCAACTGCTCAAGCAGCGGGTCAATCAGCACTATGGCGAAAAATGCCGCCATCGACAGGTAAAAACTGCCCGGGCGCAGATAGCAAAGATACAAAAAGCCGCCGCCAAGCAGCATCGACAGCGCACCATACCCCAGCGGTATGCCGAAAAACTGCCAGCACAGCAGCGACAACAGGGCGGCAAAGGCCAGCAGCGCGCGGCTGTGGCTGCGAACAAGTTCGGTAAAGCCCGGATTCACCAGCGTCCATTCGGCGGCGTGCAACCGATTGTGTTGCCAGGCGATGGCGCAGCAAAGGCCAATGTTGGCAAACGCCAGCATAAAGCCGACTTCATCCGCACGCCCCAGCAGCAAGCCAAGCGGCAGAATCAACCCCAGGAATACCGCCGCCATGCCAAGAAAGCTGGCCGAGCCCACATCGCGGCACCACAGCGGCCAGAATGCGGCAAGCCGGCTCATGGGTGCAGCTCCATAAACAGTTGCTCAAGATTAAGCGGCTCGGCCGCGAGTAACCCCTCAAACTGCTCGTTCTGGTAGCCATCGACCACCACCCGGTTGCCCTGCCGACCAAGGATTTTAAGCGTTGGCGGCAGCTTGGTGCCCGGAGCCAGATTCAGCAGCCGCACCGACTCACGCACCCCATCAAGCTCACTGCAAATCAAAAGCTTACCATCTTTGAGCAGCGCCACGTGGCTGGCAACCCGCTCCAGATCCGAGGTGATATGGGATGAAAACAGTACCGCCGAGCCGGATTCCAGCGCCAACTCAAACAGATCGCCCATAAAGCGGCGTCGGGCAGATGGGTCGAGACTCGCCACCGGCTCATCGAGAATAAGCAAGCTGGGGCGATAGGCCATGGCCATGATGATGGCGAGCGACTGGCGCTGACCCAGACTCAAACGGTTAACCTGCGCCTTGGCATCCAGCCCAAAACGCGTAAGCCAGCTTTGCTCGAGCGCTTTGTCCCAATCGGGATAAAAACCCGAGTGCAGCGCCAGCGCCCGTTCAACCGAAAAGCCTTCATAACCGAAGTGCTGCTGCGGCACATAACCAATGCGGGTTTTATGCTGTTTATCAAGCACATCTGAAGACTGGCCCAGGGTAAGCACTTCGCCTTCGTCGGCCGCAAGCAAACCGAGGATTGTGCGCATCAGGGTCGATTTACCGGCGCCGTTTTCACCGAGCAGCCCCATCACCATGCCGGGCTCCAGGGTCAGGTCGATACCATCGAGCGCCAGCTTGTCACCAAAGCGCTTTTTCAATCCACGAACCGCCAGCAGCGGTCCTTCCAACGTCATGTCCATTGTCGTTTCAGGCCTCATTGCCACAATTTTTTAAGCAGGATTTCAAGTTCATGGTGTGTCATGCCCAGCTGGCGAGCTTCGGCAATCAACTCAGTGAGCTTGGGCGTGAGTAATTCAGCAGCCGAGGTGGCCCCGGCTTCACCACGGGGCGCAACCCGGGTCGCCTGCCCACGGCGGCGCTCCAGATAGCCCTGATCCACCAACTGCTGGATGGCGCGGGATACCGTCATCGGGTTTACCGCCAGCGCCTCGGCTATCTGACGGACAGACGGCAGCACATCATCCTCAGCCAACTGGCCGGAGACGATAAGCCTCACTATCTGTTCATGCAGCTGGCGATATATAGGTTCGCCGCTGGAGGGGTTGACATTCAGAAGTTCTAACATTAGCCTTGAATCACTGTATTAATACATTGATACACCGATACACTATAAATTAGCACAGTCGGCCCGAATTGCAAAAAGGAAAAGGTCTTATGAAAGCAAGGACTCGTTATCAAGGTGTGCGCAGGCTCTCGCTGCTGACCGCAGCCACCCTGCTCGCCGTTGCCGGTCTGCCGGCCAAGGCGGTGGACACCCATCAGCTGGAAAAGAAACTCGACGGCGCCAGCGAGAGTTGCTACCTGAGCGGCATCTCCGACCGGGTACGCTGCGGTGTGGTCAAGGTGCCGGAAAATCCGGCCAAGCCTGACGGCAAGCAGATTGAAGTGCATTACGCCGTACTGCCTGCCATTAAGCCAAGCTTCCCGAATGAAGCCTTTCTCGCCATCGCCGGCGGCCCGGGTCAGTCGGCCATCGACCATGCCGACGGCTTCGATCGCATGTTCCGTAAAGTGCGCCAGACCCGCGACATTCTGCTGATCGATCAGCGTGGTACCGGCCGCTCCAACCTGCTGGCCTGTGACGATGGCGCTATCAACGCCCTCGCCTTCAACGACGAAAGCGCCGACACCACAGCCGAAGCACAAAAGTGCCTCGACGCGCAAAGCGCCGATGTTACCCAATACGGCAGCCTCAATGCGGTTAACGATATCGAAGCGGTGCGTAAGGCGGCCGGTTATCAAAAACTGCATGTGTATGGCGTGTCCTACGGCACCCGCATGGCGCAGCTGTACCTGAAACTGCACCCTGAACAGGTTGCCACCACCATTCTGGATGGCGTGGTTCCCATGCAGCAAAGCGTGATTGCCATTGGCGAAGCCATCGACCGCGCCGTGGCGCTGCTGCTGGCCGACTGCAAAGCCAACGAGGCCTGCAACAGCCAGTTTCCGACCCTCGAGGCCGACCTTGCCGCCGTCCACACCCAACTGGCACAGGCTCCGGTGAGCAACAGTGTGCGCCATCCACTCACCGGCGAAGCGGAAACCTTTCTGCTGACCCGAGGCAAGTTTGCCGCTGTGGTGCGCCTGGCGCTCTATTCGCCCACCACCCGCGCCCTGCTGCCCTTTGCCATCCATGAAGCCGCGCGCGGCAACTATCAGAGCATCCTTGGTCTCTACGGCATGACAGTGGGCGGGCTGGATATGGCCGCCGGAATGCACAACGCCGTGGTGTGCGGCGAAGACATGCACCGCATCGATGCCGCCATGAAGAGCCGCCTCGAGCAGAGCTACTACGGCAGCGAAATGTTCACCGCCCTCAATAAGGCCTGCAAGGTGTGGAACATCCCTCAGGTAGCGGCCGACTTTGCCGACGGGGTAACAACCGACAAACCCGTACTGCTGCTGTCCGGCAACCTCGACCCCGCCACCCCACCAAGCTGGGCCGAGCTGGCGATGGCCAACATGGGCAACGCCCGTCATCTGGTCGCGCCCTACTCAGGCCACGGCATTGCCCGTGAGTCCTGCGCCGCTGGGGTGATTGCCGAGTTTGTTAGCGAAGGCTCGGCCAAAGAGCTGGACACCGGTTGTATCGAAAAAGACATTCGCCGCGGCTTCTACCTTAATGCCAGCACGGTCGAACCGCTGCCACAGAAAAGCGACAAGCAAGACGCCGCCAAGGCCAGCGAATAAGGAATCGCATCATGATTAAAGTTAACGGACTCTATAAAAAAATCGGTCAGGTGCAGGCACTCAGCAACTTAAGCTTTGAGGCCCGCGACGGCGAAATCACCGGCCTGCTGGGCCCCAACGGCGCCGGCAAGACCACCTGCCTGCGCACCGTGTTTGGCCTGCTCAAACCCGATGAAGGCTTTGCCGAAATCGACGGTATTAACGTGGCCGACAATCCCATCGCCGCCAAGCAGGCGCTGGGGCTGTTCCCCGATCCCTTTGGCCTGTACGAGCGCCTGACCCCAAGGGAATACGTTCGCTTTTTTGCCGAGCTGTCCGGCATGGAAGGTGCCGCCGCCAAAGACGCCACCGCCCGGGTGCTGAGCCAGCTCAAGATGGAAGAAATTGCCGACCGTCGCTGCAAGGGCTTTTCTCAGGGACAACGTATGAAGACCGCCCTGGCGCAGGCGATTGTGCATCAGCCGCGCAATATCATCCTCGATGAACCGACCCGAGGGCTGGATGTAATGAGCACCCGGGTGCTGCGCGACATGCTCAAAGACCTGCGCGCTCAGGGCCACTGTGTGCTGTTTTCAAGCCATGTGATGCAGGAAGTGGCCGCACTCTGCGACCGGGTAATAGTGATGGCCCGTGGTCAGGTGGTTGCCGTGGGCAGCCCGGCCGAACTCTGCGCCCAGACCGGCCATGAGTCACTGGAAGAAGCTTTTATTCAATTGATTGGTACCGATGAGGGGATCGCCGCATGAAACGGATTATGACCATGTTCCGCAAGGAGCTGCTGGATGCGGCCCGCGACAAACGCTCTGTAATGGCAGGGCTGTATTACGCCATAGGCACGCCGCTGATCATGTGCGGTCTGTTTATGGTGCTGATCAATCAACTGTCGAGCCCCGATGATTTGTTTATCAAAATTGACAATGCCGACAAAGCCAAGGATCTGGTGCATTACCTTGAAAGCAAGGGCGTGAGCCACAGCGACGATGCCACCAAGGTAAAAGACATCCGCCTGGTGATTGGTGACGAGTACCCGGCGCAGATGGCCAAGGGCGAAGCCGCACTGGTGACCTTAGTGGCCGATAACTCAGACGACAAACTGCAAAAGTCGATTCGCCGCCTCGAGGCTCTGCTGCAGCAATACAGCGCCGAAATGGGCAGCCTGCGCCTTATCGCCCGCGGGGTTGACCCAAGGGTAGTGCAGCCGCTTAAGGTTGAGGTGGAAGATCAGGCCACCGCCGACTCCAAGGGCGGCATGATCCTGGGGCTTGCCATCTTCACCATGATTTACTCGGTGTTTATTTCGGGCATGAACCTTGCCATCGACACCAGCGCCGGCGAGCGCGAACGCAACAGTCTGGCACTGCTGCTCAGCCACCCGCTCTCGACCCGCGAGCTGGTGTGGTCGAAGATCCTTGCCGTGACCAGCTTTGCGCTGCTGGGGGTGATCCTCATCCTCATCGTATCCAAGTTTGCCTATGCGCTGGTGCCCTGGCAGCAACTGGGTTTTGCCATCAACCTCAGCCCCTCGTTCATGCTGCTGATGTTTTTGGTTGCCGTGCCGATTGCGCTGCTCGCAGCCAGTCTGCAACTGTCGGTGTCCTTTATGGCCAAGACCTTCAAAGAGGCGCAGTCGTACCTCACCATAGTGCTGTTTGTGCCGCTGATGCTGGTAATGGCGAGCACCTATCAGGTTGCCCCGGATGTGCTGTCGTGGCTGCCTTTGTCGGGCCAGCAGCAGGCGCTGATGGAAGTGGTCAAGGGCAAGGAGCTGCCGCTGGCGCAGCTGCTGGTGACATCGGCCGCCACCCTGGCTATCGCCCTGGTGCTGGCGCTGGTGATGGAACGCTCACTCAAGAGCGAGAAAGTAGTGTTTGGTCTGTAAACCGCGTTTAAACCCAATCGGGGCGCAGCCGCGCCCCATTAAGGAGCATCAAAATGGATAAACTGACCGCAGTTACCCTGATCATGATAGCGGCCTTTATGGCACAGGCCGCCACGACTTACTTCAAGAGCCGCCCCCGCAGCGCCAAGGTGGATGACAATCTCGAGCGTGAAAATGCCGAGCTCAAGGCCCGCATCTCCGCCCTTGAAGCCATAGTCACAGAGCCAGGCTACGAGCTTAAACAGCAAATCAGCCGCCTGTGAGCCGCGCGCACGCGCCCGAGGTGCAGCCTTTACGCCTTGGGCGCCTCTCGTTCAACCCCAGTTAAAAGGAATTAACGTATGAACCTCACCCGCTACAAAGCAGTCTATTGGCTGTTATTGGCACTCGCAGCCTGTCTGCTGCTGGCCGGTATTTTTTCCCTTGGCAAGCTTGCCGGCCAGTGGATTGTCGGCGACCTTATCCACAATAAACCGCTGCAGTGGGACAGCGGCAAAGACCTGTCGCTGCTGCTGATTGCCCTCGCCCTGCCGCAGCCCTTTTTTATGCAGTACTGCGCCCGCAAACTTGGGCTGATAAGCAGCAATGCAAATAAAGTCGCCAGCGAATATCTCCCCGGGCTTGTGTCGCTTGCCGGCGGGATTTTGATAGGCCTGGCCTGTCGCCTCGTCACCGACAATTGGGTCACAGGCGCGGCCATCGGCCTGCCGCTCATCATCGCCATGACATTGATGTTCAAAAACCTTCGCCGCGACAAAAAACGCGCAGACTGAACCACTTAACTGCACCCGCCCGTGCTGGCAATTTTTCGGGACAGTCACGGGCAGCCAAGGCAGGCCATACCAGCAGGCTGAGCGCTTGAATTTTTGCCCCAAGCAGCCATATTTTGACAAGGAGGGAAGCAATTCCTTCCACGCCAAAGCCAGTTGGGAACGACGCCTGTCAGAGGAGAGAGCTACACTGCGTCCCGGGTCCCCGCAACGCTTTGAGCCGGTTGCTTTGCCAACAAAGCTTATGGCCGTACACATTCGGCAGCTGAATTTAGCACCTGAATTTAGCACCTGAATTTA
The DNA here is from genome assembly GCF_018596335.1 of Shewanella jiangmenensis. Classification (GTDB taxonomy): domain Bacteria; phylum Pseudomonadota; class Gammaproteobacteria; order Enterobacterales; family Shewanellaceae; genus Shewanella; species Shewanella jiangmenensis. The sequence continues at coordinate 79,960 of NZ_JAHEPS010000004.1, read as the reverse complement.
GCAACTGAATTTAGCAACTGAATGTGGCACAGAAACTCAGCACCATCAGCGGCCAGAAAGCAAAGCTGACCGCAATAGCAGGCCAAAGATAGCGGCCAACATTGCGCGCCAGTAGCAAGAAAGAAGTAGCAAGAAAGAGGTTGGAAACAGGCAAAGCAACACAAAGTAACTGATTGGGCGGGCAAAGGGTTTGGTCAGCCGCCACAAACAGTTGCCTGATATGTTGACGAAACTGCCATTAATGCCCGAAACCATCACGGCATGCCGTGTCTGGCGCCAAACAGAGCCCAGCACAAACAACGCTGCCAACGGATTGATATCCACTTAGTTTCTGGGCTTTGGCACCCGAAAAGCGCCGCATCGCGGCGCTTTGCTTTTACCCCTTCAGCACACCAGGCAATAACAGCCGTTTTTACCGCCATCCTTCGCCTGATACAGGGCGGAATCGGCGACTGCGCACAGGTCAGTTTCGGACATACCTGTAGTGTCAGGGCTGCAACTGGCCACCCCCAAACTCGCGGTCACCCGGTGGCAATCATCGGCGGCAATGCCAAGGTCGGCAATCGCCAGACAAATTTCCCCCGCCATCCGCCGCGCCGAGTCGATACCGGTATTGCCAAGCACCAGCGCAAACTCATCACCACCAAAACGGCAGGCAAGATCGGTTGGCCGTTTGCAAAACGATTTAAGTACCTTGCTCACCAGCTGCAGGTAGGCATCGCCGGCAAGATGGCCATAGCAATCGTTGCAGGCTTTAAAGTTATCCAAATCCAGTAGCATCAGGGTCAATGGCATATGCTCCCGCTGACTGCGGCGCCATTCATTATGCAGAAAATTGTCGAACAAGCGCCGGTTGGCAAGGCCGGTGAGCGGGTCATGCATAGACAAGCTGGCGACTTTCAGCTCCAGCAGTTTGCGCTCGGTAATATTGATGTGGGCAATAATAAAAAGCGCCTGCTCGCGGCCGCTCACCGCACAGGCACGCATCATAAACCAGCGCTGGGTGGTGGGGCTGTGGCAGGGGTACTCGAGATAAAACCGCTCCTGGCGGCCGGACATAATCCGCCGTATGCCTTCGGCAGCCTCTTTGCTGTGCGCTTCGCCTGCGCCGTCACAGACTTTAAGGTAGTTGCTGCCAAGCCAGTTATGGCCGGCAGGCATGCCATTTTCCTCGGCAAAACGGTTCCAGGCGAGATTGGTAAAATGTATGGTGCCAGCCTTGTCGATAACGACAATTTGCTCCTCAAGTGAGTCGAGCAGCGCAAGCAAACTGGCGGCATCGCCCGATAAACCCACATCCGGCGTACTGGCACAAAGCGGCATAAACCTATCCCGTCAAATTCCGAGGTCAGTTCATCAATTAAAGCACTCAGCAACCGGATTGCCACCCAAGCCGCTAGTGGCAGTAAACTGCCACCAAACTCTGTGGCACAATCCCGGAAAAAGGCAGACTGCATGAACGCCAGCGCAAAAGACCAACGCAAACGGCCAGCGCAAACGGCCAGGCAATGAACCGCTTAAGTTAACTGCGCTCTAAACGCTGGCAAATGTAAACCGGGAGAATGAAATCGTGCTGACCCTATGCACCCAAGACGAGTTTGACGCCGCGCGGCAAAGCCCGGCGCTATTACTGCTGATTGGCGGTAGAGATTGCGGCGTGTGCCAGGCCATCAAACCCAAAATCGCCCAGTTGCTGGAGACAGAATTTCCGGCCATGCAGCTTGCCTATGTCGACTGCCAGGGCGGCGCTGCCGCGCTTTGTGCGCAGCTTGGCGTGTTTTCATTGCCCGTAGTCCAAGTGTACTTTGAGGGAAAACCGTTCGGCGAACTTAGCCGGGCCTTTTCGCTCAACGATATCAGGCGGCTTGTCGGCCGCCCGTATCAGCTTTGCTTCAGTTGAGTTTGGGCTTCAGTTGAGTTTGCGCGTCAGTTGAGTTTGGCGCTGGCGGCAGAGTTAGCGCCATCAAACTCGACCCGCAGCAATTCCATCAGCTCTGGGTCAAGCAAGCGGCCTTGCAGCACCGACAGATCGCCTGCATACACATCCTGCTGCAATCCACTGGATAAAAAGGTATTTTTACCCAAGACCAGCTGCCTGATGCCTGAGGTTCGCAGCAAAGATTTGCCGATAGATTCAAAATAATTGCCGTAAATAACGTATGCCGATGCCACATCTTTTCCGGCCTGCAGACTGATGCCATGCTCAGCGCGGCTGATGACCTTATTGTCAATCAGCGCAAGCTCCGTGGCATCGGAAACATCAATGCCATTACGCCCGCCTGCGCCCACCAGATTGCCGGACATCACCAGCACTCCCGCCTGCTGCACCAGCACTCCGTAGCCGGGACCGCCGCCCAGCAGGTTATCTTCCACCAGCGCAGTCGCAACGCCGACAAGCTCAATCGCCGCCTTGTTTGCCCTGAACACCTTATTACTCTGCAGTGCCGCACTGCCACCCTGAACGCGGATCCCGCTCTGCTCATTGGTGCCCGCGACATAACTCCCCCGAATAAGAACACGGCTCTGGCTCACATCCAGCGCCTGTTTACGGGTCAGCTCAAAATGATTATTCACTATCCGGGCTTTGGCGTGGCTAAGCTCGGCCCCGACCCACATGTCGACAAAGCGGTTATTAATCAAAGTGACACGCGCCTCGGCCACGTCTTTGCCCTGCTGCGGACTGCGGGCAACGCTAAGCCCGGTGGATAAATGCGAATCCACCCCAAGGCCGGTCAGGGTCGAGTCTTCAAGCCACAGCTCGCTTCCGCCCCAGGAGAGCAAAAACGCTCTCGGCGCCGCCTTGGTCAAATTGCCCGCCTTGGCTGCATTAGTCGAGTTGGCCGCATTAGTCTCATTGACCGCATCGGCCGGCGCAGCGCCTTGCGCTTGAGAGGCACCAAGCGCCACATCACTGATATTACTGCCACGAATGACCAGCGCGCCCTGATTGATGATGGCGGCGCCATGGCCGCCATGAAGAACGAGATTCAGCTTATCCAGCGTCAGCGCCGCATCGGGCGCTATCAGCAGCGGATAGTGCAGCTGCACCTTATCGCCGGCACATTGGATAACGCTGGGGTCGTCAATGCGACTGCAAAGCTGCGCCAGACTTATCTGGCCTTGGCTTATGGTCAACATCTGCGGATGGCGGGTCTGATAAGTCGAAATGCGTTTAAAGAGCCCGCGCTTGACCAAGGGCTCGAACGGCCAGCTGCCCTGCTGGGCTGCAAACATCGGCTGAATTGAAATCTGCGCCGCGCCGCTTCGAAGTGGCCCTTTCTCAAGTTGCCACTCCGGCAACGCCGCCATTGTGCTTCGCAGCGCCTGAACCTGCTGCTCAGCCGCCTTTAGCCCCTGATGCTGCACCTTTGCGGGCCCGGCGTCGGCAAAGGTCATTGCAGGTAAAAAGCACGCCAGTAAAGCAAGCTGGCGTGATGAGAAAAAAGTCAGCACTGTCAATCTCCTGAGTGCAAAATCGGCGCATACAGCGCGCGCAAATCACCGCCCAACTGGCCGTAAAAGCCAAGCTTGCTGCGGTACTTATCCTTAAGTTCAGCTGCCATTTTATGGCTGGGCAGCACGCTGAGCAGCGGCAACACCCAATTAAGCTTGTGCAGTGACGGCACCTTTGGGGTTTCTGTCAGTTCAGCCAGCGAGCCGGGGCGCAGCACACCTATTGCCGCAAAATCCGCCAGCGCACCGAGCTTTGCCGCCTGCTCGGCCGATAACGGCCGGTCGTTGGCTGCCAGCGTCTCGGCCAGCAAGGCAACCGGCACCATGGCATAGCTGCTGTAATCCACCGCCAGCTCGCCACGGGCCACCTCAAGCGGCCAATACAGGCTACCGTTTCGGGCCTGCTGCCCCTGCTCCAGTGCAAGCTCGAAAGTGCGCTCGGCAAAACGCAGATACTCCGAGCGCTGATTCAGCATGGCCACAGTGGCCACAGCCCAGGCTGCCCAGTAATCGTGATTATTAAACCACTGATACTCGAGTGATTGTCTTGGCCCATAATCGGCAATCACCGCATCGGCGAGCCGGTTTAACCAGAGCGATACTGAATCCGGCGTGTGATAACGGCCATTACTCAGCGCCTCCGCCTTGAGCAATACCGCGCCGATGGCCGCCAAAAACCACTTGCGGGCCGCTTTACCGCTGCTGCTTGGCGCATCGGCCAGCACAGCGCCGGCATTTGCCCACTGCTCAAGATTTTCATTCAAACAGGCCAGCGCCCGCTGCGCCTCATCCGATGAATCTGCCCGCTCAAAGGCAAGCAACCACTCCACCTGCGCCTTGGCGAAACCATCGAGTGCCTCGCGGCCTTTACGGGTTTGAGCGGACACAGACCGCCGCTCAGTTTTGGTCGCATCATTTTGATTGTATTTACTTTCAAAATTCAGGGTGTCGGTAAAAGGCTTGGCCACCTTTTCAGCGCACCCAACCGCCAGCGGCGGGTGCAGCAAACCGGATGCACGGGTTTCGCGGGCGCTCCACAGGCTTTCAATCGCCAAGGCGTTGCCGGCTGCCAGGCAAAGCAGCATCAGAATCACCCTTTGCATAGGCGCACATCCAGCTCTGTATCTTTGGCGACATCTGCCGACGGCTCAATAAACACCGACAGCAAACGCGCATTTTTGTGGGCAGGGTCCCGGCTCAGCTCCATAAAATACTGCCCGCCACTGACAATGGCTTCGCGGCGGATCCAGGTTTTGTCGCGGCTGCCGTTGTCGTAGTAAGTGATAAGGTAAAAGTCGCGCAGGTTTTTATCGCTGATGCGGATATCAAGATAATCCTCACCGCCGGATAAGGCCGCGCCTGTGGCCGGATTACTCAAAATCTCCGCCCGCTCCCCCTGTTTCAGGGCGGCGAGTTTGGATGACTGACTGACCAATACCCCATCACCTTCACAGCGCCCCTGCACCGCCGGAATGAGCTGACGGTACATCAAGGGGTCTTCACTGAGCTGATAGTTGGCCGGCAGCTCATACAGCAGCACTTTGGGCGGCTTTTGCGGCTGATAATCGCCTGAGTTGAGATACTCCTGCAGGGCGCCGTATTCGCCGGCACCGGGCAGCGCATAGTTGAGAATGTCCACCGACAGATACTGCTTCAGAAAACCGTCGAAGTTGAACTGCTTGTATTCTTCTTCTCGCACCGCCGAGTTACTGGTGCCCACCAACACCACTTCCGGCGGCGGTGCCTCGGCAAACAGCGCCTCTTCAGAGCTTTGCTCCGGAATGGTACGAAAGCCTTTAACGTATTGAGCACCAAGATGATTACCGCACAAACTGGCCAGCGCCAGATTCAGGGTGCCATCCTTTACCAGCGTGACGCCGGGCTCGGTCCGAAAGGCGCTTTTTTGCAGCGACTGATACACGCCCTGCTGACGCAGGAAGTCAGCGACGAGCGCTGCTGTTGCCCTGGCACCCGCCGGAGTCCAGTGGTGATCGCGGCGGAAAAAGTATTCCTCTTTGGGTGGATTATCAATCAGCTGCAATATGTCCGGCACCAGCGCACCCGAGGCCCGCAGGCTGGCGAGATACTGCGCCAGCTCGGCACGGGCGCGGTCAAATTCAAAGCCATGGCGCTTATCGGCCAGCAGTTTGTCTCTGTGCATCAGCCCCCGGGTTGGCTGCACCATAAACACCAGCTCAGTGCCGCGCTCCCGCAGCTCCTGCACCAGTCGGGTCATGTTGTGCAGGTTTGCCTGACTGATTTCAAATCTGTTGGTTAAGTCCACCTCGGAGCGGAACAGCCAGCGGTCTTTTCCTTCGACCAGATACTTCATCAGCTTCATTTCGCCGGTGGCATAGCTGGCCGGATCTTCCATTGCCGGGCAATAAAGGCACGATAAGTCGTCACATGGCGCGGCCGCCTCGTCCTTTGCCGCCGCAGTGCTTGCCAGCAAGGCGCCCATCAGACCAATCCAATGCCAGAGTGTTGTTTTCATCCCGCTAAACCCGCCTACTCTGCTTTATCGACAAAACTGACATGACTGATGCTGTTTTTGCCCTGCTCGTCTTCGATGACGGCAAAACTGTAAGAGCGGCCCTTGCGCAGCAACTGGGCTTCAAACTGACCCACGGCAGCATCGCCGTCAAAGGCTTCAAAGCCCATTTTGAGCTCGTTAACCATACGATGACCATTGGTCTTGGGCGCCACTGCGGCGATGACCTCACTCTTGCCGCCACTGGTTTTCAGGCTCAGGGCACTCATCGCCAGGTTATAGAAATTCAGCTGCGCGCGCTTCAGATCCAGCACCAGTTGATCATCAAGCCCCTGCAACTGCCCCTGATGATAAAGCACTGTGGTCGCCATATTGGCGCGAATATCCAGCTCGATGCTGGCGCCTTCCACCTCCAGCCGATAATGGCCGGGTTGGGTGTAGCGATAACCGCCAAACTGCATCGCCGCCACCCGCTGGGGTTGGCGCTTACCGCTCAGGGTTACCATCACCGGCTGACGGCTGGCATTAAGCACGCGGACAAAGCCTGAGTCGGCCGGCACGGCGGCATCATACAACTCGGCATTGCCGCCCTGAGCCCATGCCTGTGCCATAGCTCCCAGCAGCACACAGACAAAAAGTACAAAGCTACGCATGTACATGTTTTTGTTTCTCCAAACAAAGTTAAAAAGTGCCTGCCTGACCTTCCCGGTCGGCAAGCAGGGTACGAACAGGAAACTCCCACACAACCAATTCAAGCTCGGGATTGTTGTTAAGTTCCCCGGCCAAAAACTCATCCATTGCCTTGAACGGGCCCGCGCCCTCATAGGCCTGGGTCAGCAGCTCCTGCGCCAATTGCTGCTGCAAAAATCCGGCAAAATTCCACGCTTCCATGGCCGTGTAACTGGTACCAAGCAGCGCTACCCTGTGGCTGACATCGGCGAACAAATCCGCGTCCGCATCGGATTGGCGCACGGTTTCAAATACCGGCCGCAGCCAGGGCCTGAAATACTCAGGCGCCAAGCTCGGGTCAAACTTCAGAAAATTCACCAGATCGCCCTGAAACTGTTCGCGGCTTTGCTCCTGCGTGACAAAGTTGTCGCTGCCCCGTTGCGATTGCAGCGCTTTGCCAAGCTCGGCCGCCGCCAGCCTCGCACCCGCCGGGGTCCAGTGGCTGTCATTGGGCACATACAAAAGCTCGGTCGCCGCCGAGTCCAAAAACGCCTGCCGCACCGGCACCACAGTCAGCTGCAACTCGCGCAGGCGAGCCACAAAATCATCATACAGACCAAGCTGCACCGCCGACGGCGCCCGTTGCGCATGCCCACGGTAAATATCCACCTTCATCGGCACCGGCAGGATCACCAGCGTCTTTCCCCTTGCCGCGAGCGCGGTCTTAGCCGCCACAATCCGCGCCAACTGCCGCTCGATGTTGGCATCCAAATTATTGGGGATCAAAAACTCCTGCCCGGTAAACAGCCAGCCATCGCGGCCAAACACCACGCCACGGGCGCCCTCGCCAAACAAATGAAACTGCAGATTGGCCCAATGACGAATAGCCGCATCCCGATAAAACAGCTGCTTATCGTAAAACTGCTCAAACTCACGCAGCAGCTCACCTTCGCTGAACTTGTCCCATGCCAGTTGCTGGGTATCGGTAAAGCGCAGCAGCGAAGGCACCGAATAGAGAAACATCGCCGAGAGCATCAAAATAAACAGCACCCCATTGCAGCGACTCGCTTTGGTCATCACCGGATACATGTCACCACCCTAAAACTGAAAATACAAAAACGGCGAAAATGAATTGGCAGCAAGCCGGCTCAGTGCAAGAGCAAACCCGCCCCAGAGCAACACCGCCTGCAAACCGGCGACATTCTGGAACAAATATCCCTGCTCGCCCCGATGATAAAAACGGTAGTTACTGCGCCCCGCCAGCAGCAACCACAGCAGCGCCACCGCCACAAACAGCAATGGCAACGACGACACGCCATAGTAGTAACCCTGCAGCGAGCCCATGCCGTTGATGCCCAGCAGCCCCTTGTAAACCTCAAAGCTATGGCCCAGTTCACCGGTGAAAAACAGCGGCATACTCAAATTCAGCATCAAAAAAGCCCGCAGATGCCGCAGCACCCGGTACTGACCGCCAACCTTGGTGGCAATCCCAAGCCGACGCTCAAGCACCATGGCGACCCCGAAGAACAGCCCCCAGCAGATAAATGCCAGGCTGGCGCCGTGCCAAAGCCCCGACAGAAACATGGTCCACACCAACGCTGACAAGGCACCGGCAACCTTGGCCCGAACCAGCGGGAAATACACGTAATCGCGCAAAAACTCCGACAGGGTAATGTGCCAGCGCTGCCAGAACTCGGTAATGCTCTGCGCCATAAAGGGCTGGTTGAAGTTCTCAGGGAAACGAAAGCCCATCATCATCCCCAAACCTATCGCCATACAGCTGTAACCGGAAAAATCAAAATACAGCTGCAAGGTCGAAGCAATCAGGCCAAACCAAGCGTCCAGCAGTTGCGGCTCAGGCTCTGCCAGAAAGGCGGCGCTGATGGGGGCGAGCGAATCGGCAATCAGCACTTTTTTGATAAAGCCCTGCATAAACCGCCCGGCGCCGAGGGAAAAGAGCTCAAGGGAGTGCTCACGCTCGCGCAGCTGCAAATCCACCAGCTTGTATCTGACGATAGGCCCGGCAATCAGCTGGGGAAACAACGAGATATAAGCGGCAAAATCCAGCAGATTCCGGGCGGGATCGGCCTGATTGCGATAGATATCCACCGTGTAACTGATAGCCTGAAACACATAAAACGAAATGCCCAGCGGCAGAATGATGGTTTCCAGGGTGAAGGTGTTTATCCCAAGCGGCGCCAGCACTGTGGCCACCAGCTCAATCCCGAAATTGGCATATTTGAAGTACGCCAGCGCGCCGAGGTTACCGATGACCGCAAGCAGCAACAAATGCCAGCCACGGCGCTTATTGCCGGCCTGCTGCTGTTTGCGGATGGCATTGCCAAGGTAAAAATTCCACAGGGTAATGGCCACAAACAACAGCAAAAAGTCAGGCCGCCACCAGGCATAAAACAGGTAGCTGCCCAGCACTATCACCAGCGAACGCCAGGCGCTGCCCACGGCGTAGTACAGCGCCAGAAAAGCCGGCAGAAACAAAAACAGGAACACGTTGGAACTGAAAACCATCGGGCCGACTCCGTCAGTAGCGCGCAGTCAGCCCCAGCATCAGCTGGTACTGGGTGTCCATGTCGCCCATAGCATCGGCCGGAAAGAACGCGCCGGCACCAACGAGCAGATTGAGCTGCTGCACCCGGCCATTAAAGGCCCTGGGAAACTGCTCCCAATACCACTGCAGATCCAGCATTTGGCCAAGGTGTGTACCGCTGCCCATCTCCTGCTCGGTGCGCAGCGCCCCCGGCAGCAAGTCGGTCTGGCGGTGCAAATCGGTCAGCCGCAGGTTAAGTTCCTGACGGGAAGCCGGTTCGATCCGTAAACCCAGGCCCACATATTTAAGGTTGCGCACTTCAAGACGAAAGAAGGAGCTCACCAAACGGGTACCGAAGTCGTCGTTTTCGCGCACCCGGTCAGACTGAATCCGGTTTTGGAAAAAACCGTCATCGGCTGCGGTCGGCTTGTCGGTCAAACCCCACTGCAGCGACAGCCGGGGCTTAAGGATGAGCTGCGACCATTGCAGCCCGACATCAGACAGCCAGGCCCAGCCCTGAACATCGACGCTTTGCCACTGGCGCTGCAGATACTGCTCGCGCTCGCCATCGATAAAGGCAAACTCGGAGTGATAATCCAGCAGCAGGCTGCCAAGCGGTGCATCGCCCTTGGCAAACAGCCCCAGCCGGTAGCCCTGATAATCGCGGCGATCTTCAATGTCCTTATCTGAATGGTCGTGCTCCAGCATGGCGCGACCACCGAGCCAGTGACGGCTGCTCCAGCGAAGGGCGTATTCACCGAAGGCATACAGCACCTCGTCATCGGCGTCGCTCAGATGGTCAATGTCGGTGTTGTAGCTGGCAAGCTTCTGGCCCAGTGCCAAAAAGCCCTCGGAGGTGCTGCCCTGATAATCGAACCGCACCGACTCCAGCGCATCATCCCACCACAAACCGAGACGGTCAGAATAACGTTGCCGCCCCAGCGTCAGCGCAAAGCGCGGGTCATCGCCCAAGAGCCGGCGGCGGACGAAAAACTCCCGCAGCTCGGCATTGAAACCGTCGGTTCTGGCATCGTCCTGCTCCTGCACCAGCGCCGCGTTTTCATCGTAAGCCAGCCAGCCACGGGCAAAAACCTGCCACTTGTGCCACTGTTTGTCCGGGCTGTACCAGTTGAACGAAGGCTCGTAGCGCAGGCTGTAGAAATCATCACTGCTGGCGCCAAGCACGCCATCACGGGGAGCATAACCGCCCTGCACAGACAGCTTGTGGCCCCACTCGCTGCTAACAGGTTCGGCCGACATGGGCGCTGCAAAGCCGTGCGCCCCCCACAGCATCAGGGCACATCCGGCCCATTTGCCAAACTGACTCATAAACTCTCCAAATCCTTGAGATAACGGGCGCTTTCCTGTTTCACCCGCTTGATTGTGTCGCTATCGAGCTGACCTTCGAGAAAACGCACGATACTCATGGCGCGCTGACCGCCCATGCCAAGGGTTATCAGGGCATAGCGATAACCCTGCTCGTAATCGCGGCAAATCGCCCGGCCATAGGTATAGATACCCGCCATCCGATGCATGGCGGTGCGCTCGCCCTTGTCGGCAAGTTGCTTGAGCAGCGTCAGAGCACGCTGCTGATCCGGTTCATCGAGGCCGCCACGGCTGTAGAGGTCGGCAAGCAGCAGCTCGCCCTGGGCATCACCTTCGGCAATCATTTGCTGGATTAGCTTATGGGCCGCCTCGGGGTCAAGGGTTGGCCAGTCAATCACCATCAGCGCCGCCACCCGCAGGCGCCTGCCCTGAAGTGGGTCTTGCCGTTCGATGTCGCGGATAAGTGCAAAGGCTTCATCGCCACTGTACGACTCGGGTGAGGATGTCATTGAATACAGCTGACTTATCATGGCATCCAAGAGCCCGGCCGATACGGCCTGATCAATCCAGTACTGACCTTCGGCGCGAATTTGCTCAGACTCGGGCTGGGCGCGCGCCAGCTCATCGGTGGTAGCCTCGTTCTTTTCAGGCACAGCCTGGCTCTTTTCAGGCGCAGGCTCGCCGCGGGCAAGTGCCTGCGCTATTGCCCGCTCCTCGGCGGCCCGGCGGGCGAGCTCTGCCAACTGCTCATCAACCCGCTTAATGTCGGCGATGCGGTCGAGTACCTTACCCGTGGCCAGCGCCACCTCGGCGCTGACCGGCGGCGTTGCCGTTTTCAGGTCGTCCGCAAAACGGCGAAACAGGTTGTCCCTGTCAGTCTCATTCAGCGCCTGATAGTAACGCTCCACCGCCTTGGGCTCGTAGCTCATGGCGTCGCGAAAGCGTGCCAACGCAAGCTCGGTGTCGCCGTTATGGGCGGCGTGAACCGCTGCAAAATACGCGGTTTTACAATTCTCGACACAGGCAGCCCCGTACAGCGCCAGCAACGTGGCCTTGTCTGCCACCAGTTCGGGGTACAGGAGCGAAACGTCCAGCGTGGCCGCCACCGATGCCAAATCACGGTCATGGCTGTAGAGCCTTAGTGCCCGCTCAAAGTAACTGCGCTGGCTGGATTGCAGATGCGGATACATCTCCACAAGCCGCACCAGCCCACTGAGGGCCGCCATTTCACCGCGGCCATCATCAAATGCCTGTTTATAAAGCGCAATAATCCGCGTACTGTCGTCGGTTTCGGTCTGCAGCAAGCGATTAGCCAGCATCAGCATGGCGCCTGTGTCGCCATCGGCGGCCAGTTGCTCCAGCGCGCCGGTGACAGGAGCGGCAGGGTCCTGATACAGGGCATAGCGAACCTGCTCAAGGCTCAGGGCGGCGGCCGGGCCGCTGAAGGCAACCGAGAGCGGCAATGCCGCCCCCAGCACTGCGCCCAGCGCCTTGCTCAGCATAGTTTTGAGCGGGTGGCTAAGGCCGATGAGGCGGTTTTGCCTCGGTTGAATGTCCATATTCACGCCTGTGCCTTAGCCGAGTGGGTTTGCCGGTAACGCCAGCCCCTGGGAAAACTGCACCCACACGGGTTTCAGATAGGCGGCGCTGGCCAAAGGCGCATCGGGTTTGATAGTCAGGCGCACCCGCTGGGTATCGACATCGGTCACCGAACTTAAGATTTCACCCTGAATACGGCGCTCATCACCATACACCTGCAGCTCAATCCGGTTTACCGAGCCAAGGGCTTCAAGCTGGCTGTAGGGCACACTGGCCTCCACCAGCATAGCGGCATCTTTGGGCAGCAGGTGCACCAGCACATCGCCCTTGTAGCCAAAGCCTTCCTTGCGGCCTTCGGGGAAATACAGCACGCAGTCGCAGGGGCTGGCGATGACGGTTTCGACGTTGGCAAGCCCGAGCAGGCTGTTGGCATCGGCACTGGAAAGCTGGCTGACGACGGCAAGGTCGTTGGCGCTGGTGAGGCGGCTGGCAAGCTGCGATGACACGCTCAGCAGCGGCTCACCCTGCTTGACCTCGGTGGCACCGGCGGGCAGCAGATACTTCACCACGCCATTGTCGGGCACGCTTATCACATGGTTGGCACTGACCACCCGCGCCTCGGCGGCGGGGAAGCGAAAAAACAGCCCGTAAGCCTGATAAGCGGCAAAGGCGATGGCACCCAATCCAAGCAGTGAAAACAGCAGGGTGCCCAGCAGCGCCTTGGCGCGCTGCCACGGGGTACGCACATGCTGGAGCTTTTGCTTGCGCTCCTTAATGTAGTTTTCCCGCTGCATCACATTGAACAGGCCGTTCACGTCGGCCATTTCACCGGACATATAAGCGGAAATGATGTAACGCAGAATATCGGTGCGCTCCGGCTCCATATCGACAAAGCGGGCGCCGACTTTATTGTCGGCCTGTTTGAGCACAGTGATGCGACCCTTGATATTGAGGTCTACCCCTTTAATCGACAGGATGATCAGCACCCGATAGACACCGTTGACGGTCAGAGTCTCTTTACAGCTGAGCCCAAGTCCGCCCAGCGAAATATCCAGCAGCTCGCAGGGGATGTGCCGTTTTTCATCCGTGTCGGTCAACATCACTTTGGCAGGCAGTTTGGCGCGCACAAACTGGCGCTCATCTATGGCTTCGTGCACCACCGCGGTGGCAGGCAAGGCAATACTCATCTCAATCCCTTGTTTAACGTTGAGTCAGTTGTAGCAGTGCGGAAATCACCCCGAAGAAAATGGCAATGGACGATAACCAAGCCACTTTCGAGGTCCAGCGATTCATGCGCACATCCAGATTTAACTGGTTGTTCAGTGTGGTTTTTTGCCGGGTCCAGCTTTGCTGATCCATATGGAACATGGAGTACACCTTCATTACCGATCCCACTATCTGGTTGTAATACAGAACAAAGGGATACAAAGGGTCCACCGGATGCCGGGTCAGGAAAAAGGTTAAGGTGACCAGGGTTCGAGACACCAGGATCCAGAACAGGTACACCAGCAGGTACTGAATACCAAACAGCAGCCCCGCCAGCAGCGAGCCGGTGAGGCCGGCAAGACAGGTCCACATCGAGACCCGCTGGTCATAAAGCACATAACTGGCAAACAGCCCCAGCCGGCGCAGGCCAAGCTCCTTGGTGGCACGGAAGTTCTGGCGCAGCGAATTACCGTACCAGCGGTACATCAGGGTGCGGGTCGCGGTAAAAAAGTTGCCCTCGGGCGGATGCTCCACCGTTAGGGTGTGGCTGTCGGGCACATAATAGGTGTCCCAGCCGCCGCGCATCAGCGAAAACCAGGACGACTTGTCATCCCCGGTCAAAAACTGGAATTTGCCAAGGCGCCAGTGCTCGAGAAAATCGGCCTCCACGTCCTTGATAAAATCCGGATCTATCATCACCTCGGCGCGGAAAAACGACAGCCGTCCGGTCAGGGTCAACACCCGATGCGACAGCGCCATCGAACACATGTTGATGTGGCGCTGCACAAAACGCATGGTGTGCCATTCCTTGATTAGACGGCCGCCCTCCACCACACAAAACTCGTTGGTGGTGACCCCGCCCACATTGGGCAGGGCGGCGAACACTTTCACCGCCTTCTCGATACAGCCGGGCAGCATGATGGTATCGCCATCAACCACGCCGACCACCGCATCCGAGGTGGGCATACGCCGCGACAGAGCACGGAACGCATGGGCGAGGCCGTCGCGTTTTCCGGTACCGCGCGCCCGCACCACCACCAGCTGAATGCGCCCTTCCCCGCCATCCACTTCCTGCAGAATTTGGCGGATAAAGTCTTCATCCCCCCGCTCCACAATGGAGGCGATCACAGTGCTTGGCACCTCAATCGCCATCAGCTCTTCAAACACCGAGCGATACACCTTGTAGGTGGTTTCGGCCGGGATCCTGAAGCTGGTGACCACCATGTACATGTGCGATGGCAAAGCATCCTTGCCCATGGCATCCACCCGGCTGCGAAGCCCGGGAAAATGCCAGTGCAGAAAATACATGCCGCGCAGGTAATGGATAAAGGCGTTGGAGTAACGCCACAGGCCCACTGCACCTATCAGCAAAATAAACTTATGGTGAGCCGGGTCGAGATAGGCCGGGTCAATCAGGGTCGACGCCAGCGCTATCAATCCAAACAGGCAGGCCCAGCTGCTGATTTTACGCAGCCTGGCTTGCCATGGGCTCAAACTGGACACATGCATGGGGCTTACATTTCCTGGCGCTGTTCAAGGCCTGGAGCACGGCCGTAGATATCATCGTAGCGCTCGATATCGTCTTCACCCAGGTAACTCCCGGACTGTACCTCGATGATTTCAAGCGGGATTTTCCCTGGGTTAGCCAGGCGATGCACAGACGCAATCGGGATGTAGGTCGACTGGTTTTCGGTCAGCAGAAATACCTTGTCATCACAGGTCACTTCAGCGGTGCCGGACACCACAATCCAGTGCTCGGCACGGTGATGGTGCTTTTGCAGCGACAGGCGCGCGCCGGGCTGCACCGTAATGCGTTTCACCTGAAAGCGGCGGCCCTGGTCCACTGAGTCGTAAGAGCCCCAGGGACGGAACACCTGCGGATGGCTGTTGACCTCATCACGGCCACTGGCACCCAGGGTATTGACCACTGTCTTGATGTCCTGACTGCGGTCGGCGTGGGCTATCATCACCGCATCCTTGGTCTCCACCACCACCACATTGCTCATACCAAGCACAGTCACCAGACGGTTGGTGGCATGGATGTAGCTGTTGTTGCAGTCCTTGAGCAGCACATCACCACGACAGGCATTGCGGTTTTCGTCCTGCGCCTGCACTTCACGCAGCGCCGACCAGGAACCCACATCGGTCCAGCCACCGGCAAAAGGCACAACCACCGCCTTGGCGGTATGCTCCATCACCGCATAGTCGATGGAATCGTCCGGACAATGGCGGAACGCATCGGCATCGATATTGAGCACGCGGGACTTGTGCTTGCTGGCAGCCAGAGTGTCGTTACAGGCCTGCAGAATCGCCGGCGAATACTTACCCAGCTCTTCGATAAAGTCGCTGCAGCGGAACATAAACATGCCGCTGTTCCAGAAGTAGTTGCCCTGCTCGACAAACTGCGCGGCGAGCTGTGAATTCGGCTTTTCGATAAACTCGGCCACCGGCTGAGCCTGCCCGAGTAAACCCACCGACTCACCGCGAATGTAGCCATAACCGGTTTCAGGATGCGTCGCACGAATGCCAAACAGCGCAAGCTGGCCAGACTCAGCCACTTTGCCAGCCTCGGCAACGGCGGCTGCAAAAGCGTTTTCATCCTTGATAAGGTGATCGGCAGGCAGTACCAGCAGCATCTCATCGCGGCCCTGCGCCAGCAGATGCATGGCCACCAGCGCTACCGCCGGCGCGGTATTGCGGCCAAAGGGTTCCAGCACCATCAACTGCGGCGCATGGTGCACCTGAGCCAGTTGTTCGCTGGCAATGAAGTGGTGTTCACTGTTACAGACCACAATCGGCGCCTGCAGCTCCACACTGCCAAGACGCAGCATGGTTTGCTGTAGCAGCGAGTGTTCGCCGGTCA
The DNA here is from genome assembly GCF_018596335.1 of Shewanella jiangmenensis. Classification (GTDB taxonomy): domain Bacteria; phylum Pseudomonadota; class Gammaproteobacteria; order Enterobacterales; family Shewanellaceae; genus Shewanella; species Shewanella jiangmenensis. The sequence continues at coordinate 63,868 of NZ_JAHEPS010000004.1, read as the reverse complement.
GTGCGTGGAATTGCTTGGGGAACAGCTTACGGGACAGCGGCCACAGCCTTGTGCCTGTGCCACCGGACAGAATCAGCGGGATCATGACATTAGTCCTTGTCTGGATTGACTGAAATCTGCGGCAGCCAGGCTGCCGACAGCGGGTTTACCAGCAAATGCCTTCGAGATTTCCATGGCTTGGCTGGTGCATAAAACCAATAAGATCAAACACTCGCTTGCCTTCGGGTGCATGATTGGCCAGGGTGGCAAAACGCGCATCGCCATTACCAATCACAATCACGTCCGCATTGTTAATCACGGCGTCGAAATCATTGTTGAGCAGTGAAGACACATGTGGGATCTTGGATTCGATGTATTCCTTGTTGGCGCCAAACACGCGGGCATACTCAACGTTTTCATCGAAAATCTGCAGCTCAAAACCTTTGCCAATCAGCTTCTCGGCCAGTTCAACCAGCGGGCTTTCACGCAGATCGTCGGTGCCGGCTTTAAAGCTCAGACCAAGCAAAGCAACGCGGCGCTTGTCGTAAGAAGCGATGGTTTCGAAGGCGCGCTGCACCTGCAAGGCGTTACTCGGCATCAGGCCGGCAAGCATGGGGTGAGCCACATCGAGCTGACCGGCGCGGTAGGTCAGGGCGCGCACGTCTTTGGGCAGGCATGAACCACCAAAGGCGAAGCCGGGCTTCATGTAGTATTTGGACAGGTTTAACTTGTGATCCTGACAGACGATGTCCATCACGGCGCGGCCATCGACACCACAGGCCTTGGCGATATTGCCAATCTCGTTGGCGAAGGTCACCTTGGCGGCGTGCCAGACGTTACAGGTGTATTTGATCATCTCGGCCACTTTGATATCGCGGCGGAAAATCGGTGCATCCAGGTCGCGGTACAGGGTTTCAAGCACGTCGCCCGACTCGGTATCAAACTCGCCAATTACTGTCATGGCAGGGAAGTCGTAGTCGTTGATGGCGGTGCTTTCACGCAGAAACTCAGGGTTAACCGCAACACCAAAACCTTCGCCGGCTTTTTTGCCTGAAGCACGCTCAAGGATTGGAATAACGACGTTATGCACTGTGCCCGGCAACACTGTGCTGCGCACCACCACAGTGTGGCGTTCGCGCTTGTCCCGCAGCGCCATACCGATTTGCTCGCATACCTGCTCGAGGTACACCAGATCCAAATCGCCGTTACGCTTGCTCGGGGTGCCCACGCAGATAAAACTGACCGAGGTATTGAGCACAGCGTCGATAATACTGGTGGTGCCGCTCAGCAATCCGCCCTTGATGCCCTTTTGCAGCAATTCCTGCAATCCGGGCTCCACGATGGGCGACATGCCCTTGTTGATGAGTTCTATCTTGGTGTAAGACACATCGACACCAATCACTTTATGGCCGCGGGCCGACAAACAACCGGCACACACAGCTCCGACATATCCAAGTCCAAAAATACTGATATCCATATACTTAATTTCCAAGATAGATAATAAAAATCTAGATAATAAAAACCCTTGCCGGAATTAAATACTCCAACAATAAACAATCCATTCCAGCAGTGATGCAAAGCAGCATGATCAAAAGCTCAGAATTAATTTCAGAGTTCGAGTCATGCTAAATTCGGGCTGAATTCTACCCAGTTGGAGTAGTAACTCAACTGGTTTAAAAAAAATCAGTCTGGAACGTGAAGAACGTAGGAGATGGATTAAACCTTCGTTTCCAAAGCCGCCAAAATGAAATTAACAAAATAAAAACATTAATATCAGGCAACGCTTAAAAACCTAGTCAAACCAAAAGATAACAACATGATAGCGAGGACGTCGTGGTTACAAAAAAGTAATTTAAAGAAAACAAGCAAGACAAACCTAGGTCTATAAAATCAGATAAAACGTGCAACTTAGGAATGATTAATGTCTATCAAAAGGTCGGTCGTGTGGTAAAGGTTAACCGGAAACTGAAAGTAAAAAACAAACCTACCCCACAAAATCGACATCACTCAAGTCCAAACAGACAATAATCAGGGATAAGTAGAAGATATTTAACGGCAAACAATCAACCTTTGAAATAATCAGCATTAAGCCATATCATTTGCCCAGTTTAAAATTAAGGATTGGCAAATTAAAGGAAGGATACTTTAATGAATGCAAAGGATTTAATTTCAAAAGAAATTATCGAAACCAGCGGCGTAAAATTTGGCACCAGTGGCGCCCGTGGTTTGGTTACCCAATTCACCGACCGGGTTTGTGGCGCATTTACCCTCGCCTTTCTCACCACCCTGCAAACCAGACAGCCGGTAACCCGGCTTGCCGTTGCCATCGATCGGCGCCCCAGCAGCCCCGACATGGCAGCCGCCTGTATTGGCGCCGCCCGGGCACTGGGTATCGAGGTTGACTACATGGGCACAGTGCCCACACCGGCGCTGGCATTGTACGCTCTGGATAAAAAAATTCCGGCCATCATGGTTACCGGCAGCCACATTCCGTTCGATCGCAACGGGCTTAAGTTTTATCGTCCCGACGGCGAAATCGACAAGCAGGATGAAGCCGATATCCTTGCCTGCAAAGCCCCATTGCCAGCGTTTGAACCCCAGCGGCCTGAACCTAGCAACGATGCGCGTCGCCTGTACTGCAAGCGCTATATGGCGATGTTTCCGGACACCCCCCTCGATGGCATGCGCATCGGCTTATACGAACACTCGGCAGCTGGCCGCGACATCAGCGCCGCCATTCTGAGCGCACTTGGTGCAGAGGTTATCTCCCTTGGTCGTACCGAGACCTTTGTGCCCATCGACACCGAGGCCGTCAGCCATGCCGACAAGCTGCTCGGACAGGAATGGGCCGAGCAACATCAGCTCGATGCCCTCTTTTCCACCGATGGCGATGGCGATCGCCCCCTGCTTGCGGACGAGCACGGCCAGTGGCTGAGAGGCGATATTCTCGGGCTGCTGTGCGCCGACACCCTCGGCTATCAGGCGTTGGCGGTGCCGGTAAGCTGTAACAGCGCTATCGAACTCAGCGGCCGCTTTACCCAAATCAAACGCACCCGCATTGGCTCACCCTACGTGATTGAAGCAATGCTGCAACTGAGTTCGGCCCATGAAAAAGTCGCAGGCTTTGAGGCCAATGGCGGCTTTATGACCCAGGAACTGCCCACCCGCGATGCGCTTTTACCCGCGCTTGCAGTGCTGGTGCGGGCACGCACTGAAAATCGCCCCTTGTCACAACTGCTTGCGTCGCTGCCGGGACGCTTTACCGCCAGCGATAGGCTGCAGGACGTCTGCGCCGCCACCGCTAAGCCCTGGCTTGACCATTGGCAGCAGGATATTGCCAGTTTCTGCCGCAGTTTTGCCCCGGGACAAAAGGTTATTGAAACCAGCCGCATCGACGGCCTGCGGATGGGGTTAAACAGCGGCGATGTCATCCATATCCGCCCCTCGGGTAATGCACCGGAGCTGCGCTGCTATGTCGAATCGGGCTCCGAAACGGCGGCGACAGCCTTGCTGCAGCACGCCCTGCAAACCCTCAATAACGCCGTCAGATCTGCACAGTAATGCCACTAAGGTCTTAGTGTGATAACAGTGCAGCCAAAAAACCGCCTGATGGCGGTTTTTGTTTGAACCAGTTTTTTTCTCGGCCTGCGGATTAGCCTCTCGCGGCAAGCTGTGCGAGTTGGCGATCGTGCCAGCGGCTCAAACTCAGCAGCGCCACTATTGCGCCCAGCAGGGCAAAGCCCATATCAGACTGGGTGTCCCACACATAACCCTGGGTGCCCAAAAACGCCTCGGCGCCCTCGCCGGTGGCAATCGCTACCCACCACTCAATCAGCTCGTAAAAGGCGCTGAAAGCCAAACAGAAACACACTACGAAGAAGTTGCACCAATGGCCCTTTTTCATCACGCCTAAACGCAGCACCAGCTCGCGGGCAATAATGGCTGGAATAAAACCCTGGGCGAAGTGGCCGAGCTTATCGTAGTTGTTGCGCTCCCAACCCATGGGCTCCTTCAGCCAGTCAAACAGCGGCACTTCGGCATAGGTGTAATGGCCGCCCACCATCAGAATGACGCAGTGAATCAGGATAAGCCCGTACACCAGCGACGTCAGCGGGAAACGCCGCTCGGTGGCGGCAAGCACGGCAAAACCAATCAGCGCCGGCACCACTTCCAAAAACCAGGTGAAGCGGTCCAAGGGGCCAATCGCCGACCAGATAAACACCGCCAAAAACACCCCAAGCCACAGTAATCTGCCCATGCCATTACCCTAATATTTTCAATAGACTCAGGCAGTTTACCCGCGAATTTGGTGTCTGTCGCCGTTGAGGCCAAAGGTCAATCCAAGCGCTTACTGAATTTCAGTGTGGCGATAATAATGCCCATCACCGAAAACCCAATCAGCCACAGGGCATCGAAGCCAAGCTGCATCACCTCGGCGTCCCGCAAAATAATCGCCCGCGACATCCGCATAAAGTGGGTGGCGGGCAGGGCCTCGGCAATCCACTGCGCCGGAATTGGCATGGCCTCGTAAGGGAACATAAAACCCGACAATAAAATCGAGGGCAGCAGGATAAATACCGTCATCTGCATCGCCTGCAACTGAGTGCGGGCAATGGTGGAAATCACCAGCCCCAGGGTCAAACTGGCCAGAATGAACAGCATGGCGGCCAGCGCCAACGAGTCGAGCCCGCCGCGCACCGGCACCTTAAAGATAAGGTGACCGGCGCCGAGGATAATGCCCACCTGAATAAAGCCCACCAGCACATAGGGCAGAATTTTACCGAGCATCAGCTCCAGCGGCCGCACCGGGGTGGTTATCAAAAACTCCATATTGCCCTGCTCGCGCTCGCGCACTATGGCGGCCGAGGTAAAAAGCACCATGGTCATGGTCAGAATCACCCCCAGGAGCCCCGGCACTATGTTCACCACGGTGCGCTGCTCGGGGTTGAAGTAATTGACCACCTCGAGGCTTGGCACCGAGTCGGTTACCGGCCTGCCGAGCACTTCGGCAAGCGGCATGGAGCGCAGCGACCGTATGGCGCTCGCCACGACTGTATCCGAGCCATCCACCAGCCACTGGCCCACGGGGGCGGCGAAATAGCTGCCGCTAGCGTGAAGCTCGCGCTGGCTCTGGGGATGGCGTGCCAGACGCTCGCCAAAGTCGGCGGGCAGCACCAACACCGCCTTCACCTTGCCGGCGGTAATGGCCGCCTCGGCTTCGGGCACCGAGTGATAAACCGCCACAAAATCCACCACCTGGGTCGCACTCACCGCCTGCACCATGGCGCGGGACTCAGAAGTCGCACTCAAGTCCAGCAACCCGGCGGGCAGATGACGGGCGTCGGTGTTGATGGCGTAGCCAAACAGCATCAGCTGCACCAGCGGGATCATCACTATCATGCCGAAGGTCATTCTGTCGCGGGAAAGCTGACGCAGCTCCTTGATTAAAATAGCAAAAACCCTAAGCCACATGCTGACCTCCCGCCCGCTCGCCGGTGCAGGTAACAAACACATCCTCAAGGCTCGGGCGCACCTCATCCATGGGGCGGTTGCCGGTTTCGGCCCCGAGCCAACCGATAGGATCGCTGACGTTGTTACTGACCAGCACCCGCAGCCGACTGCCAATCTGCGCCGCCGACAATACCTCGGGTTTGGCCACGAGTTGCTGTTTGAGCGCACGCAGCTCATCGCCGCCCACTTCCACCACCCGGGCGCCCATGGCCTGCATCAGTGCCTTGGGCGAACCATCGGCACGCTTGATACCGCGCTCGAGAATCGCCAGACCATGACAGCGCTCGGCCTCATCCATGTAGTGGGTCGACACCAGAATGGTGCAGCCCTGGGCGCAGAGGTCAAACAACCGCTCCCAGAATTCGCGCCGGTTTTCCGGATCCACCGCCGAGGTGGGCTCGTCGAGAAACAAAAGCTCGGGCTGATGAATAGTGGCCGCCGCCAGCGCCAGGCGCTGCTTTTGGCCGCCACTCATGGAGCCCGCCATCTGCCCTTCACGGCCGCTGAGGGCGTACAGACTGAGCAGCTCATCAATTCGCGTGTGTGCCCGCGCGCCCCTGAGGCCATAAATACGCGCCACAAAGCGCAGGTTTTCCAGCACGGTCAGGTTCTCGTAGAGGGAGAATTTCTGCGTCATGTAGCCGATGCGCGAGCGCAACCGCTCCTCGGCGCCGGGCAGGGTTTCACCCAGCACCCGGATATCGCCCGCACTTGGCCGCAAAAGGCCGGTCAGCATCCGAATTGAGGTCGACTTGCCACAGCCGTTGGGGCCAAGAAAGCCGTAAATACTGCCTTTGGGAATGGCTAAATCCACCCCGTCGACGGCGGCGAGCTCACCAAAGCGCTTGCTCATGCCGTGGGTTTCGATGGCAAACTCAGTCATGATTGCGGCTCCCGCCAATGACCACTTCTACCGCAAGGCCGGTGGCCAGGGTGCTGCCTTGGGGCAGGTCGATATCGGTGAGGTACATCAGCCGCGCCCGGTCGCGCTCATTGAGGGCGTAAAAGGGGGTAAAGGCGGGTTCGGCGCGAATACGGCGCACTTTTGCCTTTATCATCGCCCCCGAATTGGCATCGCCCGGGTTATCCACCCGCACCCCAACCTCAGCGCCGGGAAGCAAATCGCTGAGGGCGGGGGCAGGCAGATAGGCTCGCACGTAAGGCGCATCCAGAGCCAGAAGGCCAACAAGCTGGCTGCCCTGAGTCACCCTGTCGCCCTCGCGCCAGGGCAGCAGTTCCACCACGGCATCGCGGGCAGCATAAAGCTTAAGATCGCTAAGCTCTTTTTCGGCCAGCGCCAGCTGTGCCCGGGCGGCTTCCACCGCGGCCTCGGCCTGCAGCAACTGTTCGCTGCGGGTACCGGCAATCAGCTCTTTCAGGACTTCCGAGGCGCGTTTTTGCTCCGCCAGCGCACGGTCCCGTGCGGCAATAGCCTTGTCCATATCGGCCTGGGTTAACACTTTCTCCCGCACCAGCTTGCGGGTGCGCTGAAACTGGGCCTCGGCCTCGGTCACACTGGCATTGGCACCATCGACACTGGCTTTGGCCTGAGCCAGCTCTTCATCGCGGGCGCCCCGGGTGAGCTCGCTGAGGCGCGCATCGGCACCGGCAAGATTGGCTTTGGCCAGCGCTACCTGTGCCTCGGCGCCGCGACTGTCGAGTTCCAGCAGCAAGGTGCCTGCCTTGACCTCGTCCCCTTCTTTCACATGGATGTTGGCTATCAGCTCTGACGCCGGGGCAGTGAGAGTGAGGCGGTCGCGCTCCACGGTGCCGTAAATCACCTCGGCACTGTCGTTGCAGCCGCCAAGACCAAACAGCATCAGGAGTGCAAGTGCAGAAAATAATGGGGATTTCATTGAGCATCTCCGGTTTGGGTGTTGGTCGGCGCGTTAAGAATGCCTTGGCTGAGCACCTTGATATGGTGGGAAACCAGCTGTTGCAGGCCCTGAGGTGACTGCTCCAACCCCAGTGATTGAAACAGCGCCGGTGGCGCTATCATGGGGAATACCATCAGGCTGACCAGGCTTAAGCGCGCCAGTTGCGGGTCGATATCGGGCCTGAGCGCACCTGTGGCCACCAGGGATTGCATCAGCCAGCGGTGCGACAACTTAAGTACGTCGCCAAACACCAGCATCAGCAAACGGAATGACTCACTTTGCGGCCCCTCATGCAGGGTGCTGAAAATCAGCCTTGGCAGGCCTGGGTGAGCACCGATAGCGCTGTAATAGGTTTGCATCAGGGATGCCAGACCCTGAGGGGCGCCCTGCTGCGACAAGGCTTTGAAACGCTCAAGCACCGGGGAGAGGGTTTCGCGCACCATGTGCTCAAACAGCCCGGGTTTGCCGCCGAAGTAGTAGCGGATCATGGCTGCATCCACCCCGGCGCGGCGGGCAATTTCCCGGGTCGACACCCCCTGATAGCCAAGGGCAATAAAGGCTTCCCGCGCCGCATCAATCAACCTGATGCGGGCATCGCTGTCGCCGCTGGGTCGGCCCTTAGCGGCGGCTTTCGCTTCCCGATTAACGGACAGGGTTTTGCTTGTTGCAGCCATGGCGTTCCCTAAAATTCCTCACATGATGAAAATACTAGGGGAAAGCGCCCAACAATGGCAGTATGAAAATTCTCCAAATCTGCTTAGATTGAGGAATTTTGCGCGCGGCGGCTCAAACAGCAGCGCTGGCGCACCGCTTTTGCAAAGCTAAGGCGACAGCCGTCAGCAAAGGTCATGGGCCAATAAAAGAACAAGAGCGAAAAGGAAAGGACAGGAGTCGCTATGGATTATGGAATGTATCTGCTGCTTATTGCCGCGGGCCTGGAGCGATTCTCATGGGTTTCGCTGCTCAAACACATAGAGCGCAGCTACCCGGATATATGGCATCAGGCCTACAGTTATAACCGCCAGCCCGGCACGCCGGTTCGCAGCGATTATATCCGCGCCATGCTCAAGGATGGCGAGCTCGCCAACAGCAATGACCCCAAGCTTGTGCAATATCGGCAGCGGCGTTATCTCACATTTGCAATCATGGTGCTGACGGTGCTGCTGTGGCTTGCGGCGTAATAGACACTCATCAGACCGGCGGCTGCGCTGCAGGCACAGCATCACGCCGTCGCATCGGCCAGAAAAGGGCGTAAAGCAGAGTCGCCACCAGCCAAGACAGCAGCAGGCTGGTCAGATCATGGCTCAGGAAATGGGCTCCCCTAAGCTCCTGATCCAGCCCAAACACCAGCCCAACAAAGAGAACAAGCGCCAGTGACACCCGGCGCCAACGTGGGAAATACTCACGGGCAAAGTAATACAGGGCTACCCAGGCAAAGGCGCCGCCCGAATGCCCTCCGGGAAAGCACTGACCGGCGGCATCGCCTTGCCATAGGCTCATGGGAAACGGAACATAGGGATGGTTGCCGCCAAATTGCGTCAAATCCCAGGGGCAATACACATGGGTAGCACTTTTGCCAAAGCGCACCAAAAGCACACTTAAAGTCACAGAGCACAGCAGATAAACCAGACCACGACGGTAGGCGTGGATACGTGGATAAAACCGGCTTGCCAATAGCATCCCCACCAGAGCTACCGACATCAACACCACCAGATCGCGCCCGCCTGTGTGTAACACGGTATCGGTGAGCCAGCCATTGCGCAGCGGCCAATTCTGGCTGCCACCTTCAAGCTGAAACAGCCAACCGGAAAACAGCAAATCGATATCAAGCCAACCCAGCACGGCCAATAACAGGAGTCCTGCACTAACGGGCAAGGCAAAAAAACGCAGCCACCAGGCTTTTACACGCAAACTATGATTGGGCACAGCGTCTCCCCTCTGAGGCATGCCTTGGTCTAATAATCAGTCAACAAAACTCCAACCAAAGTTCCGCTTCAGTGAAAAAATGTCTGTGGCCCAGATTATGGGCTGGCGTCGCAGCAGCCATGCTGGGAGCGGAAACGCTCACGGTAGGCTTTTGGCGTAAGACTGGTGTGCTGGACAAACAACTTGCGAAACGAACTGATGTCCTCATAACCGAGCATGGGCACTATTTCTTCCAGTGCCAATTCCGAGCCTTCGAGCAGCTGCTTGGCACGATCAATCCGCAGTTTTTGAATGTAGCTGAGCGGCGTTTCGTGCAGTGCCGCCTTGAAGCGGCGAATAAGGGTGCGCTTGCCCATGGCAAAGCGGTCAGCAAGGGTATCAAGCCCGATGGGCGCCCCCAGATTGGCGCCAATCCACTCCTGAATGCGGGCGACCTCAGGGTCGGGATGCAATTGAATTTGCGGCGCCTGCTCCATAAACACCCGCTGGGATGAGCGATTCGGATCAATCAAAAACAACTTGGCCATGGCCGACGCAAAACCCACATCCACCATGCGCGAGAGCAGCGCCAGCCCCAGGCTGTAACTCGCGGTCGAGGCACCGGCGGTAACAAACTGGCCGTCATCCACAATCAAGCGGTCCAGCGTTAACTCAACGCCGGGAAAGTGCTTATCAAACAAGGCCGCCAACCACCAGGCGGTGGTTGCCCGACGCCCCTCCAGCAGCCCTGTGCCTGCCAGCAGCAAACTGCCGGCACAGGCCGATGCCAGTGGTCGCCCCGTGGCGGCAACGTCACGCAGCCAGGGCGTAAACACCGCAAATTCCGCCAGCGCCTGATGCAGCCCCTTGCCATCCAAAATCAGCGGCGCACTGATAATCACCGCATCCGGCTGCAGGCCTGCAAGCGACGATGCAGGAGCAGTGTTAACCGCCAGCCCGCCATCACCAACCCAGCCACCTGTAGCGGAATACAGACCAACCTCAAACTGCGGCAGGCCGGTTAATCCAAGCTGGTTGATGTAGGTATTGGCGTGACGGAACAGGTCGACGAAGGCGGCAACGCTGCTCATCACAGGTTGCTGAGGTACCAGAATGGCCAGAGTCAGGCGGTTTAACATGTCACTTTCAACCCAAATTATGTCATTAACGACACTTTAAACCGCTTTGGTCAGTTTTTAAACTGTGTTGACTTCGATCTGGTAAAGGACTGCACCATGAATAGATTCTTGCTCAATCGCCTGCTGCCGGGACTGGCTTACCTGGGGCTGAGCTGGTTTTTGCTGCTGTGGCTTAATTTTCAGTTGCCGGTGTCACCGACTGTGCACTTTGTGGTGCTGCCCACTCTGATGTTACTGAGCACACTTGGCGCTGCGCTGATTTGGCAAAAAGGCACCGGCTGCCAGTAAATCAGAAGGTTTTGGCCATGTAGTCGAGCTGCTCAATGATCCGGTTGAGCTTCTCATCGACCTTCAGGCCGGACTCAAGGTGTGCCACGCTCTCATCGAGCTTGCTGGTAATGACCCGGGTGATCCATTGCTCCTGATCTTCCGACAGGCCCATGGACAGAAAGCCGGTTTCTATGTCCATCATCAGGTCGTTCATGATCTGCATATTTTTTTGCTTGTAACCACGCTGAAACGCCTCAATTTCGTGCAGCGTGGTGCGCGACTCAGTCACGGTTTCGAGCATCATCGCCATCCGCTGCTCAGCAATGCTGGTGTCGGATTTCACCCGCATATTCAAATCGTGGGCTGCCTCCATCAGGATCAGCAGATAATCCCTGAGCTCACCCACCCGCTCGGGCCGTTCCGGCAAATTCTTTACCAGCATGACCACGGATTCATAACGTAAAATCAGCCGATTACCTTTTTCCAGAATCCGACATTCCAGTTCGGCGGTGCGGTCCATCAACACCTGCTCCAGCGGCTGCACCAGCCCCTGTGACGCCGCATAAAAGGGCGCCTCATTGACGCCGAGAATGCGGCTGCACACCTGCACCCCATAATTACGGCTGGCCTCGCAAATCCCCTGCACCAGCGCCTGAGCATCCCTGAGCTTGGTCGAGGCCCGCAAAAAATTAACGATAACGCTGATGTCGGCGGCGCTGCTCATGGCCGCCATCACCATGGCAGTGGCCTGCTGTTTTTCCTGACCAAGCTTTTGCTGCTGCATGACCTGACTCAGGGTCAGCTTGACCTTGGAGCGCAGAATTTCCGGGTCAAAGGGCTTGGTGATGTAATCCTGACCGCCAGCGGAAAAACCCTTTAATATTTCATCGGTTTCGGTATTGGCAGAGACAAAAATCACCGGCAGATTGGGGTGCTTTTGCTTCAAAAGCGAACAGGTCTGGTAACCATCCATCGGCTCCATCACCACGTCCAGCAGCACCAAATCCGGCGTGGCCGCATCCAGCATTTCAAGCGCCTGCTCGCCCGAGGTGGCCACAGTCAGTCGATAACTGTCTTTCAGAATTTCCATCAGAATGCGGATTTCGTTGGGCGAATCATCCACCAGCAGCAGCCCGGGCTTGTCACTCATTGGAATCCCTCCCCAGCATCCGATTCAACGAGACCTTAGCCCCCTTTAAATCAAAAGCGTCGAATTGTTTGATAAACATAGAAAAGTTAGCTTGAAACCGCTCCGGTACCCGGGCGGTTCTGAGCTCAATAAAAGCACTGTCAGCGGCGGCCAAGTCAGTCTCTATCAGGGGCAGCAGCTTCACCAGCCGCACCATCAACTCGGTGGCGGTCAGCTCTTTGCCCTCATCGGTTTCGACGACCGTCATCAGCTTATTCAGGCTCGGCTCAAGCTCGCTCCAGGCCGCAAGACATTCACGCCACATAAATTCCGGCACCGGCACCTGGCCCTGCTTGATAAGGGCTTCCACCTCAGCGCCGGCGCGGCTTAGGCGTGTGGCGCTGATATTGGCGGCAGAACCCTTAAGGGTATGGCACAGCACCCTGAGCGCCTCCCAATCCTGCTGCGCGGCCAGATGGGGCAATTGCTGCGGCAGCGATTGATAGGTTTCGACAAAACTTGCCAGCACCGCCTGCAGTAAAACCGTGTTGCCCCCAAGGCGATTCAGAGCCTGGGCGTAGTCCAATCCGGGGGTGGATTTCTGGGTATCATCCATAATGGATCCCCGTCAAAAGCGCGCATTCGCAAAACCAAAGCTGATGAATTCGTTGCATAAAGAACACACCGTCATTCCTGTTTGACAAGTATAGTCAGGCAGACAGCCGGTGCTGGATTTTCAGCAAAATTAATCTGATTGGCGGATTTTGCGATACAGGGTGTGGCGGGAAATTCCCAATTGCCGTGCCGCTTTGTTGCGACAGCCGCCGTTCATCCTCACGGCGCGCAATATGGTTTGCTGCTCAAATAATCTCACCTGATCGGCAAGCGGGGACGCTAATTCGGTTTGCGGGTGCTCAAGATTAAGCTCCTGCCCCGAGATGATGGACGTATCCGACAGGGTGGCGGCGCTGATAAGGACATTTTGCAGCTGGCGGATATTGCCGGGCCAGTGATATTCCTGCAGCAAAAACCGCGCCTCGGTGGACAGGTGTTTGCGCACCCCGTAGCGCTCGGCATATTGCTCGAGAAAATATTCCGCAAGGGGCAGTACTTCGTCACGCCGCTGGGCGAGCGCCGGTACTTCAAGGTGAATCACATTAAGGCGGTAAAACAAATCCTCCCGAAAGCCGCCCTGACTCACCAGATCCGACAGCTTTTTATGGCTGGCGGCAATAATACGGCAATCCACCGGCACATAGCGGGCGCTGCCGAGCCGCCTGACCGATTTTTGTTGCAGCACCTGCAAAAAATTGCCCTGCAGTTCCAGCGGTAAGTCGCCGATTTCATCCAGCAACAGGGTGCCGCCTTTAGCCTGTTCAAACACGCCGGCATGGGCCTGATTGGCACCGGTAAAGGCGCCCTTTTCGTGGCCGAACAGCTCATCCTGAATAAGATTTGCCGGCAGGCCAGCGCAGTTGAGACTGACAAAAGGCGCCGCAGAGCGACCCGAATGCTGATGAATATAGCGGGCGAGATATTCCTTGCCGCTGCCGGAAGGGCCGTGGATCACCACTGAAATATCCGTGCCGGCAATACGACGGGCCTTGTCATACAGGCCGGTCATATCGTGGGAAAACGTTGAAGGCTCAGGTAATTGCAGCAGCTCTTTGTGCACGCCAAGCCCGTGCCCCAGGGTGGCGCTGAGCAGTTCTATCTGCACCGGACGATGGTGAAAATCAAACACTATTCCCAGTGAAAACAGCCTGGAGAGCTCGCTGAGCTGATTGTTGTCGCACACCACGATCCACAGCATCCGGCTGTGGGCGGCAAGCTGCTCCATCACTTTGCGAAGCTCGTCTTTGGGCTGCACAAAGGCAAGCCCGACCATGCTGCCGCACTCGGCCTCGGCAGGAAACGCCCACCCCAGAGAAGCGAGCGAATCCAGAAGCACTCTGTCTTCGACGCTGAGCCCGCTCAGCGACCAGATCCGACATTGTTTTTGTTGTGACATCCCGCCATCCCGAACCCAAGTGCCTGAGCCTAGCCAAACCCGTATCGCCGCCCTGTTTTGATAACAACGCTTTTTAGCTAACAACGCGGCTTAGCTGACAACCCTGTTTAGCTACTAACATAGTCAGCCGTGCGGCCCCTGCCAAGGCAGCGGCCAAGGCTTCTGGCCTAATCAGGGCTGAGAATAGGGCTCGAGGAAGTAACTTCCCCAGCCAATCATGTTGCCCTTGCTGTTGTACCAATTGCTTGAACCCTGAGCCCAGGCGGTATCTTCACCGATAAAGAAGCCAGCCACAGGCACGGCAACCAGGGTAATCTGCCGGTTCACCACGCCATTGGTGTTTTTACACAGCACCACCAGGCCTTCGAAGCTGGCTGCTGTGTAGCCAACGCCGTTTTGCAGTGCCATGTTGACGATTTCCAGTGCCTTGGCTTCATCCCAGCTGATGCCACCGGCGGCATTTTGCGGCGGATTGTCGTCAATCAGTTTCCACAGGGCGGCCTGAATTTCTTTCCAGCTGTACTCGGGGTACAGGCTCCAGTCCTGATTGAGGATCCAGCCGGCATAACCAAGGTTTTCTTCACGGTCGACCACACCCAAATCCTGATCGTTCAGCGAGCGCAGCTCACAGTTAGTGTAGGTGGTGCCGGGGGTGATACTGCGGCCAATGTCGATACACCAGGCATCATAGGGCCCCATGCCATCAATGTAGGCCTTGAGGTACGAGTCATCGCCGGGAAACTGCACCATATATGACACAGTGCCGCCAATGGGATGGGCCGACTGCTTGCTGACCGCATGGTAGGCAACGTACTGATCGGCGGCGGCAACATTCACCCGGTAGGTATCACTTAAGCTACAGCCCAATTCATGCTGAAACGGAAATTGCCCCGGGGCCGAGGTGGTGGGCGCCTGCTCACCCACGTACAGGTGTGAGGCAGAGAGACACCAACCCACTTCCGTCACCTGGGCCGTGACCACCAACTCATTGCCCATAAAATAGGTTTCCACCTCGCCAATGGGCTGATTTTTGCCTGCATACAGGACTCTGGTCGATGCCTGCACCTGCAGCGCGAGCAGTAAACCCAGGCACAGCAGTAACGGCTTCATCAAATTTCGCATCACAACCTCCAACGTTTGCATTATTCGTTTAGGGAGAGGGTCAGCCCTTGCTGACCCGTAACTTCCTTATCGCAAGTTCGATGCCATTCGCTAAGGTCATGATTTTAAACAAACGACCAACTCAGCAACGCCTCTCTTTTGCGCAGTTTAGCAACCCAAAAGTTGTACGCGCGCTGGCGCAGCCCAGTCGCTTCGGGGGATGCACCATATGTCGCAGTTTTGCGACAGCGACTATCAGAGTTGATACAGGTTTTGGCGCTCTTTGCGCCATGCAGCGAAAACATGGGCCGCGGGTGCATCCTCTGCGGCATCCACTTCGGTGTGCACAGAAGCAGCCAGGCAAGCGGGCAAAGAGACAAGCAGGCAGGTACGCCGTATGCCAACCTGAATAAACTCAGGTTCAACGCCCTGAATTGCTGGAAAAATCAGCGCCGTGTTGTTAGGTTGGCAAGTTGCAAACAACAAGAAGTACCCACAACAACGAAAAGGAAGTCCGTTATGCAACTTACCCTCAAGCGCCGCTTGCCGACCCTGGCAACGGCCATGTTGCTGGCCCTGTGCAGCCTCAACCCGCTGCAGGCCTTTGCCGAAATCAAAAAAGTCACCGAGGTCGAAGGCATCACCGAATACCGCCTCGACAACGGCCTCAAGGTGCTGCTGTTTCCCGATGCCACCAAGGAAACCGTTACCGTTAACGTGACCTACCATGTGGGCTCCAAGCACGAAAACTACGGCGAAACCGGCATGGCACACCTGCTGGAGCATCTGGTGTTCAAGGGCAGCCCCAAACACAAAGACATTCCGGCAGAACTCAGCAGCCACGGCGCCCGCCCCAACGGCACCACCTGGACCGACCGCACCAACTACTTTGAAACCTTTGCCGCCACCGAAGAAAATATCGACTGGGCGCTGTCGATGGAGTCTGACCGCATGGTCAACTCCTTCATCGCCAAAAAAGACCTCGACAGCGAAATGACCGTGGTGCGCAACGAATTTGAAATGGGCGAAAACAGCCCGTTTCGTATCACGCTGCAGCGCATGTTGGCCTCGGCCTTTGAATGGCACAACTATGGTAAAACCACCATCGGCGCCCGCTCCGACCTCGAAAACGTCTCCATCGAGCGGCTGCAGGCGTTTTATCGCAAGTATTATCAGCCCGATAACGCCACCCTGATTGTGGCGGGCAAGTTTGACCCGGCCGCTATGCTGGGCAAGATTGAAAACACCTTCGGCGCCATTCCAAAGCCCGACCGCACCATAGAGCCACTGTACACCGTTGAACCGGCACAGGACGGTGAGCGCGAAGTGACTGTGCGCCGCGTAGGTGACGTGCAGCTGCTCGGCACCCTGTACCATGTGCCGCCCGGCGCCCACCAGGACTTTGCCGCCATCGATGTGCTGAACGAAGTGCTCTCGGCCACGCCAAACGGCCGCCTGCACAAGGCACTGGTGGAAAACAAACTCGCCACCTCGGTATTTGGCATGAACTTTCAGTGGCAGGACCCGGGCGTGGCTATCTTCCTGGCGGAGCTCGATAAATCCACCGACAGCGAAAAGTCGCGCAAGGTGCTGCTGGAGACGCTGGAATCCATCAAATCCCAGCCCATCACCGACAAGGAAGTCGAAGCGGCCAAACGCACTTTGCTGAAAAACCTCACCCTGGCGTTCAACTCGTCTGAAAAAATTGCCCTTGAGCTGTCTGAGTGGCTGGGCATGGGCGACTGGCGTTTGCTGTTCTTAAACCGTGACAGACTCGAAAAAGTCACCGCCGCCGACGTGCAGCGGGTGGCCGAGTACTACTTCACCCAAAATAACCGCACCGCCGGCCGCTTTATCCCCACAGATAAGCCTGAGCGGGTCGAGATCCCGCTGGTTGCCGATGCCTCAGCACTGGTGAAAGACTACAAGGGCCGCGAGCAGGTGGCACAGGGCGAAGCCTTCGACCCATCCCAGAGCAATATCGATGCGCGCACCGAAACCCTGACCCTGCCTACCGGTACCAAGGTGGCGCTGCTGGCCAAAAAGACCCGCGGCGAAGCCGTGGTGGTGCGCATAAGTGGTCAGTTTGGCGATCTGAAGAGCCTGTCCGGCAAGGGCGCCATCGGTGACGCAGTTGGCGAGATGCTGCTGCGCGGCTCAGGCAAATACAGCCGCGAGCAAATCAAAGAAGAGCTCGACAAGCTGCAGGCAAGCGTGCGCGTTGGTGGCGGCAACGGCAATATGACCGTCGCCATCGAAACCACCAAGGCCAATCTGCAGCCCGTGCTCGACCTCATCACCGACGTGCTGCGTAACCCAGCCTTCGCCGAAAAAGAGTTTGATCTCTACAAGGCCGAGGCCAAGGTCGCCATAGAGCAGAGCCTGCAGGACCCACAGGCGCTGGCATTCAATGCCCTGAGCCGTCATCAGAGCCCTTATGGCAAGGATGACCCACGCTATGTCGGCACCTTTGAAGAGCAGCTGGCCGAACTCGACAAGCTGAGTCTGAAGCAGGTGAAGCGCTATCACACCGATTTCTACACCGCCAAAAACATGCAGATTTCGGTGGTGGGCGATTTCGACCGCAGTGCAACAGTTACCGCGCTCGAACAGCTCACCGATGGCTGGAAGAGCAAGCAGGCCTATCAGCGGATTGAATCCCCTTACGTCAAGTTGGATTCAAGCCCTGTGACCTTCAACACCCCAGACAAGGAAAACGCCACCTTTGTGGCATCCCTGGCGCTGCCTGTGGGTGACGCAGACGCCGATGCTCCGGCGCTGGTGCTCGGTAACTATATCCTCGGCGGCGGCTTCTTAAGCTCGCGTCTCGCCACCCGCCTGCGTCAGCAGGACGGTTTAAGCTATGGCGCCGGCTCCTTTATGGAACTGGGCAGTGAAGATCAACGGGGCATGATTGGCGCCTACGCCATCTGCGCGCCGCAAAACCTCAACAAGGTCGAGCTGGGCTTTAAAGAGGAAATCGTCCGCCTGCTCAAAGACGGCTTTACCGCAGAAGAAGTGGAAGCGGCCAAGTCAGGCCTGCTGCAGGGCCGCAAGGTCAGCCGCTCTCAGGACAAGGAGCTGGTTGGCTCGCTGGCGAAAAACTTAAAGCTTGAACGCACCATGGCGTTCGACAAAGCCTTTGAAGACAAGCTGGCCGCCCTGACCGCCGATGACCTGAACCAGGTTTTCCGCAAGTACATCAAGGCGGAAGACTTTGCCCTGATAAAAGCCGGTGACATGAGTAAGGCGCAGTAAGCCTTGCTCCATCAGCCGTAAACAAAATCGGCCGTAAAACAAAACCGGACGCCAGAGCGTCCGGTTTTTTATTTGAGCTATGACTTAGCGTCAATCAGTTAGCTGGCGCGTAGGCCTTGCCGTGACCATATACATCGTCACGACCTGGCTTGCCCAGATCCTGCGCCAGACGGCGCATTTCGGCTTCCAGCTTCGGCGGATCCATACGGCCACCGTTGGCGCTCACAATCAGCGCGGCCACACCGGCGGCGTGGGGTGATGCCATCGAGGTGCCCACAGACCAGTACCAACCGTTGTTGCCGGTAGAGAACACAAAGTCAAACACGTAGCAAGAACGGGTCAGACCGGCCACGGTGCAGGGTGACGTGCCGCCTGGGATATACAGGCTGCTGTAATCACCGCCCGGAGCGCCGAAGTGGATTTCAGACTGACCGTAGTTGGAGTAGATAGCCAGATTGTCGAGGTTGGTGCCGGGGTTGGCGCCCCACAGCTGAGGGCCCAGCGCCGATACCGCGTTAACGGCTGGCAGACCGGATGGCAGGTGCATCAGGCTGTCAGTCTTGTCAAGGTCAGTTGCTTCGTTACCGGCAGAGGCAAACAGGGTCACGCCATGCTGACGGGCATAGGTCGCCGCCTTGGAGTAGGCACCGATAAACTGGGCAATACCGTCTTTGCCGCCCACATCAAAACGCACGTCGTCTGAGGTGTCGTACGGGGTGTCGTTCACATCAAACAGGCCGTTGCGGCGCACCGCCAGACCCAGACTCATGTTGATGATGTCCACGTCGTTATCGGCGGCGTATACCATGGCCTGCATGGTGCCGTAGGAGCTGCCGGAGCCGGTGTTGGCCGACAACACCTTGAGGATCACCAGTTCGGCCTCGGGCGCGACACCGATAGAGCCAATGCCGTTATCGGCAGCAGCGATGGTACCGGCGGTGTGTGAACCGTGGTTCGAGGTGGTGGTACCGGCGTAATCCCAGGCTTCACCGGCCACAAAAGAGCGGCTCAGTGCGGCATTGATGTTGGGTGCCAAATCCGGATGGTCGCCGTCGGCGCCGCTGTCGAGCACCGCCACACGGGCGCCCTGACCACGGTATCCGGCGTTCCAGGCATCCACAGCGCCAACGGCCACATGGCCCCACTGCAGATTAAAGAAGCGGTCGTTATCGCCACTGGCAGGTGGATTGCCGTAGGCCGCTTCCATCGACACAGTCAGTTCCTGGGTGTTGAGCGACGCTTCGGCGGGCTCTGGTACAAACGCGGTCGCATCGGGCACCAACGCCAGGCCCGCAGCGGCTGCGGCATCCACCGAGCCAAAGGCAACCTGACACACGCCAATCTGTGGAATACAGCTCTTGAGCACCCCACCCTTGGCAGCCACATCGGCAGCCACTTTTGCCTGATCAAATTTGCCGTTTACATCGAGGATGAAATCCATTCCATAAGCCTGACCGGCGCAGAGCACGGCCATGGCAAGCAGTGTTTTTTTCATGTTGCGTCCCTTAGTTTTGATTGTTTTACGCAGCAGACCTCGCCGGAGGACGACAACAAAGCGCACCCTTTTCTGGTTGGTTTAGGGCACTCTTTCACACACCGGACCTACTGCAAGCGCTCAATCATTACCCAAAGGTCGCTATCATTACAACAGTGCATAACAGGCTATTAACAAGCGATTTCGAACAAGATCAACATAAACAGTCTCTTATACGGAAACCACACTCGCACTTGCCGAATAAATTTTGTCACCGTAACTTAACAGGGGATCAAAACCGGGGGACTGCATGATAAAGCAAGTGGGTGACACCCAAATCAAACCAAAACATATCGCCAGCTGCCACTGCGGCGCCGTAGTGCTGGAGCTATCGTTGCCCGATGGCATAGTCAGGCCGCGCCGCTGTAACTGTTCAATGTGTCGGCGCCGGGGCGCCATCGCCGCCAGCGTGCCACTTTCGGGGCTGACCATTCTCAAAGGCCAGGATGCGCTGCGCCTTTACCAATTCAATACCCACACGGCGCGGCACTATTTCTGCGGCCACTGCGGTATTTACACCCACCACCAGCGCCGCTCTAACCCCGCCGAGTTTGGCTACAACGTCGGTTGCCTCGAGGGCGTCGATCCCTATTTGCTGGGCGAGGTGCCTGTGTGCGATGGGGTAAACCACCCGTCAGATCGCTGACGACGGTTGCGGACTGCTTTAACAATGGCGGACTATGGCTGCTTGTTGAGACTTGTGACGATTTATAGAGACTTGGGCGGGTTTGTTCGCACCGCCGGCCTTTGTTAGAGTGGCATTTTTCGCTTTGCAGACACCCCCATGAAACTCTCCGAACTCGATACCCCCGCCCTGATTGCCGACCTGGATTTACTCGAGCAAAATCTTGCCGCTATGCAGATGCACGCCGATGCGCTTGGCCTTCGGCTGCGACCGCACACCAAGGCGCACAAGATACCGGCGCTGGCGCGGATGCAGCTGGAACACGGCGCAGCGGGGATTTGTGTGGCCAAGCTTGGCGAGGCCGAGGTCATGGCGCGGGGCGGCATTGAAGACATTCTTATCACCACCCCCATTGCCGGCGACATCAAATATCGGCGTCTCATCCAGCTTATCCGCGACTATCCGCAGTGCCGCTTTACTCAGGTGATTGATAACCCGGCCCAGGTCAGCCCACTGGCAACACTGGCCACGGCCGCCAAGGTGGAAGTGGCGCTGATGATTGAAGTCGAAAGCGGCCAGGCACGCTGCGGTGTGGCGGTGGGCGATGCACTTAAAGAGCTGATTGTTCAAATCAATGCCGTACCAGCGCTGCGCTTTGCCGGCATTCAGGCATACAGCGGCCATTTGCAGCATATCAAGGGGTTTGCCGAGCGAACGCGCGCCGCCCGCGATGCCGTCGCCCCGCTGTTTGACTATATCGAGCGCGAACTCAAGCCACTTGGACTGGCGCCAACTGTCGTCAGCGGCGCAGGCACAGGTACCTTTGCCGCCTGCGAGGGGCTGGGTTTTACCGAAATTCAGGCCGGCTCATATCTTTTTATGGACAGCAGCTATCGGCAAATTGGCGATGAACGGGGCGACAGTTTCGAGACGTTTCATACCGCACTCAAGGTGTGGACCACAGTTATCAGCACCCCAACACCAAACCGCGCCGTGGTGGATGCCGGCAGCAAGTGCCTTTCCACCGACATGGGGCCGGCACAGCCAGAAGGCCGCAGTGACCTCAGTTACCGCAGCGGCGGCGATGAACATGGCATTCTGACGTTATCAGATGGCTGCGCACCGCTGGCGCTTGGCGAGCAACTGATGATGATCCCAAGCCACTGCGACACCACACTTAACAACTTCAGCACCCTCTATGGCGTGCGCGGTGATGAGGTTGTGTGCAGCTGGATAATTGAAGGGCGCGGGCGCAGCGACTGACCGAGGTTGCAACTGCCGGGCTGCCATGTTCAAATTGCGACCGAATTTTGCTTGCTGCTGTTTTAAAGGATTAACCCGTGCCAAAAGGACTTTCCATCAGCCTTGGATTGCTGCTGATATCGCTGCCGCTGCTGCTTAATTTATTGATGCAGCACTTCAATCTGCTGTACCGCTTTGAGCTGCAATCCGGCTATTCGCTGCCCGAGGCCATTAAAGACCTGTTGATGCTCGGCGCCCTGTGCGGCGGCATCTCCCTTTGCGTAAGTTCTGCCCGCGCGCGCCGCTGGCTGTATTTTTTCACTTTGTCGCTGTTTGGCTTAAGCATGCTGCTCTCGGCCAACTTTAGCCTGAGCCGTTATCAGGCTGATTATCTTGAACAAGCGGACACACGCTTTCAGTTTGAGCGCATCGATGGCGGTGCCTTCACCACCAGGACTTATCTTAATCTTTGGCAACTGAAACCAGTTACGCCGCTGTTTTACCGCTACTGCGCCATCGACAGCTACGAAGGATTTCGCGAGGGCACACTGCTGGCAGTGACCCAAAACCGCCTCACACTCAAACTGACCAACTATAATAACAAGTCGATTCAG
Source organism: Shewanella jiangmenensis (assembly GCF_018596335.1). Taxonomy (GTDB): domain Bacteria; phylum Pseudomonadota; class Gammaproteobacteria; order Enterobacterales; family Shewanellaceae; genus Shewanella; species Shewanella jiangmenensis. The sequence goes on along the minus strand of NZ_JAHEPS010000004.1, from coordinate 41,673 downwards.
GTGACGGCCGCAGCCGAATGCGCGGCGCCACTGTAGCAACGCACCGCAGGGTCAAAACAAAGCGTGTTAAAACAAAGTTCGTTAAAACAAAGCTTGTTAAAACAAGGCCCGGCAAGCTACTACCTAAGGCTAAAAGTATGCTACTCATAAAGGGTTAAGTTGCCTGCTATCCACCACTGCAGTAACCTAGCCGGTGCAAAATTCCGGTTTACCGGGTTTGCGGCTCACTCTCGTGAGCATTGGCAGCGCAGCCTCAACACCGGCGTAAAAGGCCGGGGTTCTCTCTCAAGGATGTTACTGAACCATGCAAGACTTCAGCTTGGCTCAACTGCGTGAAATTGTGTCTCTGCTGCCCGACCCGGCGTTTATTCTGGGAAGCGACGGCAGCTATATCGCGTATTTGGGCGGGGTTGAAAGCAAGTCATATCACGATGTTGCGCCTCTGGTGGGCCAAAGCCTGTATCAGGTGATGCCCAAAGAGCAGGCCAAATGGTTTAATGACCAAATCAATCTGGCGCTGAATCAGGGCGAGGTGATGACGGTCGAGTACGACCTGAATGTGGGGCAAATCATTGGCGTTGATGACCAAAGCGGGCCCGAAGGCGTGCTCAGGTTTGAAGGCAAAGTAGTGCCGCTGCAAAGCCTGTTCAACGGCCAGCGCGCCGTGCTGTGGCTGACCCGCAACATCACCCGCCGCCACAAACTCGAGCAAAAACTGCTGACATTAAGTCAAACCGACGTACTCACCGGGTTTTACAACCGCCGCTACCTACTCAACTCCCTCAAACAGCAACTGCACCTCAAGCGCCGCCGCCGACAACCCGCGTCGATAATCCTTATCGACATAGATTACTTCAAACCCATCAACGACCAATTTGGCCACCTGATTGGCGATGCGGTGCTTAAGGAAGTCTGCTCCCGGGTCAAATTGGTACTGCGCACCGAAGATATTGCCGCCCGCATCGGCGGCGAAGAATTTATTCTGCTGCTGCCCAGCACCCAGATGGCCGAAGCCATGGTGGTCGCCGAGCGGATCCGCTGCGATTTTGAAGCCATGCCAATCCAGTGCGGCGAACACAGTTTGCAGATCACAGTCAGCGCCGGCGTCACCGAACTCATGCCCAGCGACAGCGTCAGCAGCGCCCTGAACCGGGTCGACAAGGCGCTTTACAGCGCCAAATCCAGCGGCCGCAACCGGGTGTGCAGCTCACCGACCAACGACAATACAAATTAGTCGGTTTAACTGTGGTCGCGAATCTATTCTTTGCGATGATGCTGCCCAAGTTAACTTAAGGCCGGTGCAAACAAGCCCTCGCCCAACTTACACAGGGGCAGCACAGAATTTATTCGGAACTAACTTAAATCATGCCTGAATACTACGCCGCTCCGCTGCAAATTTGAGCGCATAATTGGCTGCAACACCCCAATGCCATAAAGAGAAAGCAAACATAACTATAAATGTGCCGAGGGAAAAACTGGAAACTGCACAAATAGTCAAGGTGAACAACAATATTCTTAACATGCAGTATTTCTCTGCTATTGATTGACTTACAAGCTTTTTAAATACTGAAACAAAGTCAAAATTAAACATCTCTGACATATTCTTTGCGGTACAGAGTAAAAAAACAAACTCAACTCCTAGCACAGTCAAAAATCCGATTAAAAGCGCTTTAACCGACATAGGTTCATAGCTACCGGTGTCATTGAGTAGCAGTAGACTATGCATGGTCATAAAACATGCCAAAGGAAATAGGTGTGCCGCACCAACTGATTTAAAGTTAAAAACTTTAAGTGAGTTAAACTTATAAAACATGTATTTTATTGAGAAATATGTCACCTCCAGAGACAGAGCAAGCGAAACAAAAAACACTATACTTAATCGTAGACTTGCATCCTTCTCAAGAAAAATAACAGATAATAAATCTGCTAGCAGAACAGTTGTTGCCACAACAAATGCTATAGCGAAAAATATCCTTTTACCTACTTCAGTTGTCAAAATACCAAGCAAAACCTTAATTGTATGCTCATTGACACCATTATTTATACGCTTTTCCATGCAATACAACCTAACTCCAGAATTTATTACTGCCGAAAATATATTCGGCAGTCAATTTAACGTTTAACTTAATAATTCTATGTTCTTATGCTCTTTATTTTAGAAATGAGCTTTGATTTGTTTTCATCCAGTTTGACTGGATTTACTTTGATACTTAAGTTTTCTCTGGACTTATTACCCAAAAAATAGGCAACTCTTTCCGCATTAGCACCGCTTGGATGAGGCAATCCAGACAACAACTGCTCACTCCTCAATTTGCCAATTTTGACAAGATGCTCAAGCGCCTCTGTTGCAGATTGACCTAGCGGGATCCACAAACAGTCTACCCCTAACATCTCAACCTCTTTGGCCAAATACGCCTCAACCATACCAATAAGTTGCGGATGTTTAGTGATCCTGGGATTGCCGTTGTAGTTTTCTCCTTTCGCGGTCACGACCGGGTATCTTAACGCGCTGGTGTAGTGCACCATGTGCTTGGCTGTATCGAATAGGGCATCACAAGACCCCAAAGCTAATTTATCCTGCAACCCTATCGCATCCATCATTGCTGCCAACGGTTTGCGGAATCCCTTAAAGCTCGCCGCTTGCTTGGATTGCTCGAGTACGTCGGTAATTGATGCTCCTGCATTCATGTATTTTTGCGCCACGGATAAAGATTCTGATGCTTGTGTCTTACCCGGTGTAATACCACATATAGCGACCTTTGCATTCAGGTTTACATGGTCAAATGGCGCGTAATAAACTGACACGTCTTTGTCATAAAATAGCTTTAAGCTATTATCCCAAGGGGATTCTGGAGTGCAATTAACGACTTTATCAAGAACGTCCGGTGTTACATTAAACATATTATTAAAACTCACCTTAATTAGAAATAACTTTTTGCTGCAGTAACTATGATTCCATCATCACTTAACAAAATATATGGATCCTTCTCCAACATCTTCGCCATTTTTTTCAGCCTGCAGATAATACGTTTTCGTTCTATTCTCGGAAGTTGTAACTTATTAACTGATTTACCGGCATATTGTTCATGACCATAGTTAAGCAGAAGCGACACAATGTAGGGTTCTATGTCACGTTGCTGTATCCTCTTGGTGGCATGCTTACTAAGCGTAACCATAATTAACTCCGGGAGTAGGAACAAATTTCCGCTTATTTTTAAGTTTCTTTCTAGATTCTTCAATTGTAATGATAATATTATTGCCATTCTTTTCGGTTAGCAGTGGATTCTCTTTTTTACAAGTTTCATTTCGCACCGCACCAATATGACTTAGCCCTGCCAGCAAAGCGTATTCAACGCTAGTCAAATGTGTTTCATGAACCGATGGATAGAGACTCAAACACGGACCGACTTCATGATCCAAGTCCCACTCGGTATCTAATTTAAGTCTCGCAAAGTATTTTAAGGCCAATTTGATTGGTGTTATCATAATTTCGGTAGATTCATGACTGAATGAACCATCATGGTACAATACACCCTCACAAGCGCTGGTCAATTTAAAGAAGTGTTCAAAATCATCCGTAATAGCGGCCGGCATAAAGTTATGCGCAGAAATACCATTTTCAGCATAATCCCAAATTCGCACCAAGAGTTCCCATGCATAGGAGTTGTGCACAAACTGGATTTCTTCATCGGTTCCCGTCCAATCCCTGGACATTTCGAAATACTTCCCTTTCGTCGCCAGACTTGCAAGGTCATTCAGCACATGTAAAAGGTAGTAGCAGTACTCTGTTAACTCTGCCGAGGTTACAGGCGTTAGTTTTGAGCGATTCAACAAAGACACTGAATAAGAGGTAGCAACTGCGCTTAGCCTGGTCATAATTTACTCCAATATTACGTTTATGAAGTAATATTAAGGTCTAATTATTATTTTATAAACGTAATAATGCGCGGTATTTTAGCGAATTGAACTGATTGGTTAAAAAACGTTCTCTAGCACAGCTGTCACACGCCAAGAAAACACCCAGGCTATTGATTAATAATATAAATAAAAATGTAACTTTTGGAGGCATCGGATTTGCGATACCCACTCCAGCATGGACCTGACTGGGAAACCGCCACTAAAACCGTTAGGCTGAAAAAGCTTAAGGGTTTATCCATTTACTAAAGCCACCAAAAATTGCCGCTTTACTTCAAATCACTGGGACACGATGACCATCACACTGCGCACGCCGCAAAGCACTGACTATCTCGCCATTGCCAGCTGGTTTGACAATACCACAGATGTGCGCCGCTGGGCGGGGCCGACCATGCCCTATCCCTTTGCGGCCAGCGAGCTTGAAGCACTGCTGCAAAAGCCTGAGCTAGCGCTTGAAAGCTTTTGTCTGGTGGATGATACCGGCACCCTCTGCGGCTTCGGCCAGTTCTGGCGGCCGCTTGCGGCGGCTGGTATGCCTGCCGTTATCGATAACAGCGTACATTTGGGCCGGATAGTGATAGCGCCCGGGCAGCGCGGGCGTGGTTATGGCAGGCTTTTAATGGAGCTGCTGATTGCCAAAGCCATTGAAGTGACAGCCGCCAGCGCCCTTACCTTGAGGGTGTATCGCAGTAACCTCGTCGCCGCCACGCTTTACAGTCAGCTTGGCTTCGTGGCACTGGATCAGCTGTCGAATGATGAGCTGCTGTTTATGGCGTTAATCCGATGAGCCTGGGCGGACTGCCAATATTTGAGTAACCAACAGCCTTAAGAGGAAACAATGACGGCAGCGCGCTGCTGTTCTATCCCAATCAGGCCAGCGCTGACTCGGCCGCAATCACATACACAAGCAAGCCTTAACTACATATCACACGACTTCAATGGTTTACGCAGCTGGGCCCGCACATTGTCCATGCCGGAGTAAAACTCCTTCATCATCAGCAGCCCCATCAGGTTGCCGTTGTCGGTGATGATAAGCTCCTCGGGGTTGGTCGGGTCGTTTTTCAGCGCGCCAATCAGCTTCATGGCGGTCATTTCTTTAAAGAGCGCAGTATCGAGATTCACCCCAAAGGTGTCGCGGAAGTACTTGCGCGACAGGCGGCCGGAAAACAACCCCAGCAGGAAGCGGTACTGCATGATGGCCTTGGTGTCGTAGCGCTTTTGCTGCTCGACGCTCATCTTGCCGGCCTCGATGCGCTCCTGATATTTGCGCAGCGAGAAGGTGTTCACGTACAAGGTGTCGCCAAGGAAGCTGAACGAGCCCGAGCCCACGCCAAGATACTCATCATAATCAATCACGTACTCGTCAAAGCCCTCGTCATTGGCCTTACCGAAGGCCCAGCTCGACAGCTGGTTGTACTGGCCGCGCAAGCTGGTGAGGATTTGGCGGTACTGACGGGTCAGATCAGCCTGGGGCGCCGCCAGGGTGCCCTTCACGCTCTTGCGGGTCTGGTGGGTGATCATCAGCGGGTACGTGGTGATTTGCCTTGGATCCAAACGGCGCGCCATGTCGAGGTCGCGCTGAATAATCTCTTCGCTCTGGCCACGGAAGCCAAAAATCAAATCCACATTGATAATCGGAAACAGCTCCTTGGCCGCCTGAATACGGTCGAAGGTTTGCAGCCCCGAGCCAAACTTCTCGAAGCGATCGGTCATCTTTAAGATGCCGTCATCGAAGCTCTGCACCCCGATGGACATACGGTCCACCAAGCCCTTGAGCTGACGAAACTCCGGGCTTGCCAGGTGGCGCGGGTCGGACTCGCAGGACACTTCCTTAATCGACGGAAACAGCAGCCGTGCATGCTCAATGGTGCGGGCCAGCTCGTCTTCCAGCACTGTGGTGGTGCCGCCGCCGATATACATGGACTCAAAATCGTAGCCAAGTTCCTTGGCCATGGTCATTTCTTTACGCAGCGAGATGAAATAGGCGCGCGCCTTATCCTCTTTAAAGGTAAAGCGGTGAAAAGTGCAGTAAGAACAAAGGGTATGGCAAAAAGGCACATGGGCGTACAGCATGTACTTTTTGCCTGGCACAGGCGCGGGCATGGAATCGACCGACAGGGTATCGAGCCGCAGATTGCGGTCGACATAGAAATTCATCACCCGCTCAGCAGTGCTCAGCAGCCAGTCAGGCAAACTGATATCGACACGGGCCTCGGCGGCCTTGGAGATGGCTAGGGTGCTGCTGTTGCTGGTCATAGGGCTTCCTGTCAAAGATCATTCGAAATGGATCTTTTTGATAATCAAAAAGAAGATTCCGAAACTGCGTCCCTAAGACTACCCCCTTTGATATAGGCAAAACGTGAGCTGTTACGGATTTACCCAAGCTACCAGAGTCCACCAACGGTTTTTGTTAAGCAGCGCATATTTTAGCCATGCCGAATACACAGTTTGTTTATTCAACGATTACAACCGAGAAACATAACCTCAGGCAGGCCATGACGGGACACAAGGGCCGTGCCCTAAAGCAGCCTCCTTATGCAACGAGAAAAGTGTTTTAGCGGTGTGGTCTTTAGGTCGAGCGTCAAAGTCACCAGGACTCACTCATACAATCATCATTACAGGGATGACAGAGTAGGCTCCAGGCGCAAGATAAGCCCGCTTCGCAATGACTCCAGCTCATTAGCAGTGGCCTGGTAAGAGTCAAAGGAACTGGTGCCCGTACAAAGGATAAACTTACCCATGGGGTTATAGGCATAATATTTCAGGGCTGATAATGAGAGAAAGTCTGAACATGGCTCCATGCTGACCTCCGTGGTCAGCATTTCAGCATAACGGTTGGCAGTATCCTGTTGTTGAAACAATGGTGCCAGCAGGGCTTCGGCAAGCTTAGTTGTAATCTTGGCAGTTTCATCCGCACCTATATGGCGTGTCATTTTAGTAAGAAAATGCCACTCTCCCCGTTTAACCCTCTCCAGAGATAGTACACTTGCCGGAATGGGGCGTTGCCACACCACGGGCAATGGACGATGACCATCCCCCTGTCGCATCTCACCAATTAGCACCTCCCCCAGTCTTAAGTTTTGTTTCAGAGCAGCAATTGCAAAAAACTTATTAATTAATAAATTATTCAGCTCTGCAGCGTGCATCCAAAACCGAAAATCTTGATCTAATGCAGCTATAACGTCGGTTGAATCACGTTCATTAATGTAAGCATCAACAAGATACAAATGCTGAGCCGCAATAAAATATTGCATGGGTAATGCATCGCTGAATACGTTGAAGTTGGTGTCATCCTGCCATTGTCCCATAGAAAGCAATATCGAATATCGCTCAATCAACCAAGCATGTTCATTTAGTGTATTTACTAATGTTTCCGTCGCAGAAAGCAGAACTGCACACTCGCTGAGATAATTCTCTGAACTTAGACAATTGGTTATTGGCCATTTAGGTCGTTCGAAATGGTCTTTGGCTGTCTGAAGCGCTCGGTCCATAACTCCAAGCTCCCTGATCGCCTGATAGCGCTCAAGTCCACGTGCCATAGGTGAGTCAATCACTGATGCATCAAAGCCCAGGGCATATATATAAGGGTTATCTTCCAAATGCTGGCTCAAAGCCTCTTCTTCGGCTTTGACCTGCTCAAGATAGGCCATAGCCTGAGTCGAAGGCGCACTATCTTGATAATTGATAAAAAACAAAATCAGATAGCAACCAACGGGAATGACAAGCAAGGTAATTGACATCCATTTCAGTGCTCGAATCAGCAGTCGCATTTTAGCTCCTTGTTTTTACTCTAGTGTTCAATCAGTGTCTTCACGAATCATACCGAATACTTATCAAACAAAAACAAAACACGAATGAAACACAACGGAGGTCGTCTAGTCGACAAGTAATTTGCAGTAGCGGTCTGCAAGATCGTATGGCTGTGAGGCTACTTTGTGCTTCATGCAGATCGAAAAAGCAGAGGCAGGCGCAAGTCACAGGGTATGAATCCAGTCAACCGCAGGGGCGAAAACTATGAACTTGGGCAGAATGGAGACCGGCAACAAGCTAGAGAATTCTCGTTTGCGCTTTCTACACGGTCATTGTGGTGATGAAATTTTCCACTACCGACATGTTAAATTATTGTTTGCATGTGTTAGTGTTGTCGCAATGGACTGAATCGACTTTTAACGTTAACCACATGGAAAAATAATGAAAATGAATCTGCTACAGATATCCTCGATTGCACTTATTTCTATCTCTACATTTGCTGAAAGTACCGAAAGCAACACGCTAAACTATAGTCATGTAGGAATAGGCTACACCACAGCAGAGTATGAGTTCAGCGATGACTACTCTGGGTATACTGCTAGCCTGTTGCAACAAATTGCTCAGAGTGGCTTCTACATCACCTTGAAGCACAGTAAAACGTCTTCCGATCTCCACACAGCAATCGGTGATCTTGATCAGGATCTAACCCAAGCAAATTATGGCGCAGGTTACGCCTTCCACCTTACTCCGACATTTCATATAGGTATTGAAGCTGCCTACATAAAACTCAAGGCCGAAATCCAGGATTATTCAGACAGCGGCAGTGGGTACCGCCTGGGGACGTTGTTGCGATATGCCACCACTCCAGCCTTAGAACTTTATTCAGGCCTTGATTACCTCAATTTAGACGAATGGGATGATAGTGATACGGCCTACAAAGTAGGCGCAAAGTATGCCTTCGGCCAGCACATCGCCATCACAGCTGAATACAATAACTTTGTCAGTGATGGTGCATGGGTTCTCGGTGCTGAGGTCCGTTGGTAAACGATTACTAATAAGCTGATAGATTTAGACGCAGCCTAAGCCAAACATCGACCTTGCAACAAAAAGCCCCGCTGTCGCGGGGCTTTTTCAGTCTCAAAGGTGAAGGACGACGTCCTTAACTATCACTCTTTGTACTTCAACGAACCGTTAGCTTTGATTTCATCAAACCACAAATTGTGGTGCTGGGTAGCCCAGTTCTCATCACAGTAACCCGACACCATACACTCCATACCGCCCTCAGACATGACGGTGGCCATGAAGATATGCACCACGGAGAAGGCGCAGATGATGATGGCACTGATGCCGTGCAAAATAAGGGCAATCAGGCTCAGGGTACGGCTTGGCTCGAACAGGTTGGGGAACAGCAGCAACATACCGGATGCCGAAATCACCAGCCCGAACAGGGCGAAGGTCCAGAACCACATTTTTTCACCGGCGTTGGCAAAGCCCGCGTCGGGGTGCTGGTTCTTGAAGGGGCCAAAATTGATATAGCCGCCCATCACCATAAACCACTTCACGTCGTACATTTTCGGCAGCTGGTTTTTGGCCCACATCAGGGTCATCAGCGCCCAGCCAATCATGAAGGGAATGGCCACCACGTCGTGCACCTGCTTGGCGGCGTACACCATGCCAGCCCACACGCCTTCACCCACAAACGGCTGGAAGAAGAAACGTCCCGCCAGCAGGATAAGCCCGGTGATAATCAGCAGCAGGCACGGAATGGCACCGAGCCAGTGAATGCTCACATCGAGCTTTGACCAGCGATACACCAGTTTGCCGGAAAAGCCGTGGTGCAGCTTGGAGATGCCGTTGACCATGATAAACAGGGCGAATATCAGGATCATACCGAACAGCGCCGCCATCAACGCCGGTGCCAGCAGGTCGCTGCGAAGCTCCAGCACCCGCAAATCATAGGTATTGATTGGCTGGTTGTGGAACTCGCTGGTCGAGGTGGTGTAGCCGGTAGCGCCGTCTTTAAGCTCGGCCCACAGGGTAGCATCGCTCGCCTGCGGCAGTTCGGCTGCTGCCTGCACCGCTGGCGCTGCAGCAACCTCGGCGGTGGCCGCCTGGCCAAGGCCTATGCCCATGGTGAGTACCACAGCCGCGGCCAGGATTTTGAACCAATTGTTCATAGATAACCTCGCTTGGGGGCAGCCAGGCCGCCCCCTTGGCTGTGTTTACTTCCAGGCACCGTTTTCGGCGCCGCGATAGGCCACGCGCTCACGGTAGATGTTGGACACGATTTCCGCGTCACCCGCCAGCAGCGCCTTGGTGGCGCAGAGCTCGGCACACATAGGCAGCTTGCCTTCGGCGATACGGTTGGCACCGTATTTCTCGCGCTCGGCCTCGGAGAAGGTTTCTTCCGGGCCACCGGCGCAGAAGGTGCACTTGTCCATCTTGCCACGGCTGCCAAAAGCACCCTTTTTCGGGAACTGCGGCGCGCCAAACGGACAGGCGTACAGGCAGTAGCCACAGCCGATACAGGTGTCCTTGTCGTGCAGCACTATGCCTTCGTCGGTCTTGTAGAAGCAGTTGGCCGGGCACACCGCCATGCAGGGGGCGTCGGAGCAATGCATGCACGCCACCGAGATGGATGCTTCGCCGGGCACGCCATCGTTGATGGTGACTACGCGGCGGCGCTGGATACCCCACTCGAGGGCGGAGTCGTTTTCGTTTTTACAGGCGGTAACGCAGCCGTTGCACTCGATGCAGCGCTTGGTGTCACACAAAAATTTCATTGTAGCCATAATGACTTATCTCCTCGATTACCGCGCTTAGGCCTTAGCTATCTGACACAGGGACACCTTGGTCTCCTGCATCTGGGTCACAGGGTCGTAACCATAGGTCAGCGCGGTGTTGGCAGACTCACCCACCACATAGGGCTTGGTGCTTATGCCACCGGATTCGGGGTATTGCAGGTCTTCGCCATGCATCACGCCGGCAAAGTGGTAAGGCATAAAGGTCACGCCCGGGTTCACCCTTGGGGTCACCATGGCCTTGATGCGAATACGTCCACCCTCGGCGCCTTCCAGCCACACGGTATCGCCATTGCGAATACCACGGTCGGCGGCATCGGCCGGGTTGATCTCGACAAACATCTCCTGCTGCAGCTCAGCGAGCCACGGGTTGGAGCGGGACTCTTCACCACCACCTTCGTATTCCACCAGACGACCTGAAGTCATGATGAGCGGATACTTCTTGTCGAGGTTGTCGGCCACTACCTTGTCCTGAATGGTCTTGAACAGGGTTGGCAGACGGTGCACCTGCATATCGTCGTGGGTTGGGTACTTGGCGATCAGATCGCGGCGCGGGGTGTACAGCGGCTCACGGTGAGTCGGGATCTCATCCGGGAAGGTCCACACGCGGCAGCGGGCCTTGGCGTTACCGTAAGGCACCATGTTGTGGGCCAGCGCCACACGCACAATGCCGCCGCCAAGGTCGGTCGACCAGGTACGGCCTTCGGCGAGTTTCTTCTCGTCTTCGGTCAGTTCATCCCACCAGCCAAGCTGCTTGAGCATGTCGGCATTGAACTCTGGGTAGCCGTCCTGAATGTCGGCATCTTTGGAGAAGGAGCCGTCGGCCAGCAGGCTTTCGCCCTGATATTCCACCCCGAAGCGGGCACGGAAGTTACCGCCGCCCTGATTCACGTTCATGCCGGTGCGGTAGAGGATTTGGGTGCCCGGGTGCTTCTGCTCCGGCAAGCCCCAACATGGCCATGGCAGACCATAGGTTTCGCCCTTGTTGACGCCACCGGCGGCTTCGAGGGTTTCGTTGGAGAAGTCGCCCCAGTTCATGGTGTGGGCCTTGATGCGCTCTGGCGACCAACCTGTGTAACCGATGGAGCGCATACCGCGGGTGTATTCGCGCATCACGCTTTCTGGCACTGGACGGTTGTTTTTCACCTCGATGTTCTTGGTCCAGACATCGGCAATGCCAACGTGTTTGGCCAGCAGGTACATGATTTCCATGTCGCGCTTGGAGTCGAACATGGGCTCAACCACCTGCTGACGCCACTGGGCGCTGCGGCCTGAGTTGTTGACCGAGCCTTCGCCTTCAAACACGGTGGCGGCAGGCAGCAGGTACACGCCGTCGGTGCGGCGGTGCAGTACACCGGCGATGGTTGGGTAAGGGTCAACCACCACCACGGTTTCCAGCTTGTCGAGCGCGTCACGCACTTCCATCTGGCGGGTTTCGGTATTCACCGACTGACCCCAGAAGAAGGCCAGACGCAGGTTGTCTTTCTGGGCCAGCTTGGATTTGTCTTCCAGCACGCCATCCTGCCAGCGCGAGCAGGGAATACCCGGGGTGGTCATAGGGTCACGGCCAAGGTACTGCCTGGCATCGAAGCGGGCTTTTACCTCATCAAACGGCAGATCCCACACGCGGGACCAGTGCTGCCAGGCACCTGTAGTCACGCCGTAGTAACCGGGCAGGTTGTCGAACAGCAGGCCCATGTCGGTGGCGCCCTGCACGTTGTCGTGGCCACGGAAAATGTTGGTACCGCCGCCCTGAATCCCCATGTTGCCGAGGATCAGCTGCAGAATGGAGTAAATACGGGTGTTGGCGTTACCCACAGTGTGCTGGGTACCACCCATACACCAGATAACGGTGCCGGGTTTGTGCTCGGCCATGTGCTTTGCGGCCTTGTATACGGCTTCTTTGGATACGCCGGTAACGTTTTCCACTTCATCCGGGGTCCAGCGCTTTACTTCTTCGCGGATTTTCTCGATGCCGAATACGCGCTGGCGGATAAACTCTTTATCTTCCCAGCCGTTTTCGAAGATGTGCCACATCAGGCCGTAAACCAGCGGAATGTCGGTACCGGGGCGCAGTGGCAGGTGCACATGGGCATGGGCCGCAGTGCGTGAGAAACGTGGGTCAGCCACGGTAATTGTGGCGCCGCGCTCTTTGGCGGTAAGGATATGCTGCATCGCCACCGGGTGCGCCTCGGCGGGGTTGGCACCAATCAGGAAGATATTTTTGGCGTTACGGATATCGTTGAACGAGTTGGTTTGCGCACCATAGCCCCAGGTGTTGGCCACACCGGCTACAGTGGTAGAGTGACAAATACGGGCCGAGTGGTCGACGTTGTTGGTGCCCCACATAGCAGCCAGTTTGCGGTACATGTAGGCCGCTTCGTTGGAGAACTTGGCGCTGCCCATGAAGTACACTGAGTCTGAACCGGATTCTTCACGGATTTTCAGCATCTTGTCGCCGATTTCGCTGACGGCTTGCTCCCAGCTCAGCTTCTTCCACTTGCCGCCTTCAAGCTTCATCGGGTATTTCACCCGCTTGTCGGAATGGGTGTGATAACGCAGCGCGGCGCCTTTGGCACAGTGGCCACCGGCGTTGAATGGGTGGTCGAAGGCTGGCTCATGGCCGGTCCAGACACCATTTTGTACTTCGGCATACAGACCACAGCCCACGGCGCAGGCACTACACACGGTACGTTTGATTTCGATAGGCGCATCATGTGGGACAGATACGGTTTTGGCTTCGGCGCGGCGGATCATGCCGGTGCCCAGCATAGAAGCAGCGGCAATGCCACCGGTGGCAATACCGGCGGTTTTCAAAAACTGACGGCGGCTCATGCCGAGCGGCTTGGCCTCAGTCTTGGCGGCCTGATTGGAGGAACGGGTAAGTTTCATCACTGACTCCTTTTACTCGCCGCGCAGGCTGGCGTAATAACGGCGGACATGATCGGTTTCACGATAGCCCGTGCCTTGTGGCTGGGCTGGCGCAGCGGGTTTTGCCGCAGCATGGCCTGTGGCCAGCACGGCGCTTCCGGCCACGCTGCCCAAGGCCACTGCCTTGAGAAACGCCCGGCGTCCGGCGCTGTTGGGGGTTTTGTTCATATTGGCTCCTGAATTCGTCAGCGCAGCTGACTCACCCTGTTAACAAAAATCACGACTATTGTTGTAAAACCCACTTTTATTAGTGAGTTAGGTAATTTTCGCCGCCACTGTAGCCGCGCGCGTACACGCAGGAGTTGATCTGGCGCAGTGTTGTGGTTCTGAGCAAAGACTCAACTTGCGCTTCTGTTAACAAACGCAAGAAACCGGCAAAAAATTGCAGGTGTAACGTTTTGATTCAAAAGTTAAATGTGGTTAATTTTGTAGCCGGAATGTGATTCTGGGATGGGGGCTACAGCGGCAGGATTGCCGCAGGATATGGGCAAAATTGAACATTGCAGGGATAGCCACTGAGCAACTAGAGATGGGAATAAAAAAGGCCCAGTCAAAACTGGGCCTTTTAAGCACGAGACTAAGCGTCAGTCTTTATATTTCAGGCTGCCGTTAGCCTTCATTTCGTCGTACCAGAGATTGTGGTGCTGGATAGCCCAGTTTTCATCACAGTAACCGGACTTCATACACTCCATACCGCCTTCGCTGAGCACGGTTGCCATCCAGATATGCACTATGGTGAAGGCGATGATGATGATAGCGCTGATGGCATGCACCAACAGCGCGGCCATCGAGGCCTCACGCGGCAAATCCAGACCCGGCAACACCAGCATCAGGCCGCTGACACTGATAAACAGACCGAAGATGGTCAGGGTCCAGAACCACATCTTCTCACCGGCATTGGCAAAACCGCTGTCGGGGTGCTTGCCCTTGAAGGGGCCGAAGTTGATGTAACCGCCCACCAGCAAGAACCACTTAAGGTCGTACATCTTGAAGGTTTGCAGCGGCATCCACTTCACCACACACAGGACCCACGCGGCCATAAACACAGGACCGGCGAAGTCGTGCACGGTTTTGCTGCCGTAAATCAGCGAGGCCCACAAACCGGCGCCGATATAAGGCTCCAGCACATGACGACCGAGCATGATGGTCAAGCCGGTGAAAATCAGCAGCATACAGGCAATCGCCATCACCCAGTGGATCCACAGATCCGCCTTGCTCCAGCGGGCGACCAACTTACCCGAAAAGCCGTGATGCAGCTTGGACGGGCCGTTGACCAGATAAAACAGCAGGAAGGCACCGAACACCCCCACCACTGCCAATCCCATTACCGGGGTCAGATACTGATTGCGGACTTCTTTGCCCTGATTACCGGCCACGTTAATCAGCACGCCGGCTTCGACGCCCTCGGCCGTGGTGTAACCGGATTCACCGGCTTTCACCGCGCGCCACAGGTCGGCATCGCTGGTCTTGGCGGCCTGTTGCTGGCTGGATTGCTCATCGGCGGCAAAGGCTCCGGATACGGACCCCAGCGCCAGTGCAATCGCCAACAAGGCTACAGACCAGAACTGCTGCAGTGACTTGTTGAACGCTTTGGATAACATTTTCACTCCTTTAGCGGCGACGAACTCAGGCGCTGACCCGAATTCGCCGCCACAGCTTGGCCTCAGTTAATCTCACCAGTCTGAGGGTTGTAGCCCCAGATCATGTTGGGATTGCCACGGGCGGCCATGCGCTCACGGTAGATGTTGGATACCACTTCAGCATCACCGGCGAGCAGGGCCTTGGTGGCACACAGCTCGGCGCACATAGGCAGTTTGCCTTCGGCAATTCGGTTGGCACCGTACTTCTTACGCTCGGCCTCGGAGAAGTTTTCCTCCGGACCACCGGCGCAGAAGGTGCACTTGTCCATCTTGCCGCGACTGCCAAAGGCGGTCTTTTTCGGGAACTGCGGTGCACCGAAAGGACAGGCGTAGAAGCAGTAACCACAACCGATACAGGTATCTTTGTTGTGCAGCACTATGCCGTCTTCGGTCTTGTAGAAGCAGTTCGCCGGACACACCGCCATACAGGGCGCGTCGGTGCAGTGCATACAGGCAACCGAGATTGAGGCCTCGCCGGGTTCACCATCTTTGATGGTGACCACGCGGCGACGCTGGATACCCCACTCGAGGGCGGAGTCGTTTTCGTTCTTACAGGCGGTGACACAACCGTTACACTCGATGCAGCGCTTGGTGTCACACAGGAATTTCATGACTGCCATATTGGCGTTCTCCTCATCAAGTTACGGTCAGGCTTTGCTGATTTGACACAGGCTGGACTTGGTTTCCTGCATCTGAGTCACAGGGTCGTAGCCGTAGGTCATTACTGTGTTGGCCGATTCACCCAGTACGTAAGGCACTGTGCCTTCTGGATAATTCTTCTCAAGGCTTTCACCTTCGAAGATGCCCGCAAAGTGATATGGCATGAAGCATTCACCGGCAATCACCCTTGGAGTCACCATGGCCTTAACTATGATGACCGCGCCTTCAGGGCTGTGTACCTTGACGTTGTCACCGTCGCGGATACCACGGTCGGCGGCGTCGGCAGGGTTGATTTCGATAAACATTTCCTGCTGCAGCTCGGCCAGCCACGGGTTGGAGCGGGTTTCTTCACCGCCACCTTCGTACTCAACCAGACGGCCTGAGGTCAGTGCCAGCGGGAAGTCCTTGGCAAAGTCCTTGTCCTGAATGGATTTATACAGGGTAGGCAGACGCTGAACCTGCATGTCGTCGTAGGTAGGATACTTGGCCACCAAGTCGCGACGTGGGGTATACAGCGGCTCGCGGTGCAGCGGGATATCGTCCGGGAAGGTCCACACGATACAGCGCGCCTTGGCGTTACCGTAAGGAATACAACCGTGCTTGATGGCAACGCGCTGGATACCACCGGAAATGTCGGTCTTCCAGTTTTTGCCTTCGGCGTGTTTTTTCTCATCTTCAGTCAGGTCGTCCCACCAGCCAAGCTGCTTGAGCATGTCGGCGGTAAACTCGGGGTAACCGTCCTGAATTTCAGAACCTTTTGAGTAAGAATCCACGGCCAGGATGCTGACGCCATCGTGCTCAACACCGAAACGGGCGCGGAAGTTACCGCCGCCGTCTTTCACGTGTTTGCTTGTGTCGTACAGGATCTGGGTGCCGGGGTGTTTCATCTCAGGCGTGCCCCAACATGGCCATGGCAGACCATAGGTTTCACCCTTGGCTGGGCCGCCGGGGGCGGTCAGGGTGTTCACATCGAAGGTGCCCCAGTTTTGCTGGTGCATCTTCAGACGCTCTGGGCTCTGGCCGGTGTAGCCGATGGTCCACATGCCCTTGTTGAACTCGCGGGTCACGTCTTCCACCAGTGGCTCTTCGCCATTGACCTGAATGTGCTTACAGAACTCTTTCTCGATGCCGACTTTCTTGGCCAGTTTGTACATGATCACATGGTCAGGCAGCGACTCGAACAGCGGCTCAATGACCTTATCGCGCCACTGAAGTGAGCGGTTGGAGGCCGATACTGAACCGTAGGTTTCGAACTGGGTCGAGGCGGGCAGCAGGTACACGCCATCGGTGCGCTGGTGCATGACACCGGCCATGGTTGGGAAGGGGTCAACCACTACCACAGTGTCCATCTTGTTCAGAGCTTCACGCACTTCACGGCCACGGGTTTCGGTGTTGACCGACTGACCCCAGAAGAACGCCAGACGAATGTTGTCTTTCTGGGCAATCTTGGCTTTGTCTTCCAGCACGCCGTCGTGCCAGCGCGAGCAGGGAATACCGGCGGTGGTCTGTGGCTGCTTGCCCAGGTACTCGCCCTGATCGAAGCGGGCGGCAATCCAGGCGGGATCCAGATCCCACACGTTGGCCCAGTGGCTCCAGGCGGCGCTGGTCAGGCCGTAGTAACCGGGCAGGTTGTCGAACAGCAGACCGAAGTCGGTGGCGCCCTGTACGTTATCGTGACCACGGAAGATGTTGGTGCCGCCGCCGGACACGCCCATGTTACCCAGTACCAGTTGCAGGATACTGTAAGCACGGGTGTTGGCGTTACCCACGTGGTGCTGGGTACCACCCATACACCAGACTATGGTGCCGGGCTTATGGTCGGCCAGCATTTTGGCCACTCGGTACATTTGTGCCTTGGGCACACCGGCAACCAGTTCAACTTCTTCCGGCGTCCAGCGCTTCACTTCTTCACGGATGCGTTCCATGCCGTACACACGGGTACGGATGAATTCGGTATCTTCCCATTTGTTTTCAAAGATGTGCCAAATCAGGCCATAGATGAAGGGGATGTCGGTACCGGGACGGATATGCACGTACTCGTCGGACTTAGCCGCAGTACGGGTGAAACGGGGGTCAACCACAATGATTTTGGCGCCACGCTCTTTACCAATCAGGATGTGCTGCATGGCAACCGGGTGGGCTTCAGTTGGGTTGGAGCCGATAAACAACATGCACTTGGAGTTGCGGATGTCGTTAAAGGAGTTGGTTTGCGCACCGTAGCCCCAGGTGTTGGCCACACCGGCTACTGTGGTTGAGTGACAAATACGGGCCGAGTGGTCAACGTTGTTGGTGCCCCACAGCGCGGCCAGTTTGCGGTACAGGTACGACTGTTCGTTAGAGAACTTGGCCGAGCCCATGAAGTACACGGAATCGGGGCCTGACTCTTCACGAATCTTGAGCATCTTGTCGCCCACTTCGTTGATAGCCTGTTCCCAGCTCAGTTTTTTCCACTTGCCGCCTTCAAGTTTCATTGGGTACTTGAGGCGCTTCTCGCCATGGCCGTGCTCACGCAGAGAGGCGCCTTTAGCACAGTGGCCGCCCTGGTTGAATGGGTGATCGAACGCTGGCTCCTGACCGGTCCAGACGCCATTTTGCACTTCGGCGTAAACACCACAGCCCACAGAGCAGTGGGAACAGATGGTACGCTTCACTTCGGTTGGCGCGTTGTGTGGCACGTCTTTGGCTTCGGCGCGGCGCATCATGCCGGTACCCAGCATAGAAGCGGCGGCGATACCACCGGTGGCAAAACCGGCAGACTTGAGGAACTGACGGCGATTCATGCCGAGGCTTGGCTTGTCAGCCTTGGGAGCCTCGGTGGAGGTGCGGGTTAATCGCATCTTAATCTCCTTGGTTTCTGGACTTAATTACGCAGCGTGGCGTAGTAATTGCGGATATGTTCGGTCTCGCGATACTTGTCGCTTTGCTCATCTGTGGCGGCCTCGGTGGGCGCAGCGGCAGCAGCAGTGCCGGCCACAGTGGCGGCAGCAACGGCACCACCGCCGATGGCGAGCGCCTTAAGCAGTTCACGACGACTCATTTCAGAAGCTGGCTTCTTCATGTTGTCTCCTTGTTATTATCAAATCCGGCCTGAGCCGGCGGTTTGGTTGGCGGCCGAAGCCGCCGGGTTGATTGCCTGTCAGTGCACCGCGACGGCGGCTTCGTCACTGGCAGGGGCAATATCGGCTGAGCCCGGGCAATTCACCGGAATGTTCAGGCTCAGCTGTTCAAACTCACGCGCTTCCAGGGCAAAAAATGCCTTGGCGAGCTGGGCAACCGTGGCGTAAAACGCGGCGCTCGGCGCTCTGGCAACCGTGTCGCAGAAACGCTCAATCCAGCTGCCCATGTGGCGCTGGTAAAACGCGAGCTGGCGATAGCCGGGGGCCTCAAGGATGAGCGCGCCCATCACTTCGCACAGGGCGGCCACATGATCTTCAGGCTCTTTGACGTTTTCTTCACGCTCAAAGCCCATCTGCGCCAAGTCCTGTCGCAGCAGCGCCAGCGGCGTGTCCATCAAAGAGCCGGTCATAAACCAGCTGCCGTAGGGCAGGATTTCGCCGCAGCCAACGCCAAGGAACAGCGCAAAATATTCGTCTTCCAACTGCTCGGGGCTGAACTGGCCGGCGGCCAGCTTGATGGCGGCCCAGGCCCGGGTCATGTCGTTGTCTTCGTCGGCCTCAACCTCGAGGGCCTGTAAAAAGCTCAGCAGCTCGGTTGACGGCGCACGGCGCAGCAAGGCTGCCAACAATTGGTAAATGTCGGCCCGGAACTGATCGTTTTCTGATACTTCTCGAATAGCTTGGGTCATAGCGCGTCTCTTATCTCAGTTGCTTTTCCGGATCTTGAAGAATGTCTTCAAACATGTCTTTCACACGGCAGTCGCCACACATCTTGAGTCGTTCGATGTTGGCGGAAAATGCCGAGTGCATGCCGACCATATCCAGCATCCGGTGCACCATGGATTGGGTCGCGAAAGGCGCGCCGCAGCGCACACATTCAAAGGGTTTTTCTTCCTTGAGTACCCGCGCAGCCTGACGGCTTTGTGGGTCAAAATTCACCTGAGCGCTGAGGCTGATGACTTTTTCCGGGCACGCCGCCTCACACAGGCCGCACTGCACGCAGTCCTGCTCGGTAAACAGCAGTTTGGGCTCGTCACCGCCATCTTTAAGGGCCGCAGTCGGGCAAATCGCCACGCAGGACATGCACAGGGTGCAGTTATCCTGCTTGAGATTGACCTTGCCGAAGGGCACGTTGGTCATGGGCACTGTGGTGCGCACATCGGCGGCCTGGGCATTGAGATGATCGATGGCGGCATATAGCGTGCTGCGCTTGGCGCTTGCGGAAAAACCGGCGGGCACTATCACAGGCCAGTCGAGGCTGATGTCGAGCGATGCCGACAGCGCCGTCAGTTCGGCCTCATCGATAAGGCGCACCCGCGCAGGCTGACCCATTTCGTCGAGGATACGACAGGCCAGTGCCACCTCGCCCTTCAGCATTGAGGTCAGGGTTGGTGCGGTGGCAGCGGTGTTAAGGATTAAGACTTCGCGGGCACCCCAGGCGAGCGCGGCCAGCCAGTGATCCATGGCGGCAACTGTGATTTCTTCCAGCGCCACCGGCAGCACTTCGCCGGGCAAGTCATCGTTGATTAGCGCCTGGCCTTGCGCCTGGTCGTGGAACAAAATCACCGGTGCTTCCTGGGCCTGCTCGATAAAGCGGGCCACCAGCTTATTCAAAAAGCTGTGCAGCGCCTGCGGGTTGGGCAGGTCGTAACTGATGGCGCCGGTTGGGCAGGCATTGGTGCAGCTGCCGGCGCCGTGGCACAGGTAAGGGTCGATTTCGATTTTCTTTTCAACGCTTTGAATCGCGTCGGCGGGGCAGAAATTAAGGCAGCGGTTACAGCCATTGAGGCCGTTACGGTTGTGGGCGCACAGATCTGCATTCACCTTAACGTAGCGCGGCTTGTCGAACTGGCCCACCAAATCGGGGATCTGCGCCAGCGCATCTTCCAGCTTGGCGCTGTCCTGACCTACATGAAAATAGCCCGGCGGCAGCATTTCGAGCTGGATGGCGGGCGCGATGGACAAATCCAGCACCACATCAAAATGAGGGCGGCGAATGGCGACGGTGGAAAGTTGCGCCTTTGTGCCATTGTGCTCAACCACCACCTGAAACTGGCCGAGAAAGCCCTTGATGGACACCAACTTGTTGTAGAAGCTCTCGACACTGGTGGCGGCGTTCATCACTTGCTCCAGATGGGCTTCATCCTGGCTGCTGATGTCATCAGTGGTCAGAATGGTGCAGCTCGCCATGGCGGACAATTTGTCGGCCGCGAGGCGGGCGAGATCTTCGGCACCGAGGATAAGGACATGGCCCTCGGTGGAATAGCTCACCGTTGGCGGAATAAGGTTCCCGAGTATGCGGGTTTGTGCCAGAACCTGACGGCGCACCTCGGCGTGCCCGGCTCTGTGGGTGTTTTCTGTCATGCTCACGTTGCGTTCCTGAACAGTTCTTTGGCTGTTTCTGTAAGTGAGGGCCGCCAATTTCTTGTTTATTTTGCGCTACTTGGCGCTGGCGTACCGCTCTCAATACAGCAATTCACATACCAGATTTAAGGACATTAAACTCATCTAAACTCCCCCTAAACGACCTGCGTCGGGGGCTGCTCTCCTTCTGCAGGGCCATTTTGGGACACAGCATCGGCGCCCTCAGGCAAATTGTCCGCTGGCGCTGCGACTGTGGCCGCCACGTCAGCGCTTTGTACTTCTTCAGAGGCTTCAGCGGCTTCGGTAGCCGTATCTACCACATAACGGAACACCTTTTTGGCCAGCTCCAGCGAGGCATCGGGGCTGAGCTTGGGCTGATTGGAATAATCCAGCGCATATTCAATCAGGCCATCTATCTCGTTGTACTGGGGCTGCTTCCACAGCGCGCGCAGGGCCGCAGCGCGGGTAACCGGGTCAACTTCCTGCCCCATAAAGCGGGCAAAGCTGCCACCGATTTCGATGCTTTCCGGGTCGGGCAAGGGTTCGGCCAATGCCGCCTCATCAGCTGTGGCAGCATCAGAAGCTTCGGTCGTTGCCGTGCCAGCTTCTGCAGCCGTTTCAGCAGCAGACAGGGGCTCGCTCTGCTCAGTCGCAAGATCTGGCGATTGCAGCTCGATGTCTTCGGCAGCGGCTTCGGCGGCCACCGCCTCTCGGCGCGCCTGCCAACGCCCGAACAAACCAGCGGATTCAGACATCAGGGCCTCCGTGCGTTCGCTTCGGCCAGCTCCTTGCGGCGGTTAACGTGCTTGCGGCGATGGGCGCTGATTTCCACTTCGCCGTGGTGGGTGATAAAGGCTTCAATCCAGCAGGCGATGGCCTCAGGCATCGGGCAATTGAGCACCGGGGTATCACCTTCGAGACAACCGGCGGCGACGTTTTGATCGGCGCTGATGGCAGCGGGCACCCAGGTGCCGCCTTCCAGCTCGTCGCAGACGATATAGAGCATGGGATTGTCCATATCGAGATTGAGGCGGTAGCTGGCGCGCTCATCGCGGTACAGCTCAAGCAGCACCAGGGTTGCACCGGGCACTTCGCCCTGACTGGCGGGCACCATGGCATCCAGCTCCCAGCTGGACGACAGCCAGCGGCCAACCTGCTTCTGCACTTTCTTCAGCGACACATACATGGGCCAAACGCTTTGGGTGTGTTGCATCTCTTGATTCCTCTGAGAAAAGCCGGAGTTTCAAAACCCCGACCGCGTTGCTAACCCCAGACTGCAAGAAGGGTGCCAGCGGACCGGGCGGATAAGTTTGAACTGGATCATCAAATCCCTGCTGTTTATAGGACAATTTGTCTCACACCCGATTTAGGGTGGGACAGAACGCCCCTCGGTTTGCCAAAAGGGTCGGAAAATCTGCCGGAACAGATCACGTTTTTGGGCGGGTACGATACTTGCTAAGCCAAGATCAGGTTTATCAACGAGGTTTGCCATGACGGCCGAAAAACCCCACACCCGCTTTATCCGCACCAGCGCCGAAGCGCCGCTGACCATTGGCGTCACTGCGGTGGATGAAACCGGTGCAGTGCTCCAAAAACAAGTCGCCTGCGAGCGGCCACTGACCTTGTATCTCAACTGGCGTCCGATAGTGACCCTGATGACTCTGGGTGCCCGCCCGGAGGCACTGGCGCTTGGTTATCTTAAAAATCAGGGATTTATTAAAGACCTATCGCAGCTTGAGTCTGTGATTGTCGACTGGGCGGTCAATTCGGCCGCCATCATCACTCGCGAGCAAACCGAGGATTTGGATAAAAAGCTGTCGGAAAAAACCGTGACCACCGGCTGCGGCCAGGGCACGGTTTACGGTGATTTGATGGCAGGGCTAGATGAAATCAGGCTGCCGACACCGTCGCTTAAACAAAGCACCCTCTACAGCCTGCTCGCCAACATCAACGACTACAACGACACCTACAAAAACGCCGGCGCCGTGCATGGCTGCGGCCTGTGTGAGGGGGATCAAATTCGCTCCTTCGTGGAGGACGTTGGCCGCCACAACGCGGTGGATACCCTCGCGGGTGAAATGTGGCTCAAGGGCGAAACCGGCGGCGATAACATCTTTTACACCACGGGTCGGCTGACCTCGGAGATGGTGATCAAGGTGGCCAAGATGGGCATACCTGTGCTGCTGTCCCGCAGCGGCGTGACCCAAATGGGGCTGGAGCTGGCGCAAAAGCTTGGCATCACCATGATAGCCCGCGCCAAGGGGCGGCACTTTTTGGTGTACCACGGCGCCGACAATATCAGCTTTGATGCCATCAATACCGCCGCCAGGCCTAGGGACTGACAGGAACAACACGGAAAGGACGATGACGGACCAAGCACAACTGGTATACATGAGCGCCAAACAGGTGGCCGACTATCTGGATCTCAACGAGAAGAAGGTCTACGCCATGGCCAACGACCGGGTGTTGCCCGCCACCAAGGTAACGGGTAAATGGTTGTTTCCAAAAGTATTGATTGACCGCTGGGTAATGGATTCCTGCCACAGCGGCATGCTCACCGATCGGCTGATTATCAGCGGCAGCGACGACCCGCTGCTGTCGATGCTGGTTGCCAGACTGATGGGCAAAATCGGCAGCCGCGAACTGGTCAGCTACAGCGCCACCGGCTCGCGGCTGGGGCTTGAGCTGCTCGCCAAGGGCTACGCCGATGTCTGCACCCTGCACTGGGGCAGCTTCGATGAGCGTAGCATCCGCCACACCGGGCTGCTAAAGGGGTACCAGAACCACCAGCAGTGGATTTTGGTGCATGGCTATAAACGCGCACAGGGGCTGATTGTCAGGCCAGAGATGCACCACCAGCTGCAGGATCAGCAACAAATCACCCGCTTGCCGCTGCGCTGGGTGCGGCGTCAGAGCGGTGCCGGCAGCCAGCAGCATCTGGAACATTGGTTGATGGCGCAGGGCAAAGCCCTGACCGATATCGATGTGCGTTACACCGGCTTCAGCGAGCGGGAGCTGGCAGGGTATATCGCCCGTGGCGATGCCGATATTGGCTTTGGCTGTCAGGCCGTTGCCAGAGAAAGCAGCCTCGCCTTTGTGCCGCTTTTGAATGAATCCTTTGATTTTGTGATGACCCAGGGCATCTACTTTCGCCGCCAGCTGCAGGAATTGCTGGGGATGCTGACCGCACCGGACACCCGTCAGGTGGCGGCCATGCTCGGCGGTTATGACTTAAGCGGCGCCGGGCAACTGCTGTGGTCGCAGGGGCAGTAGCCGCGCCTTCGCTTTAGCTTAAAAACGCCATGCCAGCACCCGGGTGATTTTCATGCCCTGGTGCATTTCGATCACTTTTACCTCGGCGGCGCCGAGTTTTTCCAGCCGCCGCTTGCAGGGACGCACGTTATCGCCTTTGGACACCAGCGAGCTGAACCACAGGCACAACTGCGGCCGCGCCGCGCTCTCATCTATCATGCGAAACAAAAAGCTGCGCTCGCCGCCATCGCACCAAAGCTCCGCATCCTGACCACCAAAATTAAGCGCCCCCGGCTTGCTGGCCGACTTGGGTGTAGGCACCGCTTTGCCACGACTTTTGGCGAGCCCCTCGAGTTTTTTACCCGTGCCACTGGCGGCCTCTGCGGCGCTGGCATGGAATGGCGGATTACAGACACAGGCGGCAAAGCGCTCATTTTCTGCAACCACACCAGCGAAAATCCGCTTGGGATTGGCCTGATGGCGCAGCGTGACTTTGGCTTTCAGCGCCGGATTATGGCCAAGCACCTTGTCCACATTGGCAAGCGACGCCTTGGCGATGTCGGTGGCCACCACGTTGCAGCCAAACCGGCTCGCCGACAGCAGGGCGTAAATGCCGTTGGCACCTGTGCCTATGTCCAGCAGCGGTAAGTCTGCAGCGCCCGGTGTGTGGGCGAGTAAATCCTGCAGATAATGCAAATAATCGACCCGCCCCGGGATGGGCGGGCACAAAAAGCCCTTGGGAATGTCCCAGCCGTCGATGCCGTAATGATGCTTGAGCAAGGCGGCATTGAGCGCCTTCACCGCCGCCGGCAGGGCAAAATCTATCGACAGATTGCCATGGGGATTGGGGCGCACGAAGGATTTGAGCGGCGGATAGCTCACCACCAGCGCGCTGAAATCATAGCCGTGGCGATGTGCATTATCCGGGTGCAGCCCTTTGGAATTGGCAGATTTGGAGTTCATAAAAAGTGAACGGCGCCCTGAGGCGCCGCCTTGAGATTAGTCGTACAAATATCGGGTAAACAGCAGGTTAACCACCAGCGCCTTGCCGGTTTCGGCTTCCATCAGCTTGTTGACCGCATCGTAGCATTCGCGGCGGATCTCTTCGCGGCCGGTGAGGGATTTGATTTTCTCTTCCGGCTGATTGCCGAGGATCTCGATGATGGCCGAGCGCAGCAGCGGATCGTGCTTTTCAACCTGCACCATGTCATCGGGATTTTTGACCATCAGCTCGACACTGATACGCACAAAACCAAGCTTTTTACGGTTGGAGATGTAGTTGGTCACAATCTCGGGTTCAAAGCCGTAATAGGCATACTCTTCAAGCTTTGGCGCCTCTTCTTCGGCCAAGGCAGGCAGGCCCAGAGACAACACGAAAACGGCCAGCATCAGTAAATATTTCATCAAATCCCGAACTCCTTGTGATCCCAGTATCGGCCGGAGGCAAACTATCGACAGTTACATCAACATGATAGACTTGGCTCGTTTTACCCATTCATTGTAGCGAGCAATCCATGAGTGTTTCCAGTCTCAGTTTTCCGTATGGCGAATCCATTACCTGGCACGCGCCCGACGACATCGGCCTGCCCGGTGCCGCGCTGACCGACTGGCTGCTCGATGGCGGCAGCTTAACCGCCCGCCTGAAGACTCAATGCCAACGCTTTGAAGTAAAAGTATTGGGGGAATCTGAGCTTATCGACACCGCGAGCGCCGAGCCCATGTGGGTGCGCGAAGTGCTACTGGTGCTTGATGGCACGCCCTGGGTGTTTGCCCGCACTCTGGTGCCACCCTCACTGCTGGCGCGGCTTGGCAACGAGCTGACCGGCCTTGGTGAGCGGCCGCTGGGCGAACTGCTGTTTGCCAGCGACCACTTCCGCCCCGGAC
The DNA here is from genome assembly GCF_018596335.1 of Shewanella jiangmenensis. Classification (GTDB taxonomy): domain Bacteria; phylum Pseudomonadota; class Gammaproteobacteria; order Enterobacterales; family Shewanellaceae; genus Shewanella; species Shewanella jiangmenensis. The sequence goes on along the minus strand of NZ_JAHEPS010000004.1, from coordinate 15,360 downwards.
GAATTGAAGTGGCGAGTTTCGATTCCTGCAGCGCACTGGCAAGCCTAGCCGAGAGCCTGGGACAAAATGTCCCGGATAGACTCTGGGGCCGGCGACGCTACTTTGGCTGCGCCGGACAGGAGCTGACCGTGAGCGAAATCTTTTTGCCGGCAGCGGTTACGCAAATCACCAGCTGAGCGCATCCTCAGCGAAGTACACCAACAGCGACGTACACCAACAGCGAAGTACATCAGCAGCCCAGCGAAATGCATCATCAGGGGAGTAAAACCATGGCAAACATAGTTTATATCGCCACCAGCCTCGATGGATTTATCGCCGACAGCAACGGCAGCATCGATTGGCTGCACTCGGTGCCCAATCCCGATGGCGATGATTGCGGCTGGGCCGGTTTTCTAAGCCGTATCGATGCAATAGTGATGGGGCGAACCACCTTTGAGACTGTGTGCAGCTTCGATATCGACTGGCCCTATCCTGTGCCTGTGTTTGTACTCAGCAATAGCCTCAGTGAGATCCGGGCAAAGTTCGCAGACAAGGCCGAACTCGTCAGCAGCGAGCTGGCGGCACTGGTCGCAACCCTTAATCACCGTGGTTTGCAGCGGCTTTACATCGATGGCGGCAAGACCGTTCAGGGCTTTATGGCCGCCGATTTGATTGATGAGCTGGTGATAACCCGCCTGCCGATTGTGCTTGGCGGCGGCTCGCCGCTGTTTGGGACATTATCAGAGCCGCAGCAGTATGAGCATGTAAACACCGAGGTGCTGCTCGGCGCCATGGTAAAAAGCCACTACCGCAGGGTGCGCGGCGCTTAACGGCCGGCTGTCGCCCTTCATCAGCGCCCATAAAAAACGCCCCTAAACGGGGCGTTTTTGTTAATCCTTTTGCTTCAACATAAGGCCAACATCAGGCCGATTTCAAGCCGACATCAGGCCGGACGGCGGCGCACAGCGCCTGCAAGGCCTAAGGCCAGCAGTGCAAACCAGCCGAGACTGCCGCCACCGCCGCCGCTGTCACCGGGTGTTGGGGTCACCACAGGCGCCGTTACCGACAGGGTGCGGGTTTGGCTGGCGGATTTGCCTTTTCCGTCGGTCACAGTCAGCACCACAGTGTAACTGCCGGCAGTTGAGTAACTGTGGCTTGGCGATGCCGCCGTGCTGCTCTTGCCATCACCGAAGCTCCAGCTGTAACTAAGGTTGCCATCGCCGCCGCTGCTGCTGTTGCTGAAGGTAACGTTAAGCTGGTTGACGACCTGAGTGAAACTGGCCACCACAGGTACAGTCACCTGCACAGTTTGGGTGTCGCTGATGGTGGCGCCCGCACTGTCGGTCACGGTCAGGGTAACAGTGTAATCACCGCTTCTGGCGTAGCTGTAGCTTGGGTTTGTCTGGGTCGACGTTGCCCCCGCGACACCAAAATTCCACTCATAGGTGTAATTGCCACTGCCACCGCTGACATTGCTGCTGAAACTGGCGGTAGCGCCGCTTACGCTAACGCCGATATCGGCCACCAACGCTGGCGGTGGTGGCGTGCTGCCATCCTGCTTTTTAATGCGGATACGGGCGGTTTTATTGTCGGCGGCCAGCTCCAGCACTTCCATGGTCAGACCCAGTTTGGGCAGCACTATGCCCGACTGCGGCTGCAACGGCGCGCTGTAATCCAGACTGTCGTCAAACAGGCTCACCGGGCTGCGGTGGCTGTCGCCCTCGTAGACCGTTTGCTGGCGGGTACTGAAGGCGGCATCACGAATTTGGGTATCGGTGCTGCCAAGCGCACTGCCAAAGCCAATCGGGTTTTGATCCGCATCGACCACACCAATCAAGCCAGAGCCCGGATGGGTGACAGAGTTGTTGTCGCTGTAGTCGAAGTTTTCAAACCAGAGCACCACGCCCGGATCGTATTTGTGGCTGGCAAGCCCCTTGTCGATACCATTGTGGCTGCGAAGCTGCACTATATAACGGCGGTCTTTACCCGGACGGTAACCGTCAATACGAGCAAAGCCGCCCAGGGTCATCTTGCCATCGGTTTCGGCATCATCGCTGTAAACCGCCGTTGTACCCGCTTCAATACTGAGGTTGTCGATGGCAATACCATAGCCGCCATCATACTCGTCGGTACGATACAGAATGCTGATTTGCCTGTTCGTAGTTCCTGCATAGGCACTGAGGTCATAGGTCAGCTCAATCCATTCTCCCTGAGATGAGCCGGTAATGACATGGGTGCCATGGGCATAGTAGCTGGTTGGCTGGGTCAGATTGCCCGCTATCGGCGTGCCATCCACCTGCACCTGCATATAGTCGTAGCCCTCTTCAATTTCCCAATGGGCGCGCATCTTCAGGGTAATAGTCGACGCTGACGGCAGGGTCACATTGAACGACATGGCATTGTTAAGCCCATGTCCCTGACCCGAGTAATACTGGTACTCACCGGCATAGGGTGCTTTGAACTCAACCGGTGCGGCTGGCACCTTCAGAGATAACTGGTTAACACCATTGGCGTTAACCCCTTCAACCAGGGTGAAATCCGTGCCGGATGGGGTGAGGCTGTCGAGGCTCACCTGCTGCTCATTCACCCACTTACCCTTGTAGGTATTTTGCAGGTACGAGCGGGCATAAGGGCTGAAACCCACGGGTTCAGCGCCAGCCACCTCACCGGTCCAGCTGCCGCCGGACATCAGTGACCAACTGCCAACCGGCGAGCCATCGCCACCTGACTCAAGGTCATATTCATCGGGCAGGCCCAAGTCGTGGCCAAATTCATGGGTGCAGACCCCGGCGGCGGCATCAATCGGCTGAACCGTGTAACCGTAGGCGCGCAGATTGGTGCCGGGTACGGCCTTACCATAGGCGGTGGCATCGCTTGAGAGGAAAAATCTGTGCGACCAGATGGCATCGGCTCCGAGTTTTCCGCCGCCTGCTTCTTCACCTATGCTGGAGTGGAACAGCATGATGTGATCGATAATGCCATCGGCCTCATCGAGGTTGCCGTCTTCATCGACATCGTAGGGATCTTCGATATCGTAACTGGCGAGCTCCTGCGCACTCATGCCCACCACCGCCTTGGTCACGGCTTCGAGCACCAGTTCAGGCACCGCCTTGTCGTTATCGGCTTCACCGGCATTGCCACCGTAATAGGCGGCGTTATTGTCGGCGCGCACCCAGTCGCGTACCGCACCGGTAAAGAAAAAGGTCTGTCCCGAGGCTTGCTGGAAATACTGATAACCGGAGATCAAATTCTGATTGTTCGGGCCGGTTACACCTGTGGTGGAAAACAGCAGGTCCTGATAATGGCTTTTGGGGTAGCTTGGGTAATACATGTCGGTATCACCGGCAACCAAGCCATTGTTATCGTATGGTAAATCAGGAAAATCCACCAGCACGCCCAATACCTTCACGGTTTTGGTGACATCGGCGTCGGCCACCGCCTGAGCACGGCTGCGCTGCATCTGGTTTTGCTGCGCCTTGGCTTTTTGCTCACGCTCCTGGCGCTCGGCAAGAGCGATATCCGGCGCTGTGCCACGGGCGCGGGCGATAAAGGCCTCGACTGCCGCCTGTTTGATGTCGTCACTGGCATCGGCGTCAACTTCACCGCGCTTGATAAGCCAGTAGAGCACCCGCTCTTTGTTGATGATGCCGATATCGGCCGGGGTTCCTGAGGTCGGCGCCGCCGCAACCTGCATGCCTGCCAATGCCAACATTACGCCCAAAGCACACAGCCCCGGGGACTTGAATCTTTTGCCCATCAAAACCTTCCTTCGGGCTGACCATGAAAAGCCATACGCCCTTAAACCAACCACCAAACCGGGATAAAACTAAAGTGTAGTCGCCGACGCCCATGATGACAGTTCATGTTAACCACTGCCGCTTAATCGGCTGATAAACAGCCAAACAAAGCGCAACAGGTCGGGAACAGAACATTAACAGCGCCGGGCAGGCGCCTCAACAGGGCAAGCGCCCTATCTTCAAGGCATTCAGGCACGGTTCAGCAACTCAGCAACATGGTTCAGCGAAACGGCCTGCACTCCCGTTAACAAACCCGGCGGTTTCACAAAACTTATTGGTTAATCGCAGGCGGCAGCAACCAGCGCTGATGGGCAAGCAAAAGTACCGACGCCGACCAGCTGAAGTTGGTCGCATGTAAGCCTTCGCCGGTCAGCGGCTGATAGTTTTCGCGGATGGGCCCGTCACCGATAATCCCTTGCCCCTGCTGAAAAAGCCGCAGCACCAAGGGCCTTATTTGCGTTGCACCACCGTAGTTTTCCATGCCCTCGAGCGCGAAATACAACTGATCGAGCCACACCGGGCCGCGCCAGTAACGGCTGGGCGCAAACGCCGGGTTATCGACGCTGACCGTAGGAAACGGAATAAGGCTGCCAAAACGACCGGGCTCAAGCTGCTCCCGGATTATCCGCTCGCCCTGTGCCTTGGCGGCGGCCCTCGCCCACAGCGGGATCCAGCCTTCGACGCCTTTTCCAAGCGAGACCAGCCGCTCGCCGCTGATGCTGTCGCGATCGAAGAAAAACCCCTGCTCCTCATCCCACATCAGCGTCTGGATCTGCGCTTTGAGCCGCTCGGCCTGCTCACGCCAGCGCGCCGCCTCTTCCTTCAGGCCAAGTTCATCGGCAAATTCGGCCAGATAACCTTTTTCAGCATAAAGATAACTATTGAGATCAACGCTTTCCTGCGATACCGAATAACCCAGCAACTTGCCGGCTCGGTCGCGGTTTTCGAGCACCTTGAGGCTGGGTCTGGCATCAAAGCGTGGGGCATTGTCCATCCCCGACTCCCAGGCGGCAGCTTCAAGAATGGCCTTGCTGTCGGGCTTACCGTCTTTCACATGGGCAGAGTGCAGATTGGCACCATATTCGGCCAGGCCATTTTGGTTATGGTCACGATTGCGGTACCACCACTCATGGTATGCCACCAGCTTTGGATACATGCGCTTTACAAATTCATGATCCGGGGCCTGTTTGTTTATTTCCCACACGGCCCAGGCCGCAAGTGGCGGCTTGCCGTTGCGCTCATTCCAGTTTCCGCCGCGGCCGCCCCGCTCCGGCGACTGATTATAAAAAATCGCATCCGGCAGATTACCCTCATCCTGCGGCCGCAGTTTGTCATCGGCGCCAAACTGATAATCAAACATGGCTTCCACATTGGATTTGGCAAGCCCGGCATCAAAGCGCGCCAGGGCTGCCGCCTGCTTCCAGCTATCCCATGCCCATACGCCGTTAAACCACTTGTAGGTAACAGAAGGGGTTATCGCATCACGGCGAATGGCACCGGCCGCCGAACGCCAGTTGTGCAGCAATGTCATCACCGCTTTTTGTGCAGCCCCGTCCAGCGCCCTGTCGCCGCTGGCGCCAAGGCGGGCAAAACGTTGTTGCCAGCGCGCTTTGTTTGCCTTGAGCGCACCATCAACCCGGCCCCAGTCAAAGGCAAATTCGCTTACTTCCGCCCGGGTGTGAAAATAGCGATGGGCGGAGCGAAATACTCTCTGCTCACCAGCGCTTAGGCTGATGGTAAGTTCGCCCCGATAACCTTTTTGTGCCGCAGCACTGAGGCTTAGCGGCGTTTCAAAACTGATGCGATACGATGCGCCGTTAAGCAGCAGGTTCCAGGTATCAGCCCTGTCATTCATAGCCCAGCTTATCTGCCGCTCGCCAAGCTTAGGCTCGCTGGTCAACGCCTCTCCCGAATGTTCGGCAAAGGGCTCGCCTTGCCAGTGCAGCGTCAACTGCTGCGGCCGCTGCGCCTGATTGATGACCCCGGTCGTGACTATTGCCGTTCGCGCATCAAGATACTCAAGCGCGAGTGTTACGCTTAATTCGGGCCAGTCGAGCCGCTGATAAAGCCCCCAAGGCTCGGCGCTTAGCGTGACTTTGGCCTGCGCCAACGGCAAAAGCTGCCCACCCTGACTGATACTGAGCCGCTCCATGGCCTTTGATAAATGAATGCTGTATTCCTCGGCAATAATCAGTGGGCCGGGAAAACTGCCCACCGCTGCCGCCGTGGGTAAATGAAAGCCATGCCAGGCACCAAGGTCGGTATAAACCGCAGCGGGGATGAGATTACCGAGCTTATCGCGGGATTCACTCGACGGAGGCACACCGGCATAGGGCAGCGCAGTGGCCTGAGGTTTAAGCGTAGCGCTGATAGCAGGCGTCGCAGCACCACTCATCGCAGGCGACGTGACAGGTGGCATGGTCGCCGTTCCAAAGGCGTTCACTGCTGAGTTGGCCGCTATTGAATTGACCACTGGAGGGGCTGCTGCAATGGGCACGGCGATAAGCGTGAGTGAGCCAATAAGCAGGGCGCTTAGTAGAGAGCTGAACAAAGTGCTTTGCGAAGAGCCGAACAGAGAGCTATGCGACGAGCTGGGCATTATGGTAGTTATTTTTGGATACAATATTCCGATAATCGCACCCACACCCGCTGCTGGCAAGTGACGCGGCAATTATTAGAGTTCAGGTGACCGGAGGTGAAGCGGAACAGCTGGCAGAGCACAGCGCAGTTCAGTTCAGCTCAGCGAAATGGAAGACGGTAAATCTGGAGGAAGATAAGTGCAGAGGAAGGTAAGTGCAAAGGAAGCTAAGCGTGGAAGGCGAAAGAATATGAATGCCAAACAAAAAGCCACAGAACCCTTATCGGAACCATGGCTTTGTTCGAGGCTGGTAATCAACTCAATCTACAAGCCGCATCAATCAAGGAGCGGCGCACTCAGGCAACAGCCCAACACGCTACCTGACTCAACCAACGGATTTATTTAAGTAGTTTGCCACGCCATCGAGGAACATCTGCACCGAAATCATCACCAGCACCATACCCATCAGGCGCTCGACCGCTGTCAGGCCTTTTTCACCGAGTATGCGGGTAAAGCTCTTGTAAAACATCAGAATAAAAGCACTCACCGCCCAGGCAGACACCAGCGCTATGGTCCAGTCGGTCATACGGCTTGGGTCAGTATGGGCAAGCAGGATAAGCGCTGCCAGAATCGAGGGGCCAGCCATCAGCGGAATGGCCATCGGCACGATAAAAGGCTCTTCGCCGGCGGGCAGGCCGGTGACACCACCCTCGCTCGGGAAAATCATCTTAATCGCAATCAAAAACAGGATGATACCGCCGGCTATGCTCACTGACTCAGAGCGCAGATTGAGGAAGTCGAGGATCCACTGACCGGCATACAAAAACAGCAACATGATGACGAGCGCAATCAGCAACTCGCGCACCAGCACCTTGCGGCGCTTCTTCGGATCGATATGACGCAGAATGGACGCAAAAATCGGCAGGTTACCGAGCGGGTCCATAATCAAAAACAACATAACAGCAGCAGAAAATATATCCATGGCAATGATTTATCGGAAAACTCCAATTATGGGATTATTTTACTCGCAAATTCCTGCAGGTCGAACGGCAATTTGAACAAAGGTTAACCCTAACGGACACCCCTGATGTCAGCCGCCATCAAATTGGCAAAGTTGCTGCTGAAAAACTCGATTGCACATGGTTTACCAAATAAATAGCCCTGAAAATAGCCACACCCATTGCGCAACAAAAAGTTGAACTGGTCCATCGTTTCAACACCTTCAGCCAACACCGCCAACCCTAACTGTCGTGCCAACGCAATAATAATCTCGGTAATTACCGCATCATTCTGATTTTCTGGTATTTCTTTGACAAAAGATTGGTCAATTTTGAGCTCGGCAAGAGGAAAGCGTTTCAGGTAACTAAGCGAGGAGTAGCCCGTGCCAAAGTCATCAACAGAAAAACGCACACCATTTTCGCGTAACGCATTCATTTTAAAAATAATACCCTCAACATCCTCTGCCATTAAGCTTTCCGTTAACTCCAGCATCAGGCGTGCTGGATTGGTGCCACAGTCATTAACTATCGACAATACCCGCTCGACAAAGTCATCGGCCCGGATTTGATTCACACTGATATTAACTGACAGGGAGATTTGCTTCAGAGATGGATGACGCTCCCATTCCACCAGGGTTTCGCAGGTCCTGCGCAGAACCCACTCTCCGATAGGGATAATCAGGTCAGTTTGCTCAGCCAGTGGTATGAAATGGTTGGGCATCACCAGGCCTCTAACCGGGTGTTGCCAGCGAATCAATACTTCGCCGCCACACAGCTTGCCTTGTGCATCCACCTGCGGCTGACAAAATAGTCTGAACTGATTGTCCCGCAGCCCCTGACGTAAATCATTTTCCAGTGCAACCCGCTCTTCCACCGCGGCCTGCATCGCTGGGTCAAAGAAACGCAATCCGTTTTTACCTGCTTCCTTTGCCTGATACATAGCCACATCAGCCTGCTTCAATAACTCGTCCAGGCAGCCGCCCCCATCAGCAAACAATGCGACGCCAATGCTCGGAGAAGTACGCACAGATTTGTCGTCCAGAAAAAAAGGCTCATTTAACAAAGTTCTAATTTTTTGCCCGGCTGATTTTGCTTTAAGGGCCGCCCCCTGCTCATCTTCGGCTAGGTTTTCCATAACAACTACAAACTCATCGCCCCCAAGACGGGCAACCAGATCGCAACCCCGCACAGAATGAAGCAGGCGCTCAGCAACCAATTTAAGGAATTGATCGCCAATATCATGCCCCATGGTATCGTTGAGAATTTTGAAGTTATCAAGATCGAAAAAACAGCGCCCCAACCTGTTTACTCCGCTCGCACAGTGCAATGGCCGCTTTGAGCCGTTCCATGAGCAAGGTTCGATTGGCCAGACCGGTGAGCACATCGTAATAAGCCAGTTGATAAATGCGCGCCTCGGATGCTTTCCGCTCCGTCAGATCCATATTAGTGCCCGACACACGCAGTGGAGTGCCATCGGCATCCCGAACAATAATCCCCCGACAAAGGACAGGAACAAAGTCACCCGACTTGGTTTGCAATCTGAATTCTGTATCAAAGGCGGTGGGGCCGGACTTGCTCATCAACTCCTGCAATTCTTCGAGAATCCGCTCCAAGTCTTCCTGGTGCAATAGCTTGACCCACAACTCTTCTTCGGGCTCCAACTCATTGGGCTCTCTGCCCAGCATATCCCACCACCTGGGGGAGTAATACATCTTGTGCTGCCGATAATCCCAATCCCACGCGGCATCATTAGCCCCTTGTAGCATGAGGTTCAGACGTTCTTCAGACGCCCTGAGAGCCTCTTCAGTCTGCTTAACATTGGAGATGTCTGTAAAACAGGTGATGACTTGTGCTACGTCTCCGTTCTCATCAAGATTCGGAAACGCATTGCAGTGCACCCAAGCTACATCCCTCGAAGCCGGGCGATGCACCTTGAGTATGATTCCCCATACACCTTCCTTGGCATCAAGCACCCTGTTAACCGGATAGTCAGCAAGACTCATTGGAGAGCCGTCAGCTGAATCAAACCGCCACGCGGGATCAATTGCGACCTTTCCCATCATCTGCTCAATGCTGAGCCCAAGAATGTCCGATGCTTTGTTATTCGCATACAAAATTTCGGATTGTGGACCGTGAACCACAATTCCAACAGGAATGTATTCGATAAGATTGCTGAAAAGAATGTCATTTACCATTCGAATCCTCTGACATTAGGGCAAGCTGCCTGTTAAGGTCACAGCGGCATTCGTCCGAGCCGGCAGCAAAATGACTAACAAGAACACGCAGCTCCCCATGCATAAATTCGTCAAGGTCATCATTTATCTAGAGTATAGCCACAGAAAACCACCTCTCCGGCTACAATAGGTATTTTTGTCGTGGATCACAAAAGGGCTTCTCCGACTGAAAAATCCCTATGAAATTGACAAGGCCCCGATGGATTCGCGGCAAACATTGCCATAAGTGCAAGAGGGCAGATTGAACACGAGCAGGGCCAGTACATAAGCTATTGGCTCTTTCCTGAATGCCCCTCTCAGCACAAAGGTAAATAACGAAATGGGCGCTGCTCATTCGGCTGGCAACTGGTATACTACAGCGTTTTTAAAATCGCACCGGATCCCCATGCTTTATCTGCTCGCCAGCTGCATCGCCCTTCTTCTGGGCCCTCTGTGTTATCGCTTCATTGCCCAGGGCAATGGGCTGCAGAAGGGGCTGGACGGCTTTATCTTCGTTTCCCTCGGCGGTTTGGTGCTTATTCACATCCTGCCGGAACTGCTGGCACACGGTGGCCTGTGGTCGCTGCTGTTTGTGGTGCTTGGGCTCTGGGGCCCCACCGCCAGTGAAAAGCTGTTCCACCGCTATTCAGATTTAACCCACAACCTGACACTGGTGCTCGGCATCGGCGGTCTGCTGCTGCATACCATCACAGATGGCGGTGCCATGGCGCTGGCAAGCCATGACAGCAGCTCAACCTTGCTGGCGCTGGGCGTGGTATTGCACCGCCTGCCGGTGGGTCTGGCCATCTGGTGGCTGCTGCGGCCACAGCTTGGCGTGGGCTGGACCATGCTGGTGCTGCTGGGCATGATGTTGATGACATCCCTCGGCTTTTTCGGTGGCGAGCAGATCATCGAGCGCCTCAGCCTTGAAAATACCGTTTATCTGCAAGCCTTTGTGACCGGCTCGATATTGCATGTGGTGCTGCATCAGCCCCATGGTCAGTCGTCGCTGGACGACCACAGCCACGAATATCAGGCCGGCATCGGCAGCCTTATCGGCATTGCGCTTCTGTTTGTGCTGCTGGCAGTGGCGGATGGCGGCCACAGCCACGAACATCACGGCAGCGAACAACTGCTGCACTGGCTGATGCAGTTGTCGCCCGCGCTGCTGCTGGCCTATCTGGTGGCGGTGATGAGATTCAAACTGGGCGTGCGCCCCGATACCGGCAAACCGGCGCTGTTTTGGCTGCAGCGCCTGGCAGGCCCCGAAGCGCTGGTGCTGACCGCATTGATTCTGGGGCCAATCTACGCGCTGGCACAGGGCATTGGTTTGCTGCTGATAGGTGCTGTGCTGGTGCATTTCAAGGTTAAGCCGGTCGACCCACACAGCCATCTGCCCGGCAGTGCGCTTAAATTCGGCTTCAGCCATCTGGTAGATCGCAGCGCGCCCTGGGTACTGCTCAGCTTGCTGCTGGCAAACCTTATCGGCCACCCGTCGGTTCCCTTATCCAATCTTTGGCTGCAACTGCTGGTGCTGACGCTGGTGTTGCTGCCAATGCGCTTTTGCAACCTTGGCGGTGCCGTGCTTGCCATTTCGCTGGCCTTCAGCGGCTGGTCGGCAGCCGCTGTGATGTTGGTGCTCCTCGGTGCGCCATGGCTTAGCCTGCGCCAGCTGTCGCAAATGCCGCTGAATGTTAAAGTCATCATGGGGCTGCTGCTCGCCGCTTTGCTGGCCGCCGCCAGCGCCATTGCACCAACGCATGCACCGCTGACTCATGCACCACTAATCGCGCTGCCGCATGAGCTGGAGCTTGCCGCGCTTGCGGTGCTGTCCCTGCTGTTTGCGGCAAGCCTGCTGCGACTTGGCCCGCGCAAGTTTTTGCGCCGCTTGTGGCATGGTCGTCCGAAAAAGGCTCATCATCACCCTCATCAGGGGCATGGCCATAAACATGGTCAGCCGCATAGCCACGGAAACGATCACGGCCATCATCACCATTAAGCCCTTCTCAAACGGGAGAAAGCTGATTAGGCTGAGTGAAACCCGATTGAGGATTGCAGCATGTGTATCCTGTTTATGGCGCTTGGGGTGAATCCGGATTACCCGCTGATCCTGTGCGCCAATCGCGATGAGTATCACCACAGACCCACGGCACCCGCCCACTTCTGGCCGCCGGAGCAAACGGTTCTGGCAGGTCAGGATCTGCTTGCCGGTGGCACCTGGCTCGGGCTTAACCGCCAGGGTTTTATCAGCGCCCTCACCAATATCAGAAGCCCGGCCCACCACAGCGACAACCGCCAAAGCCGTGGTGAGCTTATTCCGCGCTTCCTTGGCAGCGCAAATGACTTTCCCGCCTGGCTTACAGATCATGCCCGCCACTACAATCCCTTTAATCTGGTATACGGCCAAGGGCAGGACTTTTATTGCTTCAACAGTCTGGCACCCGAGCATGTGAAGTTGACGCCGGGCTGTCATGCCATCAGCAATGGTGCCATGGATGATGTCTGGCCCAAGATGGCCAAGGGTCAGCAAGCGCTTGAACAGCTGGTGATTAACGGAAAACCCGATGAACAGGCGCTGCTTGAAATCATGCGGGACGAGTCCAGGCCAGAAGATAATGCGCTGCCAAGCACAGGCGTGAGCCTTGAATGGGAGCGGCGCCTGTCATCGATTTATATCCGCCATGAAGAGTACGGCACCCGCTCTACCAGTCTGCTTTGGCAGGACAAACACGGCCGCATAGACTTTTGCGAGCTGCGTTACGATGGAAAGGGCAGAAATCTTGGTATACAAAGGTTTGTTATTCAAAGCTAAGTCATAGGCAGCCGCGACGGATTGGCGCTACAATCCAGCCATTAACCACTCCAAGAACCTGACTCATGTTTAAAGCATTGTGCCGTTTTTTGATGAAACTGACCGGCTGGCGTTTTGAAGGCGAATTACCGCCACTGCCAAGCTACATCATGACAGTCGCGCCCCACACCAGTAACTGGGACTTTATCGTCGGCGTAATGGCCCGTGGCGCGCTGGGCGAGCGGATCCACTTCCTTGGCAAGCATCAGCTGTTTATTCCGCCCTGGGGTTGGTTCTTTCGTGCAATTGGTGGCAGTCCGGTAGACAGACGCAAAAACAACAATCTGGTGGATGCGGTGTCGGCACTGTTTGAAGCAGATAGCAATTTTAAACTGGCACTGGCGCCCGAAGGCACCCGCAGCGCAGTAACGCGCTGGAAAACCGGCTTTTATCATATCGCCGTTAAGGCAAAGGTGCCGATTGTGACCGTGGGATTGGACTTTGCCAGCCGTAAAGTGGTTATCGCCAGCCCCACCCATACCAGCGGCGACATGCAGGCCGACATGGACAGCATCATAGCCTTTTACCGCGGCATTCACGGCCGCTACCCCAAGGCAATTCCAGACTATGTGCCCAGCGAAAAATAAGCGCCGCCACATCAAATAGCCAATTAGTCTTTGCCTGAGCCAGCTGAACTGGCTATAGTTCGGCCACCTTCATTTTTGTATACAATTCCATGAGTCTCGATACCTGGCTGTTATACCTTGTCGCCATTGTGCTGATTGCCATTTCACCGGGCCCAATGGCCATGCTTTCCATGTCACATGGGATGCACTTTGGTAAACGCTTAAGCCTGGCGACGGCGCTTGGCAGTGTGCTTGCTGCGCTGTGCCTGATGCTGGCCTCAGCCGCAGGCCTTGGCGCTTTGCTGGCGGCCACCGAGTATGGCTTTACGGTACTTAAATGGTGCGGCGCGGCGTATCTTTTGTATCTGGGCATCAAGCTGCTGCTCACCAAGCCGCACGATGACGGTTTTCATCTCGCTCGCCCACAGGACAAAGGCAGCCCGAAGGCGCTGTTTCGGCAAGCCTTTATGGTGGGGATCAGCAATCCAAAAGATCTGCTGTTTTTCGCCGCTCTGTTTCCACAATTTATTGACGTGACAGCACCACAAGGGCCACAACTGGCTATTCTTGCCGGCTCCTGGGCTGTGGTGGATTTCAGTTTTGTGATGATTTATGCGAGCCTGGCAAGCTTGCTGGCACCCAAACTCAGTGCCAGCAACCGGCTGCATTGGTTCGACCGAACCAGTGGCGGGGTATTTGTCAGTCTGGCTGCGCTGCTCGCGGCGCGCAATTAACACCAATACTGCGGATGTCCTCACCTGTGGGATTCTGAAACGCCCGCAGGCCGAATTCAGGCAGAATCGCAAACACATGGTCGAAAATATCTGACTGAATACCTTCGTAATACACCCAGCGGGTGTCGTTGGTAAAGATATAAATTTCTATGGGTAGGCCTTCGGTGGTTGGCGCCAACTGACGCACCATCAGGGTCATTTCCTGATGCACCTTATCGTGCCTGCGCAAATACTCGGTCAAATACGCCCTGAAAGTCCCCACGTTGGTCAAACGCCGCCCGTTAACAGGTACATCCAAGTCAGCGACGCCGGCATTGGCCTCGGTCACTTCTTCAATCTTTCTCGGCAGATAGTCTTTCAGCAGGTTAATCCGCGCCAGCCGCTTTCTATCCTCTTCGGTCAAAAAGCGAATACTGTTGATGTCGATATTGATGGCACGTTTAATCTGGCGCCCACCCGACTCTGACATGCCGCGCCAGTTACGAAACGCATCCGACACCAGCGCATAGGCCGGGATCATGGTCAGGGTATTATCCCAGTTACGCACCCGCACCGTGGTCAGCATCACTTCTTCCACCGCGCCGTTGGCTCCGTATTTGTCCATCTGGATCCAGTCGCCACGGCTCACCATACGGTTGGCGGCAAGCTGAATGCCAGCCACAAAGCCCAGAATGGTGTCCTTGAACACCAACATCACCAAACCGGTGGCAACACCGAGGCCGGAGAGGAAGATGACCGGCGATTGGTCGGCGAGCACCGAAATACCGATAATGACACCGATGAAGAACAGGAACAGCTTGATCAGCTGCACCACACTCTTGATAGGTAAGCGGCGGCTCACATCGCGCCTGTCGGCAATGTCATTCACTGCATCAAGCGCCGCGTAAAACGCCCTGACCATCAATACCACCAAAGCCACGTTGGTCAGGCGGTCGATTAAGTCGCTGGCAAGCTTATGTTCGGCAAGCACAATCGGCAGCAGCAAATCCAGCACCATCACAGGCACCAGTTGCGACAACTTCTCCAGCACCTTGTGATGCATAAACACATCATCCCAGGTCGCGCTGGAGCGCTGAATAACCAGATTCATCGCCCGCACCACACCACGACGGACAATTAGGTAACCGATAAAGGCAATCAGCAGTGATGCGCCCAACATCAGGATCAACGACAGCCCCTGAGAATCCTCAGGCTGCACCCCAAAAGTCGCCAACCAATTCAGCAGCGCCTGTCTGTATTCAAGCTCCAATCCCAACTCCAACTGACAAATTAATAGGATACAGTTTATCACCCGACGCAGATCATCAGGATGACAGGATACAAATTACCACGATTAACCGGAAACGGTCGCAACGACATAAGCTTGTAGAAAATGCAGAAACGAAAAAAGCCTCTGCATTGCTGCAGAGGCTTTCGTCTTTATGTTGGCGGAGCGGACGGGACTCGAACCCGCGACCCCCGGCGTGACAGGCCGGTATTCTAACCAACTGAACTACCGCTCCTTTGGGCCTTAGCCCAAATTTGGCGCCTGGCGATGACCTACTCTCACATGGGGAGACCCCACACTACCATCGGCGTGACTGCGTTTCACTTCTGAGTTCGGAATGGGATCAGGTGGGACCACAGCACTAATGTCACCAGGCA
>NZ_JAHEPS010000003.1 GCF_018596335.1 Shewanella jiangmenensis | reverse complement strand
TAGGGGATTCGAACCCCTGTTACCGCCGTGAAAGGGCGGTGTCCTAGGCCTCTAGACGAAGGGGACCCCGGACTTAAGTGTTTAGACTCGCTTAAAAGAGTTTGGCATCCCCTAGGGGATTCGAACCCCTGTTACCGCCGTGAAAGGGCGGTGTCCTAGGCCTCTAGACGAAGGGGACCCCGGACTTAAGTGTTTAGACTCGCTTAAAAGAGCGTGGCATCCCCTAGGGGATTCGAACCCCTGTTACCGCCGTGAAAGGGCGGTGTCCTAGGCCTCTAGACGAAGGGGACCCCGGACTTAAGTGTTTAGACTCGCTTAAAAGAGTTTGGCATCCCCTAGGGGATTCGAACCACTGTTACCGCCGACTCTCTACCCAGAGAAAGTTGGCGGTGTCCTAGGCCTCTAGACGAAGGTGACCCTGGACAAGAGAAGGTGGTGGAGCTACGCGGGATCGAACCGCGGACCTCTTGCATGCCATGCAAGCGCTCTCCCAGCTGAGCTATAACCCCGTACTTCTCTTACTGCATTTGAGTGTGCTGCCAGCGTTGCTGACACCGTGTCTCGACTGCGTGGCGCATTCTATGCAGCACACCAAAATGTGTCAACGCCTTTTTTAGGAATTTATCCTATCTGCTACAAAATCAACCGCTTTGGAGATTCTTTGCTCAGAACGGGCTCTGCCAATGAGTTCAAGGGTAATATCAAGGCCTGGTGACTGCCCTGCCCCGGTCACGGCAACACGCAGTGGCATGCCAACCTTGCCCATACCAATCTCAAGTTCAGTGGCGGTATCTTCGATAGCCTGATGGATAGCTTCACGGGTCCACTCGGTCAGAGCGGCCAGTTTCTGCTGCACCAGCTTCAGCGGCTCCAGCGCGACACCGCGCAGATGCTTTTTGGCCTGCTCGGCATCAAACTCTTCAAAGTCTTCATAGAAATAGCGGCTGGATGCGGCCAGCTCTTTAAGGGTCTTGGCGCGCTCAGACAGTGCAGTCACTACCTCGGCAAGCTTAGGACCATTGCTGGTATCTATCCCCTGATCTTTCATGTGCCACTCCAGGTGCTTGGCCACATATTCAGGATCGAGTGACTTAATATAGTGCTGGTTCAGCCACAGCAGCTTATCGCTGTTAAAGGCAGAAGCGGCTTTATTGATGTCGTGCACATTGAAAAACTCAACCATCTCTTCACGGGTGAAGATCTCCTGATCGCCATGGGACCAACCCAGACGCACCAGATAGTTAAGCAGCGCTTCCGGCAGATAGCCGTCATCACGGTACTGCATCACGCTCACGGCGCCATGGCGCTTGGACAGCTTGGCACCATCATCACCCAAAATCATCGACACGTGGCCGTATTCAGGGATAGGCGCACCAAGGGCCTTAAGAATATTAATCTGGCGCGGCGTGTTGTTGATATGGTCTTCACCACGGATAACGTGGGTGATGCCCATATCCCAATCGTCCACCACCACACAGAAGTTATAGGTCGGGCTGCCGTCGGTACGGCGAATGATGAGGTCGTCCAGCTCTTCGTTGGAAATTTCGATGCGGCCACGTACCTGGTCGTCAAACACCACGCTGCCGCCCTGTGGGTTTAGGAAGCGCACCACGTGTGGCACGTCATCGGCGCGGGGCGCTGCGCCGCGGCAGCAACCATCGTACTTCTGACGTTCGCCTTTGGCGGCCTGCTCTTCACGCACGGCTTCCAGACGTTCTTTGGAGCAGTAACACTTGTAGGCAGTGCCGGCTTTAAGCATCTGGTCGATGATTTCGTTATAACGGTCAAAACGCTTGGTCTGATAGTACGGACCTTCATCCCAGTTCAGATCCAGCCACGCCATACCTTCCATAATCGCATCCACCGCTTCCTGGGTTGAGCGCTCCAGGTCGGTATCTTCGATGCGCAGCACAAACTCACCCTTGTTGGCACGGGCGTGAAGCCAGGAATACAGCGCAGTGCGGGCACCGCCCACGTGCAGAAAACCGGTAGGGCTTGGGGCAAAACGGGTTTTAACAGTCATATCGGACACTAACCTATCAAACGTAACGGCCGGACTCGGCCTAATGGGTCGAAAATTTTATCATTCTACCAGCCTCTTGTCCGGATAGAAAACCACAGCGCCCGACAAAGCGACATTTGCCGGAGGTACGCTCTCAAGCCAGCGCGTTATTTCTCTGCTACTCCTTTAGAGAAGGTCGTACTTTTAGCCTATGCTGAGTAAACCCGGGTACGCTTTTATTTGGCAAATGGGGTACTCGCAAACCGGGTACATTTTGCGCCCCACAGCCCAACAAAGGATAGGTCCATGGCCAACGTCAGCCAGTCAGCCTCACTGGACAGCATTGCCGCTTACCTTAAGCGATTGCACGGATGCGATCAGGAGACAGCCCTGCGTGAGGCACGGGAAATACTGCATAACCTGATGGCCATGCGCCAGAAAGGCTTTATCAACGGTTGGTATTTTGATGAGCGTGGCCACCTCGAGTTACTGCCAAGCGATGCCGTGCTTAAACACCTGAACCCGCCAAAGTAAAGGGTAAATCACAAGGAGCCGCGACATAACAATCAGCAGATGCCCAATAGCAGTTACCGAGCATAAGCCGCGACGAAGCCCCTACGCCCCGCATTTAAAAGTGTATGTCCTCCAAGGAATGCGATTGGGAAATGGGTGGATTTCCACCCATCACACCTCCGTCCCTAGGCGGCATTCCACCCAAAAAGTCCACAGCAGTCACTGCCACATTGCAACAACTCCACAAACAAACACATTATTAACAAACACTTAAACATGTTGCTCTCGTGTTGGCCTGTTACTTGCCTTTAACAAACACACCTCTGGGGGCACCCGTCGTTCAATGTGAGCCCTAAGGAGAAGGACTACAACAGCAATAATTTAAGGAACTAACCCGATGAAACAGCAACAAACCTCACCCCTGCAACGTTTCTTAAGCAAGCCACGTCTCTTCAGCAAACCAAAGCTGGGCTTAGTAGCTGCCCTGCTCGGCTTCAGCCTGACAGCCTGGGCCGAGCCGGTGGAAATCAAATTCTCCCACGTCGTGGCCGAAAACACCCCCAAGGGGCAAATGGCACTGAAATTCAAAGAGCTGGTTGAAACCCGCCTGCCCGGCGAGTACAAGGTCAGTGTGTTCCCCAACTCACAACTCTTTGGCGACAACAACGAGCTGGCGGCATTGCTGCTCAATGACGTGCAGTTGGTCGCGCCGTCGCTGTCGAAGTTTGAGCGTTACACCAAAAAACTGCAGATCTTTGATTTACCGTTCCTGTTCGATGACATGGCCGCTGTGGATGCCTTCCAGCAAAGTGAAGCGGGTCAGTCCCTGCTCAACTCAATGAACCGCAAAGGGATTGTCGGCCTTGGCTACCTGCACAACGGCATGAAGCAGTTTTCTGCCAACAAGGCGCTGTCGCTGCCGGCCGATGCCAAGGGGCAGAAATTCCGCATCATGCCGTCTGACGTGATTGCCGCCCAGTTTGATGCCGTGGGCGCCGTGCCGGTGAAAAAGCCCTTCTCCGAGGTTTTTACCCTGCTGCAAACCCGCGCCATTGATGGACAGGAAAACACCTGGTCCAACACCTATTCCAAGAAGTTTTACGAAGTGCAGTCCCATATCACCGAGAGTAATCACGGCGTGCTGGATTACATGCTCGTTACCTCAGAAACCTTCTGGAAGAGCCTGCCAAAAGACAAGCGTGACATCATCAAGGCCGCCCTCGACGAAGCTGTGGTGTATGGCAACAAGCTGTCGCTGGAAAAGGACATTGAAGATCGCCAGCTCATCCTCGACAGCAAGCGCGTCACTCTGGTGAGCCTGACACCCGAGCAGCGTCAGGCCTGGGTCGACGCCATGCGCCCTGTCTGGTCACAGTTTGAAGAGAAAATCGGCAAAGACTTGATTGATGCCGCCCTCAGCGCCAATAAGCGCTGAACCTTAGGGGCTTCGGCCCCACCCGCCTTTTAACCAGGGACGATGATTGACCATGGATGGTACAAAATCCCGGGGAGAGCCTAAGTGATATCTCGAATTTTTGCCTATGTCGAAGAAGGTGTGCTGAACCTGCTTATCACCTTGATGACTTTGCTGGTATTTGCCGAAGTGGTGGCGCGCTTCTTTTTCAATACCGGCTTTTTATGGATCCAGGAGCTGACCCTGACCCTGTGCGGTTGGTTTGTCCTGTTTGGCATGTCTTACGGCATCAAGGTCGGTGCCCATATCGGCGTCGATGCCTTCGTGAAAAAGCTGCCGCCTGGCCCAAGGCGCCTCTGCGCCATCGCGGCTGTGCTGATTTGTCTTGTGTACTGCGGCCTTTTCATCAAAGGCAGCTGGGATTATTTGTCGCAAATGTATCAGATTGGCGTTGGCATGGAGGATATCGACGTGCCGGCACTGCTGATGAAAACCATGAGCGACGAGTTTGCCTGGGATGTGCTGCGAATTGACCCAGAAGATCCGGCCGTGCCGCTGTGGCTCAGCCAAAGCATTCTGCTGCTTGGGTTTTCTATGCTCACATGGCGCTTTATTGAATTGTCTATTGCAATCGTGCGCGGCACCTCGGTGGGTTTCAGTTTCCATGATGAAGCCAAAGAGAGCATGCAGCTTGCCGATGGCGCCGATATCACGAGCCATAGCGCAGACGATTTGCCGAAAGAGAAAAGCGACAATGACGGAGCCAGGTCATGACCATAGCCACCCTGTTTTTAACCCTGCTGGTGTGCATGCTGCTTGGCATGCCGATTGCCATCGCGCTGGGCTTTTCCAGCATGTTAACCATCTTATTGTTTTCCAACGATTCGCTGGCCTCGGTGGCACTTAAGCTCTATGAAGCAACCTCGGAGCACTATACCCTGCTCGCGATCCCGTTCTTTATCCTGTCGTCGGCGTTTTTGTCTACCGGCGGCGTGGCCAGGCGCATCATCGACTTTGCCATGGACAGCGTGGGCCATATCAAAGGCGGTCTCGCCATGGCCTCTGTGATGGCCTGTATGCTGTTTGCGGCGGTATCCGGCTCATCGCCCGCCACAGTAGCCGCCATCGGCTCTATTGTGATTGTCGGCATGGTTCGCGCCGGCTACCCGCAAAAGTTTGCAGCCGGGGTTATCACCACCTCGGGCACCCTGGGCATTCTTATTCCGCCCTCCATTGTGATGCTGGTGTATGCCGCTGCCACCGAGGTGTCGGCCGCCCGCATGTTTATGGCGGGGCTAATTCCAGGGCTCCTGATGGGCTGTTTGCTGATGCTTGCCATCTACATAGTCGCCAGATTCAAGAACCTGCCTTCCCGCCCCTTCCCCGGCATTCAGGCGCTGACAATCTCAAGTGCCAAGGCGCTTGGCGGCCTTGCGCTGATTTTTATCGTACTTGGCTCGATTTATGGCGGCGTGGCGAGTCCCACCGAGGCGGCGGCCGTAGCATGTGTGTATGCTTACCTTGTTGCCGTGTTTGGCTATCGTGATATTGGGCCACTTAAAAACGTGCCCTGGCGTAAAGACGGTGAAGCCATTGCCGCCGCCATTGGCCGCAACCTCTGGCATGTGCTGCTTGGGCTTTTGAAAACCCCTGCCGACAAAGAAGTACGTCAGGTGGTGCGCGACGGCGCCAAGGTCAGCATTATGCTGCTGTTTATCATCGCCAACGCCATGTTGTTTGCCCACGTGCTGACCACAGAGCGCATTCCCCACATCATCGCCGAAACCATTGTTGGCTGGGGCCTGCCGCCATGGGGATTCCTGATCATAGTCAACCTGCTGCTGTTGGCTGCGGGCAACTTTATGGAGCCATCGGCGATATTGCTCATCATGGCGCCGATTTTGTTCCCGATTGCGGTACAGCTGGGTATCGACCCTATCCATCTTGGCATCATCATGGTGGTGAACATGGAAATCGGCATGCTTACGCCGCCGGTGGGGCTTAACCTGTTTGTGACCGCCGGCATTACCGGACGCAGCATAGGTTGGGTTATCCATGCCTGTCTGCCGTGGCTGGTGTTGATGCTGGGCTTTTTGGTGCTTATTACCTATGTGCCGCAAATCAGCCTGTTTCTGCCTGAGTATCTGGACAGCCTTAAGGGCTTTTAAACGCCCGGGTCCTGGCTTCGCTTAACAACAAAAAGGCGCAGTGACTTGATTGCTGCGCCTTTTTAAGCGAGCCTAAGCCATAGAATTACTGTGGCTTTTTCTGTTGAGAATCAAGCAAGATGGCCCTATCTGCATACAACCTTCGCCGGCTTCGCTATACCCTGCTTGCCCTTATCGGCCTGATTGGGGTGCTGTACCTTACCTGGGTGTGGCAGCTTTACAGCGGCATGCGCGAGCTTGGCGACGGCTCTAAAAAGCAGCTGTCGGAGCTGGTACACCTGCTTGACTCAGTGCTGTCCCGTTTTGAAACCATTCCCCATGTGTTGTCGACCAACCCGGTGCTGGCCGAGGCACTGTTGAATCAACAGGATAAAGAGCGTATTACGGCGCTTAATCTGTATCTGGAAGAAATCCGCCATGTTACCGAAGCATCCGACATCTACCTTATCGATGCCCTCGGCATTGCGGTGGCAGCAAGCAACTGGCAGGAAGACTACTCCTTTATTGGCCAGGATTACTCCTTCAGGCCCTATTTCACCGACGCCATTGCCGGCCGTCAGGGCAACTATTATGCCGTTGGCACCGCCTCTGACAGGCGCGGCTATTACTTTTCGTTTCCAGTGCTGCATCGGGGCAGCGTGCTTGGCGCCATCGTAGTCAAACTGGATGTGGCCGATTTGGAAGAGCAGGCCGCCGGGGTTGCCAAGGCCGGCGGCTATGACTTTATCATCACCGACCCCGACGATATCGTCTTTGCCAGCAACCGCGACGACTGGCGCCTGAACTCACTGACGCAAATCACCAACAACAAACGCAATGCCCTGAATGCAACCAAGCGTTACGCCAAGCGGGCCGTTAAGGAGCTTGCGCTGCAGCCAGCCTATCAGGGGGCAACTGCCACGCCCGGACGCTATCGCATCGGTCAGGGCAGCGCCGCGCAGGATTTTCTTGAAACCGCCGAAGACATGGTCAAGGCCGGCTGGCGGGTGCATGTGCTCACGCCGCTTGCGCCGCTTTATGACGCGCTGCGTCAGGCGCTGCTTCTTGCCGCCACCTGCTACGGTTTGCTGCTGCTGTTTACCCTGCTGCAGCGGGAGCGGCGCTTAAGCCTTGAGCGGATGCAGGCATCGCGTGACGAGCTTGAACTCAGGGTCAGGGAGCGCACCGCAGCGCTTGAGGCCGCCAACACTGAACTGAAAGACACCCAGGATGAACTCATTCAGGCAGCCAAACTGACGGTGGTCGGCACCCTGTCAGCAAGCATCAATCATGAGCTTAATCAGCCACTTGCAGCCATAAGAAGCTACACGCAGAACACCCAGACCCTGCTTGAGCGCGATATGACCGACCGCGCCAGAGCCAACCTTGGCATTATCCTCGAGCTCACCGACCGCCTTGCCGACATAGTGGCCCAATTTAAAAGCTTTACCCGCAAATCCCATGGCAAAGACAGCGCCGTTGACCTGAGTGAGTGCCTGACCCAGGCGCTGACCATAGTTCAGCCCGAGCTTGATAAGCAGCGGGTGAGCCTTAAGGTGGCGCAGCATGGCCATCTGCCAAGCCTCTGGTGCGACGGGACCCGATTACAGCAGGTGCTGGTCAACCTTATCAGCAACGCCGTCAACGCCATGAGCCAGAGCAAAGGAAAGCAGCTTAACATCAGCCTGATAGACGGCGATCCGCTGATTATCCGCATTCAGGATTCAGGTCCCGGGGTGCGTGAGAGCCTGATGGAAAAAATATTCGAGCCCTACTACACCACCAGCGAGCGTCAGGGGCTGGGATTGGGGCTGTCGATTTCACGCAAAATAGTCGAGTCGATGCAGGGGCAAATCCGCCTTGCCAATGCCGCTGAGGGCGGCGCAATATTCGATATCTGCCTGCCGCGGCCATCCAATGACAAGGGACAATATGAGTCTTGATAATCTTCATCATGTTCAGGTGCTTATCGTCGATGACGAGCCGCATATCGGCACAGTGCTTGCGCAGCTGTTTGAGCTTGAAGGCATTCAGGCCAAGGCAACCAACGACCCGACAGCGGCGGCTGCGGCCATTCACGCCGACTGGCCGGGCGTGGTGATAAGCGATGTCAACATGCCGGGGCTCGATGGCATTTCGCTGCTCGGCAGTTGTCAGGCCAAAGATCCGAGTCTGCCGGTTATTCTGCTCACCGGTTTTGGCGATATCGCCATGGCGGTCAGCGCCCTTAAGCAAGGCGCCTATGATTTTCTGGAAAAACCCTTCAATAACGAGCATATGCTCGATGTGGTGCGCCGCGCGCTCGATAAACGGGCGCTGACACTGGAAAACCGCCGCCTGAAAAAGGCGCTCGAATCCCACGCCATCGCCGGACCACGCATTCTCGGGAACAGCCCGGGCATAGTGCGACTGCGCGCGCTTATCGACATGGTGGTGACCACCCCGGCCGACGTGCTGATTGAAGGCGAAACCGGCACCGGCAAAGAGCTGGTTGCCCGCTGTCTGCACGACCACAGCCCGCGCCACAAGGCAAACTTTGTCGCCATCAACTGCGGTGCCATTCCCGAAAACCTTATTGAAAGCGAGCTTTTTGGCGCCGAAGCCGGTGCCTTTACCGGCATCGATAAAGTGCGGGTCGGCAAGTTTGAATTTGCCAACGGCGGTACCCTGTTTCTGGATGAGATTGAGTCCACGCCACTGTCGCTTCAGGTCAAATTATTGCGGGTTTTGGAAGACCGTAAAGTCGAGCGCCTTGGCTCCAACAAAGCGATACCGCTCGATATCAGGGTGGTCGCGGCGACCAAGGTCGATTTGGCAAGCCTTTGTGATACCGGCGAATTTCGCCGCGATCTACTCTATCGGCTCAATCTGGTGACTATCCCTATTCCGCCATTGAAGGAGCGACGGGAAGACATTCCGCTGCTGTTTCTGCATTTTGCCCGCATTGCCTCGGCGCGCTATCACAGGGAGCTGATTTACCCAAGCGCCGACCACCTTGGCCGCATGGCAACCCACGACTGGCCCGGCAACGTGCGCGAGCTGCGTAATCTCGCCGAGCGCTACGTACTGCTTGGGGCCGAGTCGGCCTTTGCCGCGAGCATGGGCGGCAGCGCCGCGCTGCATTCAGGCATGTCACTCATGCAGCGGGTGGAATTTTTTGAGCGGGTGCTGATTGAAGATGCACTGGCGCACAATCGCGGCTCAATCAAGTTGACCATGGAGCAGCTCGATCTGCCGCGAAAAACCCTTTACGACAAGATGCGCAAGTACGAGCTTGACCGTAAGCACTACCTCAATGACGGCGCCGACGACTGACGCAGGTTATTTGTGCGTAGAATACCAGTTGCTGCGCTAGCAGGCCTTACAGCCAGGCTCAGCAAGCGGCAGCACAGCACCAGACGGCTCATCCTGCGCCGTGATTTCCGGCTTTGGTGCGCTGTCAGCGGCTAACCGCCGGCCAAGGCGGTACATAACCAAGGCGGCCACGCCAAGCAGCAGCAACGAGCCCGCCACCACCCCGCCCCAGCCGCCCTGCTGCCAGAACGGCATTAAAAAGGGGCCGCCCAGCGCCGCGCCAAGGTAGTAACAGCACAGATACAGCGCCGATGCCTTGGCCCTGTGCCCAGTGGCCTTAAGCGCAACCTGGCTGTTGCAGCAGGCATGGATAAGGAAAAAACCACAGGCGGTCATCAAAAAGCCGCCGATAATCGCTGGCGCCGTGTCAATCAGGGTGAGCAGCGAGCCTGCCACCATCAAAAGCAGCGACGCACAAAAAAGCCCCATTACCCCAAGCCTTGCCACCACCGCAGCCGAGCGATACGCGCTCAGGGTACCGCTCAGATAACAAAGGAATATCAACGTCACCTCAAAGCGACTCCACTCAAACGGCGTCTTGAGTAAATGCAGCTGAATAAAACTGAACTGGTTAACCATCACCATAAAGGCAAGGCCGCCAAGGAGATACAAAAGCCGTAATTCGGCGCGGCCAAGGTGCAGGGCAAAGCCGCGCCAGGGTTTTGTTTCACGAACCCGGTGACGGCCGCTGTCAGCGGCAGGTCGCAGCAACAGATGGCACACAGCGACCGCCAGCAGAGTCAACAGCGACAGTGCCAGCACCGAGCCTTGCCAGTCCAGGTGCTGCGCCATCGCACCACCAAGGAGCCTGCCCACTATGCCGCCAAAACTGTTGGCGGCAATGTAAAAGGCCGCCGCCTTGATAAGCGCGGCCAGTGGCAAGCGCTCACGCAAAAACGCCATGGCAATGGCAGGCACGGCCGCAAGCAATACACCCTGAATGAGCCTGAGCCCCAAAAAGCCGTGCCAGCTCTCAATAAGCAGCATCAGCGGATTGGAAAGCGCAAGCAGCCACAGCGCCAGCATCATAGGCCGGAACCTGCCGATGGCATCGGACGCCAGAGCAAAACCAAGCAGCGAAAACGCCAGCGAAAAACTGGTCACCGACAGCACCAGCGAACTCTCGCCGCCGCCAAGCATAAATCGCTCACTCAGCATCGGCAGCATGCCCTGCATCAGGTACAGATTGATGTACACCACGATAGAGGCCAATGACAGACCATAAATCAGCCGCTTGGCTTCCACCCTTGAAATTCTGCCGTTCACCTGAAATCTCCACCACCCGGAACCTGCGCTTGAAACAGGCTAACGCAGAGCGCTAACATACAGATAATAGATATTTCATATCGAATTGATTGGTTATTGTTATGTTTTAGCAGGTGACATTATGGACATCAAACAACTCAGTCACTTAGTGGCTATCGGTGAAAGCAGCAGCTTTACCCGCGCCGCCAAACGGCTCAACATGGCGCAGCCGGCGCTGAGCCAAAGCATCAAAAAGCTGGAGCAGTCCCTCGGCGTGGTGCTGATAAACCGCAGTCAGGGCATGAACGACAAGGGAATAAGCTTTACCGCCGAAGGCGAGGCGCTGCTCGGGCACGCGCGGCTCATTCTCAATCAGTTAAACCAGGCACGGGCACAAATTCGCGCCATGGCCAACCTCAGTGAAGGCGAAGTGCGCATCGCCGTGCCGGGCATGCTGGGCTCGTTTTACCTGCCCTCACGGCTGATGGCATTTCGTCACCGTAACCCCGGACTCAAGCTCAGTCTCTTTGAAGGCGGCACCCGGGATGCCCTGCGGATGCTGGAGCGCGAAGAGGTGGATATCGCCATCATTACCGCCCGGGATTTAACCGACGAGTTTGACTCCTGCCTGCTGCTGACCGAAGAAATGGTGGTCGCCATGGGGCCGGAGCATCCCCTTTGCAGCGAAAGCGCGGTAACGCTTGAGGATTTTCTTGCCTATGAACTGGTAATGTTCAAACCCGGCTATTTTCACCGCGAATGGTTGTTATCTCAGGCGCGCGAGCGGGACATCAGCCCCAATATCGCCTTTGAAACCAACCTGATAAACCTGATTAAGCAGCTGGTGTCCCAGGGATTTGCCATCACCAGTGTGCTCGACATGGTGATTTCGGCGCAGGATCGAATCGAGAAACGGCCGTTTGAGCCGAGGGTGTTTCTGGACCTGCACATTGCCTGGAAGAAAAAGCGCCCGGTGGGCAAGGCCGACCGCGCCTTTGTGGAGTTTTTGCTGGAGCACAGATAGCGGATAGCGGTGCACTCTCCCCAAAAAATAAGCCCGGCAAGTGCCGGGCTTATGCTTCAAGCTAGAGACAATATCACTTCAGTTTACGACGCAGGAACGCCAGAGGGGCCAGTACCAGCGCCAGCCAGCCCAGTGAGCCGCCGTCTGGTCTGTTGTTTGGCGTGACCGACACAGACACCAGGGTCGAGTCGCTGTTACCCTGAGTGTCGGTGACTTTCAGGTTAAACGACAGGGTCTCAGGCGAGCCATCTGTGTAAGGCGTGATAAAGGTCAGCGCCGGTGCATCTTTTTGCACTTTGACTGTTTTACCGCCAAGCTGGGTCCACTCGTAGGTCAGCGCATCGCCGTTGGCATCGCTGGACACGCTGCCATCAAGTTTAATCCGCATCCCTTCAAGGAAGGCCTCAGGGGCATTGACCTTGGCAACCGGCTTCACTTCACGCACATCAAAGCTGTAGCTGTCGCTGATAACCTTGGCGGTGGCATTATCCACCTTGTTGGTCAGCACCAGCGCCTTGTCGCTGCCAGATTTGCGCGGGATAAGGTCGAAGCTCACGTCTTTCGCCGCTTCGCCTGACGCCAGATCCAGTTTCCACTGAATGCTGCTGCCGGTTTGCACGCCGCCATGGCTAATGTTGGCGACTTCCTGCCCTACCGGCACCTCGGCGCTCAGCACATAGCTGCGGGTTTCCTGGGTACGGTTGGCAGCAATGGTGTTGACCACTGTGATGGCCTTACCGGGCTCCACTTCACCGCTCAGGCGAGTTTGCGCCGGTGGGGTAACGTCGTCCGCCACGCGGGTAAACACCACAGGCAGGTTAACCGGCGCGACTTTGCTGTCTGAGGTTTCAAGGCGAACAACCGCCAGACCATCGTCACCGGCAAGGGCATTCACATCCCACGCGAGGTTCAGATCAAAGCCCTGATTGTCACCGGCGAGTTTCACTTCAAAATTGTCGCTGGCGGTATTATCAAGGATGAGTGACTTAAGGCCGAACACGTCGGCGACGCCGTCACCTGAGGCGGCATAGTTTTGCACCACCACAAAGTAATCGCCGGCAGCGGGGTTACTCAGGAGTACCGATTCTTTTGAGCCGTCACGGGCAGACTGCGCCACGACTTTGCCTCCGGAAATCACGTACATGTCGAGATCCGGTGACGTGGTGTATGCAATGGAGGCCGTGAAATACAGCGAGCCTTCAGGCACGGCAAACTTATACACCGCCACTTCATCGAGGTTATCGAATGGCTTGTCGGTGGTGCTGTCCTGACCGACTTTGTCTTCCTGGGTTTGAGACAAAGCAATGCCTGCTGAGCTCACCTTGATATCCGGCAGGTCGAGGGCCTTAAGGTCTTTAATGTTCATCTCGTCGGCGCTGCGGGATGCGTTCACTGTGATGGTCGCAGGCAAGTTGCGCTTGGCCGCCTTGACCACCACCGGCATTGCGGCGAGCGGGAATGCATCTGAGCTCAGTTTGAGATTGGCAAAGCCCCAATCCTCACCGAGTTTGGACACATCGGCAGTGACAGTGATGAGCTGGCTTTCGCCTTTTTTGAGATTGAAACTCGCTGGCTCAACCTTGTAGCTCACCTCGCCTTTCACCGACTCAACCGCCGCGCTCCAGCTGCCATCGGCCGTGGCCGTGACTTTACGGGTCCAGCTGCAGCTATTAACGCACTTGCTGTCCTGCATGGACGGCAGGTTGAGCTTACGCGGGTCGCCGCCGATATCCGGGTTGGCAATTTCGTAATTGAGGGCATTTTCATCCATCACCAGACCGGTCTTGGCGGCGAGGTCAACGCGAATACGGCCTGCGCCCACATCAAATGGATCAGCAGTGGTTTTGCCATCGGCCTTTTTCATCGCCTCAGCGCCGGTTGCGGTCAGCATCAAGGCCGAGCGGATATTGTCCGGGGTCCAGTCTTTATGCAGTGACTTCAGCAGCGCACCGGCACCGGCCACATGGGGACTTGCCATCGAGGTGCCGCTCATCAGGGTAAAGTCGGCGGGATCTGTGCCGGTTTTATCATGGCCATACTGCTCATCGGCATAGGCGGCGTAGATATCGGAGCCGGGCGCAGCCACATAAGGCACCATCACATCGATTGAGCTATTGGGGCCAAGCAGAGATGACGCCGCCAGAATGTCGGCAGGTTTCTTTTTCAGCGCCAGCGCCGGGTCGATGGTGATTTCAAGGCCGGGGTTCGCTTCGAGCAATTTCACAATCGCCAGGCCATCTTCGTTACCAATGCCGATGGCAGGCACAGTGGCGTTATCAAGCCCTGACATACCAAAACGGGCATTGCCATTGCCGTCACTGTTAAACACCACCACGGCCTTGGCGCCGGCGGCGACCGCATTGGTCACCTTGACAGAGAAGGCGCAGCTGCCGCGCTTGATAAGGGCAACCTTGTCTTTAAATGCATCGGCCGCAAACGCGTTACAACCGAGGAAATTAGTGCTGTCCACCGAGCCTGCGAAAACCAACTGGCCGCTGACGGCGCTGGTCAGAGCAGGGCCTGACGGGGTGAAGTCAAACTTCTTGTCGCCGAGGGTTAATTGCTGGGCAATATCACGGTCGTGGGTGGAGTTGGCCACCGAGGTGTACCAGGGTGAATGTTTGGGCGTGGTGTATGGCACCTGCGCTATATTGGTGCGGGTGTTACCGGCAGCTGCCGCCACAAAAATACCGGCGTTGCGGGCTGCAAGGAAACCAAGCTCCACCGCACTGCGCCACGGATGACCGCCGCCGCTGATGGAATAGTTAAGCACATCAACGCCGTTTTTGAGCGCATCATCGAGAGCCTTCAGGGTTGCCGATGATGGGCAGCCGCTGTAGGTGTCGCCGCTGTTGCCCGGGCGACAAATCTGGAATGCCACCACGTTGGCGTGGGGCGCCACACCGGACATCTGCTCGAACTTAAGCCCGGTATCGATACCGTCGCCAACGAGTTTGCCCTGCTCGCCCTGAACAAAGGGAACGTTTTTCAGAATGTTACCCGCAGCGGTGCCGGCAACGTGTGAGCCGTGGCCGCCGTAATCCTCACCGTTTTTCGCAGGTGGCGTGGCGCCAAACACGGCGGCATCGTCATAAATGCTGGTGATTTCGGGGTAGCTGTGCACGCCAATCAGTTTGTCGTTACACATGCTGGCAAATTCGGTCTTACAGTCACCGGAATATACGCCCTGCCCCCAGGGGTTGGTGTGGTCATAACCGTCACCGCCAATGTCAGCAAAGGAGGGATGATCTGAGTTGATACCCGAGTCGATAATACCGACAATGACGCCCTCACCCATGGCCTTCACGCCAGTTGCGCTGCCATCCCAAATGGCGGGTGAACCGATAAGCGCTTGGCTCGCATCGGTTTCCAGCGTTTCAAGACGCTCACGTTCAACAAAAGCCACTTCCGGCAAGGTTGACAGTTTTTGCGCCTGCGCCTGGGTCATCCGCAGCGCCACACCGTTAAAGGCGTACTGGAATGAGGTAACAAACTCAAGCTCGCCGCCGGCGGATGCGCGGGCACGGTTCATAAAGCTGTCTTGTTTGGTCTTCAGATAGCTGGCGTAGGCGCGCACTTCCGGTTTGCGCACATTCAGTTTGCCGCTATTGTCAGTATTTTGAGCCCGGGCGCGCTGCGGGGCGGTGGCTTTATATCCGGTAACCTCGCCATCGTAATTGGCGACCGCTTTATCGACCAGGCGCACGATATAAGTATGGACTTCATCGCCAAGTTCAGGCTCGGCAATAAACTTTACCTGAGAATTGGACAGCTCATTTTGTCGCCCCTGATAATTCTCAAGACCCTGTGATAAGGATATGTCAGCGGCTCCGGCGGCTGAAACGCCGGAAAACAGTGCCATCGAAATGGCGAGCGCGATTTTAGTTTTCAATGTCAATTCCTTGCTGTTAATTGCATGCCAAGCTGGCGAAATCCCCTGAATGTTTACCGTATGAAAAACCATAAGATAAACAGAGCGATAAACAGAATATTGTTTTGATTGATTTGAATTTGCTCGGGGGAGTGAGATGTATCACAGCAGGTTACAATTGAAAACCACCCGTTAAACCGCATGAATATTGAATTAACTTAAATCACGATTAAAAAACAAATATTACCGTCACCCATTCGTTATTCTGATTAACTTAATCTCCCTAAGTGACTTATTTAGAATAACAAACGAATTGATGTGGATGCGCTGAATCACCCTGTTATGGCATGGTGTTTCGAATAACTTTTTTACAAATTCTGAAATTAATTTTGAACTGTCGCACCTGAACACAAACAAAATTAACGTAAAATAAACTTTTTGATTTCATAACAGAAACAATCAGTGTTTCACTTTTCAAATGACCTGGCCATTTTTGTTATGGCGGCAAGCGAAACACCATGCTGATTACGTCCGGCACAAAGCGTTTGATGAGCGCGGCTTCGGGGGTCGCCCACCAACACCCTGACAGTGGCGTACCCAAGCGCAGTGGCCGCCGCCTCGTAAGCGACAAACTCCCAATGGGCAAGATTGGTGTTATCGCAAATCACCAGCGGCTCACCTCTTCCCAGCGCCTCAATAAAAGCGGCGAGATTGAGTTGATGATTCATTGCAAGCTTATTGCCATCAAAGCGATATTCACCCTGATGAAGAAAGAAATTATCGGTCGAAAAAATGCCTGCTCGTCGAAGGCGCGTGCCGCCATCAGCGGGAAGCGCCTCACAAAGGGCATTCACCCAATGGGATTTGCCACTGCCGGGTAAGCCTCGCAGAATAACGGCAAGCCGCGCCTTGGGATGGTATTGCGCGGCGAGTGTTTGCAGGCACAGTGCAAGCTTCTGCTCCAATCTGCGGTCCTCCCGTTAAGGTATTTAGGTATTTAGGTTTTTAGGTATTGAGGTGATAAGAAACCTATGCCGCCTGTCAGCTCAGCGCATCGGCAAGACTGCAAAGGCTCTTGCCCGACAGCAGGGTCTCAACCAGCCTTGGCACCAAAGCGCCGGCCGCGCCGGTAAGGTGCCACTGAAACTGGCTGTGGCGGTCGGCTGGCAGCAAATTGATTTCAACGGTTTGCGCGCCATGGTGATTGGCAATATCGACAAATCCTGCGGCGGGGTAAACCGTGCCCGAGGTGCCGATGGCGATAAATAAATCACAGCGCTCCAGCGAATCATGGATACGATCCATCCCAAAGGGCATTTCACCAAACCAGACGATGTGGGGCCGAAGCCGCTGGGGCGGAATACAGCAGGTGCAGAGGTTATCCGGGCCAAAGGGTTCACGCAGTAAAAAGGTCTGGCGGGAGCGGGGGCAGCGCCCCTTAACCAGCTCGCCATGCATGTGGATAAGCTTGCGACTGCCGCCGCGCTCGTGCAGATCGTCCACATTTTGGGTGATCAGCATAAATTCGCCATCAAACTCGGCTTCAAGCCGCGCCAGCGCCACATGGGCGGCATTGGCGGCGACCTCATCGGATTTGAGCTGCTCCCAGCGCTGATTATAAAAACGCTCAACCAACAAGGGATCGCGCTGATAGCCTTCAGGGGTGGCCACATCTTCGATGTGATGCTCTTCCCAAAGTCCGTGCTGATCCCTGAATGTCCGGATCCCCGATTCGGCCGAGATCCCGGCGCCGGTCAGAACAACGATATGCCGGTACATGCTGACACCTTTCCTTCTGTTTTTTTAAAGACTGCCATTACTGCAACTTTCTGGCAATTGTGCCTTGGTATAACCTCACTCAAATCAGGGCTTAATGCAGATTTAAGCGTACATTGACCGATATGCCATCAAATATGCCTGCAGCGGCGAAATTAGCGTCCCGCAAAGGTTTAAGTTTTGAATTGAGACACATATAATGACTTCCATTGTCCACAGAAGAGCCCAATGGTTCTGCAATCAAGAGATTAACCATGACAGATGGAAATCAGGCGCTGAAAAAAGCGGGTTTGAAAGTTACCCTGCCACGAGTAAAAATCCTGGAGCTGATGCAAGAACCGGATAACCAGCACATCAGTGCCGAAGATCTGTACAAAAGGCTGCTCGATCTGGGCGAAGAAATCGGTCTGGCCACCGTTTACCGCGTGCTGAACCAGTTTGATGACGCCGGTATCGTTTCCCGCCATCACTTTGAAAGCGGTAAGGCCGTGTTTGAACTGTCTACCCAGCATCACCACGACCATCTGGTGTGCTTAAGCTGTGGCAAAGTGATTGAGTTCACCGACGAAGTGATTGAGCGCCGCCAGAATGAAATCGCCATGCGCCACAACATCAAGCTGACCAACCACAGCCTGTACCTGTATGGCGTGTGCACCAACGACAAGTGCGACCACGGCGAAGAGTAATAAATTTGCCCCATAAAAAAACCAGCGCCTGACGCTGGTTTTTTTGTGTCTGTCAGCGGTGATAGTCGCCGGCACGCTCGGGCTGATACACCACTTCTTCAATCCTGACCCGGTTGCTGGTGCCACCCGGGCACGGCCAGTCGATTTCGGCGCCCTGGGCAAGACCAAGCAGCGCGCTGCCAACCGGCGCCATCACGGACACGGTATCAGCGCCGTTTGCACCGCGCGGGTACACCAGCGTCAGGCAAAACTCCTCGGCGGAGGATGATACCCGAAACCGGACTTTGGAATTCATGGTCACCACATTGTCCGGCATGTTCGCGGATGGCCTAATCTCAGCCCGCCCAAGCTCGGCTTCCAAAGCCAGTCTGGCGGGATCTTTGGCTGGAAAGTCCTCCAGCAGTCGCTCCAAGCGTTCTACGTCCACGTCGGAGATCACTATCTTGGGTTGTGTTGTCACAGGTTCCTCTACTTATATAAGTCCGGGCCACTCCCGGGCACCGACAATAACGCAGCGCCTCCCCCAAGGAGCTGCGCACCAATAGCCTGACTGCCCGCATCACAGGATGCAGGTAAGTCTCATATCAAAGCGAAATTGCCAGGCTCAGGCGAATGCAGAAACGCGTTGGCGACCGATATGATTTAGGCAGACAGTCAGGGCCAACGCGTGAGCACCACTCTAGCGCGCATGGGAGAGAAAAGCCAGAGGCTACACCAGCGAAAACAACCTAAGATTGCGTAATGTGCAGGATAAATCACGACTGTGGCTGGCAGCGATTGGAATGGATGATTAATACTAGAGCCATTTGTGGAAGATGGTAATGTCGCGCTCCATAAAGGTATCGCGGCGAAGCACCTCCATACCAATATGGCGGGCAACGCCCATGGAGCCAAGGTTGCCATCAAGGATAAGCGCTATCGTTTCATCAATCCCAAGGCGGGGTTTAAATTCATTAATCGCGGCGCGGGCCGCCTCGCTTCCGATGCCCTGCCCCCAAAACTCAGGCAAGTAGCGATAGCCCAGCTCTACCTTATCAAACTCAGGCAAATATTTAGGGCCACAGAAGCCTATCACCTTGCCACTGGCCTTGTGCTCTACCGCCCAGCGGCCAAAACCGCGGCGGCGATAGTCTTCAAAAATCACCTCATGCAGCAGCTTCTCGGCCTCTGCACGCTCAGTCATTGGCGCCATCGGAATGTAAGTCAGGACTTCAGGCACACTGTTCATCAAAAACAGCGCATCCACATCATCTTCAGTAAAGTGGCGTAAAATCAGTCGGTCTGTTGTGGTAATTATCATGGCAAACGCTCCTGCACCGGCCCCATCAAGCGTGCGGTGGTCTCAAAAAGTGGCCTCACGTTAACACAGTTAACCAGAAGATCACAGACAGGACACAAAGCAGCGATGACAGCACCACGGCGCCGGCAATCACCTCACCGTCCTGTTTAAGCTGGGTCGCAATAAGGTAGGCGTTGACCCCAAGCGGCGAAGCGCCAAGCAGCACAGTTACCGCCCGCTCAAGCTCACTGAGGCCTAGTAAGGTCCCCAGCATAAAAATAAGCAGCGGCAGAAGCAGCAGTTTAATCGCGCTTAAAAGCGCAGTAAGCCCAATGGCCCTTGATAGCCGATACTGGTTCAGATTGGCGCCAAGCACAAAGAGCGCGCAGGCGATGGCGGGTTTGGCAAGCATCTCAAGGCTGACGTTCAGCATCTCAGGCAGCTTAAGCCCCAACCCATTGCCAATCAGCCCGAGGCCAATACTTGCCACCACAGGGTTTAACAGCAGGCTTTTAACCAGAGCATCGCCCCTGCCCTGCCCGGCGAGCAAAAAGGTGAGGCCAAAGAGCACAGCGCTGTGAAACGGAATAATCAAAAATACGCTCGCCATCTGCGCCGGGCCAAAGGCAGCCACTATCACAGGTAAACCAACCAGCAAGGTATTGGAATAGCTGCCGCCCAGGGCCAGCACCGCGCAGTCGCGGTACGAACGTTTAAGGGCGTGGCGCGCAAGCACCAGGGTAGCGGCAAAGCTCAGCACGACAGGAATATAAAAGCTTGCCAGTACCGGCAGGCGGATGCTGTCTTTAAGCGGCACCTTGAGCATGGCGGAAAACAGCAGCGCGGGAATACACACATAAAAGGCAAATTTGCTGATGCCGGCAATGTGCTCACTGTTAAACCAGCCACTGCGGCTGGCGCCATAGCCAAGGGCTGCAATAAAAAGGAGCGGAAAGACGATTTCGATTACAGACATGCCACGCCTATCAATGGGTTAATACACACAGCTACACCTACAAAAAAGGCGCCCTGAGGCGCCTTTTGTTACCGGATGGGATTACCAGCCAGTCTTTTCACGCAGCGCCTTGCCAATATCGGCCAGAGAGCGAACGGTGGTTACACCGGCAGCTTCCAGAGCGCGGAACTTGTCTTCGGCAGTGCCTTTACCACCGGCGATAATCGCACCGGCGTGGCCCATGCGCTTACCGGCAGGTGCAGTTACACCGGCGATGTAAGACACAACTGGCTTGGTCACGTTAGCCTTGATGTAGGCAGCCGCTTCTTCTTCAGCAGTACCACCGATTTCACCGATCATGATGATGGCTTCAGTCTGTGGATCGTTCTGGAACATTTCCAGTACGTCGATGAAGTTGGTACCTGGGATTGGGTCACCGCCGATGCCGACGCAGGTAGACTGGCCGAAGCCTTCGTCAGTGGTCTGCTTAACAGCTTCGTAAGTCAGGGTGCCGGAACGTGAAACGATACCGACTTTACCTGGCTTGTGGATGTGACCTGGCATGATACCGATCTTGCACTGACCTGGGGTGATAACACCTGGGCAGTTAGGACCAATCATACGAACGCCGGTCTGCTCCAGCTTCACTTTCACCTGCAGCATGTCCAGAGTTGGGATACCTTCGGTGATACATACAACCAGCTGAATGCCGCCGTCGATAGCTTCGAGGATGGCATCTTTACAGAAAGGAGCTGGAACGTAGATAACAGAGGCTGTGGCGCCAGTGGCAGCAACGGCTTCTTTTACAGTGTTGAACACTGGCAGACCCAGGTGAGTGGTGCCGCCTTTACCAGGAGACACACCGCCAACCATTTGCGTACCGTAGGCAATAGCCTGTTCAGAGTGGAAAGTACCCTGACCACCGGTAAAGCCCTGGCAGATTACCTTGGTATCTTTGTTGATCAATACAGACATTACTTGCCCTCCGCGGCTTTAACTACTTGCTGAGCAGCGTCGGTCAGGCTCTTGGCGGCAATGATGTCCAGACCAGATTCAGCCAGCACTTTGGCACCCAGTTCAGCGTTGGTACCTTCCAAACGCACAACTACAGGCACCTTCACGCCTACTTCTTTAACGGCACCGATGATACCTTCGGCGATCATGTCACAACGCACGATACCACCGAAAATGTTCACCAGAACGGCTTTCACGTTGCTGTCAGACAGGATGATCTTGAACGCTTCAGATACGCGCTCTTTGGTCGCGCCGCCGCCTACGTCGAGGAAGTTGGCTGGCTGGCCGCCGTGGTGGTTAACGATGTCCATGGTACCCATAGCGAGACCGGCACCGTTCACCATACAACCTACGTTACCACCCAGAGCTACGTAGTTCAGTTCAAACTTGGCAGCGTGAGCTTCACGGGCGTCGTCCTGTGAAGGATCGTGCATTTGCTTGATTTTTGGCTGACGGAACAGCGCGTTACCGTCTACACCAATCTTACCGTCCAGGCAGTGCAGGTTACCGGCAGTGGTGATCACCAGCGGGTTGATTTCCAGCAGTGCGAAGTCGTGATCCAGGAACATCTGGGCCAGGCCCATGAAGATCTTGGTGAACTGCTTGATTTGCTCAGCGTTCAGGCCCAGGGCAAAGCCCAGGTCACGGCCCTGGAAAGGCTGAGGACCGGTGATAGGGTCGATGATGGCTTTGTGAATGAGCTCAGGAGTCTCTTCAGCCACTTTTTCGATTTCAACACCGCCTTCGGTAGAAGCCATGAACACCACACGACGGGTGGCACGGTCAACTACGGCGCCCAGGTACAGTTCTTTGGCGATATCGGTGCAGCTTTCCACCAGGATCTTGGCAACTGGCTGACCTTTTTCGTCAGTCTGGTAAGTCACCAGATTCTTGCCCAGCCATTTTTCGGCAAAGGCGCGGATCTCTTCTTTGTCACCGGTCACTTTAACGCCACCGGCCTTACCGCGGCCACCGGCGTGTACCTGACACTTAACTACCCACAGATTTCCGCCAATACGACCAGCTGCTTCTACCGCTTCTTGAGGGGTATCACAGGCGTAGCCTTCTGACACTGGTAAACCATATTCGGCAAAGAGGGCTTTTGCCTGATACTCATGCAAGTTCATGATGATCTATCCGTATACTACGTTTTAAATCCAACTGGCCCCGAGGGGCCAGTCACGAGGTTTTTAGTCCGCTGATTAGATATCCAGCAGCAGACGGGTTGGGTCTTCCAGGAATTCCTTGATGGTCACCAGGAAGCCAACAGACTCACGACCATCGATGATACGGTGGTCATAAGACAGAGCCAGGTACATCATGGGCAGGATTTCAACCTGACCATTGACTGCCATTGGGCGATCCTTGATGGCGTGCATACCAAGGATAGCGCTCTGTGGCAGGTTCAGGATTGGGGTAGACATCAGCGAGCCGAATACGCCGCCGTTGGTCACGGTGAAGTTACCACCGGTCATGTCTTCCACAGTCAGCTTGCCGTCACGGCCTTTGATGGCGAGATCGCGTACCGCTTTCTCGATATCAGCCAGGCTCATGGTGTCGGTGTCGCGCAGTACTGGGGTAACCAGACCACGTGGAGTAGACACGGCGATGCTCACGTCAAAGTAGTTGTGGTAAACGATGTCATCGCCATCGATAGCCGCGTTCACTTCAGGGAAGCGCTTCAGAGCTTCGGTTACGGCTTTCACGTAGAAAGACATAAAGCCCAGACGGATACCGTGCTTCTTCTCGAATATATCCTGATACTGCTTACGGATATCCATGATTGGCTTCATGTTGACCTCGTTGAAGGTGGTCAGCATGGCGGTAGAGTTTTTCGCTTCCAGCAGACGGCTGGCAATGGTCTTGCGCAGACGGGTCATAGGCACGCGCTTGTCTGAGCGATCGCCAGACAGGGCAACCGGCGCAGGGGCAGCGGCTTTGGCAGCAGGCGCCTTGGCAGCATTCTTAACGAACGCGTCCACGTCTTCCTTGGTGATACGACCGCCAACACCAGTGCCTTTGATTTTGCTGGCATCCAGGTTGTGCTCGGCGATAAGACGGCGCACTGATGGGCTCAGGGCATCGTTGCTCTCGTCGCTGGCAGCGGCGGCTGCAGGAGCAGCGGCCTCGGCTTCAGCCTTGGTCACTTCCTGACCGGCTACAGCACCGGCGATAAACTTGGCAATTACCTGCTCACCCAGAACGGTATCACCTTCCTGAGCCAGGAACTCGGCGATGTGGCCGTCTTCAGGGGCAACCACTTCCAGAACCACTTTATCGGTTTCAATATCAACCAGGTTCTGATCGCGGGACACCGCTTGGCCTGGCTTAACGTGCCAGGTGGCGATGGTGGCATCGGCCACAGATTCGGGCAGTACGGGTACCTTAATATCGATACTCATTGAAAGCTATCCTTTTTATAAATGTCTGTTACTTCAAGTTCAGTGCGTCAACCACCAGCGATTCCTGCTGGTGCGCGTGCAGTTCGGGATAACCACAGGCAGGCGCTGCAGCGGCTTCACGACCGGCGTAAGTCAGGCTGGCTCCCTTGGGGATAGCTGCCCAGAAATGGTGCTGGCTGCAATACCAGGCGCCCTGGTTTTGCGGCTCTTCCTGACACCATACGAAATCGGTCACGTGCTGATAGTCTGCCAGTGCCGCAGCCATTTCTTCGGCCGGGAACGGATACAGCTGCTCGACACGAATAATAGCTACATTGGTGATATTTTCCTTGCGACGGCGCTCAAGCAGCTCGAAATACACCTTACCGCTACAGAACACCACGCGATTAACCGCTTTTGGATCCAGGGTATCGATTTCACCAATCACGTTCTGGAAGGTGCCGTTGGCCAGCTCTTCCAGCGACGACACCGCCAGAGGGTGACGCAGCAGTGACTTAGGTGACATCACCACCAGAGGACGGCGCATTGGGCGCACAACCTGACGGCGCAGCATGTGGTAAACCTGAGCTGGGGTCGAAGGCACAACCACCTGCATGTTGTGGTTAGCACACAGCTGCAGGAAGCGCTCCAGACGGGCTGAAGAGTGCTCTGGGCCCTGGCCTTCGTAGCCGTGTGGCAACAGCATGGTCAGACCGCACAGACGGCCCCACTTCTGCTCGCCGGACGACAGGAACTGGTCGATAACAACCTGGGCGCAGTTGGCGAAGTCACCGAACTGGGCTTCCCAAATGGTCAGGCCGCCTGGCTCGGCAGTGGCATAACCGTATTCGAACGCCAGTACAGAGGCTTCTGACAGCACAGAGTCAGTGATGTCCACAGGACCTTGATTCTCTGCGATGTTACGCAGCGGCATGTAGGTGGTGGCATCGTTTTGGTTGTGCAGCACAGCATGACGGTGGAAGAAGGTACCACGGCCAGAATCCTGACCTGTGATGCGCACGCGCTTGTTATCTTCAAGGATAGTGGCGTAGGCCAGGGTCTCGGCAAAGCCCCAGTCAAGCAGCTTCTCGCCTTTGGCCATGGCTTCGCGGTCACCGTAAATCTTGGCAACGCGGGACTGCAGCGGGTGCGAGGC
The DNA here is from genome assembly GCF_018596335.1 of Shewanella jiangmenensis. Lineage (GTDB taxonomy): Bacteria > Pseudomonadota > Gammaproteobacteria > Enterobacterales > Shewanellaceae > Shewanella > Shewanella jiangmenensis. The sequence continues at coordinate 488,599 of NZ_JAHEPS010000003.1, read as the reverse complement.
TGGCACATAGGCGAGCTTCTCGGCCAGCGCGGTAAGGCGCGGCAGACCCACAGTTGGCTCGTAAGCCACGGTCCAGTCCTGGTTCAGGTAAGGTGTCCAGTCAACGGTGTGCAGCGTCATCGGACGCCACTCTTTGACCACGCAGTCACCTTTATCCAGCGCATCACGGTAGTCGTTGATCATGCCGGTGACTTCATCGGCGCTGATGTTGCTTTCAGCGATGAGTTTATCGGCGTAAATCTTACGTGGCGTTGGATGCTTTTTGATTTTCTGGTACATCAGCGGCTGAGTGGCGCTTGGCTCGTCAGCTTCGTTGTGACCGTGACGACGGTAACACACGAGGTCAATCACCACGTCACGCTTGAAGGCGTTACGGTAATCAACGGCCAGCTGGGCCACAAAGGCAACCGCTTCCGGATCGTCCGAATTCACGTGGAAAATTGGCGCCTGCACCATCTTGGCGATGTCGGTACAGTACTCGGTAGAACGCACGTCATGGTGGGCCGAGGTGGTAAAGCCCACCTGGTTGTTCACCACGATGCGGATAGAGCCGCCAACACGGAAACCACGGGTCTGAGACATGTTGAATGTCTCTTGCACTATGCCCTGACCTGCAATGGCCGAGTCACCGTGAATAGTGATTGGCATAACAGACAGGCCATCCTGGCAACCACGGCGGTCCTGACGGGCACGCACTGAGCCCATTACCACAGGGTTAACGATTTCCAGGTGCGACGGGTTAAACGCCAGCGCCAGGTGTACGTTGCCGCCCGGGGTGGCAAAGTCAGATGAGAAACCCTGGTGGTACTTCACGTCACCTGAGCCAGAGCTGTCGGCGTGCTTACCGGCGAACTCGTCAAAGAGTTCGGCTGGACGCTTACCGAGGATGTTCACCAGCAGGTTCAGACGACCGCGGTGGGCCATACCGACCACAACTTCCTTGGTACCGGCTTCACCTGCGCGGTAAATGATTTCGCGCATCATAGGTACCAGCGCATCACCACCTTCCAATGAGAAGCGCTTGGCACCGGGGAACTTGGCACCGAGGTATTTTTCCATACCTTCGGCGGCATTCAGACCTTCAAGAATACGGGTCTTCACTGCTTTATCAAAGGCACCGCGAGCCAGGGTAGGCTCCAGACGCTGCTGGATCCAACGCTTTTCTTCGGTGTCGGTGATGTGCATATACTCGGCACCGATATTGCCGCAGTATGTTGCCTTCAGCGCCTTGACCAGCTCACCCAGCTTCAGGGTTTCGCCGCCGTAAGCGAACGAGCCTGTGTTGAACTCGCGCTGCATATCGTCGGCGTCGAGGCCGTGATAGGCAGGGTCCAGTTCAACCACTGTGTCACGCTTCCACAGCTCCAGCGGATCCAGATTCGCATTCTGGTGGCCGCGGAAACGGTAAGCGTTGATGAGCTGCAACACCTTCACTTGCTTGGCGTCGACTTCAGGATCGGTCACACGGGCAGCGCCCTTGCGACGACCATCCTGAGCCAGCGTACGGAAGTAGTCGCGGATCTTGGTATGATTGGCTTCCGGTGCATCCGAAGCGGCACCGTTAACGGGAGGGAGATTGTCAAACACCGCACGCCAGTCATCGGAAACTGATGTAGGGTCCTCTTGATAGGCTTCGTACATCTCCTCCACATAGGTCGCATTCGATCCGTACAGGTGAGATGACTCCAGCCAGGCTTTCATACTGCCTTGGTGCATTTTTTATCCTTCAAAACTTTAACACACGTGCTTAGCCAGGGTGGCATACAAGGTATGCCAAGCGCCGCCCCGAAGGTCCAATGTTACGGCTGTTCCGGTAGTTCCTTTACACACAAAAGAGCCACCATCCCCAAAGGAGACAGTGACTCTCGAAGAGCTATATCATTATTATCGTTAGCTCATTGTCTTGCATCAGACTGCCCGCTTCAGCAGCATGGACTTGATGTGTCCAATCGCCTTGGTCGGGTTCAGCCCTTTTGGACATACATCGACGCAGTTCATGATGCCGTGGCAGCGGAATACGCTGTAGGCATCATCAAGCTCAGCCAGACGTTCTTCAGTCGCGGTATCACGGCTGTCGATAAGGAAGCGATACGCGTGCAGCAGACCACTTGGGCCAACGAACTTGTCTGGGTTCCACCAGAACGAAGGACAGGCAGTTGAGCAGCAGGCGCACATGATGCACTCGTACAGACCATCGAGGTGCGCGCGCTCCTCTGGGCTCTGCAGGTGTTCACGGGCAGGCTTCTTCTCATCGTTGATGAGGTATGGCTTGATTTTTTCGTACTGCTTGTAGAACTGGCTCAGATCGACCACCAGGTCACGTACCACGGGCATGCCGGGCAGTGGGCGGATTTCAATCGTTTTGCCTTTGAAGGTAGAAACCGGTGTGATACAGGCCAGACCGTTTTTACCGTTCATGTTCATACCGTCAGAGCCACACACGCCTTCACGGCAAGAGCGGCGGAACGACAGCGTCGGATCGATTTCTTTCAGCTTCAACAGCGCATCAAGCACCATCATGTCAGAGCCATCAGGCACTTCGAAGCTGTAATCCTGCATACGTGGCTTGGTGTCTACGTCAGGATTGTAACGATAAACTGAAAACGCCAATTTCATCTTCGCAACTCCTTAGTAGGTACGCTTCTTCGGCGGGAAGGCTTCACGGGTCTTAGGCGACATGTTGACTTCACGCTTGCTCATCGCTTCAGTCAGTGGGTCAAACAGGCTGTGGCACAGCCAGTTGTCGTCATCACGCTCAGTGAAGTCTTCACGGCTGTGAGCACCACGGCTCTCAGTACGGAAGTTAGCGGCGTAAGCAGTAGCGATAGCGGTAGCCATCAGGTTGTCCAGCTCCAGACACTCGATACGCTGAGTGTTGAACTCTTTGGAGTTGTCAGACAGCTTGGCATTTTCCAGACGCTTACGGATGGCTTGCAGCTGCTCAAGGCCTTCGGCCATGGCTTCACCGGTACGGAACACGGAGAAGTTAAGCTGCATACACATTTGCAGGTCTTTACGGATTTGCGCTGGATCTTCACCGTTTTTGTTGTTTTCCCAACGGTTCAGACGGGCCAGAGACTGCTCGATGTCAGACTCGGTAGCGGCTTTCGGATCGGCAGTTTCGTCCAGGGCTTTGCCCAGGTGCTGACCAGCAGCACGGCCAAACACCACCAGGTCGAGCAGCGAGTTGCCGCCCAGACGGTTGGCACCGTGAACAGATACGCAGGCGATTTCGCCCACAGCGAACAGACCGACTACATCGGTTTCGCTGCCGTCTTCGTTCTTACGGATAACCTGACCGGAGATCTTGGTTGGCAGACCACCCATCATATAGTGACAGGTTGGGATCACAGGGATTGGGCCATCGGCCGGATCGATGTGAGCGAAGGTACGGGACAGTTCACACACGCCTGGCAAACGCGCTTCCAGGGTTTCTTTACCCAGGTGGTCAAGCTTAAGCTTGATGTGCGGACCCATTGGACCATCACAGCCACGGCCTTCACGGATTTCGGTCATCATAGAACGGGCAACCACGTCGCGGGACGCAAGGTCCTTGGCGTTTGGTGCGTAACGCTCCATGAAGCGCTCACCGTCTTTGTTGAGCAGGTATCCGCCTTCACCACGGCAACCTTCGGTTACCAGTACACCGGCACCGGCAATACCGGTTGGGTGGAACTGCCACATTTCCATGTCTTGCAGCTGCACGCCAGCACGGTAGGCCATACCCACACCGTCACCGGTGTTGATGTGTGCGTTGGTGGTAGAAGCGAAGATACGACCGGCGCCGCCAGTGGCGAGCACAGTGGCCTTGGCTTTGAAGTAAACGATTTCACCGGATTCGATATCGATGGCAGTACAGCCTACGATAGCGCCGTCAGCGTTCTTCACCAGATCCAGGGCGTACCACTCAGAGAAAACCTGAGTCTTGTTCTTCACGTTCTGCTGATACAGACAGTGCAGCAGGGCGTGGCCGGTTCGGTCGGCAGCCGCTGCGGTACGAGCAGCCTGCTCACCACCGAAGTTTTTGGACTGACCGCCGAAAGGACGCTGGTAAATCTTGCCGTCTTCGAAACGGGAGAATGGCAGACCCATATGCTCCAGCTCGATAATGGCTTCAGGACCGGTTTGGCACATGTATTCGATAGCGTCCTGGTCACCGATAAAATCGGAACCTTTAACGGTATCGTACATGTGGTATTCCCAGTTGTCTTCGTGGGCGTTGCCCAGCGCTACTGTGATACCGCCCTGGGCAGACACAGTGTGTGAACGGGTTGGGAATACTTTTGACAAGAGCGCGCAGCTCTTGCCTTCTTTGGAAATCTGCAGTGCAGCGCGCATACCGGCACCGCCGGCACCAATCACGACCGCATCAAACTCGCGAACTGGAATACTCACTTAAACACCCCACACAATCACAATGCCGGCTGCCAGATACGCAAAGGCAGTCACGACAAAAGTAAACTGTAATACGCCACGCAGCGCAGTGTTCTTGACATAGTCAGTCAACACTTGCCAGCTGCCGATCCAGGCGTGGATCAGCAACGCAATCAGCGTCAGCAGCGTAAAGACTTTCATCGGCAGGGCGCTGAACAGGCCGTGCCAGATTTCATAAGTCAGAGGAGCGCTCAGTGCAATAAAGCTCACCAAGAAGATGGTGTAGCAGGCCAGAATCACTGCACTGGCACGAAGAAGGATAAAGTCGTGGACACCGCTGCGTCCAAAACTTGCTGCATTGGTTACCATACCCAGATCCCCGCAACGATAGAGAAGGCAATTGCCAGCACAAATACAGCTTTGGCTGACGCGTTACCCGAGCCCAGTTCTTCCCAGCGACCGGTATCCATTACCAGGTGACGGATGCCGCCCAGCAGGTGATAACCCAGTGCAGTCAGGATCCCCCAAACAACAAACTTCACCAGGAAGTTGTCGAACAGGGCCTGTACGCCTTGGAAGCTCTCAGCGGATGCCAGAGAACCATGGAGCAACCAAATCAGGATACCCATGGCAAACAGCATGATCACACCGGAGACGCGATGAAGAATGGACACTTTCGCTGTAGCAGGAAAGCGGATGGTTTGCAGATCTAAATGGACAGGTCTTTGCTTTTTCACGTTCTGCTCACTCAGCTCCATTGAGCATTTTATTGTTATGCGAACCGCTTCTGGTCAAACTTTGAACCATGAGCTGGCTCATGATGCCAGTTGTCACAAAAGAAAAACGATAGTCTACAGAGGGCTGCTTCAGGCAGCGCGTTTTCATGTAAAGAAAAGGTGTCTAAAGCCTTCTGTAATCAGCCCTTTCGAGCCGCAGCAAGTATACTCGCCGCAAAAGTCAAATACAAACGTCACATTATGCATATTTAGTATTTTTGGCGATTTTGTAGAGTAAGTACTAGTCTTAACAGGGAAATTGGTCAGACCTATACCATGGTCTAAGGAATTTAAACGCTTATTTAAATTGAAATGTGATCTTGATTGCCTGTAAAGTAGTGGCCGTTTGACATGCCGCACTCACCACAAGAATGAAGTAAGGAGAACGGGGTATGGCTGATTTGAAAGCCAAATTGGAATTACCAGGGAACGACGCGATTGAACTGCCTGTAAAGCAGGGAACTGAAGGCTTTGATGTTATCGACATCAGCAAACTGGGCAGTAAAGGGTATTTCACCTTTGACCCGGGGTTTCTGGCTACAGCGTCCTGTGAATCAGCAATTACCTATATTGACGGCGACCAGGGGATTTTGCTGCACCGCGGCTACCCTATCGAACAGCTGGCGGTAGAATCCAGCTATCTTGAGCTGTGCTATGCCCTGCTCTACGGCGAATTGCCAACCAAAACTCAATTTGACGAGTTTATGAGCACAGTTAAAGCACACACCATGGTGCATGAGCAGCTGGCCTTCTTCTTCCGCGGTTTCCGCCGCGATGCTCACCCAATGGCCATGCTCTGCGGTGTAACCGGTGCTCTGTCTGCGTTCTACCAGGATTCTCTGGATGTAAACGACGCACGCCACCGTGAAATCGCCGCCTATCGTCTGGTATCCAAGATGCCGACGCTGGCAGCCATGTGCTACAAGTATTCCATCGGTCAGCCATTCGTTTACCCACGTAACGATTTGAGCTATGCCGGTAACTTCCTGTCGATGATGTTTGCCGTACCTTGCGAAGAGTACAAGGTAAACCCAATCATCGAGCGTGCTATGGACAGAATCTTCATCCTGCACGCTGACCACGAACAGAATGCCTCTACTTCTACTGTGCGTCTGGCCGGCTCCTCCGGTGCCAACCCATTCGCCTGTATCGCGGCCGGTATTGCGTCTCTGTGGGGTCCTGCCCACGGCGGTGCCAACGAAGCCTGTCTGCGTATGCTGGAAGAAATCGGTACTGTGGATCGTATTCCTGAGTTTATCGAACGCGCCAAAGACAAGAATGATTCGTTCCGTCTGATGGGCTTCGGTCACCGCGTGTACAAAAACTTTGACCCACGTGCCAAGGTAATGCGTGAAACCTGTCACGAAGTGCTGAGCGAGCTTAAGGTAAACGACCCGCTGCTGGACGTTGCCATGGAGCTTGAGCGCATTGCTCTGAACGATGAATACTTTATCTCCAAGAAGCTCTACCCGAACGTGGACTTCTACTCAGGTATCATCATGAAGGCCATCGGCATTCCAACCAGCATGTTCACCGTGATTTTTGCTCTGGCCCGCACCGTTGGCTGGATCTCTCACTGGAAAGAAATGCTGGATCAGCCAGGTCACAAGATCAGCCGTCCACGTCAGCTGTACACCGGCGAGAAAAGCCGCGATTTCGTCAGCATCGACAAGCGTTAATCGGCTAATCCCGATACCCCCTCTTAAAAAGCGCCTCCGGGCGCTTTTTTGTTGCGCCCACGGCGCAGTCAGCATCATCTTTTGTTGCAATTCCTTTCTTGAAGTTACGCTGTTAACAAGCTTTAGTATTTCTCACCACTTGGTAAACAATCTCACCACTATTTAACAGGTGCAACCGTGCCGCAAGTCCGCCAAAATTCGATTATCACAATAATAAATAAGGACTTTTCTCACTTGGCACAGTTACTGCTTTGCGACAACCAATACAGAACACTCTACAGGTAGAACCATGGAAGCCAAAAATACATTCAAACTCGCCCTGCCCCTGCTTTTCGTTGCAGTACTTACCGCCTGTGGCAAGGAAGAAGCCAAGAAAGAAGAAGAGAAATTCGCAATTCCTGTAGAAACCCAGTTTGTGGTGCAGGGCAATGTGTCCTCATTTTACTCCACCACCGCTACCCTCGAAGCGCCGGTTGAAGCCCATGTGGTCACCCGCATCGCCGGTCTGATTGAATCCATTCACGTCGAGGAAGGCGATAGGGTCAAGAAGGGGCAGCTGCTTGCGGTGATTGATGCCAAACGTCAGCAGTACGATCTCGACCGCTCTGAAGCCGAAGTGCTCATCATCGAGCAGGAGCTGCAGCGGGTGAAAAAGATGAAGAACAAGGAGTTTGTCAGCGCCGACTCGATTGCCAAACTCGAATATAACCTGCAGGCCGCTATTGCCCGTCGCGATCTGGCGCAGCTGCAGGTCAAAGAAAGCCGTATCGTGTCACCGGTCGATGGCGTGGTCGCCAATCGCAACGTCAAGGCCGGTAACATGGCCAAGGAATTTGAAGAGCTGTTTTATGTGGTCAATCAGGACGAGCTGCACGGCATAGTGCACCTGCCCGAGCAGCAGCTCGCGAGCTTACGTCTTGGCCAGCATGCCGACCTTTATGCCAGCAACGATAAAACCCGTGCCACCAGCGCCGAAGTGCTGCGCATAAGCCCGGTGGTCGATGCCAAAAGCGGCACCTTTAAAGTGACCCTCAAAGTGCCCAACCAACAGGGCAGCCTCAAGGCCGGCATGTTCACCCGGGTCGAGCTTAAATACGACACCCACGAGAACGTGATAACTGTGCCTTACAATGCGGTTATCAATCAGGACAACAAACAGACCCTGTACGTTATCAAAGAAGCTCAGGCCGAGCGCCGTGAAGTGCAGCTTGGCTACCGCGAAGGCAGCATGGTGGAAGTGGTGGCAGGCCTCAATCCCGGCGAACAGCTGGTGATCCGCGGTCAGCAAAACCTGAAAGATCAGTCCACGGTAGAAGTCATTAATCCGCTTAACGTCGCTTCAGCCAAGCAATAAGGAGCGGATCATGTCTGTTATTTCGACTTCCGTTAAACGGCCGGTCACCGTGTGGATGTTTATGCTGGCGGTGATCCTTTTTGGCATGGTGGGCTTTTCCAGGCTGGCGGTGATGCTGCTGCCGGACTTAAGCTACCCCACAGTCACCATTCGTACCCTGTATGACGGCGCAGCGCCGGTTGAGGTAGAGCAGCTTATCTCCAAGCCCATTGAAGAATCTGTCGGCGTGGTTAAAGGGCTTCGTAAAATCAGCTCAGTGTCCCGCTCCGGCATGTCCGATGTTATCCTCGAGTTCGAATGGGGCACCGACATGGACATGGCAAGCCTTGAGGTGCGTGAAAAGCTCGACATCATCACCCTGCCGCTGGACGTACAAAAGCCGCTACTGCTGCGCTTTAACCCCAATCTCGACCCCATCATGCGCGTTGCACTGTCGGTGGATAACGCCAGCGGCAACGACTTAAAGCAGCTGCGCACCTACGCCGATGAAGAACTTAAGCGCCAGCTCGAGGGCCTGCCCGGGGTTGCCGCCGTACGCCTGTCCGGCGGTCTTGTGCAGGAAGTGCAAATCCTGATTAATCAGGAGCGCCTGGCCCAGCTTGATTTGAGCGCCGAGCAAATCCGTAGCCGCATTGCCGAAGAAAACCTCAATATCTCCGCCGGTAAGGTGGTTCAGGGCGATAAAGAGTATCTGGTACGCACCCTAAACCAGTTCAACTCCCTCGAAGAGCTGGGTCAGGTCGTTGTGTACAAAAATGGCCAAAGTCTGGTGCGCCTCTTTGAAGTCGCCACCATCATCGATGGTCACAAAGAGCGCAGCGACATCACCCGCATTGGTGAGCGCGAGTCGATTGAGCTTGCCATCTATAAAGAAGGTGATGCCAACACTGTGACAGTGGCGAAAAAGCTTAAGCAGGACATTGAGCGCATCAACGGTAAAAATCCGCTGGCAAAGATGGAAATCATCTACGACCAGTCCGAGTTTATTGAAAGCGCGGTGAGTGAAGTCACCTCCTCGGCGCTGATTGGCTCTGTGCTTGCCATGCTGGTGATTTACCTCTTCCTGCGTGACATCATCCCAACGCTGATTATCTCCATCTCCATCCCGTTTTCGGTGATTGCCACCTTCAACATGATGTATTTCGCCGACATCAGCCTCAACATCATGTCCCTTGGCGGCATAGCGCTGGCGGTGGGCTTGTTGGTGGACAACGCCATTGTGGTGCTTGAGAACATCGACAGATACCGCAAACAGGGGCTTAGCCGCATGGATGCCGCCATCAAGGGCACCCAGGAAGTCAGCGGCGCGATTTTTGCCTCAACTCTCACTACCCTTGCGGTATTTGTGCCGCTGGTGTTTGTGGATGGTATTGCCGGCGCCCTCTTCTCCGATCAGGCGCTGACCGTGACCTTTGCCCTGCTGGCCTCATTACTGGTGGCGCTGACCTCCATTCCGATGCTGGCCTCCCGCGAAGGCTTTAAGGCGCTGCCTCCCCTTTTGGATAAAGCCCCCAAGGCCAAGCCCGAAGGCAAAATGGGCAAGTTCAAGCGCTATGGCGCCACTGTGTTCAGCTTCCCCTTTGTGGTAATGTTTAAGTGGCTGCCCGCCATGCTGCTGACCGCAGTGCTCAGCCTGTCCAGGCTCTTTTCCTGGCTTGCCGGGCTTATTATGCGCCCGCTGTCATCACTGTTTAATCTGGGTTACCGCGGCGTCGAAAACCTGTATTACCCGCTGCTTGGCGCTGCACTCAAGGCCCGCGCCCTGACGCTTGCCATCGCCATTGGCCTTACCGCCAGTGCCGGCTTGCTGCTGCCACGCCTCGGCATGGAGCTTATTCCTGCCATGGATCAGGGCGAGTTTTACGTTGAAGTGCTGCTGCCACCCGGCACCGAAGTGAGTGAAACCGACCGGGTGCTGCAGTATCTTGCACTGTCCATCAAAGACATGCCGGCGGTGAAACATGCCTACAGTCAGGCGGGCAGTGGCGGCCTTATGACCTCGGATGTGAGCCGCGGCGGTGAAAACTGGGGCCGCCTGCAGGTGGTGCTTGCCGACCACGGCGCCTTTGAAGAGGTCAGCGCTGTGCTGCGTGAGCAGGTCCGCCGCGTGCCGGAGCTGGAAGCCAAGGTCAAATTCCCTGAGCTCTTTTCATTCCGCACCCCGCTTGAAATTGAGCTTCGCGGCTATGAGCTTGGTCAGCTTAAACAAAGCGCCGACAGTCTGGTGAAAGCCCTCGATGAGTCCGACCGTTTCACCGACATCAACACCAGTCTGCGTGACGGCCAGCCCGAGATTGCCATCCACTTCGACACCAATCGTCTGGCGGCATTGGGGCTGGATGCGCCCACAGTGGCTAACCGCATCGCGCAGCGGATTGGCGGCACCGTGGCCAGCAAATACAGCCTGCGCGACCGTAAAATCGATATTCTGGTGCGCGCCGAAGAAGGCGAGCGAGATGAAATCAGCGATATAGCCAACCTCATCGTCAATCCCGATGCCGAAAACCAAATTCCGCTCTCGGCCGTTGCCGAAGTGAAACTGGAGCTTGGCCCCTCGGCCATCAACCGCATCAGCCAGCAGCGCGTCGCCATAGTGTCAGCCAACCTCGCCTACGGCGACCTTGCCGAAGCCGTGGCCGAAGCGCGCACTATCCTTGGCAAACAGGCGCTGCCAGCGTCAGTTCAGGCTGAGTTTGGTGGCCAGAATGAAGAGATGGAGCACTCGTTCCAGTCGCTGCAGATTGCGTTGGTGCTTGCCGTGTTCCTGGTGTATTTGGTGATGGCGAGTCAGTTCGAGTCGTTCCTGCACCCACTGCTTATCCTGTTTTCAGTGCCAATGGCGGTCAGCGGCAGCGTGTTTGGCCTGTACCTTACCGGCACCCACGTATCTGTGGTGGTGTTTATCGGCCTTATCATGCTCGCCGGTATTGTGGTGAATAACGCCATCGTGCTGATTGACCGCATTAACCAGCTGCGGGCCGAAGGCATGGATAAAATCGCGGCCATTACCGATGCAGCCAAGTCGCGGCTTCGCCCCATCATGATGACCACGCTCACCACAGTGCTTGGTCTGTTGCCCATGGCCATCGGCATTGGCGATGGCAGCGAAGTGCGCGCGCCCATGGCCATCACGGTAATTTTTGGTCTGAGCCTGTCTACAGCCCTTACTTTGCTGCTTATTCCGGTGCTGTACGCCCTGTTTGACCGCAAGGAGTTTGTCGCCAAGCCTGCGCTTGATGAGGGAGCAGCATCATGAACATGACCAAACTTGCCGTGCGCCGCCCGGTGACCACAGTGATGGCGTTTGTCGCCATCCTGCTGTTTGGCCTGGTGTCAGCAAGGCTTCTGCCGCTTGAACTTTTTCCCGGCATTGATATTCCGCAGGTTGTGGTGCAGGTGCCTTACAAGGGCTCTACCCCGGCCGAAGTGGAGCGTGACATTACCCGCGTGCTGGAAGAATCGCTTGCGACCATGAGCGGCATCGATGAGATGAGTTCAGAGTCCAGCCAGGACGGCGCCACCATCGAACTTGACATGAAATGGGGCGAGAGCGTTGCGGCCAAGGCGCTGGAAGCGCGGGAAAAAGTCGATGCGGTGCGCCATTTGCTGCCAAAAGATGTGGAGCGGGTGTTTATTCTGCAGTTTTCCACCTCGGACATGCCGATTTTTAACCTGCGGATTTCCAGTGACCGCGAGCTTTCGGGCGCCTACGATTTGCTGGAAAAACAGCTCAGGCAACCACTTGAGCGGGTTGAAGGGGTCTCCAAGGTCACCCTGTATGGCGTTGAGCAAAAGCAAATCAGCATCCGCGTCGATGCTGACCGCCTGGCGGCCTCAGGCTTATCCAGCGCTCAGCTGACCAAACGACTGCAGGCCGAAAACTTTGTCCTTTCGGGTGGATCGCTGCGCCAAAGCGGCACTGTGTACCAGTTATCCCCCAAGGGCGAGTTCCGAACCCTTGAAGATATCGAAGCCATCGTCCTTAGCCTTGGCGTTCGCCTTGGGGATATTGCCACTGTGCAATACGAGCTGCCGGAGCGCACCGAAGGCCGCCATCTGGATCAGCGCTACGCGGTCGGGCTTGATGTGTTTAAAGAGTCAGGCGCCAACCTGGTGGAAGTGTCCGACCGGGTAATGAAAGTCATTGAGGCGGTAAAATCCGATAAGCAGTTCAGCGGTATCAAGATGTTTATCATGGAAAATCAGGCCGAAGGCGTGAAGTCGTCGCTCTGGGATCTGATGATGTCCGGCATCATAGGCGCCGCGCTCTCCTTTGCGGTGCTGTACCTTTTCCTTCGCAACATGGGCATGACACTGATAGTCGTGTCGTCGGTGCCGATTTCCATCTGTATGACACTCGCCGGCATGTACCTGCTGGGTTACAGCCTCAATATCCTGTCGATGATGGGGCTGCTGCTGGCCGTCGGTATGCTGATTGACAACGCCGTGGTAGTCACCGAAAGCGTGCTGCAGGAAAAGCAAAAGGAAGCCCACGAAAGCAAAGAGACCGCGGTGCTTGCCGGTGTCGATAAAGTGGCGCTGGCGGTGCTTGCCGGTACGCTCACCACAGCCATAGTGTTTTTCCCGAACATCTTTGGCGCCAAGGTGCAGCTGACCATCTTCCTTGAGCACGTGGCGATTGCGATTTGTATCTCGCTGGGCGCCTCGCTTCTGGTTGCCAAAACCCTCATTCCGCTGATGCTGACCCGTATTCATATTCACCATGAAGACAAGGTGGAAAAATCCAGGCTGCAGGACTTTTACGAGCGCTCCCTTGGCTGGGTATTGCACCATCCCAAAATCAGTACCGGGATTGCGATACTGATGCTCGCCTCCACCGCCCTGCCGCTGAGTATGGTTAAAGAAGATCAGGAAGATGGCGCCAGCAAGCAGCGACTCTTTATCAATTATCAGATTGAAGGACGCCATGCCCTTGGGGTGACCGAGGCCGTCGTCGCCGAAATGGAGGCTTATCTCTACGCCCACAAAGACGAGTTTTATATCGACTCTGTCTACAGCTACTACAACCCTGAGCGGGCAAGCTCCACAGTGCTGTTCAAAAAAGACGTGGAATTTGACCTCGATGCACTGAAAAAGACCATACGTGAAGGCTTCCCCAAGTTTTCCATCGCCAAGCCGCAACTGGGCTGGGGGGATGAACGTCAGGGCGTGCGGGTCACACTGACCGGCAGCTCCACTGCTGAGCTTATCCACATCAGTGAATCAGTGATCCCGCTGCTGTCGTCCATCGAGGGGCTGGAAGATGTCAATTCCGAGCTCAATGGCGCCCAGCAAGAAGTGTTGGTGCGGGTTGACCGCGATATGGCGGCAAGGCTTAACACCCAGGCCGGTGAAGTTGCCCGCGCGATTGCCACGGCGCTGCGCGGACAGATGCTCCGAAGCTTTCGTCACGATCCCAGCGGCGAAATCCGCATTGAGCTTGGGTACGACAAGTCATGGCAACAGTCACTTGAGCAGCTTAAGCAACTGCCGGTGATGCGCGTCGATGACAGAGTCTTCAGCCTCTCAAGTCTCGCCGATATCGAAATTGTGCCGCGCTTTGACACCATCAAGCACTATAACCGCAAAACCGCGCTGTCTATCGGTACCAATATCGAAGGCATCACCACCGAAGAGGCGCAGGAAAAAATCACCCAGGCGATGAACAGCGTTAACTTCCCGCCCGGCTATGGTTATTCGCTGCGCGGCGGTTTTGAACGTCAGGATGAAGATCAGAAAATCATGGTCGTTAACATGCTGCTGGCGGTGGCGATGATTTATATCGTCATGGCGGCGCTGTTTGAGTCGCTGCTGCTGCCCTCAGCCATCATCACCTCTATCCTGTTTTCCATCACAGGGGTGTTCTGGGCACTGTGGATTACCGGCACGCCAAACGGGGTGATGGCCATGATTGGCATCCTGATTTTGATGGGGATTGTGGTGAATAACGGCATAGTGCTGGTTGACCAAATCAACCAGATGACACCGGAATTGGATGCTCTGTCCGCCACCATTCACTCAGTCTGTATTACGCGCCTTCGCCCCGTGCTGATGACAGTGGGCACCACAGTGCTGGGTTTGGTGCCGCTTGCCATGGGCGACACCCAAATCGGTGGCGGCGGACCGCCCTACTACCCGATGGCCATTGCCATCATAGGCGGGCTCAGTTTCTCCACCGTGACCAGTTTGTATCTGGTGCCGCTTTGCTATCAGGCGTTCTATCGGCTGCGCCACCGCTCAGCCCAGGGGCTGTGGATGGCCGACAAGCGTGCCAATCGCCTGCTGCCCTGGCTTGCCAACAAATAGCCAGCTGGCAAACAGGCGGCTTGCATGGGCAATGCCCTGAAACAGCAAAGGTCGTTAATGGCAAACCTAGCTGTTTGATAACCGACCAAGCTGTTTGATAACCGACAAAAAGACCGCCGCCGGCGGTCTTTTTTATTGCCGCGCTGAGTCAATTCGATTTATGTTAACCGAACGTTAACTCTTTATCCGAACGACAAGCGCCCAGACCGCGTTATCCTAAACCCAGACCTGCCACTCAGGCGCTGAATCAGCCATGCCAATCAGAACAATCAAAACCGAGGACTGCCCGATGAAAGCAAAACATGCCACGCTCCTTTTGAGCCTCTTGCTGTCACTGCCGCTAACCGCCGAGGAAGACAGGTTTGCCAAGGTTGAAATAACCCCAACCCAACTTGCGCCAAGCGTATGGCTGCTCGAAGGTGCCGGCGGCAACATAGGTGTCAGCAGTGGCGATGACGGTATTCTCATTATCGATGACCAGTTTGCGCCGCTGGCCGATAAAATTGCCGCCGCTCTCAAGGCTACGCCCGGCGCGCAAAAATCCGCCATGCCACGCTTTATCATCAACACCCACTACCATGGCGATCACACCGGCGGCAACGACCATTTTGGTAAACACGGCACCATACTTGCCCACGATAATGTATTAAAGCGGCTCGCCACCGATGGCAAAACGCCCGAGGGCGCGCTGCCGGTTGTCACCTTTGATGCCGGGATAAACATCCGCTTTAACGGCGAGACCCTTAAAGTCATGCACCTTGGCCCAGGTCACACCGACGGCGACAGTCTGGTTATTTTCGAGCGCTCCGGCGTGGTGCACATGGGGGATTTGTTTTTTAAAGACCGCTTTCCCTACATAGATCTCGATGGCGGCGGCTCTGTCATCGGCTACCGTGACAATGTCGAGCGCGCACTTTCCCTTATCAGTTACGATGACAAGGTCATCCCCGGCCACGGCAGCCTCGCAAACCGCGCCGATTTACTGAAATTCAAACAGATGCTCGATGACAGCATCACTTGGGCAAAAGCGGCGATTGCCAGCGGCAAAAGCCTCGAGCAGATGCAGGCCGAAGGTCTTGGTGAAAAATACCAAAGCTGGAGCTGGAATTTCATCGATGAGAAAAAATGGATAGCCATACTGCACCGCGATCTGAGTGCTAAGAGCTAATCAAGCAGTTAGGCGCTGTCAGCATTAAAAGATTCGCGCCACGGAGGATAAAGCATGACCAGCAGACAAGGCGGCTGCCACTGCGGCCGTATCCGTTACCGGATTGAGGGCGAGCCCTTTGATGCCGACTATTGCCATTGCCTGGATTGCCAGAAAACCACCGGCGCGCCGGTTGCTGCCTGGATGGATTTTAACGCCGCTCAGGTGCACTGGCTTGGGGAAATGCCGGCCGAATACGCCTCGTCGGCCAGCATTCGCCGCGGCTTTTGCTCAAACTGCGGCTGCAGCATAAGTTACCGCAGCACGGCGTATCCGGACTTTCTGACATTAAGCATCTGCACTCTGGACGAGCCCAGCAAAAGCGACGGCGACAATGGCAATGAGATAGCGCCGAAATACCATATTCACACCGCATCCCGCCGGCCCTGGCTGGAAATTGCCGATGAGCTTCCCCGCTATGCCGCGGCGAGAAATCCTGCATCAAAAAGCTAACCGCAGGCGTGGTTTGCAATGGATGCAAACCACATTGCGGGAGGCGCCAAACGCTAACTCGTTAAACGCTAACTCGTTAAACACTGGCTCACTGAGGCATTTTCTCAGTCAGCGAAGCTTTATCAGGATTTGGACAAACCGGCGGTGAGGTTAAAGCGCATCGCTTCTTCAAAGCTCCAGTTGACCGGAATAAGATCTTCACGACGCACCAGGGTAGTGACACCGGCCATTTGATATGAAAGCTGAAACAGCACGGGCACCCAGTCTCCTTCGCCAAGGGCATCGGCGAGCGGCGCAGGCGCCTTGTCGGTCATAATAAAGCCCACCACAAAGCCGCCGTTGGCCTGTTTGACCAGCACCACCTGTTGATCCTTGGGCTTACCGTCGCGGTTCATCAAAGAAGCGATATCGCGAATACTGCCATAAACGGATTTGAACAGCGGAAAGCGCATCAGCGCGCGCTCGATTTTGCCCCACAGCCACAAGATTGGACTGACCGAGAACAACAGCCCCGCCGCAAATACCAGCGCAATCACCAGCAAAAAGCCTTCACCGACAAAAAGCCGTGGCTGACCTATGAGTTCAAGCAGCAGCACCCCCAGCTCATCAAGCGACACAAACAGCGACCAGAACAGCCACAGGCTAAGAGCCATTGGCAGCACATTCATCAGGCCTCGGGTCAGGGTGGTCTTCATGCAATCCTCAATATTGATGCCGCGCGGGCGGGTAAAAAGTCGCACTATAGTAGCACAGCCGTTGGCGTGAATGCGCAGCGCTTATCGACACGGCTGTTAGCGATAAACTGGCCAACACCAATAAAAAAGCCGGTCGGGGCGAACCCGGCCGGCTTTTGGTAAATCGCTCACCTCAGCGGTGGATGTCCTTTTCCATGTCCTCATAGGAGGTATGGCGCACATCTTTACCCTTCACGTAGTAAATGATGTACTCACAAATGTTTTTGCAGCGATCCCCTACCCGCTCCACGGCGCGGGCGGCCCAGAGCACATCGAGCACGCCGGGGATAGAGCGCGGGTCTTCCATCATGTACGTCATCAGCTGGCGGATAATGCCTTCATATTCTTTATCGAGACGCGCATCTTCGCGGTGCAGTTCAAGGGCCGATTCCACATCCATCCGCGCCAGCGCATCCAGAGTCGAGTGCAGCATACGCGTGGCATGGCGGCCCATGGACTCGATGCTCACCAGCAGTGGCTGCTGGTTATTGTTGCGCTTCTCAAGGGCGGCCTTGGCGATACGTACGCAGGCGTCACCGATGCGCTCAAGGTCGGCAATGGTCTTGGAGATAGCAATAATCAGGCGCAGGTCGCTCGCCGCCGGTTGACGCTTGGCGATAATGCGGGTGCACTCTTCATCAATAGCCACTTCCATGCCGTTAACCTTGTGGTCGCCGTCTATCACCCGTTTGGCAAGTTCGGCATCCAGTGCGCCGAGGGCATCCAGTGCCTGCTCCAGCTGACGCTCCACCAGGCCACCCATGGCCAAAACGCGGTTACGGATATCCTCAAGCTCGGCATTGAACTGGCCGGAAATGTGTCGGTTGGTACTCAGTTTATCCATGAGAATTCAAAAGCCTCTTGCTGTTAGCCGTAACGACCAGTGATGTAGTCTTCGGTCTTGCGCTGGGTTGGGGTGGTGAAAATGGTGTTGGTGTCGGCGTATTCCACCAGCTCGCCCATGTACATAAAAGCGGTCTGATCCGATACCCGCGCGGCCTGCTGCATGTTGTGGGTCACAATCACCACAGTGTACTTGGTCTTAAGCTCGGTGATGAGCTCCTCGATGGTCAGGGTCGAGATAGGGTCAAGCGCCGAGGTCGGTTCATCGAGCAGCAGCACTTCAGGCTCGATGGCAATCGCGCGGGCAATCACCAGACGCTGCTGCTGACCACCGGACAGACCAAAGGCGTTGTCGTGCAGCCGGTCTTTTACCTCATCCCAAATGGCAGCGCCGCGAAGCGAGCGCTCGCAGGCTTCGTCCAGCTCGCGGCGGTTGTTAAGGCCCTGCAGACGCAGGCCATACACCACGTTTTCGTAAATGGATTTGGGGAACGGATTGGGGCGCTGGAACACCATGCCGACATTACGGCGAAGCGCCGCCACGTCCACGGCCTTGTCGTAGATATTCTGGCCGTGCAGGCGGATTTCGCCGCTGATCTTGCAGTTATCCACCAGGTCGTTCATGCGGTTGATGCAGCGCAGCAGGGTCGATTTACCGCAGCCGCTGGGGCCGATAAACGCAGTGACGCGCTTTTTCGGGATTTTCATCGACACATTGAACAGCGCCTGCTTATTGCCGTAGTGCAAATTCAGGTTGTGGATCTCCAGAGCCGTTTCCGACGCAGGCAAATTTTCCAGATCCAGGGCTTCGGTTTTCATTACTGAACTGTCTATCGAAATCATCTTCTGTACCAATTTTCAGGATTATCGCCGGATTATCAATGCTCAAGGGAGCGATATTTTTCACGCAGGTGGTTACGTACACTGATGGCGGTCAGGTTAAGCGCCACAATCACAGACACCAGCAGGAAGGACGTGGCGTACACCAGAGGCCGCGCCGCTTCCACGTTGGGGCTCTGGAAGCCCACATCGTAAATATGAAAACCCAGGTGCATGAACTTACGGTCCAGGTGCACAAAGGGAAAGTTCATATCGACCGGCAGGGTCGGGGCAAGCTTCACCACCCCCACCAGCATCAGTGGCGCCACTTCGCCGGCGGCGCGGGCCACGGCCAAAATCAGACCTGTCATAATCGCAGGGCTCGCCATAGGAATAACAATCCGCCACAGGGTTTCGGCCTTGGTGGCACCAAGGGCCAGACTGCCCTGACGCACGGCGCTTGGAATACGCGAAAGCCCCTCTTCGGTAGAAACAATCACCACCGGCAGCGTCAGGATGGCAAGGGTCAGCGCTGACCAAATCACCCCGGGTGAGCCAAAGGTTGGCGATGGCAACGCCTCGGGGTAGAACAGCTGGTCGATGGAGCCGCCAAGCATGTACACAAAAAAGCCCAGACCAAACACGCCGTAAACAATGGATGGCACACCGGCAAGGTTAATTACCGCGATGCGGATCATCTTGGTCAGCGGGCCTTTTTTGGCATATTCGTGCAGATAAATCGCCGCAATCACCCCAAATGGCGTCACGATAATGGCCATCAGCAGCACCATAAACACGGTACCGAAAATCGCCGGGAACACGCCGCCTTCGGTGTTGGCCTCGCGGGGATCGGCGCTGATAAAGTTGGCCACACCGCCAAACCAGTGGCCAATTTTGCCGATAAAATCCAGACGGTTGGCGTAGGTAACATCCAGCACACTGTCGAGCTTAAGCTGCACTTCTTCGCCGCGCATATCGCGCACTATCACGCTATCGCGGCCCGCGTCATCCCTGAGGGAAAACAGCTCTTTTTCCAGCACCAGGTAATCGGCTTGCAGTTTGGCGCGAGCAGCCTCAAATTCGTGCTTTTTGCTGTCGGTCAGCTCACCGTCAAGCTCGGCGCGGCGCTCTTTAAGACGCAGACGCTCCAGCTCGTGGTTGATGGCACCGATATCACGCTTTTGCAGCGTCGTGGCCTTGTCGCCAATGTCCACTGCGCGCTCGATGTGCTCCTCGAGGGAGTGCTGCACATCGCTAAGTTCAAGGCGCTTGCCGTTTTCAATCACAGCCACGGGGTAGCCGTAAAAGTTACCGTTTTTACTGCGCTCAATCAGGGCGATACCTTCTGGCGTGCTGCGCGACACTATGTCCGTTTCCAGCACCCAGCGAAAATCCAGCCCCACAAATTCACGGTTACCGGTTTTTACCAGATAACGGGTGACAAACTCCCCGGGCGGCTCGGCGAACTCAACGCCAGCGGTGATAAGCCGCTCGCTCGGCACCTGCTCACGGTCGTAGATTTCACCAATCAGGGTCGACTCAACGCCCTTGGCATCCCGCAGTTTCCACTCATAAATATCGGCGGGCCAAAAGAACGACAGACCACGCCAGGCAATCAGCAGCAGCAGACCAAGCACAGCTATCAGGCTTAAACTTACCGCGCCGCCGGTCATCCAAATCCAGGGGGAACCCGACTTAAACCACTTACCCATTATGCTGTCCCCAACTCAATTCCAAGCATTTCATAAGGCCAATCCCTGCTTACAGCGAGCTGTAACGCTCACGCAGACGCTGACGGACAACTTCCGCCACCGTGTTGAAAATAAAGGTGAAAATAAAGAGTACGAACGCCGCGAGGAACAGCACCCTATAGTGGCTGCTGCCGATGGCCGATTCAGGCATTTCCACCGCGATGTTCGCCGCCAGGGTTCGCATGCCTTCAAACACGCTCCATTCCATGATGGCGGTGTTGCCGGTGGCCATCAGTACAATCATGGTTTCACCCACGGCGCGGCCAAGGCCCATCATGATGGCCGAGAAGATGCCGGGGCTTGCGGTGAGAAGTACCACCCGGGTCAGGGTTTGCCACTGGGTCGCCCCCAGCGCCAGGCTGCCGTTTGACAGGTGACGCGGCACCGAGAAAATTGCGTCTTCGGCGATGGAGAAGATGGTCGGGATCACCGCAAATCCCATAGCGATGCCCACTACCAGCGCGTTACGCTGATCGAAGGTAATGCCAAGTTCATTGGTAATAAACTGACGGGTATCGCCGTGGAAAAACATCACTTCAATACTCGGGCTGATGGCGAAAGAGGCATAGCCCACCAGACACAGCACAGGCACCAGCATCAGCTCCTGATAGGTTTCCGGCAGGCGCTGTTTCCACTCAAGCGGCAACTTGCTCCAGCCATAGGCGCTTAAGAGTATTGAGGCCGGCAGCAAAATCAGCATCACCAGAATGCCGGGCAGGTGCTCTTCAATCAGCGGCGCAAGCCACAGACCCGCAAGGAAACCCAGAATAACAGTCGGCAACGCTTCCATGATTTCGATGGTGGGCTTAACCACACTGCGCACCTTGGGCGACATAAAGTAGGCGGTATAAATGGCGCCGGCAATCGACAGCGGCACCGCAAACAGCATGGCATAAAGCGCCGCCTTCATGGTGCCGAATGCCAATGGCATCAGGCTCAGTTTGGCCTCAAAGTCATCGGAGCCTGAGGTGGACTGCCACACAAACTGCGGCTCAGGGTAGCCTTCGTACCACACCTTGTGCCACAGGGCGCTCCAGCTCACTTCAGGATGATCGTTTTCCACTGCAAAGAGATGCAGCTTGTGACCGGCATCCACCACCAGCGCGTTGGAGCGTGGGCTGAAGCCCAGCGCCTGCGGCTTGGCAATATCAAATTGTTCGCTTAACAGCTCGCGCTCACTGGTGGTGTACAACAGTGTCAGGCGGCCATCGTCGGTGACGGTGGCAAAGCTTTTACGATAAAACTCAGTGCCTATGGCCTCGATGTGGCCAAGGCCTTTGAAATCACGGATTTCACGGTACAGGCGGCCCTTGTCGCCATTGACCTGAAAATACTGCACCACATCGCCGTTATCGTAGGACAGCAGCAAAGAGCTTGCTCCCGCCAGCAGTGAAAAGTCGTTAAGCTGACGCTTGGCGCGGCCAGCGTCAATCACCTGCAGCAAAGATGGCTCTTCGGCGTTACGGATGTTGTAGACAAAAATCTTGTTGCCCGAGCGCAGCATCAACTGGCGCTGATCCGGGGTCATGAGTTGCTCTTGTACATTCGACGGCGCATCCGGCAACAGGGCGCCGCTGCGGCTCCACTCAATTTCTTCGGTGAGCAGGTTTTCAACGCCTTCAAGTTTCGTCAGCTGCCATTTACCGTCAGCACCTTTGAATGCCACCGACAGCTCATTGTTGCTGCGGCCAAAGGTAAAGGCATTGATGGGCTCGCCGGACTCATTCACCAGCAAGCGGCTGTCGCCGTTAAGATTGCGCACTTTTGGGGTGATGGTGCGCACGTTGCCGGGATAGGTTACGCCAAACTCGACCCGGTAAAGCTCAAGCTCACCGTTTGAAAGGCCGAGGGCATAGGTTTGCTCATGGGGCACAGAGGCCGAGGCGCTCACCACGGTAACGCCTGCGGGAAGCGCTGGCACAAACTCATCGGCAAGCTCGCCGTTTGGGCGGAAAAACTGCACCTTGCCGTCGCTGCCGACCCGGAACATCAGCTCATTCTGCTCGTCACTGCCAACCATCAGCGCAGGCGCGCTTGCTGCATCATAGGCAACCGCCGCACGCTCAGACACAGAGGCGCCGTCAAAAATGGGCTTCACCACATACAGCAGATAGAAAAAAATCAACAGCAGCGCCACGAATACCATGATGCCGCCCACAGTCACGCCGACAGCGGTCGCCTTGTCCTTGAAAGAGCGTCGACCTGAGCCTTTACCGGCCAGAATGCTGGCGGCCGAATCAGGCGTAGTGACCTGAGTATCCATTCAAAACCTCTGATTGATTTGCTTGTACGCATTTCACTGGGCATCCCCCGGTGGCTGTGCTAACAATTAACTGTTTAACAAGTAACCTGCCTTGCAAACAAGCGGTTTAGCCCTCAGCCAAGGGATAACCCAAATTGGGATGGCGCCATTATATGACGCCAATATGACATTTGTGTTACGCAAGGACGCAAATAGAGACAAAGATAGTCAAGGTCATTTCGCTTTAAACACAAGGAGTAAGCGCGCGATGCTGAGATACCTCATCACCCTGCAGGCCCCGGACAGAACGGGATTGGTGGAACAAATTGCCCATGCGGTGAGTCGCCACGGTGGCAACTGGCTGGATTCAGAGCTGCGCCATATCGACGGCATCTTTGCCGCCATCCTGGTGCTTGAGATCCCAAGCACCAACTGGGACGACCTGCTCGACAACCTTGAATGCATCGACGGCCTTACCCTCACCCACGCCAGCACCCAGGCGGCCAAGGCGCCAAGCTTCAAGCGCAGCTACAGCCTGGTGGCCTACGACAGACCGGGTCTCGTCCTTGATATTTCAAATAAAATCAATGCGCTTGGCATCAATATCGAACATTTCTCCAGCCAGCTTGAAAGCGCAAGCCACACAGGGGTGCCGCTGTTTCGGGCCAACTTTGTGCTTGGGCTTGAGGAGCTTGGCAAAATCACGTTGCTGACCGAGTCACTTTATCTTATCGGCGATGATGTGCAGCTGGATCAGATTGCCGATCCGGCTTAAGCGCTGAACTGCTGCCCAGGCCGCTGCCCTGAACCGATGCCCCAGGCCGCCGCCCTGCGCCAGAAATAACGGGTACAAAAAAGCCTGAATAGCATCAGGCTTTTTGCTTTTTCACCCTTTTTAAGCCGGTGTTTTCAGACTGCTCACATGAAAAGCCTCAGGCAGGCTTTTGATGGCGGGATTTTACCAGATACCGCAGCGGCACCTGGCTTATCAGCATACCAAGCAGCATCAGGCCGCAGCCAAACAGCGCCCGCGAGCCAAGGCTCTCATCCAGAAACATCACCCCGCCAATGGCGGCAAACACAGTCTCGAGGCTTAAGATAATCGCCGCATGGGCGGGATGGGCATGCTTTTGCGCCAGCACCTGCAGGGTGTAAGCAACCCCAACTGAAATCAATCCGGCGTAAGCAAGCGCGCCCCAGGCCGCTTTTACGCCTTCGAGGGTGGTGGTTTCAAGCCCGAGCGACACCACAAAGCTTGCCAGCGCGCACACCAGAAACTGGCCGCAGGCGAGCACCACAGGGGCAATACGGGTGGCGTAATGGTCGACCGCAAGAATATGCATCGCCCAAAAAAGCGCCCCGGCAAGCTGCAGCGCATCACCAAAAGAAATGCTGAAATCATCGCCCACGCTTAAAAAATACAGGCCCACCACGGCAACGGCGCAGCCAAGCCAGGTATTGGCGCCTGTGCTGTGTTTCAGCACCAGCCCCAGCACCGGCACCAGCACGATATAAAGCCCGGTGATAAATCCCGCGTTGGCAGCTGTGGTGTGCAACAGCCCCACCTGCTGAAAGGATGCCGCGATAAACAAAATCCCACCGCAGCCGAGTGAGCCCACCAGCGCACGGCGCCAGAAGCCAGTATCGCCCATGCCTTTTATCCGGCCACGGACACGTAAAAACCAAATCAGCGGCAGCAGACTGAGCGCGCCAATCACAAAACGCAATCCATTGAATGCAAAAGGCTCGAGGTAATCCATCCCCAATCGCTGCGCCACAAAGCCAAAGCCCCAAATGGCCGCCGCCAACAATAACATCAGATTGGCCAATTCATCCCCCACGACACCAAATCTACCCACCCATAGCAAATCCACGGGTAATCAACGCCTAACCAGAATATATGGCTGGCAACAGGGGCGTTATTCTGCCCCCTGGCCCGCCGTTTTACAACGCCGACAAGGGATTTTCAAAACACCTTGTGCAAAATAAAAAACGGCGCCCTTTTCGGTAACCAAGACCGGGGCGCCCGACAGCATAAGCACATAAAAAGCCCCTCGTCCCTGAGGGTTTGCAACAAACCTCTTTCAGACGGCGGCAAAAAAGCCGCCAAAACCTTTCGTTATTTCAATCTTTTACTTACTGGCCAGCAAAGACGGCAAAGCCGCCTGCTCGCCGGGGGCCCACAGCCAGGCCGCGCCGCGCACGCCGGAAGAAGCGCCGTGACGGTTTTTCACCACCTCAGTGGCGCACTCACCGCCGAGCACATATTTGGGTAGCAGCGCAGGCAGGTATTCGTAGATTTCATCGATATTGGACACCCCGCCGCCGAGCACTATCACATCCGGGTCAAGCAGGTTAATCACATGGGCGAGCGAGCGCGCCAGGCGGTCGATAAAGCGGCCAAAGGCAGCTTCTGCCAGCGGGTCGCCCTGTGCCATCAGCGCCACAATCTCAATGCCACTAGCAGCCTCGCCGCCGTGGGCGCGAAAATCCCGCACAAAGCCGGTGCCGGAGACAAAGGTCTCGATGCAATCAGCGTTACCACAAAAGCAGCGGGTCGAATTGAATTCGTCCGCTGTCATCCACGGCAGCGGGTTATGGCCCCACTCGCCGCCAATACCGTTGCCGCCGCCGTGAACCTTGTGATTGATGGCGATGCCCGCGCCGCAGCCGGTACCGAGGATGGCGCCAAACACCAGCCTTTTGCCCGCGCCGCCGCCATCGACCGACTCGGATACCGCAAAGCAGTTGGCGTCGTTGGCAATGCGGACCTCACGCCCGAGCATGGCACCCAAATCCTTGTCCATCGGCTGGCCGTTAAGCCACACCGCGTTGGAGTTTTTCACCCTGCCGGTGAGCGCCGATACCACCCCGGGAATACCTATACCAATGCTGGACACCCGGCCGGTGTGTGCTTCTGATTCCTTCACCAGCGAGGCCACCGCTTCCAGGGTAGCGCGGTAATCTTTAGGCGTAGGCACCCGCTTTCGAAATACCTCTTCGCCTTGTTCATTCAAGGTCACCAACTCAATCTTGGTGCCGCCCAAATCAATTCCGGAGCGATACATGCCGCCCTCCCCGCCAACGCATTGAGCCACCTCAGCGCTGCGTTTCATATTGCTGGTTGCTGTCATTGCTTATTCACCCTCGGCAGCTCACATTCACGATTTTGCGCCTTATCAGCGCCGGACGCGTCGTCTGCAATGGCAGCTTCAAGGCTGATGTTGGCCAGCATCAAACTGCCGCCTTTGGTCAGCGACAAGGTCATGGGGCTGAAGGTGCGGGCAAGCTCATCGGCGCTGACACCAAAACAGGACAGCGGCACTTCAATACGCTGCCAGGCTCCATCGGTTTTGACCTTACCCGACAATTCAACCGCCTGACGACAGCCGCCTTCACACAGCATCGACAGCTGCAGTTGGCCAGGCAAAGCGGTTACGGCCACATCAAACGCCAGCACCGAGGTGTCCGGCGCAAAGCGGCGCAGATCGGCACTGAAATCATCACGGAAACTCAGTATGCCCGCCGCGGCAAAGTCAAAGCGGCGCGCATCTTCCTGCACTGTGCGGTTAACGCTTCGCACCGCAAATGCGCCTTGCTGCCACACGCCGGGGCCGACCCGATTAAGCGCCCTGTCGTCGCCCACCGCCAGATGCCAGGGCGCCTTGATGGCCTTATCAAAAATCGCAAGCTTGCTGTCAGCCTGGCTGCTGCCATTGTCCTCACCGAGGGGGGCAAGCGCGGCATTGCTCTTGTAATCAAAGCCTTGCCAGACATCAAACAAAGGCGATGGCCCCTTATCGGCACCTGAGTGAAAGCCATCGGCCGCAGGGGTTGCCGGCCATGGGAACGGCAAACGGCCCTTGAAGTCGGCGCGTGCCAGCCCCTTATTGTCAGCAATCAGCACGTCGGCGACCCCTGCGCCTTCGGTGCCGGGCAGCCAGGCGGCCACAAAGGCATCGGATGCATTGATTTCAGGATTCATCCATAACGGTCTGCCGGAAAGCGCCACAGACACCAGCGGCAAGCCTTTGTCTTTAATTGACTTAAGCATGGCGAGCGAGCGCTTGTCGCCGCGCTGATATTCAAGATCATCCAAATCACCGTTACCCTCGGCGTAGGGCTGCTCGCCATACACAGCAATCACCACATCCGGGTTAAAGCCCACAGGGATACTGCCATCGGAGCTTAACAGCGCATCACCGCCGGCCTGATTCATTGCCGCCTTGATGCCGGCAAAAATACTGGTGGCACCGGGGAAGTCGGCATTGGTCACTTCGGTGCCCTGCCAGGTCATGCTCCAGCCGCCGGACTGCATCGGAATGCTGTCAGCGCCCTCGCCCACCACCAACACCTTGGTGTTGCCGGCAATCGGCAGCACAGGCTGGGTGTTACCCCTGGCGGCCTGGTTTTTAAGGAGTACCAGCGACTCGGCCACCGCCTGACGGGCAATGGCCCGATGCTCGGGATGACCAATCCACTCTGCATTACCCGCATAAGGGTTAGCCGAGGGCGGTTTGTTATCAAAAAGCCCGGCGCGCAGTTTTACCCTGAGAATACGCTTTACCGCATCATCGAGGCGCGAAGCAGGCAAAACGCCGCTTTTCACATCGTCAATGGTGTTGCTATAGAGCGCTTTCCAGCTGTCACCGGGCGCCATCAGAATATCGACCCCGGCATTGACCGCCTCGGGACAGCGCTCGTAGCTGCAGCCCGGCACAAAGCCATGACCGAGCCAGTCGCCGACCACCACGCCATCAAACCCCATCCGGCCCTTAAGCACCTCAGTCAGCAGATACTTGCTGCCGTGAAGCTTCTCACCATTCCAGCTGTTAAAGGACGCCATCACGGTTTGTACCCCGTGACCGAGCGCGCCCACATAGCCCTGACCGTGGCGGGCAATCAGGGTGGCTTCATCGACCCGGGTATCACCCCTGTCATCACCATCCACAGTGCCACCATCGCCGATAAAGTGCTTCGCGGTGGCTATGGTATGGTCGTTGCCAAGCCAGTTCGCCCCTTCGCCCTGCATGCCATCGATAAAGGCTTCGGCATAACGTTCAATCAGCTTGGGGTCGCGGGCATAGCCTTCGTAGCTGCGGCCCCAGCGCAGGTTATCCACCAGCGCCACGGTCGGTGCAAACACCCAATCTATGCCGGTTGCGCGTACTTCTTTGGCGGTGGCCGCGGCTATGGCTTTAATGAGTTCAGGGCTGTGGGTCGCCCCAAGTCCAATGTTGTGCGGAAACAAAGTCGCCCCAAACACGTTGCCATGACCATGAACTGCGTCTGTGCCCCACATGGGCGCAATGGCGATGCCATCGACACTGGTGTCCATGGCGGCCTGATACATCTTATCGGCAAGCGCTACCCAATCGGCGGCGCTGGCTTTGCCGTTATTACCCGGGAAGGAGCCGCCGCCATTGAGATAGGAGCCAAAGCCGTAACGGCGCATGTCTTCCACTGTAAAATCGCGGATTTCGGGCTGGATAATTTGCGCCACTTTTTGCTCGAGCGTCATGGCAGATATGATTGACGCGACCCGGGACTCAATCTCGGCCTGTTGCGATGTCTTGTGGGGCAGCTGATAAACATTCGCAGGCCAGCGGGACGCATCGCGCTCCGGCGTGCCGGCATCGGCAGCGTAAGCCCCGCCAGCCAAGATAAGACCCAGTGCCAGTGTGCTTTTTACGGCAAGCGTGCTTTTGGAAAATCGCAACATCATTTCATTTTCTCCACGACCGCCGAGCCCTTCAGGCCATAAAAAAGGATATAGGCATAGCAAAGCACCGGCAGCACAAAGGAAATCGTCAATCCCGCCGCATCGGCAACCACACCCTGCAGCAGCGGCACTATGGCGCCGCCAACAATCGCGAGGCACAAAATACCGCTGCCCTGTGCAGTAGCAGGCCCTAAGTTTTTCAGCGCCAGACTGAAAATGGTCGGGAACATAATGGAGTTAAACAGCCCCACCGCCAGAATCGCCCACATCGCCACTGCGCCTTCGCTCATCATGGCGACTACCACCAGCAGCGATGCCATCAGCGCGTTAAAGCCAAGCACCTTGCCGGCCGGTACTTTTTGCATCACGGCCGCGCCGATAAAACGACCTACCATGGCGCCGCCCCAATAAAAGGCGATGTAATGGGCGGCGTCGGCTTCTTCGAGCCCCGCCACATGGGCCTGACCTAAAAAGTTCACCAAAAAGCTGCCGATGGCCACTTCGCCGCCAACGTAGACAAAAATGCCGATGGCGCCAAGCACCAGGTGTCGGTGACTGAGGGCGCTTTTGCCTTCAATTACTGCTGCGTCGTCCTGCTGCTCATGTTCGTTGACGTGCGGAAGCTTTATCAGCGAAAACACCACCGCGAGCACAATCAACATGCCGCAAAGGAGCAGATACGGCAGTTTCACCGCCTCGGCTTCGGCTTCTGCCGAGGCGCCCACCGCCACCGACAAAATCAGCAGCGCCCCAAAGGATGGCGCGAGTGTGGTACCAAGGGAGTTAAAGGCCTGGGTCAGGGTCAAGCGGCTTGAGGCGGTTTCTACCGGCCCAAGGGCTGTTACGTAGGGATTGGCCGCCACCTGCAGCACTGTAATGCCACTTGCCAGAACAAACAGCGCGCCAAGAAAGAGACCGTAAGTCGCATAAGCCGCCGCCGGGTAAAACAGCGCGCAGCCAAGGGCGGCGGTCAAAAGTCCCACCACTATGCCCTTTTGATAGCCCAAGCGTTTCACCAGCACGCCCGCCGGCACCGACACCAGAAAGTAAGCGCCGAAAAAGCAAAACTGAATCAGCATCGCCTGGGCGTAACTTAAACTGAATACCGCTTTTAAATGCGGAATAAGAATGTCGTTGAGGCAAGTGATAAAGCCCCACATAAAAAACAGGGTGGTGAGGGCGCTGAGTGCGAAACTAAAGTTGCCATCGCCGGCGGCGCTGGTCTTGTGGGTATCGGCAATGGGTACAGTTGCCATGAGTTCTCCCCTTCTTATTTTGGTGTTGCAGCTATCCGGATAGCCGTTGGGCCACTCTGAGGATTGACCTTTAACGGTTCTGCCACTAGATTAATGTAAGCGCTTTCATTTTTAACACTGCAGTAACCCTTGTCAACTTGTTTTACCCATTTCACCCGCCGAGACGCGAGGTGAAATGGCGCCGGGCAATCGACAGGGACAGGCACTGTGCACGTTCAGGAACGGGAACACATAACGATGACAACAATCTCGCCTTTCACCCTGCCGGGTGATTCCGCCATGATGCAACCAGACTTTCTTTTTGGCGTTGCCACCGCCTCATTTCAGATTGAGGGCGATGGCGCAAATCGTCAGCGCTGCATCTGGGATACCTTTTGCAACACCCCCGGCAAAATTGCCGATGGCTCAGACGGCGAGATAGCCTGCGATCATGTCAATCGCTGGCAAGAGGATGTGGAACTGATTGCGTCCCTCGGCGTGGATGCCTACAGGCTGTCGATAAGTTGGGGCCGGGTGCTGTTTGCCGATGGCAGCATCAATCAGGCCGGAATGGACTTCTACCTTAACCTGCTCGATGCGCTTAACAGCTTAAAAATCAAAGTGTTCGTCACCCTTTATCACTGGGACTTGCCGCAGCATCTTGAAGACAAAGGCGGCTGGTTAAACCGTGACACAGCCTATGCCTTTGCCGACTACGCCCGCATTGTGGCAAGGGCGCTTGGCGACCGCGTCTTTGCCTACTCGACCCTCAACGAGCCATTTTGCAGTGCCTTTTTGGGTTATGAAGCCGGCATTCACGCGCCCGGACTCAAAAGCCGGGCAAAAGGCCGCGCCGCTGCCCACCATCTGCTGCTTGGCCATGCGCTGGCCATGGCCGAAATCCGCCGCGAGGCCCCCGGAGCCCAAGCCGGCATAGTGCTTAATTTCAGCCCAAGTTACGCCTTTAGCGCCAATGAAGAGGATGTGAATGCCGCGCGCCTTGCCCACGAATACCACAACACCTGGTATCTGATGCCGCTGATGCAGGGCCGCTACCCAGACATTATCAATCAGCTTGGCATTGAAGAGCGCCCGCCCATTGAGCCCGGCGACATGGCGCTTATCCAAACGCCCATCGATTATCTGGGCATCAACTACTATACCCGTAACGTGTACCGCGCCGGTGGCGAGCTGGGTTTTGAAGAGGTGCGCCTTGGCAATGTGCCGCGCACGGCCATGGACTGGGAAATTTGCCCCGGCGCCTTTACCGAGCTGCTGCAAAGCCTTGCCGCAGAATTTGATTTGCCGCCGATTTACATCACCGAAAACGGCGCCGCTGAAGACGATATGCCGATAAATGGTGCGGTGCACGACCCGATGCGACTGGATTATCTGCAGTCTCATCTGCTGGCGGTGCACCGGGCAATCGAGGCCGGAGTCGAGGTAAAAGGCTATTTTGCCTGGAGCCTGATGGATAACTTCGAGTGGGCCGAAGGCTATCGCAAACGCTTCGGTCTGGTGTATGTCGACTATCAAAGCCAGCAGCGAATGCTTAAATCCAGCGCCAAAGCCTATCAGGGATTGCTTGCCAAGCGCCGTGAGGCCAACCAACAATAATAATAACGGAGGTCGCCATGTTGAGCGTCAGAGAAAAAATTGCTTATGGGCTGGGGGATACCGCCAGCAACATCGTTTTTCAAACCGTCATGTTGTTTCTGACGTTCTTCTACACCGATATTTTCGGCATATCGGCGGCCTATGTCGGCACCATGTTTTTGGCGGTGCGGATTATGGATGCCGTGACCGACCCTTTGATGGGCTATCTTGCCGACCGCACCCGCAGCCGCTTTGGACGCTATCGGCCCTACCTGTTGTGGTTCGCCTTTCCCTTTGCCGCCATCAGCGTGCTGGCCTTTACCACACCGGATCTCAGTGAAAGCGGCAAAGAGTGGTACGCCTTTGCCACCTACGCCCTGCTGATGCTGGCCTACACCGCCATCAACATTCCCTACTGCGCCCTTGGGGCGGCATTGACCACCAATCCCGCCGAGCGGGTATCGGTGCAGTCATACCGCTTCGTGTTCGCCATGCTAGGCGGCGTGATGGTGAGCGCCCTTACCTTGCCCTTGGTGGATTTTTTCGGCCAGGGCGATAAAGCCAAGGGCTATCAGCTGACCATACTCGCTATGAGCCTCGTCGGCGCCGTGATGTTTTTACTCTGCTTTGCCGGCACCAAGGAGCGGGATTTCAGCACAGATGACAGCAGCGGCAACCTTAAGGCCGCCACCAGAGCGCTGTGGGCCAACGATCAGTGGCGGGTACTGTCGGCGGCTGCGGTGTTTTTGCTGACCGGGCTTGTACTTAAATCCACCCTCGCCATTTATTACGTCAAATACTTTCTTGGCCGGGAAGACATGATCAGTGTCTTTGTCACCAGCGGCGTGGTGGGCAATATCTTTGGGGTCGCGCTGGCCAAAAAGCTTGCCGACAAAATGTGCAAGGTCAAAGCCTATATCCGGCTGCAGCTGATCGCCGCCGCCCTGTGTATGGCGGCCTGGTTTATACCGGCAGAGCAATACAGCCTTGCGCTGGTGTTTTACATCGCCTGGAACTTTACCATTAACATGGGCACGCCGCTGCTGTGGGCAAAAATGGCCGATACCGTGGACTATGGCCAGTTTAAAACCGGCATCCGCACCACGGGGCTGGTGTATTCCTCGGTGATTTTCTTTATCAAGCTTGGACTTGCCATCGGCGGCGCGCTGGCAGGCTGGCTGCTTGCGGCCTACGGTTATCGCCCCGACACAGCACAATCTGAGCAAACCTTAAGCGGAATTTTGCTGTGCTTCACCCTTTACCCCGCGCTCGCATCAATCGCGGTTGCCTTTGTGATGCGACACTATACACTGGACAGTCAACGGGTTGCCGAGATCAGCATGTCTTTGCAACACAAGCATTCAGGCACATAGATGTAGTACAAGGAACGCCCGCGTTATGGCCACAATCTACGATGTTTCCTTCCTGGCAGGGGTGTCGCTTGCGACCGTCTCCCGGGTCGTCAACAACACAGGTAAAGTCAGTGACAAGACCCGTCAAAAGGTTCACGACGCCATGGCCAAACTGGATTATCGCCCCAACACCATCGCCCAGTCGCTGGCGTCAAACCGCTCCAACAGCGTCGGGGTGCTGGTGTCACAGCTCGATGGTCCCTTCTACGGCCCCATGATGCGGGAAATTGAATCGGCGCTGCGCGCGGCAAATAAGCACGTGATCATTGCCGCCGGCCACAGCGATGCCGCCCAGGAAAAAGATGCGGTGGAGTTTTTGCTGTCGCGGGGCTGTGATGCGCTGATTGTGGATGCCGAAATCCTCTCCAATGAGTATCTGCAAACCCTGTGCGCCGGCAAGACGCCGGTGGTGCTGATTAACCGCCATGTGGATGGCATTGAGGACCGCTGCGTGCACCTCAATAACCTTGAAGGCGGCCTGCTTGCCACAGGTCATGTGCTTGAGCACGGCCATAAGCGCATTGCCTACATTTCGGGGCCGCTGTTTAAGCTCGACGCCAGAGAGCGTCTCGAAGGCCACAAGCAGGCACTGAAAGCCCACGGCATTGCCTTTGACGAGCAGCTGTTTTTTGAAGGCGACTTTCGCGAAGAAGGCGGTTATGAGGGCATGGCGGCGCTGCTTGAGCGGGGAATTGGCTTCAGCGCCGTGGTGTGCGCCAACGATCAGATGGCCTCGGGCGCCATCGCCCTGTGCCTTGAGAAAGGATTGCAGGTACCAAAGGATATCTCCTTTGTCGGCTTTGATAATATCCCCTTCCCGCGCTACATATCGCCCAAGCTGACCACAGTGTGCAACCCCATCCAGGACATGGGCCGCATGGCCGCCAATTGGGTGCTGCGCCATGTTTACGATGACAGCAGCATCGACTTTTGCCACCGCTTTGAGCCACAACTGGTGGTGAGGGAATCGGTGCTGCAGCACCGAAGCAGTACTGAAGCAGTACTGTCGGTAACGGCTGCCGTAACATCGACCAGTAACAAGATGTAACAGCTAATTAAATCCAAGCGGGCTTAAGCCCGCTTTTTCATGTTTATCAGCCTGTTAACACGCTACCCCAACCCAAAAACATAACAATCTACAAACATTTATTCAGCCAGTGGTTGACATCAAAATCGCTGCGCCCTACTTTATGTAAGCGCTTACATTTGTGATTAAGCTGTCGGATGAACAGTCACAGGTGGGCCTTACAACAATAACGACCCGGGCATTTGTGCCTGCAAGGGTCCGAGGGAGAGGAATCTGATGCGACCATTACAATTCAAAAAATCCACGCTTGCCTCCAGCGTGTCATTGGTGCTTGGCCTGATATCGGCGCTGCCGGTGCTAGCCGAGGATGCGGTGAAAGAAGGCGATATTGAAGTTATTCAGGTCACAGGCGTGCGTGGCTCACAGGCCAAAGCCATGGAGCTTAAGCGCCAGTCAGCCGGGGTGGTGGATGCCATTTCCGCTGAAGACATAGGTAAGTTCCCCGACACTAACCTCGCCGAATCTCTGCAGCGCATTTCCGGTGTGTCGATTGACCGAGTAAACGGCGAAGGCAGCAAGGTCACAGTGCGCGGCTTTGGCCCGGACTTTAACCTGGTACTTTTGAACAACCGCACCATGCCAACCGCGCAGGTTGCCGGTGAGTCCACCCGCTCGTTTGAGTTTGGCAATCTGGCCTCCGATGCCATCAGCGGCGTTGAGATTTACAAAACCGGTAAGGCCGATGTGAGCTCAGGCGGCATTGGCTCGACCATCAATATCCGCACTGCCCGCCCCTTTGATACCCGTGATTTGGTCGCCACCGTCGGCGTAAAAGGCCATCACGACACCGGCGTGGAAGATGGCAGCTCCATCACCCCCGAAATCTCCGGTATTTTCAGCAACACCTTTATGGATGACCGCTTTGGTCTGGGCCTGTCAGCCTCGTATCAGGAGCGCGACAGCAACATCAAAAACGCCAATATCTCAGGCTGGCGCCAGAACATTCAGGGCGAGCTGAACCCCAACGCCGTAGTCGTTAACGACAACAAAAACCCCTATGGCAACACCTTCTATGCCCGCAACATGGGTTTCGCCAGCCAGGACACCGAGCGTGAGCGCACCAACGCCCAGGCGGTATTCCAGTTTGCCCCATCCGATGCGGTGGAAATGACTCTGGATTACACCTACTCTAAGCTGTCTGATGTCTCCAACACCGACACCTGGGGCCTGTGGTTCTCGGGTCCGGGCAACGCCACCTATGCCCATATCAATGAAAACGGCACCTTCGATTATGTGACCGAAGTGGGCGGCGACTACTCAGGCACCATGCACCAGAATGCCGCCGACAACATCAACAAGTCACTGGGCTTCAACATCGAGTGGCAAGCCACCGACAACCTGATGCTGAGCTTCGATGCCCACGACTCCAACGCCACAGCTGAAGGCGCCCTTGGCAACAGTGCCGACAACGTGTTTTTTATCCTTGGCGCGCTTAACGTCAAGGACAAAACCTACGATGCCACCGGCACCGAAATCCCGTTGCTGGGCGCCAATTACGCGACCCTCAACCCCAACGGCGAGCCGCACCTGCTGCCTGAGCACTATGCGTCTCTGTTTGCCGGGGTACGTGCCGGTCGCAACGAAACCGACGTCAACCAGTACCAGTTCAATGGTAAGTGGGTAAACGAGAAGAGCGACGCGCTCTCCTCCATCGACTTTGGTCTGGCTTTCACCTCGATGGAAACCCATGCTCAGGGCTCCTACACCGGCCCCATCAGCGCCGGCTGGTATGGCAACATGGGCCTGTGGAAGGATGATGTGAGCTACGTGGGTCTGGGCTCCGACTTCCTGTCTGACTTCAGTGGTGGCGGCAGCGACATGCTGATCCCCTACTACTACACCTACAACCAGCAGGCCGCCATGGATAAAGCCCAGGCGCTGTATGATGTCCAGTACGTAGCCGCCCCATGGCAGGACGATCACCTGATAGGCGAAGACACCACCGCCGCCTATATTCAGGCTAATATCGACAGCGATTTCAACGGCATGCCGCTTAATATCGTTGCAGGTATTCGCTACGAGCAAACCGATGTGAGCGCAAGCTCCATGCAAAAGGATGCCGAGCAACTGGTGTGGCTTAACCCCACCGAGTGGCAGACCGTGTTTGCCGATGAGTTTTCGTTCAGTAACGCGAGCCACGATTACAAAGAGTTTCTGCCAAACCTCGATATCAATCTGGAATTCGTTGATAACCTGATTGGCCGCTTCAGTTACAGCCGCACCATTACCCGCCCGACCTTGGGTTCAATGCGTGCCACCACGGCGCTGACGCCCATTCCGAAAGTGGGTTCACGCACAGGCTTTGCCGGCAACCCCGCGCTCAAACCTTTCAGCTCAGACAACATCGATTTGTCGCTTGAGTACTACTACGACGATGCCAGCTACGTCTCTGTGGGTTACTTCAACAAGGAAGTGCAAAACTTCCTGATGAACACCATAGAAACCGTTAAGTACGACAACCTGCGCGACCCATACGTAGGCGCAGCCGCCGAGCAGGCCCGCGCCGAGCTGATTGCCAACAACCAGACTCCGAGCGACGAAGCCGTGTTCCAGTGGCTGATTGACAATGGTTATGGCAACAGCGAAGGCCGCGTGCCACAGGCGGGCACAGATCCGGTGGCCGACTGGAACATCAGCAAGCCAAACAACGTTGAAGACTTAAGCATCAATGGCCTTGAACTGGCGTGGCAACACTGGTTCTGGGACACAGGCTTTGGCTTTGCCGCCAACTACACCCTGGTGGATGGCGACACCGAGTACGACGTAGCTCGGGTGGATGAGCAGTTTGCCCTGCCTGGCATGTCCGACACCGCCAACTTCTCGGTGTTTTATGAGAAAGATGCGCTGCAGGCCCGTCTGGCTTACAACTGGCGCGACACCTTCCTCTCTGGCATGGGTCAGGCCGAGGCCGGTGGCCCTGCGCCTCAGTTCACTGAAGCCTACGGCCAGCTGGACATGAGCGTAAGCTATCAGCTGACCGACAACCTGACGCTGTTTGCCGAAGGCATCAACATTCTGGAGCAGGAAAAGCGTGTCTATGGCCGTTACGAAGAGCAGATGCTGCTGGCACAGCAAAATGCCGCCCGCTACGCCATCGGCGCCCGTTACAGCTTCTGATAGCTATTGAAAAAAGCAGCTGAATTAGTTCAGCTGACAACCATAACACTCTGTGGGAAAGCCCGTGGCCGACTGCCTGACTGTCGGCCCGCCGGGTGAGGTCTTTGCCGCGGCAGCCGCCGCGGCCTTTTTTTATCTGCCACCTGAAAAGCCACTATCAAGCTCCAGGCCACTGCATTCTCCCCTGCCCGCTTTTTAGTGCGCAATTTTTTCTATCCTGTCCTGAGCTGGTACACTTGGCAAAAATCCAAGGCTTCAGCACACCGCCATGAAGCCCACTCAGTGAGACCGTCATGCAAGGAACACTCAAAAAAATGCGCACTGCGCTCGATGAGCAAGGCTGCGCCAGCTACAGCCTGCGGGTCGGTGAAGGCGACATCGCCCTCAACCCGCTTATCGGCAAGCCGCTGAAACTCATTTATTCGGGCAACATTTACTGCTGCAACTGCGGTAAAAAAACCAAGAAGAGCTATTCCGAAGGCCACTGCTTTGTGTGCATGCAAAAGCTCGCCAGCTGCGACATGTGCATCTTAAAGCCGGAAACCTGCCATTATGATGCGGGCACCTGCCGCGAGCCTGAATGGGCCCAGAGCCACTGTTTTGTGCCGCATTTTGTGTATCTGTCCAACACCTCGGGGCTCAAGGTCGGCATTACCCGCCACAGCCAAATTCCGACCCGCTGGATAGATCAGGGCGCCACCCAGGGCCTGCCAATCCTGAAAGTCGCCTCCCGTAAAATCTCCGGTTTGATTGAAGTGGAAATCGCCAAACTGGTGGCCGACAAGACCCACTGGCAGGCCATGCTCAAGGGCGACAATGCGCCGATGGCGCTGGAAGAGGAAGCCGCGCGGCTTATTGAGGCGGTGATGCCGGTTATCGGCAAGCTTAAGGCCGAATTTGGCGAGGATGCGGTGCAGGTTCTCTCAAGCAGCACCCAGCCTATCGCGTTTCCGGTGAGTGAATATCCCCTTAAGGTCAAATCCTTTAACCTCGACAAGGAGCCGCTGATCGATGCCGTGCTGCTTGGCATCAAGGGCCAGTACCTGATTTTTGATACCGGGGTAATCAATATCCGCAAATACACGGGTTATGAAGTCAGTGTTGAATGTTGAATGCTGAATGCTGAATGCTGAATGCTGAGGCTTGAATGCTCAGGTTAAACAGCCTAAAGCGCGTGACGCTGGAAGCATAAAAAAACGCCGGGTAAATCCCGGCGTTTTTATTTTCAGACCATTGCTGATTAGAAGCGCACCCTAGCGCCGAGCGCGTAACGGGTGCCGTACTGGCGGGCAAACAGGAACTGCTCCTCAAAGCGGCCGTAGCCCTGCTCGGTTTCGTTATTCAGGTTTATCCCCTCAAAGAACACCGTCAGGTAGTCGGTCACATCGTAGTTGATGCTGGCATCAAGCTGACCAAAGGCCTTGGCATACTGGGGCGGCGCATCGGACGAGCCCTGAGACTGCCCCACACCAATCAGATAGCTGTCACGCCAGGCGTAGGTGAATTTAACCGACAGGCCGTCTTTTTCGTAGAAGGCCTGGAAGTTGGCCGAATCCCCCAAGCCTTCCAGCGGTTGCTGCTGCGCCAGGCTGTATGGGTCAAACTCCACATCGCCCTCGACAAAGGTGCCGTTAACGCCAAAACCAAAGCCACTTTCGCCGAACACGTGCTGCAGCGCCACTTCAATGCCCTGCACCGACTTGCTGTCGCTGTTGATGGGGCTGGTGACATCCCAGACAATCAGCGGATCGCTGTCGAGCGGCGCTATCTGACCATCGGCATTGCCATGGCCGTTGGCCAGCATCTGGGCGAAAATGGTGTTTTCACTCACCGGCGTGCCGGCGGCCTCCAGCTGACTGATGGCCTCAAGGTAGCGCGGGCTGTTGTACACATCGTGCAGGCCGTCGATGGTGACTTCGGCGGTTGAGCGCGACACAAAGTTGTCCACGTCTTTATGGAACAGACCAATGGCGGCGTAACTGGCGTCACTGTAGTAATACTCAAGCGACACATCGAGGTTCAGTGACTCGAGCGGCAACAGCCCGGGGTTACCCAAACCGCCGCGACGGGCACCGATTTTCGGGCTGCCGCTTAAGCTTCGACCGGCCACCATATCGCCAAGCAGCGGCCTTGCAATGGTTTTACCGGCAGAGAAGCGCATCACCACATCGTCTATCGGCTCGGCGCTGATATCCAGCATCGGCAGCCACACATCGTAGTCGCCGCCCTGGGTGAAGTAGTTATCATCTCCGCCCGGGGCATACTGCATGATCCACTCGGTGGGGCTTGCCCACACCACCTGACTTTCGACCCGCTGTTTTACGGTACTGGACACATCGGTTTGCTCGTATCTGAGGCCCAGATTGACGTTGACCGGCACATCGGCAATCTCAAAACCCCACTGACTGGTAAGATAGAGCGCAAGTGTCTTTTCTTCTACCAGGCTTGAGCTATCGATACCATCAAAGTAAGGGTCGATGGAGTAGTAGTTGTCGCCGGCAATATCCTCGGTGATAAAGGCGAGCTGGCGCGCCACCGCCTCATCGAAGTTAAAGCTGTAATAGTAATCCGGCATCAGGCCGCTGCCGCCGCCCGCGAGCGCATCGAGCAGCGCGGTGGCATCTTCACGGACAAACATCGCATCCGGGAAAATAGCGCTGTAGGACGGGTTAAACCCTGGGCCGCCACGCAGGCCGCTCCAGGCGGTGGTGCCGGACATGCTTTGCTTGGTGTAAGACGCACCAAAGTCGATTTTGGTCAGCGACTCCATCAACTCAGGGTACCAGTTGGTGTTGAATTGCAGCTGCTCTATGTCGCTCTTGCCCGGGGAGTGAATAAACTGGCTGAAGTTGGAGTCTATATCGCCTGCGTCCAGCACATGGGTGCCGTTGTTCCAGTTAATCAGGAAGTGTGGCACCTCGCCGCTGCGATAGTCATACACCTTGGAAATCAGCTTGTCCGAGCCCAGAATAACCTGCCCGGAGCTGCCAAGGCCTTTATCCGCGCCATTGTCGATTTCGTTGGATGAATCGTGATAATCGAGGGTAAAGCGCCAGGCATCGTTCGGACTCCAGTCAAGATTAAGCCCCAAAGATTCGGCATTCACTTCGGTGGTACTGCGATTGGCGGTAAACGAGCCATCGCCGCCGCGGATGTCGGAGTAAAGCGCGGTGCCATTGGCGTCCAGCTCATAGCCAATCACGCTCGCGCCGTCGGTGGAGGAGTTCCAAATCCCCCAGCCAAAGCCGTTGCTGGCGGTCAGCGCCCTTGTTGCCACATAGTCTGCGGTCAGCACCAGGCTGTCGATGGGGCTGTACTGCAATGTGAGCATGCCGTTGGTGCGCTCGCGCTCCACATCATTGATGCTGAAGTTCATGTCGCGGGGGAAGAAAAACGGCGCCACCGGATTGCCGTTGGCATCGCGGAAATTGGCAACCGGCTTGCCGTCGCTGCCCACTTCACGGCCATCTATGCCTTTATCCGCGGCAAGTGCGGGCAGGCGATTATTATCGACCTGCGCTATCCAGCCCTGACTGTTGGCGGTTTGCTGACGAAAATCCCGCTCCTGATGGGACACCGATGCCATAAAGCCGATGCGGTCATCCATAAAGGTGTTGCTGTAAATGCCGGCAAGCTCAGGCGTGATGTCATCACCAAGTTCATTGGACTCGTCGTACATGCCCTTGCCGGAAAAACTGAACGACTGGCCCGGATTATCCAGCGGCTTGTGGGTGATGATATTGACCGTGGCACCCAGACCACCTGTGGGCGTATCGGCGCGGGCGGTTTTCACCACTTCCAGGGTTTTAACCCCCTCAGATGACAGGTTTTCCAGATTGTAGGAGCGGGTATAACCCGTGCCCGGCATCTGGCGGCCATTGAGGGTGATAAGGTTGTACTCGGGGCCAAAACCCCGCACCGTGATTTGACTGCCCTCGCCGTTAGCGCGGCTTACGGTCACGCCGGTGATCCGCTGCAGCGATTCGGCAAGGTTGGTGTCGGGAAACTTACCAAGCTCCTCGGATGAAATCGCATCCACCACGCCGTTGGCGCCGCGCTTGAGATCCATCGAGCGGTACAAACTGCCGCGAATACCTCGAATTTCAATGACTTCAATTACCGGCTCGTCTGCGGCCACCTCGGCAGCCACATCGGCTGCTTCTTGGGACTTGGCTGGCGCATCGGCGGGCTCTGCGGCCATGGCAAAGGGCATCAGCCCTACGCCCAGGATGGCGGTCAAGGCCGCCGACAGCCGGTTACGCTTGAATACCTGTTGTGACATAGTTGCCTCTCAATTCTTTTTTATGCCCGGCGCCAGGCGGCGCCGGGTCTCAATTTCATCGTCCTGACTGTTCCGAAGGCTCGCGCCAGGACTTATGCAACGACTTATGTAATGACTTATGCAAAGGCTCGTGCAAAGGCTCATGCAAAAACTCGTGCCTAAGGGTTACCAATCAGCGCGTTATCGAGACGAAATACGGCGCCATCACCGGTTCCCCACGCAGGGAACACCATCACCACGTCGATGGCGCTGGCATCAAGCCCCATATCGGTCAGGGTCTTGAGTGGAAACGTGTAGGTTTGCCATGCGCCCACCACGGGCGCCGCGCCTTCGAGGCTGTCGGTGAGATTAAGCTCAACCGCGGTGGCGGCATCGCCGGACTCAATTTTGAACTTCCACACCGAGCTTGGGTCACTCGGCGCCGACACCAGCTTCATCTCAAAGCGCACCACGCCGGAATCGACTGCGGCTGACGCATCGTGATACACCCCGTCATCGGCAAAGAAGCCCACCACAGTCGGCTGGGCGCCAATCACGTACTGGGCCACCGCGCCGTGCGCTGCATCGTCCGCTTCCACACTCGGGGTTGACCCAGCGCAGCAATCCCACAGTGACCAGGCGTCGGCCACCGCATCGGCAAACAGACCAAAGGCAGAAGGTGCGCCGCTACCTGGCTGATAGATCTTCACGTTATCAACACGATAAACAGCACCCTCGCCCTGCCCCCAGGCCGGGAACATCATCAGCACATCGATGGCGCTCAAATCCAGCCCGCCGTCGGCGAGATCTTTTAAGCGGAAGGTAAAGGTTTGCCAATCGGCGCTGGGCGCGCTGCCTTCAACACTCGCCGTCAATGGCAGCTCCACCGCAGTGGCCGCGTTGTCAGATTCCACCTTGAACAGCCAGGGCGCATTGGCGACGCCGGGCGCATTCACCACTTTAAGGTCGAACTGGATAACGCCATTTTCATAAAGGCTTGAGGCATCAAACGGATTTCCACCGCCGCCCAGGGCGGTGCGATTGATGTAGCCCATCACGGTTGGGCTGGCGCCT
This sequence comes from Shewanella jiangmenensis, assembly GCF_018596335.1. Taxonomy (GTDB): domain Bacteria; phylum Pseudomonadota; class Gammaproteobacteria; order Enterobacterales; family Shewanellaceae; genus Shewanella; species Shewanella jiangmenensis. The sequence goes on along the minus strand of NZ_JAHEPS010000003.1, from coordinate 446,557 downwards.
ATGCTGAATTCAGACACAATGCCGTGCACCGCATCATCGGAAACCACTGCAGGCGTTGAGCCGCCGCAGCAATCCCACATTGGCCAGTCCGGGTTTTCGTTGTCGGTGAATATGGTCAGTGACGGCAGGCTCGCGTTGGGGCGGGCAATCTTCACTTCATCAAGCAGATACTCAGCGCCGCTGCCAGTGCCCCAGGCTGGGAACACCATCACCACATCGATTGCTGATAAATCAAGGCCTTTGGCAGCAAGCTCTGACAGCGGAAAGCTGAAGGTTTGCCATGAGCCCACCGCTGGCGCTGCGCCTTCACTGCTGGCAGTGAGCGGCAGCTCAACGGCGGTGGCGCCTTCGCTGCTTTCCACCTTCATCATCCAGGTAGAACCGGGGTTAGCAGGTGCACTGACGACCTTCATGGCGAAGCTCAGCACTCCCGTCGACTCAATTGGCGATGCATCAAATGGGCTTGGGGTGCCGGCCGGATCGGTAATAAAGGCATCGCGGGAGATAAAGCCGTTCACTGTGGGGCTGTCGCCCACCACAAAGCGGTAGACCTGGCCCTTGTCGGCATCATCAACCAGCGAAGGGGTTGAACCGCCGCAGCAGTCCCACGCCGGCCAACTTGGATTGACGCTGCTGTCAAAAATCACCAAATCCTTTGGCAGACCATCGGATGGTGGCACTGGAGCGGGCGCCTTACCTTCGATTAAGCCATCGCCAAGCTTGTCGTAGCCCGGACGTACGGTTTCGCAGCCTTTGCCAGTATCGGGATTGGCCTGACACTGATACACCCTCACATAATCCACCTGATAGCGGTTATTGGCGTGAAAGGCGCTGTCATCAATGCCGGTTTGATTGACCGAGGTAGGCCAGCTGCCCCCCACGGCAAAGTTAAGCAGCAGGTGGAATTTTTCATCAAAGGGCTGGTTGCCCCAGGCAAGCTGCAGCTTACCGGTGGACTGATCGTAATACTCGGTAAACCAGCCCTTGTGCGCGAGGCCAACCGGCTCACCTTTGGCGTTGTATCTAAGCTCGGAGCGGCGCTGGGTCGCAAACAGGTATCCGTCCACATACCAGCGGATTTCGCCTTCCTGCCACTCGATGGCATAGGTATGAAAATCGTCTGCGGGATTAGCACCGTTTGGCAGCAGATAGGATTGGCCGGAATATTCGTTTTTGGGCCACTCGCGGCCATAGTGCAGGGTGCCATGCACTGTGGCTTCGCTCTTGCCTTCGGCATCTTTAACCTTGAGGTTTACCGACTCAACAATGTCGATTTCGCCGCTGCGTGGCCAAATGCCATACACATTATCGGTGGGCAGCATCCAGAATGCCGCCCAGCTGCCCTGCCCAGATGGCAGTTTGGCGCGCATTTCAATCCGGCCATAGCTGAAATCCGCCTTGCCCTTGGTGGAAAGGCGCGCCGAGGTATAAGGTTTTTCGGCGCCTTCGGCAGCCTTGAGTGCCACGATGTTGAGCATACCGTCGGCGACGAAGGAATTTTCGGGCGCGTCGGTGTAGCACTGTGACTCCTGATTGCCACCGCCGCTGCAGTTTACCTCATGGGTCCACTTGGCAGCATCAATGGAGGAGCCATCAAACTCGTCACTCCACACCAGGTTCCAACCGGTGACCGGCGCTGACAAATCCACCGAGCCGATATCGGTGTTGGTATTGGTATCGCCGCCGCAGCCCTGCAAGGAGGCGAACAGCAGTCCAAGCGAGACGTACTTGGTCGTTCCAGAAGTTATTTTCATTTTTGGAGCCCAACCCACTGTGTTTTAAGAAAAAGAATAGCAACCCAGCGCTGACTCATTGGACTCGGTACTGCAACGCCAACATGTAAGCGCTTACATTTGTATAAACTAAGTAAAGAAGTTGTAAAGATCAACCTGATTTTTATCTTTCTTATCGAAGCAGGGATGAAGCGGTGAAGCGTCGGCTGTGAGATAAACCCTGTTCAACCGGAAACCACCTCAACCTTCAAAGGTCTCGGGCGGAGCCAAAAAGTAGGCATAATCCAGTTAACCAAACGGCCGGGAAAACCCGTAAAAGCCAGCAACGCTGGCAGCGGCATAGCCATATTGCGGCGTAAAAAAGCCCCCGTCAGATGGCGGGAGCTTTTTATGCAGTAAGAAGGTAAAAGGCTAAGTTTTACTCCGACTTATCCTTGTCGTCGTTCTTGCCCATAATGTCCACGTGCGCCTTTTTGGACATACCCAGCAGCGCCATTTCCTGACTGCCCACTGAGTCGTACTTAAGCTCAATCTTCTTCAGGGTGCTGTCACCTTTTGGCACGCCAATCACCCGGCTCGACAGGCCCTTGGTCAGCACGCCGAGATTATCAATCACCTTCACCGAGCCATCGCTCATGTGCAGTGTAATTTTGTGCATTTTCACCGAACCCTGAGTACAGACCAGCTTGATATGGGTGACATTTTTCTCACCTAACTGCGGGGTGACTTCATCGGTCTCGGACTTGTAGTCCACCACTTTGTCGGCAATTTTAAACCAATCGGCGGCCATGGCAGGCAGAGCGCCCAGGCCCAAAGACAGGCTCAACGCCGCGGCAAATAAAGAAGATGATTTAATTTTCAATGACATGATTCCTCCTGAATGCGGGTATATCCCTTTGGATTGTCCGTGTTGTAGCCAGCTTGCAGGCCGTTGCCGCCCCGGGTTGCTGCGCCTTCAATTCACAGATAGTCCGAGAGTAATACCCCAGCGCCGGGATTACCAGCGGTCAAAGGTCGTTTTTCGCACTGCCTCACATTTGCGCCAAGGCATTGGCCGGCAACAGAGTTTTACTGGTTGTGTAAATAATCTGGTGTTGTTGATGATAGTAATTATCATTCAGCAGCAAATAATTCCCTACACACTGCCAAGGCAGTTATCAAACCTATCTGGAATGCCATCATGAAGTTATCCCCCCTCGCTGTTGCACTGACCAGCCTTGCCGCGCCAGTGGCTTTTGCCAATGAATCCACACCAGTTGCCCCCGTCAACGTCGGGATAGAACGTCTCATTATCAGTGGCAGCCGCATTCCCGAGCAGTTGGATGAAGTGCCTTCTTCTGTCACCCTGATTGACAGCGACACCTTGCTTAAAGACATGACAGTGAGCGCTGAGCTGCAAAACCTGCTCGCGTTTCGTGTGCCCGGCATGTCGCCTTCAACCGGCACCTCAAGCAATGCAGGCCAAACCCTGCGCGGCCGCAAAGCGTTGGTGCTGATAGACGGCGTGCCCCAGTCCACCCCGCTGCGTAATGGCTCACTTGATATCCGAACTCTTGATATCAACGCCATAGAGCGGGTCGAAGTCATCAAGGGCGCCACCTCGGTTTACGGCAACGGCGCCGCTGGTGGCATTATCAACTACATCACCAAAAAGCCCTCCGCCGATGGCAAAATGCACGGCTTGCTAGGCGTATCGAGCCGCTTCAGCGCCGTCAAGTTTGAAGACAGTGCCGGCGGGCGCCTTGAGGCCGCACTCGATGGCAATATCAATGACTTTGGCTATGTCATCAGCGCCAGCCGCGATGAATACGGCCTGCAGCGGGATGCCGAAGGCGATGTTCCCGGCGCCATTTATGGTCTGTCTGAAACCACCTCCGACAACCTGTTCAGCAAATTTCGCTATGATTTCGATGACGAGCAATCGCTGCAGCTGACCTACAACTACTTTGCCGCCGCTCAGGACACAGATCTGGTGGATGTCACCGGCAGCGTTAACAGCGGCACCAAAACCTACGCCATTCGCCGCCCGGCAGGGTCAAGCGCCAAAGGCGAGCCTCAGGGACCGGACGGCAACCAGAACCTGGTGCTCAAATACGAGCATCTGGCGCTGTTTGAGCATACCGCCTTAAGCCTCGATGCTTATAGTCAGACCATAGATAACGTGTTTTTCTACAGTCAGGATCTGTCAAACCCCAGCGAAGGCTTTGATGGCGGCCAATCGATAATTCTGTCCAAGAAACAAGGTGCACGGGCCAATTTCAGCAGCGGATTTGAACTGGGCAGCACGGCGCTAGACCTAATTTATGGCGTTGATTACCTTGAAGATGTATCCAGCCAGCCGCTGGTCGATGGCCGGGTATGGGTCCCCGAAATGGACATGCAGAACCTCGCCTTTTATCTGCAAACCAAATGGGTCATAGCTGATGACTGGGTACTCAAGGGCGGCGTGCGCCGCGATGATATGTCGGTCGCGGTCGATGACTATCAAACCCTGAAACTCTGTAACAGCGCCAAAATCTGCTCCAACCCGCTGCAGGTTAAGGGCGGCACCATGGAGTTTGATGCCACCACCTATAACCTTGGCCTGCGTTACAACGGCATCGAGGGTTTCAGTCCGTTTATCAGTTTTTCACAGGGATCGGATGTATCGGATCTCGGTCTGCTGCTTCGAAGCGCCACGGTGAACGACATCACCAAAATCCAGACCCAGGCATCACTGATTGACAACTACGAAGCGGGCTTCTCCGGTGATTGGCAAGCGCTGCATTACGCGGCCGCCATTTACCTGAGCCAATCAGAGCTTGGCACCCGCACTGTGCTCAATCCGGCCACCGGCATTTACGAGCCAGTCCGGGCGCCTCAGGAAATTCGCGGTTATGAGCTTGAGCTTGCCTACCGCGCCGACGACGCGCTGCTTGTTGGCGGCAATTACAGCTATGTCGAAGGCAAAGACACCGATAAGGATATTTACCTTGATGGACAAGCCATTACCCCGCCCAAGCTCACCCTGTTTATGGACTGGGACCCAAGCGAAGCCTTAAGCCTGAGCCTGAACTGGCTTTATGTGGGCGACCGCGAGCGCTTCGCGCCGGTAAACGGCAAATACAGCGGCAGCCAGGGGCCGGTATCCAGCTATGATGTGCTCAATCTGGCCGCAAGCTACAAACTATCAGACTGGCAGTTCAGTCTCGGGGTCGAAAACCTGCTCAACGAAGATTATTACAGTGCCCGCTCACAGGCCTTTACCTTTGCCGGTTACAACACCAAAGGGCTTGGCACCACAGTTAATCTCGGCGTGAAATGGAGTTTCTAAGCCTTTAAGTCTCTGCCCAACATGAAAAAGCAGCCCAATGGCTGCTTTTTTACTATGCAGGCGAGCTTGGCGGGGTCTGCTCTTCATCCGCTGCCAGCGCCTTTTCATAGCCCCGCGGTGGTGGCGTCCAGCCGCTCAGGCTGCGGCTGTGACCGGCCATTCTATCTTTGCCCATATCATCTTTAAGCGCCGCTTCAAGCTTCATAAAGAGCTCAAGGTAGCGCTTGCGCCGGTCGGAATTATCCCGCACCTCACGCCAGGCCTGATACAGCTCATCGGCATGTGCCTTTTCACGCTCCAACATGGCGGTTTTTCGCTGCTCGGCGGCAAAGGGATGCATACCAAGCCGAGTAAGGGCCTCGCCGCCCAGAGTCAGTGCCGAGTGAAAAGACTCACTCACCACCCAATCGGCGCCGGCGTCGGTGAGCGCATAGGTATGGCCTCTGTCAAATGCCCGCGCCAGAATCGCCACCTGCGGATAATGTTGCCGCACATGGCGCACCAGCGCGGTGGCGCCGTCGACATCGTCGATGGCAACCACCAGCATCTTGGCCGAGGCGATGCCGGCGGTGTGTAACAGCTCCGGGTTAGTCACATCGCCAAAAAAGCTTTTCATTTCAATTTCGCGAAGCCGCTCAACCTGGGCATATTCCCGGTCGAGTACCACGGTCTGCACCCCGTTGGCTCTGAGGAGCCGATTGACTATCTGCCCAAAGCGGCCGATACCGGCGATGATCACCGGCCCCTGCTCGTCTATGGTGTCAGTCTCGCGGGCATTGGCGCTGCGGGTCACCCTTGGCAAAATCACCCGCTCAAACAGGATAAAAAGCCCGGGGGTTAAAAACATGCTGATGGCAACCACCATGGAGAGCAGCGCGCCAAGCTCACTGCCAAGCACGCCCTGCTGCTGACTGTAGCCAAGGAGCACAAAGCCAAATTCCCCCGCCTGCGCCAGCGACAGCGCAAACAGCCATTTATCCGAGCCGGACAGATGAAACAGCCGTGCCAAAAGCAACAGCACCAGCGCCTTTATCAGCATCACCCCAAGGGCAAGCCCAAGCACCAGCGCAAACTGTGACAGCAGCATGGCAAAGTCGATGCCTGCTCCCACTGTGATAAAAAAGAGCCCAAGCAAAAGGCCCTTGAAGGGCTCGATAGTAGATTCAAGCTCATGGCGAAACTCGCTGCTGGCAAGCACCACACCGGCCAAAAAGGTGCCGAGCGCCGGTGATAGCCCAACGAGGCTCATCAGCGCCGCAATGCCAATCACCAGCATCAAGGCCGAGGCGGTAAAGACTTCCCTAAGCCCCGAGCGGGCCACATAGCCAAACAGCGGCCTTGTGAGAAACCTGCCGCCAAACACCACAGAGGCAATGGCGCCAAGCACCACCAGCGCATTGGCCCAACCGGGTAATCCTGCCACCAGCGACATCTCGTCATGGCTTGCCTCGGTTGCAGGCGCGCCCACGGCAAGCAGCGGCAAAATCGCAAGGATTGGAATAACCGCAATATCCTGAAACAGCAGCACCGAAAAGCCGCTGCGGCCACCTTCGGTTTTGGCAAGGCCCTTTTCATTGAGCGATTGCAGCACGATGGCGGTGGACGACATGGCGAGGATCATGCCAAGCGCCAGCGCTATCTGCCATGGCTGACCAAGCGCAAATGCAAGCCCCGCCACCGCCGCCGTTGTCAGCAGCACCTGCAGGCCGCCCAATCCCAACAGCCGCTGACGCATCTGCCACAGCTGCTTGGCATCAAGCTCAAGCCCGACCAGAAACAGCATCAGCACCACACCAAATTCTGCAAAATGCTGAATACTTTGGGTTTCCTGCCCGACCAGTCCCAGCAGCGGCCCGATAGCAACACCAGCCACCAAATACCCAAGCACTGAGCCAAGGCCCAGACGCTTGGCAAGGGGCACCGCCAGCACTGCGGCGAGCAGATAGACAAAGGCCTGCAAAAAAATGTCGGTCATGCCAGCCCCTCCCAATCATTCATCAGCGCCGCTTTGTCATTGAAGAGCAACTCCCAGTCATTCACCAGCGACGCCCTGTCATTCGGGAGCGAGGTGCGTGGGTTAGGCGCTGTGCCTGCCACCAGAGCATCAAGCAGCCGCTGCCAACGCTCGAGATGTGGCGCGAGGCGCCCCTCCTCTGCGGCTGAGCGGGCCCCAAAGAGCGCAAACGGCGGCAAATAGTCCATGCCCGTGAGCGCGGCGGTTTGCTCAAGTGGTGAGAGCAAGGTTCTGAGACCGAAGTGGTTGTACCCCGCAGGGCTGTAGGACGCCTCACTGCCACCGGCGCTCAAGGCACACAAAAAGGGTTTTCCGTGCAGCTTGTCGCCCTTGCTGCCGTAGGCAAAATTGTATTCAAGCACCAGATCCTGCCACTCTTTAAGCAGCGATGGTGTCGAGTACCAAAAAAGTGGAAACAGGAAAATCAGCACCTTATGGGCCAGCAGTCGCTGCTGCTCGGCCTGAATATCGATATTGAAGGTGGGATATTCGGCGTATAAATCCACGCAGGTCACCCCCGGCGTATCGCAGGCGATGCGATACATGGGCAGGCAAACTTCGGAGCCGCTTTGCCCGGGATGGGCAAACAGCAGGAGTACGGAATTGGTTGCCTGCGCTGAGTTAGCCTGGGTCATGGGCACTCCCGGGCATTGTTGCCCCTGAATTCATACCGTCAGCGGCGCAAGGGGTCCACTGACGTTTTCTTGGGTAGATTGCGGGTAGATTGCGGCTGACAGCGCCGCATTCCGGACGCTTATTTGAGCGAGTGCAGCCCTATCATATTGCCTTCGGTGTCTATCGCGAGGGTAATAAAACCGTACTGACCGATGGACATTTTGCTGCGGTGTACCACTCCGCCGGCGCCTTCAATCCGCGACTCTTCGACCGCGCAGTCGTCACAGCCAAAATAAACCAGCGTGCTGTTGCCGCCGGCCGCAAACCCAGGCATATGTACCAGCGCGCCGCTGCTGCCGTATTGACTCATCTCGGACGGGAAAAACCACATCTGAAAATTATCCTCGGCTGGCATATCAAGTTTCTCGAGGCTGACGGCAAACACCTGCTCGTAGAAACTGCGGGCGCGGGCCATGTCGTTAACGTAGATTTCAAACCAGGATACGGGATTTTTGGCCATGACTCTCTCCTTGGGGACCATTCAGGCTTGGTAGCGGCGACAATTGAAACAGTCTCCAGTTAATGGCATATCCGGCCTAAGTACAAGGGTTTGATGAAAATTCCCGCAAATACCCGGCGCCGATAGGGATTGACGCAAGCCAGCGGAGCTTGTTGCCTGCGCCTTTCACCTGAGCCACTCGCCTGAAACTGAAAGCCGAAAAACGGCCACAAAAAAGCCGGCACTGAGGCCGGCTTTGAGCTGCAAGGTGCTATTACTCTTCAACACCTTTGCTTCGCAGGAACTCTTCGTAGGTTCCTTTGAAATCCACCACGCCCTTGGCGGTGATTTCGATGATGCGGTTGGCAAGGGAGCTTACAAAGGCACGGTCGTGCGAGACGAACATCAGGGTGCCTTCGTAGTTTTCCAGCGCGTTGTTCAGCGACTCAATGGATTCCATGTCCAGGTGGTTGGTCGGCTCGTCCATCACCAGAATGTTCGGCTTTTGCAGCATCAGCTTGCCAAACAGCATGCGGCCCTGCTCACCACCTGACAGTACCTTGACCGACTTTTTGATGTCATCGGCACCAAACAGCATCCGGCCGAGCACTGAGCGTACGGCCTGATCGTCATCGCCTTCACGGCGCCACTGGCTCATCCAGTCGAACAGGTTCAAATCGTTTTCGAAATCGCTGGCATGATCCTGGGCGTAATAGCCAATGCTGGCGTTTTCAGACCATTGAATGTTACCGGCATCCTGCGGCAGTTCATGGATAAGGGTACGCACCAGGGTGGTTTTACCGGCGCCGTTCTCACCGAGGATAGCGATACGCTCGCCCACTTCGGCAATCAGGTTTACGCCCTTGAACAGCGGTTTGTCGTCGTAACCCTTGGCCAGATTCTCAACAATCAGCGCGTTACGGAACAGTTTCTTGTCCTGCTCGAAACGGATGTAAGGGTTCACGCGGCTGGAAGCCTTGACTTCGTCCAGCTTGATTTTCTCAATTTGCTTGGCGCGGGAAGTGGCCTGCTTGGCCTTGGAAGCGTTGGCAGAGAAGCGCGCCACGAAGGTTTGCAGCTCGGCAATCTGCGCCTTCTTCTTGGCGTTATCGGCCAAAAGGCGCTCGCGTGCCTGGCTTGCGGCCATCATGTATTCATCGTAGTTGCCCGGATACACGCGCAGCTCACCGTAGTCCAGATCCGCCATGTGGGTACAGACCGAGTTCAAGAAGTAACGGTCGTGGGAGATGATGATCATGGTCGAATCGCGCTGGTTCAGGGTTTCCTGCAACCAACGGATGGTGTCGATATCCAGGTTGTTTGTTGGTTCGTCAAGCAGCAGCACGTCCGGGTTGGAGAACAGCGCCTGAGCCAGCAGCACCCGCAGTTTCCAGCCGGGGGCGACCTGGCTCATGGGGCCAAAATGTTGCTCGAGCGGAATACCTACGCCCAGAAGCAGCTCACCGGCGCGGCTTTCGGCGGTGTAACCGTCCATTTCGGCAAATTCCATCTCAAGCTCGGCTACTTTGATGCCGTCATCTTCGCTCATTTCAGGCAAAGAGTAGATGCGATCGCGCTCTTGCTTTACCGCCCACAGCTCTTTGTGACCCATGATCACGGTATCAATCACGCTGAACTCTTCATAGGCGAACTGATCCTGATTCAGTTTACCCAGACGCTCGTTGGGATCGAGGTGGACGTTACCACCGGAAGGCTCCAGCTCACCGGAGAGGATCTTCATAAAGGTGGATTTACCGCAACCGTTGGCGCCGATAAGGCCGTAGCGGTTGCCGTCACCGAACTTGACGGAGATGTTTTCAAACAGTGGCTTGGCGCCGAACTGCATGGTGATATTGGCGGTAGTGATCACGGGCTGGTTTCCGTTTGTCTGTGGGCCCAAGGGCGAAAGCCCGGGCAAAAATTGCGCAGGGCAAGACTAAGCCTACCCTCTGATAAAGCGGCGTACTATAGCACCCCTGCGTGAATTATCAACCGACTTGCGGCCGCATGCCAAAAACCGCCAAAATAGCGGGGTAAAAATAACTGGGTAGAAATAAAAAACAGCTGGGTAAACATAAAAAGCGGCGCGCAAATAAGGAGAAGCAAATGATCCGACTGGAAAAGATGACTGAATCCACCCGCGCACTCGCCCAGTTACTGGAAGTTGCCCCGGAGCAATTGCGCTTTGTCGGCACCATGGATGAAATCCTCGCCATCGCCGGCGGCGCCATAGTGCCAGTGCTGGTGTGGCATCATCCGGATGTCAACCAAGACGACACAGGCAATACCGCCGCTGATGCCAGCGCCGATGCCACCACCAACTCCAGTGCCGCCGATGCCAGTGCTGAAGTGGTCGGCTTTTTTCTCCTTGATAAAGAATATGACCGCGAACACGAATTTGCGAACGCGTCCGACCTCGGTTTTCGGGCGTTTTTGATTGACGTGCGCCATCAGGGCAAGGGCTTTGGCAAGGCGGCGCTTAAGGCATTGCCAACCTTTGTTCAAACGCGCTATCCGCAGTTTCAGCGCCTGGTGCTGACGGTCAATCTTAACAATACCTTGGCGCGGGACCTTTACCTGAAGAGCAACTTTATCGACAGCAACAGCCACTATTTGGGTGGCAGCGCAGGTCCACAGCACATCTTTTATTTGCCGCTCGGTTAAATTGGCGCAGCAGATCCAAATCAGCGACAGCGCCTGAGTTTTATCCATCCAGCAGATGGCGCCGCGTTGCCTGCGCCCACCACAAGAGCGCCAGAGTGATATCCACTGCGCCGCAAAACCCCGCCCACCACCAGGGCGCGGCCGCGCTTGCCAACAATCCGTCGTAAAGCCCATGGGCTAACAGCGCCGCGGGCAAAACAGCCCGATGTCGCAGCGACTCCCATGCCAGCAGCCAAAACCCTGCCATTGCCACAAGTTCATGCAGCAGGTCTTGCTGCAAACGGGTAATCTCCGACGTTCCATGAAAGGCAAGCAGCGCAAACAACACATGGTAAAGCGGAAAGCTTGCAAGCAGCGCCGCCCGCGGTAGGGGGCTCTGAAGGCGTGGGTGGCGTGCCAGCCACACGCCGATAGCAGCGCCGCTAAGAATAACAAGGAAGTTGATAACAAGGAGGTTAATCACAGGGCTCGTCATCAAAGGCTACCCACAGATACCAACAGCGCGGCCATGCATTGCAACGCAGTTTGAGTCATCACACGCACAGTCAGTCTTCGAATTTCAGGGTTTTAAGCCGGTTGGCGTTGGTCACCACGGTCAGCGATGACGCCGCCATCGCGGCGCCGGCAAGCACGGGGCTTAGCAGCAGTCCAAACGCCGGATAAAGCACGCCCGCCGCCACCGGAATGCCGAGCACATTGTAAATAAAGGCGCCAAAGAGGTTTTGGCGGATATTGCCAAGGGTGGCGTTTGACAGTGCAAACGCATCGGCAAGGGATTCGAGTCTCGGTGACAGCAGGGTCAAAGACGCGCTCTCGATGGCGACATCTGTTCCCGTGCCCATGGCTATCCCCACATCGGCTTCGGCAAGTGCCGGAGCATCGTTAATGCCATCGCCCACCATGGCCACCACCTCGCCGGACGCTTTAAGGCGGGCAATGTGCTGATGCTTTTCATCGGGCATGACTCCGGCAATCACTTCATCGATACCCAGCGCACGGCCAACCGCCTCGGCGGTATGTTGGTTATCGCCAGAGAGCAGCACCAATCGCTTACCCTGGGCCTTAAGGCGCGTCATGGCCGCTTTGGCATCGGCCCTTAGCGGGTCACCCACACCGAGGATGGCGACAAGTGTTCTGTCTTTGGCGACCAGCACCGGCGTAAGCGCCTCGATGGCAAGGGCATCAAGCTCGGCCTCTAGCGCTTTAAGTTCTTGAGCCAAGCCAAGGCGCGCCATCAGCCTTGGGTTGCCGATATGCCACTCATGACTGCCATCCTTGCCGCTAACCCTGCCCACTAATCCTTCGCCGGGCAGATTCTGAAACTCGCTCACCGCAAGTGACGGCGCATCCGACAACGCCGCCAGCGCCGCCGACAATGGATGGCTGCTCTGGCGCTCAAGGCTCGCTGTGGCAAGCCGGGCGGCGGCTTCATCACCGTTAAGCCAGTGTGTTTTACGCACCGAGGGCTTCCCCAGCGTCAGGGTGCCGGTTTTATCGAGCACCACTGTGGTGATTTTACTCGCGCGCTCAAGCGCTTCGCCGTTTTTAACCAGGATCCCCATGGAGGCGGCGCGGCCCACCCCGACCATAATCGACATCGGCGTGGCAAGCCCAAGGGCACAGGGACAGGCAATAATCAGCACTGTGGTCAGCACCACCATGGCGTGTGCGAGCGCGGGGGCTGGCCCGGCAAAGTACCATACCAGCGCGGCAATAATGGCAATCGCCACCACCACGGGCACAAACACCGCCGAAATAGCGTCCGTTAGTCGGCCTATGGGCAGTTTTGAGCTTTGCGCCTCTTCCACCAGCGCGATGATTTTCGACAATCTGCTGTCATCGGCCACGGCGGTGACTTCGATTACCAGACTGCCATTGCCATTGACAGTACCGGCAAACACGCTCTCCCCTGTCGCCTTGGCCACCGGCAGCGGCTCGCCTGATAGCATAGACTCATCAATCAACGACTCGCCTTCAATCACCTTGCCATCAAGCGCAATTCTGTCACCCGGGCGCACGCGGATACGGTCATTGAGTTCAATCTCATCGACTTTCACCCAGCGCTCGGTGCCCTCTTCCACTCTAAGCGCCTCATCGGTTTTAAGCCCGAGCAGCTTATCGAGCGCCTCGCTGGTTTTGCCCCGCGCCCGCGCCTCGAGCGCATGCCCAAGGTTGATAAGCCCGAGGATCATCACGCCCGCCTCAAAGTACACATGGCGGCTCCCCTCAGGAAACGCCTCAGGCAGCAGCACCAGCGCCATGGAATAGAGCCAGGCCGTGCCTGTGCCAAGGGCAATCAGGGTATCCATGGTCGCGCTTCTGGCCTTGAGCGAGCGCCAGAACCCAAGGTAAAAATGGCCGCCGGTAAACAGCATCACAAGGCCTGAGAGCGCGCCAACCACAGCCCAGCCATGGCGGGTGGTGTCGTTTACCATCATCTCGCCGCCAAAAAGCCCCCACATCATCAAGGGGATCCCAAGCCCAAGCCCCACCGCCGCCTGCCACAGCCTTTTACGAAAATGCTGATGGTCATCGCCCGCAGGTTTGGACGTTGACGAGATGAGCTCGCCGGGATAACCGACACTACTCAGCGCAGCAAGTGTTGCATCGACTGACAATCCCTTTACTCTCACCTGCTTGCGGGACAAGTCCACCCGCCCTTCACCGCCAACGGCGCGAATCGCCCCTTCAATTTTGGCCACGCAGCTTGCACAGCTCATACCCGGCACACTGAATTTCAGCGCAGGCGTTGCCCGGGATTGATGTGAAGAGAGGGATAGATCTTGTGGGGCTATGTCAGTGCTGGTAGCTGTGCCTTGATGTGAAGCGGCGCTTTCATTGGTGCCATCCTGCGTGAGCGTGGCGGGATAACCGCCTGCGTCCAGTTTTGCCAGCACCTCGGCCACATCAATGGCAGTATCGGCACGGATTTCAAGCAGCTTACTTGCCGGGTCAGTGCGTATCTCCCAGCCATCGGTGGCGAGCAGTGCTGTGATTTTTCTGCCGCAGCCGCCACATGTCATACCGGGTACGCTGAATTGTACGCTGTTCATATTGGCTCCTTGGGCACGCTTGCCCCGGGTGGATATTCCTACCGAAATTCACAGATGAATTCGAATTGCCTTCAGGTTAAAGTCTCCAGTAACAGGAGAGTCAAGCGTAAAAATACGGCAGCGTTTAAATCTTCTACGTTTAAATATTCCAGAGGGACAGGCGATGAAAATTGGCGATGTGGCCCGTGTCACCGGGCTTAGCGTTAAGAGTATTCGTTATTACCACGACATTAACCTTGTCAGCGCCAAACGGGGCGAGAACGGTTATCGGGTGTATGACAAGGCTGCCCTTGAGAGCCTGCGCTTTGTACATCAATGCCGCGAGATGGGGTTTTCGATTGAAGAGTGCCGAAGCTTACTGGCGCTGCAGCAAAATCCCGGCCGCGCCGCCGGTGATGTCCGCGCGCTGGCGCAAATGCACCTTGGCACCCTTGAAGATAAAATCAGCCGCATGCAGGCGCTGCAACGGCAACTGGCGGCGCTGGTCGCTGAGTGTCAGGGCGGCGAGCAGAGTCAGTGCCCAATACTGGCGTCACTCGCTACAGACAACACAGCAGACAACACAGCAGACAATTCGTAGACCGGGCATTGCGCAGGGACAGGCATCGGGACGGACTGAGAGAAAGGCGTTAAATAAATTAACTTAACCGCCGCTTAAGGGCTTACCGGCACAGGCTCCTTTGCCTGTAAATTCAGCGCCGGAACCGGATCGGCCGGGGTAAAGCCAAACACCTGACCATAAAACCCCAGCTCGTATTCCAGCGCCTTGATAAGGTTGCCATCTTTCCAGCGGTTGTGGTTTTCATCGGCGAAGGTCAGCAGTGCCACCGGCACCTGTTTGTTTACCAGCGCCTGATAAATTGTCAGGGTTTGATTAGGGGCGACCACGGTATCTTTCATGCCCTGAAGCAGCAGCATGGGTTTATCGAGCCGCTCGAGCTTATTTATCGGCGAGCGCGCCCGATAAAGCTCCCTGTGGGTTGCTATCGGGCCTATCAGCTGATCAAGATAACTCTTTTCAAACTTGTGGGTTTCGCCCGACAGCCGCTCCAGATCGCTGATCCCCGCCCGGCTGACCCCGGCTTTGAAGGTGTTATCCTTAGCCAGCGCCGACAGCACAGTCAGACCACCGGCACTGCTGCCACTGATGGCCATTTGCCCGCCATCGACCCAGCCTTTTTCCACCAGAAACCGAGCGGCGTTGATGGCATCTTCAACATCGGACTTGCCCCAATTGCCGTAAAGTGACTGCCGATAAGCCCGGCCAAAGCCGCTGCTGCCACGAAAATTAAGATCAAGCACCGCAAAACCGCGACTGGTCCAGTATTGAATATCGCTGCGATAGGCAAGGCTTGCCTTGGCGGTGGGGCCGCCGTGCAGTTTCACCAACAGCGGCGGGCGGCTCTCGGCAAGACCGGTGAAATGGGGGTTCTTGGGCCAATAAAAATAGCCCCAGGCGCGCATATTGTCTTCGGTGCGAAAACTGATGCTCTGCGCGCGGGAGATAAACCTTGGGTCAAGATTTGGCAAGGTCGGCGCAAACACCAAGGCCACCCCGCGGCCGCTGACACGGTAAATGCCTTTCTCTGTGGTAACCTTGCGGCCAATAAAATACACCCCGTCGCGACCACGGGTGAGCTGCTTGATATCGCCAAAGTCCACCGCGATTTCTTCGGCTGCGCCGGTTTCAAGGTTAAGCCGCACCAGGCCAGCTTCGCCGTTGTCTATATAGCTTGCGATGATATGGCCATCATCTTCAAAGGCGTAACTGCGCTCACCCATACGCCAGGCTGGCGATGAAAAATCCGCCGCACGGCGGTAAAGGAGCTCGGGTTTACCGTCTGCGCCGAGGCGATAGAGATTCCACCAATCGTCATAGTCGGCAATAAAATACAGCCGCCCATCGGGGCCAAACATGGGCTCAGTAATGGAGACATTGCCTTCACTGCCCGCCACAATGCGGCTGCCATTGAGCCGCCCTTTGCGGTCAAGCTCGCCAAGCCACAGACGGGTGTTATCCCAGGGCATGGCCGGATGCTCCCAGGTTAGCCAGGCAAGCTGGGTGTTGTCGGCGTTGATGGCAGGAGAGCTGATAAAATCGTGTCCGGCGACAAAGGTGTCGCCCTCGCCGGCAAAGTTGAGGTTAATGGTCACCAGGCTTGCTTTGGACTCGGGCGCGGCGCGATGGTCTTCGCGCACACAGATGATGCGTGAACCCTTGGGGTAGGAAATACAGTCGCCATGGCGGGTGCCGTTTGGCGTCAGCGCCAGCGGCTCCTGATTGGGGGCAAAGCGGTAAAACAGCTGGTCGCTCTTGCGGGTGGCAAACAGGCTCTGACCTATGCCGAGAAAATCGCCGCCGCCATATTCGTGAATGCGGCTGCCGACATCAAAGCCCACAGGCACAACGGGGGTGATACTGCCATCGTGTTCAAGCCGCGAAATAGTAGTGTGGCCGCTCTTGCCATCAAACAGCGAGAAGTAAATGCCATCGCCAACGGCGCGTAGCTCCAACAGTTCATCTGAGCTGCTGTACACCTCGGCGGCGCTGAGCGGCGATGCCCAGCTGCCATAGCGCTTGGCCACCACGTCCTGCGGCTCGGGCTCAGGGGCAGGCGCAGGCAGCTCCGTCGCGGGCTTGCACCCCAGGAGCAGCAGCGTACCTGTCATTGACAGCAGTAGCCCAAGTGCGAGCTTCATCTGTACATCCCCCAGCGTCGCCGACAGGCGAGCGCTTCCCCAAGCGCATCCGCAGGCAAAGAGGTGCGCTGCGAATGACTATTTAAAAAATCGAAACTTATTTATAAACCAGCGACCTACATCGGCTTGCTGGCTATCGGTCAGACCAAAATACACACACACCCAGGGCGACAGCAAAAAGTACCAGGGAATGGCCCGGGTATCGGCCCCCTTAAAAAACAGGTACAAAAAGCCACCATAAATAATGGCCACCCCGAGTAATCCAACCCAGAGCAACATCTTGCGGGTATAGCGTTCAAACCGTGACATCGATAAACCTTTGCTTGGTCATAACACGGCCAAACCTGGCTTTCGTGTTGCTTTATAAAGCAATTTTCTGGCTAATTTGCGCCAGCATTGTTGAGCGCCCATCGGATGATGTCAACGCCAACACCAAAAATAAAGTATGACAAAAAATGAATACACCCGCATAAACTGCGGGTGTTCAAGGATTTAGAAGCGAAGTCCGCCGTCTATTTCGAATACCCGCCCGTTTACATAATCGTTCTCGATAATAAAACGTACGGTAGAGGCTATCTCCTCGGCCTGACCAAGGCGGCCAACCGGCACCAGCTTCTCCAGACGCTCAAGTGCCTCGGGTTTCATGCCTGCTGTCATCTCGGTGGCAATCACACCGGGCGCAACCGCAGCAGCGCGGATATTGTAGCGGGCAAGCTCTTTGGCCCAGCCCACCGCCATGGTGGCCACACCGGCCTTGGAGGCGGCATAGTTGCTTTGGCCCATGTTGCCGGAGCGCGCGAGGCTGGAGATATTGACAATCACCCCGCCCTCGCCGGATTCAATCATGGCGGCAGCAGCTTCACGGCCGCAAAGGAAAGTACCTGTGAGGTTAACGTTGATAACCGACTGGAACTGCGCAAGCGACATGCGGTCGGTGACCACACCGTCTTTGGCCTTGACCAGCAGGCCATCGCGCAGAATGCCGGCGTTGTTTACCAGCACATGGACGGCACCAAAATCTTCAAGGATATAGCGAAAACCGGCCACCACGTCTTCTTCGTCTGTGATGTCCAGCGCATAGCCCTGCACTTCGGTGGCATCGCCGATATCGGCGCAGGCACGCTCCAGTCGCTCCTGATCCACGTCAATCAGCGCAAGCTTGGCGCCGTGGGCGGCGAAGTCTTTGGCCATAGCCAGCCCCAACCCACCGGCGCCGCCGGTGATTACCACTACCTTATCCTGTAATTCCATCTTGTATCCTTAGGCTCACTCGCCTTTGGCAAAGTGTTCAAAAATGCTCGAAAAGTCGCGCTTGCCGTTGCCGGCGCGGGCGTGGGACACATACAGGCTTCGCGCCAGTGCGCCCATGGGCGTGCTCGACTGGCTGCCAAGCGCCGCTTCCTGTGACAAGCCCAAATCTTTCACCATCAGGTCGACCATAAAGCCGCCCTGGTAGCCCTTGGATGAGGGCGCGTTGTCCATCACCCCCGGGCAGGGGTTGTATTTTTCCAGCGTCCAGTTGCCACCACTCGACACCTTCATGATGTCCGACAGCACCTTGGGGTCAAGACCGTGGTCAATCCCAAGGGACAGCGCCTCGCTGGTGCCCACCATCAGTACCGACAACAGCATGTTATTGCAGATTTTGGCCACCTGGCCTGCGCCCGGGCCACCGGCGTGGAAAATATTGGCGCCCATATTGGCGAGCACCACTTTGGCCGCCTCAAACGCGCCGTCGGTGCCGCCGCAGATAAAGGTCAGGGTGCCAGCCGCAGCGCCTGCGGTGCCGCCGGAAACCGGCGCATCGATAAACTCGAGCCCCTTGGCGGCAGCCGCCTCGGCCACAACACGGGCGCTGGCGGCATCAATGGTTGAGCAGTCTATCAAGACACAGCCTGCTTTCACCACCTCAATCAATCCTTTAGCTGACTCTGTGCCCAAATAGAGACCACGCACATGCTTGCCTGCCGGCAGCATGCTCACCACAAAATCCGCGTCGGCGGCTATTTGCTGCGCCGAATCACCGCTGCCCGCGCCCTGCGCTTTGAGCGCATCAACGGCGGCGGGATTTAAATCGAATACCTTTACTTCATGTCCGGCCTTGATAAGGTTGGCCGCCATGGGGCCACCCATATTGCCAAGTCCGATAAACGCTACCTTTGCCATACACTCACTCCTTGAAATTGGGATAGTTACTGCCCGCCGGGCTTACAGATCCGCAAGCGGATGGGGCTGCCCCTGCCAGGGGGAGGTCAGCAGGCGGCGCACCACGTCATCGGGCACCGCTGCCACATCGGCAAATTGCCATTTGGGATTACGGTCTTTATCAATCAAGAGCGCCCGCACCCCTTCAACAAAGTCGCCGTGGGCGCAGCAATTCACGCTCACGCCAAGCTCCCACAAAAAGCAGCTGTCGAGGGAAAATTCATCGCCGACTATCGCCTGATGCCAAATGATATGGGCGCTCAATGGGCTGCCGGCGAGGAAGGTGTCGCGGGGGCGTTTAAACTCGGGTTTTGCCTCAACGTCGAGCGCGGCAAAGCGCGCGGCAATCTCGGTCAACTCCCCTTCACAGAGCCTGGCAATCTCGTCCTGATGGCTTGCAAGAAAGCTATCCTGTGACGGCGTCGGGCGCGTTTCCAGCAGCGCCGACAAACGGCGATGGTTGGCGGCGGCATCCTTATCCCAGCTCACCTCGGCAATCGCATCCAAAAGCGGCTCTTTATCATCGCTGCCAAGAAGATAATTGGCCGTGCCGGCAAAAAGCGCGTCGGCGCCATTCATCTGAAATGCGGTAAGCCCCAAAAAGAGGCCAATCTTTTCAGGCATATGGCCTAAAAAGTAGGTGCCGCCCACGTCGGGGTAAAGCCCGATGGTAATTTCCGGCATGGCAATGCGGGAGCGCTCGGTGGCGATGCGGTGACTGGCACCGGCCATGAGCCCAAGGCCGCCGCCCATCACTATGCCATCGCCCCACACCATAAAGGGCTTGCCGAATTCATGGATAAGATAGTCAAGGCGGTATTCTTCTTCAAAAAACACCTTGGCCAGGGTATCGATATTGCCCGGCGCATCTTTGCTCGCCTGATACAGGGCACGTACATCGCCCCCGGCGCAGAAGGCCTTCTCACCGGCGCCGTCGAGCAGCACCAGCGCAATCTCATCATCCGTCTGCCAAGCCTTAAGCTGAGCGCTGAGCGCCCGCACCATGTCCAGATCAAGCGCATTCAGCGCCGCTTCCACGTTGAGGGTCGCGACACCAATCTGCATCCCAGAGGCGGTGCCAAGGGTTTGAAATATCACTTTTTGCGTCATGCTCACTCCTTGCTTGCAGTCATGCCAAAGGCAAGGCCTCAGCGGTTTTTCCACACGGCGGCACGTTTTTCGAGGAAGGCATTAACGCCCTCGGCCTGATCTTCGGTATCAAAAAGCCCGATAAAGAGCTCGCGCTCTATGGGCAGCGCCTGGGTGCGTGGCATACTGCGACCGCTCTGAATCAGCTTTTTACATACCGCCACGGCAGAAGGGCTCTGCTTGGCAACTTTGGCCGCGAGCGCAATCGCAGCGTTGAGCGCTTCGCCTTTTTCGACCACTTCTTCAACGAGTCCAAGATTGAGCGCCTTGGTGGCATCGATACGCTCGCCGCAGAGGATCATGCGTTTCGCCCAGCCCTCGCCCACCAGCGCGGTAAGGTTTTGAGTACCACCGGCGCAGGGTAACAGGCCCACTGTTGCTTCCGGCAGTGCCATCACCGCCTGAATTTCAGCGATGCGGATATCACAGGCGAGCGCCACTTCGAGGCCACCGCCCATGGCGTAGCCGTTGATGGCAGCAATTGACACACCGCGAAACGCGCTTAAAGTTTCAAACGCCTCACCGAAGGCCTTGGCCATGGTGGCCGCGTTGCCTTTATCACCATCAGCAAAGAGTTTTAAGTCGGCGCCGGCGGAGAAAAACTTCTCCCCTTCACCGGTCAGCACCAGCGCATAAATTTCGCTGTTGTCATTGAGCTCGAGTACCTTTTCCTTTAGCTCATTGAGACTCTCGCGGGTCCAGGTGTTGGCCGGCGGGTTGCTGATGGTGAGAATGGCAGTGTTGCCTTCGATACGTTCAATCAAAAAAGCCATGGCTGTAATTCCTTATTCTGTCGACGTCTTTATTCAATCAAAGTCACAGGCCAATCAGAGAATGGCGTGGGCATTTTCGTCCAGCAGGCGACGGGAGATAATAAGACGCATGATCTCGTTGGTACCTTCCAGAATTTGATGTACCCGCACATCACGGAAATGGCGCTCCAGCGGATACTCGCGGATATAGCCATAGCCGCCATGAAGCTGCAGCGCAGCATCACATACCGCAAAGCCCACGTCGGTGGCAAAACGCTTGGCCATGGCGCAGTAAGCGGTGGCTTCAGGGTCATTATTGTCGAGTTTAAACGCAGCCAGGCGCACCATCTGACGGGCGGCGACAAGCTCAGTGGCCATGTCGGCAAGTTTGAACTGCAGCGCCTGGAACGCGGCAAGAGGTTTTCCAAACTGCTTACGCTCGTTCATATAGGCAATTGAACGCTCAAGGGCGGCCTGAGCCGTGCCCACAGAGCAGGTGGCGATATTGATACGGCCGCCATCCAGGCCCTTCATGGCGAAGGTAAAGCCCTGGCCTTCTTCACCCAGCAGGTTTTCTACCGGCACCCGCACGTTTTCAAAGGTGATAAGGCGGGTTGGCTGGGCATTCCAGCCCATCTTGTCTTCGGCCTTGCCGTAAATCACCCCGTCGGCATCTGCCGGAATAACTATCGCCGAAATGCCCTTGGGACCGGCTTCGCCGGTGCGGCACATCACCACCAAAAGCTCGGTGGCACCGGCGCCAGAGATAAACATCTTGCTGCCGTTAATCACATACTCGTTACCCTCACGCACCGCCTTGGTGGTAAGCGACGCGGCATCACTGCCGGCGCCGGGTTCGGTGAGGCAGTAAGAGGCAAGCTTGGCACCTGTGGTCAAGGCCTCGGACCACTCGGCGCGAAGTGCCTCAGTGCCCCAGGTCGTCACCATCCAGGTGGCCATATTGTGAATGGTCAGCATGGCGGTGGTGGCGGTACAGCCCTTGGACAGCTCTTCAAAAATGATGGAAGAGTCGAGCCGTGACAAACCCATGCCGCCTTCAGATTCGGGGGAATAGAGTGAGCAAAAACCGAGTTCACCGGCCTTTTGAATAACGTCTTTCGGGAAATGATGTTCTTCGTCCCATTTGGCGGCGAAGGGGGTGAGTTCATCAGCGGCGAACTGGCGGGCAAGTTCGGCAAACTGGCGTTGATCTTCGTTTAAATTAAAATCCATCTTGACTGCTCCCGTGACTCTGGGGTCACTTCATGTGATGGCCGGCGATAACGCCGGCCTGCCTGTTTTTAAGTTGCGGTCTTGTTGTCTTGTTCTCGGCTATCCGACCATCAGCGCAGGGCGATGGTCATGTTGGGGCCATGGGGGATATCGTCTTCAAACCAACGACAGGTGATGGTCTTGGTCTCGGTAAAGAAGCGGATAGCCTGCTTGCCGTAGGCGTGCTGATCGCCATAGAAGCTGCCCTTCCAGCCGGTGAAGGAGAAAAATGGCAGCGGCACAGGGATAGGCACGTTGATACCCACCTGGCCTACTTCGATTTCGTGCTGATATTTACGGGCGGCGGCGCCGCTGGCGGTAAAGATGGAAGTGCCGTTGCCGTAGGGTGACTTGTTCACCAGCTCAATGGCATCTTCCAGCTCATCCACTTCCATGCAGCACAGCACTGGGCCAAAAATTTCTTCTTTGTAGATGCTCATGTCGGTGGTGACCTTGTCGAACATGGTCGGGCCAACCCAGTTGCCGGACTCATAACCTGCAACGGTAAAATCGGAGCCATCCAGCAAACACTCGGCGCCTTCGGCCTTACCCTGGGCGATAAGTTTAAGCACCCGCGCCTTGGCAGCCGGGCTGATAAGCGGGCCGTAACCAGCTTCTTTATCGTCCCACAGACCCGGACGCACCTTGGCAAGCGCCTCTTTAAGCTCGGGGATCCACTCTTTGGCGGCGCCCACAAACACGGCGACCGAAATCGCCATACAGCGCTGACCGGCAGCGCCCACAGAAGCGCCCACGAGGTTATTGATCACCTGCTGCTTGTTGGCATCGGGCATAATCACGCAGTGGTTCTTGGCGCCGGCAAAGGCCTGCACCCGCTTGAGGTTATCGGTACCTGTCTTGTAAACATACTGACCCACGCCCACCGAGCCCACAAAGGAGATAGCCTTGATATCGGGATGGGTCAGCAAAATGTCCACGGCACTCTTGTCGCCATGCACTACCTGCAGCACGCCCTTGGGGGCACCGGCCTGTTCAAACAGCTCGGCCAGACGCTGCGGTGTCATGGGGTCCTGCTCTGATGGCTTAAGTACAAAGGTGTTACCGCAGGCGATGGCGAGCGGGAACATCCACAGCGGGATCATCGCCGGGAAGTTAAATGGGGTAATACCCGCGCACACGCCCAGCGGCTGAGTGTAGGAATAGGTATCGATTTTACGGGCGACGTTTTCAACGGTTTCGCCCATCAGCAGTGAGGCGATATTGCAGGCATGCTCGGCCACTTCAATGCCGCGCCACACATCGCCCTTGGCATCTTCGAAGGTCTTGCCGGTTTCTTTGGCAAGAATGGTGGCCAGCTCATCGTGGTGCTCTTTAAGCAGCGCCTGATAGCGCAGCATCACCCGCGCACGCTCAGACACAGGCACTTCTTTCCAGCTCTGGAACGCCGCCTTGGCACTGGCGATGGCGCCATGCACTTCGTCGTCGCTGGCGCAGCGCACCTCGGCGATCGGCAGGTTATTGGCCGGATTGGTTACCGTAATAACGCGCTCGCCCTTCCCTGTGGTGAACTCACCGTCGATGTAATGCTTAACTTGTGTGGTCATGTCGCTTCCTTTTGAGAGTCAGAGGCGGCGCAGCCTTATTGGTGTTGTGTTTGGCCGCGCCTTGAGTCGTTCCTGATGGTGTCTTGTTGCTTGTAAGGTCTTGGCAAATCAGACTTCGATGGCCATGGCAGTGGCTTCGCCGCCGCCGATACACAAAGAGGCCACGCCGCGCTTAAGACCGCGAGCCTTGAGCGCGTGAATGAGCGTCACCAGCACCCGGGCGCCGGAGCAGCCAATCGGATGACCAAGCGCGCAGGCGCCGCCATTCACGTTCACCTTGGCCGCATCAAGCTTAAGCTCGCTGATGGCGAGCATAGTCACCATGGCGAAGGCTTCGTTGATTTCAAACAAATCCACCTCGTCCTTGCTCCAGCCCACATTTGAGAGCAGCTTTTGCATCGCGCCCACGGGCGCTGTGGTAAAGAGCGCCGGCTCCTGAGCATGGGTTGCATGGCCCTTGATGGTGGCAAGCACGGTCAGACCGAGCGCCTCGGCCTCATCGCGGCTCATCAGCATCAGCGCGGCGGCGCCATCAGAGATAGAGGATGAGTTGGCGGCTGTGATGGTGCCGTCTTTGGCAAAAGCGGGTTTAAGCGCCGGAATTTTTTCGGGGCGGGCGTTGCCTGGCTGCTCGTCAACTTTGACTTCCACATCGCCTTTGCGGCTGGACACAGTTACAGGCACGATTTCGGCTTCAAAGGCGCCGGAGTTAATCGCGGCGTTGGCTTTTTCCAGTGAGCTTAAGGCAAAGGCGTCCATGGATCCGCGGGTCAGACCGTATTCATCGGCGGTTTTCTGGGCGAAGGTGCCCATGGCACCGCCGGTGTACGCATCTTCCAAACCATCGAGGAACATATGGTCCAGCACCTTGCCATGGCCCATGCGCATGCCGCCACGGGCTTTATCGAGCAGGTATGGCGCCTGACTCATGCTTTCCATACCACCGGCAATCACGACTTTGGCGCTGCCTGCCTTGATAAGGTCGTGGGCCAGCATCACGGTTTTCATGCCAGAGCCACACACCTTGTTGACCGTGGTGGCACCCACAGACAATGGCAGACCCGCGCCCAGTGCGGCCTGACGCGCTGGCGCCTGACCGAGGCCCGCGGGCAGCACGCAGCCCATCAAAAGCTCGTCAACCTTGGCGCCATCCAGGCCGGTGTCATCCAGCAACGCCTTAACGGCAGTCGCGGCCAATTTAGGGGATGGCACGTCGGCCAAACTGCCCTGAAATCCACCCATGGCGGTACGTTTGGCTGCGACAATGACGATATCCGATACGCTCATTTCTGACTCCACTTTGTTGCTGTGTCACGGCATGATGCCGTTTTCAAATGTGATAGCTGTCGCATTTGCGACCGATTGCATTGAATGTGACGTTTACGCGAACGTAAAGCAAGTGGAAATTGGTCTAAGGTGGTGCTTTTTCTTGGCGGGAGTATGTCAGTGGGGATTTACAGCAGGAAAAAACGCTTGCCACTTCTGCATAAAATTAAGGGAAAAAGAGCGGCAAAACAGACAGCAAAAAGGCCGGGTTATCCGGCCTTACAGGCTCGCTTAATGCTGCAGGTGAAGTAACTTCACAAAGGCTATCAGCAATCAGCGCCTTTTGACGCTTCCCATGGGGTGATGGCGCTCATGTCCGACAAGTCGTATGGCGTTAACTGATACACGTAATAGTTAAGCCAGTTGCTGACCAGCAAACTGCCGTGGCCGTGCCAGCGCGCCACCGGCGCCTGGGTCGGGTCGTCGTTACGGAAGTAGTTTTTCGGCACGTCAGGATTGATGCCCGCGTTCAGATCGCGGTGATATTCATCGCTCAGGGTAGATTTTTGATACTCGGGATGACCAATCACAAACAGGTTGCGATTATCGCGGCTCAGCACCAGATAGGCACCCGCCTCGTCCGATTCGGCCAGCACTTTAAGCGCAGGGTGCGCATGCAGACTGGCCACCGGAATTTCGGCGTAGCGCGAATGGGGCGCAAAAAACTCATCATCAAAACCACGCAAAAGCGGATGATGGTCGCAGGAGCGGCGATGCACAAACACGCCGGAGCGCTTGGTCTTTAACAGCTCACGCTTAAGGCCATACAGATGATACAAACCCGCATGGGCCGCCCAACACAAAAACAGCACCGACGTCACATGCTGCTGCGACCAGTCGATGATTTCGCGGATATGGTCCCAGTAAGTGACATCTTCAAAATCAAGCTGCCCCAGCGGCGCACCTGTGATGATAAGGCCGTCATAGTTTTTATGACGCACATCCTCAAAATCACGGTAAAAAGTGTTCATGTGGTCAAGGGATGTGTGGCGCGACTCTTTATCGTGAATGCGCAGCAAATCCACATCCACCTGCAACGGCGTGTTGCCAAGGAGGCGCAGCAGCTGGGTCTCGGTCTCAATCTTGTTGGGCATCAGATTGAGGATAAGCACCTTCATCGGACGTATGTCCTGATGGGCCGCCCGGGTCTCGGACATCACAAAGATATTTTCAGCCGACAGAATTTCTGCCGCTGGCAGGTTGTCGGGGATCTTAACCGGCATACATCGCCTCGTCAGTCACATAAACGCACTAAACCTAAGGCCGCGTATGCCGGTCAGGGCAATCTCAGCGGCCAACCTTCTC
The DNA here is from genome assembly GCF_018596335.1 of Shewanella jiangmenensis. Taxonomy (GTDB): domain Bacteria; phylum Pseudomonadota; class Gammaproteobacteria; order Enterobacterales; family Shewanellaceae; genus Shewanella; species Shewanella jiangmenensis. The sequence goes on along the minus strand of NZ_JAHEPS010000003.1, from coordinate 420,392 downwards.
CAGCATCACCGACATACCGGTGGGCTGATTGAGATCCACTGTGTAGCTTTGGGTATTGATAAACAGCAGCTTATCGCCCTGGCGGATGCGCGCGCCCACCGCATAGGTGTGGCCGGGCTTGAACTGGTCGCGCTTGAACACGAAGCTGAAGTCCTTGGGCACTGACTGCACCGAGACCGTCATTTCGCCCAGCACCTCGGCGGCCACATCCATACGGGACACATCCTGCACCTGTACTGTCAGCACAGATTCAGGCGGAAGCGCCAGACGCTCGCGAAACCAGACACTACCGTTGATTTCGACGTTGTTTTCAGTCGAGGTACAGCCAACCAAACCCGCCGCACCGACCATAGCCGCCATAGGCAACGCTGCCCGCAATAACCATTTCTTCATCGTTGGATCCTCCCAGATCATACATCAAGACTTCCGGATGTCTATACATCCATTATTGAATCTTGTTCACCTGTCAGTTTAACCCTATCATGATAGCCCTGTACTTTGGCTGAATATCCTTATGACTCAAGCAACTGCGATAATTGTGGGCGCCAGCTCACAACTGGGCCGCGAACTTGTGACCCAACTCACGGCAGAAGGCACCCGCCTTGGCCTGCTGGTACCCGACCCTGCCGCCATGGCGGAGTTTATCGCCGCGCTGGATACAAGCGCACAAGAAAATATTCTACTCGGTGCCCTGCCCATCACAGAGCCGGACGCCGCAGCCCAAGCCATCGAAGCCATGTGGCAACAGCTTGGCGGCGCGCATCTGGTGCTGGTGAATACCGGCCTGAACAGCTATCACCCGGATCTGCCCTGGCAAATCGAGTCTGACATCATCAAGGTAAACGTGCAGGGCTTTGCGCTGATTTGCAATACGGCGTTCAGACTGCTTCGCGAGCAAGGCTACGGCCAGCTTGCAGCCATCAATTCGATTGCCGGCCTTCGCGGCGGTCCGGCGGTGGCTTATCACGCCTCAAAAGCCTTTGCCCAGAATTACCTCGAAGGCCTGTCGATGCACGCCCAGCGCCTGAAGCTACCCATTACCATTACCGATCTGCAGCTTGGGCTGCTAGACAAGGCCGCCATGCAGCAAAGCCAGCTGTGGCTGGCACCGCTGCACAAGGTGGCAGCGCAAATCCTGCGGGCACTCAAAAAAGGTAAACGGCGCGCCTACATTACCCGCCGCTGGGCCTTGGTGGCCTGGCTTACCCGATTGCTGCCGGAATATATCTACAATACCCGACACTGGAAGAAAAAGGGTAAGCACTAAACCTTTTTCTTTTTGAAAAACAAGCACAAAAAAGGCGCCATCGGCGCCTTTTTTATCCAAGGTTTGCAGGGAAGGGAAACCTTAGAACTTGTAACCCACGCTCACCATGTAAACCCATGGGTTGATGTCAGTGGCTACCGACTGAGCTTCACCGCCGAGGTTGAATTTCACGTCGGTGCTGATATCGGCGTACCACACAGAGGCGTTCAGCAGCCAGTTTTTGTTGAAGGTGTAGTCAAAACCGGCCTGGGCAGCCCAACCGATAGAGGTAGACAGGCTCAGATCGGTCAGCGCGCCGTTCAGGTCGTTGGTGAATTCGTTATCGAAGAAATTGGTGTAGTTCACACCCACGCCCACGTAAGGACGGAAGGCTGAGTTGGCATTGCCGAAGTAGTACTGGGCAACCAGGGTTGGTGGCAGGTGCTTGGTTTCAGCGATTTTGCCGAGCGCGCCCAGAGACACATCGTGGGTGAATGGGGTAGCAGCCAGCAGCTCAACAGCCCAGTTGTCGGTCAGCATGTAGCCAAAGTTCAGACCCAGCTGAGTGTTGTCGTTAACGCCGAACTGGGCGCCCGGAACCACGTCAGGACTGGACTCATCAGGCGCAACAACTACGGCACCGGCGCGAACGATAATGTCACCGGCCTGATGGGCCAGAGCAGAAGCAGAAACAACAGACAGCAGGGAGGCGGCAACCAGACCAGACAGATAAGACTTCTTCATCATTTACTCCATTAACCACGCAGGTTTTGTTATTTTCAGTTACATCCGTAACAATTGAGGCCTAGCCTGCCAGAGCAATGCGTTAACTTTCTTGATCCAAATCAACGCCGCCGCCTGATACCCAGTTTGAGGTACAAAGCGCGGGATCTGGCTCACACATTTGACAGGGTTTGTCGCATTACCCGGCGCCAAATCACGCTGAAACAAGCATTTACAGAACGAAACCCCATAAAATCTTATGCCGACGTCCGCTGATGGCTTTGATTGCACAGCTTGTACCCGATGGCATGGTTTGGACGGCATCTGCGGGATACCATGAACTGGATCTGTGTTTGCAGGATGCTGCAGCGGGACGGCGCAAATGAATACCGGCGCTGAAAGGGCTTAACTCAAACCTCAGCGGTTGATACGAAGTTTGGGGTAACGCGCCAGCCAATTTTTGCTGGCAACGCGGGCATGAAAGAGCCCTTGCGGCTGATTAGGTGCCGGACGCGGCGTCGGGGTGATAGTGAGCGCAAACAGGCCGTCAAGGCCCCAAGGCGCGACTATTTCCAGGTCGGCCTGCAAATCCTCTTGCAACGCGCCTCGAAAATCGCCGCAGGCGGCTGTGGGTAAATCGTTTGCCGGCGGATTATCTAAAGGCAAAAGGTTTTCACCACTCTTAGCAAACCCATCGGGGCAAAACCTCACCCCAACAGCGGTTTCCTGCTCGGGCCACACCGTCATGGCCGCGGCCAGGCTTTGGTAAGGCGCATCGCCGTGGCGAAGATGCATGCGGCGCTGATCTTTCACTTCCCAGCCCGCCGCAAAGGCTTGCTGAAGCCTTGCGGTCAGGTGCTCCTCAAAAGCTTTGGCTTCATCAGGGCTGTGGGCAGGGTTCCCGAGATAAATCACATCCACATCATCAGGCTTAGTGAGCGCGGCGCCGTGCAGCGTATCCCATACCGCGTGACGAACAAAACCGGCGGCAAGGAGATAATCGCCAATGCCTTCATCGCGCATCACCAGCGCGGCCGCATGCAGGCAGCGGCAATGCCACTCGCTGGAACGCAAAATGGCAGCAAGCCTTGCGGCTGGATTTTCACGCTCAAACCCTCGGTCAGAAAAATTCACGCCGGATGTTTCAAGCGCGCAGACATCATCACCGGAAGCGCTGTCCAAACCTGTCAGCTTATCGGCTGGCACCGCGTTAACGCTGCACCGGCTTCATAATGACTTCGGTGGTGAACTTATCGTTGTTAATCACCGGATAACGGTCATAGGTTTGAAAAATCACCTGATTATTGTGTTTTATCAGGGCAACCACACCGTAATTAACCTTTTTGTCGATGGATTCCCGCGGCAGGATAAACTTAAACGGCACCGGCGCGCTGACCACGTTAAAGGATTTTTGGGCAATCACCACGCCCGGGGTATCCAGGTCGATAACGGCTATGGTGATGGCGCTGTTTTGCGGCAAGGCCACCCGCTCAAGGTAACCGGCCGCGCCGTTAAGCACCACGGGCTCAGGCGCTTCAACCGTAACGCAGCCGCCAAGGCCAGTGAGGCCGAGCAGCAGCGCCGCTGCAGCGGCTAGTTTCACCGCCGATTTAAACACAGGTTCAAACATCATTTGTTTTCCTTTTTCATCCGCATCAGCCCTTCCTGGGTCGCCGATGCCACCAGCTCACCGCGGCGGTTAAAAAAATGTCCTTTAACAAAGCCACGGCCGCCGCTGGCGTTGGGGCTGTCGATACTGTACAGCAGCCAATCGTTCATATCCAAGGGGCGGTGGAACCACATGGCATGATCTATGGTAGCCATGCGCATACCCGGGGTTAAAAAGGACACGCCGTGGGGCTGGGCAGCGGTCACCAGAAAATTGAAATCCGACGCATAGGCCAGCAGCGCGTCATGCAGATGACTGCCGCCCTCGACCTTGCCGTTGGCACGCAGCCACACATGGCGCACCGGCTCGCGGGAGCGCGGCGCAAAGGGGCTCAGCGGGTCAACAAGCCGCATCTCAATCGGCGCGTCGGCCATGAATTTTTCCAGCATTTTCGGCGGGATTTTGTCTCTTAAGGTTACCGCCAGCTCCTGCTGGTTAAGTAGCCCCTCAGGCCCCGGCACCTCGGGCATGGCAATCTGGTGGGAAAAACCGTCTTCCTCGGCCTGAAACGAGCAGGTCATGTAAAAAATCGGCCTGCCCTTTTGCACCGCCTTCACCCGGCGGGCACTGAAAGAGCCGCCGTCACGCATAATTTCCACGTCGTACACAATCGGCAGGCGCTCATCGCCGGCAACCAGAAAGTAGCTGTGCAGCGAATGCACCTTGCGGCTGGGGTCAACGGTTTCACGGGCGGCGCTGAGCGCCTGCCCCATTACCTGACCACCAAACACATGGCCAAAGCCCAGATCCTGGCTCTGGCCGCGATAAAGACCAATCTCAAGCGGCTCGAGGGTAAGCAGCGACACTAGGTCATCCAATACCTGGCTCATGTTATCTCACTGATTTGACGAACATAGGCAAAAGAGTAACAAAAAGCCCCAACCGCTGCGAGCATCCCGCCGCAGGGGTGCATGAAAAACCGCCGTCACCGATGGAAGTGGCCGTGTGTCGCAGAAGCGCAGAGCCGCTTAGCCAAAACTGAAGTGCTTGAGTGCTTGAGTGCTTGAGTGATTAAGATAGTAAGGCGCAGCCCTGTTGTTGGTGACACGGGTTACCTTTGAATGAGCACTCAGTCGAGTTTAACCCCAAGCTCCCGCGCGGTGCGTTTGGCGAAGGCAAGAATTTGCTCCTCGCCGCTGCTGTGCGTCTGAATGGGCCAGGCCGAGGCGATTTCGCCCCAATGGGCGGCGACCGCTTCCGGGGTGCGGCAGGCGGAATCAAAATAGCGGTAGCTGTGCTCTGCCAGACAAAGCTCACTGACACTGCCGCCACCGGCCAGCAAATGGCGGCCAAAGGGCGCATTGCCGCTGAGTAAAAACAGCATCACAGCGGTAATGATTTCTTTTGAGAACAGCGGTTTGACCTGCATCGCCAGGTGTTTCTCAGTCATGGGCGTATGGGCCAGCGGGCAGAGGCTGTTTACCCGCACGTTGCGCCCGGCACCTTCGGCGGCAAGGCCATTGACCAGCCCCACCAGCGCCATTTTGGCGCAGGCAAAGGCGCTTTGATGCATATCGCCGTAAAGGGCGCTCACCCCTGTGGTCATCACCACCCGGCCATAGCCGCGCTCCATCATGCCATGCCACAGCCCATGGGTGAGCGCAAAGCTGCCGTACACATCCACCTGCAGCTGCTGCATAAAATCCGCGCTGCATAAATGCGCAAAATCGCCATGGCTATGGCGCCCGGCGTTGTTCACAAGCAGGCTTATTCCAGCGCGGGCAAGCTCAGGTAAGGCTGCGTCAATGGCAGCCGCATCGGCTAAATCCAGCTCACGGTAGCGGGCGCTGCCACCGGCGGCCTCTACCGACCGCAGCAGGCTCAACACGGCATCGCTGTGGCTGTCTGTGCAATCGAGCAGCCACAGCCTCGCGCCACGCTCGGCAAGCGCCAGAGTGTAGGCTCGGCCAAGGCCAGAGGTCGCGCCGCTTATCAGCACTGACTGGTCATCGAATCGCATCTTGCTCTCCCAACTTAAACCCATCCCTTGGTGCGCCAGGCAACCAGACTTCAAATAAAGCACAGCGTCCGGCACAAAACTTTGACTCTGATGGCAAAATTGGGCTTATCACCCTTACGCTGTGTGCGGCCTGTCCCAGTCTGTTAAATGCGTGATTTCGATTGTGCTAACTTTCGTGCCATTTCTTGGTATCCTTGGCAGGTCTTTTGTTTCAGGTAATAAAACCCCATGAATCCCTGGTTACTTGCCATCCGGCCCCGAACCTTGCCCGCGGCCATCGGCCCGCTTCTGGTGGGCAACACCCTGGCGCTGAGTCTTGACGGCTTCAGTTTCACCATCGCTATCGCGTCCATGGTATGTGCGCTGCTGCTGCAAATTGCGGTGAATCTCGCCAATGATTATTTCGATTTCAAAAGCGGTGTGGATACCGAAGAGCGCCTGGGCCCTGTGCGGGTGACCCAAAGCGGCCTTATCGCCCCGGCAAAGGTGAAAGCGGCCATGATAGCGTCGCTGCTGGCGGCGCTGGCGGTGGGCTCGGTGCTGATTTGGCAAGGCGGCTGGCCTATTGCCATCCTTGCGGCCGCATCGATTCTGGGCGCCCTGTGTTACAGCGGCGGCCCCTATCCCCTCGCCTCACATGGCCTGGGTGAAGTCGCCGCCTTTGTGTTTTTTGGCCTGGTGGCCGTGGTCGGCAGTTACTATCTTCAGGCAGGTACCACATCGGTAGACGCCTGGATTTTGGGCGCAGCCATTGGACTTTTTAACGCGGCCATTATGCTGGTCAACAACACCCGCGACATCAGCACCGACAGCAAGGCCGGCAAACGCACTCTGGCGGTGCGGATTGGCGAAGCCCAGGCACGGGTGCTGTATCAGGCGCTGGTGTATTTGCCCTTCGGCCTGATTATCGGCAGTTTTCTGATGGGCATTTTACCGGGCTGGCCTGTGCTGCTCGCCGGTTTGTCGCTGGTGATTGCACGGCGCTTATCGCGGGAATTCAGTGAAGTCAGCGGCGGCGCCTTAAATCCGCTGCTTGGCCGCACCGCGCGTTTGACGCTGGTATTCAGCGTGCTCTTTTCCTTGGGACTGCTTATTCCGACTCAGTCCTGATGCGGCAGCTGTAAATCACGCGCATTAAAAAGGCTTCCCGCGGGAAGCCTTTTTATTTTTTATCTGATACTTAGCTTAGAGCTTAATCAGATCGCGCTCGGCGCTGCTCCAGTTAAGGTGGTACTTCTCACCCTTTGGCGTGTCGATACGCTCAAAACTGTGGGCACCGAAGTAATCACGCTGGCCCTGCAGCAGGTTGGCAGGCAGGGTTTCGCGGCGATAACCATCGTAGTAGGCAAGCGCCGACGTGATACAGGGCGACGGCACACCTGCCAGCACCGCCTTGGACACCAGACGACGCCATGACTGCTGCGCCTCACCCAGCGCCTTGGCAAAACTGTCAGCCATCAGCAGGTTGGCAAGTTTTGGCTCAGCGTCATAGGCATCGGTAATGGATTGCAGGAAGGTGGCGCGGATAATACAGCCGGCACGCCAAATACGGGCGATGGCGGCAAAATCCAGCTCCCAGCCCTGCTCGGCGGCGTTCATGGCCATCAGCTGGAACCCTTGGGCGTAACAGCAGATTTTGGCGCAGTAGAGCGCCTGCTCCAGCTCATCGATAAAGCTTTTTGCATCCACGCCTTCAAGCGGCTCAGCGCCACCAAGACGACCGGCAAGCTCAATACGCAGCGCCTTTTGATTGGACAGGGCGCGGGCGTAAACCGCTTCCGCGATAGTTGGCGCAGGGGTGCCGATTTGCAGGCTGCTTACCGCAGTCCACAAACCTGTGCCCTTCTGGCCGGCTTTATCCAAAATCATTTCCACCAGCGGCTTGCCGGTGATGGGGTCAGCCTGTCGCAGCACTTCGGCGCTGATCCCCATCAGGTAGCTGTTAAGCTTGCCCTGGTTCCAACGCTCAAAAATGGCAGCTATGTCTTCGGCAACAAGGCCAAGTACGTCCGACAGCAGATGATAGGCTTCGCAAATCAGCTGCATATCGGCGTATTCAATGCCGTTATGCACCATTTTTACGTAATGACCGCTACCGGCAGGGCCGATGTAAGCGGTGCAGGGCTCGCCCTCAAGCACGGGGTTACCCGGCTCAAAGCGCTCAATCGGCAGCCCGGTGGTGTTGTCCACCTTGGCGGCAATGGCACGCCAGATAGGCGCCACTCTGTCCCAGGCCTCTTTTTTGCCGGACGGCATCAAAGACGGGCCAAAACGGGCGCCCACTTCACCGCCGGACACCGCCGAGGAGAAGAACACAAAGCGGCCGGCGTAATCCTGCTCGCGCTTGACTGTGTCGGTCCACAGGCTGTTGCCGGTGTCTATTACTATGTCATCCGGCTTGATGCCAGCATCCATCAGCGCCGAGCACACGCCATCCACCGGCGCACCGGCAGGCACAGACAGCAGCAACAAACGGGGTGAGCTTAAGCAGGCGAGCATGGACTTTAAGCTGTCCACACCGGTGATTTCAGTCGCCTTGCTGTGGGCAGGCTTGGCAGCCACTTCGGCGGCCGACTGAGAGACGGCGGCGCGAACCTTGGCGCCATCGAGGTCGAAGGCGGCAACGCGGTAGCCATTGTCTGCGATATTCAGGGCAAGGTTTTTGCCCATGACACCCAGGCCAATGACCCCGATGTCGTGCAGTTTGGTGTGGTTTTGCATATTTTTATTCCACGGGTACAGAAAGAGGCACAATTCGCCGCGGATTATAGCCACTTTGGTAAATGAATTACAGCTACGGCCTTAAAATGCGCGCCAGATGGCGGAGTAACTGGTTAAAACTGTTGCAAAATGACGAGCTTACCCCGCTTCGGATTTTGGCCATAAAAAAGCCCCCGACGCGGGGGCCTCTGAAAACACGGTATTTCTGAAAACGCAGCAGTTCTGATAACAGGGTTTAAAGTTGCGCTGCCAAGCCTTGCCTTAACAGCATCCAGCGAGACTTCAGCGTCGCGGTTTCAGGCGTTGGGACTCGTTCACCGTTTGAGAGCGGCATTCACACTTTGGCGTCACCATAACCCATGCGGGTCAGGGTGTTACGCACCAGCTCCAGGGTCGCCGGGTCCTCAATGGTGGCAGGCACGCTGTATTCCTGATTGTCAGCAATCTTTCGCATGGTGGCGCGCAGGATTTTGCCGGAGCGGGTCTTGGGCAGCTTAGGGATGGCGCTCACCAGTTTAAAGGCGGCGACCGGGCCAATTTCACTGCGAACCAGCGCCACCAGCTCGGCCTTAAGTGCCTCGTCGGTGAGCGTTACGCCGTTTTTCAGCACCACCAGCCCAAGGGGTACCTGACCTTTCAGTTTATCTTCAACGCCAATTACCGCCGCCTCAGCCACGGCCGGATGCTGGCACAGCACCTCTTCAAAGCGGCCGGTGGATAAACGATGCCCCGCCACGTTAATCACGTCATCGATACGGCTCATGATGTAAAGGTAGCCGTCTTCATCCATGTAACCTGCGTCCCCGGTGAGGTAGCAGCCCGGATACATAGACAGATAGCTGTCAATATAGCGTTTATCGTTTTGCCACAGGGTCGGCAGGGTGCCGGGTGGCAGCGGCAGGCGAATGACCACGTTACCGTACTCGCCCGCGCCGACGCTGTTGCCCGCCTCATCGACTACATCCACCTGATAGCCAGGCACAGGCCGCGCCGGCGAGCCGGGCTTGATTGGGGTTTGGCCTATACCCATCAGGTTGGCAGCCACTGGCCAACCGGTCTCGGTTTGCCACCAGTGATCAATCACAGGCTTACCGAGCAGTTGCTGCGCCCAAATCAGGGTATCGGGATCGCAGCGCTCACCGGCGAGGAACATCTGCTTAAGGCAGCTTAAATCCACGCTGCGGCACAAAAGTCCTTCGGGGTCTTCACGCTTGATGGCGCGAATGGCGGTCGGCGCGGTAAAAAAGCTCTTTACGCCGTACTTTTTGATAATGCGCCAGAAAGCGCCCGCATCCGGGGTGCCCACCGGCTTGCCTTCGTACAAAATCGAGGTGCCACCGGCGATAAGCGGGCCATAAACTATGTAAGAGTGACCGACCACCCAGCCCACATCCGATGCGGCCCAGAAGGTATCGCCGGGCTCGATGTCGTAGATGTAGCGCATCGACCAGGCGAGCGCCACCGCATGGCCGCCGTTGTCACGCACCACGCCCTTGGGCTGACCTGTGGTTCCTGAGGTGTAAAGCACATAAAGGGGAACGGTGGATTTCACAGGCACCCAATCGGCGTCGGGCGCACTGGCCACCGACTGTTGCCAATCGAGATCGCGCCCCTCCTGCATGCTCGCTTCATATTGTGGGCGCTGCAAAATCAGGCACTTGCTTACGTTGTGACTGGCCTGCGCCAGCGCTGAGTCCAGCAACGGCTTATAGGCCACCACGCCGGATGGCTCCACCCCGCAGGATGCCGACAACACCATCACCGGCTTGGCATCGTTAATGCGGCTTGCCAGCTCATTGGCGGCAAAGCCGCCGAACACCACCGAGTGAATGGCGCCAATGCGGGCACAGGCGAGCATGGCATAGGCGGTTTCAGGCACCATGGGCATGTAAATCACCACCCGGTCGCCAGCGCGAACGCCCTCGGCAATAAGGAGCCCCGCAAGGCGCTTTACCTGCGCCAGACACTCATCATAACTGATGGAATATTCAGTCTCGGTGACAGGACTTATGTAGTGAAAAGCGGTTTGCTGGCCACGGCCGGCCGCAATCTGGCGGTCAAGCGCGTTGTAGCAGGTATTGATTTCGCCGTCGGTGTACCAGCGATACAGCGGCGCCTGGCTGTCGTCGAGTATGGTGGCGGGCTTTTTATGCCAGTCCACCATTGCCGCTGCCTTTTGCCAGTAACTGACCGGATTGTCCCGCGCCTCACGTCTCAGTGGCTCGGCCGGGTCAACCGCGGGATTGATGCTTGTGCTCGTTATTGTCATTGTTATGTGCCTCCAAGGTGGAGTGGCGATAGTCGCCGCTAAGGTCCCTTCCTTATTGATGGCATTATTGCGCGCAAGTTTTGTCCCCCCCATTAGACAAAAGCCTACATTGATGTGACAAAGACAGAATAACCGGTAACAAAGATTGAACAGTGTCACGCTCAAGGTTAGGATTTTGCAGACACTTTGTTCAAGGAAGACTGGTTAACAATGACAAAACTCCGCCCCGTGGCAGCCTCGCTGCTGTTTCTGCTAAGTACCCTCCCCATTGGCATTGCCGCTTCGCAAACCCAGGAGCCCGCGGGCACCGAAGCCAGCGTCCAGGTTCAGGCTCCCGCCAGCGAGCAGGCACGGCAATTGGCGCTGCTGCTTGAGCCCATCCTGCTTGGCGAAAGCGATACCGTGCATAATCAGGTGCTTGGCAGCATTGATTTGTTGTCACGCTTTTATCAAAACCGCCAGTTTGAACCCCTTTGGCTCGACAAAGACTATGCCCGGTCTGTGATAAGCCTCCTGGGTGATGCGGCAAAAGAAGGGCTGAGTCCGGCGGATTACCATGTCAGCGCCCTGAATGAGCTGTATCAGAAAGTCAGCCAGAGCGGCTGGCGCGGCGATGATTTGTTTACCCTTGAACTGCTGCTCACCGATGGGGTTATCACCTACGGCTCGCATCTGCTGAACGGCAAGGTGAATCCAGCGCTGGTTGACCGCACCTGGAACTACGATGAAGTCAGCATCAATTTTGATACCCTCGCCCGCGAGCTTGACCGCCATGTGAAAGAGCAGAGCCTCGATAAGGCGCTCGAAAGCCTGACGCCCCAATATCAGCCTTATAAAGAGCTTAAACAGCACTTGCAGCGGATGCAGACCCTTGCCGATTCAGAGCCTTTCAGTGTCATTCCCCTCGATGCCACTATCCGCAAGGGCGCAAGTGCATCAAGCCTTGACGAGATAGCCAAACGCCTTTCGCAGCTTGGCTATCTTGATAACATTCCGGCCGAGCAGCCATTGACCTTAAGCGGCGAGCTGTTTGAGGCAGTTAAACGGTTTCAGGCGCACCATGCCCTTAAAGCTGACGGCATTATCGGCAAGGGCACCATGGCGGCGATGAATGTCTCATTTGCCGATCGCGCCGACCAAATCCGTATTAACCTTGAGCGCGCCCGCTGGCTGTCGGCGGATCTGTCGCCTGACTTTCTGATAGTGAACCTCGCCGGTTATCAGCTCAGGCTCTTCAAGCAAAATCAGCTCAACTGGGAAACCGACATCATCATCGGCAAGGTAAGCTCCAAAACGCCGCTGTTTAAGTCCAAGCTCAAGTACATGGTGGCAAACCCCACCTGGACCGTGCCGCGCTCTATCAGCCGCGAGATAATCTGGCACCTTAAGAAAGACCCTAACTATCTGGAGAAGAAAAACTTTGTACTGCGTACCGCCTCCGGCGCCCCGGCAAACAGCCACGGCATCGACTGGCAGACGGTAAACCCGCGAAGCTTCCCCTACTGGTTTGTGCAGCAGCCATCTGCAAACAATGCGCTTGGGCAAATCAAGTTTATTTTCCCCAACGCCCACTCGATTTACCTACATGACACGCCATCAAAAAGCCTGTTCAGTCAGGAAGACCGCGCCTTCAGCCATGGCTGTATCCGGGTGAAAGATCCGCTGGTTTTGGCTGACAAACTGATGGCATCGGCCCCCAACTGGACACCGGACACCTTGCAGCGCCATCTTGCCACCGGCGAAACCAAGCAGATTTTCCTGAATGAGCCGCTGGATATCCTCATCATGTACTGGACTGCAGAGTCCCGCGCCGGTGAGCTGTATTTCTATAAAGACATCTACAAGCGCGACGATAGTCTGGTGAAGGCGCTAAAAGCGCCCCGCACCGCCAGGCTTTATGCGGCAAACGACAACGCTCAGTGACCACAAAGCAAGCGGCAGCGCGCGGTAATAGCCGCCAGCCGCTGACCCTAAGTTCTGCATCAAGGCGCCTTCGGGCGCCTTTTTATTGCCGCAAGCGGAATTCTTGCCGAAAGCCGAATTCTTACCGAAAGCCAAATAATTGCGCCAAGCCAAGTCGCTACCCGCCCTCACCGATTTAACCACCCGCACTTTTTAACCCAATGCAAAGTGCGTCCGGACATGATCGCAGCGCTTCAAGGCCCTAGCGCAGCGCTTCCAGGCATAAGCCCAGCGCTTGCAGAGCAAGCGCAAAAAACAAACCGGGCTTGAGAAGCACCCAGGAATAACGCTTGCCTGTAAGGTCGCGCTGACAGCGCCTGCGCCAAAAGCCTGCCCGACACGCGACACCAGCTTTACCTTTACGTAAACTTCATATATCTTGCTTGCAATTGAAACAAGTAATATCCGGTGTCGAGATGAGTTCAAGCAACAACGCACAAACCAGCTATTCCATCAGTGACTTGTCGAAGGAATTCGACATCACCACCCGCTCTATCCGCTTCTATGAGGATCAGGGCCTGCTCAAACCCAAGCGTCGCGGCCAGACCCGGATCTACAGCCTGAAGGACAGGGTTCGCCTTAAGCTCATTCTGCGCGGCAAGCGCCTTGGGTTTTCACTGGCTGAAACCCGCCGTTTGTTTGAACTTTATGATGCCGACAAGAGCAGCGTTACCCAGCTCAACACCATGCTGGCGCTGATTGAAGAGAAGAAATCCGCCCTGCAGCAGCAGATGGACGACATCAAGGTTGTGCTGATGGAGCTCACCAGCGCCGAGGCCCAGTGCCGCGCCGCCCTCGATGGGCAGAGCAAGGCCAACTGAGCCAACATCAGCGTTACCCATACAGTTAAAAAAACAAAAACAATAAAAACAAATTCAGACTCAACAAAGACTTAAGGACACAAGCAGATGAGCCACCTGTACTCTACCCTCAACTTTGGACTCGGTGAAGACATAGACATGCTGCGGGACGCAGTATACGAATTTGCCAAGGGCGAAATCGCGCCGCTGGCGGCTAAGGTTGACCACGACAACGCCTTCCCCAATGAGCTGTGGACCAAATTTGGTGACATGGGCCTCCTGGGTGTAACCGTTGCCGAAGAGTACGGTGGCGTCAACATGGGTTACCTCGCCCATGTGGTGGCGATGGAAGAAATCAGCCGCGCCTCGGCCTCGATTGGTCTTTCATACGGCGCCCACTCCAACCTGTGCGTCAACCAGATTTACCGCAACGGCAACGAAGCCCAGCGCGCAAAATATCTGCCAAAGCTTATCAGCGGTGAGCACATTGGCGCCCTGGCCATGAGTGAGCCAAACGCCGGCTCCGACGTGGTCTCGATGAAGCTGCACGCCCGCAAACAGGGCGACCGCTATATCCTCAACGGCAACAAGATGTGGATCACCAACGGCCCCGATGCCCACACCTATGTGATTTACGCCAAGACCGACCTCGACAAGGGCCCGCACGGCATTACCGCCTTTATCGTTGAGCGCGGCTTCAAGGGGTTCTCCCAGGCGCAGAAGCTCGACAAACTCGGCATGCGCGGCTCCAACACCTGTGAGCTGGTATTTGAAGACTGCGAAGTCCCAGAAGAAAACATCTTGGGTGGCCTCAACAACGGCGTAAAAGTGCTGATGAGTGGCCTGGATTACGAGCGTGTGGTGCTCTCCGGCGGCCCGCTTGGCATTATGACCGCCTGTATGGATATCGTTGTGCCCTACGTGCACGAGCGGGTTCAGTTCGGTAAATCCATTGGTGAATTCCAGCTGGTACAGGGCAAGCTTGCCGACATGTACACCGGCATGAACGCCGCCAAATCCTACGTTTACAACGTGGCCCGCTCCTGCGACCGCGGTGAAACCACCCGCAAAGACGCCGCAGGTGCCATTCTCTACGCCGCCGAATTTGCCACCAAGATGGCGCTGGATGCCATTCAGCTTCTCGGCGGTAACGGCTACGTCAATGAATACGCCACCGGCCGCCTGCTGCGGGATGCCAAACTGTACGAAATCGGCGCCGGCACCTCAGAAATCCGCCGCATGCTGATTGGCCGCGAGCTGTTTAACGAGACGAAATAAGCAAAGCCGATAAGCCGGGCCAATAAACCAAACCGATAAGCTAACTCTTCACATCCCATTCCCCGGCAACGCGCCGGGGCATAAGGACACAGCGGCAGGCAGCAGCCCTGCCCTTTGGAGGACACAAGACGTGACTCAACTCACCTCCCGCGTGAACCCACGCAGCGACGAATTCAAACAAAAACACGACGCCATGGCGGCTTTGGTGGCTGACCTTAAAGACAAGCTTGCCCATATCGAGCAGGGTGGCGGCCCGGTTGCCATGGAGCGCCACTTATCCCGTGGCAAACTAGCCCCCCGCGCCCGGGTGGAAAAACTCTTGGACCCCGGCTCGCCCTTTTTGGAGCTGAGCCAATTTGCCGCGTTCGAGGTGTACGATGAAGACGTACCGGCGGCGGGCATCATCGCCGGCATTGGCCGGGTCAGCGGCGTCGAGTGCATGATTATCGCCAACGATGCCACGGTAAAGGGCGGCACCTACTACCCCATCACGGTGAAAAAACACCTGCGCGCTCAGGCAATTGCCGAGCGCTGCCACCTGCCCTGCATCTATCTCGTGGACTCGGGCGGCGCCAACCTGCCCCGTCAGGACGAAGTATTCCCCGACCGCGACCACTTCGGCCGCATCTTCTTCAATCAGGCGCGCATGTCCGCCAAGGGCATTCCGCAAATCGCGGTGGTGATGGGCCTGTGTACCGCGGGCGGCGCGTATGTGCCTGCCATGGCGGATGAATCCATTATCGTGCGTGAACAGGGCACCATCTTTTTGGCAGGCCCACCACTGGTGAAAGCCGCCACCGGCGAAGAAGTGAGCGCCGAGGAGCTTGGCGGCGGCGACGTGCACACCAAAATCAGCGGCGTGGCAGACCATCTGGCGCAAAACGATGAACACGCGCTGGAGCTCGCCCGCAAGGCGGTATCGCGTCTTAACCATCAAAAACAGGTTGAGCTGCAACTCGCAAAAGTGAAACCGCCCAAGTACGACATCAACGAGCTTTACGGCATCGTCGGTACCGACCTTAAAAAGCCCTTCGATGTGAAAGAAGTGATTGCCCGTATCGTGGATGACTCCGACTTTGACGAGTTTAAGGCCAACTACGGCGCTACCCTGGTGTGCGGCTTTGCCCGCATCCACGGTTATCCGGTGGGCATAGTGGCCAATAACGGCATTCTGTTTTCAGAGTCGGCCCAAAAAGGCGCCCACTTCATCGAGCTGTGCTGCCAGCGCAAAATCCCGCTGGTGTTTTTGCAAAACATCACCGGCTTTATGGTGGGTAAAAAATACGAGCACGAAGGCATTGCCAAGCACGGCGCCAAGATGGTGACGGCTGTTTCATGCGCCACTGTACCCAAGTTCACTGTACTGATTGGCGGCAGCTACGGCGCCGGTAACTACGGCATGTGCGGCCGCGCCTTTGAGCCAACCCTGATGTGGATGTGGCCCAATGCCCGCATCTCTGTGATGGGCGGCGAGCAGGCCGCTGGCGTGCTCGCCACTGTGCGTAAAGATGGCCTCGCCCGTAAAGGCGAAACCATGAGCGCCGAAGAAGAAGCCAAATTCAAGGCCCCCATCATCGCCCAGTACGATAAAGAGGGTCATCCCTACCATGCCAGCGCCCGCCTCTGGGACGACGGCATTATCGACCCGGCGCAAACCCGTGACGTACTGGGGCTGGCCATTTCCGCCGCCCTCAACGCCCCCATCGAAGAGACCCGCTTCGGCGTGTTCCGCATGTAAGGAGAAGCAGATGACAACCATGACTTCCATTGCCGAGCTGTCTGCCTCTTTCAGTGCCGTGCGCTGCGAGCTTAAGGGCAAGGTGGGTTATCTCATCTTGAATCGCCCTGAGGTGCACAACGCCTTCGATGAGGTGATGATAAGCGAAATGACCCAGGCCATTAATGCCTTCGCCCACGAGAGCGACTGCGCTGTGATGGTGCTAAAAAGTGACGGTAAGCATTTCTCCGCCGGCGCCGATTTGAACTGGATGCGCAAGCAAGCCGCCATGGACTTTGATGCCAACCTCAAAGATGCCCGCGAGCTTGCCAACCTGATGGATACCCTTGACCGCTTCCCCAAGCCGTCCATCGCCCTTGTTAACGGCGCGGCCTACGGCGGTGCCCTGGGGCTGATTTGCTGCTGTGACATTGCGATTTCGAGCCACAAAGCCAGTTTCTGCCTGTCTGAGGTCAAACTGGGGCTTATTCCTGCGGTCATCAGCCCTTACGTGGTGCGCGCCATGGGGCCACGCCAGAGCCGCCGCTATATGCTCACGGCTGAGCGCTTCGATGCCAGCATGGCACTGGCCTTAGGCGTAGTGCATGAAATCGCTGACGATTTGGACGCCGCAGCCGCGCCCATTATCCAAAACCTGCTCAGCGGCAGCCCCCAGGCGCTTGGCTGGTGCAAGTCGCTTATCGCCCGGCTGCAAAGCGGCGTGATTGATGAGCACACCCGCGACTATACCAGCGAGCGCATCGCCCGCATTCGGGTGTCGGCCGAAGGACAGGAAGGCCTTAACGCCTTTTTCGATAAGCGAAGCCCTAACTGGGTTAATGATACCGGCAGCAAGGACTAAGGGATTTTCCATGTTTAACAAACTCTTAATTGCTAACCGCGGTGAAATCGCCTGCCGCGTTATCCGCACCGCCCGCGATATGGGCATCAAAACCGTGGCCGTGTATTCCGACGCCGACCGCGACGCCCGCCATGTGGCGCTGGCGGATGAATCCTTTTATCTGGGCGAAAGCGCCCCGGCAAGCTCGTACCTGCGCGGTGAGCTGATTATCGACATCGCCAAAAAGTGCGGCGCCGAGGCCATTCACCCCGGTTACGGCTTTTTGTCGGAAAACGCCGAATTTGCCCGCGCCTGTGAGGCAAACGGCATCGCCTTTGTCGGCCCGGGCTCCGATGCCATCGACGCCATGGGCAGCAAAAGCGCCGCCAAGCTCATCATGGAAAAAGCCGGTGTGCCCCTGGTGCCCGGCTACCACGGCGACGATCAAACTGATGCCATGCTGCTTGCTGAAGCCAAAAAGATTGGTTATCCGCTCCTTATCAAGGCCGCCTACGGTGGTGGCGGTAAGGGCATGCGTATTGTCGAGGGCGAGAGCGAGCTTAAAGCCGCCATCGACTCGGCCCGCCGCGAGGCTGCTTCGAGCTTCGGTAACGACAAGCTCTTGATGGAGCGCTATCTGCGTCAGCCGCGCCACGTTGAAGTGCAGGTATTTGCCGACTCACATGGCAACTGCGTGTATCTGTCTGATCGCGACTGCTCTATTCAGCGCCGCCATCAAAAGGTGGTAGAAGAAGCCCCTGCCCCGGGCCTGCCGGATAGCCTGCGCAAGCAAATGGGTGAGGCTGCCGTGGCTGCGGCCAAGGCCATCGACTATCGCGGCGCCGGTACTGTGGAGTTTCTGCTCGATGCCCCTCAGCCAGGTAAAGAGCGCAGCTTCTTCTTTATGGAGATGAATACCCGTCTGCAGGTGGAGCACCCGGTAACCGAAATGGTCACTGGCCAGGACCTGGTGAAATGGCAGCTGTTGGTGGCATCGGGTTCAGTACTGCCACTTGAGCAGCACGAGATCCAAATCCACGGTCACTCCTTTGAAGTGCGGGTTTACGCTGAAGATCCCAACAACGAGTTCCTGCCCGCCAGTGGCAAGCTCACCTTTTTGCGTGAGCCAGAGCCAAGCCGCCATGTGCGCATCGACTCAGGCGTGCGTGAAAACGATGTGATTTCAAACTACTACGACCCCATGATCGCCAAACTCATCGTGTGGGACGAATCGCGCCCCCGCGCACTGGCGCGTCTTAGCCGCGCCCTTGGTGATTACCGTGTCGGCGGCCTTAAGCACAATATCGAGTTTCTCTCCAACATCGCCGAGCATCCGGCGTTTGCCGATGCCAACTTCTCCACCGACTTTATTGGCCGCTATGGCGATGCCCTGATTGGCGACAGCCGTGACGAGGCCGACACAGCCTTTGCGCTGGCGGTACTGACCCAACTAAAGCTGCGGGAAGCCACCACTCAGGATGTGCCCGGCCACGATCCTTTCAGCCCTTGGTCGAGCCTCAAGGGATTTCGCTTAAGCAGCCCAAGGCGCCACAGCGTGACCCTGCTGGATGATGCTCACCAAAGCCGCAGCGCCGAACTCACCGAGTCAAATGGTCGCTATCAGTTGCGCCTCAACGACAAGCTGATTGAGCTTGGTGGCAGCATTGAAGACCGCGAGCTTAAGTGCGAAATCAACGGCCACAGGATGAAGGTGACGGTATCACTGGAAGAAGACGGTCTCACCGTGTTCCTATCAAGCGGCAGCTACCACTTCCGCGAAGTGCTGGGCCAGGTGTTGGAAGAAACCGCAAGCTCAGAAGATAAACTCAAGGCACCGATGAACGGTACCGTGGTGACCCATCTGGTCGCCGTTGGCGACAAGGTAGCCGCCGGTCAGGGTTTGCTTGTTATGGAAGCCATGAAGATGGAATACACCATTGAAGCGCCCTTCGATGGGGTAGTGAGCGAGTTCTTCTTCGCCCCCGGGGAGCTGGTGTCCGACGGTACCCTGCTGCTGGCGCTAGAGCCGGCCGATGCAGCAGCCGATAGCAAAAACGCGGAGGCCTGAAATGGCATTGCCTTCCCATATCAGCCTGTTTGAGGTCGGCCCCCGTGACGGTCTGCAAAATGAAAAGCAGGTCACTACCGCCGATAAAATTCTGCTGGTCGAAAACCTTGCGGCCGCAGGAGTTAAGCGCATCGAGGCGGCAAGTTTTGTTTCCCCCAAGTGGGTGCCGCAAATGGCCGACTCGGGCGAGGTACTCAAGGGTATTTCCCGCCTGGCAGGCGTGCGTTACAGCGCCCTTACCCCCAATTTGAAGGGGCTGGAACTTGCCCTTGACGCCAATGCCTCAGAGGTAGCGGTATTTGCCGCAGCCTCCGAGGGCTTTAGTCAGAAGAACATCAACTGCTCGATTGAGGAGTCAATGGAGCGGTTTATCCCGTTGATAGAAAAAGCAAAAGAGCACAATTTGCCGGTGCGCGGTTATGTTTCCTGCGTGCTCGGTTGCCCCTACGATGGCGAGATAGCCGTAAACGAAGTGGCGCGGGTGTCTGAAATTCTGTACAAACTCGGCTGCTATGAAATTTCTTTGGGTGACACCATAGGCGTTGGCACGCCCGCAAAGGCCCGTAAAATGGTTGAAGCCGTGGCGGCCAGAGTGCCAGCAGACAAGCTCGCGCTGCACTTTCACGACACCTACGGCCAGGCGCTCGCCAATATCCTGGCCTGCCTTGAGAGCGGCATCAGCACCGTGGATACCTCGGTGGCAGGCCTCGGCGGCTGCCCCTATGCCAAGGGTGCGTCGGGCAATCTTGCCAGCGAAGATCTGGTGTATATGCTCCATGGCATGGGCATAGACACAGGCATTGACCTTGGCAAACTGATTGAGGCCGGTAACCGTATCAGCGCCGCCCTTGGCAGACAAAACGGCTCCAAAGTGGCGCGAGCACTGAGCTAGCCACTTCAATAAGGTGGCACGGGCAGCCTGGCCACAGCAAGATAACAATAACTATCTCCTGCCCAGTCACGGGCAGGCGAACAAAGCACAGCATACGACCTGACGTACAGCAGGTTAAGAACAAAAGGAAGACAAGATGGCAGGACTCTACAAGGTCGTCGACAGTTACGACCAGGCCCTGGCGGGCCTTAACGACAATATGACCATCATGGTGGGCGGTTTTGGCCTGTGTGGCATCCCCGAAGGCCTCATCAACCATATGGTTAAGCTTGGCACCAAGGGCCTCACCGCCATCTCCAACAACGCAGGTGTTGATGACTTTGGCTTGGGGCTTTTGCTGCAAAACAAGCAGATCAGCACCATGATAGCCTCCTACGTGGGTGAAAACGCCACCTTCGAGCGCCAGATGCTGAGCGGCGAGCTGAACGTTATCCTCACCCCCCAGGGCACCCTGGCCGAAAAAATCCGTGCCGGCGGCGCTGGTATTCCCGCCTTCTTCACCGCCACTGGCTACGGCACCCCCGTTGCCGACGGTAAAGAAACCCGCGAAATCAAGGGCCGCCACTTTGTGCTGGAAGAATCCCTGACCGCCGATTTCGCCCTTATCCGCGCTTGGAAGGCCGACACCATGGGTAACCTGGTGTTCCGTAAAACCGCCGCCAACTTCAACCCCATGATGGCCACCGCCGGTAAAATCACCGTGGTAGAAGTGGAAGAGATTGTTGAGCCGGGCGAGCTCGACCCAGATCATATCCACACCCCTGGGATTTATGTGGACCGCATCATCAAAGGCAGCTTTGAGAAGCGCATCGAACAGCGCACCGTGAAAAAGGCATAAGGAGACTCGCAATGGCACTTTCAAGAGAACAACTGGCCCAGCGCGTCGCCAAAGAGCTTAAAGACGGCTACTACGTAAACCTTGGCATTGGCATTCCAACGCTGGTTGCCAACTACATTCCCGAAGGCATGCAGGTCATGCTGCAGTCGGAAAATGGCCTGCTCGGCATGGGCGAGTTCCCCACTGAAGAAACCATCGACCCGGATCTGATCAACGCCGGTAAGCAAACCGTGACCGCAGTAAAAGGCGCGTCGTTTTTCTCCAGCGCCGAGAGCTTTGCCATGATCCGCGGCGGCCATGTGGATTTGACCGTGCTCGGTGCCTTCGAAGTGGACGTTGAAGGCTCTATCGCCTCCTGGATGATCCCCGGTAAGCTGGTAAAAGGCATGGGCGGCGCCATGGACTTGGTGGCCGGTGCCGACAATATTATCGTCACCATGATGCACGCCGATAAATACGGCAACTCCAAGCTGCTGCCCAAGTGTGAGCTGCCTCTGACCGGCTTTGGTTGCATCAAGCGGGTGCTTACCGATCTGGCCTTTATCGAAATCAAGGACGGCGCCTTCCACCTGCTGGAGCGTGCCCCCGGCGTCAGCGTTGAAGAAATCGTCTCAAAAACCGCAGGCAAACTTATCGTGCCCGAGCACGTACCTGAGATGCAGTTTTAAGTAAGTCGAAATTATTATTCCGGACAATCGCAGCGTTCGAATCTAACAAAACACCCGCACTGGCGGGTGTTTTTTTGCTGCGTACTTCAGTTTGCAAAGCAGGCTGGAAGGGTTTTACTTATTTGCTAATTCCGGCAGCGGCATTTCAAGTGTCTTGCAAACATCCAGCGGTCCAAGCGCAATCACAGCACTCCCCCATGACCAACCAACACCAAAACCCGAAAGCAACAGAGTTTGCCGGGTGGAGGCTAACTTGTCTGACAACGCATCCGTTATGGCAAGCGGAATAGATGCAGAGCTGGTGTTGCCACGGTGCTGCATCGCAATAAGCAACTGAGAGTTATCGACACCAAGCTTATCTGCGAGCCGCTTAAGCATCATTTCATTAGCCTGATGCATCACTACAGTGTCTACTTCGCTTACCTTTATTGCCGCAGAATCAAGCACCGCAGTGATTGACGCAGGGACTTCACGTAACGTAAACACAAACACCTGAGTGCCATCCATGGTGAGGGCCGGAGCCTTTTGTGGGTTAAGCGCCGCACCATTAGGCTGAATGAGATAGGGGGCGCCAGCACCATCGCTGCCGAGTGAAAAGTGCATCGGCATGGCGTCCGCTGACTTTTCAAGCGCAATCACGCTCACTGCATCACCAAACAGCGGACTGACCGGACGACTTTGCTCTCCACTACACATGTGGGTAGTAGTATCGCCAACCACCAGCAATGCACGGCCACAGGGTAACGCAGCAAGCAAGGTTGCCGCCTGCCACAAACCATAGACAAAGCCTGAACAGCCAAGATTTACGTCAAATGCAACCGTATCTTTGGCGAGTCCCAACCGATGCTGGAGCTGCACAGCGTTGCCTGGCAACACGTAGTCAGGTGTTTGGGTGATACAGACCAGGAGGCCGGGACTGGTTTCCCATGCAAGGTCGTCAAGCAGTGCTTTGGCGGCCACTGTCGCCATGGTTAGCACGGTTTGCCCCTCACCGGCCACACGACGATGGACTATACCGGTCGAATCAATTACCCGCTTAAGCTCGTCGACCGAAAACAGGTGAGTAAGGTCGTGGTTGTCTGCAGTCTCAGAGGGTACAACTGAGACAATGCCTCGAATTTCGACACCCGTTACCTGAGTCAGTGCCATTGCGTGTCCCCCAGCATTACTCAATCCCGGCGGAAGTCTGCCGGCCATCAACTTTCAAGCTATATTATTCAATGTTATAGTTGAAACCAATCAAAATAGCTGAATTTCAATGGGGTAGCTAAATGGAAGCTGTCATTAAATCAGTCAGGATCGCAGGAATGCACGCCGTCGTCCCGCCCCACAGACATTCCTACGTCGAAACACCCGGCCTGTTTACTCAAGAAGAAGCAGACAAGGTGTTTGCGAGTACAGGGATCCATTCTCGTCGGATCCTGCCAAAGCATTTATGTGCCTCGGATATGTGTGTTGCGGCAGCAGAAAGGCTGCTGAGTAATCTCGGCTGGAGTGCTGACAGCATCGGCGTGCTGATTTTTGTGTCGCAGGATCAGGATTATTCACTCCCCGCGAGTGCCTGCCTTATGCAGGCAAGATTAGGGCTGCCGCAGTCCGCTGCATGCCTGGATGTGAGCCTTGGCTGCTCCGGCTTTATTTACGGTACCTGGATAGCCAGCCAATTGCTGCAGGGTGCCAGTGGTAAGCGCGCTCTGGTGCTGTGCGCTGACACCTCAAGCCGCCACTTGTTGCCTGACGACAGAGGAACGCTGCCGCTGTTCGGCGATGCAGGGGTCGCAACTGCGCTGGAATTCGATCCGGACTGGCCCGATTCTTACGTAATAGTGGGTACCGATGGCACCGGAGGGCAGCACATTGCCGTTAAGGCAGGTGGTCGCCGCAATCCCTGCATGCCGGAAAAAGCGCCCTTTGATGATGACACCAACGCTCG
The DNA here is from genome assembly GCF_018596335.1 of Shewanella jiangmenensis. GTDB lineage: Bacteria > Pseudomonadota > Gammaproteobacteria > Enterobacterales > Shewanellaceae > Shewanella > Shewanella jiangmenensis. The sequence continues at coordinate 396,807 of NZ_JAHEPS010000003.1, read as the reverse complement.
CCTCTACCGGGATACCCGACTCTACCTCAATGGCGCGGCGGTATTCTCTTTCACACTGAAAGTCGTACCCAAACTGGTGAAAGATGCGCTCGGTCTTGCCGGACTTGAGGCGGGTGCACTCGATATGGTGGTGATGCATCAAGCCAATCAGTTTATTTTAGAACATCTACGGAAAAAAACCGGCATTCCGGAAGATAAGTATCTGATAGACATGAAAGACTTTGGCAACACTTCGTCTGCCTCTGTGCCGCTCGCGATATGCCATAGTCTGAGCGATTTTTTTGCTGAGCGTAAAAAACTACTTCTGGGAGGCTTTGGGGTTGGATGGTCGTGGGGCGCACTCATCGCCGATGTTCAGATGGATGCGCCGCCGATGCTGACTGAAATAACCGATGACTTTCCACCACTCACGCTGGAGCAATAGGCAGTGTTGCTTGCTAACAAACACATACTGGTCACCGGTGCCTCAGCCGATTCCGACATAGGGCTGGCTATCTGCCATAGTCTGGCTTCACAGGGTGCCAAACTGGGTTTGCTAGGTCGACGCAGTGAGGCACTGGAAAAGACCCTTTCGCTGTTGCCGGCAAAGGCTGACACTTCGCATTATCTGTGCCCGTTTGATTTGACCCAGCTTGACGGCATTTCGGAGCAAATAAAACGGTTGGTTGAAACCCACGGCGCCTTTGACGGCTTAGTTCACAGTGCCAGTTTTCAAGGTTACAGCCCGCTGAAAACCCTGAAACCACAACAGATAAGCCAGTATTTTGATTTGAATTTTGCTGCAGCGGCCATGCTGCTGTCAGCATTTGCCAAACAGCAGCAAAGCCGTCCCGGCGCAAGCCTGATTTTAATAGGTTCGGCCGCAGGACAAAAAGGGCTCAAAGGACGCTGTCTTTACGCAGCTTCCAAAGCCGCACTGGCGTCGTTGGTCAAAAGCGCGGCACTGGAGCTGGCAGACAAGCAAATCCGGGTCAACTGCGTCGCACCGGCGCTGGTCAGTGGATCCAAGGCCGATAAACAGTTTGCCATGCTTGGTGAACAGCAATCTCAGGCGCTTATCGCTGCGCATCCTCTTGGCATTGCGTCGCCACAAGATGTCGCGGATGCGGTTTCCTTCCTGATAGGGCCCCACAGCCGAAAAATTACCGGCACTACACTTAACGTGGATGGTGGATTCCTTGCAGGCTAAAACTCTGGTGTTTTACGGCAATGCCTCCGCCACCATCGGCTCGGGTCATGTGATGCGTTTGATGGCGCTGGCCGATGCCTTTCAAACTGCCGGCAGCGGCAAGGTTAATCTGACTATCCTGTTTTGCGCTAAAAGCTGCCCCGAATCGCTCAAATTCAAGCTGGCAGAACGTGGGTTTAAATGGCAACAGGCACCCGAGCAATTAACCGCTGAACATCTCAATCAATTTAATGCCGATGTTCTGGTGATTGATGATTATTTCCTGACGCAGCAAGAATGGCAGGCGATAGCGCAAAGTCACGCGCTGACACTGGCATTGGATGACGCCATCGCCAATCATCCATTGCCGGTGGATGCAGTACTTAACCCGGCGCCGGATCAGCAGGAAACGGTGTATCGTCGCCGCATCACTGAACCAAGCGAAAGGGCTTCAGTATCTAACGATAGCCATCAGATCCTATCTGCCAGCGGCGTTCACACAACTGGCGCAGCACTCCTGTTTCTTGGACCTCGCTATACGCTGCTTCGACGGGAATTTCGAGAAACGCCAATCCCCGAATTCGCACAGCGGCAACGTATTTTGATTACCTTAGGCGGCTCAGATGTCAAAGGTTTGTCGCTGCCACTGCTGGCTGCTGTGACTCAATCTCTTCCGAAAGTACCGATCACCTTGATTGTGGGCGGTTTGACTACGTTGGATGAGAATGACATACAACGCGCCAATGTCGGCGGCGCCCCGCTTAAGATTTTACGCAATGCCGAAAACATGGCAGAGGTCATGGCCGAATGTGGCCTGGCAATATCCGCCGGCGGCGGCACCCTGGGTGAACTTGCAGCCATGGGTGTACCAACTCTGGCACTGGTGTGTGTCGACAATCAGCTCCCGGCGCTCAACTCATCACTTGAGGGCTCCTGGTATCTGGCAAGGGATATGCGCAACTGGCAAGTCACTGAACACTTCGATGTTAACGCCAAAATTGATAACTCGCTGGCTGAAATCACACAATTGCTTAATCAACTATGGCACAATCCATGCAAGCGCAACAATATGAGTCAAAAAGCGCGTCAAATTGTTGATAGCTGCGGATTAATTGAGCTTGCGGGCAAACTCCTCAATCACAAAAAAGCTCGCTGAATTTGCCTGCAGTTGCGACCTAGAACCGTTCATTCAACCAAGGCGGAATAACGCATTTATGATAGCCTCCACAGCCATAAACCCCGAACACTATGTCAGCGAAGATACTTTTCAGCGGGAGCTTGAAAACGTATTCAAACAGCACTGGCTTTTTATCGGGTTCAAAGATGAGCTGGCCAATCATAATGACTTTTTGACACTTGAGATAGCCGGGTTTCCCATCGTAGTGCAGAACTTCAATGGTGAGTTATCGGCACTGCTGAATATCTGCAGCCACCGCAAAGCCAGGTTACAGACGGCATCCAAAGGCAACCGCCCGCTACGCTGCCCTTACCACTGCTGGAGCTTTAAAGAAGGTGGCAAGCTTGCCGGCATTCCTGGAAATAACCAAGAATTTCAGCTTGATGAAGCACAAAAAGAAAAACTGAGCTTACGTCAGTTTGCAGTCGATAGCTGTGGCGACTTTGTGTTCGTGCGGTTGGCACCCGAAGGCCAATCACTCAAAGAATTCCTCGGTGATTGTTACGGCATGCTGGAAGACTTTTCGGACCACTTTACCGACCCTGTTCACAGCGGCAAGTACCAATGGCAGAGCAACTGGAAATTGGCGGTGGAAACAGTGCTTGAGGTGTATCACGTGCCCGGCACCCATCCTGACAGTTTTTCGCACCTTGCCAAGGCTGAGTGCGACATAATCAGCGTGCCGCCCCATAACCTTGGCAATACGCCCTTGTTGGATGCGCCCAAGAAATGGTGGAGTGGCGTAAGAAAGCAGCTCAAATTAATTCAGCATCCACAACTTAATGAATACAACCATGTGTTTGTGTATCCCAACCTGGCTATCGGTATCACCAACGGCTCTTTGATGTCAGTTCAAACCTACGATGTGATTGACCGTACTCAAACAGTGCTGCATTACCGTTTACGGATGCTGGGCACAGCTCAGGGACATGCGAAGGACGGTGCGCTAAAGCGCGCAGTGGTAGCAAACTTCAGTGACTTCAACCATACCATCCTGGAAGAAGATCGCCTGATGGCGGAATCATGCCAACAAAGCTATGCCCACACCGATACCGCGGCAATTCTCGGTAAATGTGAAGACAGGATCAGGTTGTTTCACGACGCCTGGCGTAACGACATGGAGACTCGCCCATGACCTTCCCTTTTAGCAAACACTTTTCCATAGCTGGCCGCGGCGTTGGCGAGGGAGAATTACCGCTGGTTATTGCTGAGTTGTCCGGCAACCACAAAGGCTCACTGGACAAGGCACTCGCGCTGGTCGATGCAGCCGCAGCCGCCGGTGCTGATGCTATCAAGATCCAGACTTACACCGCAGACACTATTACCCTCAATCATAATGGGCCGGAGTTTTGTATTAACGGCGGCCTTTGGGCAGGTAAGACACTGTATGAGCTGTATCAGGAAGCCTATACCCCATGGGAGTGGCATCAGGCGTTGTTTGAGCGCGCTGCCAATCATGGTATTCCACTGTTCTCCTCGCCATTCGATGGGTCAGCCGTTGATTTGCTGGAGTCCTTGTCAGCCCCGGCCTATAAGATTGCATCATTTGAAATCAATGATATCGCTCTGATTGAGCGTGTCAGTCGCACAGGAAAACCACTGATTATTTCTACCGGACTGGCGACGCTCAATGAAATTGAAGAAGCCGTACGCACGGTAAGAGCAGCCGGTGGTAACCAGTTGGCGCTGCTGCACTGTATCAGCGGCTATCCTACGCCGATTGAAGATTGTAATCTGCACACCCTGATGGATCTGGCCCGCCGTTTTGATGTCATCGTCGGGCTCAGCGACCACACCAAAGACAGCATTGCCAGCGTTACGGCGGTGGCACTTGGGGCACAAATAATCGAAAAGCACTTTACCCTCGATCGCAATGATGGTTCGGTAGATGCAGCGTTTTCTCTGGAGCCCGACGAATTTGCCGCGATGGTGAAAGATATTCGCCGCGCCCATGCCGCCCTTGGGCGGGTTAATTACGATCTCAAACCCAGTGAGGCCGGCGGCAGAGAATTTCGCCGCTCTCTCTATGTCTGCGCCGACATCAAGAAAGGCGACTTTTTTAACGCATCCAATGTTCGCTCCGTAAGACCTGGGCTTGGGTTACACACCCGTTATCTGCCACAAGTGCTTGGACAGCAGGCGGCCTGTGATATCGCCTTTGGCACCGCTTTGTCACCTGCCCATCTCAGTGTTGCTCTCAAGGAGCAACACTGATGGCCGTCATTTGTGTCACACAAGCCCGCATGGGCTCGAGCCGCTTGCCTGGCAAGGTGCTTATGGATATTGAGGGGCTGCCTCTTATCGGCGCCCATTGTGCCCGTGTGGCTCGCAGTAACAGGATTGACCGCCATATCCTGGCGATTGCCGATACGCCGGAGGATGCGCCCCTTAAGACGTGGGCAACCGCCAGTGACATTCACTGCTATGAAGGCAGCGAACTTGACGTGTTAGCGAGATTCTACCAGGCAGCGCTGGCAGCAGGCGCAGTCCCTGGAGACACAGTTGTGCGCCTCACCGGCGACTGCCCTTTAATTGCCCCCGAACTTATTGACGCCGTCATTGATGCACACCAGCAAACTAACCCCGAGGGCTATAGCTATCTGGATCTTGCCGGATTTCCCCGGGGTTTTGATACCGAAGTGTTCAGCTTCGAACTATTAGAGCAAACCGCCAGCTTTGCCACAGGTGATGCCGCACGCGAACATGTGACCTACGCCATGTATACGTCAGGTACAGTCAAGCTACTGGGCGTAATGCTTGGTCGCCCCGAATGGCATCAATTTAGGCTTTGTGTCGATGAGGCCGACGATCTGGCGCTGGTGCGTTTTGTTGCATCGGCCCTGGGCAAATTGTGGCTAAACGCCAGTGCCACCGACATTTGTCACTTACTGATGTCGAGTCCGGACCAGGCAAGCATGAACCGTCACATAATTCAGAAGACGGCGCACTGAATTTATCCCCCTGCCAGCCGATGAATAGACTGACAGACACATACAACACGAGAGGAACAGACCATGAACAGAGAACATTTCCTGAATGCACTGGAAGAAATCCTTGAACTTGATGCCGGTACGCTCAAAGGCAACGAGACACTCGCCGATATCGACACCTGGGATTCACTGGCCTTTCTGAGCGTAATTGCAATGGCCGATGAACATTTCAACATCGTTATCCAGGGCGACAAACTGGAGCAAATCTCCACGGTAAACGATCTGGTAGGTTTAGTGCAGGAGCATCTGGCAGCGTGAGTACCCTGCAGCACCATCCGATGGACCTCAGCGGAAAACTGATCCTGATCACCGGCGCATCGTCCGGGATCGGCAGGGAAACTGCAATTCTGCTATCAAAGCTCGGAGCCCGGGTGATCCTGAATGGCCGCCATTCTGATACCTTGGTGCAAACGCAGGCGTTAATGGAGGGCGATGGACACATCATCTCCCCCTTTGACATGAGCCGCACCGATGAGATTGCCGATTGGGTTGTTTCCCTCACCAAGGCCCACGGTCCGGCCGATGGATTTGTCCATTGTGCCGGGGTGCAGGAAAACCGCTCGATTCGCCTCTTCGATGCAGCGTTTTTCGATACAACCATGCATACAAACCTTGCCAGCGCACTCGCCGTCGCCAAGGGGTTTCGTCAGCGGCGTAACCGTGAGCGTCAGGGCGCTATTGTACTGGTATCATCCATTGCCGGGTTGATAGGTCAGAGCGCCAATGTGGTGTATGGTGCCAGCAAAGCCGGGCTTATGTCAGCAACCCGTGGACTTGCCATGGAGCTGTTGCGGGACAATATCCGGGTAAATTGCGTGGCACCGGCGCTGGTAAACACCGAAATGGCAAGCAAGACCCGCGACAACATGACCGAAGCACAATTTCAGTCCATCCTGGATCAGCACCCAATGGGCATAGGTGAGCCCGTGGATGTGGCCAACGCCATCGCATTTTTGCTGAGCGACGCCGCTCGTTGGATCAATGCCGTAACCTTGCCTGTTGAAGGCGGGTATCTGGCCAATTGAGAGAATTAACATGGGGTTGCGATTTACCCGAGTTACCGAAAATGATGCCGAACTGCTGCTGACGTGGCGCACAAGCCCCGAAATAACCAAAGGCATGTTCACCGACTTGGTCAATCCCAGTGTTGGATCACAGCGGCGCTGGATTGCCAGTCTGGCCGATCGCGACGATTATCGTGCCTATATGATCTGCGATGACAACACACCTGTGGGATTTTTGTGTTTCGCCGACATCGACCACCATAACCGTAAATGTTCAACCGGCAGCTATATTTATGAACGCGCCGCCAGGCTGAAGTACGGCGTTACTCTGCACACATATATCTGCAACTATGTGTTCCATCACCTGAATATGAACAAGATCGTAAATCAGGTGATGAACGCCAATGACAAGGTGGTCAAGTTGCAGCTGCTGCACAAGACCCGCCTTGTAGGCGTACTCAAGCAACATATTTTTAAAAATGGCGAGTTTCACGACGTGCATTTGTTCGAACAGCTAAAACAAGACTGGCTGGAACAAAAGCAGCATTTCAGTCTAGAGCAAATTGCCGCCGCGTTTGACGATTGGAAATCCCTATGACAACAGACATTACCGCCCTGATCATTCAGGAAACTGAAAATCTTATCCGTGCCAAGGGTACTGAATGTCCGCCGGTGTCAGCTGACAGCAGGTTTTTACAGGATCTGCCTATGGATTCGCTGGATCTGGCGACCTTATTAGTCACGCTGGAACTCATTCTCGCCAAAGACCCATTTCGTGACGGTTTTAAAACATTCCACAGCGTCGAAGAATTGAGCGCCCTTTATCGGGCCATGGCGAGCTGACGGGGTCAATAATGCACTGGATTGCCGGGACGTTTCGCTGCATCGAGCCTGAAGGGAGCTGGCAGTTGCCGCTCCCATCGCCAAGCCTCGCCCCCGAAAGAATGGTCTTGCTCGACTACCCCACACTCGGTGCTGCGCCGGTCAAACAGATCCTGACGGCCATCCTGTGCGCACAAGCCAATAATTGCCCCGTGATACTCCGACGCGATCCGGATACCTCACTCCCGACATCATTACCTGAACACTTTTGTATCGGATTGCAGACATCAGGTACCACAGGCGCACCCAAGCTGGTCTTTCATGCGCTGGAAAGACTGCTGCCTCCCAAGCCGTTTTCCGCCGATGCGCGCTGGCTGCTAAGTTACCATCCCATGAGCTTTGCAGGCCTTCAGGTCATACTCCAGGCCGCATTCAGTGGTGCCATGATTATCAGCGCAGCCCAAGCCAGTGCAGCTGAAAAAGCGGCTCTGGCCGTCGAGCATGCAGTCACAGCCCTCGGAGTTACCCCATCCCTGTTTCGCGCCATGACCCTCATATGGCAGCAAAACCTGCCGCCGCTGACAGAGCTGACTTTTGGTGGTGAAATTTGTGATGATGTAACCCTTCAACTGGCCGCAGCCTTGTTTCCATCGGCCAGAATTCGCCATATTTACGCCACGACAGAAACAGGTGTCCTGCTGAGCGTCAGAGATGGCAAGGCCGGTTTTCCGGCTGGCTGGCTCGGCAAACCACTGATAGATGGCAAACGCCTGTCGCTGGAGCAGGGTATGCTCTGGGCTGAAACCATTAAAGGACGTTTGAATACCGGTGATCGGGCAGAGATAATCGACGACAGAGTCTGTTTTAGAGGCAGGTATGACAACATTGCCAACGTTGGTGGCACCAAGGTCGATTTGGACGCTCTGGAGCAAGCCTTTCTCACGCTGGAACATGTGATTGATGTACGGGTCTTTGCCCGCAACAATCCCATCACAGGTCACTTGGTCTGCATGGAGTTTATTGCGCAAAATGAAACACTTGCCAGAAATGAAATCAACCAATACAGTCAAACTCTGGTAGCCGAGATGCGCCCAAGGCTAATTCGTTGCGTCCCGCAGATCACCCTTACCGACGCTGGGAAAAAACAAAGGATTAACCCATGAGCTGTGAGCCGAAAAAACATGTTGTCGTCACAGGCGTCAGCCGTGGGCTGGGCCTTGCAATAGTCACCTCTTTACTGGAAGCGGGCTACCGTGTCAGCGGCTGCAGCCGCGAACGCACCGAGGCAATCGCAGCGCTGGAGGCCAACGCTGATTTTTGCTGGTTTGCCTGTGATGTCGGCAATCCAGATCAGGTTCAGCAATTTATCAAGGCTGCCTGCGAGTGGGCACAGATCCCGCTATGGGGCCTTATCAACAATGCCGGCATCGCCCGCGAAGGGATCCTGGCAACCTTCCCCAATGTCGACAGCGATGAATTATTGCAGGTGAATTTGCACGGTGCCCTTTACCTTGCCCGCGAAGCGCTCAGGATCATGTTGCCGCAAAACCGTGGAGGGCGGATCATCAATATCAGCTCAATCATCGGCAGTCGCGGTTACACCGGGCTTGCGGCTTATTCGGCCTCTAAAGCCGGACTCGATGGATTGACCCGCGCTTTGGCGCGTGAAAATGGCCGCAGAGGGATCACTGTCAATTCTGTGGCACCGGGTTATCTCGAGACTGAAATGTCTTCGACACTCTCAGCCAAACAGCGGGATCAGATAATCAACCGAACCCCATTGGGCCGCCTTGGTCAGGCAGAGGACGTAACCCCCCTCGTTCAGTTTCTCCTATCTGAAGAAGCTGGGTTTATCACGGGACAAACTCTGACCGTGGACGGTGGCATAACGAACTGAGCAATGGTGCAAAACGGGCGGGCCGTGAATACCCTGGCCATACCATCAGTTACCACCTGACGATAGGGATTACGCAGAAGCAAAACATTGCCGAATGGTTTTCTTTACCTGATTACTATATGAAACCTGCTGAAAGCTCCTCAACTGACGGGATACATCAATGCAAGCGTGCGCGATATGCCATGGAACTGAATGGGAACAATTTTCGACCATAAGCTTTGGTGTATGGCAAAGTAACAACGGCCGTCTGTGGCGCGACACCGAAGACTACCCGTTGGGCTGTTGCGCCCAGTGCGGACATGTGCAAAATCTTGCCCAGTACAATGAAGCCCTGTTACAGCGTTTGTACTTTCATTCTCCTCAGGAAGAGGTGTACTGGTCACCCAACCTCATCGGAAGCGACTTCCCCTATCATCAGATGGTATCGATGTTTGCCGATGAGCTCCCCGAAGCGGCCGTTATCGCTGACTTGGGCTGCGGCCCCGGTAAGCTTCTTAACGCATGCCGCGACAGGCTGCCAAAGGCCAGGCTCCACGGCGCAGATTTTAACGACCGTTGCGCACTGGAGGGCATTAGCTACCAGAGTGCCAATTTAAGTGATGTGGACGCCCTGAAGGCACTTTTCCCACACCAAAGCCTGGATCTGATTTGCAGCTCCCACACTCTGGAACATTTACCCAACCCACGCGCTTTTTTGCTCGCCATCAAACCCTTGCTGAAAAATACCGGCATGGTGTTTATCGAAGTGCCGGACTTCTCCACTCCCCATCCCTGGGAGATATCGGGTCAATCGAGCTTGGTCAATCAGCAGCACATTCATTACTTCAGCAAAGACTCCCTGGCTGTGTTGGCGGGACTTTGCGGCTACGAAATTCTAAAAACCAAGCAGTTCGTGACCGGATTTATTCCAAGGCTCCAACTCTTGCTGCGCCCCTTGAGCAAGCGGGTTTTGGGCATAGTCAAGCAGGTACAGGCCGATATCCAGAGCAAACATCAGTCGCTGTTGGAGACAATCAGCACTGAGCTTGAAGCGGGAGGAGATGTCCACCTCTGGGGCGTTGGCGCGGATCTCTATCAGCTTATGGGCGAGCCCCGGTTTGACGCCTTGCTGGCAACCCCCAACCTGACATTGCACGATGCGCAGTGGGCCGGGCATGAACTGGCGGGTAAAACCATTGCTCCATCTGCAGCACTCCGTGAAGTGAGCGGCAAAATAGTTATCACCCCGTCACTGGCAGAAACACGCACAAAGATGAATGCGGTGTCCAAGGGGTTTCAAGCTGACGTGATTGACTCGTATGCGCAAAGTTCGGCAACAACCACTGAGCTGAGTCTTTGCGCCCTGTGTGCCAGCAACGATTGGCAACCGTTGGAAACGCTGATCAGTGGCAATTGGGATAAGTCCGGGCCACAACTAAAGCGGCAAACACTCTCGCTGCCAATCGCACAATGCCAGCACTGTGGACACGTTCAGATAGCCAAACCTTATGGTCCCCGCGAGTTTGAATTGCTCTATTTTTCATCTGAGGGTGCCCCGGATATGTGGCCTGCCACAGGCCCTCATTCCCCCTACGATGACATGGTGGACTTATTTAAAGACAGGCTCGTCGACTTCAATACCATTGCCGATTTTGGCTGCGGCGCCGGGGTATTGCTCGATACCATCAGGCAACAAAAACCCGATGCACATTTCACCGGATTTGACTTTAAATCCGGTGTGACCCCCGAGGGTATTCCTATCACCGCGTGTGATTTAAATGCACCTGGCGACATATTACAGGTTGCCCGGGGAGCCCAGTTTGATTTGATTGTCAGCAGCCATGTGCTTGAGCACCTTATTCAACCTGTACTTTTCTTAAGCAGCCTTAAACAGCGATTGAAGCATGGCGGCATACTCTTTATCGAGGTACCTGACAGCGGATATGAACCGGATAATTGCCTGCATGAAACCAATCTGATCCACGGCCAACACATTCATTATTACACTGAAGAATCTTTACTGCGCATGGCGGCGGTGGCGGGATTTGAATGCCTGAAACTTCGCCGCTTTCACACCGGCAGCATTCCCAGGCTACAGCTGTTGCTGAGCCCCTGTTCACCCAGCCCACTCTCTTCGCCGGTGCAAAACAGTGCCCACGACAGCATTAAGCAGAGGTTCGATGGTTACCGTGCCATGCAAGCGCGGATGATGACGACTATCCGCAATCTGATGTCTTCAGGCACAGATTTGGCGCTGTGGGGTGTAGGCGGAGATTTATTCCTGCTATGCCATGCCTATCCTGAACTTGAGTCTTTGATTGGCTTAGGTCATGTTAGATTATTTGATGCCGCGCTGGCGGATAAGACATATCTGGGGGCCGTAATATGTGCCTCCGATAAGTTGGTCAACACTGGCGCACCGATTTTACTGACACCAATTTATTGGCCAACCCGTAGTCGGATGCATCAACTCGCAGCTGCTTGGTCAATTGAAGTGATAGACCCTTACCAAGTGACAAAGGAAATGAGTCATACATAAGAGAGGGATCTGGGCATGTCCGAGCTATTTCAGGCAAATTTGGACATTATTCGCAGGCGTTGGCCCGATATCGCCGAGCAGCTTGCTGAAATCACACCCGAAATGATAGACAGGCTGGAGCCTGTGCTTATTCAAGGTCGTCAGCAAACCATTGCTGTATGTGATAAGCAGCTTTCCAGCCGCCATGACAGGGACCGTGAAGCAACCCACTTGCTGCAGCACATTCCGGATGGCCTTGATCGGGTATTGATTTTCGGCATGGGATTGGGCGACGTTCCGGCATTGGCGCTGTCGCGATGGACAGACCGCCCCATCGAACTGTGCTTAATGTCGATGCCCATTACCGCAATGGTGCTGAATTACACCAATCAAACCGAGTGGCTCTGCGCCCCAAACCTCACGTTACGTCGTCCACTTTGGACAGACTGCTATGCAGGCCCCTGGACGGCAATCATCCCCGAACTGCAGTTGGCAGACCCGGATTTGGCCCGGGTACGCGATCACCTGGTGATGACGCTGCAACGCCCCTTTGTTGATTTACAACATCAACTGGCAGATAAAAACAACGCCTCCCGAATCGAGCAGACTCTCAAGCTGCTGCAAACTCTGCCCAATGTTGCCACACTCTTTACCCGCCAAAATCCACGGGCAATTGTCATAGGCGCAGGCCCCAGCCTGGAAAAAGCCTATGAGTGGCTCTATGCCGGGCAACAGGCCCCTGACCGCGCCTGCCTGATTGCTGCGGATACAGCACACAAAGCCCTGACAAGCCGAGGAATTGTCCCGGATATCGTTGTCACCCTCGATGCCAGGATCAATGCGGCGCATCTCAACACTGAGACGTCAGCTGACAGTACCCTTGTCTGCTTCCCCTCAACGGATCCCGAGGTTATCCGCGCCTGGCAGGGTCCCCGGATGGCCGCGCTGACCAAATCACCTACTCAGGATAAGTATGCCGACCACCTTCCCTGCTACAGGCTATTCAGTGGTGGCAGCGTGATTCACCCTGCGCTGGATATCGCGGTTCAATGCGGTGCAACCGAAATCATTCTTTGCGGCTGTGATTTTGGGTTTCCTGATGGGAAAAGCCATGCCTACTGGCAAGACGGGGCGTTAGGTGTTACCCATGACAACGCTGGCCATACCGTTGAAAACTACCATGGCCAGAATATTGCCACGACCCTGAATATGCGGGGCTACCTTTTGGCTGTGGAGCTCTTTATCAAACGCCATCCCAATGTGCGCTTTTTCAATCATTCAGGCATGGGTGCAAGCATATCCGATTGTCCGGTCAGGGAGTGTTGAATGCAACCAATCAGCGAAAGCGAACGGCTTGAAATAGCTAAAAAGCTGCAAGAGGCAGGAGCGCTCTTCAGAACGGGGCAGGAAGCCTATGGTGCGCAGACACTCAGAAGCGCTATTAATATGATGCTTAAAGCCGGTCAGCAGCCCAGTTTCAACGAATTGATGAGGGTTTTGCCGGAGGCATTGGCAGCTCAGGCGCGGCAGGATTGGGTCGGATTGGCAGACTACCTCGAGTTCGATATGCCAGAAACCTTGCTTGGCACCACCGACACAACAGAATGAGTAACAGTGATACAGAGCGACCACCGGTACAACAGTGATACAAGGAGAATATAGCTATTGAGAAAAACGCACAGTTCAAACATAAAGGATATCTAATAAAAAACGGCGCTGGAATCGGGCGCCGTTTTTCATGGCCAACTCAAACTATCTGCAAGCTTGAAGCAGGCTGGAGAACTCTTTTTCAGTCAGCTAAACGAGCAACGCCTCCAGCCCACCCTTTGCCTTAAGTTGCCGTTCGCATTCGATAAGATCTGTTTCACTGTCTACTTCAAACCAGAAGCCGTCAAAAGGCACGGCTTCGATTTGCTCGCCCGTCGCCAACAGACGTCGCAAGAGCGAAGTCATGTCCAATTTGTCGACTTCCGTCTGGGGCAGTGCCGCAAGCAACGATTGAATGATGCTGAATCCTCGAGGCGTAAACTTCAGCAGCCCCATATACTGCCCCTGTACTTCGTCCAGGTGCTCTGGGCGCCGGCCTATGTCCACCAGTCTACGACTATCGGTTAGCCGAAAGGTTTCTGCATCAGACAGCGGATTATCAAATCGCTGCTGCCATTGGAACAACCAATTGGGATCGTACAGGATGGCGATATCACTTGTTGCCGTCATCAGTGAATCTATAGCACTGGTTGGGTAAACTATGTCGGAGTAACTGATTATGGTTTCATCTTCACAGATAAAGGGGGCACATGCCAACAATGAGCTGACCATATTGGTTTCGGACCAGCGGGCATTGGTAAAACTGATGCTGACCCACGCCTGTACCTGTTCAGCCAAATAACCGGTCGCCGCCGCCACCTTGTCTATGCCCGCCCGTTTCATCGCGTCCAGCTGCATGGAAAGCATGGGTTTACCCAATACCGGCGTCAGGCCTTTCGGCTGAGTGCTTGTCAGTTGGCCCAAGCGGCTACCGCGTCCTGCGGCAAGAATCAAACCTTGCATGAAAGCTCCGTTAACATCGTTTGTGGATTATCAAAAAACGCCCCGATAAGCCCAGCGCCAATATCGGCATATAAAGCATTCAGTGTTGCAGGCTCGGCGCCATTGTCAGCGGCGGGATAACTGAGCTTTGTTGGCAGTAGCTCCCGTTCGGGGTGCCACATCATTCCAAGCCAGCTGTGCCGTGGGCAGCTGCAACTTTCCACCACACCATCCGTTGCGGTGGCGAGTATTTCAAACTGCTCAGGCAGCGAATAGAAACCGTAATTGTGATAGCTGTTTACATTCAGTTCCCGGCCATTGAACTGAAGAACATGAGTACTTTTCACATGGCCTGTGGTTGGCTTCAGTTCAGCATCGAAATGCTGACAGAGTGCCTGCATACCACGGCAAATACCCAGCAGGGGTTTGTGCTTCTCAAGCGACCATCGGATAAGCACCCGCTCAACTTCGCTGCGACAATCCGCACCCGTTTTGAGATGCTCCCCGCCACCTGTCAGTACTGCACCCACTGCATCAATTTGCTCAAGCATGGTGCTCGCAAGCTTTGCATCGTTGGGCAAACAAATGGCTATCAGCCCGGCTTTATCCAGCAGCGCAGGCCAGCTGCGATCGAGGCTTGCATGCCATTCACCATGGGGCATAGCACTGTGTTGCTGGGTTATGAAGACTGTCTTCACGATAATACCCTGACCAGTTTGTTCGCGCAGTTAAGTTCCAGCACTCCGGCACGGCACCACTGAGCATACTTTTGTTCACCAGCACCTATCACAGCTGGGATCCCAAGCTCTGCCGCACGGATCGCCATATGGGAATTGCAGCCACCAAAGGCTGTGATAAAACCCGCAACCTTATGGCTGAAGATCCAGTCAAAACCTGGATCGGCGCTGCTGATAAGCACGATTTTACCCTCGATAGACTGTTCTGTCGGATACACAACAACGGGGGCCACGGTCACCTTGGCGGTAATAAAATTGGGTTCAGTGTCCCCAAGTGAAAACTCAAAGACCTGCTCAGGACGGGTTATCAGAGGAGGAAGGCGAATCAGGCGAGAACGGGCAAATTGACGTTTACCCTCCAGAATATTCTGGGAAACCAAGGTTTGGTGGTCTCCGCACCCTGTCACCAGCTGGTATACCTTGGCCACGTCCAGATAAGCCATGTCTTCACGCTCCAATCCCAGACTGGCTCCCCACTGAGCCAGTGACTCGAGGGCATCACTGAGATTACGACTGAAAACAAATTTCGCATACTCCCTACCTTCGATGGCGGCTTTGATAAAGTGCAGCAGCGACTCAGCGCTGTGATTCAACCCATGTTGACGCAACAACTGATTCAGTTTGTGCGTCTGCACTTCGTTGAGCTTAAAGGCTGGCTCTGCATCAGTCATCTGGGCTTTTTCGCCGAACCGGAAATACCGCTCCGGCTCGGCATCATACCTGGGGGAGCAAATATCGTAGGTCCCGGGGCGCAAATGCCCGTATTCCTTAAGGAAACTCTCTTTATCGAGTTGCTGTAAATCCTGGCTCAAACTACTGCTTACGGTATTGAGCGATCCTAAAAACGCCTGATAATCCTCACTGGTGAAACAGCCTGTCTTTTGCAAAGACTGCAGCAACTGCACGGCGATAAAGGCGGCTCTTGCCAGCCCGGCAAAGGGCAGCGTGCCGTAACGCTTGCAGTCTTCGAGCAACCAGTAGACACGCTGCAGTGGGTCTTTGATTTCTCTGGTGACGATGGCGTGGCGCTCTTTGAGGCGTTCAATCCGGTGCAAATCCTGGATCCACAGTCCAGTTCGGGGGTCGATGATGTGATTGGTTAAGCGGCGCAGCAAACTCGAGACTTCCGAACACTCCCATTCACTGAAACCGGCGTTCAACAACTCAGTAAGCTTTTCATCAATCGCGGGGGTGTAACAGGAAAGGACAATATCAAATTCAACCCTATCGTGCTGTGTCGGGTTATCCCTCAGACACGCGAGATAATAATCCACCAGCTTATGACCCAACGCCGGGCTGATATCTCGTGGCAAAAAGGAGTTAAAACTTAACCTTACGTCTATGTAAGGCAAGCCAAAGAAGTCCTGCATCAAGGGAAAGCTGCGCAGATTTCGGTAGCCGTAATTGTCTCTCTGGTAGGCCCAGGTACTGTTGGTAATCAGCTCTTTATAAAGACTCAACGCCAGTGGCTTGGGGTACAGACCAATAATTTCGGCCGGATTCCAATCAGGCATTACACCATAGATGGTACTGCTGCCAAAAAGATAGGGATGTGGCGCCATTCCCAACTGCAGCTTATCGCGAACCAGCTCCAGAGTAGGATTGAGATCCAATTGCCCGCGGGTTTTGATGGTCATGGGTCTGACCTGCAAAAGCCAAAGAGCGCCGCTGTTGTCGACTGCATACTCTATGTCCAGAGCGTCATTGTCGAATAACTCACAGAGTTCATCGGCCAATGCTATCAGGGATACGATCAAGGGATTGCTGCTCTGTGCTCCCTTTACCAGAAAATGGGTTGTGACCAGCCCTTCCTGGCCCCCGGTGACATTGTCAGTGGCCCCGGAAACATCATCGGCAATCACATAATAATCCGCCCCCGTGTCAGGGTCACGGGTAAACAGCACCCCGTTATGAGTGACATCCGTTAACTGCGGCTGCACCAGAGCGAGCTCATTGTCGCCCAGTTGACCACCATAGCTGCGAAATACCGTTTCCAGTGCCTGAAACAAGCTCAATTCACACTTCACATTGAGAACCGAATCAAACTTGCCTGCCAGAGACACCTCTGCCGCATCTTCACTGCTATGGGAGCTACGTACTATCAGGGGCAAAGGAAGCGCGGACAGCAGTGTCTTCCATTCATCCTTTTTCTTAAAATCCTGATAACTGACCAAATGCACCGGCATGATGCCTGCACTGGAAATACGTCCCATCAAACGCCGCAGGGTGTCGCCCTTACAGCTGAACGTCATCGGCTCGGGATTAAGCTGCCGTTCAATCATGCGATGCTCCAAATACCGTCAAACAATGCCGGGTAACTGTTTCAACGCCGATCTTAAACTCGTCCAAATTCGTGTTATCGAGTTTAAGATCGGGTTCTTTTGGAAATTCAGGTGCCATGCCCAATGCCAACTCCAAATTGTGGGCATCAATCCCGTGGTATAACCCCTTCTGATTACGACGTTTCAGCTCTTCAAACGGCGGATTGAGAAACACCTCGAAATAGCCCGGCAAATTAAGGCGATTCCATTCATGGATTTGATGAAACATCGACACGGTGGAAATCACCACATGGGCGCCCTGCCCCGCCAACAAACCGGCAAGCTTTGCATACTGCATGGCCAATGCCAATCGACCGGTCTGAGAGTAATCCTGATTAGAAAACACCTGTCTGAGCGCATCGCCGTCCAAATGAATGGTCTTCATCCCTGCCACAGAGAGCCGCTCTATCAGGGCGCAGGAAAAGGTCGTTTTGCCCGCGCCGGGTAATCCGGTAATCCAAATAACTTGTCCTGTCACTCGCTCTCTCTCCGGTGATCTTGCCAATACCACCAATCTGGATGACGTTCCCCCGCCAAAATGTAGCGGATGGCTTCAAGCGCATACTCTTCTGAACGGCCAAGGTTATACAAGGTACGTTGGAAAAACGCCTGTCCTGCGCTCGTGTTCATTTTGTTGTTGAGCGCAAGCTCCACTCTTTCTTTGAGTTCGGCAGCACTTTCAACGCAATCGCCAAAATAGGGGCGGTCACTAATAAACTGATTATCGGGATAACGTTCACATAAAGTCTGATGATTGCCCGAGAAGAAAACCGGCCTTCTCCCAGTAAGCAATGCAAAGGAAAATGCCACAGATGCGGTATCCGTGATCAGCAGTTTTGCCCGGGAAAAGCTGGCCAGGTAGCTGCGTTTGTCATCATCGATTTCACAACGCGGATGGCCTGCAGCCCAATGCAATACTCGGCGCAATGCCTCGGCCCTTGGATGCGCCAATGAAAATTGCACCAGCGCCATATCTTCCGGGTGTGGCCGAATAATTAACTTAAGCTGGGGGTGTGTTGCCAAAAGCTCTTTCAAAAAGACTTCGGCCTCCAGTATCGAATAACTCTCATCACACTCATTTTTTGCCGGCAGTGAGCTCAACGTGGGCGCATAGATGATGAGATCTTCCGGGACGGTGTTTTCATACAGCGCCTTGTACTGCCTGAGATTGGCATCGTGCTTGGGATAGCCCCCCGGAATAAGCACCACCTGCTCATTCAAATTCAGTTCGCGGCATATGTTTTGATGCATTTTCATGCTGGCCTGGGAAGGGACAAATACATAGTGCAAATCCGAAGCCTGCAGGTGCTGATAGGTCTGTTCGCTGAACAGCAGAAAATCGTAAACCATGTGCACAAAGCTGAGTTTGGGTGTCTGGCGTGGTGAGCAGTCAAACACATGGGCAGAGATGACCAGGTCGACATCTGAATACCGCTGCATAGCCGACTGACTCATCAGGAAAAATGCTTCATTGGATTTGTCAGTGAGGAGATCTGTAAACCAATTCAGCTGATAGTGGTTTGGCAGACTCTGTGGTAAGGCACCCAGATGCTCTATGTAGCCCCCACCTCTCCCCAGGGCATAGAGTCCAATCACTGCACTGCCATCTCGACGGGCATCGAGGCATTGGTATGCTTCGGCGAAAAAACGGCGTTCGAAGTCAACAAAGCCCGTCAGAGGCTCCGCCAACAGCGTTAGCGCCCGCATTTTATTTGCTGCCAACATCTGCTCAAGCACAATCGCAGCCGAATCAGAACCCAAGGGTAAACATCGAGTTTCAGATACCCCTGCCGCTACCAAACGGGCTATGGCAGCCTGCGCATACTCGGGCATTGAAATCGCAACTAAAAACAGCCCATCGTGCGAAGGCAGGGATGTTGATGAATAAACGACAGCCCCCTCAAACTGACCCTTGGCCACCTCATCCACCACGGAAAAGCCCATATCGAACTTTCTTAGAATAACGGCCAGCTTACGCGCAAAAGATCCAGCGCCAACTATATATATTCCAGGGTTTTCCACGTGGGGACTTGGGGCTGGATTCATCGTTTTTGAGCCATCCAGATATTGGTTTGATAAGGGATTTCGATCGTTGGTTTACCCAAATTAACCAGTTGACGCTCAATCGCATCGACCACTGCACCGAACCTGTTACCCGCCTGCCGCTCCAAAGTCGCATGGGACCGCCAGGCTTCCACGCACTCTTCAACAGTCTGTTGATGGACGACCCGGGCATCCAGGTGCACCACAGGGCCGAACAGCTGACTGGCATCAATCACCGCAGTCTGGTCTTCCCGGCGAGTGCCGTAGCCATAACTGGGCACCATGTCTTTGATAGTGTTTTCAATCAGGGTTTGGATCGGATCCATCAGGTCTCTGTGATTCCACATGCAAGCGAACCAGCCGTGGGGTTCCAGCATGCGGCAGGTTTCTTTCAGCGCGGCCTGACGGTCACACACGTTGAAGGAGCTGCCAAAGGTGACCAGAGAAAATGCGCCGTCAGCCTGACCTGTATGCTCACCCGTGCCCTCATGCCAGGCCACATTGCCAAAATGTGCCGTACGTTTGACACCGTTGGCGCGCATGGCATCGTTTGGTTCTACGGCAATAACGTCAAATTCTTTTGCGGCCAGCATCAGGGTCAGATGTGCAACACCGGCCCCGACATCGCATACCTTGTCACCAGCATTCACGCCAGCAATGGCAACCATTGCATCTATTGCCGCCTGAGCATAATCAGGACGCTTCAGATAGGCATCAGCCAGTGCGGTATAATCCCATTCGGTCTTCATGATTTACACTCCTTCTTCGGGTCAGAGTTGACCTTTCTTGTTATTAACAGTTACAGATGGTCCTGCAGGTACCACCAGCCCTCAACCTTTTGACCACTCAGCATATTGGGCATATGTTGTTGCAAATATTCAAATGAGTGCCCGCGATTAAACACCACGGATTGCCTAAAGGCTTTTCGTTCAGGCGTATCCCAGTTATCGGTCAGACAGAGCTGCAAACTGGCGATTAGGTCGTCCACTTTGTCAACGCAAAATCCAAACTTTTCACGGTCCTTGATGTAGCTGATATCCGGGAAGGTTTGTCGCACCATATCCTGGTTCACCGAATAGAAAATCACCGGCCTTCCAGTAGTCAACGCATAAGAGTAGGCAATTGCGGAAGTATCTGAAATCATCACTGCGGCTCGGGCAAAGGTACGGCTGTAATCACCTGCCACAGCATCCAACTCACACCTTGGGTGCTCTTCACACCACTGCAACAGGGTGCGAAAGGCACTTGCACGCCGCCCCTGAATGCCCTGACGCAAAATTGAAAGATCGTCCGGATGGGGCCTGAATATCACTTTCTTGTCAGGAAAGGTGTCCAAAATCCGCTGGATAAACGCAGGCGCGTCAAAGATGGAATAGGTATATCGCGTTTCTTCCGCCTTCATCATGGCACTGAGCGTTGGCGCATATAGAATAGCGTCTGGCTCGCCAACCAATGCGCTGGCGGCTTCGAACTGGGTTAAATTGGTATCAAATCTGGGATAACCACCTGGAATAAATACAATATTATTGGTCAGGCCATAGTCGAAACAGATTTTTTGGTGGAGTTTCATGCTGGGTACTGACGGCATAAACAAGTAGTGGGTATCGGCCTGTGCCATCACCCGGGCCACCAGGTCGCGATATACCAAAAAGTCGTACACCATGTGCATCATGGTCAACTTGGGGACCGCAGCCGGCGCACACTCAAAAAAGTGCGGATTGATGACAAACTCTGGCCAACTGTTGTTCAACATGGCCCCTTCGCTCATTAACATGTATCCCTCTGGCTTATCCGCGGGGGTTGCAGGCTGATCGCTGAAGGTTTTTACATCACAGGTGGCACTTAATCGATGTGGTAAATCAAGGACATGGCGCCTAAAGCCACTGCCTTTGCCTATGTAGCAAAACCCAACTCGGGGTTTTGCGGTTTTTTCTTCAAGCAACCGCTCGTAGTCCCGTGCATAGAATGCTTTTTCCAGGTCTAGGAAATCAGTTACTCCCTGACTCAGCAGCTCGCTCAATAACGCCCGGTTTTCAAGACACATCTGCTCGAATACGTTGCCGGCAGATTCATAAATAAACAGGAGGATTTTGCCACTCGCTACTCCCGCTGCCATTAACCTGTTTTTGGCCGCTTGGGCATACTCTGGAAAAGAGATGGCAACAAGACACAATCGGTCGGTATGGGGTATTTCGTTGGCACGGTATACCGCCCTCTCGCGAAAAGGCGAGTGCAGCTGCTCATCGATAAATTCGTGCTCAATCCCAAGCTGTTCGAGCATGGTCGAAAGCTTCACAGCAAAGGAGCCACCACCGACTATATACACCCCTTGTTGCAACATTAATGGCCCCCCTCGGAATTAACGGTCGAGTCCATCAGCGCCTTCAACTGACTCACGATAAAGTTCACCGATGTATCGGTTAAATGACAGTGCAATGGTAGGGTGAGTATCGACTGATAAAACTGTTCAGCCCGGGGGCAATACCCCTCTTGAAACTGATAGTGTGATTGATAATAGGGTTGCAAGTAGACTGGAAAATAATGCACGTGAACCTGAATGCCCATGCGGCGCATTTCATCAAAAAGCCGCCTTCGCTGGGCGGATACATCCAGGCACACTATCATCAGGTGCCATGCGCTGTGGCTGCCAGAAAGCGGCTCAACCACAGAGGCAGATAGCTGAGCGAGTACATCCCGATAGGTGCAAGCAAGTTCATTACGCGTTTGAACAAAGGTTTCCAGCCGGGCCATCTGTGACAGCCCTAATGCCGCCTGCAGATCTGTCATGCGATAGTTAAAGCCAAGTTGCAGCTGCTCGTAGTACCAGTCACCCTCGTTGGGGCGGGTCATCAATGAAGCCGCTTTTGTAATGCCGTGGCTTCTCAGCAGCTCCATTTTTTCAGCCAGCTCACTGCTATTGGTGAGCGCCATACCGCCTTCGGCGCTGGTAACTATCTTTACCGGATGAAAACTGAACACTGTGATATCACTGAATGCACAACTGCCAATACGTTTGCCCTGATAGCTGCCACCGATGGCGTGGGAGGCATCTTCAATCAGCTTAAAGCCATATTCGCTGGCAAGCGCAGCAATCGGCGCCATATCACAGCTGTGGCCGCACAGGTGCACTGGAATCACCACCTTAGGCAGCCTGCCATTGGCCTTGGCAGCAACAAGCTTTAATTCCAGCGCCTTGGGGCACATGTTGCCGGTGGCAGCATCCACATCGACAAAATCGACATCGGCGCCGCAATAAAGAGCACAATTGGCGGAGGCCACAAAAGTGATGGGCGACGTCCAAACCACATCGCCGGCGCCAACGCCGAGCGCGAGACAAGCAATGTGCAGCGCAGAGGTGGCGCTATTGACCGCAACCGCATGTTTCGCGCCTGTGTAGTCGCACACGGCTTTTTCAAACGCCGGCACCTCGGGGCCCTGAGTGAGCCAGTCAGACTTGAGCACTTCAACAACGGCGTCAATATCCGCTTGGCTGATGTCCTGCTTACCGTAGGGGATCATGCGTTGCCATCCAGCGCGAGGATTTGCTCCACCGTCAGAAAGTGAGGGTTGGAACCTGAGTTATATTCAAATCCCATCTCGACCGGCTTACCTTTTTCACCAAGCGCATTGGTGCAAAAGTCGGTTTCACCGCCAAAAAACTTGATGCTTGGGGTAATGACGAAATGGTCGTCAAACTCCAGCGTATGGTGCGAATCATCGGCTGGGCACATGATTTCATGCATTTTTTCACCGGGGCGTATACCGACAATGTCCTGCTTAAGGTCAGGTGCATACGCTATAGCCAAATCAGTTATCCGAATCGAGGGTATCTTTGGCACAAACAGCTCACCGCCCTGCATGCGGGAGAAATTTTTCAGTACAAAATCAACGCCATCCTGCAGGGTTATCCAGAAACGGGTCATGTCCGGATGAGTAATCGGCAGGGAGTCAGCGCCATCGGCTATGAGCTTTTTAAACAGCGGCACCACCGAGCCCCGCGAGCCCACCACGTTGCCGTAACGCACCGCCGCAAATCGGGTGCGGCCGCCGCCGGTGATGTTATTGGCGGCGATAAAGAGCTTATCGGACGCGAGCTTGGTGGCGCCGTAAAGGTTTATCGGGTTGGCGGCCTTGTCAGTGGACAGTGCAATCACCTTACTCACTTTGTTGGCAATTGCCGCTTTGATAACGTTTTCAGCGCCGTGGATATTGGTCTTGATGCATTCCATCGGATTGTATTCGGCGGCCGGCACCTGCTTCATCGCTGCCGCGTGAATAACATAGTCCACATCCTGCAACGCATACATCAAGCGATCGGCATCCCGCACATCGCCGATAAAGTAACGCATACAAGGCTGATTGAACACCTGCTGCATCTCATATTGTTTGAGCTCATCACGGGAATAGATAATAAGACGTTTGGGGTTATATCTCTGGAGCAGCGTACTGACATATTTCCGGCCGAAGGAGCCGGTTCCTCCAGTGATCAGGATAGATTTATTATCAAACATAGTTACTCCTGCCCCAACTGTGATCTAAACACCGAAAAATCAAACTTTTCAAACCATTAACTCAATAGCATAGTCAGATAGCGCTAAAAGTCCATAAGTCTATCTCACACAGCGCCCGCATTTTCCCTTGCCTGAGTAAAATGTCCGCAGCAAATTTCATACCAATGTCGATTCTCCCTCGATATTACAGAGTTTCTGGTACAGCGTTTGCTTAACAGGTTAATCTACTTAAAAAATTGCCCCGACTGGGCATTAAAAACTGTCAATCTTCTGACGCAGTCGACGATGACCAGGCCAAACAGGAAACAACTGCCTATGAGTATCGAAACCACAGTTCCAGCCATCTTTTCGGTATCTCAATTCGGAGAGACCTATCTTCCCGGCGTTAACCGCAAACTATTTGAAAGTCAACCGTCGACGGCCATATTTTCCGGCGAATACTCCAAATTGTTTGCTCTGGAGCATCACCTTTATGTCATTGTGGGGATGGATTCAGGATTATTGGCCAATTATGTGCTCGAGCATCCTCTGCCAGCTGGCAGCCGCTATCTTTTTGTGGAGTTGGACGCTGTGCTCGCCATGATGAATATTGATATCCCTGATCCGATTAAAGGAAAAGTACAGGTACTGTCGTTAACTGAGTTCGAATCGCAGATAGAACAAGCACCTTTTCCGGTGTATTTCACCAAGAAAGCTACCCAAATCTATAAGTCCCAAGGGGCTAAATTTGCCCATGTGGCCGACTACGTCAATCTCTGCAGCAAAGTGGAGAAAATCGTTGAGCAGCAAATCTTCAAGCATTCCATAGGCCTGACACAAAAGCAGTTTGTCAGTCGTCAGCTGGAAAATCTGCCAGACAATCAAATTCGTGCAAAGGTGCTCAAAGACAGCTTCAGCGGAAAGGATTGTGTCATCCTTGCAGGCGGCCCGTCGCTTGATGAGCATCTGCCTTGGGTGATTGAACATCGGGAACATCTGGTCATTATTGCGGTGTCCCGGATCAGCCGAAGGCTACTGACCGTTGGCTTGATACCGGATATCGTCGTTTCAGTGGATCCACAGGAAGTGAGTTATGACGTCAGTAAGGAGATGCTCAAATTCCCTGAATCGGTGCTTTTCATAAATTGTAACCATGTTGAACCTAGACTGCTGGCAAACTGGCAGGGTCAGTCGGCCTTCCTTGGCGAACAACTCCCCTGGCAAGAGCCGAGTCATACAAGCAATATCCAATCCGAAGGTCCTACCGTTACCAACTCTGCTTTACATCTGGCGATAAAAATGGGCTTTTGCCGTATTTTCTTGTCAGGCACTGATCTTTGCTATGCCAGCAATGGCGTCACCCATGCTCAGGGCAGTCATGAGGCTTCTGTTGGTGCAAATATGGTGGTAAACGGTGAGTGGGTAGATACGTACAGCGGCACTAAAGCCGAAACATCCATTCAAATGTTGCATGCACTGCAGGCATTGGAAGCCGAAGTCAAACTCCTGAGTGCCGAGCAATCTGTGTTCAACCTATCTGCCAATGCGGCCAAGGCCGAGGGTATTTCCTGCATAAATACCGCAGATGTTCATCTGAAATCCATCATAAAGGATAAAACGGCAACACTGACCCGGCTTACCGCGCCGCTTTCAAGAGAGCAAAAATTAAAACACCTCAACGACATGACCAGTCAGCTGAAACAAGCGAGCGGTCAATTGGAGGAAGTCATCTCTCTTGGGAAAGCGGCACTGAAATGCAACGCATCGTTGAAAAATGCCCAGAAGGTATCGACACACACTGATAGCTATTACCGTTCTCTGATTGGGCGTATTGACGATATTGAGAAACAGCTGAATCAAAAATTTGTCACTATGAGTCAGTTCATAAAATTTTTCGGTTTTGCCGAGTTTACTGACTTTCTTAATCCGGCAGACAGTGATGAGTGGCAACAAAATGAAATGCTTGCCATGACCGATGCTTACTACCGCGCCTATGTATCAAGCAGCGAGCAGCTTAAAAGTCTCATCCAACAGGGTTTGGAACGTTTGGCATTCAGAAAGTCTGAATTAAACCCGACAGCCAACATCCGGGAGTTGTTGGCAGGTTGGGACAAGTTTCGTGAATGGGGGCGAGCAGTGCTCTGGCAAAAATATCACCCAACTCCTGCTGAGTTCCTCAGCCAGTTCCATGCATTCTCTGAGAAACACCATGCCACTATTGATGCCAAGCCTGAGCTTGCTAAGCGGATCGAAGCAATAAATACTTTGCTGACTCGGGTGGAGAGCAAATTGCTGTTGCTGAAAAGTAGCCGAAACCAAATTGGTCTTACGCAGATGACCGCCATTTTAAAAAATAAAGCGCAAACGGACGAACAAGCCCTGAGACTATACCGATTGGCACAAGCTTTCAGCTATCAGTTACATGGACAGCCGAACAAAGCGCTTGAATCACTGCTCAAACTCGATGAGCCTTTACTTACAGAGCGGGAATACAAGGAAATAGCCAGCCTATCCCTTGCGCTGAAGAAACCCGAAATTACCAGGTTGGCGCTTGAAAAATTAACCGGTTACAGCGACCAATATCTGCCACTCTATGCCAATGTGCTTAAGATTATTGGGCAGTATCAGCAGAGCGCCGACACGTATCTAAAGTACCTTAACCGCTATCCTGCTGACGTATTGACCTGGATTAAATTCGGAGAATTTATGATGGAAGCGGGCGAGCGGGATATGGCCATCATGGCCTTTCATCAAGCTGAGCACGCCGAGCCGGGCAATGTCGTTGCCAAACACTATCTTGCAGAACTCTACCACAGGTAGCAGTACGCTTTGCCTGCAGGCGGCATCTGGCTATAATGCCGCCTGCCCTCAGGGAATTTTCATCGAACCGCCCTTCTCATCAGGAGCCTTCTTTTGCAGATAAGCTACACCCCTCTTGAACTGTATCGACGCAAGTGGATATTCAATAACAAAGACTTGCCGGTCACAGATGAAGACAAGGCCAACATAAAACCCCTGGATGAAAAGAGCGCCATGACGGTGTGGAAGACCCTGGTAAGTGACAAAGCCAGCGCGTCTGAGCATTTTTCCAAGGCCGATTGGGGCGGACGCCCTAAAAGCTGGGTAAAGGATGATTGTTGGCAGGCAAGCTGGGACAGCGATGCGCCCGAGCTGCCGGCGGTGATGGCGACCCATTTCGATTGGGAGCCCGATACCCGGGTGTTTTTCTGCTACGACAAATACCAGGCCATCGAAACCGTGTGGGACGTGTTTGTGCGTAACTGGAAGTGTTTCCTATTTTTTGATGACGGCCCGCTGTTGCTGAGTGACAGCAAACCCCAGGTCGCGCTCTTTACCCAGGATGGCGACGTCAAGCTCGGCGTTCGCAGCTGATTATATTGATTGGAGTTTTTATGAAGTATCTCCTCACTTTCGCCCTTGCCGGGCTGTGTTTTTTCGCCAGCGCCAAAGAGGTCGCCGGTGTCGATGTGCCGGATAACTTAAGCCTCAATGAGCAAACCTATGTACTCAATGGTGCCGGTGTCCGCGACAAGTTTTTCATGGATCTGTACGTTGGCAGCCTGTATCTGCCCGCCAAGGCAAACAGCCTTGATGCGGTGCTAAGCCAATCTTCCGCCATAGTAAGGCTCGATATACTGTCGGATTTGATCACCAGCGAAAAAATGCGCTCTGCCATCACCGAAGGTTTTGATGCCGCCACCGCCGGCAAGCAGGACGATGCCATGAAGGCCAATATCGCCGCGTTTATGGCGCTGTTTGACAGTGAAATTAAACCCGGTGATCGCTTTGTACTGCTGGCAAGCGATGCGGGTGTTACCGCCTATAAAAACGACGTGGCACAGCCACAGATAGGCGACAAAGCCTTTGCAGCGGCGCTGATAAGCATCTGGCTTGGCGACAAACCGGCACAAAAAAGCCTTAAATCGCAGATGCTTGGCAAGTAATTCTCTAGCTGCCTATCTGCCTGTCTGTCTTTCTATTTGAGACAAGCAAAAGGGACCGCGCGGTCCCTTTTTACTTTTGAGCCTCAACACAAAAACTGCTTCACATCAGAAACTGACATTAAACGACAGCGCCGCCGCCCCTTCGGCGCCGATATCTTCGCGCTCGCCGCTGCCAAGCTCCATCTCGCCGTCAAACATCCAGCCGGCATAGGCATTCAGGCTTACCTTGCGGCCAATCTGCCAGCCAAGGCGGGCAAAGGTTACCCACTCATCAATTTCAACGGTTTGCCCCTCATCGGTGAGAAGAAGTCGCTGGCTGCGCCGTGAGCTGCCAAGCCCTATATCCCACGCAGGCGAGCTTTGGTAGATAAGCTCAAGCCCGGCCGGGCCGCTGAAACCGGCATCAAAGGGGTTGGCGAGGGTCAAACGGTCGGTGAGCTGCCACCGCAGAGCAAGAAACGGCAAGGCGCGGCTTTCACCGATATCATCCAGATACAGGGCACCGAGGCCCAGCAGGTTGCCGTTTTCAAAACGGCGCATCGCAGTCGCCACCACGCCTACACTTCGCGCGTCGGAGGATGAGGCCGTGTCAGCCCAGGCATATTGCAGCATGGGGCTGACAAGATAAGTCCAATTGCCGCTACGATAACCAAGTGACAGCCCAAGGTTGTAGCGGTTGATGGAATTCCAGCTTGGCGCGGCGCCGCGAAAGAGCTCAGGCGCATCGGTTTGCCAGCGGAAATCCAGCACATCGTATCCGGCAGACCAGCCCACTGACCACTGCTTATCGAGGCTATATACCCCTTTGGCATCAAACATATACATATCGCGGCCAAGGGATGCCGGCCCCACGTCGGCATCCCCCGTGGTCACCCAGGCAGCCTGCAATGAAAAAGGCGATGGCCGGCCGGGATTGGCCTTTGCTTCCAAACTTAGCCCAAGGCCTGCCAGCACCGATGATGCAAGCAAGGTACTGCGCAGCAGATTGACGGGTGAAATTGGCATTCATGCATCCTTATCGACGATAAACTCGCAACCAATACGTTGTACGGCGCTCTTGGATCAAGAGAATTGGATCAAAAGAGTTAGATCAAAAAAGAGCTGGATCAAAAGAGCCAGTTCAAAAAGCAAATAACCTGCTACCAGGTCAAACCGCGCCACAGGACTAAGCGGCTCAGAACTAAGCGGCCCAGAACTAAGCGGCGCAGTTCGATGGGCGCATCGCCCTGAGGCGGCAAACGCCCCCGCATCAAACTCTGGCCGCAGTGTCAAAGCCTGGCCGCAGTGTCAAACCCTGGCCGCGGCGAGAAACATATCCACAGTGGCATTCAGATACTCACGGCGTTCATCGTCCGTGTCTTCAGGGGCAAGCCCAAGCTCCATTCTGAGCCGCCGCTCACCAAACAGCATCAAACACAGCCGCGTGGCGGCATGGCGAGGATTGCCAAAACGATACGCCCCGGCCTCCTCCACCCGGCGGAAAAAATCCCCCAAAAGGATCAGCATCACCCCGGGGCCGCCGGCAAAATACAGCCTGGAAATTTCCGGATGGGTATCGGCCTGGGAGACACAGGCTCGATACACGGTCAGCGCCTCTCCGCTCACTATCATTTCGCCAAAGCGCTGCGCGAAATGGCGAAGCACCCGCTGTGGATTTGAAATATCGGCCAGCATTTCGGGGGTAATGTCATGCATCACACATTTGGCTTCTATGGCGGCGATAAACAGGTCATCTTTGTTGCCATAATGTGAGTACACGGTTTGCTTGGAAACACCGGCGAGGCGGGCCACCTCATCCATACTGGTATTGGGAAAGCCCTGGCCGCAAAACAGCTCAATTGCCGCTTCAAGGATGGCCTGACGCTTTTGCTCGGTGCGACTGAGCACCGCTGCAGTGGAGGATGTCATGAAAAACAGACCCTTCATTGAGGCCACCCGTTTTAACGAGGCGGCGCTGAAAAATTCAGACTGATTTAAGCACAAAATAGACTAGACAGTCCAGTTTCGCCAAACTAGACTAGACAGTCCAGTTTAACCAGTTTTTAACCAGATGATTACCGGGATGTCGTCATGAACCACGTGAAACCACACCGCAGGCTCGCACTGCTGCCGATGTTGTTGGCAGCGACCCTGCTCGGTGCCTGTCAGGACAGCACCACAGATGCCTCCGCCGACAAACAGTTACCCACTGTCTTCACCGAAACTCTGGTTAAAAGCCCAAGCTACCAACAACGGCTCGAATTTTCCGGCACAGTGCGCGCCGCCAACACCACGGGAGTGGGATTTGAGCTCGCCGGAAAGCTCAACAGCATCAGCGCCGACAGCGGTAACCGAGTCAGCAAAGGTCAGCTGCTCGCTACCCTCGACACCAGTCTGCTCGATGCCGAGCGGCGCGAACTTGATGCCGCAATGGCACAAAACGAAGCCGATCTCAATCTGGCACAGTCAACGCTTAAACGCAGTTTAGAGCTTAAAAAACAAGGCTATGCCTCATCACAGCAACTGGATGAACTGCAAGGCCGGCTCGGCAGTTTGCAGGGCGCTCGCGAGCGCTTGCGCGCAAGTCTTTACGCCACCAGCCTGAAACTGGAAAAATCCCGCCTGCTTGCGCCTTTTGATGGCGTGATAAGCCAGCGCAGTTTCAACCTCGGTGAAGTGGTGCCGCTCGGGCAACCGGTGTTTACGCTGGTTGAAAACCGCGCGCCTCAGGCCCACGTCGGCGTGCCGGCCGATGTTGCCCGCGCCCTGTCACCGGGCCAGCAGGTCGATTTGCGTGCCGGCAAACGCCATATGGCCGCGGTTATCGAAGGGATAAGTCCGGCCATCGACCCGGTTACCCGCACTGTGGGTTTACGGCTGTCGCTGCCAACCGATGCCAATGTGCTCAACGGCGAAATCGTTTACCTGCATCATGAGCTGACCGTTGAGCGCGCCGGATTCTGGGTACCGGTGTCGGCGCTGACCGATGGCCTTCGGGGGCTTTGGAACCTGTATGTGGTGGCAAACCGCGACGGCAATTTTGTGATTGAGCGGCGCGACGTGGAAATCGTCTATACCGACAAAGATCAGGCGTTTTTGGTCGGTGCCGTTAATGATGGTGAGCAAATCGTCACCCAGGGATTGCATAAACTGGTGGTTGGCGAGCAGGTGATGCCCACCACCCAAGTCGCGACGAGGTAAGCCATGATTAAAGCCTTCGTCGAAAACGGCCGCCTGGCGGCGCTGTTTATTGCGCTTTTGCTGGTCGCGGGCCTTGGCGCTTTGTCGGCTCTGCCGCGCATGGAAGACCCACACATCACCAACCGTTATGCGTCGGTCATCACTCACTACCCCGGCGCATCGGCCGAGCGGGTCGAGGCGCTGGTCACTGAGGTGCTTGAAAATCAGCTGCGCCGCCTGGAGGAACTTAAACTTATCCAGTCCACCTCCCGTCCGGGGATTTCGGTTATCCAGCTTGAACTTAAGGATGATGTGCATCACACCGAGCCTGTCTGGTCCCGCGCCCGGGATTTGATGGCCGACATTCAGACCAGCCTGCCCCAGGGCGTACAAACGCCGACGCTGGATGACCAGATAGGCTATGCCAACACGGCCATTCTGGGCCTGGTGTGGCGCGGCGGCGATGAGCCGCGCACCGATATTCTTGGCCGCTACGCCAAAGAGCTGCAAAGCCGATTAAGGCTGCTGTCCGGCACAGATTATGTGCACATCGCCGGCGCGCCCAGCGAAGAAATTCTGGTGGAGCTCGATGGCAACAAGATTAACCAGCTGCAGCTGACTCCCGGTGATATCGCCCGTATCCTTGCCGCCGCCGACAGTAAAATTTCCGCCGGTGAAATCCACAACGCTCATTTCAGGGCATTGGTGGAAGTCTCGGGCGAGCTTGATTCCCAAACCCGCATCCGTCAGGTGCCGCTGAAAGTCGATGGCTCAGGCCAGATTATCCGCCTTGGCGATGTCGCCACTGTTTCACGCCAATACAAAACCCCGCCCGATAACATAGCGCTGCTGGCCGGCGAGCAGGGGGTGATGGTCAGCGCCCGCATGCTCAATAACACCCGGGTCGACAAGTGGCTGGCCGAGGTACGCACCACTGTCAGCGCCCTTGAAACCAGTATGCCCGGCAACATCGAAGTGCAGTGGCTGTTTTCCCAGGAAAGCTATACCAGCACCCGCCTTGGCGAGCTGGCGCTTAACCTTTTGCAGGGCTTTGTGCTTATTCTGCTGGTGCTGATGCTGACCCTCGGCACCCGAAACGCGTTGGTGGTGGCGCTGTCGCTGCCATTGACGGCGCTGTTTACCCTCGCCTGTATGCGCGCCGTGGGGCTGCCCATACATCAGATGTCCGTCACTG
Source organism: Shewanella jiangmenensis (assembly GCF_018596335.1). Taxonomy (GTDB): domain Bacteria; phylum Pseudomonadota; class Gammaproteobacteria; order Enterobacterales; family Shewanellaceae; genus Shewanella; species Shewanella jiangmenensis. The sequence goes on along the minus strand of NZ_JAHEPS010000003.1, from coordinate 364,813 downwards.
GGCTTGTGGTAGCGCTTGGGATCATGGTGGATAACGCCATCGTTATCGTCGATGCCATTTCCAGTCGCCGCCAGCAGGGCCAAAGCCGGCTTGATGCGGTAACCAATACTCTTAAGCACCTGTGGCTGCCACTCGCAGGCTCCACCATCACCACCATTCTTGCCTTTGCGCCCATAGTGCTTATGCCCGGCGCGGCCGGCGAATTTGTTGGCGGCATCGCCATTTCGGTGATGTTTGCCCTGGTGGGGTCGTATCTGATTTCCCACACCCTGATTGCCGGCCTTGCCGGACGCTTCAGTCCCGCCCACGAAGGCCATGACTGGCGCGCCCACGGCATTCGCATGCCAAAGCTTGCCGCCGCCTTTGAGGGTTTGCTGACAAAAGTGCTTAATCGGCCGGTTAAAAGCGCGCTCATTATAGGCCTGCTGCCGCTGCTTGGCTTTTTTGCCGCCGGACGGATGACAGAGCAATTCTTCCCGCCGTCGGACCGCGACATGTTCCAGATTGAGGTGTACCTCGCCTCCCAGGTGAGCCTTGAGCACAGTCGCACCACCATCGAAGCCATGGACAAGGTGCTTGAGCAAACCGATGGCATAGAGCGGATTGATTGGGTCGTCGGTGGCAACATTCCCTCCTTCTACTACAACATCACCCAGCGCCAGCAGGGAGCAGCCAATTACGCCCAGGCCATGGTCAAGACCCGCGACTTTGAAACCGCCAATGCGCTTATTCCCAGCCTGCAACGCTCGCTGGATAAGGACTTTCCCGAGGCGCAGGTGCTGGTTCGAAAACTCGAGCAGGGCCCGCCTTTCAATGCGCCGGTGGAGCTGTTGATTTACGGCCCGTCACTGGAGGAGCTGCATCGCCTCGGCGATGAGGTGCGTGCCGTGCTTGCCAAAAACCATGATGTGACCCATACCCGTGCCACCCTGAGCCCGGGCGCTCCCAAGGTCAAGCTGGCGGTGGATGAAGATGCTTCACTGATGAGCGGCTTAACCCTTACCGACATCGCCAATCAGGTGCAAATGGCCACTACGGGGCGCAGCGGCGGCAGCATCATAGAGCAAACCGAGTCGCTGCCGGTGCGGGTGCGACTCGATGACAGTATGCGCGAGCAGCAGGGGCGGCTTGCGGCCATCGAACTGGTGTCCCGAGCCGGTAACGGCATTCCGCTGTCGGCGCTGTCTGAGGCCCACATCAGCGTCAGTCGCGGCGCCATTCCAAGGCGCAATGGCCAGCGGGTCAATACCATTGAAGCCTATATCCAAACCGGCGTGCTGCCCGCCAAGGTACTCGATGCGGTGAAAGACGAGATAGCGGCGCTTAAGCTGCCGCCGGGCTATCACATCGAAATCGGCGGCGAGAGTGCCAAGCGCAATGAGGCGGTGGGTAATCTGCTGTCATCGGTGGCGCTGGTGTTTACCCTGCTGCTGGCCACTGTGGTGCTGAGTTTCAACTCGTTCCGCCTCACCGGCATTATTTTGCTGAGCGCGGCCCAATCGGCGGGCCTTGGCTTGCTTGCCGTGTACCTGTTTAATTATCCGTTTGGCTTTACGGTCATTATCGGTTTGCTTGGTTTGATGGGGCTTGCGATTAACGCCGCAATTGTAATTTTAGCGGAGCTTGAAGATATTCCTGAAGGGCGCGGCATGTCGACTGAGCTTCTGGTCAAAACCGTTGCCGGCTGCACCCGTCACATCAGCTCCACCACCATCACCACAGTGGGCGGCTTTTTGCCCTTGATGATAGCGGGGGGCGGCTTCTGGCCCCCCTTCGCGGTGGCGATTGCCGGCGGCACGGCGTTAACCACCATCTTGTCGCTGTTGTGGGTGCCGGTGATGTACCGGCTATGGCTTAAGCCGCGCCATTTGAAGACAGGCGTCCCTCAACCTGTGTGAGATTTGAGCGTGTGGTAAATCCGGTCTTTGAGTACCGCACGCTCCATTTTCAGGGCACTGAAGTGCTCGTCTGTGGTCGGCACCTTGTTCAGCTCCAGCCCACGTATTTTATGATCCAGCTGATGATAGCGCTTGGCGCTGGCGCAAAAGTCACTGTTTTGCGACTTTAGGGTGTCAATCAGGGCGCTGTATTTCGGAAACTCATGACTCAGCAGGTGTTTTTCTCCCAGCATCTCGGCCTCCATCGGGACAGTTAATCAGATAAACGCGCTGCACACTTTTTGCACAACCTCAAAACTCTAATCCCCCCAGCCCGACTTCGCAACTTTGTCTCTTTTAAAGCGCGAGACGTTAAGTAACAAGTGCAGACTTCAACGCACTGACTTTGAGCGCTCACACAGGCCGCACCGCCCACACAAGCCACGCCGCCAATATCCACTTGCCCATCCCGGCTGTGACCACAGCTCCGACATCCTTCAGAACATTAACAAAAAAGACAAATTCCGATTCAGGTCAATATTTGGGTCACTCAACTCGGCTAAAGTGGCAAAACCCTACAGGACCCTAAGGAAAAACAATGAACTACAAAGAGTGGCCCCTGGCAAAACAGATAGGCGTGCTGGCAACCGCACTTACCCTGACAGTGTTTTCGGTAATGGGATACATCGCCTACAGCAGTGCCTCCCACGCCCTGCAAACCAAGGGCGTAGAAGCCATGGTGGCAAAATCCGAAGCCGTGGCCGACATGCTGACGCTGCAATATCAAAGCCTCACCGCGCTGGCGCGGCGCAATGCTGATGTGCTGCGGGAAATGTACCCGGGCAACTTTTACAAACCCGGCCGTACTGTGCGGGTGCTGGATAAAGACACGCCGGTGCTGATGCACGACAAAGAGCAAATCAACAGCACCAAGAGCAAGGTCGACCGCTTTGCTAACCTCACCGGTGGCACCGCCACCGTGTTTGTGCGTGAAGGGAATGACTTTCTGCGTATTGCCACCTCGCTCAAAAAAGCCGACGGCAGTCGCGCCCTTGGCACCTTGCTGGGCGAGTCCCATCCCGCCTATCAAAACCTGATGGCCGGCGGCGAATATGAAGGCTACGCCAAACTCTTTGGCCGGGATTACATGACGGTTTACCGCGCGATGAAAGATGAGAGCGGCGACGTGGTGGCTGTGCTCTACATCGGCTTTGATATCAGCGACTCACTTGCTGAGCTTAAAGCCGCTGTCTCACGGCTTACCGTAGAGCAAAGCGGCCACTTTATGCTGCTTAACGCCAAAGACGAAGTAGTGTTCGCCGATGGCGTTGCCGAAGGCGCGCCGCTCAGCGCCGATATGCTTTATGGTCTTAGCCCCAACGCCCTGCCTGCCAGCGGAGAAAGCCTCGAGTTTCGCGATGAAACCGGCGCCGACCGCCATGTGAGCCTGCATTCGGTACCGGGCTGGAACTGGCGTCTGGTGGGCAAGGTGCCGAGCGGTGAGCTGCATCAGGACAGTATCCGGCTATTAAAAATCAATGCCATACTGTCGATTGCCGGGATCCTTGTCATCACAGTGTGCCTGTCGTGGGTGCTGCTTAAGGCGCTTAAACCCCTCAGTGAACTCAGAACCCAGCTTGAAGGCCTTGGCCGCGGCGAGCTGGATCAACGCTGGCAGCCAAGCCCCACCGGCTCAGACAACGAAGTGCACCATATCCGCAGCGCTGTTATCGCCATGGCAACCAATCTTGGTGCCCTCATCGCGTCGCTCAAATCATCGGTGCAAACCTTAGGCAACATGGCCGCTGCCTCGCGGGAAATCGCCCATCAAAATGGCGAAGAAGCAGCGGCGCTGATGAACCAGACCGACCAGATAGCCACGGCCATTGAAGAGATGTCGACCTCCATTCGCGATGTGGCGAGCCACGCCGCCGATGGCGCCGGCCAGAGCCAGAAAGTCGATGAAGCCGCCCGGGGTGGCCAGCGCCAACTGGCCAATATGGTGTCGGATTTAACTGTGCTGAGCGAACGCCTTGCTGCAAGCCACGATGCAGTTGAAGAAGTGGCCCGCGACAGCGAAGCCATCAGTCAGGTCACCGAGGTCATCAACAGCATTGCCGAGCAAACCAATCTGCTGGCGCTGAACGCCGCCATCGAAGCCGCCCGCGCCGGTGAGCAGGGCCGCGGTTTTGCTGTGGTCGCCGATGAAGTGCGCACTTTGGCAAGCCGCACCCAGGCATCGATTGCCCAAATTGGCGCGACCATCACCAATCTGCAGCAAAAAATCCGCGCCACCGCAAGCCAGATGAATGATGCCCATGAGCTCGGTCAATCCTGTGCCGCCCAGGGGCTGACCACAGGCGAAGAGCTTGCGGCCATCACAAGGCGTATCGGCGACATGGCCACAGTGTCGGCCAGCATCGCCAGTGCCACCCACCAGCAAAGCACGGTGGCCGACGACATCACCCACAACCTGCACCGCATCAGTGAGCTTGCCCGTGAAGGCGAAAGCCGCGCCAATGAAACAGTTGCCAGTGCCGATACCCTCGGCAAACTGGCGCGGGAACTGCGCCAGCAGGTCGAGGTGTTCAAAACCTAACCCTGCCCTTCAAACAGACAGGCCGCCCTCGGGCGGCTTTTTTATGTGTAAACCTTTAAAGGGGGTTGCGAAGTGTTTACTGTGAGTCACCCTGAGGTGCGTCATTGCCTGGACTTAATTGCCTGGACTTAATTGCTGCCGGGTTTCTGCTTAACGGCTGCGTCATGGGCAAGCGCCGCATCCCACAGGAGCACGAGCTCACCTCGTCGCTCCCGCTTCACCTGCTGCCAGTGACAACCGGCCAGCGCCCCTTCAAGGGCATAAAGTATGTTAAGGCTCACCGGCAATCCGGCGCGCTTAAGACGCAGCATCACTTCGATACTGCCAATGGCGGCGACCTGCTCAAGCTCAGTAATACCAATCTTGGCCAGCCAGAGGGCTGACTTGGGGCCGAGATTAGCGGCGTCTTTGATGGCGGTCATGGGCGGAATAGCAATCAAAAAAATCATTAGAAACAGAGTACCAGCATAACCTGAAACCCAAAAAAACAAACCCCGCACCAGGCGGGGTTTGTTCTAAAACAGGCGCTTATTCGTCGTCTGACTTACGGTCCATGTTTTCGGTGTGCTCAAGCCACAGGGCATTGATAATCCCGAAAGAACAGGCCAAGAGTACGCCCAAAATCCAGGTGAAATACCACATAGCGACTCCTTATCAGTACAGTGAATGCTTGTTGTTGTCGATGAACTGACGGCTCAAACGACCATACATCTTGTAGTAAGTCCAGATGGTGTAAGAGAGCACAATCGGTACAAAGATAATGGCAGCCCAGGTCATCACGTTCAGAGTGATTTCACTCGCGGTAGCATCCCACATGGTCAGACTCACGCCCGGCTCCAGTGATGATGGCATCACGAACGGGAACATGGCCGCGCCGCAGGTGAGGATTACACCGGCAACCGCCAGCGAGCTGAACAGGAAGGCAAAGCCACTGCGGTTAAGGCGGCTGAACAGGATAACCAGAATTGGCATCGCCAGACCCAGCAGCGGGAACGCCATGGTCAGCGGATAGGTCTGGTAGTTTGCCATCCAGGCACCTGTGACCAGCTCAACTGTCTTACCCACCGGGTTAGACGCCGCATGGGTGTCGATGGCAGAAGTAATCACGTAACCATCGATACCATTGGCAACCCAGAAACCGGCGGCGGCAAACAGCACTACCAGCAGTGCTGCAAATGCCTGGGCGGCATTGGTGGCGCGAACGCGCAGCTCGCCTTCGGTCTTCATTTGCAGCCAGGTCGCGCCCTGCATCATAAACATGCTCACGCTGATAAGGCCGGCCAGCAGACCAAAGGGGTTCAGCAGACCAAACAGACCACCGTGGTACTTGGCACGCAGGAACTCGTCAAAGTTGAACGGTACGCCCTGCAGCAGGTTACCAAAGGCCACGCCGATAATCAGCGGCGGCACAAAGGAGCCCACAAACAGTGCCCAGTCCCATGACTTACGCCATTGTGGCGCTTCAATCTTGGAGCGATAGTCAAAGCCCACCGGACGCAAAAACAGCGCCAGCAGCACTATCACCATGGCCACATAGAAGCCCGAGAAGGACACGGCGTACACCATAGGCCAGGCGGCAAACAGCGCGCCACCGGCGGTGATAAGCCACACCTGGTTACCGTCCCAGTGGGGGGCTACGGTGTTAATCATCACCCGGCGATCGGTATCATCTTTGCCGATGATGGGCAGCAGCGCGCCCACACCCATGTCAAAACCGTCGGTGACAGCAAAGCCGATAAAGAGTACACCGACCAGCGCCCACCAGATAAAACGCAATACTTCATAGTCAAACATAGTCAGCTCCTTCCCTTAGGCTTCCTGCTTCTCGAAATGGTAGCGGCCGGTTTTAAGGCTGCTTGGACCAAGACGGGCATATTTGAACATCAGGAAAAGCTCAATCACCAGCAGCACTGAGTAGAACAGAGTGATGGAGATGATACTGAACCACAGGTCGCCGACAGTCAGGCTGGAAGCCGACATGTAAGTTGGCAGCACTTCAGAGATGGTCCATGGCTGACGACCATACTCGGCCACAAACCAACCACACTCAATGGCAATCCACGGCAGCGGCAGGCTGTAAAGCGCGGCCTTAAGAACCCACTTCTTCTCTTCGATGCGGTGACGGGTGCTTTGCCAGAAGGCGGCAGCAAACACGAACAGCATGATAACGCCAAGACCCACCATCACACGGAACGACCAGAACAGCGGCGCTACGTTCGGGATAGAATCCTTGGCAGCGGCCTTGATTTGCTCTTCGGTCGCATCCACCACTTTGTCGGTGTAAGGCTTAAGCAGCAGACCGTAACCCAGGTCCACCTTGGCTTCTTCGAAGGCGGCCTTAAGCTCTGGATCTTTGTTGCCGGCGCGCAGCTGCTCCAGCATGGCGTAGGCTTTCATACCGTTACGAATGCGCACTTCGTGCTCATCAATCAGATCGCGAAGACCTGTCACTTCCTCATCGAGCGAGCGGGTCGCAATGATGCCCATCGCATAAGGAATTTTGATAGCGCCGTCGGTGTGCATAGTTTCCTGATTCGGGAAACCCACCACGGTAAAGGCCGCTGGTGCAGGCTCGGTGTGCCATTCGGCTTCGACGGCGGCCAGTTTCACCCGCTGTACTTCACCTACCTTGTAGCCCGACTCGTCGCCAAGCACGATAACCGACAGAATTGACGCCATACCAAAGCTTGCCGCAATCGCAAACGAGCGGCGGGCAAACGGCAGGTCACGCTTCTTCAGGATGTAGTAAGCACTGATGGCCAGCACAAACATGGCACCGGCCACATAGCCAGAGGCCACAGTGTGAACAAACTTCACCTGCGCAACTGGGTTAAACACCACTTCGGCGAAGCTGGTCATTTCCATGCGCATGGTTTCGTAGTTGAACACGCTGCCCACCGGGTTTTGCATCCAGCCGTTGGCCACCAAAATCCACAGCGCCGACATGTTGGTGCCAAGCGCCATCAGCCAGGTCACGGTAAGGTGCTGGCGTTTGCTGAAGCGGTCCCAACCGAAGAAGAACATACCGACGAAGGTAGATTCGAGGAAGAAGGCCATCAAACCTTCAATCGCGAGCGGCGCACCAAAGATGTCGCCTACGTAGTGAGAATAGTAAGACCAGTTGGTACCAAACTGGAATTCCATCGCAAGGCCCGTGGTCACGCCAAGGGCAAAGTTAATCCCGAACAGCTTACCCCAGAACTTGGTCATGTCCTTGTAGATCTGCTTATCTGTCATCACATACAGCGATTCCATGATAGCCAGCAGAAAGGCCATGCCCAAGGTTAAGGGAACAAACAGGAAGTGATACATGGCCGTCAGTGCAAACTGCAGGCGCGATAGCTCAACAACCTCTTCAACAATCATCAGTGACTCCTTACTTGGTGCGTCCTGCCGCCCTTATCCGATCCCCATCGATAAGTGCGACAACCTTTGTAGGATAGTTAACATTTCGTTTTTTTCGCTTTGACCGGTATCCGGCAAGCGAAGCGCGTTTTTGACGTTCAGGCCAATCTTCCCTGCCCCTGGCTTAGATAATCGCAAATCTGTCGACTTGGATCACATCCTCGCAGCAGTATGTGATGACCACCCGGCGCCACCGGGTGGCAAACTTCCAAAAATATTGTTTATCAGCCAATTAGACTGCATTTTTCGGGAAATTCGGCAGGAAATTTATACCACCCGCTCTTGATGTAAATCAATCAAAGCGGGGGGAATAAGGCGGAATTGCTACCAAGCACACACTTTTAAGGCCGGCGTGATTGACACCCCACCCGCACTGCAATAGGCACGCTTGCAACGACTCAGAAAACCACACTTTTTGCCCAGTTAAATGCAATTTTCATCTCAAACCGAAAAAACCACCATCAGTTACAATTTTTAGATAAATTTTAATGCAATTAAACCACGCGACAATCAATGTATCGTATTGTTATAATTACTTTTTAAATAACACCACAAAAATTAAGATGCTTTATTGATTAGTTATTATAATCCAAAACTCAAGTTTAATTCGTTTGAAGCAAATAGTGTGGGTGGTTAGTATATGCACAACCAAGGAGACGGCCCCAGCAGAGAGACGGTAAGGGGCTTGGCTTCGCACCTTAAACCCTTAGCACCTAAACCTGAGTGGTTAACCTGTAATAGTGGAGATGTCCCATGAAGAATTTCATCACCCATGTGATCAAGGCTTACAAGCGCGTTTTTGTTGAGCTTTACACTGCCAAACCCCTGTAATGGCAGTCCGGCGACCGCGGTCGCCCGAGCAAGTTTCCCCTTGAAGTGTTTGATGTTTTGTTAGCGCAAAACGGCCCCGACCCGAAAGAGTCGGGGCATTTTTTTATGCCTGGACCCCAACGGCAAATCACGACCTTATATCCATTTAGAGGTATTATTTCTGCCGGATTGGCAAAAGCCACCCTTATTCAAAATCGCGCGGGCACGAACAAATTTTTCACCAAAGTATCAAGCTGTTAGCGTAATAAAAAAAGGAGCGATGATTATCGCTCCTTTTTTATACCAAGCCGTTAATGGCTCAGATGCGGCACCGATTAACCCAGTTTGACGCGGGCGTTACGGAACATGCGCATCCATGGGCTGTCCTCGCCCCAGTTGTCTGGGTGCCAGGAGTTGGCCACAGTGCGGAATACCCGCTCTGGGTGCGGCATCATAATGGTAACGCGGCCATCCAGAGTAGTGATACCGGTCAGGCCGTTTGGCGAGCCATTGGGGTTTTGTGGGTACTGGGTGGCGATATCGCCATGACCATTCACAAAACGCAGCGCCACAGTGCCAGTGGCTTCGGCGCGCGCCAAAGCGTCGGCATTGGCGAACTCGGCAAAACCTTCACCGTGTGACACGGCGATTGGCATGCGCGAGCCTTCCATACCAGAGAAGAACAGCGAGGGGCTCGACTGAACTTCTACCAGGCTGAAGCGGGCTTCAAAGCGCTCGGAGCGGTTACGCACGAAACGTGGCCAGTGCTCGGCACCGGGGATGATGTCTTTAAGGTTAGACATCATCTGACAGCCGTTGCACACACCGAGGGCGAAGCTGCTGTCGCGCTCGAAGAAGCGGCTGAACTCGTCGCGGGCACGCTGGTTAAAGAGGATGGACTTGGCCCAGCCCTCACCTGCGCCCAGCACGTCACCGTAAGAGAAACCACCACAGGCCACCAGGCCCTGGAACTCTTCGAGGCTGATGCGGCCAGAGAGGATGTCGGACATGTGCACGTCGCGGCTCTCAAAACCGGCTCTATCAAAGGCAGCTGCCATCTCCACGTGGGAGTTAACGCCCTGCTCGCGCAGAATCGCCATCTTGGGCGCGGCGCCCTTGAGGATATAAGGCGCTGCCACGTCTTCGCTTGGGTCGAAGCCAAGCTTCACGGTCAGACCAGGCTCATCGGCTTGCTGCTTAAGCTCAAACTCCTGACGGGCACACTCAGGGTTATCACGCAGCGCCTGCATACGGTAGGTGGTCTCGGACCACAGAGTGCGCAGGGCAACGCGGCTGTCTTTAAACACCAGACGCTCGCCATCGTGGATACGTACCTGACCATCACTGTTCAGTTTGGCAACGGCGTGTACGGCAAGACCAGCGGCTTCAAAAGCGCTGCGGACAGCCGCTTCATCGGCTTTACTTACCTGAATCACACCGCCGAGCTCTTCGTTGAAAAGACGCTCAAGGTCGGAGCCAGCAATACCGGCGAGATTAATATCCAGACCCGTGTTACCGGCAAAGGCCATTTCCACCAGAGTCGTGAACAGACCACCGTCACTCTTGTCGTGGTAAGCAATGACTTGCTTGGCGGCAACGAGCTTTTGCATGGTCTCGAAGAAACCACGCAGACTGGCGGCATTATCCAGATCCGGCGCCACATCACCCAGCTCACCAAACACCTGCGCCAGGCACGAACCACCGAGGCGGTTTTGACCATTGGCAAGGTCGATAAAGAGGATGCTGGTGTCACCCTTGTCGGAGCGCAGCTCTGGGGTCACAGTGTTACGCACATCATTCACCGCGCCGAAGGCGGAGATGATAAGACTCATCGGCGCAGTCACGGCTTTCTTCTCGCCATTCACTTCCCAGGCGGTCTTCATGGACATGGAGTCCTTGCCCACAGGGATGGTGAGTTCAAGCTCAGGACACAGCTCTTCGCCCACGGCTTTAACGGCTTCGTAGAGACCGGCGTCTTCACCCGGGTGACCGGCAGCGGCCATCCAGTTGGCAGAGAGCTTAATGCGCTTGAACGAGCCAATGTCGGCACCGGCGATGTTCATAATGGACTCGGCCACCGCCATACGGGCAGAAGCGCCAAAGTCCAGCAGCGCGAGCGGCGTGCGCTCACCCATGGACATGGCTTCACCGGCATAAGTATCAAAGGCTGCGGCGGTTACGGCGCAGTCGGCCACAGGCACCTGCCATGGGCCAACCAGCTGGTCGCGGGCCACAAGGCCTGTCACAGTGCGGTCACCGATGGTGATAAGGAAGGTCTTGTCGGCCACAGTAGGCAGCGACAATACGCGCTTAACGGCTTCACCAACGGCAATCTTGCTCTGGTCCAGCGCAGGGCTTTCGGCCTTTTTGCTTTCAACCAGGCGGCTCATCTTGGGCGGCTTGCCCAGCAGCACTTCCAGTGGCAGATCGATTGGGGTGTTGTCGAAATGGCTGTCGCTCAGGCTTAAGTGCGGCTCGGCAGTGGCTTCACCCACCACGGCAAACGGCGCGCGCTCACGCTGACAGATAGCCGCGAAGGTATCGAGATCTTCTGCGGCCACAGACAGCACATAGCGCTCCTGGGACTCGTTACACCAAATTTCCAGCGGGCTCATGCCGCGCTCGTCACACAGCACATTGCGCAGCTCGAAACGGCCGCCGCGATCGCCATCGTTTACCAGCTCAGGCAGGGCGTTGGACAAACCACCTGCACCCACGTCGTGGATAAACTGGATGGGGTTCTTGTCGCCCATCTGCCAGCAGCGGTCAATCACTTCCTGACAGCGACGCTCCATCTCAGGGTTGTCGCGCTGTACCGAGGCAAAATCCAGATCTTCGCTGGACTGACCGGAGGCCATGGAAGACGCCGCGCCGCCGCCAAGACCAATGTTCATCGCAGGGCCACCGAGCACAATCAGCTTGGCGCCAACGGTGATTTCACCTTTCTGCACATGGTCTTCGCGGATGTTACCTATACCACCGGCCAGCATAATCGGCTTGTGATAGCCACGCACTTCTACGCCGTTGTGGCTTGATACTTCCTGCTCGTAGGTACGGAAGTAACCGAGTAGCGCCGGACGGCCAAACTCGTTGTTGAACGCAGCGCCGCCGAGCGGGCCTTCGGTCATGATATCCAGCGCAGTCACGATACGGTCTGGCTTACCGTAGTTACCTTCCCAAGGCTGCACAAAGCCCGGGATCTTGAGGTTAGATACGCTGAAGCCGGTCAAACCCGCCTTTGGCTTGGCACCGCGGCCGGTGGCGCCTTCGTCACGGATTTCACCACCGGAGCCGGTAGCGGCACCAGGGTATGGGCTGATAGCAGTTGGGTGGTTGTGGGTTTCCACCTTCATCAGGATATGGATAGGCTCCTGATGGTAGTTGTACACACCGTCTGCATCCGGGAAGAAGCGGCCAGCCTCGGTACCCACCATCACGGCGGCGTTATCCTTATAGGCAGACAGCACATTGTCCGGGGTCTTCTCGAAGGTGTTTTTGATCATCTTGAACAGCGATTTTGGCTGCTCTGCGCCGTCGATGGTCCAATCGGCGTTGAAAATCTTGTGACGACAGTGCTCAGAGTTTGCCTGGGCAAACATCATCAGCTCGATGTCGTTGGGGTTGCGGCCAAGACGGGTGAAGTTGTCGACCAGATAGTCGATTTCATCTTCCGCCAGTGCCAGACCCATGTTGCGGTTAGCCAGTTCCAGCGCCGCACGGCCTTCGCCAAGGATGTTAACGCTGGTAAACGGCTTAGGCTCGGTATGGGAAAAAAGTACGGCGGCATCGTCAAAGGCTGCCAGTACCACTTCCACCATGCGGTCATGAATGAGCGCTTTAAGCTCCTTCAGCTGGGCATCGCTTAAGGCATCGGCCTCAACGTAGTAGGCAATACCACGCTCCAGACGCTTGATTTTCTCAAGGCCACAGTTGTGAGCGATGTCGGTAGCTTTGGAGGACCAGGGGGAGATGGTGCCGGGACGGGGAGTAACAAACAGGAGGGTGCCGGTTGGGGCATGAGCTTCAATGGCAGGACCGTAGGTCAAAATCTTGCCGAGTCTCTCATGCTCGGTCGCGTCTAGCGCCTCGTTCAAGTCTGCCAAATGAACAAATTCGGCATAGATTTGGCGTACAGGAAGTGCTGCATTTTCACAGGCTTCCATCAGCTTTTGCACTCTAAACGCCGAGAGTGCAGGAGCGCCACGGATGATCTCCATCACGTCAATTCACCTTACTTTTTATAATTACAGGGTCAGAGGTGGCGCTATTATAGGGAAATACGCCCCGTAAATCACCTGCCAAGCCGATTCAAAACAGTGTTTCCTGTGATATAACAGGCCAAGATTGACAAGGATTAACCTTCCGTTCAGCAAAGTAACGAAAGTTATGGTGTAGAATAGGGCGGCTTCTGGCAGCAGATGTCGCGAAAAATAGGTTTAATGCGTTGATTATATTGAGAAGAATTTGGATTTTGCTCACCGTACTCATGGTGCTGACAGCCTGTCAGCGGCCAGAGGTTACGCTGGGTGAGCCCCAGGTTCGCCCCGAATCGGAAACGCTGCGGGTTGGCACTCTTTATGGTCCGCAAACCTACATGAGCACAGGTCAGGGCCTGTCAGGCTTCGATTATGAGCTGGCGCAGCGCTTTGCCGATTACCTCGGTAAGCCACTGGAAATGCAGCCTTACAGCAGCCGCAGCGAACTTTATTATGCCCTCGCCAAGGGCGATATCGACATCATTGCCGCCGGCATGACCGAAAGCCCCAATCGCCGTAACCGTTTCCGCCTTGGACCTCAGCTGTACCGGGTCAATCAGGTAGTGGTGTACAAAGAAGGCACCAAACCGCCCGAGTCGGTAGAGCAATTGTCCGGCAAACTCACAGTCGTGGCCGATTCGGCCTTCGTTGAGACCCTGACCCGGCTTTCACAAACCAACCCCAATCTGGTGTGGGAACAAACGGCAGAAAAAGACAACGACGAACTGCTTGCCATGATAGACAGCGGCGAGCTGACCTATACCCTCGCCCAGTCAAGCTCGCTGGACATTAATCGCCGCTATATGCCTGAGCTGCGTGCCGGTATGGTGCTGGAAGAAAAAGTGCCAGTCGTATGGCTGCTTGCCCCTACGGGTACCGATGCCCTGATGAGCTCACTGCTGAGTTTCTGGCACATTGAAATGCGCTCAGGCACCTTAGCCACGCTCAATGAAAAGTATTTCGGCCACGTTAAGCGCTTTGACTATGTCGATACCCGCGCCTTTATCCGCGCCATCGATGCCAAGCTGCCGCGCTACCGGCCCTTGTTTGAGCAGTACGCCGGCGAGCTCGACTGGCGCAAACTTGCCGCCGCCAGCTATCAGGAATCCCACTGGAACCCCAATGCGGTGTCTCCCACCGGGGTGCGCGGCATGATGATGCTGACCAATGCCACGGCGGCATCCCTTGGCGTAACCAACCGCCTCGATCCGCGCCAAAGCATCAAAGGCGGCGCCAAGTATTTGAAAGACTTGATAGATAAGCTGCCCGAGTCGATTCCGGACAATCAGCGCATGTGGTTTGCGCTCGCGGCCTACAACATAGGCATCGCTCACCTTGAGGATGCGCGCAAACTCGCCGAAGCTCAGGGCCTCGACCCAAGCGCCTGGCAGGATGTGAAAAAGGTGCTGCCACTCCTGCAAAAGCGCAAATACTACCAGAAGACCCGCTATGGCTACGCCCGTGGCGGTGAAGCCGTGCATTACGTTGACTCAATCCGCCGCTACTACGACACCCTGGTGTGGCTCGATAACCAGAGCAAGCCCAAAGACGGTGAAAATCCAACGTCAGTGCCAGAGCAGCAGACTGTCTCCACCGCCGCCGTCAACGCCAAGAGCGCACAGCCACCCAAATAATCCGGATTTCAACCTAACGCGCTCAGTTTTTCGCCACAGGAAAACTGACTGTGATCTCAAGCTATTGCCAGCGAAGTGCCGCACTGCTAAGGTGCAAAAGACAAGAAAAATTGGCCAACAGGACCAATCAGCAAAACAAGGGGCCTTACATGAAAAGACGTTCCATCAATAACAATGCCGCAGCAAGACGCCGCACCCAGGTAAAATTCCGCCACGCCCGCATGCTGCGCCGTCAAAAGCTGTTCTTCAATCAGGCGCAGACCGAAATCTGACGCCATCTTAATTCAGGCACGCTGCAGAGCGGCTTAGCTTCCTACTTCTCACAACGCATCTAAGCACCCTTCTATGCGCGCAGCTGAGCATGTCACCTTACTGCTAACCACCAAGGCAGCAGTGTCGCTCATACAGCAACGAATACAGCAAGGTGCAGCGCCGCTCTGCCTTATCCTGCCGCCAACCAAACAATCCAAAACCCCGCAGATAGCGCGCGTCTACAGCGGCCAATGGGGCTACTGCTGATGTCATTTACGATATTGTTTCAGGTATTGTTCGCGGGAGACTAATGGCACAGCCAATAGCGCGTGGGACTATTCCGGACTGCCTTCGCGGGCTTTTTGCTTCAGCGCCTTTTGTTCATGGCGGCGACGGCGAAAAAAGGCACTCAGCATGGATGAACACTCCTCGGCGAGTATGCCCTGCACCACCTCAATCTGGTGATTGAACGCCGGATGCTGCACCAGATTAACCACAGTACCGGCGGCGCCGGTTTTCTCATCACAGGCACCAAACACCAAGCGGCTGATGCGGCTGTGCACCATGGCGCCGGCGCACATGGCACAGGGCTCAAGCGTTACATACAAGGTGGTGTCCAGCAGGCGGTAGTTATCAAGCGCACGGCCAGCCTCGCGCAGACACTGCATTTCCGCGTGGGCGCTCGGGTCATTCAAGCCGATGTTGTGGTTAAAGCCCCGGGCAATGATTTCACCGTCTTTTACCAGCACAGCGCCCACAGGCACCTCGCCCCTCGCCTCGGCTTCTTTTGCCGCCTCAAGGGCCTGTAACATAAAAAATTTATCCAGCTCAGCCTGTTGCAACTTAATGTGTTCCTCTGTGCGATGACGGCAAAGTATAACCGCCCACGGCGGCTGCTGGCAAAAATCCCGACGTGGCAACTACACTTAAGTCAAACCCCGGCAGGGACCTCTTGCTTATGCCTCATTTTCGGTGGCTTAAAGACCACCCTATCCAGTTTGCTGTAGTGCTGCTGTCGCTGGTGATGGCGATTTTTGTTCTCAATTATTATGAATGGCGCACCACGCGCCAATATGACGAGCTGACCCTCGAATTTCTGATGGTTTGCTTTTGGCTGTTTCTGATGTTCGCCTGCTCTCTTGCAAGCCACCTTGGCAATATCTACACCCTGCTGCTCGTTGGCACCTCACTCTCCTTTATCGGCAGCTTGCTCGATTGGTGTGACGAGCTGGTGCTCTTTACCTCACTCAATACGGTGGAAGATATTACCCAATCAACCGGGCTAATTGTGGCTGGTTTAGGGTTATGGCGGCTCCTTAAATACCTGCATCACCAGCAGCAGCACCTTAAGAAACTGGCGGCGACCGATCCACTCACCGGCGCGCTTAACCGCCGCTCTTTCAACCGTACCATTGATGGCAGCCGCGGCGTATTTGCTCTGGTGGATGTGGATCACTTCAAAAGCATCAACGACAGCTTGGGCCACGACGCCGGTGATTATGTGTTGGTCGAACTGTCAAAATTGATAGCAACCCAGATCCGAACTGACGATCAGTTCTTTCGCTGGGGCGGGGAAGAGTTTTTATTGGAATTCAACGGTACTGGCGTAGACGAAGCCTATAAGCGTATGGACAGCTTGCGCGCTCTGGTGGCGCAAAGCGACTTTAGCTTTAACGGCCGCAGCATACATCTGACCATCAGCGCAGGGCTTGCAGACATTCCCCGCGAGCAAGGCGGAATAGAGCGCGCCATCAAGGCCGCCGATGAAGCGTTGTACCGCGCCAAGGAAGCCGGCCGTAATCGGATTGAAATGGCGGCGTAAACACAGCGTTATTCTGTGCCTTTAAGGAGTTGATTCTGAAAATTTTACCCATCAAGCATGGCAGCTTGGGTTAAAGCGGTATGCCTATTTAAGTTAATCAACCACGGCCATCCCCGGTGGGTAATAGGTAACTTCAAAGCGCACCCCGTCAGGGTCTTTCATAAACAAGGCGATGGCACCACCGAGGTTTTGCACCTCAGGTACCTCAAATCCCGCCTCCGCCATCGCGGCACGCACCCCATAAACCTGATCAGGCGATGACGCGCCAAAGCCCAGGTGATTCATACCGGCACCGTAACGCTCGTAGGCAGAGGTACCGGCTTTTGCCTGCAAAAACTGAAAGAAAAAGCCCTCGCCATCCGTCCATACGTGGTTTTTCTTTTTTGAAAAGCCGAGCAAAGGCAGTAATTGCTCGTAGTAAGGCATGCTGAGTTCCAGCGATGTAACCAAAAGCGTAATGTGGTCAAGCTTCATAAGCGAACTCTTCCCTGTTTCAAAAATCCAGACTTGTTTCAAAATCCGGGCCAGTGCTAAGCCGTAATAGCTAAGCCCAGAGCAGTTCCAAGCCAATAGCTGAGCGTAAGTTGTTCATTCAACTCTTGCGCCACTGGCTTTGCAAGCCCACCACGTCCGTTTAATTTGTTACCGGCGTTTTCCGAAAAACAAATACAAAAAAGGCGCCGAAGCGCCTTTTTATTGGGTTAGCCCTGTTAAGCCTCAGGCTTATTCCCACTCGATGGTTGCTGGTGGCTTACCGGAGATGTCGTACACCACGCGGGAAATGCCGTCGACTTCGTTGATGATGCGGTTGGAGACGCGGCCAAGGAAATCGTATGGCAGGTGCGCCCAGTGTGCAGTCATAAAGTCGATGGTTTCAACGGCGCGCAGCGACACAACCCAGTCGTACTTACGGCCATCGCCCATCACGCCCACACTGCGAACCGGCAGGAACACAGTAAACGCCTGGCTGACCTTGTTGTACAGATCGGCGCGGTGCAGCTCTTCGATGAAGATGGCATCGGCGCGGCGCAGCAAATCACAGTATTCTTTCTTCACTTCGCCAAGTACACGCACGCCAAGACCTGGGCCTGGGAATGGGTGGCGATAGAGCATGTCGTAAGGCAGGCCGAGTTCCAGACCAATCTTACGCACTTCGTCTTTGAAGAGTTCACGCAGCGGCTCAACCAAGTCCAGCTCCATGTCTTCCGGCAGACCGCCCACGTTGTGGTGTGACTTGATCACATGGGCCTTGCCGGTGGCGCTGCCTGCTGATTCAATCACGTCCGGGTAGATGGTGCCCTGGGCCAGCCACTTGGCATTAACGCACTTGGAGGCTTCTTCGTCGAAGATTTCCACGAATACGCGGCCGATGATCTTACGCTTGGCTTCCGGATCGTTTTCGCCTTTGAGGGCGTCGAGGAAGCGGTTTTCGGCGTCAACGTGCACAATGTTGAGACCAAAATGGTCGCCGAACATGTCCATCACCTGCTTGGCTTCATTTAGGCGCAGCAGGCCGTTGTCAACGAATACGCAGGTCAGGCGCTTGCCGATGGCGCGGTGCAGCAGCATGGCTGTCACGGATGAATCCACACCGCCGGAGAGGCCGAGAATGACTTCATCGTCGCCAACCTGAGCCTTGATGCGCTCAACCGCGTCTTCGATGATGGAGGCTGGCTGCCACTTGGCATCACAACCACACACGTCGAGCACGAAATGCTCCAGCATACGCTTGCCCTGACGGGTGTGAGTCACTTCAGGGTGGAACTGCACGCCGTAGAATTTCTTCTCTTCGTTGGCCATCACGGCAAACGGGCAGGTCTCGGTCTTGGCAACGGCCACAAAGCCTTCAGGGATCTCAGACACCTTGTCACCGTGGCTCATCCACACGTCCAAAAGTGGCTTGCCGGCGTCGGAAATGCCGTCTTCGATGTGACGCAAGAGCGCACTGTCGGTCAGCACTTCAACCTGAGCATAACCGAACTCACGCTCGCCAACGCCCTGGATAACCTTGCCACCGAGCTGCTCGCTCATGGTCTGCATGCCGTAGCAAATACCCAGCACAGGCACACCGGCGTTGAACACGTATTCAGGGGCGCGTGGGGAGTTGGCTTCGGTCACTGACTCGGGGCCACCGGCCAGTACGATACCGTTGGGGGCAAAGCCTTTGATTTGCTCTTCAGACACATCCCAGGCCCAGAGTTCGCAGTACACGCCGATTTCGCGGATACGGCGGGCAATCAGCTGGGTGTACTGAGAGCCGAAGTCCAGGATCAGAATCTTGTGCTCATGAATGTTGCTCATGGAAAACCTTTATCTCATTGGTTTCTAGGGTGGCGGGCGCTTTATGCCTGCCATCAGGTACAGCAAGGGCGACCCGGGGCCGCCCTTTTCAATCAGCCGCCGGTACGATAGTTCGGGGCTTCTTTGGTAATGGTCACATCGTGCACGTGGGACTCGCCCATGCCTGCAGCGGTCACCTTCACGAACTGGGCCTTTTCACCCAACTCTTTGATAGTGGCGCAGCCGGTCAGGCCCATACAGGAGCGCAGGCCGCCCATGTGCTGATGGATGATTTCTTTGATCTTGCCCTTGTAAGGCACGCGACCTTCGATACCTTCCGGCACCAGTTTGTCGGCGGCGTTGTCGCTCTGGAAGTAACGATCGGAGGAGCCTTTGCTCATGGCGCCGAGGGAGCCCATGCCGCGGTATGACTTATAGGCACGGCCCTGATACAGCTCGGTTTCACCCGGGGCTTCGTCAGTACCGGCAAACATGGAGCCGGCCATGATGCACGAGGCACCGGCAGCCAGCGCCTTGGCCAAGTCGCCTGAGTAGCGGATACCGCCGTCGGCGATTACAGGTACGTCCAGGTGTTTCACGGCAGCGGCAGCATCAGACACGGCAGTGATTTGCGGTACGCCCACACCGGTAACGATACGGGTAGTACAGATAGAGCCTGGGCCAATACCTACTTTTACCGCGTTTACACCGGCTTCAACCAGCGCCAGCGCGCCTTCGGCAGTGGCGACGTTACCGCCGATGATTTGCAGTTCAGGGTACTTGGCGCGGGTGTCGCGAATACGCTGCAATACGCCTTCAGAGTGGCCGTGGGAAGAGTCAATCAGCAGCACGTCAACACCGGCTTTCACCAGCGCATCAACGCGCTCTTCGTTGCCTGGGCCTGCGCCCACGGCAGCGCCAACGCGCAGCCGGCCAAGCTCGTCTTTACAGGCGTTTGGCTTGCGCTCAGCTTTTTCGAAATCTTTTACTGTGATGAGGCCCTTGAGGCGGAAGTCATCACTCACTACCAGTACCTTTTCGATACGGTTGGTGTGCATCAACTTTTGCACGTCTTCAAGCTTGGTGCCTTCAGGTACAGTCACCAGACGCTCTTTCGGGGTCATCACTTCCTGAACGGTTTTGGACCAGTCGGTCACAAAGCGCACGTCACGGCCGGTGATGATACCCACCAGTTCATTGGCAGCATTCACCACAGGGTAACCGGCAAAGCCGTTACGCTCGGTGAGCTGACGCAGCTCGGCAAGGGTCGTGCTTGGGGTAACAGTAACAGGGTCCTGAACCACGCCGGCTTCGTAAATCTTCACTTTACGAACTTCTTCGGCCTGGGCCTCGATGCTCATGTTTTTGTGAATAAAGCCCAAACCACCTTCCTGAGCGATTGCGATGGCAAGACGCGCCTCGGTCACTGTGTCCATTGCAGCAGACACCAAAGGAATGTTCAGCTCGATTTTTTGAGTCAGCCGAGTCTTAAGAATTGCGGTATTAGGGAGGACTGTAGAGTGCGCTGGAACCAGTAAAACATCGTCGAACGTCAGCGCTTCTTTGATTAGACGTAGCATTGCAACATCTCCCCTTTGTGTAGGATTGGTAGAGGTAAATATTGCGGCGGCATTATACCTTGCAAGGGGGCCTCGGTAAATGCAAAATTGGAAAAATTTGCATTTCGCCGGAAAAAACCATGCAAGTCCCCGAAAATGAAGTTTATACCGTCTCCCGCCTCAATGGCGAAGTGCGGCAATTACTCGAAGGTCAATTGGGCAAGTTGTGGCTGACGGCAGAAATTTCCAATTTCAGCTCGCCAAGCTCCGGTCACTGGTACTTAACCCTGAAAGACAGCCAGTCGCAAATCCGTGCCGCCATGTTCAAGGGCCGCAATGCCAGTGTAGGCTTTCGCCCCGCCAACGGCCAGCAGGTGCTGGTGCGCGGCAGCATCAGCGTGTATGAACCAAGGGGTGATTATCAGCTGTTGATTGACGCCATGTTCCCTGCCGGAGATGGCATGTTGGCGGCGCGCTATGAAGCGCTGAAGATGAAGCTTGCCGCCGAGGGGCTGTTTGCCATCGAAACCAAGCGGCCGCTGCCACAGAGCATCAATCGGATTGGCGTCATCACCTCCCCCACAGGTGCGGCTATCCGCGATGTGCTGCATGTGCTTAAACGGCGTAATCCCGCCATCGAGGTGATTATCTACCCGACGGCGGTACAGGGCAGCGAGGCAGACAAGGACATTATTCGCGCCATTGAGCTTGCCAACCGCCGCCTCGAGGTGGATGTACTGCTGCTCACCCGTGGCGGCGGCAGCCTTGAAGATTTGTGGTGTTTTAACAGCGAAGCGCTGGCCCATGCCATCTACAACAGCACCCTGACGCTGGTGAGCGCCGTTGGTCATGAAGTGGATACCACCATCGCCGACTATGTGGCCGATGTGCGGGCACCCACGCCGTCGGCGGGCGCTGAGCTTTTGTCGGACGACCAAAGTCACCGGCAGCAAAAACTCATGGCACTGTTATCCCGCCTCGGCCAAAGCTGGCGCCATTACCAGCTTAATCAGGCATCTAAACTGGGCGCTCTGTACTCAAGGCTCGACCGGCACGACCCCAAACGGCGCCTCTCCCAGCAGATGCAAAAGCTCGATGAGTTGGAACTGCGTCTCACATCCGCCATGGACAGACGCATCGCCGCCGCGACCCTCAAGCTTGAGCGCAGCCGCGCACGGCTCAATGCCAAATCACCGGCGCACACCTTAACGCTTGAAGCGCAGCGACTCGACTTTGCCAGCAACCGTCTGCACAGCGTCATGGACAACATGCTTAAACGCACTGAGCGCCATCTGGGGCAGCTTGCGCATCAGCTATCAGCTGTTTCCCCGCTTGCCACCTTAAGTCGCGGCTACGCCATTACCAAGGACGCTGACGGCAAGGTAGTGGAAGATGCCTCCAACCTTCGCATTGGCGATACGGTGCAGACCGAGCTTAAAGCCGGCCGGTTTCAGGCGACTGTGACTCAGATAGACTTGCCACAGATGGACGTGTCACAGGTAGAGGTGCCACGGGAATGACGGTGTGGCTTTTTTCGTAAGCGGGCTGGCCACATCAGAGGCTCACCTTTTTGAAGCCCTTCGCCATCAGTGCCAACAACAAAAAACGCCGGACATGCCGGCGTTTTTCAGTTAAGTAAAACCCTTATCAGGCTTTCTTGTTTTTGATGTGGCTCATCATGCGCTTACGGCGGCGCTCCTGACTCAAGGTCAGTTTCTCGACCTTGCCTTCGAAGGGGTTGGCACCCTCGTGGAAGCGCAGCTGAATCGGCGTACCAACCACTTTCAAAGAACGGCGGTAGTAGTTCATCATGTAGCGCTTGTAGGAGTCCGGCAGGCGGCTTACCTGATTGCCGTGCACCACCACGATTGGCGGGTTGTAACCGCCGACGTGGGCGTACTTGAGCTTAACCCGGCGACCGTTAACCATAGGCGGCTGGTGATCGTCCTGAGCCATCTGCATGATGCGGGTCAGCAAGGACGTGCTCACGCGGCGGGTCGCGCTGTCATAGGCTTCTTCCACCGACTCGAACAGGTGACCCACGCCGGTGCCGTGCAGCGCCGAAATAAAGTGAATGCGAGCAAAGTCGATAAAACCAAGGCGACGGTCAAGCTCGGTCTTCACCCTGTCTTTGACGTCCTGATCCAGACCATCCCACTTGTTCACCGCAATCACCAGCGCACGGCCGGAGTTGAGCACAAAGCCCAAAAGCCCCAAGTCCTGTTCGGCGATGCCTTCATGGGCATCAACAACCAGGAGCACCACGTTGGCGTCTTCAACCGCTTTCAGGGTCTTAATCACCGAGAACTTTTCGATAACTTCATGCACGCGGGCGCGGCGACGCACACCGGCGGTGTCAATCAGCACGTAGCTGCGGCCGTCACGCTCCATCGGAATATATACCGAGTCGCGGGTGGTACCGGGCTGGTCGTACACCACCACCCGCTCTTCACCGAGAATACGGTTGGTGAGTGTCGACTTACCTACGTTGGGCTTGCCGATAATGGCAAGCTTGATGGGCAGCGCGGCAAGACGCGCCTGCTCTGCTTCGGCTTCTTCTTCGGTGTACTCACGCTCGTGGGTTTCTTCTTCGCCCTCTTCACCCGGGGTAATGCCCATGGCTTCGGCAAAAGGTGCCAGCGCGTATTCCACCAGGCTGGTGACACCGCGGCCCTGTGATGCGGCCATCTGGTACACTTCACCCAGACCCAGCTGCCAGAATTCGGCGCAGGCAGAGTCGCCATCGATACCGTCGACCTTGTTGGCCACCACGAAGGTAACCTTGTCGCGGCTGCGCAGGTGCTGGGCAATGGCCAGATCAGCGGCAGTGAGACCGGCGCGGGCGTCGGTCATAAACAGCACCACATCCGCTTCTTCAATGGCAGCCAGCGATTGCTCGGCCATCTTGGTTTCAATGCCTTCCTCGGTGCCATCGATACCACCGGTGTCCACCACGATAAACTCGTAGCCGGACAGGTGCGCGCGGCCGTATTTGCGGTCGCGGGTCAGCCCCGGATAGTCAGCAACCAAGGCGTCCCGGGTTCTCGTGAGTCGGTTAAACAGGGTCGATTTGCCCACATTGGGGCGACCCACCAGGGCCACTACAGGGATCATGTTTTTGCCTCTATTACAATCTTTTCAATAAAAAGCCCCCGGAACGTACTTCCGGGGGCTTGCAAGGTCAAGCCTTGGCTTACGGAAGTACGATGCGGGCCACTTTGCCGCTGCGGCCTTGCACGTAAAGCTTGCCGTCAACCACCAGCGGCTGACTGAACAGGCCGTCGGAGTCAACTTCGACCCGGCCGACGAGCTTGCCGTCGTTGCGGTCGATAAAGTGCAGGTAACCTTCGAAGTCACCCACTACCAGATAATCTTCAAACACCACAGGCGCGGTCAGCTCACGGTGCAAAAGCTCTGAGTTACTCCACAGTTCCAGACCGTTGCGACGGTCAATGGAGTAAATACGGCTGCTGTCGGCAACCAGATACACTTGCACGCCACTGGCGGCCAGATCGTGGAAGCTTGAGTATTTGCGCGACCAGACGATACGGCCAGAGCGCATTTCCATCGACACCAGGTTACCGTTGTAGCTTACCGCGTACAGATTTTCACCGATAGGCAGCGGCGTCATGTCGACGTCGGCCATACGGCTGAATTCATTACCACCCTTGGGGGTGTAAATCGGTTGTTCCCACGCAGCCTGACCGTTGTCTTTAATCACCACGGCCACTTTGCCATCGGCGGTGCCGACGAAGAAACCACCGGCCTGGAACGATGCCGAACCTGTGCCCCTCAAAGTGAGGTTAGGCAACTGGTTTTCATAACTCCAGCGCTTTTCACCGGTTTCGACATCAAAGGCATCGAGGGAGCCGGAGCTTGCGTTCACCACCAGGGTGTCATCGCCAACCGCCGGAGCCGACAACAGCTCGCCGGTCGCCTGAGCGGTCCACACTACTTCACCGGTGTCGGCATTGAGTGCTACCAGCAAACCGCTCTCACCGCCAACAAATACCTTGCCGCGGGCTGCGGTAATACCGGCGGCCAGACGTGCGCCTTTGTTTTTACCAAGCAAACGGTCTTTAAACAGATCCGAGAAGTCGACTTCCCACAGTTTGTCGCCGCTTTGCTCATCGAACGCCACGACCAGACCGTCGCGATCGGCAACGAAAATCTTGCCGTAATCCACCGCAGGACGCAGACGTGAATAGTAGTCGCCTACCCCGTCGCCTACACTGTCGCTCCAGTTGATTTCAGGAAACACAGTGGCGTTGATTTCAGTCAGCTCACTGACCGGCTCTTCTTCCACATCATTGGACGAGCAGGCCGTCAGCACGGCCATACCAAGGCCCGCTGCCAGCAGGTTTTTGCACCAAGACTTCATCGGCGACTTCCTTATGCCTGATTAAGATTATCCAGCTTCATTTTCAGTACCGGACTGGCAGATACGCCGCCTTTGTCCAGCGCAGCCTGATAGGCGGCTTTGGCTTTGTCGGTTTCACCCTTGGCTGCCAGAATATCGCCTTTGATTTCATCGCGCTGGGCAATAAAGGCTTCATCAGAAACGCCATCGAGGGTGGCAATGGCCGCATCGCTCTGGCCTTGCTCGGCCTGAATGCGCGCCAGACGCAGCGCAGCAACGCTACCCAGGGTGCCGGCATCTTTGGCTGCCATCACTTTTTTGAGTGCTTCTTCTGCCTTGGCAAAGTCCTTGGCATCCACGGCGCTCTTGGCAACCATGAGCTCAATCAGCAGCGAGTAACCGGCAGCTGAGTGCTCAGCCTTAAAGCTTTCGGCGGCTTTAAGCATGGCCGCTTCGTCATTTACATTCTGGCTTAACGCCTGAAACGCGGCGGAGGCGGATTCAGACTTCTCAACCTTACTGGCTGAGTAAGTGTTCCAGCCGTACAGGCCGCCAAGGCCCACCGCTGCACCAATCACGATTGAAGTGCCGTAATCTTTCCAAAAGCGCTTGATGGCTTCTACCTGTTGTTCTTCTGTGCTATAGATTTCCACGCGCACGTCCTCTTGTAATCGCTCCCAAATCCGGGAGTCAAATCAATGCTTTAATAGTTTCAGCCAGCAGCTCACGGCTCACCAGCTGTTGTTCGTTGTCATTGCGAAGCGGCTTTACGGCCACCTTGCCTTCGGCAAGTTCGGTCTCGCCGATAATCAGTGCCAGCGCCGCGCCGGTTTTGTCGGCACGCTTGATTTGCTTCTTGAAGTTGCCGCCGCCGCAGTGGGTCATGATGCGCACGCCGGGCAGCGCCTGACGCAGCTCATTGGCGATGGCAAAAGCCTGAGGCACACAGCTGTCGCCCATGGCGGTCACGTATACGTCCACCGCGTTGGGCACGTCTTTGGCAAGCTCCAGGGTTTCGAGCAAGAGCACAATACGCTCAAGGCCCATGGCAAAACCCACTGCCGGGGTGTCTTTACCGCCAAGCTGACCAACCAAGCCATC
Source organism: Shewanella jiangmenensis (assembly GCF_018596335.1). Classification (GTDB taxonomy): domain Bacteria; phylum Pseudomonadota; class Gammaproteobacteria; order Enterobacterales; family Shewanellaceae; genus Shewanella; species Shewanella jiangmenensis. The sequence goes on along the minus strand of NZ_JAHEPS010000003.1, from coordinate 338,858 downwards.
GTAGCGACCACCGGCGAGCACTGTACCCTGAGCACCAAGGCTGTCGGTGACCCATTCAAACACAGTCCGGTTGTAATAATCCAGCCCGCGCACCAAACGGGGGTTAACCCGGTATTGGATGCCAACGGCGTCCAGGAGTTCACACAGGGTTGAAAAATGTGTGCGCGACTCTTCGCCGAGGTAATCCATCAGGCTTGGAGCGCCGGCCAGCAGGGCCTGCACTTCGGGATTTTTGGTATCCAGTACCCGCAGCGGGTTGGTGTACATGCGACGCTGGCCGTCTTCATCGAGCTTGTCTTTAAACTGCTCAAGGAAGGCAATCAGGGCGTCGCGGTAGGCGGCGCGCTCGGCGCTGTCACCCAGGGTATTGATTTCAAGCGTGACATGCTCAGTCAGGCCGAGCTTCTGCCACAGCATGTTGGACAGCATCAGCACTTCGGCATCGATGTCAGCGGTGGAAATGCCGTACACTTCAACACCAAACTGGTGGAACTGACGATAGCGGCCTTTTTGCGGGCGCTCGTGGCGGAACATGGGGCCTGTGTACCACAGACGCTGCTCCTGGTTATAGAGCAGGCCGTGCTCGTTACCGGCACGTACGGTTGAGGCTGTGCCTTCGGGGCGCAGGGTCAGGCTGTCGCCGTTTCTATCCTCAAAGGTGTACATTTCTTTTTCAACGATGTCAGTTACTTCACCGATGGAGCGCTTGAAAAGATCGGTGCTCTCAACAATCGGCGTACGGATTTCGCTGTAACCGAATGCCGCCACTGCATCGCGCAGTACCGATTCAAGTTTTTGCCATACGGGAGACTGGGTTGGCAGAATGTCGTTCATTCCGCGAATCGCTTGGATCTGTTTTGCCACTGTAATCGACTCGTTGATAGCTGCTGATTGCCAGCTGGTTAAAATTCACACGCAGATGCGCGGTTACACGGGCTTGGCCGTTAAGATGGTTCGCATTATAGGGAGCACGGCTGCAAAAATAAAACCGCCCGCGCCTCAGTCGTTGCCGGAGTCACGCACCGGGATACGGTTTTCCATCAGATTGGCCTTGGCACGAATACGCGCTTCGAGCGCATCGAGCAGGTTATCGTTGTCAAACCGCTCTTTCTGGCGTACGCCATCTTCGTAAAAACCGCTCTTTTTGTGACCACCGGCAAGCCCGAGATGGGACACCAGTGCTTCGCCCGGGCCGTTAACCACACAGCCGATGATGGACACGTCCATGGCGGTGGTCACATCTTCAAGGCGTTTTTCCAGCTCGTTGACCGTGTTAATCACATCAAACTCCTGACGGGAGCAGGATGGACAGGCGATAAAGTTGATGCCGCGGGAGCGAATGCGCAGCGACTTCAAAATATCAAAACCGACTTTGATTTCTTCCACCGGATCGGCAGCAAGGGAAATCCGCAGGGTGTCGCCAATACCTTCAGCAAGCAGCATCCCAAGGCCAACGGCGGATTTCACCGCGCCGGCACGGGCACCGCCCGCTTCGGTAATACCTAAATGCAGCGGCTGCTTGATTTGTTTGGCGAGCAGACGGTATGACTCCACCGCCAAAAACACGTCCGAGGCTTTTACACTGACCTTAAACTGGTCAAAGTTGAGCCGGTCGAGAATGTCCACGTGGCGCATCGCCGACTCTACCAGTGCTTCTGGCGTTGGCTCTTTGTATTTGTCCATCAGGTCTTTTTCAAGACTGCCGCCGTTAACACCGATGCGGATAGGAATGTTTTTGTCGCGGGCGCAGTCAACCACGGCGCGGATACGCTCTTCGTTGCCGATGTTGCCCGGGTTAATCCGCAAACAATCAACGCCGTATTCAGCGACCTTGAGGGCAATACGGTAATCGAAATGAATATCGGCCACCAGCGGCACCGACACTTGCTGCTTGATAAGCTTAAAGGCCTCGGCGGCATCCATGGTCGGCACAGAAACCCGCACTATGTCGGCACCCACATTTTCCAGCGCCCGGATTTGCGCCACGGTAGCGGCAACATCTGTGGTGCGGGTGTTGGTCATCGACTGCACGGCGATAGGCGCGCCATCACCGATGGGCACATTGCCAACGTAAATACGGGTGGACGGACGGCGCTTGATGGGATTCTCGTTATACATGCTGACTACTTCTTCTTGCCTGGCAGTTAACCGTTACGGGGCAGATTGAAACGGGCAACCTTACCCTTTGGAAATTCATCGAGGCTCACCGCTTCATTGTTGAAGCTGATGCTTACCGCCGCTGGTGCACCGAGAATGAGGCTCATGGGTGCCTTGCCGGTCAGGGTCAAATCCTGCCCTGGCTTACGCACTTCACTCACGAGTACCTTACCGTCACCGTCTTTGACCTGGATCCAGCAGTCAGCGCTGAAGGTAACGCGTAAATCTTCCATACCATCATCCACAGCAGGCACCTGAGCGGCCGCTTCGGCCTGCTTGGGTGCACGCAGCTCGGCATCTGCAGCCAGAATTTCGGCAGCAGTCATTGGCTGATTAGCTGGCTGAGACCCTGACACATTAGCTGGCTGAGTTGTATCAGCTACTGATGCGCCCTCGGCTGTTTGAGTCGCCTGAGTGCCGGTTTGGGCAGGCACAGTTTGAACCGGCTGAGCTTGCAGCTGAGTATTGTCCGGGGCTTGCTGCGCGATGGATTGCTCAGCCGCCTGAGGTTGGGTTTCAGTGCCCATAGCACCCGCCACTGCGCCAGGCTCAGTGCCATTTTCAGTAAGGGCGGTATCGGCAGGCTGCACTCGCAGCTGTGGGGCAGATTTTTCGGCCGCCACTTTTTCAGCAGCGACTTTTTCTGCAGCAACTTTCTCGGCAGCGACTTCTTCAACGGTTGGTTTGGAAAAATCCACCGAGCCGTTATTGAAAAACTTGCTGGTCTGCAGCCACCAAAACACCATCAGCACCAGAAGGCCAATCAACACCAGCCAGGTCAGCAGGTGATAACGGGTATCACGGGCCTGACGCACGGTTTTGCGGGAAAAACTCTGCATGGTTGGCTCGGTCACGACCGGCGCCTGGCGCTCCAGACACTGGGCGACCTTTTGCTTGTCGGCCTCAACGATGCGGGCGAAGTTTTTCACGTAACCACGGATGTAAGTGGCGTTGGCGATATGACTGAAATCATCCGCCTCAATGTTGGTGACTATGGAGGGTCTTAAATGCAAAGCCGTCGCCACATCGGCAACGGACAGATTTTTGGCTTCGCGTGCGGCCTTCAGGATTTGGCCGAGGCTTTCAGGTGCGTGTTCCTGAGTAGCGCCTGAAGAAACATTCAATTCTTCGTTCATTGATTCAAACTTGCCCGATATTGCTTGGCTTCTGGTGAAGCGGGAAATTTAGCCAGCAGCAAAATGCCGTAACGGCTGCTGGCATCGAAATTGTTCAGTTGACGCTCTATTTCCACCCCTAATGCCAGGCTTGCGGCCGACTCGGCAACAACCGTATGCATTCTTTCAAGCAGTCGCTTGGCGCCCTGGTAATCCTGACTGTCCATGGCCAGTTCAGTCAGCTCCAGCAGGGAGGTGGCGCGTCGTGGGTCATACTTTAGCGCCATATCAAAGTAGTGTCGCGCTTTTTCTCTGTTCCCCCCATCGCGGCTGCAAATCCCCAGGTTTTCGTAGCTGGAGGCAGTGCGGGTGTACTTGGGTTGTTCTATGGCCTTGAGGAACATTTGTTCTGCTTCATCGTAGCGTTTCTGCTGACACAGAAACACGCCGAAGTTATTCATGGAATCGCCGGTGGCGTCACTGGAGCGCACCGCGCGGCGATAGGCCTCTTCGGTGCGCGGCACATCGCCCACCGTCTGGTAAAAATACGCCATGGCCACGTTCACTTCTTCCAGATCCGGGGCATAGCTCATGGCTTTGTCCAGGTTGAACTTGGCCTGCTCGGCATTGCCACGCTTCAGATAGGTCAGCCCCAGCTGCGTCCGCTCTTTGGCCGCCGCCACCTTATCAAAGGTGCGTTCGGACACCGGAATATCGGTGCCCGAATAGGTTTGCTCCGTGACGCAGCCGCTCGCCAACATCGAGAGCAGTGCAATCAGGGTGAAGGAAGGCAGTCCGTGCTTCATAAGCAAAACCTATTAATCTGTGCAAACAATGAGTTATTCCATTGTGACTGAAATCTGACTTTCTTGCATGCGTTTTTTTGCCAATCGCTTGGTGCGATCGCGGATGTCGCCTGCAAGCTGACCACAGGCAGCATCAATGTCATCGCCGCGGGTTTTACGCACTATCACGGTCAGATCGTACTCCATGAGCACCTTGGCAAAGCGGTCGATGCGGGAGTTGGACGAACGGCCATAGGGCGAGCCCGGATAGGGGTTAAACGGAATGAGGTTGATTTTGCAGGGCGTATCCTTCATCAGCTGCGCCAGCTCATGGGCCTGCTCTGTGCTGTCGTTGATGTGATCGAGCATCACATATTCCACCGTCACCCGACCACGGTTGGCGTTGGACTTTTCAAGATAGCCACGGATCGACGCCAAAAACTGCTGCAGCGGGTACTTTTTGTTAATCGGTACCAGTACGTCACGCAGGGTGTCGTTGGGGGCGTGAATACTCACCGCCAGTGCCACATCAATCATGTCACCGAGTTTATCGAGCGCCGGTACCACACCGGAGGTCGACAGGGTGACACGGCGTTTGGACAGTCCAAAACCATAATCATCCAGCATGATGTTCATGGCCGGCACTACGTTTGCCATGTTCAGCAGCGGCTCGCCCATGCCCATCATCACCACGTTGGAGATGGGACGCTCGCCGGTTTCTTTCTGAAAACCGAGGAAGTGGGACACGCGCCAGATCTGGCCGACGATTTCACCCACGGTCAGGTTACGGTTAAAGCCCTGCTGGGCGGTGGAGCAGAAGGTACATTCGAGCGCACAGCCCACCTGCGACGACACACACAAGGTAGCGCGGTCATCCTCAGGAATATATACGGTTTCCACTTCCTGGCCCTGGCCGACGTTAATGGCAAACTTGATGGTGCCATCGCTGGATTTCTGGAAGCTGGTGATTTCCGGCGCCACGATTTCACAGCGGGCCGCGAGCTTACCGCGCAGCACCTTATTAATGTTGGTCATCTGCTCAAAGTCGCTGACGCCAAAATGATAGATCCATTGCATCAGCTGCTGGGCGCGAAACGGCTTTTCACCCATCTCAGTCAGCAGTGCTCTCAGTCCCTGTTGATCCAGGTCCAGCAAATTGATCTTCTTTTCACTCATCAGACAAACCTCAAACCAGTAATAGCCCACAGCGCGGGGTCGCGAATTATACCGATGCAGCGAGATTTTCGCCAGCACACAACCAAAGTCTGTGTTAACATGACCGCCGGTCAATGTTGGCCGATGCGATGGAGTTTATTGAACCTTTTATGGTCACCCTCATTATTATCATACTTGTTGCCGTTGGCGTTTCCTTTCTGTGCAGCATTTTTGAAGCCGTGCTGCTGTCAGTGACCCCAAGCTACATTGCCTCACTCGAACAAACCAATCCGTCAGCCGCCGCGCGTTTGCGTGCCCACAAGGCCAATGTTGAAGCGCCGCTGGTGTCTATCCTGACCCTCAATACCATTGCCCATACCGTTGGTGCCGCCGTTGCCGGCGCCCAGGCCGCTTATGTGTTTGGTGATGAGATGCTTGGCGTATTTTCCGCCGTGCTGACTTTTATTATTTTGTTCTTCTCAGAAATCATCCCAAAGACTGTGGGTGCCAACTACTGGCGCGCGTTGGCGCCGTCGGTGAGCGTGGCGCTGCTGTGGATGGTGCGAGGCACCAAGCCACTGATTTGGATGTCGCAGCAAGTGACCAAACTGCTTGGCAAGGGTGAAGAAGGTCAATATATCCGTCAGGAAATGAGTGCCATGGCACGTATGGGCCAGGAGTCCGGTGAGCTGGACGCTCAGGAGTCACGCATTCTGACCCAGATTTTGTCGGTAAAAGAAATGCCGGTGACCGCCATTATGACGCCGCGCACTGTGATGTTTTCGGTTCCCATGGCCATGACACTGCAGGACTTTGTGGGCAAGTTCATCAGCAAGCCCTTTACCCGCCTGCCGGTGTACGATGAAGATAATGATGATATTCAAGGTTTTGTAAACCGCACAGACATTCTGCTCGGGGTTCACGATAACCCTGATGCAACCCTTGGCAGCATCAAGCGTAACCTGCTGGCGGTGCCGGAAACGGCCAAGATCCTGCCGCTGCTGGAACTGATGATTAAGCGCAACACCCAAATTGCGGTGGTGGTGGATGAATACGGCTCAGCCCAGGGTCTGGTCACCCAGGAAGACATTATTGAGTCGATGCTGGGGCTCGAAATCGTTGACTTGAACGACCCGGCCATCGACATGCAGCGCCTTGCCCGTCAATTGTGGAAACGGCGCATGAAAGATAAAGGCATACGTTTGTCGGATTTTCAGGACAGCGACCCGCAGTAACATGCTGCATCGCACTCAAAGCCCGGCTCCGGCCGGGCTTTTGCTAACGGTATTTTTTGCGCGCATTTTTAAAGAAGGTTTTTTCATTGCAAACACGCTATTCACTGCGCCTTGCCCACATCAACGACTGCCACAGTAATTTTGACCCGGTGGCACTCAGCTTAAGCCTGGAGCATCAAGGCCAGGCCTGGCGTCTTGCCTGCCACAGCGGCGGCTATGGCCGTATTGCCACCGTGCTCGACAACGCCCGTCAATCCGCCAAGGCCGCAGACAGCCCGTTTTTGTTTTTACATGGCGGCGATACCTTTCAGGGCACCCTGTACTTCAACGAATTTAAAGGTAAGGCGAACGCGAGGCTGCTTAATCTGTTAAAGCCCGATGCCATGGTGCTAGGCAACCATGAAATCGACAGTGGCAATGCGCCGCTGCACCGCTTTATCAAGGCCATCGACTTTCCGATGCTCGCAGGCAATATGGACTTGTCTGAAGAAGACCCGCTGAAGGGCTTTGCCCTGGCCACGCTTGATAATCTGTATGCGCTGGATAACGAGAGTGGCTGCGCTAAAGTGCGCTTTTCTAGCCTTGGCGATCGCAAGCTTGCGCTCTTTGGCATTACGCTCGATCAGATGAAAGTCATCGCCAGACCCGATCCTGACACCCATTTTGCCAATGCCATCGACACCTGCAAACGCACTGTTACCGCGCTGAAAGCTGGCGGCGTTGACCATATTATTGTGCTCAGCCACCTTGGGCTTGATGGCGACCAAAAGCTTGCCGCCGAGGTCAGCGGCATCAGCCTGATAGTTGGCGGCCACAGCCATACCCTGATGGGAGATTTCGCCTCCCTTGGCCTGCCCTGCGCCCCGTGGGGAATAAAGGTTAACGGCACCCCGATACTCCATGCCGGTAAATACGCCGAAACCATCGGTCTTGCCAGCATCGAGTTTGACAGCAATGGCCAGGTTATCGCCCTTGATGGCGGCAACTATCTGATGCTGGATGAGCATCCTGTGGTGCAGGGCGCAAGCACCGAGTGCCGCGATGCGCTGCTCGAGCAATTAAAACAGCACCCGAATATCCTCTGGCCCACCGAGCAGCAGGAGATACGCCAGATTATCGATACCGATTACCGCCCGGCCATCAACGCGCTTGACCGCAAGGTGCTGGCCATGGTGCCGCGGGAGCTGGTACACACCCGCCTGCCAAGTAAAAGCCTGCCCCACGGCAGTGAAGTGGCGCCCTGGGTCAGCCGCGCCATGTATGAAGAGTCGCGCCTGCTCGATGGCGCGGTGGATTTTGCACTGCACAACGCCGGCGGCGTGCGTCAGTCACTGAGCCGGGGCAATATCACCCTGGCCGATGTGCTTGGCCGCCTGCTGCCGTTTGAACTGCCGCTGGTAAAATACGCCATCGATGGCCAGTACCTGTACGAAGCGCTGGAATCCGCCATCAATGCCGCCACCAACAACAGCGTGATAGGCACAGGCGCCGGCAGCTTCCCGTACACCTACGCCCTGAAATACCATTACGATGGCAGACGGCCACTCGGCGAGCGCATCATTGCCCTGTCCATGGCGAAAAATGACCGCTGGATAAGTGTTGAGCGCAGCCGCAGCTATGTGGGGGTATCCACCGCTTACACTGCCGCGGGCAAGGAAGGTTATCAGGCACTTGGCATGTGCCACTGGCAGCAGCCGATTGATGAGCTCACCCTGCCGGGCGCCTTTATCCGCTTTATTTCCCGCCGCGAAGCCCTGCATGAAGAGTTGCCGCCGCAGCTCCAGTACGTAAGCCATCTTGGCTGAGCGGTGCAAAGCACCTTGGGCTAAGCGCTTTAACGCACTTTGGGCTGAATGACGAACGTCGCCTTGGGCTGAATGACATTAGTCACTGCAGAATCAAAACCCGGATCGCCTCGAGCCGGGTTTTCTTTTTAAGCAGCCTTTCAGCGCCACCGTTAATCACAGCTGCAACTCTACAAAGCTGCTTGTCTCAGCGGCCTAGATTTACAGCCTGGCTCTGCGGCGCGGCGGTTTACAAAGGGCCTTCTCCAAAGTGAAGTTCACCAACACCTCGCCGTTTCTTGGGTGCTGGTTTTGGGTAAGCTCAATAAAACCCTGCTTGATAAACAGCGGTTTGGCATAGTAAGAGGCATGCACCCGGATGCGCTCGAACCTTAAGTCTCGGGCGTGGCGCTCAAGGGCAGTTAGCAGCGAAGCACCAACTCCGCGCCTTTGCATTTCTGGGGCGGTAAACAGGCAATCAACTTCACAGGTCTTATCATCCAGCCGCTTAAGATTGATAAAGCCAACCAACTGTCCATCGGCAGCTTTGGCAAGCCAGACCCTGGTTCCTTCAAGGCGGGTGCGCCACTCGGCTGCACTTCGAACCTTTGGACTCCATGCCTGACGCTGCGCCTGAGTGTAATGCTCTGCCGCGCCCGCTACAGCGCGGTGAAACACCCGGGCGATGGCCTCAAGCTCAGCGTGACTTATGAACACTTGGCGAAGGCAGGCTTGGTCAGGGGCTGAAGTGACCGAATCAGTCGTGGCAAAAGTTGGAGTAACATAAAAAGGCAGTAGCAACTGCATCGAAAAGCCCGGCAGCACCTCGGCGCTTTTTTGCTGAAAGCTGCGCCCAAGCTCGCGAAAACCGTGGGCGGCAAAAAGTGCCCGCGACGCCTTGGAGGCATCTGTGCTCAGCGTCGCTACCCCATAGGAAGGCGCAAGCTTTATCAGTGCATTCAGCAGTTTGCCCGCCACGCCCTGTCGCTGCCAGGCAGGAGAAACATAGCAGTAGCCGATATAGCCCCGGTCCTTAAACCCGAGTTCAGACTCGATAAAGCCGATAAGCTCGCCGCCCTGTCTTGCCACCAGCACCAAACTGCGGCCAAGGCGTGAGCGCCAGTACCTTGGGTCACGAATGCCGCTACTCCAGGCGCGGCACTGCGCCGCAGTGTAAAGGGGCCGAGAGCCTGTCGTAGAGTTTTCACGAACAGAGCTTTCATGGGCCAAGCTTTCATGGGCCAAGCTTTCACGAGCCGAGCTTTCCAGGGCAGGCGTGTTACACGTCACTTTTTCTTCAGTAACAGAAAGCGCCGCCACAGCGCTGTGATACACAGTTGCAATCGCCCTGGCATCCTTCGGCTGATACAGACAAATAGTAATATCTGCTCGCGCTACAGCCAGCTCGTCTGCAATCTCATCTGTAATCTCGCCCGCCATCTCAGTCGCCATCTCACTCGCTGTAGCAGGCCTCATTGCGCTTCATCCAGCAGCGGCCGCAACATGGCCTCAAGTCCATTCAGCTTCACCTCATAGATCAGCGCCAGCTCCTGCCCAAGCTGCCCCGCCGGAAAGCCGTTGGACTTAAACCACACCAGATAAGGCTCGGGCAACTCCAGTAGTCGTCTGCCGGCATATTTGCCAAATGGCATGCGACGATTTATCGCCACTTTCAATATCTTGGGATCCATAACACCTTCTGAATACGAAAAAAATCAGCAACTGAGCACCGCCCACTCGCCTGTTTTTCACCCTGTCTGCGCCAGTTCCGCGCTCAGCACACATACAGGCTATTAGAACATTTTAATTCGATTTATTGCTTATCTATAACCAAATCTATAAACCGCGGACACTGGAGCTTTTGCTCTTTGCAGTACCATGACCTGAACTGGCGTAAAACACCTGCTAAGCTACCGAGTAAAATAACGCTATCTAATTGTTTAAAAAGAGATTAGTCACAAATCAAAAACAAAACCTCAATAAAGTCAACAATTTGACTAAAAAGGTAAAATCGTCAGCTTTTTGTCGCAGCGCCAAAAATAAAAATCCGTCAAAAATCAGGTAATTGACCCTTGCTCAGTCAGGTTTTAGATTGAGGCTAATCCCGTATATGTGACGATTCTAACCTCACGTATCTTACAGACCCAATGACAATTACAGGGGTGGAAACATGATTATTCTGGTTGGCGGTGAAAAAGGTGGCAGCGGCAAGAGTTGCCTGGCCCAAAATATCGCAGTGTTTCTGACCAAGGAGTGTGGCGGCTCGGTGATCATGGTGGACTGTGATCCACAGCGTACCACCTCCGACTGGATCCAGGCCCGCAACAACAATCCCAAGCTGCCCGCCATTAACTGCGTCCAGCTTTACGGCAAAATCCGTAACGACTTGCTGAGCCTCGAGCAGCACTACGATTACGTCATCGTCGACTGCGGCGGTCAGGACAACCTGGCGCTGCGGGCAACCATGTCGGTGGCCTCCCACATTCTGATGCCACTGCGCCCCAAACGTCGCGACCTCAAGACAGTGAGCCACATGGACGACGTGGTCGCCACCTGTATGATGATCAACCCCAAGATGCGCGCCACCTTCGTTATCACCCAGTGCCCCACCCTGCCAAGTCAGGCCAATCGCATTCTGGAAGCCAAGGAAGTCTGCCGCACCTACGACATCAATGTACTCGAAGCCATCACCTACTCGCGCAACATTTATGACGACAGTGAAGAGTCCGGCCTGTCAGTGATTGAAATCGAACCCGAAGGTAAGGCCGCCGACGAAATTCGTGCCATCGCCTGTGAAATGCTGCAGGCCCGCAATGCCGCCGAAGTGCGTAACCAACTTCAACAAGCTCAGATTGGCAAAATGAGAGGACAATATGGGACTGGCAGATCTCAAGAAAAACTCTACGCCGTCTAAACAGACAGCGCAGCTGGCGATATCCATCGATGAGTTTATTGATGACTTTATCGATGGCGCCAATCTGTATGCCATGGGCTTGCCAAGCCAGAAGGCCGAGGTGATAGACATCGCTTCTATGCGCCACGAAGCCCTGCGCCAACGGCCAAGTGGCAACATCAGCGTTGCCGACGCGGTACGCGCCGCCACCAGTCGTCTGGAGGCCGCCAAAAAGACCAGCCAGTTCCGTAAGGCAACCTTCAGCCTGACCGAGCAGGCCATTGCACATCTGGCCGAAATGGCAAGCGACTGTGATATCGCCAAATCCCGCCTGCTGCGGATTTTGATTGAAAATCACTACCTGCTGAGCGCTGAGGAGCGCCACAGGCTGGAGCAACTGCTTCAGGTCGATTAACCCGCGTTAACATCTCCCAACCCTTTTCTGGCAGCATGGAACGATTTCAATCCTTGAGCTGCCAGCTTTTTTTGCCTGCATATCCCACACTAGCACCGAATATCGCCATCGCCTTTCGGGGTCAAAGTTTTTCGTGTTCAACGTGAATCGAGCTAAACGTGCTTCGGGCTTGATTTATCCGCCGCCCGCCCCCATCCCATAACAAAGCCCATTTTCAGGAACGCCATGCTCGGCCTTATCCTCGTTACCCTGGCAGGCGTTATCGCCATTGCCTGGATTGCCACCGGACCACTGCGCGCGCGCAAACGGCGTCAGGCGCTGTCAGCCATCACCTTTCCTGCGCCCTGGCGCGCTATCCTCAAGCGCCGGGTGGCAGCCTATGGCAGACTGCCGGATCATCTGCAGCAGGAGCTCAGGCGCAAAATCCTGATTTTCCTCGGTGAAAAGCAGTTCATCGGCTGCAATGGTTTTGTTATCACCGACGAGGTGCGCCTCACCATCGCCGCTCAGGCCTGTCTTTTGCTGCTGAACCGCCAGACTGATTTCTATCCGGACCTGCGCCAAATTCTGGTTTACCCCAACGCGTTTTACGTCGAGCGCAGCGAGAAGGATGCCGCCGGTGTGGTGTGGGAGCGCCATGCGCTGCTTGCCGGCGAGTCCTGGAGTCAGGGGCAGGTGTTGCTGTCCTGGCACGATATTGAAGAGGACTGCGCCCATCCCCACGATGGCTATAACGTGATTTTGCACGAATTTGCCCACCAGCTGGATCAGGAAGATGGCCAGATTGACGGCGCGCCAGCGCTGCCAAGCAAGGAGCGTTATCAGCGCTGGAGCCGGATAATGCAGCAGGAATACGATGCGCTCTGCACTGCTGCTGCACGGGGCGACGCCACCCTGTTCGACTACTACGGCGCCACTGAGCCTGCGGAGTTTTTCGCGGTGATCACCGAAGTCTTTTTTACCCGTGCCAACGACTTTTCCCAGCAGCATCACGCGCTTTATCAGGAGCTTGCCGCCTACTACCGGCTGGATCCGGCGGTGTGGAATTGATAACGTGGTCAATCCAATCCATAACCACAAGACCTTTAAGATGGCAAAACCTTACCTTAGCGCCCTCGCCCTGCTGGCAGGCCTGATGAGCACCGGACTCTATGCCGGTGACGCCGAGCAAAAAGAGGCCGCCGCCGTACTCGATGCCCTGCACCGGCACGCCGCCCACGCCGATTGGCCAGCCTATTTCGCCCTCTACAGCCAGGATGCGGTGTTTATCGGCACCGATGCCAGCGAGCGCTGGAACATGGGCGAATTTCGCCGTTACGCCGAGCCGACCAAGGGCTGGGACTACCAACCCACGGTGCGCCACTTTATCGAGCGCGGCGAGATGCTGATATTTGATGAGCTGCTGACAAACGCCAAATACGGCACCACCCGAGGCACTGGCGCTATGGTATTAACCGAGGAGGGCTGGAAAGTGGTGCAATATCATCTGAGTATTCCGGTGCCAAACGAAGTTGCCAAAGAGGTCACGGCAACCATCAGCGCCTTTGAACGTAAAGCGGCCTCAGGCGCGCACTGAGGCTGAAAAACACACGTTGGCGAGCTGGGTGAAGTGGGTAAAGCTGCCAAAGGCATCTTCATCAAAACTGCGCCCGGACACGCCTCTGTCGGCAAAGAAGAGGCCAATCACTTTGCCATCCACTTCCATCGGCGCTATCAAAAAGCCGGTTTTTGACAGGCGCTTTCTGAGCGCCTCATCAAGATACATACGCCAGCGCGCCGAGTCGGGCGAATCCACCCAAAACGCCTGTTTAAGCTCAATCGCCTGCTTAAACAGATGCTCGCTCTCGCTGATATCGATAACAAAATCTCGTTTGATGGCGTCGCTGTTCTCGCCAAGCACTATCCTTGGCTGCAACATTTTGCGGCTCGGCGACAAGAGCAGCACAGCGCAGGAATCCACACCTATGCCCTGCAACATGCCTTCAAGGGTGGTCTGCATCACCTGATTGATGTCGGTACGATTAATGGCAAAGCCGGTCAGCTCTTTGAGCTTTTTCAGCTGCAGCGCCAAGTCCCCCTCACGCCAGCGGCCGCTTTGCTGCGCCTCTTCGGCGGCGCTCAGCCGTTCGGTGTTTGGCAGATAATCCACCAGCACTTTGGCGCCATAGGCATCGGCAAGTTTATGGGTCGCCTCGGCACACTTAATAGCGCGGCTTTTGAACTCTTCCGGCTTTATGCCCATCATGTCGGCCGCTTGTTTAACGCGCTTTTCGAGCTCATTGAAATCGGGATAGGTTTCACCAAGCTCCTGGGCAAGTTTGTTGGCCACAAAAATGGTGCGGATTTCCGGCGTGCGGTCATCCGGGTTATTCAGCGATTTAAGCAGCACTTCGCCAAGGCCCCAGTTACGGGCAATGCCCTGCGTGAGCTGACTAAAACTCGCCCCAAGGTGCTCGCGCACTTCAGATAAAACCGCTACCGGATCCTCTACTCCGCCAAGCGCCTTATCGAGTTCATTGGCAAGCGGGCCGCCCATACTCCAGAACGCACTCTCGCCAAGGTGATACAAAAGCGCGGCAATAAACACTTCTTCGCGCATCTCTTCATCGTGACCGGCCAGCATCATCCGCGCCAGCATCGCCGCCTGAAACGAGCGCGCCATCAGCTTAAGCAGTCGCTGATATACGCCGGGAGAGAGGTTTTTATTTTCGAGCAGACTGGAAAGCAGTTTGGCGGTAATACAGATATTGCGAATGGTATCAAAGCCCAGCACCACAGCGGCGCGGCTGACGGTGGTCACCTGATTGATGCCCTTGTTGTAGGTGGCGCTGTTGGCCACCCGCAGAATACGCGAGGTGAGCGCATTGTCGTGCATCACGCTGCGCCCCAGTATGGTCATCGAAGACACGTCATCCTTGGCAAGCTTCTCAAGTGTTTTTACCGTGGAGCACAGCGCAGGCATTTCCTGCTCACTGATGCGCTTGGTCCAATAATCCACGCCCTTGGGTTCGCCGTTACTGCTTTTCACTGACCGTCCAGATGTAAAGAGAATGTTTTTCGATTATAGACAGGGATTTGTGCCGGTGGCGATACGGCGGGTGCATCTTTTGCGCGACTGGTCAAAATAATGACACCTGTTATGGTTTTAGCAAAAAAAAGCGCGGCCTGGACAAGGCCGCGAAACACAAGCAACGTGGTTGAAAATCGTAAAGTAAAGCAGACATAACATCAGGGTGGAGCCATCTCCCGGAGGAGAAAAATCCCGCGCGGCGCGTAGGTTCACCGCGCGGGCACAACACAGCCAAAGACTGTGGCACAACGTTAAAACTGTAGAACCTTAAAACTGTAGAACCTTAAAACTGTGAAACGTTAAATCAGGCGAGCTGCCAATCAGTCGAACTAAAAGTCACTCGCACTGTAAATCACTTGCCCAGGCAATCAGTGAAACTGCTCTTCTTCGGTCGAGCCGGTAAGCGCCGTCACCGAGGACTCGCCGCCCTGGATGATGGTGGTCATCTTATCGAAATAACCTGTACCCACTTCCTGCTGGTGCGCCACGAAGGTGTAACCCTTACTGGCCGCCGCAAACTCGGCTTCCTGAACCTTTTCAACATAGTGCTTCATGCCTTCGCCACGGGCGTAATCGTAGGCAAGGTCAAACATGTTGAACCACATGTTGTGAATACCGGCCAGGGTGATGAACTGGTACTTGTAGCCCATGTCTGACAGCGCCTGCTGGAACTTGGCGATGGTGGCATCGTCCAGATTCTTCTTCCAGTTGAACGAAGGCGAGCAGTTATAGGCCAGCAGCTGATCCGGATACTTGGCATGAATCGCCTCGGCGAAACGGCGCGCTTCTTCGAGGTCTGGCTTGGCGGTTTCACACCAGATAAGGTCGGCGTAAGGCGCATAAGCCAGACCACGGGCGATAGCCTGATCAAGACCGGCACGGACACGGTAGAAACCTTCACTGGTGCGCTCGCCGGTGACAAAGTCACGATCGTACGGGTCGCAATCGGAGGTCAGCAAGTCAGCCGCGTTGGCATCGGTACGGGCAATCACCAGGGTCGGTACGCCGCTTACGTCGGCCGCCAGACGGGCAGCCACCAGCTTTTGCACCGCTTCCTGAGTCGGTACCAGCACCTTACCGCCCATGTGGCCGCATTTTTTCACCGAGGCCAGCTGATCTTCAAAGTGAACCCCACCGGCACCGGCATCGATCATCGCCTTCATCAGCTCATAGGCGTTCAGTACCCCGCCAAAACCGGCTTCGGCATCGGCCACGATCGGCAGGAAGTAGTCGACAAACTTCTCATCCTCAGGACCAACACCATTGCTCCACTGAATTTGGTCGGCTCGGCGGAACGAGTTGTTGATACGGCCAACCACAGCCGGCACAGAGTTGGCTGGATACAGTGACTGATCGGGATACATGGTGCCGGCAAGGTTTGCGTCGGCGGCTACCTGCCAACCTGACAGATAAATGGCTTCGATACCGGCCTTGGCCTGCTGCACCGCCTGGCCGCCAGTCAGCGCACCGAGCGAATTTACGTAGCCCTTTTTGGCGCCGCCATTGACCAGATCCCACAGCTTCTCGGCGCCGCGCTGGGCAATGGTGTTTTCAGGCACAAAGGAGCCGCGCAGGGAAACCACTTCTTCGGCGGTGTAAGGACGACGAACGCCCTTCCAACGTGGATTCTCAGCCCAGTCCTTTTTCAGTGCGTCGATTTGCGCCTGACGGCTAACGTATTTGCTCATGGTGTGTCTCCTTTGGGGTGTAGGGTGCCAGCCCACCGGCATTACCGGTGGGTTTTTACTTGTTTGTTAAGGTGTTACTTGGTGTTTTGTGTCAGCAGCTCGTAGCCGGGCAGCGTCAGAAATTCCACCAGGGTGTCGGCGGTGGTGATGTCTTCGAGCAGCACCGCCGCCTGGGTAAACTTGCCGTGGGTGAAGCGCTCGCTGCCGACTTCTTCTTTGACGTTGGCAAGCTCCTCTACCAGCATCTCCCTGAGCAGCGCCTTGGTCACCGGCTTGCCGTTGGACAAACTCTTGCCGTGGCGGATCCACTGCCAGATAGAGGCGCGGGAAATTTCTGCCGTAGCCGCATCTTCCATCAAGCCGTAGATAGGCACGCAGCCGTTACCGCTTATCCAGGCTTCGATGTACTGCAGCGCGATGCGGATATTAAGGCGCATGCCATGCTCGGTGCGCTCGCCCTCGCAGGGTTTAAGCAGCTCGGCGGCCAAAATCGGCGCGTCTACATCGCGGGTGATGTGCAACTGATTACCGCTGCCATCGCCAATGAACTGGTTGAATACCGCCATGGCGGTGTCGGCAAGGCCGGGGTGCGCCACCCAGGTGCCATCGTGGCCATTACGGGCTTCGAGCTCCTTGTCGCGGCACACCCGCTCCAGCACCAGACGATTGGCCTCGGCATCCTTGGCGGGAATAAAGGCCGCCATGCCGCCCATCGCCAGTGCACCGCGCTTGTGGCAGGTCTTGACCAGCAAACGTGAATAGGCACTGAGGAATGGCTTATCCATGGTCACCTGCTGACGGTCCGGCAGCACTCGGTCGGGGTGATTCTTCAAGGTCTTGATGTAGCTGAAAATATAATCCCAGCGGCCGCAGTTGAGCGCGACGATATTGGAGCGCAGCTCATACAGAATTTCGTCCATCTCGAAGACCGCCGGCAGGGTTTCAATCAGACAGGTACACTTGATGGTGCCGGGCTGCAGGCAAAAGCGCTCTTCGGTAAAGGCAAACACCTTGGCCCACCAGCGCGCCTCCAGATGGCTCTCAAGCTTGGGCACGTAAAAATATGGTCCACTGCCCTTGGCCAGCAGCTGGCGGTAGTTGTGGTAAAAATAGAGTGCGAAATCAAACAGGGCGCCCGGAATGGCTTTGCCGTTAAAGCGCACGTGTTTTTCTTTGAGATGCAAGCCACGTACACGGGCGATGAGCACCGCGGTTTTTTCCTTGAGCCGATACTGCTTGCCGGTCTCAGGCGCTGTGTATTCAATGGTGCCGCGCACCGCATCACGCAGGTTAAGCTGGCCTGTGACCACCTTTTCCCAGCTCGGCGCCAGCGAGTCCTCAAAGTCCGCCATAAACACTTTTACGTTGGCATTGAGGGCGTTAATGATCATTTTACGGTCAACCGGCCCGGTGATCTCAACCCGGCGGTCTTTCAAATCATCTGGGATGCCGCGAATAGACCATTTGCCGTCACGGATGGCGCGGGTCTCAGGCAAAAAGTCCGGCAGCTCGCCTTTATCGATACGGGCCTGACGGGCTTTACGCTTTTCCAGCAAACCATCCACATCGGCAGCAAATTCACGGCACAGCGAACCGAGCAGCGCCAGTGCACCTTCACTAAACAGCTCATCCTGGCCATCGACCTGGTGTCCGACTATCTCCAATCCCTGCATTGTGGCTGTTTGCATAGTGTGTGGCTGTTCCAGCATTTGCTCTGTCATCTCGTTATCCCCGGCTGTTGGTGGCTTCGGTGTGCCTTGCGTTCATAAATGATTCGTCAGTGCTTACAGCGTCTGTGCCTACATCGTCAGTGCCTGTTGCGCTGCGGCTTTATCAAGGCTGGCGACTATGTCTCTTCGCCAGGCTTTACCGCATCGTTCGCAGCATCGTTCGTTACATCGTTCACAACGCTGAGTTTTGGCGCTGCGCCGATATCGCACTGCTTAACCATTACAACGTTCATCGGCACACACTCAAATCCGCCAAATGTTCGTTTCAGACAAAAAACTAGCGAGAAACATTTGTAATTGCAACAGTCCACCAGGCGAGAAAATGGGTAAATAACGGTCAAAAAATGCCAGTAAAATTGGTAAGACCAAAACAAGAAACACGATTTAAATTCATAACATTCAATATCTTTGAAAATAGATCGAGAACATCATCTAATATTTACGGAAAGTTGTCTTACCAACTAACCACGCCTGCCATGATGTAATTTATTACGTATTTTAATTACCAATCGTAAATTTATTGGTACAGTATTTTCGCTATTTGACTTTGGTATAAGCCGATAAGCCTGTTTCGAACAACACAGTGAGCATTAAAAAAATCACCTTTAATTACAGCAACATAAAACTAAAATTAAACAGCATAAATTCAAACGACCGTTTCAATGTTACGTTTACGTAAACAGCAAAAAATTGACTGACAGGACAACCTCAGCTTGAGCGGACGTCGCCAGATCAACAAGTTGGCAACAAGTGGTCAAAGCAAAAAATAATTCAAATTTTTTAAATTATTTTGCAATTTCAGCGCCTGCAAACGCTTAAACCTATTGCTGTGGCCCTTAAAAGGTCAGCAAACTGCTCAATCGCTGATAGACGCCGACGCTGGAAGCTGGCAGTTGGAAGTTGGAAGTTGCCTGTTGAAAATTTGAAATGGGACAATGGCTGTTGAGAGATGGCTGTTGAAAATTTGAAGTGGGACAATGGCTGTTGAGAGATGGCGGTTGAACGATTGCCGCTCATATTGAAGCAGAGCCAAAGCGCACTTATCGGCACAGCAATAACCCGGCCAGTAGGCTTCAGCCGGGCTTACCCCGACGCCAGCCTTGCTTTATCCAACGCCAGCCAGGCGTTACCCAGCAGCAGATGCACCGCTCGAGCTGTTGTTGTTAAAAATGCGCTCATCGACAGGCTCTGCTTGAAAGGCTCTGCATTAAAGGTTCTGTTTGCGACGCACTGCAGCACCTCTCAGTTCGAAAGCTGTGCTCAAGGTGCGCTGTTAAAGCGGAAATCCCAGATGAAAGGCCCAGATTGAAGGCTCAGATGAAAGGCTCAGATGAAAGGCTCAGCAGCAAGGAACTCGGCCCACAAAGAGGGTAAGCAAGTACAGATAAGAGCTTAGCTGCCCGCGCGCTCTTTTTGTGCCTTGGCAGCAACAGATACCGCGCCACCGAGAAGCGGCATGGCAGCTGCCACCTCATCCGCAACCGAAGGGGCAAGTGGATTGCCTGCGATATTTTCAGGGGCTTGAGGAGCCTCTTTGGGCGCAGGACCTTGCTTAGGCTCACCCATTAGCACATCAGAAAACTCTTTCCCATCCAGCACCACGGTATTGCGGCCGCAATGCTTTGCCATATAAAGCGAGCGGTCAGCACGGACTATCATGGGGTCGAGGCTCAAGTCGTCGGTGGTAAGCTCAGTCACTCCAAAACTTGCACTTAAGCTGAACTTGTGGCCGCTGTAATGGGTGTCAACCTCATGGATGGCGCGCCGACATTGCTGGGCAATCTCACTGGCTTCAACACCTGAAATACCGGGCAGCATAATCATAAATTCTTCACCGCCAAAGCGGGACAGAATATGCTCGCCGCTCACGTTGCGGTTAAGCTCGGAGCGCAGCACATCCACCACTTTTTTCAGTGCCCAGTCGCCGGTGGCATGGCCAAAATCATCGTTTATCCGCTTAAAGAAATCCAAATCGAGCAGAATCAGTGATGCCGGCTCGCCCACCGCCATGCAGCTTACCAGCGCATTTTCACTCTTTTCCTGACCTGTGGCACGGTTATAGGTGCCGGTGAGGCCATCACGCTGAGCAAGGCGCATAAAGCGGTTTCGCTGCGACAATCCAAGCGCCAGTATCAGCGACAGAAAGGTACAAATCCCCAAAAGCACAGTCGTGGCCATCAAGGCTCCCGAATGCTCTCTGGAAATGGTTTCTTTCTGTACCAGATAACCGTCGCGCTCGCTGTTGAGCAGTGAGATCTCCCGTCGCTGCTCTTCGAAGTTGAACTTGGCCGCCTGATAGGCCATCTCCCGGGCCGTGGTTTCATCCACAATACGGGTGGCATATTCCACTTCTTTCTGCCGGGCGTCGAAGGCCTGTTTGTAATCACCGCGCTCGGCAGCCACTTCTGCCAGTACCAGCCAGGCATCTTGCAATGCTCTGTCGTCAGCAGCTGAATTGGCTACCACCTGTGACGCTAACGCACCTGCCTTTGCGCTATCTCCGCTGGCTAAAAATGCCTTCGCGAGCAGACTTTGCGTAGAGGGGATTTCGATCGCAAACCCAAATTTGCCATATTCGGCCAACGCCTGTTCGAGGCGGGCAGCAGCAAGCGCAATTTTGCTTTCCAGAAGATAGACCTCGCCGGCCCCCTTCGTTGCCATAGTGGCAATCAGTGGCAGGCTGTGCTGCGTGCAATAACTCTGTGTTTGCTCAAAAGCAGTCAACGCCTTGGCGAGCTCTTCTCTCCTCATCAGGGAAGCAGCAACATAGAGATTGGCGTAACAAATGTCCTTAACGGCGTCCTCAGGTGCCAGGTTCAATGCCTTGCTGGCATACATGCCGACCTGATCGAACAATCCCATTTGAAAGTACAGGCTGGCTAAGCGAATGTAAGCGCTGCGCTGGATATCTTTATCTTCGATGGTGTTGATGAGGGACAGCATGTCGCTGATGTGAGCCATTGATTCGGAATACCGCTTCTGAATGAAGCTCACCGTAGCCAGATATCCCAGGATTTGAACTTTCTCCGGAGTACTCGAACTGTTGGACAATGCCGATTCGAGCGAACTCACCGCCACTATATAATCTGCCTGAAAAATTCGATAAATCCCCTCCAACATATCGAATCTAACAAGTTGCGCTTTAGACAAATCAGACTTATTGAATCGTCGCAACTCTGCAATTGCTTCTTCTGGCGAAGCCTTCATCGTCTCTTCGATTTTATCTAGAGACTCATCAATTGAAACGCCGAAAGCCCTACCTCCAGAAAGGGATAGGGCAAGGAACAGAGTGAAAGTGAAAATTCGCATCCAGGGTCAGTTATCGTTGCCGTGATTCACCACAATATAGGTCTGAAACTCTTCTTCGCCACCCAAGGACTTAAGCTGGCTCTTATCGCCACTCATCACCGCCTGGATTTCATCATCTCTGAGGCCATTGGCACGCATCACCCCTTGGGGGTCTTTTTTGTAGGCCTCCAGCAGCGCCGCATCTTCGCCCAACTTTTTCAAAAACTCATTCAGTGTCGCCATTCTATTCTCCTTCGCTTGTTATAAGTTGTTGTCGAGTCTTTCTCTCTTGTTCTTTGGCTCTCTTGGCTTCTTGGCCCTTTGGCTTTTGCCGGTGTATCTGAATTTATTGGCTATCGCTGTTTTGTACCCTTATTACGATTACCTCATCGCGAATACTTGGTTAGCCTTGCTGGCACCTTTATGCCAGATCCGCAGGCAACTTATGCCAGATCCGCGGGCGTCAGCCCCAGCATAGCCAGCACCTCTAGGTTATGTTCAAGCTTTTGTGCCGGTGGCACCAATAAGGTAGTGGCCGGGTCCATCTCGGCGTCCGGCAGGTCTTTGAGTGCCAGCCGGCAAATCCTCGGTTCATGCACAGGTAAAAACGCCGCCTCGTACAGCACCACTTCATGCTCCAGCGGATACCACTGGCTAAGCTGTTTCACCAATACCTGCAGTCGGTCGCGGCTGGTGTGAAACCGGGTCAGGGTGTTTTCCCCCGCCAGCGCGATTTGCCACAGCAGCAAGTGGCAACAGGGGGCTGGCTGATGGCGAAAAAACATAAACTGGCTGGCTTCAAAGCTCTGATGGCCACTCTGAGCCGGGTCTATGCCCAAATCGGCCCACAGGCAATCTTCGGCCGAAATGCCAGGCTCCATCCAGGCCTCTATTCCTAAAGCCGTGCAGCGGCGGATAGCCATATGGGGCACACAGGCAAATACGCCCGGGTGACCATAAAAAGCCCCCACTACTCTCCTGCCACTTTGGGCGGCCTCAACCATGGCCTGAGTCATCTGCTCGTAGGTCAGGCGACGGTTTTTGATTTCATCGCCCTGGGCATAAAACTGCTGCAGGTTGACCACATTGGCATTGAGCCCCTCAATATAACGCTGGGCAAAGCCATCGGGCATCAGGCTGAATACGATATCGGCATGCTCTATATGGCTCTTTGCCCGCACACTGATTTGGCCTGCAAGGCCTATTCCCGTTCCTACACAAACCAAGCTTGCCACAAACTGCTCCGACCCCATGGTGCAAATATCACATTTTTATAACTTTTGGCCAAGTTTGCAATATAAACCACAAGCTTGATTGAAAGTTAACAAACTATTTTGTATCAACAAGATAACGGCAAAGTGACCAAAGACTATGCAGTTCAGTCATGGTAAGTTACAAGGTTAATACCTTTGACTTACAGCAATAGTACCCAAGGTGAGGGAACCTTGGCGCGACACTAAGGTCGAATTGCTGCATCTGGCGCCTTTTGGTCCTGCGCCCTTGTCAGTCTTACCCGCCCTTGGGTATGATGAGCCGCAGTTTTTATGGAATAAGCAATCACGATGTTGATAAAGAAGCAAAGTCTTACCCTGCTGGGGGCCGCAGCCCTCTCATTGTCTCTGTCCGGCTGCAGTGTTTTCGATTGGCTCGTGTACAAGCCCGATATCCCTCAGGGCAACTATATGGAACCGCAACAGGTTGAAAAGCTGCGCATCAGCATGACCAAGGAGCAGGCCGAATACGTGCTTGGCCGCCCGGTGCTGCGCGACAGTTTCGCCGATGACACCTGGTACTATGTGTATCACTTCAAAAGCGGCCGCGATGCCAGCATCATCCACAAAGAGCTGGTGCTTTACTTCGCCGGAGATCGCCTGGTGCAGGTAAAGGGTGACTATGAGCTGTCGAGCGACTTCAACACCCCGCTTGAACAAAGCAAGCTGCCAAGCGTTAACGCCGCCGATGGCGAAGGCCAGCCGCTGGTGCCTGAGCAGCGCGGCGATGAAAAGCCGCTGGTTGAAGAAAAGAAAATTCAGCAAAGCGCCGAAAGCAAGTATTGATAGCAGGTGTATTGATAGCAGGTGTATTGATAGCTGGTATCGATAGCTGACATTGGCAGCGAGTCCAACAAAAAAGCGCCCGATGGCGCTTTTTTAATGGCTGCTTAGCAGTAACTTCAGGCGTTGGCAGATAACGCCATTGGATGAATTACAGTTTGCCGCCGGTAATTTTGTTGGCGCGGCCTTCGTCTTTGGCCTTTTCGGCGCGCTGACGGCGCACATCCTTGGGATCGGCAATCAAAGGGCGGTAAATCTCAATCCGGTTGCCGGGCAGCACTTCATCATCGTGCTTCACCAAACGGCTGAAACTGCCAAGCTTGACGTTTTCAAGGTCAATCTCAGGGAAAAAGGCCGCAATATTGCTCTGGCGCACCGCCTCAATAAAAGAGGTGCCCGGCGCAATCATCACATGCACCACCTTTTGCTTTGCCGGCAGCGCGTAAATCACGTCTACCCCAAATTTTTCGTTATCACTGGCCATAGACCACCTTTGCCCTGCCGGTAAACGCCGTTACCATAGATGACACCAACTCTTTGAATACCTTTCCAAAAGCTAAATCTGCCAGGCCGCTGGAAAACTCAAAATCCAGTTCAAAGTCCACCTTGCAGGCATCTTCCGTCAGCTCAGTAAACCGCCACTCGCCCTGCAGATGCTTAAAGGGCCCATTTTCCAGCACCAGCGCAATATGCTTGCCCGGCACCACCTGATTACGGGTGGTAAAAGTGCGGGCAATGCCAGCCTTACTCACATCCACCGACGCCACCATGGTGTGACCATCAAACGAAATCACCTTGCCGCCGACGCAGCCCGGCAAAAAATCTTTGTAAGACTCAACATCATTGACCAGTTCGTACATTTGCATGGCACTGAATCTGACCAGCACACTACGGGTAACCTTGGGCATTGGTTTGCATTCACCGTGAGGGATTTACTCTTGGTCGCGGATTGTAACACGGCTTTGGCAAAAGGTGGCAGCCACCGCCCAGTACAAAAACTCGCCAATAAAAACATTCGCTTGCCAAAAGATACAAATATTCTTGGGCGGTCAATTCCAAATTGCCGACCCCACGTTATAATAGCCCGCCTATGGTAAAGAAAAATGCAAAAAAGGCCGCTCAGCCGGCCACGATCGCCCGCAACAAGCGCGCGACCTTCGAATACCGATTCGATGAAAAATACGAGGCAGGCCTGTCCCTGATGGGATGGGAGGTCAAGTCTATCCGCGCCGGCAAAATCAACATCTCCGAAAGCTACGTGATGTTGAAAAATGGCGAGGCCTACCTGCACCACTGCCATATCACTCCACTGCACGCCGCGTCGACCCACGTGGTATGTGACCCAACCCGCCCACGCAAACTGTTGCTTAACCGCAAAGAAATCGACCGTCTGGCCGGTTTGGTTGAGCGCCAGGGTTATGCCATCGTGCCCATCTCCATGTACTGGCGTAAAGGCGCCTGGGTAAAAGTCGAGATTGGCCTGGGTAAGGGTAAAAAAGATCACGACAAGCGCGAAGACATCAAGCAGCGCGACTGGGCCCTTGAAAAAGCCCGGGTAATGAAGAACAAATAAACTGTCTGACTTAGTACACAAATCAGACAGTTGATTGCAACTTCCAAATAATGCCTTGGAATTGAGGGCAGCATGGGAGTACAATCAAGTTTCTTGGGGGCGATTCTGGATTCGACGGGATTCGCGAAACTCCGGGAGCATGCCGAGGGGCGGTTGGCCTCGTAAAAAGCCGCAAAGTTATAGTTGCAAACGACGATAACTACGCTCTGGCTGCTTAATTAGCGCCAGCCATCTACCACAGGTCTCGCACATGGGCAGTGGATATGATGGTCACCTTACATCGTGCTAGCGAGGGAACCTTGTCTGGGGGTGAACCGCGAAACAGTACCAGGCTCACCGTTAGAAATCCTGTCTTTCGGAGTTCGAGCGGTTAAACAAAAGAGAGACTAAGCATGTAGCGCCTTGAGCGTAGGTTTTTCGGACGCGGGTTCAAGTCCCGCCGCCTCCACCAAACCTCTGAACTAAGACGTCCTAGGACGTCTTTTTTCTTGCCTGTAAAACGCAAAAATCAATAACTTAGCCTCAAAACTGTTCCTTTTTCGTCCAAAACCGTTTGGTTGCATCCGGCATTTTTAGTAACATGGGTAGTAACACAGCACTTCCCTGCCATTTTCCTGTGTTACTAAAAAAGCGTAAGTGCCTGTTTAATATATGGTTATTCGATAGATTCGTTGCTGTACCCGTGTTACTTTCAGGAGTTTCACCATGCCACGACTTGCTAAACCGTTGAGTGATAAAGAAATTAAACAAGCCAAACCTAAAGCCGCCGAGTACGGTCTTAGTGACGGCAACGGGCTTATTCTCAGAATACGGCCAACGGGCTCAAAAACCTGGATGCTGAATTACATCCGGCCTCATGTAAAAACCCGCACCAATTTCACCCTCGGTTCCTACCCCGAAGTCTCCCTCGCTCAGGCCCGTAAAAAAGCACTCGAAGCACGTGAGTTGTTGGCACAGGGTATCGACCCCAAGCAAGAGCGGGATCAGCAAGCTGCCGAGCAGGCTGCTTTGGTTGAACATACCTTTGAGCGCGTTGCCGCCGACTGGTTTGCCATCAAGAAAGAATCAGTGACCGAAGGCCACGCCAATGCGACATGGAACTCGCTCAGCCGCAGCTTATTACCCGCCATAGGCAAACTGCCCATTGGCCAAATCAATGCACCCTTGGTGGTAAAAGTGCTTCGGCCAATTGAGGCTCAAGGCAGTCTGGAAACAGTAAAGCGGCTGACGCAGCGTATTAATGAGATCATGACCTTCGCAGTCAATACCGGCCTTATTCATGCCAACCCCCTCGCCGGGATCAAAGCCGCGTTTAAGACACCGAAAAAGAAGAACATGGCGGCACTATCCCCCGCCGAGCTGCCTGAGCTCATGACCAAGGTTGCCAACGCCAATATCAAAAAAGTTACCCGCTGCATGATCCACTGGCAGCTGCACACCATGACACGCCCCAACGAAGCCGCGGCCGCCAGATGGGATGAAATTGATGAGGCTAACCGGCTTTGGATTATCCCCGCAGAGCGGATGAAGATGCGCCGTGAGCATGTCATCCCCCTTACTGACGAGACCATGGCACTGCTCGACACCTTAAGACCTATCTCTGGCCATCGTGACTACCTGTTCCCATCAGATAAAGACCCCAATACCCATACCCATGTGCAATCAGCCAACATGGCCCTCAAGCGCATGGGGCTGGCTGGCCGCACTACCGCCCATGGCCTGCGATCCTTGGCCAGCACTACGCTTAACGAGCAAGGGTTTGACTGGGATGTGGTTGAAGCCGCCCTCGCCCACACCGACAAAAACCAGGTGCGCAGCGCCTATAACCGAGCATCCTATTTGGAACGTCGCCGGATGATGATGGCGTGGTGGAGCAAGCATGTTGTTAGCTCGATAACTCGCGTAATGAAATCACCCATTTTGAGGACTGCCTGATGCCAAATCGCCAACTGATGCGTACTCAGCCAATAACAGGCCAGGACAGACAACAATTGCAGGCCTACGGTTTTTCAGACAATGAAATTGACCTGTTACGATGCTGGGTGATGGAAAGCACATGGGAAAAGGGTGAACGCAGTGACGCCTTCAAAGAGCTAAGTGCTATTGCTGCGACGTTGGAGAAAATGCAAAACAAACTCATCCGGCTTGGTCATCGAAATACCGCCATGGTTAGGGATATTTTGCATATCCACCAGCAGCTTGATGCTAACGGTATCCCCCCGGGATTTCTCGCAACCAATTTCAGCTACTTGGATTATCTGGACGCTGCGCAAAAACAGTTGCCTCCAGCATCGGATGTCATGCAAACACTCTGCGCTAATCTACAAAAACTACAGAGTGCAATAGGCCTATACACCAACAATATGCAATCAAGCTTATTGCTGCGTCAGGGGCCAACCTTACTCGAAAAGAAACTCTCGACAGGAAAAGAGCTGCTGATGCAGGGCCTTCACCATGCCTGGATACAAAAATATCCCGCTGATAAAGAGGTTTGCAGTGACGCTTTTTTTAACTTCATGGCTATCTTGTTTCAAAGCTGTGATGCCAATAATGATGAGGTTCCCGATCCTGAGGTCTGCAGGCGATGGTGGTCTTTCTGTACTAAGCAAAACTTGAGAACCGGGGAGAATCTTCATTACCCCATCAATCGTTGGGTAAACGATGATGGGACAGAATCATACACCCCACCCAAAGACTTTCTGAGCGATTAGCCAGCCCCAAGTCGGTAGCCTTGGCTGAATTCGTATCTATTTGAGCCCCCCTCTCGCCGCACTGGTTAAGCCAATGCGGCATTTTCGTTGTGAGATACCAACGCCAAGCCACCTGGCTATAACAAAACGTCAAAAGCAAGCGTCACACCAAATACCTAACACCCATTGAACGGATACAGAACAGGCGATGAACGGGCGCGGCACGGCCAAGCCACAGGTGAACAACGGACGATGAACGCGTCACTGTAAATACTTAACGCCCGTTGAACGGATACAGAACAGGCGATGAACGTGCTCGGCACGGCCAAGCCACGCGTGAACAACGGACGATGAACGCGTCACAGCAAATACCTAACGCCCGTTGAACGGATACAGAACAGGCGATGAACGGGCGCGGCACGGCCAAGCCACGGGTGAATAACGGACGATGAACGCGTCACAGTAAATGCTATGACACGTAGCTGACGCGTGGCTCACGCGTGTGGGACGGCTCACTGACACGACATTGCAGTTGCATTGACACGCCATTGCAGTTTCACTGACGCGACACGGCTGTTGCAATGAGTCAGCAATGAGGTTTCATGGATAGCTCACTGAGCGCTCACTGACACACCGCTGGAATATCAGTGATGCAGCACTGAGCTCCCGAACCAATTCACACAGCCCTTATTCTGCCAAGACGACTTCGACCAATGGCTTTGATGGATGTAGGGAAAGTTGGCAGAGCATCCAAAGGGCGTAGTAGGGGGGGGGTCATACTTTTTTCCAAACGGCCTTATCAGAATCGCTTTCCAGCGTCAGGAACAAAAACGCCATTTTTTTCTTCATTTTTGTCCCTGAACCTTTTTGCCCAGCAATTCAAGATGTGTCCAGTACCAACCGCTAAAGGATAAAGACACATGAATACGTCCACTCAATTTCAAATCTACCGCAAGCCTGAAGTACTGCAGACACTGGCCATCAGCAAAAGCACCCTGCATGAATGGATTAACGACGGACTCCTGCCACCACCGGTCAATCTGGGGCGCAGAGCCGTTGGCTGGTACAAACACGAAATCGAGCATTTGCTGATTGCCATGGGCGCCGGGCTGAACAGGGATGAGATACGCCAGGTCGTGGGGCAAATAACCCAAGCTCGTCTGGCGGCATGGAACAAACTACGCCAATAGGCGTGATCTCCTGGCAACATTCGTGAGCAAGGATTGCTCCGCCCCTTGCCGGACAGCAATACACAGTAACGGGCATCAAGCGCAGTTTTTTACCTCAAGAATTTCGAACTCCTGTTGTCGGTGCAACCCTTGGCAGTGCGGCAAAGTAGCCCTCTACACGTGGGCCGAATTTTGGGGGATATTTATAATATCTGCCTTTAATGGAAGAGCTTTTAAAGAAATACTAACCAACGGCCCTAAGGTGAATTCACAGTGAACAGCCAATCGAGCCAGTTTTATGGTACCCATGCTGACTTTGCTCACTTTGAATATGCAGGTCAATTTTGGACCATTAACAGCAAAGGTTCTGGCTGCTGCCCCAAGATGCTCCGCACGATATTTGAGCAAGTGTTTTCGTTTCAGGCATTGCATCGCCGCACCTTCGCGCTTCGGATAGACCTGCGTCAGCCCGATACGCCGGACGATAACCAAAGGATGACGGTGTTTTTAAGAAGGCTGACCAAGGCCTTGAAGGCCCATTATCAGATTAAGCACCTGGGATATTTTTGGGCGCGAGAGCGCCACCAAGTCGTCAACCCACATTATCACCTGCTGCTGTTACTCGATGGCAAGCAGGTACATTACGCCCCCACCGTGATTGAGTTCTGCCAAACCCACTGGGAAAACCTCTCTGGCAGCGTCTATGTACCGGCCAACTGTTACTACCAGCTTACCCGGGGAGACGAGGAGACATTACGGCGACTGCTGTACCGGGCAAGTTACCTTGCCAAGCTCAGAGGAAAAGACCAGCGGCCCAGCCAAACCAAGCGCTATGGGGCGAGTAGGTTAAAAGCGGCGCATTAGAAGTCTACAGCACCTCATGTCACAAACACCCCAATAACATCACCACCACAACCATTAACATTTCCAAACAATTTGATATCATCTAAATTTATTAGCAATCTGACCAGAAGAGCAGATATTTTATCGCCTAAGTACCACCAAAAATAACAGTAAATTGGATATTAATATTATAAATAACGGATGAAATATGAATCTTGAAGATATCGTGCTAAAAACTAACAACAGTGCATTTAAAAAAAACATATTTTCTTCAATTTTACTACTGCCTATTCTGTTAGCCATGTATCTGCATACGCAGAATGTGCATGAAAAATACTGGGGGGATAAAAGCAGATACGGCAAAGAACAAGGTACTATCTATGCGGTGCAAACCGTTGAGTTATCGACTGCTGCAGCTGGTTATCCGATGAATGTTGCGCGCTTATTGGCGCAAGGGGATCTCGAGGAAATCCAAAACTTCGTCAACACTGGCTATGGACTGTTCGGTTTTGCTGTCACCCGATGTGGTGCAGGTTCTACCAAAAGCACCTGTGTAGACGAAACCATATTGGCTAAGACCACTCCGTGGGATCATTGGATTAATGATGGCAACATTAGTCAGCTTATCAAAAACTCTGATTACAGCGTGCTCACCAATCAGCACGATGCCGGTATAGACTGGTCATATAAAGCACCAAAATACGACGATATTATTGACCGCGAGTTTGAACCTGCTGGTGACATTATTGGCAGGCTTTACTACATCAGAAAGCCCAAACCAAGCTATTGGGAGCAACTTTACAAGTTTGTCGTTAAGGATATGCTGAATGGTACTTCATCAGACACCAAGTATTATCTTCCGATTTTATTCAGCTATTTAATGGTTTGGATAATCGCCTGCTTACTTTTAACTAAGTCCATAGCTTGGTATAGCGACAAAATCATCAAATCCAGGAAAGAGATTGAACTGATAGATGAAAACTCCAGTTTAAAAGACCAAGAAGATAAGCTGAAATCAGATATTGACCAACTTTCCAATGCGATTGACAGTGAAAAGCGGCAGCGTAAATTACAAGTAGAGCAACTTTCAAAAGCACTTAACAGTGAGCAACTTAAGCATGAGTTAAAAGTAAAAGACCTCTCTAAAAAGCTGAATGACGAAGAAACTCAGCATATTTATACCCTCGAGGAAAAATCTCAGCTGGAGTAGGAGAAAAAACGGCTAGAAGCTGAACTGGAAAATATTAAGAAGAAACGCAAAAACAACGAAGACGAGTTGCTCCGTCTCAAGAAAAAATCTTATCCAGAATATGAAAAGCTACAATCCTTTATCGATGGCTTAAATTGCTACAGCCCAGTACAGATACACATTCCGCAATCACTCCTAAAAGAAATCAGTGATGACCTGATAATGTTGAAACACGCCGGTATCACGCTCAGCCAAATCACGGAAGGCATTGACTACATCATACAAAAAGAGCCTGGCAGCAGCGATTTCAACCGAACGTTTGAATTAATGACACACAGTTTCAGACCATACAACATCATGCACAGCAAACATCGCAAGATCCGGTTTTACTTTCAGGTAAAGGCACAGGATGAAATTACCATCCTGATGATCCGCGACCAAAATCATGCAGTGCACGACAAGCCTGAAGAACAAGAGTTGCTCGCCCGCGCCAGTAATATAACTCAGCCCATCTATTCAGCGCCACACAAAGCTAGCCCAGCATATCAATAAAATCAGTTGCTTAATTATTTTATAAATCAGCCCCGTTCTTCGGGGCTGATTTGCTTATTCACTGACAAGCTTACAAGCACACTGCCATAAACAATCGTAATCACACCACTATGTAGTCCCGTGTAACTGGGCCATCGCACGGCTTTGGCGGAAACACCTTGGTTAACCCCAGCTGATGCCGGGCGGCGATGTAGAGGCAAATAATGGCATCAAGGCCATCTTCGTTGTGTTTGAGCGCCTGGCCCCTGAGCGAGTTTATTCGCTCTGGATCAATCCATGCTGTTAGCGTGGCTGGCAGCGAAAGCGTTAAATCAGTCCGAGTGGTGAGTGAGCAAATATGATTGGCAAGTTTGATTTGCCCTACCCTGCGTTCCGCCACCTTGCCCTTTTTGTAGCCTAGGCGATATGGGAGGTTAAATATCTCTATCAAGGCCGGATGGGGGTAGCACTCTATCTGCCAGCGTGGGCCCGCAAGGTGATTATAACCTTGGCTTAGCAGTGCCTTGGACAGCCTCACCCCAAGCGCATCGGGGAAAAGCGTCAGATTGCTTGTATGGCAGGAAGCGCCCCGGCTGCCATAATGCTGACCAATTAACCGCTCACAGTCGCGGTTGCTGCTGTGGTTATTGATAATCAGCGGCGCGTCAATGGCTATCCCTGTTGGACGAGCCGCTTCGACTTTTGACAGCAGTTCTTCCGGGCTAAAAACCTTGACTGTCAGCTCATCAAGGTTCAGCACTGAGCCTTGTAGCGTGCCTGTCGCCAGTCCGCTGCAATTACCGCCCTGCCAACTTAAATCGAGCCCCATCAGTTTTATGCGGGTATCTTTATTCATGTGAGTTCCAAGAGTTAACTCAGCTACGGCAATTGTGCTTTGAACAGCTTGCCATGATCGCCAAAGCCCGAGTCCATTAGCCCTTGCTGGTGATATTCAAGCCATCGGTTCAGGGCACTTTGTTTGCCAAACTCGCCTTCTCTGATGCCATGCAAAAATACATCAGGATGGGTGGTTAGGTCTTCGGCCTGCCAGCGCTTGCCTGACAGTAACCCCCGCTCTTCCCCCTCTCCGGGGAAGCACTTCAAGCTTGCCAAGGCATCAAACTGCGCCCAAGAAACTATGAGCCCATTAAGGTACCAGTCCCGTCGCCAAGCCTGGGCGACACATGCGGCGAGATCGGCGCGTGATTTCCAATAGCCGTAATCCCAGAAGTCACAAAAACGATAGCGGTAAATATGCTCGTTACCCAGTATCCCTATCGATTCGGCCAGCAGTATCAGGACATTATATCCATCATTCCGAGGTGGGCAGTTAATCAGCCAACCAAATTTCAGGGATGTGGATTCTGATGTCGGCAGCGAGTCCAGATAGGGGCCAAACTCAGCAACACACTGGTAGAAGTGTTTTGTTTCATAAACCTGCTCCGAGCCGCCTTCAAGCCACTCAAGCCTTACCCCAAATAAGGTTGCAGCGGATTCGAGCAAATCAGGTGTCAGGGCCTTCATAAGTTCGGTTTCTGATTCAACCTGATGGAGAGTGAGACCATGACCAAAGAAGCGTGGAATTTGTCCACGGGCAACACCATGGACGGCGAATAAGTTGATAAGCCGCTGTGCTGTATTGAGCACCACGGGCTCGGGATTACGCCACCTTTTGTACCTGTCCCGTAGCTGGAACAGAGCCTCTATGTCTCCGAAACTAATCATGAAATCCTTTCCCTGGTTTTGTGTGGCATGTAACAGATAGGCTTCAGCTACTCGCAAAAATAAAAATAAACATAAACAATTGCATAAGTAAATCAGCCCGATACTTCTCTTGACACATCCCCAATGGGGACCTAACATGCGCCTATCTCATCTACCATCTTTCGAGTGTCAGTGTAGAAGGAGTTACGGCCCCGTCCTTTTCGGAGGGCGCGGCCAGCCTAATACCCCTCTCGATAGCAAAGCTCCCCCAACTAGATTGCCCCGTAGCGCTGCCAACGCTTGTTGTATTTGCGCCTTTGGTGTTCGTACTCAATAAAATATGCAGTCCAAGGCAATATGTACTCTCCTCGATCATCCAGAATTACCAGATAACCCTCTTCCTCAAGGAAAATAAAAATACGTCGCTGATTTCCCTTAGGTTCAGCCCAAACTTTTAGAACCGGGTCAGTACTGTTGCCTATAACAGGTTTCGGCCAACGAATACGTTCACAACGGCGCATGTCCGGCACACGCTCAGCCTCGTCCTCGCCGGTTGACATCATATGCCAGAAGGTCGCTGATTTACCGTCGTATTCAGGGTGTCGTTTCAACCCAAGGCGCTTGCCCCTGAACTCAGGTTTGCTGTGCACAAAGTCCTGCTCAAACGCGG
Source organism: Shewanella jiangmenensis (assembly GCF_018596335.1). Classification (GTDB taxonomy): domain Bacteria; phylum Pseudomonadota; class Gammaproteobacteria; order Enterobacterales; family Shewanellaceae; genus Shewanella; species Shewanella jiangmenensis. Next base: position 305,120 of record NZ_JAHEPS010000003.1, on the reverse strand, counting down.
CGTAAACCGCGTCAAAGTAGCGTTGCCAATTGCCATTATAATCTTCAAGTAACAGTAACGCTGGCAGCCATAACGGTTGCATCACCAACTCCCTCTGCCATTCCATACCATCAAATTGAATTTACTTTCCCGAAGCAGCGTATTCTGGGTCAGCTTATAGCCGCTGCGCTGACGGATACGTTCAACCAGTGCCAGCTTGGCCTCACTGCCACGTAAATGCCGGTGCAGATAACCCAAAGCGCCTATCAGCAAGTCAGCCACTTGCAACAGCTCGGCCTCGTGGGAATGAATGCGTTGCACCCGGTCGATGATTTTTTTGGAATAGTCATAGGCATTGTTGCAGAGCACATCGTGCAGTTTGCTTACCCGCTCATGGCCCAACGTGTCTTTGATATCGATATAGACGCGATAGCTGTTTTGCGGCTCAAAGATGGTCTTTAACATGACAAAGTACATTTTGTAGTACCAGTCATCATGGCTTTGGCCAAACGCCTTGTGATCCAGTTGCGACTTGTCCGGGATCACCAAACCACGAAAGTGCATATCATCGTCATCGAAAAAGTAATCCAGCACATCCAGGTAAAAACTGAGCTTAGACTTGCTGACTTTGGTCCATTTGACCTCAAAATCGGCTGGCAGACGGTGCCTTTGCTTAATCTCCCTTAAGCGCGTGGTTATCTCCAGCCGCTTATCCAGCGGGCACCATACCGCGCCCAGCACCATAGCCGGTTGGCCATCGCTTTCAAGATGGCAGGACTCGTCGCAATACACATTAAATATCTGGCTCATCAGGCAAGGGCTCCATCCACTAGCGCATCGGTGAGCTTGAGCTGGGTTTGCTGACTGTCGCTGAGGCGCTGTTTGAGTTGGTCGCACAACAGAAGTAAACAATTAGTTATATTGACTATTTTATCCTGTTCATTTCTTGGCGGTAAAGCAAACAAAGCTCGTTGCACTTTGCTGGGAGATGAATGTCTTACAGTTGTACCAGAGCAACTTTTCGCTAACTCACTTCTTAAATATGGAGCATTAAAATACCAGTAGATATAATCTTTACTGAAATTATCCATGTAGGGCGAAAGCTTTGCTAAACGTTGATTGTGCAGATAAATTTTTCCATCATTAGGAATGAAGGCCGCACTACCTAACAATCCCGGGGCCTGCTCTGTCAGAGGAATAATTAGATCGTTAGCTTCAAAAACAAATTCTTTATCCAGCGGACCGTCATAATACTTAGTTTTATCACCGCGGTCTCTGAATCCTCCTGTCTCATAAAAACTACCGGGCGTAGTCAGTACGTATGGACCTGAACCATCCAGAAAATACGAACTTTTAAATGCATATCCGTGTTTCAATGAAATTACATCATCCACACGGCACCACTCCCAGCCTTTGGGTAGAGGGAATGGTTTCTCGTCCTCGGTGATGGCGGGGAGCGGTTTGTCTTTTTTGATTTTCTTCTCTTTCACCAAACGTGCTTTTTCGGCGGCGATGCGCTCGAGCAGTTTGGCTGCAGGTTCGTCATTTGGGTCTTGGGGCACCAGCTTACCCATGACGGCCAGTTGCAGTATGGTCTGCTTTAAGGCATCGATGCTGGCTTCGGTGGTAAACAGGGTATCGAAGTGGTCGCTGATGCGGGCCCAGTTGGCCATGAAGTCATCTGCACCGGCAGAGTTAATCAGCGAGCCCTCAGCAGTTGCCGAAGACGACAGTAAAGAGCCCTCAGCCCTTGCCGGAGGCGACAGTAAAGAGCCCTCAGCGCTTGCCGGAGGCAACAGTAAGGAATCCAACAGGACGGTTACCAGCTGCTGGTGGGCCTCGATGCTGGCGTCGGTTTGCTGCTCCAGCTGGTCACACAACGCCATCAGCTCATCCACTTTGGCAACGATGCGGTGTTGTTCTTCTAAGGGCGGTAGTGCAATAGTAAAAGCCCTAATTTTTCCCAAGGATATAAACGATTGGACGGCACCGGAGGCCTCCTGGCGAAATATCTTTTGTGCAAAAAGCAAATATAGAAGTAAGAATAAAGGAGAAGAAAACTCACTGGAGTAATATTTAAAAAGAGCGACATTTTTTATGCTAAACTCGCGATCAACCTTAATCAAAACAGGATTTCCAATACTACCTATCATCGCAAAAATAATATCATTCCGCTCTACCAAGGAACGTTCTGATATTTTTTTATGATCGGATTCAGATATGTATTTAACATCTGAAAAATCAAGTTCTCCACTTGATATATTCTTACTTGTTACCAAAGGGTACCCTTGATCACAGTACTTTGGTGTGTCATGAGTCCCATCTCTTACGTCATAAACATCAACAAGTCTTGCACACTCCCACCCCACCGGCAGCGCAAACGGCTTCTCGTCTTCAGCAATTTCTGGCAACGCCTTGGGCTTTTTAATCTTGCCCTCTTTCACCAAGCGGGCCTTTTCAGCGGCAATGCGCTCCAGCAGCACAGACGCGGGTTCGTCATTGGGATCCTGTGGCACCAGCTTGCCGCGCACGGCCAGCTCCAAAATCAGCTCGCGCAGCTTTTTGATACCGTAAAGCCCAAGCTTTTTGTTGCTGCCACGGCCGGAGGCGGACTTGGCTTGAATCGCGGCTGTCCAGATATCGATATGTTCTGTAATTAGCTTCTCGACCGACATCAGTTGTTCTCTCCCTGAGTGCCGGCGCTGAGCGCCTTACCGAGAATGTCTTTCAGCTGGGTGCGCAGCGCGCTTATCTGCTGCTGCTGGGCGGCAAAGCGGGCGAGCAGTTCGTCCGGGTCGTGGCTTTCGACCTCACCGACATGGGGGTTTTTGATGTCGAGGTTGAAATTGCGCTCGATTAGGGTATCGATGCTGACCTTCCAGGCGTGCTGGTTCTCTACCCGGGCGGCAAAGCCGTCGGCCTCATCGCCCCACCACTGGATTTCGGCGTCGAACTCTTCAAACTTCATCGGCTTGGTTTTGCTGTAGTTTTTTACGCCGTCCGGATAGGGGTGCTCGTAGAACCAGACGTCTTTGGTGGGCTGACCCTTGGTGAAGAACAGAATATTGGTTTTGATGCCGGTGTAGGGGTTAAACACGCCGTTTGGCAGGCGCACTATGGTGTGCAGGTTGCAGCTGTCACAGAGCAGCTTTTTGATTTTGGTTTTAACGCCTTCGCCAAACAGGGTGCCGTCGGGCAGGACCACGGCGGCGCGGCCGCCTTTGCCATTGATAGCAGGGGCCAGAATTTCGATGATGAGCTGCAGGAACAAGTCGGCGGTTTCCCGGGTTTGCATGTCGGCCGGGAAGTTCTTTTCAATGCCGTCTTCTTCGGTGCCGCCAAAGGGCGGGTTGGTGATGATGACATCGACATCGTTATCCCAGCTGGACAGCGGCTGGCTTAAGGTATTGCCGTGTTTAATTTGCACCGGCACCTCGATGCCGTGCAGCAACATGTTGGTGGTACACAGGAGGTGCGGCAGCTGCTTTTTCTCGACGCCGTGGATTTGCTGCTGCAATAACTGATGCTCGGCGGCGGTGCTGACCTGAGCTTTCAGGTGCTCGACCGCACAGGCAAGAAAGCCACCGGTGCCGCAGGCCGGGTCCATGATTTTTTCGCCAAGCTTTGGGTTAATGCGATTAACCATAAACTTGGTGACGGCGCGGGGGGTATAGAACTCACCGGCATTACCGGCGCTTTGCAAGTCGCGCAGGATTTGCTCGTAGATGTCACCAAACAGATGGCGCTCGCTGGAGTCGGTAAAATCGACCTCGTTGAGTTTGTTGATCACCTGGCGCAGCAGGGTGCCGTTTTTCATGTAGTTGAAGGCATCGCTGAAGGCTTCTTTCACCACATAACCACGGGGGTTGGTGTCTTTGGGGGCGGTTAGGTTTTTCAGGTCAACAAACAGCTCGTTGTTGATGAATTCCAACAGTTCATCGCCGGTAATGCCTTCTTTGTCTTCGGCCCAGTTGCGCCACAGATACTCGCTGGGGATAGGTAAGCGGTAGTCGTCCTGCTCAAATTCCAGTTCCTGCTCCTGGGCATCAAATATCTTCAGAAACAGCAGCCATGAAAGCTGGCCGAGGCGCTGGGCATCGCCATCGACGCCGGCATCTTTGCGCATGATGTCCTGGATGGATTTAATAACGGAACTGATGGACATAAATGAAATCTCTGAATACCTGAAAATGCTTGGGATAGTAGCAAAATAGTGGCCGCAGTACACTGATACAGAGTCGAATTTCGGGATGAACCGCAGAGGCTTGGCGATTAAAAAATCAGCTTGCAGCAAGCGGTTAACGCAAGGCATCACAAAATCTGCTTATCGCGGCCACAAAGCCTGTGCAAGGGGTAAGACTTTGTGCTTAAATGCGCGCCATAACAACTCATTAACAGGGACGATGGTGAGCCATGATTATTGAATGCCCCCACTGCAAACACAACAACGAAATAGAATACGCAGAAAATATCTGCTGCAAAAAATGTGATAAAAACTATAAGGGCTATAAATTTTCAAAGCATAAATGGCTTGCCACTGGAACCATTATTGTTGGCGTGGTCTTTGGAATTCATACAGGCAAAGATCACCTGCTGCACGACAATGCCGATCGTTATCCATTGCAAGTGGAATATGCCTTTTTAGACAGCTGCGTTAACGGTAGCAATAACCTGCACACCATCAGTGACTATCAGAATAAACGTGAGCGCTGCGTATGTGCCATGGCTGAGTCGCAAAAGAAAATGAGTTACGCGGAGGCCAGTAAAAATCCAAACAGCTTTAAGACACTGTTTGAGACTTACTTCCGTAACTGCGTTTAATCCGCAATAGTAAAAAGCCTGCCATACATGGCAGGCTTTATATCTCAGCGGTGATTAACGCTTAGGTGTATTACCACGGCCCGGGCCGGACGGATTACCGGTTTTGCTGGGGTAATTAGGGTTTTGGGCACGGGGTGATGGCTTGATACAGGTTACTGATTTCATGGTTCACTCCTTATTTGGTGGCTTTTTGGTTAGTGGCTGCAGCGCTTTGGGCGCGGGCGGCAAAAGAGCCTTTGGCGACCTGGCCATTGCCCTGCTTGGCTGTACCAGACTGAATACGAGCAGCGGCTGCGGGTGTCATAGGGGTTTTATTGTTGGACATAATCTATTCCTTTAATGAGTTAATTGGGTGTCTTCGCTAAGACAGGCACAGAATCGCACAGGGACAGGGGACAAATGGGGACAGCGCAAAAGCAAAAACGAATTAAAGAAATACTGAGAAAGCTACAGCTGAGTATTCCGAACTTTGCCGGACTGGTTTACGAGGCACTTTATGTAGACGACTGTGGCGATTTTGGCGCGAGTAATGCGGATGAAGAGCGCAGATTTGCAGGAAAAATAAAAAAGCAGCTAAGCCGCTCCTCTACCCCCGAGGCGTTGCTGGATAAATACCTTGAGATACTGGCCCAGCAGCCGGGTTACGAGGCGTTAAAGCTTGGGTATGTTCAGAGCCGCTATGTGCCCCATGCTTGTTTGAGTGATGAATTGACAGAGATTATGACCCAGCTTTCTGCCGAGCTGGATGCCCGGGCAGAGCTGGATTGAACCTGAGCAGCAGAGCGTAATGACATTCCATCAGCCGGCAGACTGATAGATAGCGGCCTCCAGATCGCTGATGGCCTTTTCGTAATCCGCTGGCGCACCAAAGCCCTTTTTAACAATCTCCATGGGGCGCCCCAGTTCAGTAAAGGGTGCCACCTTCAATACCTGACGGTTTTCAATCTCCTGCACCCCGGCATCGGCATATTTGTCGAGCAGGCTACTGAGCACTTGCTGGGCAGTCTGTGAGTATTTGGTGAAGTAATTGCGCTTTTTCACCTGCTCGGCGCGCTCGCGGCGGGTGAGTGGCGGCTGGTCGTACACTACATGGCAGATAAGGTCGAATGGGTCCATGTCCTTGCCGACTTCCTGTTCCAGAAGTTCCCACACCACGCCCTGATTGGCCAGCTCATCAATCACGGCCTGCTTACGCTCGGCGCTTTGCCAACGCTTAATAAACTCATCCATGGAGGCAAACTGCGTGGACAAGGCTTTGCGGGTATAGTCTTTGAACGACTCGGTTACCAGTTTGCCGTCGGTATCGTAGTACTGTACCCGCTCAGCAAGCGCCGTTACCGCCACACCGTTAACATGATATTTGCGAATTTTGTCTTCGCCGTCCCGGTCATCACCTTTGCCTTGATTGTTTTGTGCAGCGTCAGACTTATAGCTTGATGCAGGCTCCTGAATGGAGCTGGTATCTATGTCTTCGCCCTCAAACATTGAAGCCGGGTCTGTAGCTAGCGAATCCACATCATCTTCCGAAATACCGTTTAAGCCTTCTTCGGTGTCGAAGTCTTCCGGCTTGACCTGCTTAACCCGCTCGGGGGTGCCGTCGAAGCGCTCGTCGGCAAAGAGTTCGGTGGCCTTTTTGAAATCAAGAATGGTGAACCACAGCTTGTTATATTTGTCGTCGATACGGGTGCCACGGCCAATGATCTGCTTGAACTTGGTCATGGATTGGATGGATTGGTCGAGCACCACCAGCTTACAGGTTTTGGCGTCCACGCCTGTGGTCATCAGTTCCGAGGTAGTGGCAATGACCGGATAGGCTTTTTTGGGGTTGATGAAGTTATCAAGCTGGCCCTTGCCGATTTCATCATCGCCGGTGATTTTCATCACGTACTTGTCGTTTTTGGCCACCTGCTCGGGATTGAGGTTTACCAACGCCCGGCGCATACGCTCGGCATGGTCGATGTCATTACAGAAGACGATAGTTTTGGCCATGGGATCGGTGCGCTTCAAATACTGGGTGATGGTTTTGGCCACCAGCTCAGTGCGCTCATCAATCACAAGGGTGCGGTCCATGTCCTTTTGGTTGTAGATACGGTCTTCGATTTCGTGCCCGGCTTTATCCAGCTGACCTTTGCTTGGCCGCCAGCCCTGCACATCGACATCGATATCGACACGGATCACCTTGTAAGGCGCAAGGAAGCCATCCTCAATGCCCTGCTTAAGAGAATAGGTATAAACCGGATCGCCAAAATATTCAGTGTTGGAAACTTCGTCGGTTTCCTTTGGGGTGGCGGTAAGGCCAATTTGGGTGGCACCTGAGAAATACTCAAGAATTTCACGCCAGGCGCTGTCTTCAGCGGCGCTGCCACGGTGACACTCGTCTACGACGATGAGGTCAAAGAAATCCGGTGCCACTTGCTTGTAGGCCTTTTGCTGTTCTTCGGGCCCTGTGAGCGCCTGATAAAGCGCGAGATGAATTTCATAAGCCGGATCAACGGTTCTGCCGGTGACCTTGGTCATGGCCGGACCGAAGGGCTGAAAGTCGTTGGTTTTGGTTTGATCGACCAGAATGTTGCGGTCGGCAAGAAACAGGATCCGCTTTTTGGCGCGGGATTTCCACAAACGCCAGATGATTTGAAAAGCGGTGTAGGTTTTACCTGTGCCTGTTGCCATCACCAGCAGTACCCTGTCCTGCCCTGCGGCAACGGCCTCTACGGTTTTGTTGATGGCCTGCAACTGATAATAGCGTGGCGATTTGCCACTGCTGTCGGGATGATACTCCTGGGTGATAACCGACAGATGCTCAGCCTTGTAGCCTTTCCATGTGCAGTATTTATCCCAAAGCTGCGCCGGTGTGGGAAAATCTTCCAGAGTGATAGTGGTTTCAAGGGCCGTAGGATTGGTTTTATCGTGAAAAATAAAACCGTCGCCATTAGAGGCAAATATGAAGGGCACTTCCAACAAGGCAGCATAATCCAGCCCCTGTTGCATCCCTTTGCCGATTTCGTGCTTGTTGGCTTTGGCCTCAATTACCGCCAGCGGCATCGAGGGCTTGTGATACAGCACGATATCGGCAGATTTTACTTTCCGCCTGGCGGCAGCCTGACCACGCACAATAACCTTGCCATCACGCAGTTTTACCTCTTGGCGGATTTGCGTCATATCGTTCCAACCCGCTTGCTTGACGGCAGGCAAGATGAACTTGGAAATGATATCGGCTTCGGTTAATGAGGCTTTTTGCATGGCTGGCATCCACTATCGTCCATGGGTTGGAATGTGTTTGGATTCTCGCACAAAGTTGCAGACTCAGGTAGCCGTAAACCTGAGTTATTTGACCTAAGACAATGAGATAGCGTGCTGTGATTTACCAAACAAGCGCGGACAAGCGCGGAAGTACGCAAACCTTGCGCAGCAGTTTTATGCGCAGGGCGCAACTATACCTGACTGCACCAGCACAGACCTTTTAAAGGCGTTGACTCTGCATGAATGCGTTGCTAGTTTAATCATGAAAATTACACCGCGATTCACCAGTGAAATACTGAATTGGCATTTGTGGGGAGTAGAGGCCTTGCCTGAAACCCAAGCTTGGCCGCTTTGCCATGGACTGAGTCTTTCAGGCCAGTTGTGAATCCTGATTGAAAGCATCTCTCAGAAGCTTTCGCCACCGTTTGAGCAGCCACACGCCAGACGGGGCATTGATTCAGGATCATAATTATGCCTATCAAACAAACCTCTACACCTCCCAAAACCGCCCAGTTTTTTAAAAGCGTATCCTTCGAGACTTTGGCCGCATCGTGGCTGCAAGCTGATGGTTGGGAAGTTTTTATGCCGCTTACTGACCATGGCAGCAAAACCGACTTGCTAATCTCTGATGGCCGGCAATTTTACCGCATCCAGGTGAAGTCACTGCAAACGAACGATGAAAATACAGTGGTTGAAGCCCAGTGGCCGCAAGACAAGATTGACTATGTGCTGTATTTCTCCCGTGCGGGAAATTGGGGCTACATTACGCCACCATTTCAAGGTCGGGTTAGACTGAATCACAAAGACCACGTAAGATTTCATCAGCACCCGAAAAACTTCAATTCAGCATTCGCAAAAATCTAGGCCACCAGCTGTTCAAAAATAAGACACTTTAAGTTTTAGTATCCCAGTTGGTAACACAGACAAAATCTGAACTTTAGATAAGTTATAAAGATCAATATGCTATGAGCTCTGTTCAGAGGACGCCGCCCCACCAAACCGAAATAAAAGAGACGTCTTCGGACGTCTTTTTTATTGCCGCTTCGAACACCAAGGGCGTCCGCTGTCTCGCCCGACTAATCATGCCGCTTCGCGAGCGACCTTAGCTTGAAGCCTTCACCGGAGCAAAGGGCATTGCTCGTCTACGAACAGCTTCCCTATTTAACTGCCAGCTCACCATCCTTGGCTCGCGCTCATGGCGCTCTCTCGAGCTTCGACCTTGCAATCCAAAAGACACCCAAACGGTGCCGAAGGCCCTTCTGGTTTATGGGCTTGGTATTGCTACTGGTTCGGACTCACATCCCAATTCGACCAAACCAGGCCTTAAATTAGTTGTTTGATGGATAAGGAATTTAATCACCCAACTCCGCTAGGCACATACAGATTTTGGTATTGTTCTTCTTCCGCTCGACGTTCTTGCTTATAACGCTCCTTTGAGCTTGGGCAAACCGGCAATGACAACGGCACTTTGAAAGCAATTTTTGTGACTGAAGATTGCGAGGTCGAATTGTCAATTCCGCCACCTGCATTCAGAAATGTAGCAACACTAATCTTCGCTTGCCCATTTTGCTTTTCTGCTTCACTGACAGTTACTGCAACATCAAAATCCACCATGAAAACGCCCTCTCCTTGGCTCAACGTGGAGAAGTGACTTGGATTGCCGTTCACACCATAAATCGCCGGATTGACATAGCCACCGATACTATTCACCTCACCTTGCGCTTCGTTGACGCCTTGGCAAATTTGAATAAGGGTGTCTTTAACAAAGTCTTTCAGTTCCATGGCTCCCTCATTACGCTGCTTGATTCTTAAACAGTGAAATGGGGTTCTTGTTACCTTTTTCAACCCACAATAAAAATTAACTCTTAGTTATGGGATCCAGCGGTGCTTTCAAGCTGGTAATGAGTTCAGACAAGAGTGTGAGTACGTCCTCGGAATCACTGCCCAGCCACGCACTATAGACTGCGGAGGTCTCGCTCGATGCTGATAGCGGTATCAGCGAAGGTCACAGGGGCATGGATAATAGGCCTACAAGCAGATCGCTTTTATCCATTCCAAACGCACTCGATTAAAGGTACTTCATTCTCTGGGCCCTTCTACCGCCCGTTGAGCAACCTGCCATGCTATGGCATTTATCTGTTCTTGGGTTAGCTGGCAGTTCCCCACTTTAGGGAGGGTACCCAAGATTTGCTTATGATTAAGCAAAGGAAATGGCGGACGCGATTGAAGCCTGATGTACCAGCCGGGAAAAACCAGAACCGGCACGGCTGTAATTTCGATACCGGCCGCTTTTGACAACCACTGGCTTACCCATTTTGCTTGGCGTTCTGCTTGCTCAAGAGGCTCAGACTCATTCCAGGACGGAAACCCGAGTAAGCCATTCTTATAGATAAGTTCATGACCTTTCTGCACCACGCCATTTTCCAAGCTTGTTACTTTTGTATCTTCAAGCCTCTTATGCCTGCCCTTGGTTTCAATGGCAAAAACACCGTTTGGCCCAACAACGAGGTGGTCAATATTGAACTTGTCGGCCTGAATGTCATGAAATACCTGATATCCCTTTGCCTGCAGCAACATCAACTCTGCAGCCGTAGCGACCTCGGCGACGTACCCAAGCCTCAGCCGAGTTAGTTTTCGCGTCAACTTCACGGTTTTATATGCAAAATACGGTATTCCCGCGAGAGTAAACAGAAGCACTATCAATGGGAAATCACCGCTTTTAACAAAGGCATAGGCAGAGTAGACCGCAAACGGCATTGCGACGACCACAATTGCCAATACCATTCCGCCAAAAAGATCGAGCTGTGCGTTCCTGATGTCGTCCTGCAGACCATAACCGGGCAAACGGAGCAACTGTTCCCTGTCTATCGGTAGCTTTACCGTTTTATCCCTATACCAAACCATCAGCATAAGAGGCAGCAATACGGCAAACATACCCGATGAGAGGATGATAACGGCGAGACTGGATGATATGACGTCAGGCATGGCGTTCCCTGCAAAGCGCTGGATAATCAGCTGATTCTACAGAAAATTAGTACAGTTAAAAATCCATTCTGACAGAGTCATGATAATAAATGGCGTGGTACAGGTTAACCAATAGGGTGGGATACGCTCCCCCTGGCAAACGATGGATACATCAGTTACAAGCCAAAACTTAGCCTTGCAGGAGGCAACTCATCATGCCTCAGCTCAAATAGCCTTATCAGTCGCATTAGATTGCCCTCCGAGATTTTCGCCAGCAAAAGCCCAGGCCGCACGGCGTGCTGATGTTGATCCGCTGTCAGCATATTTTCGTATGTATCACTCCACCGCCTTGTGGCGAAGACTCAGGTTCACAGCTACAACAGCTAGGTAACCGACTGAGCAGCTAGCCGAGTAAGCAGCTAGCTGAATAATCCGCAGCCGGTTGTCGAGTAACTTTTTACGAATACGCAAGGACGTACCCCCATGACCAAAAAGCGGTTGAGCATGCTTATCCTCAGCGGATGGCTGGTATCGGTACTGCTTGTGTTTTGGTGGTTTGAGCTTCGCTACATCAGCCGGATTGAACCTTCTTTACTTAATCAGGACCGGGTCGGTGCTGAGATGGGGGAGTTAATTAAAGCCGCCGGTACCTCGGCTGATGGCGCGCCTGTGGTAGTGCATTTTATCGACCCTGAATGTGGCTGCAGCCGCGAGACCTACGAGCACCTGAAAACCCTTGCTAAATCAAGCGCGGGCAAAGCTCAGGCTAACTCAAGCGGTGCTAAAGCGCGGGTACTGGTATCAAACCATACTGACTTACTTTTCACCCGAACTGACGGCGCACTGCCCGAGCCGCTTAACGAAATGAAACGGATAAATCTCAATCATGTTCCCGCCGTGACGCCTGCCGTTGGCGTTTGGAAGGCCGATGGGACTCTGGTTTATCTTGGCGCCTATTCCACCGGCCCAAGTTGTGGCTCGGGCGCCGATTTACTGCAAGAAGCACTGCGAAGCGCTGCGGGCGACCCGGCCCCCTTGCCGGATTGGCCAATTCAGGTTTCCTGCCATTGCCGCTGGACAAGCTGAGCAAACCCTTAATAGCAGCTAATATTGACTGGTAACAAACAGCTTGTTGCCAACACCAATCGGAGAGTCGTAGCCCACTATGAAAACCTTAAGCACTGAGATGATGCGGGAGCATTACATCAAAGCGGATAACATCATGTTTTCTGTGCTGGTGATGATGTTTTTGTATGCGCTTGCGCTGGCAGGCGTGTTTGGCAACTGGACGGTCGCGGTTATTGTCGGCCTGCTCACGACGGTTGCCGCCGGCGCTATCCGGGCGCTAAGCCCGGGCGAGCGCATCTCGCGCCTGACCATGGGCCTAGCATTTATGGTGATGGTCACCCTGCATGTCCACCTGTCACACGGCATGATAGAGATGCATTTTGGCTACTTTGCCTGTCTTGCTATGCTGCTGTATTGCCGCGATTGGCTGCCGATTGTTGCCGCAGCGGGGCTTGCGGCAGTGCTGCATGTGGGGCTTTTCTGGTGGCAAACCACAGGCGGGAGCGTGTATATGCTCGACAGTCCCGACCGCTCATGGGGCATTATTTTTGTCCACGCCGGGTATGTGGTGGTTGAAACACTGGTACTGGTGCTGATGGCGAAAAACCTCCATCGCCAGGCCGAGGTTTCCTATGAAATCCAGGCAGTTGCCAATTACCTGACCGGCGAGCAAATCGATTTGACCCACAGAACCAACGCCAGCAGCAATGCCCAAAGCCGCGCATTCAACGGCTTTTTGGATCATTTACAGGGCATGGTTGGCCGTATGGCATCGGCGGGGCAAAAGCTTGAAAACTTAAGCACCCGACTGCACGACTCCATGGAGGGCGTCAACGGGCGGATGAAACTGCAGCACAGCCAAATCGATGAAATTGCCACCGCGGTTGATAATGTCAGCGAAGCCGTACGGCAAATATCTGACAATGCCAACAGCGCATCAGCGGCGGTAAGCGATGCCGATGCCAAGTCACGCGATGGCTCACTGCTCAGTCGTAAAACCCTTGATGAAGTACACACCCTGGCAAATGCCATTGAGCTTGCCGCGAATGCCAGCAGCCTGCTTGCCGAAGACAGCAAAAATATTGGCAAGGTGCTGGATGTGATTAAAAGCATCGCCGAGCAAACCAATCTGCTCGCCCTCAATGCGGCAATTGAGGCGGCCCGGGCGGGGGAGCAAGGCCGGGGCTTTGCTGTGGTGGCGGATGAAGTGCGAAGCCTGGCATCCAAAACCCAGCACTCAACCGAAGAAATTCACGCCATGATCCAAAGTCTGCAATCCCGCAGCAATGAGGCGGTCAGCGCCATGGCCAGCAGCCAAAAAAGTGTTGCCCAGTGCGTTGATTTTACCCAGCGCACCGACGAGAGGCTGGATCAGGTACGTCAGTCGTTGCAGCAAATTGTTGCTATCAGCCACCAGATAGCCGAGTCCACCGCCGAGCAAATGCAGGCGATTGGCGACATCAGCCACAATGCTGCCAGCATCAAACAGCTGAGTGATGACAATAACAAGGAACTTGACCGGGTGGTGGATGAAGTCGTTGAAGCGACCGGGCTTGCCGGGCTTATTCAATCGGATATGAAACGGTTTCGCACCAACTGATACCGCTCATCAACAAAAAAGACAGGCGAGCCTGTCTTTTTTAGTGTTGCCGGCAACAGCCGAAGGAAGGTACTGGCTTATTTGTAAAACGCTTCCACTTCGCCTTTGATGGTCATCAGCAGTGGCTGGCCACGGCGGTCGAGGGCTTTGCGGGAGGCGACTTTGATCCAGCCTTCACTGATGCAATATTCTTCCACATCGAAACGCTCTTTGCCGTTGATACGCACGCCGATTTCAAATTCAAACACTTCGGCCACATGGTGTGGGCTGCGTGGGTTGATGGAAAGGCGGTCTGGCAGGGCTGGCTGTACTTTGGTGTCGGTCATAATCGTCATCTTGGGAAATAAAAAACCTGCGCCATTGTAGGCAATTGCCGCCGTGGGCTCAATAGCGGCCCGGTCTTAAGAGCGGCCAGCATCATAAGCGACGCAGTCACAATAGCAACGCTGTCACAATAGCAACGCAGTCACAAGAGCGGCGCAGGGCGACTTTCGGGCACTGAGTCTGAATTTGTGCCACACACGGCACTCTCGGGCTAGGCGCAAGAACCTCTGCGCCCAGTGCCATCATCTATGCCACAAAAGGTGCCAGTACCGCCGCAGCGGTGCTGAAGGCTGTAGAAAATTGGATAGCGCAATTCCCCAAAAATGAAAAACGGCAGGAGCCTTGCCCCTGCCGTATTCACGTTACTGCCGGCTTATTTCAAATCGAACCGGTCGAGTTCCATCACCTTGGTCCAGGCCTTGGCAAAGTCCTGCACAAAGCGGGCCTTGCCATCGTCGGCGGCGTAAACCTCAGCCACGGCGCGAAGCTCGGAGTGGGAGCCAAACACCAGATCTACCGGGGTTGCGGTCCACTTAAGCTTACCGCTCTTGCGGTCTATGCCCTGATACAGCCCAGGTTCGCTGCCCTTTTCCCACTGGGTCGACATGTCCAGCAGGTTAACAAAGAAGTCGTTGCTGAGCTTGCCGGGGTTTTGGGTAAAGACGCCGTGTTTGCTGTTGCCGCTGTTTGCCTCAAGCACCCGCAAACCGCCCACCAATACCGTCATTTCAGGTACGGTCAGGGTGAGATAGTTTGCCTTTTCAATCAACGCTTCGGCAGGAGATGCGGCGCTCTCGTCGCTGAAGTAGTTTCTGAAGCCGTCGGCCTTGGGCTCAAGCACTGCGAATGAGCTCACGTCGGTCTGGGCCTGGGTCGCGTCGGTGCGGCCGGGGCGGAACTGAATATCAAGCTTTACACCGGCGTCGGCGGCGGCTTTTTCAACTGCAGTGCTGCCCGCCAGCACTATCAGATCGGCCAGCGAAACCTGCTTGCCGCCCTTGGCTTTCTTATTGAAATCCTTTTGGATTTTCTCAAGCTTGCCAATCACCTTTGCGAGTGACTTCGGATCGTTTGCCGCCCAGTCGCTTTGTGGCTTAAGCGCAATGCGGGCGCCATTGGCACCACCGCGCATGTCGGTGCCACGGAATGACGAGGCCGAGGCCCAGGCGGTTTTCACCAGCTCAGACACGCTGAGGCCAGAGTCGAGGATGGCAGTCTTGAGGCGCTGGGTGTCTTCGGCATCAATCAGCGCATGATCGAGCGCCGGTACCGGGTCTTGCCAAATCAGTACCTCGGCTGGCACGTCCTGGCCCACATAACGGCTTCTTGGCCCCATGTCCCTGTGGGTCAGCTTGAACCAGGCCTTGGCAAAGGCCAGTTCAAATTCGGCCGGATTGTTGAGGAAACGGGTGGTGATTTCGCGGTAAATCGGGTCTTCTTTCAGTGCTATGTCACTGGTGAACATGATAGGCGCGTGGCGCTTGTCGGGAATATGGGCATCGGGCACCAGATTGGCGGCTTTACCATCGGCCGGGATCCACTGGATGTGACCAGCCGGGCTCTTGGTTTGCACCCAGTCGAAGGTGTAGAGCCAGGTTAAGTATTCCATGGTCCACTTGGTGGGATTGGATGACCAGGAGCCTTCAAGGCCGCTGGTGACTGTGTCTTCCGAGTGGCCTTTGCCGCAACGGTTTTTCCAGCCCATGCCCTGCTCTTCCACACCGGCAGCGGCGGGATCGACACCGACACACTTGGCCGGATCGTGGGCGCCGTGGGCCTTACCGAAGGTGTGGCCTCCGGCAATGAGCGCCACGGTTTCTTCATCCGACATGGCCATGCGGCCGAAGGTGTCGCGGATTTCCTTGGCAGACGCCAGCGGATCGGGCACCCCGTTCGGGCCTTCGGGATTGACGTAAATCAGGCCCATTTGCGTGGCGCCCATGGGCTTTGCCAGCTCGCCTTTGGCATTACGGCGTTTGCTGTCGAGCCACTGTTTTTCGGCGCCCCAGTTAACTTTTTCGGCTTCCCAGTCGTCGCTGCGGCCACCGGCAAAACCAAAGGTTTTAAAGCCCATGGACTCAAGCGATACGTTGCCTGCCAGCACCATCAAATCGGCCCAGGAAATTTTAGCGCCGTATTTTTGCTTTACCGGCCACAGCAAACGGCGGGCCTTGTCGAGGTTGACGTTATCGGGCCAGCTGTTGAGGGGTTCAAAGCGCTGCTGACCGCCGCTGGCGCCGCCGCGACCATCAAAAATCCGGTATACACCGGCGCTGTGCCACGCCATGCGGATAAAAAACGGGCCATAGTGGCCATAGTCGGCGGGCCACCAATCCTGTGAGGTGGTGAGCGTGGTGCGGATGTCGGCCTTTACCGCCTCAAGATCCAGTGAGGCAAAGGCGCTTGGGTAATCAAATTCCTGACCATATGGGTTGGATTCAATGCCGTGCTGGCGCAGCGGTGACAAATCCAGTTGGTTTGGCCACCAATAGGCATTGTCGGTGACGCGGCTATCGTCGCTTGCGGCGCCCTTTGGCGCGGCCGCTTCGGCAACGTTTGCAGCAAACGCCATGGAGACAGATAAGGCGACTGCTGTCAGTGTTGGGATGAGTGTTGGGATGGATGATTTCATGATGGAATTCCTCTTCCGTCGTTAAAAATAAGCGGCAAATTCACGGCGCCAACAAGTTCATGGCGCCCAAATTCATAGCGCCAACAAATTCACGCGCCAAAGTTACCTATGGCTGCGCGTTACTCTGCGCCCGGGTGCCCGTTGCACAGGCGCTGTGCGCCACGCCTCGCCGGTTCGATACAGCTGAACCGATGCTCATACGCCGCTGATGTTGGCAAATCCCTGATGTTCATGACCGCATGCTTTACATAACGGCATGTTTTATAGGGATTGGCCGGCGACAGAGCACCGCTTGAAATCAGCAGCCGGAAACTGCTCCTGATGTGGCAAATAACTTAGGGGATGAATATTGATCGCCGCTAACGATTAAATCAGATTGCGGCAATCTGGTTTTGGAATGAATACAAAAGCAATTTGCCTGAAACCCCCACCCCACGGGGCTGCGGGGCGCTTTTGCCTGTCGGCATTTGCTGATGAACTGGCGGCTTTAAGTGGATGTATAAGTAAAAAATCGCCACTCGGATTCTGGTATAGGCCCGACAAAAATCAGCCTTATGGATAGATTTTATGCGCCGACTGTCCTGTTTCACCGCTTTGGGTTTAACTGCTGTTAGCCTGGCTGTTTCTGGTTTAATCGTTTTGGGTTTAAGCGCTTTGGGTTTAACGGCTGTTGGCCCGGCGGTTGCCAAATTAGCTGTTTCCGGTTTTGCTGTTTCCGGCTAGGCTCAAATAATCATCATTCATGGCGTTTTCAACCTCTCTGGAGTCGGCATGCAAGCCACGTTTTTTTGCCAAACCCATCGCAGCCAGTTATTGAAAGTCACTTTGCGATTGCTGCAACTCAGGCTTTCTCTTTTGCTTGTTTTTTGCGCCGCACTTGCCCTGATGCCGGCGGCACAGGCATCGGACAACGCCGGTCGCATCGCCGCCAGCGAGCTTGGGCTTGTGGGTGTGTGGGGCAATTCAGATGACAGCGGTAAAACCTTCTGGGGCTTTGATGAATACCGCGGCGATGGCACCTTCCGCGCCTGGGGCAATCAGCCCGATGGCGTGGCCTATCAGGCAAGCGGTGTGTATCAGGTGGTGTTTGAGGGCGGCCAGAAAAAACTTTGTCTTAAGTTTATTAAAGTCAGCGAGCCTTTGAATGACATAGTCGGGGAAGTGTTTTGCAGCATCATAGTGTCGGTCGATGGCAAACCTTTGTGTTTAAAGATGAAGAAACCGGCGAAATCAGCACTATTTATCGTCAGTAGCCAATCCTTCATTTATCGGCTGTCTTTCATTAACCGACTGCCGTTGATTAACAGACTGCCTTTCAGTAATCGGTGCCTTGGGGCATAAAAAAGCCTTCCGTGAGGAAGGCTTTTTGCTTTTACATCCGCAGGCTTTGGCGCTACCACAAGGCGCTCGTTTCTGGGCGCTTGTTCCCACTCTGGTTTTTAGCCTGCCACCTGCGGTTTTTAAACGCCGCTGCTTTTAAACAGCGGCTTTTTAACAGCGGTTTTTTAACAGCGGTTCAGCCGCGAAGCCTGACTGGATTCAGTCGACGGCCTGCTGCCAGCAGGGCGAGCATCAGCAGGGCAAACACACCCATGCTGCCGCCGCTGTCAGAGCTTCCGGGCGCTGTGGTTGGCGCAGGTGCAGGCACTGTGACATTCACGCTGGCGGTTTTGCTCACACCATTGAGGCTGTAAGTCACGCTGAAACCATAGTTGCCGGGCGCAGCGCCGCTTACCACGCCATCCTTGATGGTGACGGCCGGGCCTGAGGTCTGCTGCCAGCTGATGGCAAGACCCGCCATGCCCTGGGTGCCGGACACACTGTGCTCTGACTTAAGGTTAATGCTGTTGCCGCTTACGCTGGCGCTGGCTTTAACGTCGGTCAGGGTCGCCATGGCTTCGCCGTCGCTCTCGACTGTGAGGGTAAAGCGCTGGCTTACCGCATCATTCGGGAACACCGTGTCGCTTGCAGTGACTGTGACCTCGGTTTCACCAAACCAGAAGGCATCCGGGGTGAGCGTTACCTTGGTGCCATCCACCACAGCGCTGATGTGCTCGCCGCTGACCTGGATTTGGTTGGCGGTATGCTCGCGGTCACGCACCATCACCTCAAAGCTGATGCTGGCGTTTTCGGCCACTGTCATGTCGGCCAGTGGTGCCATGGTCAGGTTGGACGGCACTTTCACATCCAGTGTATCCAACTGCTCATCGCTGCCGGTGTAGCGGCTGACAACCTTGAGGCTCTGGGTCTCGCCGACGGCAGATGCCATTACCTTGGCGGCAAAGGTCATGATCACTTCCGATTGCTCAGGGCCAAAGTAGTTGGCGCACACCACCAGACCTTCACGCACCTTGGTATCCACGTCGTTGAAGGCGTAGCCATGACCAAGATAACCATAGGCCGGGCCGAAGGTGCCGCGCGGGCCGTGATAGCCGTGGGTACCGATGGAGCCTAAATGGCCCTTGCTGCCGGTGAGCTTGTCGTAGGCAAAGATAAACTCATGCTCGCCGGGGGCGAAATTAAGTTCACTCGATGCCAGCAGCTCAAAGCTGTAGCGCGCATCCGGATCCGGGTCGAAGTTGATGCCCCAGGCAAATTCCTGACGCATGTTGTCCCACTCCACAATCAGATAACGGCCATCGTTGGTGGACGCCATCGATACCCCGTCAAAGGCTTCGGTATCCATGTTGAACTCTGGATAGCTGGCGCCGTCACCACGCCACAGCGGCGCAATCACGGTATCCGGGAAGAACTGCGCTTCCATCGGATAGTGTGCCGGCCAGAACAGCCACAAGGTATCGAGCTGGATAAAGCCACCGGGCGATACCGACAGCACGTCTTTGGCCATGTAGTCCGGGTCGTTGTTGTACAGCGGAATGCGATCGATTCCGAAGGCCGACAACGGCAGCGTGAAGGTTTCATTGGCGCGGCCGGCGATCATGCCGATAGGCTCAATGTAGGCTTCCTTGTACAGGTCCAGATAGTAGGGGTTACTGCCAATCGGAATGCGGCAGCTTTCATCTTCATCACTGGTGGTGTAACGGTACTCACGCTCGCTGGCATTACTGGCAGCCTGCTGGGTTTTAAGGCTGATTTTCTGCCCAGCGACGGCGATTTGCTCGCGCAAATCAGTGTTGGCGCTGATGGCCGTGAGGGATGTTTCATCCAGAATCAGACCCGCTGGCAGCTCGATATCCAGCTCCACTTCGCGCTCGAGTGACAGAAGGTTTGGCGCCAGGCGCACCTTGTACTCGACTGTGTCACCGGCCTTGGCCTGGTCAGCAGAGGCGGCAATTGCCACATCACTGCCATCGTGCACCAGATTAAGCGCCATCTTGCCGATACTGCCGGGGTTTTCAGGGCTGTTGCCCACGTCCACCACACCGTAGAAGCGGTCGCCCTTGGCGCTGTCAGCCAGGTTCCAGTCAAGCTGGAGCTGATAAGGCGTCAGTCCGTCGGTGCTGGCAGGGCCGGTCACATCGAGGTTGGCCTCATCTTTATCACCGATAACCGCAAGGCTGGTGACTATGGTGTCGACTGTGTCTTCTTCATCGCCGAATGGGCGCTTGAAGTTACCCACCATCACCCAGTAACGGCCCGGGGTCGGGTCGTTGATGGTGCAGTATTCCTGCACATCGGTGAAGGAGTAACAGATGGCTTCATCGTTCCACTGCACCAGACCGTCATTATTCAAATCCATGCCGATATCCAGCGAGGTAGACGCGCCCTTGGTTTCCGATACCTGCTCCCACACCACGCGGCGGGTCCCCTCAGGCACATCAAAGAAATGCACCTTGATACCGGGGTTATCCATCAGGGTTTCCGGCTCCTGGAAGCTGTAATCCTTGCCGGAGGCCGAGCTTAACTTGTGCTCCACCTGCTGCCCTTTAACCAGGCCGGTGACATTCACGGTCAGCTGTTTGATTTCACTGCTGTTAAGTTTTGGCGTCAGCATGGTGCCGCTGTCACGGTGAATTTTACCGGCCACCATGGTTGGCAGGCTTGATGGCGCAAAACGGGCCATCACCGGCAGATGCTGCGCCGGCAGGGCGTCGCTGGTCGGGGTCAGATTAACCTTGCCAAACACCTCGTAGTTGGCCGAGCTGGCATGGACTGATTCCACATCCAGCACCCGCGCCGTCACCATGATGCTCTGGGTCTGACCGGCCTTGACGCTGAACTGCTTGGGATAAACATCCAGCTCCAAAAATGGCGCCCCTTCCATCGCCAGCGCCTCGGCGCTCACCATCCAGTCGCCATCTTCAGTGGCGGTGAAGGTACGCATCCAGGTGCAGCTGCTCTGGCAGCTTGAGTGCGCGAAATACGGCACGTTCAGCGCAGTCACATCGCCGCCCTGCTCCGGATTGGCTGCGCGGTAGTTGTCGCCGTGCTCATCGAGCACCAAGCCTGCCTTCACGGCACGCTCGACGTTGATAACGCCGCTGCCCATCTCATAGAAGTTGGCTTCGCGAAGTTCACGGGGATAACTGTCAGACCAGGCTTTACCGGGCTTGGCTGTCATCATCAGTGCCGACTGGATCATCGCCGGCGTCCAGTCTGGATGCGCCTGGGTCAGAAGTGCCAGCGCGCCCGCCACATGGGGGCCTGACATGGACGTACCGCTGATGGCCACATAATCGGCCGGAGACGGATACTGGGTGAACGGCATCTCATCGGCGTAGGCGGCAAACACGTCCACCCCGGGAGCTGACACGTTCGGCGCCATCACATCCGGGTTGGAGCGGCTCGGGCCACGGGACGAAAAGTCCGCCAGAATATCGGCTTCACGCTCGGCGGTTTTCACCACAGAGGCCACCAGATTGGCCGGCGTGTCCGGATGCTCAGCCACATAGGCCACCAGCGCGTTGCCGGAAGCGGCATCTATGTGCAAGCCTGGAATAGGAAACGGGTTCAGATTCAGGCTGTTGCCACCTGTGCCATCATCCCATGACACGGCGTTGTACAGCACTATGCCACCGGCGCCGCCAGCGGCCACGTTGACACCTTTGGCCACGCGGGCATTTTCGCCGCGCTTACAAATCACTATGTCGTCAGCCTCAAAGGTGCCGGGGGCAAATGGCTCAAGGCAGAGCTCATCACCGGCATCGGCGGCATTGACCAACTTGCCGCTGAAGTTACCGGTCACGCCGTGGCCTTTCATCGCCGCCGGTGCACCGTCTGCACTTAAGCTCAGTGAGCCGAATTCGGGTTTGATTTCACGGCCATGGGTACTTGCCGCCACCGAGGTGAGCCAGGGCGAAACGTGGTCAATCAGCGAGTTACCCCAATAACCCCAGTTACCGGCCGAGGCCGCTACCGAAATACCGGCTTCGCGGGCCGACAGGAACGCCAGTTCAATCGGGTCGTACCAGGGCAGACTTTCAAGGCCGCCGATGGAGAAGTTAATCACATCGACGCCATCTTTAATGGCATCTTCAATTGCCGCAACCAGCACGTCGCCGGGACAGCCGCCGTAGTTGTCACCAAAGGAGCCATCGCCCGGGTAGCACACCTGATAGGCAATGATGTTGGCGCGCGGTGCCACGCCGGAGATTTCGGGAAACACCAGCTCAGTGTCAAAGCCGTCGCTGTGCTCTGTGTTACCGGCAATCTTGAACGGCACGTTTTTCAGCAGGTTACCTGCCACAGTGCTCGCGGTATGGGAGCCGTGACCGTTGTAGTCTTCACCGTTGGGTGGCCGCTTGTACCCTACATCCCAGGGGTTGGCATCAGGCTGGAATGCCGGATCTTTGTAGCTGTCGGTGATGGTTTTATACGAGCGCACCCCAATCAGCTTGTCGTTACACATGTCCTGATATTCAACACAGTCGCCCAAAAACTTACCTGCGCCGAGCGGGTTAACGTGCTGATAGCCATCGGCCGCCACCGCCGCAAAGGCGGGGTGATCTGAGTTGATGCCGGTGTCGATAATACCGGCGATGATGCCCTCGCCCTTGATGGGCAAATTCATCGGCACGCCTTCACCGGCCCACAGTTTGTCGGCGCCAATGTGCTTGGGGCCCACGTCGGTAAAGAGCTTATAGGACTTGGCGCGGGTCACGGCGGTCACGCCCGGCAGCTTGGCGACTTCGGCCGCCTGCTCTTGGGTGAGCTCCATGGTCATGCCGTTCAGCGCTACATTGAAGCGGCGCTTGATTTCGGCCTGGGGTGCCACGGCGCGGATGCGGCTCAGCGCCTTGTCCTGACGGCCGGCCAGATACTGCTGATAACTCTGCACCCCGGGCTTGGATGGGCTGAATTTAACACTGCGGCCAGCGGCGCTGTCGCGGCTTTGCTTAAGGCTTCTGGCAGAGGTGGCAGGAATGCCGGGAATGTCACCCTGATACATCGCCGCCGGCGCGTCTTCGAGCTGCACTATGTAGGTTTGAATGCCTTCAACGTCTTTTTCCCACTCAAACGGGGCGCGGTTAAGGGCGCTGCCCTGAGCGACGCGGTGCACGTTAACCCCAAGCTGTCCCGGCTTACCCGGCGTCAGCTGGGTTGGATGACGGGTCTGCTGGGACGTAGGGGTCATCTTGATGTTGGCAGGATCTATGCCCTTAAGCTGACTGGCCGCAGAAGTGGCCAGCGCCGGTGCCGACAGGCCACCGAGACCGGCATAGAGCGCCGTCAGCGTCATCAGACTGATTTTTTTTAGTTTCATTTGGCTTGTTCCGATGCGTGTTATTGGATTGCATGCAGCGCCTTTCCTACGCTGCGCGACCATCCTGCGTCACAAATATTCAACAAATCCAATGCATTTGACGTACGTAATCATGCACCGAATGCATCAAACAAATGACTTAACCGGCACAGCTACCCGCCAAAGCGCAGCCAATAAGAGCTTTATAAAAACAGCGACTTGAAAACCGCCCGCGTCAGCGGCCCAGCGCTACAACTCTGATACAATTTGTCACCCGCCTAAGCTTTGAAAACCCCATGGTCGCCCAGTAAATTCAACAAAATCTCAACATCAGTCATGGACTATTCAGCAGAGCATGGAACTCAGGCACCTGCGTCATTTCAGCGCCCTCGCCCGTGTCGGGCATTTCAGCCAAGCCGCCAGCAGCCTCAATCTGGCGCAGCCATCTTTATCGCGCAGCATTCAAAAACTCGAATCATTATTGGGGGTTAGCCTTTTGGACCGGCGCACCAAAAGCGTCAGACTCACCGCCTTTGGCGAGCTGGTGCTAAGGCACGGCGAGCAAATTCTTGCCAGCGCCGAAGTGATGAAACATCAGGTGGATGAACTGAAAAGCACCGCAGCGGGTGGCATGTCACGTACCGAGCCGGGATTGCAGCGCCTGATAGCCGGCGCGCCGCCCTCAGCCGCCGACCGCCTTACCAGCGCCATCAGCCGCTGTATAACCCTGATGCCCGAGCTTGAGGTGGAATTACGGATTGCGCCGCTGCATGTACTGCAAAGCGCGATGCAGCGCGGTGAGCTGTCGCTGCTGTTATCCGACACCGCGCTTGATGACACAGCCGCTGATGGCAGCACCCAGAGTGACTCTGCTCTTTATCACTCTGATCTTTCTGAAACAGCTCGTTATCACTCTTCTCTTTCTGAAACAGCTCGTTATCACACAGCGCATTTTGGCACAGCGTGCAGCGCGCTCTGGCAAAAGCAGCCGCTGGCCATTGCAGACACCGCCGGCAATCAACCCCATGCACCGAGCTATGTGTATTGCCGCGCCGGCCATCCACTCGCCGAAGCGGCCACTACAGCGTCTGGGATGAGCGAAACGCCCGAGCTAAGTAAAGCAAGAGAAATGGGTAACGTAAGACAAATGGGTAACGTAAGAGAGCAGAGCGCATCTTCTTTTGAGCGGGGATCCAAGCCGCCACGCACCGAGGTCAGCCTCAATGAGCTGCGAAGCTATGCGCTGGCACTGCCACGGCAACTGCCAACGACGCAGGCCTTTGAAGCCGTGATTAAGCACCGGCGAGCTGAGTTTGCCGGCATCATCCGCTACGAGCATTTCAGCGATATCCAGCGCCTGCTGCTGACAAGCGACATGCTCGCCCTGTCCAGCGACGATTGCGAATGGGAAAACGATGGTGACCGAAAGGGTGGCAATGATGGCCAACGCGATGGATTAATCAGGCTGCAACTCAAAGACGATGCTGCCCGGCAAAGCCAGTGGCAATTGTGGTACCCCACAGCCCTTTTCAGCACAGCGCCAGGCAACACGGATCTGGGCAACACGGCTCTGAACCGGGCAGAGCTGGGCAACACTGCATCTAACAGCATACTGACAATGCTTATCAAACTGCTTGAGCAAAGAGGCTGACAGCATCAGCCGCCGAGCATATTGTTGCTGCGCCGGCGCCTTTCAAGGTAAAGCTCATCGAGGGTGGTGCCAAGGCGCTGGATTTGCGCCCGCATCAGGCGAGTTGCGTCATTTAGCGTATCCGGCGCCGCAGCTGTCTCGACGCCTACCTCAAGATCCGCCCTAACATCTGCCTTAACATCTGCTTCAACATCTGCTGCGACCTGCGCCGCCACACGCCGGCACAGGGTCAGGATAAGCTGCTCGGCCTGACTGAGCCCGCCCTGCTGAACCTCTTTAACAAACAATAGCCTGAAGCAATCAAAGCAAATCAGAAGTAAGAACGGGTCGTCGATTTCTGCCGCCGTAAAGCGCGGGTCATCACTGCGATAGCTGATGGCGGCCATCAGGTTGCACACCGTTGACATGGACGTTGCGCCCTGAAACAAGCCTGAAACCGCCGGGCGCTGCATCAGGGTCTGGCCAAGCAGCGCGGCGAACTCCGCCTTATGCCACTGACTGCCGAGCGCATGAATTACCCCCATGGCACACCTCAGCGATAAAGTGGCAGAGCACGGATTTGCCCTTGTATGCCAAGCGCCTGGGTCAGCCGCTCCAGGTAGTCATCCGCCAACATGGCAAAGCCTTTGTAGTAAGGGGTTTGTGCATGATCCCAGGCAAGTTTGAGGCAGCGCCCCGACCAGGGCAGCAAGTGCTCGGCAAGCAGGGTTTCGAGCAGACGGCGGGCACGCGCATTGCCGCTGTCAACGCTAAGGGTGTTAAGCAGACTTTCCATTGCCGCAAAAATCAGCCCTATGTGGTCGAGCGGTTCATTAAGTGCGGTTTGTACCGTCAGGCCATGGGCACGGTAAAACCCTTGCAGCTGCAACGTCGTGCGCTCGTTAAGCAGCTGCGCCTCGCTGGTATACACCGAGCCCCAGGGCGCCGCTTTAGGGTCGCCCGGACCAAAAAACAGCTGACCATAATCGAGCTTTAACGCGAGCAGCTGCTGATCGCGCGCCTGAGCATCGGCCTGTTGCCAGCCGCTCAAGGCCTCAGCGATGAGTGCACAGCCCTTTGATTCAAACGGCCAGTTTTGCGCCAGTTCGCTGCTGGCAAACTCATCGATAGTGCTCGCTTCGGGGTAGGCATGCAGCACATGGTGCAGCACCCGCGCGCCAGCCTGATAAAGCTCTGCATCCAACTCGGCCAGCGGCAATGCCTCCTGGCTTTGGCAGATAACAACTGTGTTTACAGGAATAGAATTCATCTTGAGTTCCTTAACAAGCCGGGCCTGACGGCCCGGACACAAGAGATTAAAGACGCCGCCACTTGCCGTTTGGGCAGCGAAGGCGGCGCCTTGACATCAGACTTCGGCGCCGTTTACCACCTGGCCGCCACCACGGCTCTTGGGGTTAGCCTTGATGATTAAGCTTGGCGCTGTGATGCTCTGGGATGGCAGCGGCGCTATGTGGGCGTCGCCCTTGCCGTAGCGGCGCTCGAGGTTTTCCATGGTGTCAAAATCGAGCGCCCGCAGCGGACATGACTCAACGCAGATGGGCTTACGGATAAGCTCGCCCGCTTCGTTGGTCTGCAGTCTGTCCTGGCAGCCGTCGCACTTGGTCATGACTTTACGGCCTTTATCGAGCTGCGGCGCATCGTAAGGACATGCGCGGGCACAGCTTTCACAGCCGATACACAGTTCCTCGGCCACCAGCACCAGCCCATCCTGTCGGCGCTTGTGCATGGCACCGGTCGGACAGGCCTTTACACACACCGGATTGGCGCAGTGGTTACAGCCGATGGAGCTATAACAGGCAAACACGTCCTGCTCAAAGCTGCCGTCGGCATTCTGGCTCCAAAAGCCGCCGGTGTACTCGTACACCCGGCGCCAAATCACCCCTTTCATGTCGGACACGCCGTTGGCGGCCACGTCCTCACCCGGGCGCTCCAGCCCGACCATGCGGTCTTTACAGGCCACGTGACAGGTTTTGCAGCCGGTGCACTTGCTGGAATCAAAATAAAATCCGTATTGAGTATTGGTTGTCATTTATTCCGGCTCCCTTGTTAGGCCTTGCTGATCTGAACGCGGTTGGTGTGCTGCGGGTTGCCCTTGGCAAAGGGGCTTGGCTGATATCGGGTCAGGCTGTTGATACAGCCGCCGACATCCACGGCATGGCCGGATGGGCCAGTGCGGCTGACATCGGGTTTATACCAGGCGCCCTGACCGAGGGCGGCCACGCCGGGGGCAATGCGGGGGGTGACCCGCACCGGCACTTCGATGGTGCCGCGACTGCTCCACACCAGTGCCTTGTCGCCGTTGGCAAGGCCACGGCTGTTGGCATCGACCGGGTTCATCCAGACCGCATCTTCGGTGGCTTCGCGCAGCCAGGGCACGTTGTGGTAGCTTGAGTGGGTGCGGCCCTTGGTGTGGAAACCAATCAGCTGCAGCGGATATTCGGCCGATGTTTCATCGTCTTCATAACCTTCCCAGGTACGCTGGTACTTGGGAATGGCGGAGATGTCGTCACCCTTGATGTCCGGATTGAACACCCAGTCCTTGCCCTTTTGCGCCATCAGCAAGGAGTAAATCTCTACCTTGCCCGATGGTGTGCTGAGCGCCTTGCCACCGTTGATGTAGCTGTCGAGCGCAAGTTTTGGCGTGGCATCAAAGGCGCGGAACACCCCGATTTTCTGCGCTTCTTCATAGGTTGCCGGCAGCGGCGGGATAGCCGATGCATTGGCGGCATTGCTGCGGGTTTTACCGTAAAGCTCGCTTAGCCAGCCCGCTTCGTCTTTGCCTTCGCTGTAGGCGGCACCCACACCCATCTTGTCCGCAATCAGGCCACACATGTCATACATAGACTTGCAGTCCCACAGCGGCTTGATGGCGGCTTTCATCGCCACCAGATAGCCCATGATGCCGGAGGCATAACTGTCGTTGACCAGATCGTTTGACTCAAGCCAGCTGGTGTCCGGCAGCAGCAAGTCCGCATAGCGAGCGCTTGGCGTCATCCAGCAGTCGCAAACCACGATAAACTCGCATTTGCTTTCATCTTCCAGAATCGCGGCAGTGCCATTGCAGTCAGAATGCTGGTTAATCAGGGCATTACTGTTGATGGCAAACACGGCTTTGATGTTAGTGCCAAGGGGAGTATCCAGATCCGGCGTGCCGCGAAGGCCATCTTTACGGGCGGTCATCTCTTCTCCGCGCACAATCGCTTCGGCCCAGGTAAAGAATGAAATGGTTTCCTTGACTGGATTGGCGAGGCCTGACATGCCGGCGCGGCTCAAACTTCCCTGACTTGGCAGCGCGCCGTTGCTGACACCGGGCTTGCCCACCTTGCCGGTAAGGAACGACAGCATATAGCAGGCGCGCATGGCCTGCTCGCCGTTGGCGTGACGGTTTACCCCGGCGCCGGTGACGATATAAGGCGCGCGGGCGGCCATGACTTTGTCAGCAACCTGCTTGATTTTATCTTCGGCAATACCACAGATGGCAGCGGCCCAGGCTGGTGTTTTGCCGCCTTCAGCGACAAATTTACCTTCGCCGAGAATGTAATCACGGTAGTTTTCAGTGGGGTCGATATAAGGGATCAGCGCAAGCTTTTTGGCATCGCCACTGGCGCGGAACTCTTCAATCAGACGCTCGAGTGACGCCTGGTCGTAGCCAACGCAGTACTTATCAAGGAAAGCCCTGGAATTGGCTTCTACCCAACCTGAACTTATCATCTGATAGGCAATGGCCTCGGCAAAGGCCGCATCGGTGCCGGGGCGGATTGGCAGCCATTGATCTTCTTTGCCGGCCATGGAATCTGTGTATCTTGGGTCAACCATAATGACTTCAAGGGACGGATTACCCGAAATCGCCATCAAAAAGTCATAGCCTTCGCCCGAACCACTTTGGCGCATTTCACTTGGGTTGTAGCCAATGCCCAAGAACAGGTCGCTGTCTTTCAGTGCGGTCAGGCTGGAGCCCGAGGTACTGCTAAATCCGGTGGCCGCTGCCGCTTCGTTTTGCTGTGCCCAGGAGTAGTTGCCGTAAATTTTCAGGAAACCGCCGTTAAGGTTCAAAATCCGGTCAAAGCAAGCTGAGCTGCTGAAACCGTAGTAAGCGCCGGTGCCATAGTGTTTAAGAATTGACTTGTTGCCGTAGCTTGCGGCGATACGTTTAAGCTCGGATGCCACCAGGCTTGCGGCTTCATCCCAGCTGATGGGCACAAACTTACCCTCGCCGCGTTTGCCGACCCGCTTCATCGGTGCCTTGATCCGGTCTGGCGAGTAAGTGCGCTGACGCAGAGAGCGGCCACGGGCACAGGCCCGGATCTGGTGGTTAACACCATATTCGTCGGTGGTTTCGTGGTCGGTTTCGATGCGGGTGATCACACCGTCACGGCTGAACACCTTGATGGGGCAGTTCGAGCCACAGTTCACCAGACAGGATGACCAGCTTTGCTGCTCGGCGGCTAAGGGCGGCTCCGGTGGCGTGACATTGGTATCACTGGAGCTTGAATCACAGCCCGTGACGCTGGCCGCACAGCCGAGCGCGGCGCTCATTTTTAGGAAACTTCTGCGTTCCATTTTTCTCTCCTATTGACCTTGCTATAAGACGTGTTGTCGCCTGAAAATCCGCGTATCAGTTCAGTAAGTAACTGAACGTCAACATGATTTGATGGGCGTTATAGTTATGATCCGACTCGCCAAGGGTAATGAGCCCAGGCACACCATTGATGCTGACCCGGGCATCATCGGTGTCGTAGTACCGCTCGTAGCGATACGCGAGTTTGAGCGCCATCTGCGCAGACAGGGCGTAGTCGGCATAAATGCCTGCACTGTGTTGATATGAGTAGTAATCGCCGTCAGGCTGTGGCAGTTCGAGCGAGCGGTAGCCGTCGCTGCGGGAATTGGCAAAGAGGTAATCAGCGCCGAGTGTCAGGCGGCCATCAAGCAGCCCACTGAAGGAGGCGCCACCACCGAGGTTGATAAAGTCATCGGCAATATCGGCCTGCCAGGCGACAGCGCCGTTTCGGCCCGCCGTCATGTCGGTGCGGATCCATTGCTGACCGGCAAAAAGATACGCAGTCAGCGAATCGGTCGGATGCAGATTCAGATTGACATCCACGCCACTGTCGCGGGACAGATTGAGACCAATTTGGGTCTCGTCATAGTCGTCGCGGGCAAAATAGCCATTCACATCCACAGACAGCCAATCGGTTGCGGTCCAGTTGAGTGCAAGCTTGGCATCCTGGCGTTCGCGATCGGCCAGATGGTACTTACGCAGCAGGGTATTATCTTCACTTGAGGTCAGGCCATTGGCTTCATAGTCGCTGCCGCCGCGGCTGCCAACGCCAAGCTCAAGCCGGGCACTCAGGGATGACAGCGGAGCGAGTTTCACGCCAAGCCAGGCACGGTCATCGTGGGTATCTTCACGCTCACCGTAGCTGCGGGAGGTGTCCTTGCGCTCATAGCCGCCATCGAGCCGATAACCTGAGCCGAGACGGTAACTGGCATCGAGTTTTACCCCGGTGCGCTCGATATCCAGTGGCAGATTTTGCTCAAAACCGCCACTTAAGGCATCAAAGCTCAGTCCGGACAGCCCCTGATTGAAGTCCCACACCGAACTTTGGTTGTCACGGTCGCTGTAATCGACTTTCGCTCCCAGCCGCAAACGGCTGCCCAGGGTCGAGTGAATCGCAAGATTGGCATCCAGGGTATCGACCTGACCGTCCCAGTTTTGCAGCGGATTGCCGAACATAGGCACCAGAGCGTCATCCTGAAGCATACGCCCGGCGGCGACCCGGCCCGTCATCACTGTGCTGTCTTCACGCAGCTGACCGGCAAGACTCAGGCGGTGCGCTTCGTTGTCCGGCGCGGCGCTGTAAACGCCATAGAGCTGCGGCGTGAGTAAATCGAGACTCTGAATGTCATTGCGATACAAGCTGCCCTGATAACCTACATCAAGTAGCCACTGCTCCCCCTTGAGCGCAACGCCGGCCTTGAGGCCATCGGTGCTTGCATCCACCGGCAAGGCAAAGTTCACCGGCCTTGGTGACATCAGACTGGCACTCTGATGACCGGTCTTTTGCTCGCGGCTGTACTTCACATAGGTATCAAACAGCGCATCCTTCAGCTCAAATCCCAGTGACGCCTTATGACGCTCGAGGTTTAAGTCCAGAAAGCGCGGTTCGGCCGATGGCACCAGGGTACCGTCGTTGTGCCACAGTGCAGTTTGTACATCGCCTTGGTCGTAAGTTGTGATGGCGCGGTAATCCAGATTAAGGTGGTAGCGACCATCTTTGCCAAGCCCAAGGCTGCCCGAGCCATTGGCCATACCGAGCCTGTGTGCCTCGGCCTTGAGGCGATAGCCGTTATTGCCCTGCCCTTGCACATCGGCATTAATGCCACCAATAACGCCATCGCGGTCAGTGCCAAGGGCGTTGCCCGCGTGGATATCGTCCAGGTCGTTAACGCCAAGACTCACACCAACATTGCCGCGAAGGCCGTCAGAGCTGATACAGCTCTTACACTGATAGCCATCAACAGGCACTTTGGCGGTATTGGCCGCGCCAACACTAAAATCGGCAGCCAGCAGAGTGCCAGAGGCACCAGCCAGGGCCAGGGTAATCAGATTCAATGGAAATCTCATGCTAATCACTCCCCTTAACGTGCCAGCATCTTGCCGGCGGGATGGTTGGAGCCGTGCACCTGGCTGTGGCAGTTCAAACAGGACTTACCGGCATTGAAAGCACTTTGACCGGCATCGACACGGGAGCCGTGGCCATCATCGGCATGGCATTGCTGACACAGCTGCGGTACACGCGCCTTGGTCAGCGACTCGTTGACGCCGCCATGGGGGTTATGGCAGTTGGCACAGTTTTCGGTCACAGGCGCGTGCTCCCACAGGAAGGGGCCACGTTTTTCGCTGTGGCATTCAAAGCAGGTGTCGTTGACAGAAAACTGTTTCAGCGCCGCTTCACCTGGGGCACCGTGGGGATTGTGGCAATCGATACAGGTCATCTGATCCCACTTGAACGGATGGGACGAGCGCTTATGAAGATCAGCACCTTCCTTGGTGTGACAGGCGGTGCAACTGGCGTTGATGGCCAGTTTGTCAAAGGCCGGGTCTTTGGCCGCGTGCACCTTGTGGCAACTGGCACAGGCCACTTCGTCAAGGTTGTGGGCCGAACCATGCCAGGACATAAGTTCAGTGCTTTGGTGACAGCCCAGACACACGCTGTTCTGACTCGCCGCATCGAGGGATGAATCGGCGCCAAAGCTAATCATTGGCTCTTTACCGCCACGGTTATGCTTGCCCATCGGCCCGTGACAGGCCTCGCACTGCAGACCCGCCATAGGCGACTGCGGGTTATTCATGTCGCCGTGAACACCATCAAACAACGCCATGACAGCGTCGCTTTTTTTATGGCAGGCCAAACACGAATCGGCTCCTTTGCTGGAATATTCGCCGCCATGAAATTTATCGGACAACGTTTTTTCCAACTGCTCTGATGGCATCTCTTTCCAGGGATCTGCCTGTGATATTGAACTGAAAAACACCCCCACTCCCAACAGGAGGAAGAACAGCGCATTCTTTATCATTTTTACGCCTCGCTGATATTGACTGTGCGACATGTCCACTATGTCGTTCAAAATTAAACCCCCGATAAAAACAAACATATTTAATGCGTTATTACAGGTGATTACTGAAAGGAAGCGAGTCATGCTCACTCATATATATTAAATATTTTCAAAGACGGATTAATCTGTGATCTATTCTAAAAATTAAAATATCAGCATTTGGGGATTTAAATACTTGAGCACTCAAACAACTTAGCGAATTCCCACTTGTGTGAACAGGCTCAAAAACCATCAACAAATATAAAAATATGCCAACCAGTTTCCAGTAACTCTTGTCATAAAAAGCGCAACCTATTCCGCTTAACACAGATCGCAGACTTGCGTTTCATTTGCTATAGAGCGCATTTTTCATTAATTGAAAAATGGTTTTGCAAATTATAAAACTTGTGAGCTAGGCGGTAATTTATAAACTTATCAGACATTAAAAAGCCCTGTCGAAGTGAACAGGGCTTTCAATCAAAAACCTACTTTCAGTGATAACTTTTACTTAAACAATGACATTAAAAACTTGTCTATAAACAATACGAATCAGATATAAATTCCAATTGCAATAATCAAGGTTATTCAGAATGAGTACAACCAACAGCCTCAGCCATCGTTACATTCATATTGTCTGGCAACATCACCTGGAGCTTTACGTATTCGTGGATGGTACTTAGCAGCAAAGGCGGGATCATGGGCTTTCGATCCAGTCGGGTAATGAGCGAGTACCTCGGCCGGGGGACTGCGCGGTGCAGGCGCTGGTATTCTGCCGCGGGCAGCATCTCAGCCTTGAGGCCGGGGAAGCGTTCAACAAAACGTGCGGCGCTGGCCGAGCCCAAAAACGATACGGCGTTGCTGCCGGTGAGGATTTCGGTAAGGGTTGCCAAATCCGATGCCCGTTGCAGCGTGGTGAGACTTAAACCCTCAAGCTCACAAAAGCGCTCGAACGGGTCGGTTAAATCGTTAAAGCCCGGCAACTGGGTCACCACGAACGGATAACAACCTATCGCCTCTAAAGTCAGTGGCGCTTGCCACAGGGCGCTGTCGCTGCGGCTGACCACAAACAGCATCTCGCCCTCGGCGATGGGTTCGACCGAGAGTTTGCTGCTCAGATGCTTGCATTCAAGGTTTTGGGTGCAATCGCGGTGGGTAATGGCGATACAGGTCGTGCCCTGGATGATGTCTTCACAAATGGTGCGCCGTCCGGGTTTGACCGACATCGACAGCCCAAGCTCACTCATGCCGGGCACAGCTTCCAGATATTCGGCAAGCCCCACCGACAAAGTCGGCGGCAGTGCAATCACACAGCGGCGCAGCACCTCCTGGTGGGCAAGCTTTTCGAGCTTGCCGCTTAAGGCCACCATGTCACACACCAGCGGATAGAGACTGTGGGCCTTGGCGGTCGGCACAAAGCCGGTATTTTTACGAATAAATAAGGAGTCGGAAAAGGTTTCCCGCAATTGTAATAAATAGCGGCTGACCTTAGGCTGGGAAATTCCATACAATTCGGCAACAGATTTTGCACTGCCGGTTTCATACACCGACTTAAATACGAAAAATGCGCGTAATTCCTGCTCAATCATATCCTGCTCGGCACACTGAAAATCAAACTCCATTCTATAGTAAAGTAATTATAAAAATAAGTAATAAAGCATATTTCAAATTTTGAAACTCTTGATTACCCACCCTGAAATTAAGGCGAGTTATCACGAATAAAAAACCTGCTGCTTTTACTTGGGGATAAATCCGTTACCATAAACCCATTGGTCATCACCTACCGGCGATAAACCAGGGGAGTAACAGATGAAACATATTATTAATCCAATTGGCTGTGCCTTGCTGTTACTTGCATGCTCAAAAGGATTTGCCATCGATGGCTGTGAAGGTTGCCACGATGACAAGTGGCAAAGCACGCCAGCCCATGTCTGGATTGACTCCAAAGAGCATATAGATGCGGTTGCCTGCGTCGACTGCCATCGCTGGAAAGATGGCATGGACTTACCGCCCGAGCTGCCAAGCCAGGCTTTGCTTGAGCGCGACTGCGGCGCCTGTCATCCGTCGCCGGAAAATCTCGCCCAGAAAATGGGGATGGCCCAAACAGGCACAAATTAGCCGACAAACACCACACTCCGGTTCCCTGCATTGCCCGCAGGCTTATATAGCTGCGGGCAATTTTTTATTCGATTTCCCGCGCTGCAATCAACAATGATTTCGACTGAGCAGCAATGAAAGCTAAAACCACATTAAAAATATCGGAATAAAAATCAATAATCAGCGCCTCAATTACAGCCGTTAATTGCTGCATAAAAGATGAAGCAATTCAGCTTCATCGATAATAAATAAAGTTAACACCAGAATCTGCAGGCCAACTCAAAGATTGGACAATCCAATTGTGACCTCAAGCCCGTTTCACATATCAAAATATCTAAAAATTAAGCCAGCAACCAAAATTGCCATTATCAAAAACGCTCAAATAACCCAAAACGGCAGGCCAAATTGAACTGAGTCAACTTTTTCGCAGTGCACGCTTTTTACACTCTCACACCTATAACTATGAACAAAAGCATGGGCAACCGCATTTGAGTGGATGCAAACGATTGGCAGCATCTTGCGCGCCATCGGCTACCACAGCCATGAGCAAAACCAGCCATGAGCAAAAACAGCGATCAGCCATTAACAACATAACCAGGATGAGGAACTCAAGAGACCATGACTGCTACTACCCTGCAGCCCAACGAAATGACAGGGCTCATCACCATAGACGCCGCCCGGTGTAAAGGCTGCGATGCCTGCAAAAAGTTTTGCCCCACCGGGGCGATTGACGGCGCATCCGGCGCGGCCCACAGCATAGATCAGAGCCAGTGCCTGAGCTGCGGCCAATGTCTGATGGCCTGCCCCTTCGGCGCCATCAACGAAAACCACAGCGCCCTTGAAACCGTCATTCAAAAGCTTGCCGACAAAAACACCACAGTGGTGGGCATTATCGCCCCGGCGGTGCGGGTGGCCATAGGCGAAGAATTTGGCCTCGGCGCCGGAGAGCTGGTTACCGGCAAGCTTTACGGCGCCATGCACCGGGCGGGCTTTAAGATTTTCGACTGCAACTTTGCCGCCGACCTCACCATAATGGAGGAAGGCAGCGAGTTTATTCATCGCCTGCATGCGCTGGTAAAAGGCGAAGACAATGCCGGGCCACTGCCGCAGTTTACTTCCTGCTGCCCGGGCTGGGTGCGCTATCTGGAGCTCAGATACCCAAGCCTGCTGCCCCATCTCTCCACCGCCAAATCGCCGCAGCAAATGGCGGGCGCCGTGGCCAAAACTTACGGCGCCAATGTGTACGACATGGAGCCGAAAAACATCTTCACCGTGGCGGTAATGCCCTGCACCGCCAAAAAGGTTGAAGCCTCCCGCCCCGAGTTCAATTCGGCCTGGCAATACAACAAGGCCCATGGCGACCATGCCGCTGAATACGCCGACATGGACGCTGTACTCACCACCCGCGAGATGGCACAGCTGCTGCGGTTGTTGGACATCGACCTTGCGACGACCGACGAGTATCGCGGCGACAGCCTGTTTTCTCAGTACACAGGCGCCGGCACCATTTTTGGTACCACAGGTGGTGTGATGGAAGCGGCGCTGCGTACGGCGCACAAGGTGCTCACCGGGGATGAAATGCCCAGGCTCGAATTTGAACCTGTGCGCGGCCTTGAAGGCGTGAAAGCGGCCAGCATCACCCTGTACGACCGCGCTCTCAGCCAGAATGTCGATATCCATGTCGCCGTGGTGCATGACATGGGGCACAACATCGAGCCCGTGCTGCAGGAGGTACTTGCAGGCATCTCGCCCTACCACTTTATCGAAGTGATGAACTGCGCCGGCGGCTGCGTCAACGGCGGCGGTCAGCCCATTGACCCCAGCGGCTCATCCTGGCTCGCCGCCCTCTGAACCGGCTCAGTCCAACTTAAGGAATCAAGATGAACAACAAACCTTATCTCTTTGCCGAAAGCCGCTTTTTGCTGTCGCGGCGTAAATTTATCGCCCTCGGCGGCGCCTTTGTGGCGGCGCTTGCCCTGCCTGTGGGCTGGTTTAGCCAGAAGCTTATGCAGCGTAACGACTACATCAAGGCACGCAGCAAGGGCCTCTACCGTGACGATGCAACCGCCATGCTCAGAGTCAGCCACGCCAATCCGGCGGTTGAAAAATACTACCGCGACTTTGGCGGCGAGCCCCTTGGCCACGTCTCCCACGAACTGCTGCACACCCATTTTATTGATAGAACCCGGCTGAAATCATGAACGGAGGAATAAAGATGAATCACCAACATGGGCTGTGCTCCTATTTTTTGACTGCTCACAACCGGCTTAAGTCATGAGCGGAGGAATGAAGATGAATCACCAACATGGGCTGTGCTCCTATTTTTTGACTGCTCACAACCGGCTTAAGTCATGAGCGGAGGGAATGTTATGAATCACCAACATGATATGCGTCCAATTCAAAAGCATCCGCTCAATGTGCGGGTGTTCCACTACCTGTTGCTGCTGAGCTTCCTGCCGCTGGCCGCGACCGGATTACTGCTGTTTTTCAAGCCCCTGACTCAGGAAGCCATGCAGCTGACCTACGACATTCACATCATAGCCGGGGTGGTGATGGCCGCCGATTGCGTGGCTTTCACTCTGATGGCGTTCGACAGGGTGCTGCTGTTTACCGCGCGGGTGTTTTCCTTTGGTAAGTCGGATTTGGGCTGGTTTAAGGTACTTGGCGGCTATCCACAAAAGTTCCTGCTCGGCAAAAAGGTCGCCGTGCCACCAATGCGCAAGTACAACTCGGGGCAGAAGCTCTTTGGCGCCTGTGTGCTGATTGGCGGCACTCTGCTGGTGTTTTCCGGCCTGGTGCTGTGGCTTATGCCCCACATAGCGCCGCGGGAAGCCGTGTATCTCCTCGGCCAGGTGCATCTGGTGGCAGGATTGATTCTCACCGCCTTTTTGCCTGTGCATCTCTTCCTCGCCGTTTACCGCTTCGATGACTTCAAGGCCATGATGCTGCACGGCAACGTGCCCTACCACGATGCCGCCGAGTACACGCCACTGTGGGTCGAAAAAGAAGTGGTCCCCGTCAGCGGCGAGAAGGGCTGCTGACCCTTAGTGCCAACCATCAGTACCACCCCTTAGTGCCAACTTTCAGTGCCAGCTGCGCGGCGCGCCCTCGGGCTGCCGCGCTTAACCCCAGAAGAGAGCCTCTATGACTGAAGCGCTACACATCAAACCCTATCAGCCCAATCAGAGTTTTATCGACGATAAGGCCATCTGGTCACTGATTAACGAGCACCAAGCCCCAACAGCGGCCGAGGTCAGCGCCGTGCTCGATAAGGCCGCCCGCCTCAAAGGGTTAAGCCTCAAAGACTGCGCTATTTTGCTGCAAAATCAGCACGCTGCGCTCGATGAGGCGCTTTTCAGTCTCGCCCGCGACATCAAACAAAAAATTTACGGTAACCGCATCGTGCTGTTTGCGCCGCTCTACGTCTCCAACCACTGCGCCAACAGCTGCAGCTACTGCGGCTTTAACGCCGATAACGCAGTACTCAAACGCAAGACCCTCAATGACGAGGAGCTTAAGCGCGAAGTTGCGATCCTCGAAGACATGGGCCACAAACGCATCCTGGCCGTGTATGGCGAGCACCCGCGCAACTCGGTCGAGGCCATAGTCCACAGCATCAACACCATGTACGGCGTGCAAAGCGGCAAGGGCGGCGAAATACGCCGTATCAATGTTAACTGCGCACCCATGAGTGTGGCCGACTTTGCCACCCTCAAAACCGCCGCCATCGGCACCTACCAGTGTTTTCAGGAGACCTACCACAGGCAAACCTACGAAACAGTGCACCGTAAGGGTAAAAAAACCGACTATCTGTACCGGCTCTACGCCATGCACCGCGCCATGGAGGCGGGCATTGACGATGTGGGCATAGGCGCGCTGTTTGGCCTGTACGACCACAGATTTGAGCTGCTCGCCCTGCTCGCCCATGTGCAGCAACTTGAGCAGGACTGCGGCGTGGGCCCCCATACCATCTCCTTCCCGCGCATTGAACCGGCCCATGGCTCAAAGTTAAGCGAGCGCCCGCCCTTTGCCATCGACGATGATTGCTTCAAGCGCATTGTGGCCATCACCCGCCTCGCCGTGCCCTACACAGGGCTTATCATCAGCACCCGCGAGAGCGCATCCCTAAGGAAAACCCTGCTGGAACTTGGCGTATCGCAGATAAGCGCCGGCAGCGCCACCTCGCCGGGGGGGTACAGCGCAGGCCTTGAGGCACGCAGCGAAACCGATGCCGAGCAGTTCAGTTTGGGGGATCATCGCAGCATGGATGACATCATCTACGAGCTGGTGACCGAGTCAGACGCCATTCCGTCATTCTGCACCGGCTGTTATCGCAAGGGCCGAACCGGCGATCACTTCATTGGCCTTGCAAAACAGCAGTTTATCGGCAAGTTCTGCCAGCCCAACGCTCTTATCACCTTCCGGGAGTACTTAAACGACTACGCCAGCCCCGCCACCCGCGAGGCAGGTAACGCACTGATAAAACGAGAATTGGAGAAGATGAGCCCGGCCCGCAGCCGCAATGTCAGCCTGTGTCTGGATAAAACCGATGCCGGTGAGCGGGACATCTATTTATGAGTCAGGCGCTTAAGCTACCAGACTCCGCTGTCGCTACCAGCGCCGGACTCGATGTTGGCCTTCTTGCCACCCTGCTTGAGACCGCCGACTTCGTGGTGTTCCACGCCGCGCTTTACAGCAACTTTGTCGACTCAGACATCAGCAAGGCACTGATTAAGCGCCTCACTGACACAGAGGCGCCGCTCGACTGCTGGCTGATTGAGGCCGCTGCTGACACAAGCTGGGGCGATGAGTTTGCCGCCATGCTGCGCCCAGCCCTTGGCAAAGACGACATGACAGCGCTTTACCAGCGCTCATTTGACTGGTGCAGGAGCCTTAAACAGCGCTTTGGCAAGGATGTACAACATGTATCCAGCCAAAGCCTCGCGCTGACGCCGCTTATCATCATCGATGACACTCTGTTTGCCGGTCAGTATCTGCACAGCGCTATTCCCGCCGCCGATGGGCTGTGGATTAAGCTTGACGCCAGGGCGCTTGGTCTTGCTCCCGGCAGCCTCAAGCGCTGGTTTTATCCGTCATCGCAGGGCGAGACGCAAAACGAACCGACCGCGCCGCTCGCTCTCGCGCTAAAGCGCATGGTGGATGAGTGCGCCTTAGCAGCAAGAGACGGCGCAAGAACTATGTACGCAAGAGATATGTCCACAAGAACTATGTCCACAAGAGATGTGGCCGCAGGCGAAAACACGGCTCCCAGAGAAGGAGCTGCGTCATGACGATAACATCCCGGAACCGCCCTTTCAGCCGTGCTCAAATCCGTGAGCTGCTTGAAGGCAAGGACGATGACTGGCTCTTCAGCCGCGCCGCACTTGCCACCGAGCTTGAGTTTGGCAATGAGGTCTATCTGCGCGCCATTGTGGAGTTTTCCAACTACTGCGCCAATCAGTGCCATTACTGCGGCCTTCGCGCCGCCAACCGCGCCCTTGGGCGCTACCGACTATCCACCGACAGCATTCTTGGCGCCGTACACCGCGCCGCGGCCAACGACATCGGCTCTGTGGTGCTGCAAAGCGGCGACGACAGTTATTTTCGCGCCGATACCATAGGCTGGCTTATCCGCGAAATCAAAGCCCGCCACGACATCGCCATCACCTTAAGCCTTGGCGAGCGCCCCGCAGACGAATTGGGCCTGTGGCGCTACGCCGGTGCCGACCGCTATCTGCTGAAAATGGAAACCTTCGACCGGACGCTGTTTGAGCGCTGCCGGCCCGGCGCCGATTTCGATGGCCGCCTTAAGCAGCTCGAATGGCTCGCCGCCATGGGCTATCAGGTGGGCAGCGGCATCATAGTCGGGCTGCCCGGCATGACCCTCGATACCCTTGCCGCCGATATCGAGGCCCTGTGCGACCTTAATCTCGACATGATTGCCTGCGGCCCCTTTATTCCGCACCCGCAAACGCCCTTTGCCGCTGCTAAAAGTGGTGATGTGCTTAGCTGTCAGCGGGTCACGGCGCTGCTGAGACTGCTTAATCCCGGCGCCAATATCCCCGCCACCAGCGCGCTGGAAGTGCTAAAGCCCGGCGCGCGGCTTAAATCGCTGCGCCGTGGCTGCAACGTGGTAATGCCATCCTTTACCCCAGAGGACGTCAACGCCAACTACAACATTTATCCCGGCAAAAACGGCTCCAATGGTGATGCCAGAGCCAGGCTCCACGCCCTCAGAGCCGCCCTCGCCGCCGAGGGACTGGTGGCCGCAAGCTGTCGGGGCGATGCCAAAACTCGCCGTTATCGGCGCCAGCCAGGCGTTAACGCGAATTCTGAAAACAAAACCCAGAGCGAAAACAAAATCCAAAGCAGAAGGAGCAAGCATGTGTCAGGGCATTGAACCCGGGGTGCAACCCATAGCTACAGGCCAGTCTGCCCCCCGT
Organism: Shewanella jiangmenensis; assembly: GCF_018596335.1. GTDB lineage: Bacteria > Pseudomonadota > Gammaproteobacteria > Enterobacterales > Shewanellaceae > Shewanella > Shewanella jiangmenensis. Next base: position 264,065 of record NZ_JAHEPS010000003.1, on the reverse strand, counting down.
GGCATGCGCGCCGTTATCGCCCTCTTTGGCCGCACCAACACCGGCAAGTCCTCGCTGTTAAATGCCCTCACCGGCCAGCGAAGCGCCATCGTCTCTGCGGTAAAAGGCACCACCACCGATGCGGTAGCCAAGGGGTATGAGCTTTTGCCGCTTGGGCCTGTGACCTTTTACGATACGGCGGGGCTCGATGACGACAGCCCCCTTGGGGCCCAAAGGGTAAAGGCCACCAGGCGCATTATGTTTCGCGCCGATATGGGGCTGGTGGTCGTGGATGATTCTGGCCTTGGTGAGCACGAATATCGGCTTATTGATGAGCTTAAGGCACTGAACATGGCTGTGATAGTGGTGTTCAACAAGGCCGATATCAGTGCGCCGCGCCCCAAAGATTTAGCCTTTTGCCGCGAGCGGCAGTTGCCTTACTGCGCCATGTCGGCGACCAATTCCACAGAAAGCTGTAATAAAGAGAGAAATGCACAAGGCGCTGCCACCAACAGCGGGATCGGCGAGCTTAAACGTCTGCTGATTGAGCAGGCACCGACGCAGCTCAGTGAAACGCCGCTGCTTGCCGCCGACCTTTATAGGCGCGGCGACAGCATCATCTGCGTTGCCCCCATCGACAAGGCCGCGCCCAAGGGGCGGCTGATTTTGCCCCAGGTGCAGGTGCTTCGCGAAGCGCTGGATAAAGGCGCGCTGGCAACTTTAGTGCAGGACAGCGAGCTTCACCGAGCCCTTGAGCTTGCCAGGCTTGCCGGAACGGCGCCAGCTCTGGTGATAACCGATGCCCAGGCCATAGTAAAGGTGGCAAAGGAGGTGGCAGATAACATCCCCCTGACCACCTTTTCCACCCTGTTTGCCCGCCAAAAAGGCTGCCTTGCCACCCTGGAGCGCGGCGCCCTAAAGCTCGATGCACTTAAGGATAACGACCGGGTGCTTATCGCCGAGGGCTGCAGTCACAATGTGCAGGAAGACGACATAGGCCGGGTCAAGCTGCCAAAGTGGATTGAAAGCTACAGCGGTAAGCAGCTTAGCTTTGAGGTGTGCGCCGGACACGACTTTCCCGATGATTTGGAGCGCTATGCCCTGGTAGTGCACTGCGGCGCCTGTATGCTCGGGCGCGCCGAGATGCTCAGGCGAATTCGCGAATGTGAACGGCGCGCCGTGCCCATTACCAACTACGGCATTGCCATCGCCAAATTGCAGGGCGTGCTGGAGCGGGTAACCCGGCCGTTTCGGGCCACTTCCCCCGCTTAACAAAGCTAAGCAGAGCCACAGCTCCCGCTCTGGTTCAGGTTCTGGTACAGCTCAGCCACAATCCGCACGATTGACAGTAACCTTGGCAAAGGTCAGTCTACAGACTGACCTTTGTCCATGTTGCCGCCAAGATGAACTTTACCCTGAAACAGATCCGCTATTTCGTGGTGACCGCCGAGTCGCGCTCCATCAACAAGGCCAGCAAGACCCTCAACAAGTCCCAGTCGGCCATCACCAACTCCATCAGCGAGCTGGAAACTGCCCTCAATGTAAAGCTGTTTGGCCGCACCCATGCGGGATTGTCGCTGACCCACGAAGGCCACCAGTTTTTGGCCTCGGCGCGGCAAATCCTCGCCACGGTGCAGGATGCCATGGTCAATCTCAATCTGGTGCGCGAGGTCAACGAAGGCGAGCTGGTGCTCGGGGTTACCAGCCTGCTTGCGGGCTACTTTTTATCTGAGCCACTGATGCAGTTCTCCCGCCAGTACCCGAGGGTCAAAACCCTGATAAAAGAAGATGAGCAGCGCTTTATCGAGCATCTGCTGCTCAATGGCGAAATAGATGTCGGCATTCTGATGACCCGTCAGCTGCAGGAGCATGAAGCCTTCGAGACCGAGACCTTGGTGATGTCGCCGCTTAAAGTCTGGCTGCCCGCCAATCATCCACTGTGCGCCCAGGCCAGCATCAGTGTGCAGGAGCTTGCCGATGAGCCACTTATCAGCCTTACCGCCAATCAGATAGACCAGGTGATAAGCCATGCCTGGCGCCGCTACCACAAGCCGATGCGACCCAAATTCCGTACCGAGTCGGTGGAAGCGGTGCGAAATCTGGTTGGCGCTGGCTTTGGTATCGCCATCGTGCCCGACTTTGCCTATCGCCCCTGGACGCTGGACATGCAGCGTATCGAGACCCGCCCCATCCGCGAAGAACTCCCCTCCATCGACTTTGGCCTGGTGTGGCGCCGAGGCTCCAGTGTGCGCTGGACCGCCGATGAATTTGTCAGCACCACAGTGGATTTTGTCAAAGCCAGCAAGCCGATAGCGTTTTAGTTGGGTTATCGATTTTTTAGATACCCCACCCTGTAAAAAAAGCAGTTCATATTGTTCAAAAAATCGCACTATCTTCTTGGTGGAAGTCACATCGCCCCCGGGCAATCACGACCACAAGAACAAGAAGAGGAACAACCATGAGCATTACCAACACCAACAAGGTACTGGCAATTGGCGCAGCAGTGATTGGCACCATCAGCACCCAGGCATCCGCCCAGGATATGCTACAACAACTTGGCAAGAGCGAAGGCCAGGTCAATATCGTGGCATGGGCCGGCTACATTGAGCGGGGCGAGACCGACAAGGCCTACGATTGGGTCAGCGAGTTTGAAAAAACCAGCGGCTGCAAGGTCAATGTCAAAACCGCCGCCACCTCAGATGAGATGGTGGCACTGATGAACGAAGGCGGCTTCGATTTGGTCACCGCCTCCGGCGATGCCAGTCTGCGTCTGGTGGCGGGTAAAAAAGTGCAGCCACTCAACCTTGCGCTTATTCCAAGCTACGCCAAGGTCGATGAGCGGCTGCAAAACGCCCCCTGGCACACAGTGGATGGCAAGCACTATGGCGTGCCCTATCAATGGGGCTATAACGTGTTGATGTATAACACCGAAGTATTCAAAAAGGCCCCCGACAGCTGGTCTGTGGTGTTTGAAGAAACCACCCTGCCCGACGGTAAATCCAACGCAGGCCGCGTGCAGGCCTTCGATGGCCCCATCTACATCGCCGATGCGGCGCTGTACCTGATGAGCAAGCGTCCCGAGCTTGGCATCACCAACCCTTACGAACTCAGTGAAGAGCAATACGCCGCGGCGCTTGAGCTGCTGCGCGGCCAGCGCAAACTGGTGGGCCGCTACTGGCACGATGCCTTTGTGCAGATTGACGACTTCAAAAACGAAGGGGTTGCGGCCTCCAGCGCCTGGGGCTTCCAGGCAAACGTACTCGCGGCCGAGAAAAAGCCCGTGGCCACCGTGGTGCCCAAAGAAGGGGTGACCGGCTGGGCCGACTCCACCATGCTGCACGCCGAAGCCGAAAACCCCAACTGCGCCTATCGCTGGCTCGAGCATTCACTGAACGACAAGCTGCAGGGCGATCTGGCCGCCTGGTTTGGCTCGGTGCCAAGCGTGCCTTCAGCCTGTAAAGGCAATGAGCTGCTCGGCGAAAACGGCTGTGCCAACAACGGCTACAACAGCTTCGACAAGATTTGGTTCTGGCGCACGCCGGTGGCCAAGTGCTCCAAGGGCACCTGTGTGCCTTACTACCGCTGGGTATCTGACTATATCGCCGTGCTGGGCGGACGCTAACGAGGGTGTGTTTAGCCACCAGGTGTCAATTGACGGGGCCTTGCATCACGGGCCTCGTTTATCAGGGACGGGTTTGAGTGATGCGGCGGGCCGCCATGGCCGCCGTTTTTTTCAGACCCTTTCCGGCACAACAGTCAGCCAATTGCAGATACGAGTGAATAGCAGATACGAGTGAACAGAAGATGTCAGCAGTGTCATTTCGGGATGTTTCCCGCGTTTACGACTCGGTCCGTGCCGTCGACCGCGTCAGTTTCAATATCCCGGAAGGGGAATTTTTTACCCTGCTCGGCCCTTCGGGCTCGGGCAAAACCACCTGCCTGAGGATGATTGCCGGTTTCGAGTTTGCCTCCAGCGGCAGTATCGCCATCCACGGGCAGGATGTGTCCGCCACGCCGCCCTTTGCCCGTAACGTCAACACGGTATTTCAGGACTACGCCCTGTTTCCGCACATGAATGTGCGCGACAACATCGCCTACGGACTGATGGTCGCGGGCGTGCCCAAGGCGGCGCGCCACCGCGAGGCCGAGGCCATGCTGGAGCTGGTGCAGCTGCCGGGCGTGGGCGACCGTAAACCATCGCAGCTCTCCGGCGGCCAGCGCCAGCGTATCGCCATCGCCCGCGCGCTGATAAACAAACCCAAAATCTTGCTGCTCGATGAGCCCCTCGGCGCCCTTGATCTTAAGCTGCGTGAGCAAATGCAGGTGGAGCTTAAGCGGCTGCAGCGCCAGGTGGGGATCACCTTCGTGTTCGTGACCCACGATCAGCAAGAGGCCCTGTCGATGAGTGACAGAATCTGTATTTTCAATCGCGGCCGCATCGAGCAGATAGGCAGCCCGGATGAGATTTACGAAACCCCGAAAACCGAGTTTGTGGCCCGCTTCGTTGGCAACGTCAACCTGTTTGAGCAAGGCGCGCTGCCGGGGCTAATGAGCACAGAACGCGGTCTTATTATGCTGCGTCCGGAGCGCATCAGCATCAGCGCCGGACACACCTCTGAGCGGCCGCAAAAAATAGCCGGCACAGTGCAGGACAGCGAATATCTGGGCGCCTTTATCCGCTATCTGGTGCGCGCCCAAAACGGACTCGATATCACGGTGCACCAGCCAAACCTTGGCCACAGCCAGCACGCGCCGCGCTTTACCCCGGGCACCACTGTGGGACTTGGTTGGGATGACAGCGCCCTGCATTCGATTAAAACCACTAAGCCCATTGCCGAGGGAGGCGCAGGATGAACAGCGCTGCTCTTACCCTAAGCGAACCAAACCGCAGCAGCCTGTCGGCCTGGGTGTACCTGCACCCGCGCAGCGTATTGCTGCTTCTTCTGATTCCGCCGCTCCTCTGGCTTGGGGTGGTGTATCTGGGCTCGCTGTTTAACCTGCTTGCCTACTCGGTGTTTGGCCTCGATGAATTTACCGGCCAGATAACCCATGAGCTGAGCCTGAACAACTTTATCGAACTGACCCGCGCCGCGAATCTCGATGTAATTTTACGCACCACGCTGATGGCGCTTATGGTCACGCTGGGCTGCGTTATCATCGCCTTTCCCATCGCCTATTACATGGCGCGTTATACCAAGGGTAAGGTCAGAGCCTTGTTTTACCTTGGGATTATGCTGCCGCTCTGGTCAAGCTATCTGGTGCGGGTGTACGCCTGGAAACTGATCCTCGCCAAAGAAGGCATTATAGGCTGGCTTGCGCAAACCCTGCATCTGGACTGGCTGCTGCAGGGAATTTTATCTCTGCCTGTGATTGGCGGGCCATCGCTGTCGTTCTCGCCCATCGGCACCTTTGTGGTGTTTGTCTATATCTGGCTGCCATTTATGATTTTGCCGATCCAGGCGGCGATTGAACGTATTCCGCGCTCCTTTTTCGAAGCCTCCATGGACCTTGGCGCCAGCAGCTGGCAGACCTTCAGGACAGTGACACTGCCGCTTGCCATTCCCGGCATCGCCGCCGGCTCCATCTTTACCTTTTCGCTGACCCTCGGCGATTACATCATCCCCGGCATCATAGGCAACTCGACCATGTACATGGGGCAGGTGGTGTATTTGCAGCAGGGCACCGCAGGCAACGTGCCCTTTGCCGCCGCCTTTTCGCTGGTGCCGATTGTGGTGATTGGGGTTTACCTTGCCCTTGCCAAACGTATGGGGGCCTTCGATGCACTCTGAAACCCAAATTAACAGCCATGAGCTGAATAACAGCCCTGTACTACAACGCAGCCCTGATAAAAAAAGCAGCCCGCGTGCACTCACCCTCGCCGCCAGCGCCGGACTGCTGTTTTTGCACCTGCCGATGTGGATTATTTTCCTCTACGCCTTTACCACAGAGCAAAAAAGCTATCAGTTTCCGCCGCCCGGCCTGACGCTGCAATGGTTTGCCAAGGCCTGGGCACGGGAAGATGTGTGGCGGGCGCTGGAGCTGTCGCTGCAGGTGGCGCTGCTCTCGACCCTGATTGCGATGGTGCTTGGCACCCTTGCCGCCATGGCGCTGAGCCGCAGCCGCTTTTTCGGCCGTGACGTGTTTTCCATGCTGCTGGTACTGCCCATCGCCCTGCCCGGCATCATCACAGGGCTCGCGCTTCGCGCAAGCTACGGCACCTTCGATATTCCGTTCAGCTTCTGGACCATAGTCATAGGCCACGCCACCTTTTGCATAGTTGTGGTGTACAACAACGCGGTGGCACGGCTCAGGCGCAGCAGTGTAAACCTGCTCGAGGCCTCGATGGATTTGGGCGCCACCAACTTTCAAACCTTCCGCTACGTGGTGCTGCCAAACCTTGGCACCGCGCTGCTCGCGGGCGGCATGCTGGCCTTTGCCCTGAGCTTTGATGAGGTGATAGTGACCACCTTCACCGCCGGGCAGCAAACCACCCTGCCTATCTGGATGTATCAGGAGCTTATCCGTCCACGGGACAGACCCGTGACCAACGTGGTTGCCATGGTGGTGGTGCTTATCACCACACTGCCCATCCTTGGCGCCTATTACCTGACAAAAGATGCCGACAGCGCTGACGGCACCGGCAAATAACCCGACCAAGAGGAACACCCATGACCTACTCTACCGCGTTGCTTATTGATGGCCAGTTCGTTACCGGCGAGGGCGCTCCCGAGTCCATTCTCAATCCCGCCAGCGGCGAAGTCATCGCCCAGGTGGCTGAGGCGAGCCCCGAGCAGGTGCATCAGGCGGTGGCCGCCGCCCAGCGTGCCTTCGACAGCTGGCGCGATACCACCCCGGCCGAGCGCAGCCGCCTGCTGCTCAAAGTCGCCGATGCCATCGAGTCTGAAGCGCTGGCCTTTGCCCGCATCGAGTCCGATAACTGCGGCAAACCCTTTGCATCGGTGCTTAACGATGAATTGCCCGCCATCGCCGACTGCTTCCGCTTTTACGCCGGCGCCATTCGCACCATGCACGGCCCCCTTGGCGGTGAGTACTTAAACGGCTTTACCAGCATGATGCGCCGCGATCCGGTGGGGGTGGTGGCCTCTATCGCCCCCTGGAACTACCCGCTGATGATGGCGGCCTGGAAACTCGCCCCGGCCCTTGCCGCCGGTAACACTGTGGTGCTCAAGCCCTCGGAGCAAACGCCGCTGACGGCACTGAAACTCGCCCATATTCTCGCCGAGGTGTTTCCGCGCGGGGTGGTGAACATCATTTGCGGCCGCGGCGACAGCGTGGGTCAGCCATTGGTGGAGCATCCGGCGGTACGCATGGTGTCGGTCACCGGGGATATTTCCACCGGTCAGAAAATCCTGCAAACCGCGTCGCGCACCGTTAAGCGCACCCACCTTGAACTTGGCGGCAAGGCGCCGGTTATCGTGTTTGACGATGCGGATCTCGACAAAGTGGTGGCGGGTATTCGTACCTTTGGCTTTTACAACGCAGGCCAGGACTGCACCGCCGCCTGTCGCATCTACGCCCACAGCAAGATTTACGACCGCTTTGTGGCCGAGCTTGCCAGCGCCGTGTCCAGCATCAAAGTAGGCAGTCAGGATGTAGACGGCGTTGAGATGGGGCCGCTTATCACCGACCGCCAGCGCAGCCGGGTGGCAAGCTTTGTCGAGCGCGCGCTGGCGGCAGGCCATATGGAAGCGGCCACCGGTGGTAAAATCGTTGATGGCGCAGGCTTTTTCTATCAGCCCACCGTGATTGCCGGAGCCCGCCACAGCGATGAAATCGTGCGCCGTGAAGTGTTTGGCCCTGTGGTGTCTGTGACCCGCTTCCATGAGGCATCCCAGGCCATCGAGTGGGCCAACGACTCGGAATACGGCCTCGCCTCGTCGGTGTGGACCAAGGATTTGGGCAAGGCAGCCCAGGTCGCCCGCAAGCTGCAGTATGGCGCCACCTGGATAAACACCCACTTTATGCTCGCCACCGAAATGCCCCACGGCGGCTTTAAAATGTCGGGCTACGGCAAAGACTTATCCATGTACGCCCTCGAGGATTACACAGTGCCGCGCCACATCATGTTCAGCCATGATTAAGTGCTATCACGACTAAGTGCTATTGAGAGACTAACCGCGCGCGACCGGGCAGCAATCAAAAAGCCCGGTCGCGTACGGTTTAAGCTGAGCGTTGCTCGAAAGTACCAAATACCCTGGGCTTGCCACCTGCCACCATCAGGCGGCCGCGGCACCAGACATGGTCCGGCGCATTCTGATCATTCAACAGCACCAAATCCGCATCCTTACCGGGCGCAATCCCGCCTTTGGCGTTAAGCGCCAATATCCGCGCCGCATTGCTGGAGGTCATGGCAATCGCATCCGCCATCGCCACCCCATCTGCCAAAAGCGCGCGAAATAAGCTCGCCAGACTGCCGACCCGGCCAACCTCCAATCCAATCAGGCGGCCATCGGCATCAAACACAGGCAAACTGGCGTTGCCGTCTGAACTTAAGGTTATGCGGGACACAGGCACCCCGGCATCCAGCGCCATCCGCACCGCAAGGGCGGCTCCTATCTCATCGGAGTTTTCGGTGGCGACATTTTCCGACGCGGTGAAATCAATCACCCCGCCCCGAAGCGCAAAGGCGATGCCCTGACGCAGCAGCGCCGCCGAGCGGTTGATGTGGGTCGGGTAAAACTGCGACAGCGGGATATCACTGCTGCTGACGACATCCGTAAGAATATCAAGCCCGCCCTTACCATCGCCCACATGCACAAACACTGTGCCGCCCTTGCCGCTAAGCATGCCGCCCACCCTCGCCTGACTGGCGACCCGGGCAAGCTCGGCGGCCGACAACTGGGAGCCACGGTGATCGGCAATGGCAATTTCGCCGACGCCTATCACCTTACTAATCAGCATCATGTCGCGGGTGATATCGCCGCTTAGCGTCTTGACCGGATACTCATAGGAACCGGTATAGATAAAGGTACTCAGGCCTTCGTTGTCGAGGGCATGGGCCTTGGCGAGCAAGTCTTCGAGGCTGCGGCTTACCGCATCAGTGCCAAGGGCACCAACCACAGTGGTCACCCCCGCCAGAGTTGCTTCGGTCAGCTCCATTTGCGGGGTGCGGGTATGAAAGCCCCCTTCACCGCCGCCGCCACTTAAGTGCACCAAAGGGTCAACCAGTCCGGGAATAAGCGCGCGGCCAGCGGCGTCAAGCACCTCACAGGGCAGTGAGCCCGTGTCCAGCGTGCCGGCAGGCGCAGTGGCAAGCACCCCGCCGAAGCCAAACACCACATCCTTAAGTCCTTCAGGAGCCGGGCTGAACAGGTTGGCGTTTTTTATCAAAGTTAACATCAGCTATATCCTGTATAAACGGCAATCGCTACCGCGATGACAGCCAGCAGCATCAACATCAGCTGCAGACGCCAAATCAGCTTAACCCATTGGCCAAAGGGTATTTTCACCACACCAAGACACCCCATCAGCGAGGCCGACGTGGGGATAATGAGGTTGGTCAGCCCATCACCAAGCTGAAAACACAGCACCGCCAGCTGCCGGCTGAGCCCCGCAAGCTCTGCGAGGGGGGACATCAGCGGCATGGTCAGCGCCGCCTGACCTGAGCCGGACGACACAAACAGATTAAACACCGACTGGAACGCCAGCATCATTTGCGCTGACACCCAATCGGGTAAGCCACCGATGGCGCCGCCGGCACGGTACAGCAAGGTATTGAGCACAGATGGCGCAGCCGGGTTGTCGCCGCCAAGCAAAATCACCAGCCCCTTGGCAAAACCGACTATCAGCGCCGCTGGCAGCAAGTCGGCTGCGCCGCGCTGAAACGCCGCCGACACCTGATTGACTGTCATGCGGCCACTGCCGACCAGCACCAGGCCAAGGGCCAGCGCCATCGCAAAAAACTGACTGGCAATTTGCGCGATATAGTACCCCGCACTCACCACGCCCCAAATAACCCAGCACAGGGTTAACAGCAATATCAGCAACATTCCGCTGTCTGTCTTTCCGAGACGCTGGGGTGATGGGGCATCACCGCCCCGCGCAGGTAAGGCAGCACTGCTAACGCCGCTGTCATTAACAAGATGGCAGCTGTCATTATCGTGATGGCCGCTGTCATTATCGTGATGGCCGCTGTCATTAACCCGATAGCGGCGGGTGCAACTGGCAAATCGCAGAGTATACATAAGCGCCGCCAGGGTAAACACCAGCCAGCACACGGCACGAAGCGCGGCGCCAGACATCAGCGGCACCCCGGCGATGCCCTGGGCTATCGCCACGCTGAAAGGGTTCATCCACGAGGTGGCAAACCCCACCTGGGTCGCGACATAGGTGACCAACACCACCACCGCCGGATGGTAGCCCAGCGCATTAAACAGCGGCAGCAACAGCAAACAAAACGCGATGGCTTCTTCACTCATGCCATACACGGCGCCGCTGAGCGAAAACACCACAAACAGAGCCGGCAGCAACAACACTTCCCGCTCTTTAAGGCGCACTATCAGTAAGGTCAGTGCCCGGTGCACCGCGCCGCTCTCCAGCAGCACCCCAAACGCGCCGCCGACAATCAGAATAAACGCCACCACTCCGACCGCCGAGCCGTCGCGGCTGCCGGAGGTCAGGCCATCAAAGGCTGCGTTGAGCAGCGCAGGCTTGCCGTTGTCACTGAAGAGAGCGCTGCCCCCATCTGCGGCGCTGTGGTAACTGAAGTTTTCAAGCTTTACCCCCTGCTCGGCCACCTGCAAAAACTGCCCGGCCGGCAGCACAAAGGTCAGCCCCCATGCCAAAAGCAACATCAACATCAGGATGACAAAGGCATCGGGCATTTCCCGTTTGGATAACGACATAGGTCCTCCCATCAGATAAAAAAACGGCCGGGTTGCCCCGGCCGGGGAGTGCATCAGAAACGCAGGTTGTAACGCAGGTTCCAGCGCTGACCGAGCCAATCATGGGCAGAGCTTGCGTATCCATTGGTGGGAGAAGAGGCATAGGGCGGCTCTTCATCGGTGAGGTTACGCACCGACAGCATCAGCGAGTGGTTTTCCATCAAGGTCAGGCCAACACTGGCGCTGAAGGTCAGCCAGCTGTCTACGGTCTCATTGTCGAATTTGAAATCGCCATCGCCCATGCTGGACACATAGTGGGCACTCAGGCTCGCGCTCCAGTCGCCAAGGCTCCAGTCGGTGCCGGCATCCAGCACCCGCTCGGGACGGGCGATTTCATTGGCACCGGACAGACGGCCGAGCAGGTCTTCTACCTCGGCATCCGGCGTAACCTGACGCTCAAAACTGAAGGTTTCGGTACCGCTGAGGTAAAGGTTGAACTCTCCGGCCTGGGTATCGAGACGGTAATTCATACGATAATCCAGACCATCCGTGGTTTGTTTACCCACGTTGAAGTAGCCGGTGCGCAAAAAGCTGATATCACCCGCGCCATCAACCACACAGCCAAACTCGCCGCTAAGAGCACCCACCGAGCCGACGACAGGTGCACTGCCCTCGACACAGGCCCTGAGGGTGGTGGATGCATCGATATCGACTATGTCCTCATGATCGTAGCGCCAGTAATCCACCGTTAACTGCCAGGCATCGGTAAGGTTCCACGACAAGCCGGCATTGACGGCCTCAGACGACTCCGCGTCCAGGCCCTGATTGCCGATGGTTTCCTGGTCAAATTCCAGCTCGCCGTCGATGCTGCCGTTTACGCCGCAAAGGGCATTGAAGGGCTCACCGTCGCCGCAGTTGATGTATTGGCTGCCAAGGGAGGTGCCGGCACCCAGCTGCGACAGTGACGGTGCGCGAAAACCTGTGCTCCAGGAAGCGCGCAGCACCAAGTCGTCCGTGGCCTTGTAGCGCAGCGATACCTTGGGGTTCACATCGCCGCCAAAGTCGCTGTAGTGGTCGTAACGCAGTGCAGTGATAAGATCCAGCCCTTCAAACAATGGCAGATTCACCTCGCCATACAGCGCATACTGGGTACGTTCGGCGGCGGCATTACTGGCACCAAGGCCAATCACATCGTCATCCACCGCCGACTGAGCCGGATTATCGGCGATTTCTTCACGGCGAAGCTCAGTACCAAACACAGCGCTGACAAGCCCCGCATCCATTTCAAACAGCTCGCCGCTTAGGTTGGCATCCAGCGACATCACCTCCGACTCCCCTTTGCGCACCGCGCTGTCACGCAGCGCCGCGATGGCGTCCGGGCTGTTATCCATACCCAGATTAAAGGGGTTAAAGCTGCCACTGGCGATGGCATCATTCAGCGCATTGCGATTCATGTAACCAGCAACGTGGTTCACTTCGTTGGTTGATTTGCCATAGCTGGCTGCAGACTCCCAGCCCCAGTCGCCCCATTCACCGCGAAGGCCGGCGAGCAGGCGATAGCTGTCGGTGTTGTATTCCTGCACCCGGCGCTCAGGCATCCTGGTTCTGACCCGGATGTTGTCGCTGTCGTCGCCATCGGCGGCATTGATTTCACGCACATAATCAGGCACATAACTGGCGCTGCCCAGAACGGTTACCGTGTATCCGGCTGGCGCCTCATAGGCATGGCCGGTGTTTTGCTGATACATGCCCTCGGCAAAAAAGGTCAGGTCGTTGCCAAGCGTCCATTGATGATTAAGAGTCGCGCCCAGGTTTTCAAAATCCGGCTGAATAGCACGCTGGATAACGTAATCGTAGTTACAGGCTTCACCGCCCCAGCGGGTATCGTCACCACACCAGGCTTCGGCGTAGTAATTGCCATCGACAACCATTTCGGTGTACGAGGTGTAAGTCACGTTGATGGGGCGATCGCTGTTAAAGATTTCGTTGCGCTTGGCGTAATCGAGCACCACTGTGGTGTTGCTGTTGTCGGTGGCAAAACCACCGGCGTAGGTCACCCCGGTGCGGCTGGCATCGTGTGAGCTGGTATCGTTGCCATACTGGGCCGACAGCTCATGGCCAACAAAGTCCTTACGCAGAATGAAGTTAATCACACCGGCGATGGCGTCTGAGCCATAAATGGACGAGGCGCCATCGGTCAGCACATCGATGCGCTCAATCGCCGCCATGGGAATGGCGTTCACGTTTACAAAAGAATCGGAGCCGTTGGAAAACGAGTCAACCGCCACCCGTCGACCGTTAACCAGCACCAGAGTCGCACTGGAACCCAGGCCGCGCAGACTGACCCCGGCCGCCCCGGCAGGCGCACCATCGGCACCGCCAACACCGCCGGTTTCGGTAAAGGTACCGGCGCTCGCCGCCTGGGGTAAATCTTTCAAAAACTCGGCAATGGTTTCGTAGCCGCGCTTAACCAAATCATCCTGATCAAAAGATTGCAGCGGATTGGCGCCTTCCATGTCCACCCCTTTGAGGCGTGAACCTGTGATTTGAATTTTCTCCAGTTTGGCATCGGCCGCTGAAGGGGTTTCTTCGGCCGCCTGGGCCATGGCAGAGGTTAAAGCAGACAGGGCAAATCCGGAAATGGCGCAGGCAAATACTGAAACTTTCATGACAAAGCTCCCAAAAAATAAGCAAATTATTTTTCAGGCACGCGGCTACGCCACCGGACGTGGTCAATACGTGGCACAAACAGGTGTGCGTTCACGGTGCGAGCGTGCGCCTGAGTAAACAGAAAGTGGCGTGGGAGCCTAGAGATAATGCAGGACTGCCCACCGAACACTAAGGTTCAGTGGTTATTCGTCCCACCATTCGGACAGATACCAGGTGCGGTAATGGTATCTTTCAAGAGAAATAGATGCCGGAAACATATCCACCAATGTGAAATCAATGTTATTGACCGGTAAACAAACTAGCCGTTATAGTGACTGCCAGTCAATACGTGGCATGCAAAATTTTTTGAGCATGACCATGAATCAAAAAAAACCTATCTTTTTTAGTGCGTTAGCAACAGTACTTGCGATTACCGGCCCGAGTTTGTCGGCAAATGACGACAGTCAGCAACCGCTGTCGCTGATGCTCGCCGGCGGCGCCTTGTCGGTATGCAGCTCCATGAGCCCCCGTCACTGCGCGGGCGAAACCCGCTTTGGCAGCGATGCCAAAACCGAAACCCGTTATGAGCTCAATCCGCAGAGCCTGTCGAGACTGAAAAGCACAGCTCCCTGGCAGCAGCTCGATAACGCCACCAAAACAACACTTGAGCATAAATTTGCCAGCGCCCCCGCGCCCAGTGTCAATGAGGACGGCCTGGACAACTGGCTTGGGGAGCTCGCCACAACCCTGAGCGACAGCGCCTATTTCGCGTTAAAAGATGCCCTTGAGCTTGCGCAGCTTGACGAGCGCGGTCAGCGCAAACAGGAGCAGGTGCTGCTTGAGCGCGGCAACATCCCCCACGGCGCCAATCATTTCAAAACCTTTGTACGCCGGACCACCGCCCTTACTGGCAAGCAAGTCCCCACCATTGGCATAGTGACCGCGTCGGCGCGGGACCCCTTCGAAGCGGCAGATTTCTATCTGCAGGTATTCACCCAGGCTGGTGCAAAGGCCGTTTGGCTGCCACTGGATGGCGCAGCGATGCACCTTTGGCAATCAAAGGACGATATTGCGCAGTCACAAGACAGGAGCGACTGCACGCAACTCGCGGCATTGGGCGAGCGCCTTAATGGCTATTACCAAAGGGCGCGAATTTATCCGGACCATGTCAAAACTCAAAACGAGATGTGCCGCAATCCGGCCATGCTGAGCCAGATGCTCGGCAGTCTGGATGGGCTGTTTTTATCAGGCGGCGATCAGTCGTTGGCGCTTGCTGCCTGGCTTTTGCCCGATGGTAACCCCAGTCCGGCGCTGGCACTCATTAAGCAGCGATTGGCCGATGGCAAGCTTGTGATAGGCGGCACCAGCGCAGGCACAGCGGTGATGGCCTCAGGCGCCATGATCACCGGCGGCACCAGTCAGGGCGCCCTTGAACAGGGTGTCAAAGCGGCGGCGCCAGTGAGCGAGCGCTGCGAAACCCTCAGCTGCGATGCGCCCATTGCGCCAAACACCCTCACCTATCGCCCGGGTGGCGGCCTGGGTCTGTACCCGTTTGGGGTAACAGACACCCATTTCAGCGAACGTGAGCGCGAGATAAGACTGGTACTGCTGCAGGATGCAACAGGCACAGGGCTTGCCGTTGGCGTGGATGAAAACACTGCCCTGTGGCTTAGCCGCGACGGACTGCGCGGCGAAATCCACGGTGAAGGCGGGGTGTGGTTTTCTGAGCCTGTCGCTAACAAACCAGACAATCAGGATGACCATAAAGATGAGTCGAGCAGCCAAAACCGTGGCAGCAACCACAAGCGCCCAAAGGACCATTCCAGTCATAGGGTGCATTATCTGCCAGCAGGCAGTGATGTGGCGCTAAACGGCGAGTCACTTACGCTGCTCACGCCGCCAAAAAACCATGGCAGCGCAGCCTGTGGCAGCCTGACACCACAGTGGCTTGCCGCCAGCGGTGCCAAGCTGGCTCCTACAGAGGAAAGCCTCTGTTTGAATGGGGGATATTATTATGGGCTGCAGCTGGTGCATCCTTTGAAGTAAGCTGGAGCTGAAGTAATCACGAGCTGAAACACGCCTGCCCGGCGTTAGCCAAGCCGACAAGCTTTGCCGGCTGACTAGCTTTACTGGGCTGGCCAGCTATTTCGGCATGCCCGACAGCACAAAGGCAAGCTCTGCGACGTTATTGACCGCCATTTTCTCAAGCAGATTTTTGCGGTGAATTTCGACCGTGCGCTGGCTGATAAAAAGCTCCGCGGCAATAGTTTTGTTCAGTTTGCCCTCAAGCACGCGGTGCATCACATCAACCTCACGGGGAGACAAACTCGCAAGCCGCGATGCCCGCACTGCCGCCTGAGTCTGGGTGTCGGCGCGCTCAAGCGCGAGCGCCGATGCCTTTTTCAGCAGCTGCTGCAACTTGTCGCCATCGACGGGCTTTTCCAGAAAATCCATCGCGCCGCGCTGTATCGCTTTAACGGCCATCGCAATATTGCCATGGCCGGTCAGCATCAGCGGCACTATGGGAGTGGGGCTTGCAAGGAGTGCATCAAGCAGACTCATGCCATCCATGTCCGGCATCTGCACATCAAGCACAGCAACCGCGGGCTTGGCCAAATCCACCGACTGCAAAAAGTCAGCGGCCGAGACAAACCCCCTGGTGCGGATCCCAAGGCCTTCGAGCATCCATTTAAGGGAAGCAAGCACGTCCGGATCGTCATCCACCAGATACACATCAAGCATGGGTTGGGCTCCCGGGCAGACAAATACTTATCTCAAGTCCATGGATATCGCCACAGGCATCAGCCGTGGCTCGATTACTTGCCGATATACTGCCGCCATGCTCCTCCACTATGCGTTTGCAAATCACCATGCCAAGGCCCAAACCATCGGATTTGGTCGACTCAAACGGGAAAAACAGCCGCGACAGCTGAGCAGGCGTCAGGCCGCATCCATTGTCGATAATGCGAATGCGATACTGACAATGGCCGGCGCCGCTGTCAGTCTCGGTCGCTGATTTAGTCTCAGTTTCAGTGTCGAGCACAATCTTAAGCTCAGGTGCCGCCACCTCTGCCATCGCATCGAGCGCGTTCAACAGCACATTCACCAGCACCTGGGTCATCAGCGCCGGGTCAAGCCGCGCCTTCACCTTCGTAAGTTCAAGCGCCGGGGTGAGTTTAAGCCGCTTAAGCTCGGGCGCTATCAGGCTTAAGGTATCCAAAATCAGCTTATCGACCCGGACAAGCTCATAACAGCTTGGCTGCTGACAAAAACTTCGCAGCCGGTCTATGGTGTGCTGGGCTCGGTCAACCTGACTCAGCACGCCGCCAAGGGCGGTTTTGATTTCGCTTTCATCTTCGCTCAGCCGGTACAAACAGCCCTGGGTGAGATAACGGATCCCCGCCAGCGGCTGCTTGAGTTCGTGGGAAATTCCCGACGCCATTTCGCCGGTCAGCAGCACCCGCTGCGCCCGATAAAACTGGCGCTGCTGCTCGTTGAAGGCCTTTTGGGTTGCCCTGTGCTGGTCGATTTCGGTTACCAGCGCCTCGGTGCGTTTCACCACCAGGCGTTTAATCCGCAAATGGTGCAGGTAGCCAAGCAATAACCCAAGACCGATGGCCGCAAGCCAGGGCATGGCCGCGTTTGCGACCCGCTGCCAGTTGGTTTGAAACGGCCACTCCCGCAGCAGGTGCTTGAGGGCAAACACCCGATTGTCGTTCACCGGCACCGACCAGCCCTGATAGCCTCCATCCAGGGCGGCGCGGGAACCTGCCTCAACGCCAAGCAGCGCCTTGGCCACCTGGGTCGCAAGCTTCCCGCTGGTTTGCCCAAGTTTCGACAGCGCTGTGTAAGGGTAAAGCTCACTCGACACGGCGCAGCCAAAACCGGCGCTGTCTTTGGCAAGCACCACATCAAAAGTGCCTGGAGGAAAGTCACCGCGCGCAGCAGCCTGCTCCATCACGCAGGCAGGCAAAATGGCGACATCCGCTTCATTGCGCCAAAGTTTTGAAAGCAAAGATGTTTGAGGAAATCCGACAAAACTGAGTCCAGGTAAATCGGCTTGCGGATCCAGTCCGCGCTTGGCCATTTCTCCGGCAAAAATCAAAAAACCGCCGAAGGCCCTTGGGTCACTGGACACAATCCTCTGCGACGACAGGGCTTTCCAGCTGTTAACCCGGGTGCCGGCGCGCACCACCAAAGCCGAGCCCACCGCCTTGTCCGGCTCGCGGCCATCCGCCGGAATAAGGGTGAGCAATTGACTGGCGCCCCAGTCTTTTTTGTATCCCACCGCCACAAACTGGTTTGAGATAAAAAAGTCCAGTGTGCCTGCCGCCACCGCAGCATCAAGCGTCGCAGGCGTCAGCGCCAGCACTGTCACGGGGCGGCGCAGTTGCTGCTCAAGATGCAGGGCGGTTTCGCGCCAGGCATCGAGGGTCGCCTCTTCATCGGCAAAGCTCAGTATGCCTATCCTCACCGGCCCACTGGCGCTGACGTTGGCAAGGCTCGCTCCCTGCTGCGCAGGCATCGCAGTAGCATCCTGAGCAGCACTTTCCCGAGCAGCAACGCCCTGAGTAACAATTTCTGTTACCTCAAAGGCTTGTGCTTCGACCTGCGCTGGCAGCAATAAAAGCAGCAGCGCGCCAAGCAAAGCACCGACTCCATTTACCGCCCTCGCCATGGCTGCGGTTGTGGTTGTGGCTGCGTTTGCGACTGAGGTTGCGACAAAAGCAACGCGCTGCGCTGCGCTTTTTACCGTAGCAAACGCCGCGGCCAGTTTGCGGCGGATTATCAGTGCTGTCATTAGGCCTCTAATTCGTTTATGCGCCCTAGTGCTCGCAATTCGCACTTGTATAAGCAATGCGCAAAAGCAGACGCATTATCCGCCCTTCACCTCCTGGCTGCATCCTGACCTTGCCGGGACTTGATCCGCTTCACACCCTGCCAAGGGTTTCGGAAAACCACTATATGGCCCGTCGCGGCAATTTGATTCCATGGCGCTGAAACCAAAATGTGAGGCCACTATGGACGAGAATATCAAACAAAGCCGCCGCGCCTTCCTCAAGGGAGGTCTGGCACTGTCAGCCATGGGGCTGGCACCCGCCGCGCTGGCAAGCACGCCGGATAACAGTATCCAATGGGACGAAACCTTCGAGGTGATAGTCGTCGGCAGCGGTCTGGCGGGCACCTGCGCCGCCATCCGCGCCAAAGAAAATGGCGCCCAAAACACCATTATCATTGAGAAGATGCCGGTGCTCGGCGGCACGTCAGCCATCTCGGGACTTAACTTTTCAGTGGTAAACAGCCATCTGCAACAAGCACAGGGCATCAGTGATTCGGCCGAGCAATTCGCCGAAGACATTTCCAAAGCCGGCGGCTATCAGAACCATCGCCATCTCACGGTGAAAATGGCCGAGACCACCACCCGGGTACTGCCCTGGGCCATCGAGCGCGGCTGCCGCTTTCACGACAAATTAAAGAGCCTCGGCGGCCACTCGGTGCCGCGCACCCTGTATCCTGTCAACGGCGGTGGTCAGGGCATATTGCGGCCACTGCGCGCCTTTTACACCGACAAGCTCAGCGGCGAAATCCGCCGCCGGGTCAAGTTCGACAAGCTGCATATGAATGCCCAGGGCGAGGTTATCGGCATTCAGGTGCGCGAGCAGTACTTTTTCGACCCAAACCTTGGCAACGATGACCGCGAAAACACGACAGGCGTGGTTAAACACTACCGCGCCACCAAGGGCGTAGTCATGGCCGTCGGCGGTTACAGCCGCGATGTGGAATTCCGCGCCATGGAATTCCCCAACATCCGTGACTACATCCCAACCACCACCCACAGAGGTGCCACCGCCGGTGCGCTCAAGTCGCTGGTTGCCGCCGGCGCCCAGACAGTGCACCTGTCGCTGATGCGCTTTGCCTTTGATATTCCAACAGAAGATCTGCAGTGGGGCGCTCTGGTTGACCCACAATCGGGCAACAGATTCCTCAGTGAGAAAAACGATCGCCAAACCGTGGCAGAGGCTATCTGCAACATCATGGACAGAAACGGCGGCCGCTTCCCGCTGAATATATACGATCAGGATGGCATAGATAACTTCCACGATAAGCAGCGTCTGCACCTGGCACTGGAAGAAGGCATGATGGTGAAGTACGACAGCATCGACGCCCTCGCCGCCGCCGAAGGCATAGCACTGCCCGGCCTTAAGGCAACCCTCAGCCGCTACAACGATGACGCACAACGCGGCAAAGACAGCCAGTTTGGCAAAGACATGGCGGCACTTAAACACGTCAGTGTGAAACGCGCCCCCTTCTACGCCATCAAGGCGCGCCCCAAGTTCAACTACACCCAGGGCGGCGTACTCATCAACGAAAACGCCCAGGTGATTGCCAGAGACACAGCCAAGCCAATCAAGGGTCTGTATGCCTGCGGCGAAGCCACAGGTGGCCTGTTTGGCCGCATCCGCTTAACCGCCTGCTCATGCCCCGACGCCTTCGCCTTTGGGGTGATTGCCGGTGAACAGGCAGCAAAAGCCTGAGGACAACCATATGAAAAAACTGATTTTATCCTTGCTGGCGCTGTCACTCACCGCCCCCACCCTGCAGGCCGGTGAACTGCACAAGGTCATGGGCAAGCGCGAAGGCCGCACCAACCACAGCTTTATGTACGAAGAGAAAGACTGCAAAACCTGCCATCAGGGCGCTCCCAAAGGCCCGGCAAGCGAAGCGGCCTGTATCGAGTGCCACGGCAGTTACGATGAAGTTGCAGCGTCGAGTGCAGACAAGACACCCAATCCCCACGATGCGCCGCACTGGGGCGCCGATGTGCCCTGCACTGTTTGCCACAGCGAGCACCAGCCGGCCAAGGTGCTTTGTAACGACTGCCACCAGTTTGCCTTTCCCAACTTTTCCAAATAAGCAGGAGTCACCATGACAGCGATGCGTTTATCCCTGATTGCGGCCGCGCTTGGCACCTTTGCCCTGCCGGCACTGGCTGGGCCGGATGTTTACGGCCGCCTCGATTACTCAGTGACTCACTCCGACAGCGGCCTTGCCACCCACAAGGGCGTCGATGGCACAGTGCTTGAAAACAACTTCTCCCGCCTTGGGGTGCGCGGCAGTGAAGCACTGTCCACCAACATCAGTCTGTTTTATCAGATAGAGCTCGGGATTGATTCTGCCAGCACCTCAGGCAGCAACAAGCCTGTTACCGCGCGTCCAACCTTTATCGGTATTCGCCATGCCGAATTCGGCTCCCTCGCCGCCGGTCGGATGGAGCCGGTATTCAAGATGACCAAGGGCTTTGTGGATGTGTTTGATAACTACAGCATGAAGCACGACCGGCTGATGGCCGGTGACAAGCGCTGGGGCGACTCGTTCGAGTATAAAACCCCGGTGTGGCAAGGCTGGCAGTTTGGTGCAAGCTTGCTGCTTGAAGACAACTACTACGGCGAGGACGATAAGCGCCGCGATAACGGCAATTATCAACTGGCGCTGACCTACGGCGACAAGAGCCTGAAAAAAGGTGATATTTACCTGGCTGCGGCCTACTCAGACGGCGTGGAAGACATCAAGGCGTGGCGCGCGGTGGCGCATTGGAAGGCAAGCGCCATCGGCCTTGACGCGCTTAAGCTTGGCACCCTAATCCAGCAATCTGAGCTTGCCAATCCGGCCAAACCGGCCTGGCAGGACAGAGAGGGTTTGGGCTACATCATCAGCGCGTCTTACCAGCTCGATAACCTCACCCTCAAGGCGCAGTACGGCCGGGATGAGTCTGGTACAGGCCTGATTGCCGACCGTATTTATCAGGCACTTGGAGAAGGCGCAGTGACTGTGCCAGAGGTCAGCCAGTGGGGTGTTGGCGCGGAATATCGCCTGTCAAAATCCACCCGGGTGCACCTCGAAGCCGGGCAGTTCAGTGTTAGTGACAGCTCCCATGCCCTCTACTCAGACTTTGACGACACCATCACAAGCCTTGGGATCCGCTACGATTTCTAAGGTCGGAGAGCGGCGCTGAAAGGTGCTCTTCAGCGTTTTGCCAAAGCCCGCTTGCGGGCTTTTTGCTTTTGGGCGGCTTTACTTAAGCTGCGTGGGCGCTCAACTTTGATACTCAAATCCGGCTCAAAGCCCGGATACCACTGGGGTGCCAAACGGCGGTCGAGGAAGGTTTCCAGCTCCATGTGCAGCGCTTCGTCGCTTGGGTCCAGTAAGCTGATGGCAAGGCCCGATGCGCCGGCGCGGCCGGTGCGGCCGATGCGATGCACATAGTCTTCACGCTTGAATGGCAGCTCGAGGTTTATCACGCAGGGCAAGGCTTCAATATCGATGCCGCGGGCCGCCACATCGGTCGCCACCAGCACCCGCGCCGAACCTGCCTTAAAATCGGCCAGATGCTGCTCACGCTGCTTTTGGCTCAGATCCGCATGCATAGCAACCGCCCTGTGGCCGGCTTCAGCAAGCGCTGCGGCGAGTTTTCCGGCGCCCTCTTTGGTGCGGCTGAAAATCAGCACCTGCGACCAGTCATTTTTCGAAAGCAGATGCTGGATAAAGGCGACTTTTTTTGCGGCATCAATGGCGTACATCCGCTCATCGATTTGTGGAGTATCCTGCGCGGCCGCACTGATATCCACCAGAAGAGGCGCATTCATGAGGCTTTTGGACAGCTGCCAGATGTTGTCGGCAAGGGTGGCTGAAAACAGCGCCGTCTGGCGCTCTTTGGAAAGCTTTTTGGTGACGGCGCGGATTTCATCTTCAAAGCCCATGTCGAGCATGCGGTCGGCCTCATCGAACACCAAACTGCTGACGGTATCGATGCGAAGGGTGCGTTTTTTAAGATGATCAAGCAGCCTGCCCGGCGTCGCAATAAGCAAATCCACCCCGCCCTTGATGGCCTTAAGCTGGGTCTCAAGCGGCACGCCGCCGTAAACCAGTGCGATGTTCACCCCAAGGCCCTTGCCAAGCACAGCGGCCACATCATACACCTGCTGGCAAAGTTCACGGGTCGGCACCAACACCAGCGCCCGCGGCGATGGAAGATTGCGTGGCTTAGCTGGCTCACTTGCAAGCTTTGCCAGCAGCGGCAGTAAAAATGCCGCGGTTTTACCTGTGCCGGTGGCGGCCTTAACCATCAAATCGCCCCCCGCCAGCAAAGGCCCGATAGCGGCCTGCTGCACCTCGGTGGGCTCGGTAAAACCCTGTTTTTCGAGGTTTTCAAGGATCTGTGGCGGAAGATTAAAGGCACTGAAGGACACGGGCGGGCTCCGGCAAGGCAACAAAGACACGGCAAAGGCGGCCATTCTAGCAAGCCTTGGCGGCAGGATCACCGCTTCCTCACTCCCTCACGCCGTTGCAGCAGGCAGCAGTAACGCGACTTCCGAGGCAAGGAGTGGCTTTGAGAATAAGTAACCCTGGGCTTCTGTGCAGCCAAGCTCTCTTAAGAGCGCCGCCTGAGCCTGGGTTTCAACCCCTTCGGCTATCACTTTTAATCCCAGCGCTTCCCCCATGGCGATAATCGCAAGGGTAATAGCGCAATTGTCTTTGGCACCGGGCAACTCGCGCACAAAGGACTGGTCAATTTTGAGTGTATCTATGGGAAGACGCCTTAAGTAACTCAAGGACGAGTAGCCGGTACCAAAGTCATCCAGCGCCAGGGTGATCCCCATTTGCCTGAGCTTATTGAGGGTCTCAACGGCCCGCTCCGGACTGTAGAGCAGCATGCTTTCGGTGATTTCAAGCTCAAGGGCGCTGCCGGGCAAACCGGTGCGCTTAAGCACGGCGGCGACATCCTCAACAAAATTGCCGACCGCAAGCTGTGAGCCGGACACATTGACCGCCACCCGCCCCGGTGCCAAGCCTTTATCAAGCCAGCGTTTTGTCTGACGGCAGGCCTCGTGCAGCACCCACAATCCAAGCTCCGGCATCATGCCGATGGACTCCGCGACCGGAATAAAATCCGCCGGCGAAATCGGTCCAAGGCTGGGATCAGACCAACGGCACAAGGCTTCAAGACCTATTACCTGCCCTGAACTTAAATCGACTTTGGGCTGATACTGCAAATAAAAGCCGCCCTGACGCACCGCATTTCGCAGCGCGGTTTGCAACTGCAATTGTTGAATCGAGCTTTGGGTCATTTGCTCGGTGTAAAAGGCATGGCAATTGCGCCCCTGCTGTTTGGCGCGGTACATGGCGGCATCGGCATTTTTAAGCAGGGTATCGGCATCGTCGCCATCATCGGGGTAAAGGGCAATACCGATACTGGCACTGAGATTAACGCTACCGCGGGATTCGGTATCAAAACTGGTATCAAAGGCGCGCTGTATGCCTGCAAGCAGATTGGTAACATCGCGGCGATGTTCAATTTCTGCCAGAACCACAAACTCATCGCCGCCAATGCGAGCCACGGTCACATCGGGGTCAAGCAATGACACCAGGCGCTCCGACAACCCCAGCAACACCTTATCGCCACTGAGATGCCCAAGGCTGTCGTTGATATGTTTGAATAAGTCCACATCGATAAGCAGCAGCGCCAGGCGGCCGTGATGATGGTGCGCGGCCTTGATTTGTTGCTGCATGATGGTGGAAAGCTTAGAGCGGTTGGGCAAACGGGTGAGCGGATCGTGCCAGGCGAGCTGCAACACTTCCGCTTCGGTTTGCTTAAGCTGCGAAATATCTGAAAATACCGCCACATAACATCTGATGGCGCCATCATCGCCAAACACGGCACTGATGCTAAGCTGCTCGGCGTAAAGCGTAC
Organism: Shewanella jiangmenensis; assembly: GCF_018596335.1. Lineage (GTDB taxonomy): Bacteria > Pseudomonadota > Gammaproteobacteria > Enterobacterales > Shewanellaceae > Shewanella > Shewanella jiangmenensis. Next base: position 239,843 of record NZ_JAHEPS010000003.1, on the reverse strand, counting down.
CGTTTTTGCGCCGGTTCCAGATTTCACCACTCCAATGGCCTCGCTGCTCAAGCTCAGTCCAAAAATTAGTAAAAAATTCGCGGCCATGGCGCCCGGAATTTAGCAGTTTTGGGGTATTGCCCAGCACTTCGCTGCGCTGATAGCCGGTGATTTTCTCAAACGCCCCGTTAATGTCGGTGATGATGCCGTCAGGATCGGTGATCATCACCCCTTCTATCGCATTCTCAAACACCTTGGAGGTCAGCATCAGCTGCTCTTCAGCCGCTTTATATCGGGCAATATCGCGGGTATTGCCAATCACCCCCAGCAACTGGCCATCTTTGGCGTACATGGGCGCCTTGAGGGTTTCAAGCCAAATCAGCCCTTTGTTAAGGTCCCTGTCGATGCACTCGGCCACCACCAGCGGCGCGCCCAGTTCGATAGCTTTGGCATCGGCTTTGACAAAGGCCTGGGCATTGTCAGCAAATAGCTCTTCATCTGTGTGACCAATGAGCTGCCCGGCGCTGAGCCCCCAGGAATCCAGAGTTGCCTGATTTGCAAAGCGGTAACGACCCGCCACATCTTTTATCCACAGATGATCGGTAAAGGCATCAAGAAAACTCTGCAGCAGCTCAGCGCGGTGGGCATCAATAGCATCTGGAGTCGTAGCATCGGGAGTAGTGACATAGGGAGTAGTGACACCGGGAATCTTGACACCGGGAATCTTGGCATCAGCAGCCATGGCATCAGAAGTCTGGGCTTGTATCCCCTCTGGCAAACCGCTGACAAGCAGCGTTGCCTGGGCATAAGTTCCTGCGTCAATGTGCTCGGCAAAGAGCGCCAGACACCAGTTGGGTGACTGTTTGGTTTGAATAAGTGTCTGAGCCACTTCTCGCTGCAGCTCGGCGCTTTCAGCAGCACCTTCCCTTGCATCGAGATGCCACACACATTGCTCATTAAAATAAAGCGCCGCACCCAGCCGATGTCCTGTGGCAAATGCCTCAAACAATGGCAGCACAGGTGCCAGTTTCTCAGATGCCACTTTCACAGATACAAGTGCCTCAGATACCAGCGCCCCAGACGCCGGCGCCTCAGGATTAACAGATAAGCCTTTGCCCTTCACTCAACCCCCTTGGTTATCAGCAGCAGCCACATCTCCCTGTGTTCACCCAGTCCTGTTCAAACAGTCCAATTCAAACTGTCCGGCTCATGCAGTCCAGTTAGAACATACCCAAGTCAATCAAACGAATTATACCGTACAAAAGCTGTCCTATACTGGTTTTTACCCCCTCACTGAACCGTCCTCGACTATGAGTATCAAACGGCAGCTGCAAAAATACCTGGCCTTCATCATCTGCGCACTCGCGCTACTGATATCGCTGATTTGGGCACTTAACCGCACCGTCTTGAGTCAGGAATCTGCCCTGTGGCATTTACTGGATGAACATCACAGCTATATCAACATGTTGCATGCAGAGATAGCCATTTACCAAGGGCAGGAAATTCCGTTGACCAGTTACAGCGGGGATGAACCTGAATTGGCCAATTACTCTCAGGCACTGACAAAACTCAGTGACGCCGTTAACCGGCTGGGCTATTTTCAGACCGGCAAAAGCGGCGTGGCGCGCACCGCCGGGCGTGAGATGGAAGCAGCCGTATCAGGGCAAGCCGAACTGCTTAATCTGGTGCTTTATGCCCGCCGCTATGAAAAAGATTACCTGCAGCGCCACCGGGAAGAAGACTGGCAAAACTGGCAACAAGCAATTAAGGCGCTTAATGCATTACCTCAGTCATTGGCCCCGGCATTAGACACCTATCAAAAGGCCGCGGAAGAAATACATAACTTGCTGGTGCAAATTCAGTGGCACAACAATAGCCGCGACAGCCTCACCCACGTGCGCAAGCTGATGCGGGAAGGCGTGGAGCATGACCATCAGGAATTTGAGTCACAGGTAAAATGGCTGGATTGGGGCATAGTGGCTAGCCTGATAGCGATTTTGCTCGCCGTCACCCTTGGGATTTACTTTAAAATTATCCCTGCATTACAACGTCTTAAAGTCCTTCACACAGCTCAGCTTGCGCTTAGAGACAACCCGCAAAGCCTGGCGACACGCCTGCCGGAAGATGGCAGGGATGAAATCGCCGCACTTTACCGGGCCTTTAACCATCTGGTGGCCGGCACGGAACAAAGCATCTCGCAGCTATCCGAATTATCAGAAAAGCTCTCGACCGAAGCCGGACGCGCACAGCACGCCATCGATGGCCAAACCCAGCTTATCAATGACTTTGCCAACGCCCAGGATACCCTCGAACACAGCGCCCAGAATCTGGGTCAGCTGATGGACGGACTTTGCACGGCCACCGAAACCCAGCACGGCCACAGTATGGAAACCAAAGCCATCAGCGATGAGGTTAGCGACCATCTCAAGCGTCTGGCCCAGTCCCAGGCACAGCTAATAACCACCATTGATACAGTGGACAGTGAGCTGTCGGCCTTGTCAAATTCGGTATCTGACATCAATCGCGTGCTGGATCTTATCGTCAATATTGCCAATCAAACCAACCTTTTGGCGCTCAATGCAGCAATTGAAGCAGCCCGCGCCGGTGAAGCCGGGCGGGGTTTTTCTGTGGTGGCGGATGAGGTTAGAAATCTGTCGAGCCGCACGGCGCAGGCAACCACCGAAATCCGCGAGCTGGCCCAAAAGCTGATTCACAGTGCCAATAACAGCAACCAGCAAATGAGCGAAGGTAAAGGTATGTTGGCACGAAACCACAGTTTCAGCCTCGAAGCGGCATCCAGATTAGCGGATTTATCACAGGCGGTCGCTTCTATGGCAACGCTCGCCGAGCAGCAACAACATCTTGCAAGGGAGGCGATGAACGATACCGCGACCATTGAGGATCAGATAACCACGCTCTCAGGCAAGAGTAAAAACCTGCTCGAAGACTCAGAGGACAATCTGTCGGTCAGTGCCGATTTGAATCAGTACGCCGCCCTGCTGCTGCTCCTGTCAAACAACCTGCTTGGCAATCCGGTGGCCAAGGTCGAGCTCGAAGCCGACATTGAACTCTTTTGAGTGCTGCAAATTTAACCGGTTGCCGCGACGGGGGTTTGCCATTCACCGTCAGCCATCTTATTGTCAGTTATAGAAAATTAAATTCTGACACAAAGGGATTATATGGCCATTAACGCACTTGCAGCCGAGAGCCTGTACCGGGTCTCTACCCTGGCGGGCCTGATGGACAGCTGTCACACCACGGCCGACTTGCCGCCGCTGGATGACATCATCGGCCAGGAGCGCGCCCAGAGCGCGGTCGAGTTTGCCATGTCCATTCACGAGAAGGGATACAACATTTACGCCATCGGTCAGAATGGCCTTGGCAAGCGCACCATGATGCTGCGCTACCTCAAACGGCATCAGTTTGAAGACAACCAGTTGCACGACTGGTGCTATATCGCCAATTTCGACGACACCCGCGCCCCCAAGGTGCTGCGTCTGCCGGCAGGCTCGGGCAACGGCTTTAAAAAAGACATCGAAAAACTGCTGGTGCGGCTGGTTAAGGCATTGCCGCTCGCCTTCGACAACGAGATGTACTACAGCCGCGCCGATAAACTCAAATCCGAGCTGTCACGCCAGCAGGAAGCGGCACTGACCGCCCTCGCCGAAGAGGCCACCAGTAAAAACATCAACCTGAGCCTCTCGGTGCAGGGTGATTATCAGCTGATGGCCATGAACGGCGAAGAGCCCCACACAGACGAGAGCTACGATGCGCTGACCGATGAAGAGCGCGCCGAGTTTGAAGCCTCCATCAAAACCCTGGAAAAGCGCCTGCGCGGCATAGTGCGCCAGCTGACCGAATGGGAAGAAGAGTTTTCCAACAAGCAGCAGGAACATGACGAGCAGGTGGCCAAAGAGGTGCTGGCGCATTTTTTCAAGCCGCTCAAAACCAAGTATCGGGAGCAGGACGAAATCCGCGCCTTTTTGGCGGAGATGCAAAAAGACATACTCGACAACCTCGATATTTTTCTGGAAGAAAGTGAAGAGCAGCTTGGGCTTGCCTACGCCTCGCTCGATAAAAAAATGCCGCGCCGCTACCAGATAAACGTGCTGGTCAGCCAGGATAAAGACACCTTCCCCGTGGTGGTGGAAGAAAGCCCCAACTACCACAGCCTCTTTGGTTACATCGAAAACGCCACCTTCAAGGGCACTGTGTTTACCGACTTTTCGCTTATTCGCCCCGGCGCGCTGCACAAGGCCAACGGCGGCGTGCTGCTGATGGATGCCATCAAGGTGCTCGAGCGCCCCTACGTGTGGGATGGCCTGAAAAAAGCGCTGCGTTCACGCAAACTCGATATGAACAGCCTCGAGCGGGAAGTCACCCTGTCGGGCACCATTTCACTGGCGCCGGAGGCCATCCCGCTGGATGTGAAAATCATCCTGTTTGGCGACTACCAGACCTATCAGCTGCTGCAGCATTACGATCCGGATTTCAGCGAGCTTTTCCGTGTCACCGCCGACTTTGAAGACGTGATGCCGCGCACCGACGAGTCGGAGGCCCAGTACGCCCGCTTTATCTCATCGATTGTGCACGACAACAATATGCTGCACTGCAACCGCTCGGCGCTGGCGCGCATCATCGAATATTCAAGCCGTCAGGCCGAAGACCAGACCCGCTTGTCGCTGCACTCGGCCAATATCGCCAACCTGCTCAGGGAAACCAATTACTGCGCCAAAGGCGCGGGTGCACACGAAATCGATCGTAAGCATGTGGAAATGGCACTTAAAAATCAGGAGCTTCGCGTTTGCCGGGTCAAAGACATGGTGATGCAGCAGTTCCAGACCGGCCAGACCCTGTTCAGCGCCGATGGGCGGGTGACGGGCCAGATTAACGCGCTGTCGGTCATCTCAACAACCGATCATGAGTTTGGTGCCCCCAACCGCATCACAGCCACCACTGCCTACGGCAAGGGCGAAGTGCTGGATATCGAGCACAAGGTGCGCCTTGGCGGCCAGATCCACACCAAGGGCGTGTGGATTTTGAGCGCGTATATCTCCTCCCTGCTCGGGCGGCAAAAAACCATCCCGCTCACCACCTCACTGACCTTCGAGCAATCCTACGGCGGCGTGGATGGCGACAGTGCCTCCATGGCGGAGTGCTGCGCCATCATCTCGGCCATCAGCTGCGTGCCGCTGCGTCAGGATTTGGCCATCACAGGCTCGATGAACCAGTTTGGTGAGTCCCAGCCCATCGGCGGCGTGAATGAGAAAATTGAAGGCTTTTTTGATGTATGCACCATTAAGGGCCGCACCCCGTCACAGGGGGTGATTATTCCGGCGAGCAACGTCAAAAACCTGATGCTGCGCTCGGATATAGTCGATGCGGTGCGCCGCGGTGAGTTCCATATCTACGCCGTTGACCATGTGACCGAAGCCATGGCGCTGTTTACCGGGCTTGAAGTCGGCAATGTCGATGAGGCAAGCGAAGACACCCTGCTTGGCTTATCGGTTGCCAGGCTAAAGGCGCTGCAAAAAGACAAGCACGACTGAGACTGAAGTTGTCTGCCCACATAAAAAAGCCCCGCGACGGCGGGGCTTTTTTATTGGTTTATCAGCAAATTACTGACAACTTACACCAACAGAGGCAAAAGCTGATGTCACGTCAGCCACTGAGTAACCCTTGTCAGCAGCAGCTTGCTGCACGCCACAGGCACCCTGATTGAAGGTGCTGGTAGCAGACCAGTACATCTGGTTGGCAAGCACGAACACATCGAAAGCTTTCTGGGTGTTCCAGCCGCCTTTGCTTGCCAGCAGGTAGAAGGCCTTGTTGTACACGCCGGATGAGTAGTGTACGTCCATGCCACTGGAGTAGTTGGACGCATGACCGATGGAGCGGCCATCCTTGGTGGGGTCATTCATGTAACGCAGCGCGCCGTTACCCTTGAAAATATCGTAACCCACCATCCAGTCGTTGTGGCCACGCATGTAGTACTCGGCAGCTTCACCGGCCATGTCGGAGAAGGCTTCGTTCATGCCGCCTGACTGGGCGCTGTACTCAAGACCTGAGTTCTGCTCGGTAAAGCCGTGGCTCACCTCGTGGGCAGACACGTCCAGACTCACCAGCGGATAGAAGGTGTTGGCGCCATCACCGAATGACATGGCGCGGCCATCCCAGAAGGCGTTTTCATAGCTGCGACCATAGTGAACACGCATTTCCAGCTGGAACGTCAGCGGCGCAGTGTTGTACCAGTCTTTATACATGTTGAAAATCACACCACCGAAGTAGTGGGCATCGTTCAGCGGTGAGTAGGCACCGTTGATGGCACGATAAGTGTTTTCAGGGCAGGTAAAGGAGTACACATTGCCACGGCGGGTGCTGTTGGCCATGTCAACAGTTTGCACATTGGGGTTTTTCATGGTGCAAACGCCATTGGCCGCTTCTACCTTCAGCGCGCCGTAGTCGCTGCCGTAGTAGTACTGACCGATTTTGGCGTTACCACCAGGCCCCATGGCATCAAAGGCAGTACCCGGAGTAGTGCCACCGCCGCTGCCTGGCTTACCGGCGCCGTTTTTGGCGGTCATCAGTTCGTTCCAGTGACGGATCACTTCGCCGCTCATGGCATCCACCAGACCGGCTGGGCGGGAAATGCTGTTATTGCCTTCACTCAGGAATGACACGCGGTACGCCAGACGCGGCGCATCGCCTTCGGTAAGTACCACCAGCTCAACATCCTTGTGACCGGAAGCGGCAGCACCCGGGAAGGCCTTGTTCAGCGCAGCGATGGCCTGGCCCTGGGTCAGGGCTGGCTTAACATTGAAGGTTTCATCAATGGCAGCGGCTTCGCCATAGATGTCACCGTCGGATGACACAACCAGGTGACGGCCATAGACCTTCACCCCATTAAACATTTGTTGTTGTTTGACTTTCTTTTGACCTGCGGCGGTAGTCACTGACTTTCCTGCCGCGAAGCTGTGCCCGTTGGCAAGCCCCATAGACGTGGCCAAAGAAGTCTCCCCCGCATAAAGCGCGCCTGATACACACAACGCCAGCGTAGCTGGAATTAAAGTATATGCTTTCATGTCTTGATCCTTTTTTAGTATTTTTATCCGAAACTTTCGCTCCGGTTGGATTAACCTGTCACAACCGGAATGTTAGCTCAAGGTGTTGTGTAAACATTTTGTAAATTCACAAACGCTCACGCGTAACAATATAGTTACAAAATAATACAACTCAAAGGAATTTATCGACTTTAGAATTAGATAAGTGTCGGCGGCACTCGAAAGTTGCCGTTGCGAAGAAGGCAGTGATTGCTGCCTGAATTCACGCAGCGCAAATTCCCTGCGAGCCTGCGCCCAAACCATGCGAGCGTGCGCTTAAAATAGCCGGCATTGATAAAGCAGCGCGCCGGATAACCCCCTGCCCTTGATGAAGAAGCGCCCTTGCAGTAAAGTGACCTCCCTTTTCCCGTCTGCGGTGATAGCCGCAAACGAGTGTCCGGTTCCAAGCCAAGATTAACGCCATGACAGACAAACACAGCCGCCGTGCCACGGCCTCAGAAGACAACCTGATGCGGATTTTTACCGTGCCTGAAGCGGCAGATTCGACCCTGGGTCGCATCGAGCAGCAGCTGTCTGTGGATTTGGCGGGCTTTCTGCAGGGCAGCATTGCCGCCCTCGAGCAGCCACTGGCTGAGATTGAGCAGCACTTCGATGCGGTGGAAATCCCCCGTCAGCCACGCTTTGTCTCCGACTATGTCGACGACATCATGGCGCACCTCGTCGCTCAGTCGGTACACACGGCGGCGCCGAGCTTTATTGGTCACATGACTTCTGCCCTGCCTTATTTCTTGCTGCCGCTGTCAAAGCTGATGGTGGGGCTTAATCAGAACCTGGTGAAAATCGAGACCTCCAAAGCTTTTACGCCGATGGAGCGTCAGGTGCTTGGGATGATGCATCATCTCACCTTCGGCCAAAGCCACGACTTCTACAGCCGCCATTTGCACAGCGCCAGCCACTCGCTGGGTGCCTTTTGCTCCGGCGGCACAGTCGCCAATATCACCGCGCTGTGGATAGCGAGAAACCAGCTTCTCAAAGCCGATGGCGCATTTCGCGGCGTGACCCGTGAGGGGCTTAACAAGGCGCTTAAACACTACGGCTGGGATGATTTGGCGATCCTGGTGTCAGAGCGCGGCCACTACTCTCTCGGTAAAGCAGCCGACTTGCTCGGCATTGGCCGTGACAACATCATCAGCGTAGCGGTGGATGAGCACAATAAAGTGGATGTGGGCGCCATGCGTGAAGCCGCCGAGGCGCTTAAGGCCCGCAACATACGGGTAATGGCGATTGTTGGCGTGGCGGGCACCACGGAAACCGGAAACGTCGACCCACTGAGCGAGCTTGCAACGCTCGCCGCCGAGCTGAATTGCCACTTCCATGTGGATGCAGCCTGGGGCGGCGCGACCCTGCTCAGTGAAAAATACCGACATCTCCTCAAAGGGATTGAACTTGCCGACTCAGTGACCATAGATGCGCACAAGCAAATGTACGTGCCCATGGGCGCTGGCATGGTGCTGTTTAAGGACCCGACCCTCGCGTCGGCGATTGAGCATCACGCCGAATACATTCTGCGTCAGGGCTCCAAGGATTTGGGCAGCCAAACCCTCGAAGGCTCACGCCCCGGCATGGCGATGCTGGTGCATGCCTGTTTGCAAATCATTGGCCGCGAAGGCTATGAGATTTTGATAAATGGTTCACTCGAAAAGGCCCGCGCCTTTGCCCGCATGATAGAGGCCGAAGCGGATTTTGAGCTTATCAGCGAGCCTGAGCTTTGCCTGCTCACCTACCGCCATGTGCCTGAATTTGCCCGTGAAGCGCTCAATAAGGCCTTAGCCAAAGGCGACAGCGCCAAGCTCGATGCCATCAACGGCGAGCTGGATTCCCTCACCCGCGCCATTCAAAAAAGTCAGCGCGAGCAAGGCCGCTCCTTTGTCTCCCGCACCCGTATCGCCCCGAAAATCTACGGCGCCGACAAGCGCACCGTGTTCAGGGTGGTGCTGGCAAACCCATTGACCACAGAGCAAATCCTCAAAGAAGTGCTGACTGAGCAGCGCGCTATCGCCCAGAGCGAAACCGATATTCTCAGCGCCCTCAAAGCCGTTTGCGGCTGACATAGCAACCACTGCGGCTGATGAAACTCACAGCAAAAAAGCGGCCTTGGCCGCTTTTTTCGTTTCTTAACAGATTAATGTGACCATCCTGATAAACGAGGTAGCCCTAAATGACAGGCAAGCCCTCAGGAGCAATGTCTAAGGAGCAATGTCTAAGGAGTAATGTCTAAGGAGCAATGCCTCAGAAAAAAAGCCACGCGTTATTCCTCTCGGTCTCGCGCCTTGTCCTGCTCAGGCTCCCGCTCCTGCTCCCGCGCTTCCATGCAGGCGAGGAAGTCGGCGAGCTCCTTGCCGGGGCTTGGCTCGAAGCGCGCTTGCTCCTCAACAAGGCTCAAGATGCGGTCGGCGCGAAAGTTACGAAAGTCTTCTCTAAGCTCACACCAACCTACAAGTGTCCAAGTGCCGCGCCAAAAGTAGATGGCAAGCGGCCTAAGCCGCCGCTCGGTGACGGCGCCGCTGGCATCTTTGTAGTGAATGCGGCAAAAACGCCGCTCTCTCGCGGCAATCCGCAGCGGATCGAGGAACTGAAACTCCGCCTCATCGAGGTAAAAGTCCGGTGAGAACATCAGCGACTGCAGCTTACTGAGGCGCTCCGGCAGCACAGCCTCCACCTTAATCAGCGCCTGCGCCGCGGCCTGCCCGAGCGCCTTACCGCCCCAGGTCTGCACCATGCGTATGCCCACCTGAATCGCCTCAAGCTCGGCCTCGGTAAACATCAGCGGCGGTACGTTCACTTCCTGGCGCAGCAAATAGCCAACCCCGGCCTCGCCTTCGATAGGGATCCCCGAAAGACACAAATCCTGAATATCGCGGTAGATGGTGCGGGACGACACCTCGAGCCGCTCGGCGAGCTGCGCCGCAGTGGTCAGGCGGCGGTGGCGAAGAATTTGCACGATTTGAAACAGGCGGTCTGCGCGGCGCATACATCATCCATTAAAAAGCCGGCCCAGGGGCGACCGGCTGTCACTGTCTTAAGCGGCTCACAGCTTTAAGCGACTTAAAGTTTTGAGCGGCTTATCGCTTTAAGCGGCTTCTAGCTTTAAGCAACTTATCGCTTTAAATAACTTAGAGCGCCGGACTCCAAAGCCCGACCGTGTTGCCTTCACTGTCGATAAAAAGTGCAATATAGCCACATTCACCGCCCTTGATCCCCATGGGCGGCATCACGATTTGCACCTGATTTTGCTCAAGTTTGGCCACTAATGGCCCAAGATTGTCGGCCAGATGCAGGTACAGGCAACTGCCGCCGCTGCCGGGTTTGAACTCGGGGTGCTTCATCAATCCGATGCTGGCAGCCTTGTTATCTTCGCACTCGAGGATGGCATATTCCATCTCATCCATGTCTTCGCGGCGAAAACTCACCCCAAACTGCGCCTGATAAAAGGCAATGGCCCGGGCCATGTCACTGACGGCGATTTCGCCCCACACCAAAGGTTGAGTTGCTTGCATATCCTTGTCTCCTTATTGACTTTGCTTAATTTATCAATGCGTTGAAGTAACTGTTACTTCCTGCTTCATCGATAGTGTCAGTATGGAGCCCCCCTGCTGACAGCATGGTGTCAGCAGGGTTTGTACAAGGTAAAACAGTTATGCGAACAGGCTCAGGCGGGCAACCCTGCCTGATGGGCACTCACCAGCGCCGCCATCAGCGCCTCCCCTTCGGCCTCGGCGTCTGCCATGGCATCGCCGGCAGCCATGGGCAGCACCAGCTCGTAGTAGCATTTGATTTTGGGCTCGGTGCCCGAGGGGCGCACTATCACCCTGGCATGGCTGCCAAGGGATGACAGGCTCTCGCCAAGATGGAAAATCAGCACATCGCTTGCAGGTAAATCAATCACCTGCTCACGGCCATCGGCGAAGCGGTGGCGCAGTGCCTTTAAATCCTCCACCGAGAGCACAGGGCGACCGGCGATTTCAGAGGGAGGGGCTTTACGCAGCGCCGCGCCTATGTCCGGCGTGTTGGGCCCAAGCGCTATGCTCACCTGACGGTTAACATAAAGCCCATGGCGGCGGTACAGGCGCTCGAGCGCATCCCACACCGTTTTGCCCTGGCGCGCCAGCGCTTCGGCAAGGTGCGCAAAACAAAGCTGCGCCGTTAGGCCGTCTTTATCCCACACCAGATTGCCGACCGTGTACCCGAGCGCCTCTTCATAGGCAAACAGGAACGGCACCTCGGCGGTTTGCCGCTGCTGGGCAATATTCATCAGCCACTTAAAGCCGGTAAGCGTGGTGTAGCTTTCGGCCTTATGGTGGGCGGCAATGGCGTGCAGCAGCGCCGACGAGACTATGGTATTGCCCACCAGTGGCGTGCCCTGCGAGCCTGGTTGGTTTTGCCAGCGCGACAGCAGATAATCGCCAAGGAGCGCGCCGACCTGATCGCCGCTCAGCATCCTGTAGCTGCCATCCGGCCGCCTCGCCGCCAAGGCAAAGCGGTCGGCATCCGGGTCGTTGGCACAGGCCAAATCCGCGCCGTGGGCGCTCGCCTCGGCAATTACCCTGTCCATGGCGCCCTTTTCTTCGGGATTGGGAAAGTTCACCGTCGGGAAGTCGCCGTCGGCCTCGCGCTGGGCGGCAACGCTGTATACCTGATTGAAGCCTGCATCGGCCAGCACCTGCTCGGCCATGGGCGCGCCCACACCGTGCATGGCGGTGTAGGCAAGACTGAGCCTGCGGCCATTAGTGTCGGCAGGCTCGCCCTGAAGCCACGTCGAGGCGGCCACCGCCCGGCGATACTGCTGGTAAAAATCATCCTCAAGCAAGGTTAAAAGGCCAGACGCCATGGCGCTTGCCTCATCAAGCCAGGGCAAGGGCGCGTTGGCGGCAACCTCAATACAGGCGGCGATGCCGCTGTCGTGGGGCGGAATGATCTGTGCGCCATTTTCCCAATACACCTTGTAGCCGTTGTATTTGGGCGGGTTGTGACTGGCGGTCACCACTATCCCTGCGGCGGCGCCCAAGTGTTTCACCCCAAAGGCCACCAGCGGGGTTGGGCAGAGGGTGTAGCTCAGCATCACCTTAAAACCCATGGCGGTGAGCACCGAGGCGGCGTCGTTGGCAAAGGTGCGGGAGTCGTGGCGACCATCGAAACCTATTACCACCCCGCGGGTCTTGGCATTTTTGACCTGCGATTCAAGATACGCGCCAAGGCCTGCGCTGGTTTCCCGCACCAAAAGCCGGTTCATGCCCATGGGGCCGGGACCGACAATACCGCGAATACCTGCGGTGCCAAAATCAAGCCGGCCGCTGAAGGCGCTCATCAGCGCCGCCTCATCGCCCGTCGCCAGAAGCTGCTCAAGCGCCGCGCGGCTTGCCTCATCCGGATCCCGCGAAAGCCAATGCTTAACCCTTAACGAAAGCTCAGTATTCATAATCATCCCTTTAAAACCACGACTGACATTGCCTCACCTTAGGCGAGGCGCTACGAGCTCTCAAGCAAATTTGCACTCGGGCATGACCTTTGGCACCGGGGTATGACCTTTGGCACTTGGGTATGGCATCCCAACGCGCCGACTGCCCATAAATTCAGGCCACTATTCAGGGCACTATTTCAGAGCACTATTCAGGGCACTGAAACAGTTGCCAAAAAAAACGGCGCCCGAGGGCGCCGCTTGTGACTTTACATGCTGTTTAATACCTACAGCTTGAAGATGTTGTCCTTGCTGTCGCGGTCAACCAGCTTCACGAAGGGGTCAACCCCCACATAAGTCGGCGCCTTATCCAGCTCAAACGAGAGCTTGTTCTCACCGCTCTTGAGCGGATGCTTTTCAAACAGCAGCACGTCTTTTTCATCGGTCAGCTTGTCAGGGTCGGCAGCGAACAGGCCGATATCAACCCGGCCGCTGAACTCGGCTTCACGCTCTTTGCCATCTTCACCGGCGGTCATCTTGCCGGCATGTATGGTCAGCTCCACCTGTACCCGGCCGCCTTCCAATGGCGTCACCTTGGCATCTTCAAGGCGCAGGTCATACAGGGTTATCTCATTGAATGAGGCATCCACAAAGGCCTGCTGCTCGGCGCTGAGATCCTGCTTAAGGTAGCGCACCAGATCCAGCGTCGTCGGGAACGGATCGGTGCGGTAGCGGAAGCGCTCGGCAAAGGCGGCAAGGTTGGCATTGAGCTTTTCTTCACCCACCACATCCTTGATGGCCATCATGATGACCGAGCCTTTCTGGTAGTGAATGTACTGCTGGTTTTCACTGCGAAGCAGCGGCATTTCGCCGATGCGCTCGCTGCTGCGGCCACCCAGATAGCGGTCCAGCTCGTAACGCAGGAACTTACGCAGCATATGGCTGCCGTACTTCTTCTCCATCACCATCAGCGCCGCGTACTGCGACAATGACTCGGAGATCACCGCACTGCCCTGCACATCGGCCGCGCCCACCTGATGGCCCCACCACTGGTGCGCCACTTCGTGAGCGGTCACGTAGTACACGGGGTCAATCTTCTCCGGATCGCGCAGGTCGGTGATAAAGCCGATGCGTTCGGAGTAAGGCACGGTATTGGCAAAGCTCTGGGCAAAGCTGCGGTAGCCCGGGTATTCCATAATCCGCATCTGACGATGCTGATATGGCCCAAAGGCGGCGCCGAAGTAATCGATGGAGTCACGTATCGATTCCATCATCCGGTCTATGTTCCACGGATGATCGGCATGGTAGTACACCTCGAGATTGATGCCCTTGTACTCGTCCTTTTTCACCGCATAACGGCCAGAGACGATGGAGAAGAAGTTCACCATCGGGCTGTCCATCTCATAATGGAAGTAGTTGCGGCCATTTTCCTGCCAGGACTTGGTGAGGTAACCCGGCACAATCGCGGTTTGATCGCCACTGGTCGATACCGTGGCTTCAAAGTCGATAAAGGTGCCCTGTGGCCCAAAGAAGTTCTGGTTGTAAAAACGCTCGTCTTCCAGCTTGTTGGCGCGATCTTTTGGCTCCAAACCACGCTTTAAGCGCTCGTGGCGGTCCTGAAGCTCGGCCTCATTCTGGTAGCCAAACACCGGCAGCAAACTCATGTTATTGATGAAGGTGCCGTTTTCTACCACTTCCCAGTCGTGATTATTCTCGGCAACGCCGTTTGAATCCCGCACAAGAGTGATGGTGCCGCTCACCTCAGCGCCGGGCGGCACCGGCGTTGAGAAGCTCAGCCAGCCCACGGGCAGGGTGGCATCAATCTCACCAAAGCTTGCGCCCGGAATATCAAACTGAATGCTGGCAGGATCGGTATGCTCAGGCAGGCTCACCAGCATGCGCGAAATGCTCTCGTTGCTGCGGTTTTGCCAGCGCATCTCCACCTTGGCCTCGATACGTCTGTCCTCGGGGAAGATATCAAACGCGCCTTTTACCGCCACAGGCGACAGCTCAGGCAGGCTGTTGTACTGCTTGAAGCGCTTCTCGTAATCGGCAAGGTTATCGAGGTTCTCTTCTGCGGTCACATAGCTGTTCACCATGGTGGTCTGGTAGAAGAGATACCCGCCCATCCCCACAAACACCGACAGGGCAAAACCAGCCACGGCGCTGCCGCCAAAGCCCAGCTGATAGCCAAGCTGCTTAACGCGGCTCTTAAGCCCCACTTCCGGACCACGGCGGTAAAGGCCGTAGGAGAGCAGGAACAGAAGCACGCTGAAGGCGCCCCAGTAAATCATGTACAGACCGTGGGTCAGCAAACTCCAGCCATAGCCGTTCATGTCGGAATACGGAATGATGGGTGATGCGCCAAAGTTATTCAGACTGTGGCCAAAACCCCAGGCCGACAGGGTGATGCTGACAAGGTAGTAACCAACAAACAGCCCCATACCGGCGTACTTGTTGGGCGCCAGCACCTGCAGGAAAAACGCCAGCACCGCCGACATCATCAAGGGCAGCAGCACCTTAAAGCCGAGGCTGATGGCGTACTGGGCAAGCTCCAGGTTCATCTGGCCTTTGATAAGCTGAAATGCCAGCGTGGTGAGCATGGAAAAGCTGTACAGCAGCACCAGCACCAGGGTCAGCGCCACAAATTTGGAGCCCAGAAACACCAGGTTGGAGGTCGGCGTGGCGTCGATAATGTCGCCCATGCCGCTGGAGCGCTCGCGCCAGACTATCTCGCCGCTGTAGAACACCAGCACGATAATCATCAGCAGACTGGTGGCGCCAACTATCATGTCAACCATGTCCTGGGTCAGCGGCCAGTTGCTGGTGCCGTACCAATCGAGGTCGCCCATAAACATAGGGCCAACCAGATTGACGATACTGAGCACACCGAGGATATAAAACGGCGCGGTAAAGAGCACCTGACGCACTTCAAAACCCACTCTGACCCAAAACTGACTCCAGCTGCTGACATCAGGGCGGCGAACCAGGCTTGCCAGCGGCGCCATCAGCGGCACGGCATGAACCTTGGCCTTTTTGCCTTCGCGCTTGCGGGTAAGGGTTGGCTGACGATGCAGCCCACACAGCGCCAGAATCGCGAGCGACACCCCAAGCCACAGAGCGCGGTTTTGCAGCATCAGGCCTTCAAGCCCCATGCTGATGGTGTTTTTCTCATCAATGGTCCAGTAGCGGGCCACTTGCGCAGCGCTGCGAAGCCCGAAGGGATCAAGCAGCGCCGCCATTTCACGGTACTGCGGCTGGCTGGCGATTTGTCCGGCAAAGCCATACAGGATAAGCATGGTCACGGCGGTAAGGTACAGCGCCATCATGGAGCGGAATCGCTGCGCCATGGCGTAAAACAGCGCCGACAAGAACAGTAAGGTGGGCGCGGCCAGGAGCAGATAAGGCTTAACATAGTGCGATAGCGACACAGGCCCAAAGCGACTGGCATCGATCCAGGGCATCAAAGAGCCTGTCAGGTGCCCAAGCGGCACCAGCGCAAACAGGGTCAGCACCACCAAGAAGCTGCCAAGAAAGCGCCCCAGCTGGTACTGCACCGGCGACAGCGGCTTAACGTAAATCAGCTCTTCCATCATCGACTGCTGATTGCGAATGGCCGTGCTGCCAACAAAGTTCACCACCGCAAACATGGCGATAAGGCCCATGGTCAGCAGGGTTTGCACTATGGCGAAGGGACTGTTTTTAAACACTTCTCCGCCGGCACCAATCTGAATATTGTCCGAGGCAGTGACAAAAAAGCACGCCAGAAACAGCATCAAACCAACCACGTAAAACGATGGCTGGCGCAGGTAATATCGCCACTCAAAGGCGAGTGCATGCAAAAACATAAACACGCTCCTTAGGCGGCAGACTTGCGATGGCTGTGCAGTGTCGAGAAATACAGCTCCTCAAGCCCGGCGTCGGTGGCACTGAAGCCTTCTGGACAGGTGTCGGACAGCACATTGAGCACGGTGCGACCGGCAAAGAGACGCTTGGAAATCACCGGCAGTCTCGCTTCCAGCTCGGCCGCTTCGGCCTGAGTTGCCGTGCGCTGCCACACCTTGCCCTGCAGCCCTTCCACCAGTGACTGTGGATTGCCTTCCAGCAGAATGCTGCCGGAGGCCAGCACCGCCATGCGCGGGCACAGTTCGGCCACGTCTTCCACTATGTGGGTGGAGAGAATCACCACCCGCTCTTCGCCAAGGCTCACCAGCAGGTTATGGAAACGGTTACGCTCCTCAGGGTCGAGGCCTGCGGTGGGCTCGTCCACAATCAGCAGTTTAGGGTCGCCAAGCAGCGCCTGAGCGATGCCGAAACGCTGACGCATACCGCCGGAGTAACCGCTCACCGCCTTGGTTCTGTGCTGATACAAATTGGTGTGCGCCAGCAGGCCATCGACCACTTCTTTACGCTCTTTGGCATTGTTAATGCCCTTGAGCACCGCCAGATGGTCAAGCAAATCGGCCGCAGAAATACGCGGGTAAACGTTAAAGTCCTGTGGCAGATAGCCCAGCTGACGTCTAAGCCCCATGGGGTCGGCCATCACGTCCAGACCATCAAAATGAATACTGCCCGAGTCCGCCGTCTGCAATGTCGCAATGGTGCGCATCAAACTGGACTTACCGGCGCCGTTGGGGCCAAGCAGGCCAAACATGCCCTTGGGGATCTCAAGATCCACACTGTTAAGGGCTTTTACCCCGTTATCGTAGGTTTTGGTGAGGTTTTTTATGCTAAGCATGGGTCCTTTCCGCTTTCTGTGACTAAATCCTCCCCGAACATACCAGACCAAATTTTAACGTCACCTTAATAATTGTAATAATTAATCAAAGATTTACAGAATGCCGTACACGCAATCATACGGTTTGGGCGCAAAAATCGCGTCTGACCAGGGAGGTGAAAAACTTTTGCTGCTTTGGGAGGATGCCATCTGGCGGCTATCAGCGTATTATTAGCCGTTTTTCTTTTTATATTCCGGAGGTTTCATGACAACCAACGCGCCACGCCGCCAGTTTGCGGCTTACGGCTCGGTCCTGACCATGGCAGCAGTGTTACTGCTGGGTGGCTGTCAGGTTTCCACCCATTCGCCATCGGACGATGAAACCAATCCGCAAGAGGGGCTGAGTGCAGCACTAACTCCGACTGCAGGCGGCACGCAGAGCGGCAACGACAGCAAGGCCTCCACCGAGCAATACACGGATCTGTGGCAAAAAATCGCTGCCAGTGACGCCATTGCCCTGCCAGACCATAAAGAAATCGATTATTTCCTGAAACTGCACAGCTCCCGCATGCTGTTTACCAAGGCCGCTCCCGGCGCTGCCGAGCCCTGGCTGTATGACATAGTCACCCGGCTTGAACAGCGCAATATGCCGCTGGAGCTGGCGCTGCTGCCCATAGTCGAGAGTGCCTATAACCCGGCAAGCCGCGGCGCCGGTGTAGCGGGTCTGTGGCAGCTGGCATCCCAAACCGGCCGTAATTTTAAGCTCAGGGTCAACAAGTCATTTGACGGCAGACTCGATCACATAGCCTCCACCGAAGCGACGCTGGATTACCTGCAGCACCTGCACGATATGTTCGGCAACGACTGGATCTCCGCAGTAGCGGCCTACAACATAGGCGAAGGCAACTTTGGCAATGCGGTGGAACGCAGCCGGCGCAAGGGCAAAGCCACCGACTTTTACTCGCTGGGGCTCAGCCGCAAACAGGTGCCGACCGTGTACAAATGGCTGGCGCTGGTTGACATAGTGCGTGACCCCAAGGCGCTGGCGCAAAGCTTCCCGCCGATTGATAACCGCCAGGTGCTGGCGCGGGAGCTGGCACCAAACGGGGTGTCGCTCAAGCAAATTGCTGCCAAGAGCGGCATTGCCGAAAAAGAGCTGAAAAAGCTTAATCCGGCGTTCCGAACCGGCGCCGTGCCCACCAAGGGCGAATACTGGATAAACCTGCCCCTCGATGCCGCCGACTCTTTCGCCAATGCCAAAGGCAGCATGACGGCTGACGCCAAAAACGTCGAAGTTAAAGACGATGACGGCGAAAAACCACGCCGTTATGTGGTCAAATCCGGCGATACCTTGGGCGGCATCGCCAAGCGCAATGGGGTTAAACTGCAGGCGCTGCTAAGTGCCAATGGCCTGAAAAAAGACAGCGTTATTCGTCCGGGGCAAACCCTCAAATTGCCTTGATAGGCTGGCGCCTTGATACACTGGCGCCTTGATACGCTGGTCCTGATTAGCGAGCGCCCTGATTAGGCAATCAGGCACTCTTAATAATAAAAAGCTAATAATGAAAAAGTAAAAATGAAAAAGCGGCCAAAGGCCGCTTTTTTACTATCTGTTTCAGCTTGTTAACTGAAGTTACTTACTGCGCTGTGCTTTATTGCTTCGCCGTGCTTTAGTGCTGCCTGTGCGTTACTGAGCTTTGCGTTACTGAGCTTTGCGTTCGGCATGCTGCGCCGCCAACCAGCTTTTTAGCCGCGCCATGCCTTCATCGATGGAAACCAGCGGCCGGTAGCCAAGAATGTCTTTCGCAGCATCGATGCGATAGTAATGGCTGCAGGAAAGCTGCCGGGCGACAAAGCGGGTCATCATCGGCTCTTCTTCTTTGCCAAGCAGGTGATAAACCCCTTCAAGCAGCGCACCGACGCCGTAGGCCAGCGGCACAGGCACCCGCTTAAGGGTTTGATACTGGCCGTCGCACTCAAGAATACGGCCAAGCATGGCCGCCATGGTCAAAGGCTCATCATTACTTAAAAAGAAGGCCCGGCCACCGGCATCTTTTTGGTCACCAAGGAGCGCCAGCGCCGCCAGCACATGGGCATGGGCGGCGTTGTCCACATAAATGGTGTCCACCAGTTTATCTTCACTTCCCAGCAGCTTAAGCCGACCGGCGCGGGCACGGGCTATCACCCGAGGCACCAGATGCGGATCTTCAGGCCCCCAAATCAGGTGAGGTCTTAGCGCCGCAACCTTAAGCGCATCGCAGTGGGCGCCCAGCATCATGGCTTCGGCCTCGGCCTTGCTGGCGCCATAATGGTTCAGAAAGCCGCTGGCATAGGGCGCGGATTCATCGATACCGGCTTCATCCTTGCCATCAAAAGTTACACTCGGGGTGCTGGTGTACACAATGGCCTGAATGCCAAGGGACTTTGCCGCTTCAATCACGTTGGCAGCGCCGGTGACGTTGGGGACATAGTAGCTGTCGCGGCTGCCCCAAACCCCGGCTTTGGAGGCCACATGGAACACCAGCTCACAACCGGCCATGGCGGTTTTAAGGGAGCTTAAATCACTGATATCACCCCGATGCATGGTCACCCCCATGGCCTCAAGGGCGGGATAGTCTGAGCGTGCAATGCCTACCACTTCAATGCCAGCGGACAGCAGCTGGCGGCACAGGGCCTTACCCAAAAAGCCACCGGCACCTGTCACCAGTACCCGCCGGACTTTCGCGCTAAGCAAAGTGGCGGCTTGGATTTGTTCAGGGTGCAGCGGAAATTCAGCAGTCATGGCGTGGCTCATCTCAGAACAAGCCCCGTGGCGGCACGGGGCGATTACAGGGCAAGTTGCTTTTCGGCCCAGACGGCCAGCTTTTCACGGAAGATTTTGGCGTTATGGCGCACATCCATCGGGAAGGATTCATGGATGAGGAAAAAGTCGATGCCACGGGTGATATCGTGGGCCTCGGCAAGCTCGCGAAGCTCGCGGTAAAGGGTGCTGGCGTTATTGCAGGCAAGGCTCTTATCAAGCTCAATACACACCAGCGGCAGCTTGTCGCCGTGGCGATGCACGCCCACCAGCGCCGAGCGCGCCACCATGGGATGGGTGTTGAAAATCCGCTCGCAAGGGATAGAAAAATAACGCTTTTTAAAGGCGCCGCCCTCAGTGGCGTCCACCCGGTGCGCCTTACGGCCACACATCCACAACTGCCCGGCATCATCAAGATAACCAAGATCACCCATGCGGTGGTACCAGCCGTCACCAGCCATAATTTTTGACAGCGTGGTCGCTTCATCCCTGTGGTAATAGGCGCGGCTGACCATGGGGCCTTTAACCACGATTTCACCTATTTCGTAGGGGCTAAGGCGCAGTGAGTCCTGCCAGTTGGCAATCGGCGCTTCATCGATGGGAATAATGGCTATCTCAACGCCGGCAACCGCTTTACCCACCAGAATACCGCCGCCTTTGGCGGTTACCTCGCCACTTGCCAGCAGCGCGTCACTGCGAACAAAAGAGAGCGGCAAGCCTTCGGTAGCGCCGTAGGAGTTAAGAATGGGCGCATCGGCATTTAACAGCTGGCAAAAACGCTCGGTCGCCTCCACCGAGGCCGGCGCTCCCGCCGAAATCACCCGTTTGACCGCAGGCAACGTCAGGCCGTTATCAGCCCCGTGGCGGCCGAGTTTGTCGAGCAGCGCCGGGTTTAAAAAAAGATTGGTGCAGCCATAATCAGCAATGGCTTTAAAGAGATACTCAGACTTCGCTTTTATCGGCCGGCTGGCATCCATACAGGGCACGATGGAAGCCATACCCAGCGCCGGACCGAACAGGGCAAACAGTGGAAAGGTCGAGAGATCACGCTCGCCTGCCTGAATACCGTAATCCTGCTTAAGCGCACTGATTTGCGCCTCAAACATACGGTGGCTGTACTCAACGCCTTTAGGAATGCCGGTGCTGCCGCTGGTAAAGAGGATGGCGCAGAGCGCATCTTCATCAAGCATGGCCATGTCATAGCATCCCTTGCCCTGCCCCAGCGCTTCAACCTGGGCTAAGGTCTTGCCCCCCCAGAGGGTAAGGCCGCGACCGACGGTGAGCAAAGTACGGATACTGCCCTTGCCCCAGGAAAACAGCACCCGTGCGATGTGGGCCTTGGGGATACCGATAAAGGCATCGGGAGCTGCTTCTTCAAAACACTGACCAAGGTTTTTGATGCCCATGCCGGGGTCAACCATCACGGGGATGATGCCGGCCTTGAACAGAGCGAAGGTCAGGGCAAAAAAGTCGAGCCCCGGGGTGACCATCAGCACCGCTTTATCGCCGCGCTGAAGGCCGATGGCATTCAGCCCATGGGCGATGGCGTCACTGCGGCTGTCAAGCTCGCCTAGGGTCAGTTCATCGTAGCAAAGCTCACCAAAGCCCCGCGGCGGTTTGCCGAATCTGTGCCGCTGCACCGCGACTGCAAGCCCTGTCGGGTCGCTCGCCGCGGCGATGGACAAATGACGGCAAAGATTGGCACTCATGATGCCAACACCGCTTGCGCCGGCTCTTGCGCCACAAAGGCGCGGATATGGCCAATCACTTCGTCGCTGGCATCTTCAAGGATGTAGTGACCACAATCGGCAAAGGCATGCACTTGGGCATCGGGCAGTTTTTGCTGCCATACGTCCAAAAAGTGCTTGTCGAACACAAAGTCTTTCAGTCCCCAGCAAATCAGGGTCGGCACCTTGGTAAAGGCGCCAAGGCTTGCCTCTATGCGGCTCACTTCATCAAAGGCCTTGTCGCCCTTTTGCAGCGGAATATCCTGCACAAATCTCAGGGTCGAGATGCGATTGG
Organism: Shewanella jiangmenensis; assembly: GCF_018596335.1. Classification (GTDB taxonomy): domain Bacteria; phylum Pseudomonadota; class Gammaproteobacteria; order Enterobacterales; family Shewanellaceae; genus Shewanella; species Shewanella jiangmenensis. The sequence goes on along the minus strand of NZ_JAHEPS010000003.1, from coordinate 217,812 downwards.
CCCAGTTGTTAAAGGGCGCGACATAGGCTTTTCGAAGCGGCGCACTCATGGGGTTACGCTTGCAGCCAATCACAGAGGCGAGGCCGGCAAAGGCATTGAAGCCGCGCACCAGCAAAGTGCCGAGCGCCGTGTTGCGGCAAATCTTAAGTCGCAGCGGCAAGGGCTTGCTGGCGGGCAGATGAAAGGCGGCAGTGTTTAAAATCACAAGCCGCTCAATGGCTTCCACATGGCGGGACGCCCAGCCCATGCCTATCATACCGCCCCAGTCGTGCACCACCAGGGTGACGTTTTTGGTCACATTGAGGTGGGCGAGCAGCGCCTCGAGATCGGCGATACGACTGCTGAGGGTGTAATCGTAACCGCTGTCATCGGGTTTATCGGACAAACCGCAGCCCACGTTATCCATGGCGATACAGCGGTATTCCCCTTTCAGGGCGGTGATAAGGTTACGGTAGTAAATAGTCCAGCTTGGGTTGCCGTGCACCATGACCACAGTGCCTTTGGGCGCGGCCGGGCCTTCATCCACGTAATGAATGTTATTGCCCTGATGGCGAAAATACTGGCGCTTAAAAGGCAGCAGAGTATCCAGTTCAAGCTCGTTATTCATTACCAGCGCAGCCCCAACATCATGCAGTTAAGGCCTGAGCCTATGCCAAGAAAACTCACCTGATCGCCCGGGCGCAAAAAGCCCTGGTCGTGGGCCATGGCGGCCGATACCGGCAGCGACACAGTGCCCATGTTGCCAAGCTCGGCAAAGGTAGGAAACTCTTTTTCTTCCGGGATTTGCAGCGCGGCAAGCACCTGTTTGCGGTTGGCCGCACCTACCTGATGGCAAATTACCTTATCGACCTGGCTTGCCAGCCACTGACGCTGGTCGAGGAAATGCAGCCAAGTTTGTTTGGCAAGCTCCACCCCTTCTTTGAGCAGAGTCACAGCGTCGGTGCGCATAAACTCGCGGTAGATGCGATGCCCGGCTTCCTGTAGCCCCCACTGGCACAGGCCATGGTGCTCAGGGGCCGCCAGTTGACTGGCGCCAAGCAGCTGATGATTGCGCGAAGTGGCAAGGTTAAAACTGCCGTCAGTGAGCAGCACAGCAACGGCACCAGAGCCGCCGGTTAAGGTCGCCAGCGACTGGGCAAAATTCTGCATGGTCGGCTCGGCCAGCATGCTGTCGATGGTTACATCGACAATGTCGCGGGCCGACTCACAGGACACCACAAGCCCGGCGCGGATTTGGCCAAGCTCGATGCGATTGGCGATATCCAGAATGCCCGACAGCACCCCGAGACAAGCATTGGAAATATCATAGATGGCGCTGTCGCGGCCAACCCCGAGGGCGGCAGCAATGCGACAGGCGGTGGCAGGCTCGTGCTGATCGCGGCACACGCCGGTGTATACCACGGCACCCAAATCCGACGGCGCCAGACCGGTTTCAGTCAGGGCTTTGCGGGCGGCACTGATAGCGCCGTCAGACAGCTGATGCCCCAAAGGCCACCAGCGACGTTCCCGGATGCCGGTCAGGGCAGCCAGCTGCCCCATCGGGATCCGAAACTTCTGATAAAGGGGTGCAAGACGCTGCTCAAGTTCGTTGCTCGATACCACCACAGGCGCGAGCTCGTAAGCCATGCTATTGATAAATACGCGGGAATATTTCATTCAGTTCTTATTGTCTAGGATGCAATGCACGCGTGGCCGCTTGCAGGTTCGGCCCGAATAATAAAAGGCCATTATCCAGAGAAACTATGCCCAAGCCAACCTAAATACGCGTTTCAGGTGCAGCAAAGGCCGCTCATCCGACCCCTCAAGCTTAATCCGGGCCATTAAAAAGCGACCATTCAAACAGGCGTTGCTGAAGCCTGCCTTAGAAATAACGGCGTTGATGCGGTTTTTAAATCCTTTGCGGCAAATTTACCCCATCAGCGCCTGGCATCAATCAGGGCGTTACGGGGAGTAACGTTGCTGTCGCAAAAGGCATACAGGCTGACGGAATAACCCGCCTCCAGCAAAAAGGCGGCGCGATCGAGCAGTAAAAAGCGCTCAATCATCGGCCGAAACAGATGCGCGGCCAAATCAAGCCGGCGGGTCAGGCGCTGACGCCCAAGACCAAGGCTGAGCCAATGTGCGGCATCGAAGTCATCAGGCAGCTTAAGCTCACGGTACTCGGCGGCCCAGCGGCAAAAGTCGTCAAAACTGCCGGCGAGCTGGCTCTGGCGCAGTGTTGGCAGCGGCAGATAGTCATCGGCGCCGCGAAGTGTGCGCTGCAGCGCATCAAAGCCAAGGCGCCAGCTGATTTCGCGGTGACGCAGCGCATTGTCTTTATCTGAGGCCACCAGCGCATGATTAAGGGGCAGTGCCAGCGCGTGGCGGTCAAGCTTAAGGCCGGTTTCTTTGGCCGAGCCGCTCAGCCAATCCGTGTCGCTCTCATTGAGCAGATGATAACAGCAGGGCGAGATACTGATGGCACGGGTGCCTGCCTTGACTCCATGGCGCAGCAAGGTCAGATGCAGACCGCCGCAGGCGTGCAGCGCCAGCGCATGCATGTCTTTTTCAAGCACATTGGCGTCATCGGCGAAGGCATCCTTACACAAAAAGCGCTGGTTGATGCGCTGCTTTTGCGCCTCCTTCTCGCCTTCGATGCAAAGTGCCTGCTGCCACTCAAGGCTCAGCACCGGCCGCGAGGTCAGCGCCCCCATCAAGCGGCCAAGATGGCCCTTACCGGCGCACCACTCAAGATAGGGATAAGGGCTTGGCCGCAGGCTGACGATATTGGCAAAACGGCTTATCTGCTGCCACTTGCGCCCCTTGATGCCGGCGCTGAAGCGGCTGATATCATGATTAGGCAGTGCATCTAGGGCATCATTTGCGAGCGCATGGCGCGGCAACTGCCACAAAAACAGCGATTTATCCCAAAGCGCCCGTCCGTTGGACGCTAGGTCGGCGCAAAGCGCCGGCCACAGCGTGTCGCACAGCAGCGCCTGATCAAGGTCCAGAGCATCGATACTGTTATCGGGCAAGCCATCAAGCAGGCGCCACAGCGACGGATACCCGGCAAGCCAGGGGTTATCCAGCCGGTCAAAGGGGCGAAAATCCCACAGCGCCCGCCCACTGCCAAGCACCTCGGCAAGTGCGTTAAGGGTTTCCCTGACCTCAGGCAGCGTCAGCCCATGCACCGATGATTCCGCGTTTGACGTGCCGGATAAGTGGGCTGTTTGAGAGACAAGGGATGGATTGGATTCAGGCATGAAAAAGACGCGTCGCAAAGTAATGTCGCCATTATAGCCCTTGAAGCCTGCAAGCCAAATGAAGCCTGCATGCCAAATGAAGAAGGCCAGCACTGAGGCTGGCCAGAATCTTACCTATGGGCTCAGCCGGTCTGACAAAGGAGATTTTTGTCAAAACCGGCTTTTTTCAAACGCCTAGTCGGTGGACGTCCGCTTTTGGCTTGGCTCCAGAATAAGCCGCGGCGCGCTTTCGCTGGCAGGTTTTGACCTGACGCCCTGCATGCCACGGTTCATCGCCGCAGGTGCTGCTGTCTCATTCCAGTAATCAAAACTGATTTCTTCATAGATGTTGAGCCGTGGGCCAAGGCCTCTGGCCACATACCAGGGCGACTGGCTGTCATTGCGACGCTCTTCAAACTCAAACACGTAAAGACGAGGGCCAAGCACGCCATCTTCTTGTTTGAGCACGTACCAGTCGCGGCGGGCACAGGGCTCAGTATCAAGGTCGCCGCACTGCCAGCGATAGATTGACTGGAACGGCACATCGTCGGACTCGGTATCAAGCATCCACTTGATGGGCCGGTTAAACAGGGGCTCAAAGTCAGGCGGCGATGCCTGGAAGCTGCCGAGCTGATAGCCTGTATTATCGGCATTAAACTGCCAGCCAAAATAGGCAAAGCCGTCATCCCACAGCAACTTGCCATCGTCCCACGCGGATTTACGCCAGGTATTGATTGTGGTGTTCCAGTATTTGCCTTCGACGTTGGTCAAATCGAACTGGCCAATCACGCCGTTTTCTACTTCCAGCGCATAATCGGTGTCGGCGGCAATCAGCTTACCTTCGGCATCATAGGAGGCACTGAACACCTGAATATCACTGCCCGACTGATCCAGCTTACTGATGTGCACACTGCTGCCATCGTCAAAGGTGGCGATAAAGGTGCCGCTGTCATCGAGTGTCCACTTGAAGCCCTGCTCCAGCACCCGCGCGATGCCGGTGCCGTCGGCATTGACTTCAAACAGATCGGCAAACATGTCGGCATAGCCCAGGTCGCCTTCGCCGAAGTGATAATAACGCTCAACAATCCAGTCGCTGACCACTTCATCGGCTGAGTATTTAAGCTCAGTAAGCTTATCGCCATTTCGCATCAACTGGTCGTTGGTAAACTCTTCAAGCTTGCCATCGGTCGAGACTATCGCCCCGCCCTGCAAGGTCACAGGCGTCATGGTGTCTTTAACGGTAGCAACTATGCGGAAGGTATCGGTTTTCTCGCCCTCAATCACCCGCTTCATGGTGGTGGTTTGCGGTTTACGCTGTACTTCCACCTGGGTAACGCCTGACGCATGAAGCTGGTCGACCTGCTCCTGTGTCAGCCCGGCAACCCCCACCGCTGCGGCGGGATAAAAGAAAGAGCCCACCGCGTCGGTATAGCTCAGGGTTAAGGTGCCTTCAGCCAATGCCCAATTGAACTGATGAACACCTGTGCTGAAGGTCTCCATTCCGCTGCCGTCGCTGTTGAAATCAAAGCGGCCGCCGCCACGGGATAAAAATCCCGGCGCTGCCGGAAACACCTCATAGTAGGTGCTTGCAAGGCTATCTTCAGATACCGGCGGCGTAAGCTCCGGGTCATCAATAATGTCATCCACCGTGGCGCTGATAATGCCGGGGGTAGTGGATTCGGCTGCAGTAACGTAGCTGTTGTAGGCTTCGGTATTGGTCAGCAGCTCAAGTACATTGCTGACGCCCTCTGGCAGCGCAAACTCGCCGCCCTGGGTAATGAGCTTAACCACCGCCGCCGCTTCAATCAGCTCATCGGGGCTGACTGACTTTTCCACCAAGGTGAATTGGTCAAGATTGGCGGGCACTTCGCCATTGTTGGCTGAGACTATCAGCGAGTACAAGGCCGTTGAAACCGCATTGATGGAGACGGTATTGGCGCCTTCATCGGCAAGGGCGGTTGCTTTGCCGCTGGGCGCAGCTACCCGCGCTGCGCTTGCTTTAGCAGCCACGGCAGCTGGCGCCGGGTCGGCTGTCAGCTCAGGCACAAACTTGTAGTACTCCAAACCGGCTGTTGCGGCCGATGTCACCGTCAGCTTGGTAAAAAGATTGGTTTCGTCATCGTCTGCACTGAGGGGCAGGCTGAAGGCGCCATTGCTGTCGGTTGTGGTGGTAAACGTGCTGCCCGCGAGGGTGCCGCTCACCTCTGAGCTAACAAAGGCGGCATCGGCCACTGTGCCGCTGACAGTGTATGTGACCATCACAGGGGTAACAGTCACCGTGCCACTGACGGACGCCGCTTCCTCATCATCGTCGGTAACCGTGAGGCTGAAGCCAAGGTCAGTGTCTGCAGTCACGCTTGGCGCGGTAAAACTCAATGAGGCGGTATTTTCACCACTCAGAGTCACCGGGCTGCCGGAGGTCTGGGTCCAGAGATAGGAGCTGATGCTGCCGTCAGTGTCGGCGGCGCTGGCCGTTAAGGTCACGGCGGATTTTTCACTCGCCGCACTGAAAGACGCTGTCACTGTGGGGAGTTTATTGTTTGCCACATTCACCGACACTGTGGCGCTGGCACTTTGACTGGCGCTGTCGGTCACCGTCACCTTGAGCACGGCAGTGCCATCGGCATCGACCGCAGGCGCTGTTACGCCCACTGTGGCGCTGGTGCTGCCGGTCAGGGTCAAGGCTGGGCCTGACACCTGGGTCCACTGGTAGCTAAGGCCGCCGTTATCGTCCTGCCCGGTGGCAGTGATATTAATGCTGCGGCTTTCCTTTACTGCTACTGAGCTTGCAACCGACACCGAGGGCATTTCGTCCGGGTCGTCTGAGCCGCATGCCGCCAAGAGGGCGCAGGCAATTAAGCCCAAGGATAGTCGGGGGTAGTTTTTGTATCTCATCGTCACTCCTTAACGAACAACAGGTAATTGAACGGGCGGGAACAGCTGGGCAAGGACGAATAACAATTAATTCGATTTCCTTTTTACCAATCAGAAAAAAGGGTAGACCAAAGTTCACAAAGCGCACCCGAAAGTGACAACTTTTTGACGGAGCAAACAGGCTTAAAAGCGAAATAAGCTTTTAGATTCAGTAGCAAGGCTAAAAAGTGAGAGAAATGAAAAATGTTGGATAAGTTGCTGCTTTATGTGGGGCCGCCCAGCAGCTTTACCCCTGCAGAGAGGCTATTCGGCACCAGCGAGACCACTGAACGACTATCAGGTAACAGGCAACGAGGGTATAGCTGCATTCATCATGCAGAGGGAGAAGTAACGGATATGGCCCCGCAATAAACTTGTTTCAAAGGGCTTTATTCGAGCGGCTATATTCAAACGGCCATGTTCAAAGGGCTATGTTCAAAGGGCTATGTTCAAAGGGCTATGCTCAAACAGATAGCTTTAAGGAAGCCTGCAGCGCGAGGCTTTGTCGATGCCTTGCTGCAGTGCTACACTCGGCGCGCCGATTTTGCCAGTCCGGAGCCAAGTTATGATCCAGTCCCCCTGCGTTGCCCGCTGTGGTCTCAACGATGATGACTACTGCAAGGGCTGCCTGCGCCATATCGATGAGATAGTCGGTTGGGGACAGGCGAGCGATGAGCAAAAGCTCGCCATTCTGGCCAAACTGCCGGGGCGTAGAGAGGCACTCAGCGACAATTGTCAGCCGCTCAGCCGCGCCAAATGGCTGGAAGCCGAGGCACGAATTGCCAGCAGTGAAGGCAAACCAAGCTGAGTGCTAAGCCAAGCGGAGCGCAAGACCAAGCGGAGCGCAAAATAAGGCTGAGCGCTAAATCAGGCTGAGGCCAAACTTGGGAGAGCAAAGAGTTTAGCGAGGCTTATCCAGCAACTTTTGCGCAAGCTCGCGGGTGTGCTTCAGCATTGATGCATCGCCCTTGGCGCCATGGCCGGGGATGACGGTAACGATATCAGGGAAAACTTGCTCCACCTTGGCCACCGATTGCGGCCAGGCTGTGACATCCCCTTCTTCGGTGTAACCCATAGTGCGAGTTTCCAGCGCCCGGATAAGGCAGCCGCCATAAAGGAGTTTGTAGTCCGGCAGGTACACCACCAGGTTATCCAGGGTATGACCGGCGCCCGGGAACAGCACATCCACCTTGCCATCCAAAAAGGCTTTGCGCGTCTCACCAAAGGTTTGGGTCGCAGGGGTCTTATGATTTTCCCTCAGCAGCTGCTGGGTGAGATTTGAGCTCACGGTCGCAATCCCGGCCTGTTCAAATACCGCAAAACCGCCGGCTCGGTCGTCATGCCAGTGGGTCGCCAGCACGGCTTTGATGCTGATGCCCCGTGCCTTGGCCCACTCAAGCAGCGCTTTGGCATCCTCCTCGGTCCAGGGGCTATCTATCACAAACGCCTCTTTGCCGTTTAACACCACCAGACCGTTGGCATCCACCAACCCAAAGCCTTCCACTTGTTTCTGGCTCTGATGCAGGTAGAGCCCATCATCAAGCGGGGTAATTTCAAGCGCCGCCGCATTAAAGTGGCAAAGAGAAACCAGAAGTGGCAGGGCTATTTTCGCCGCTAACTTCTGCGGCGTGGCAATCATTCGAAAAAGGCGCATCGGGCGGCTCCTTGGCTGTACATTTTAGGTTAAGGCGAAGGCAGGTTACGGCGTAGCGCCTGTCCTGACTCAAAAACAACGACTTGGCGTGGAAACAAAAAATGGGCCCTGAAACAAACAGGCCGCCGACCTTAACCAGGTGGCGGCCTCTGTCGCTACTCACTGCCTTATAGAAGCACGGCCTGAAGAAGCGCGGCCTGAAGAAGCGCGCTGCCATCAGGCGGCTTTTTCTAGCTGAGCTCGGTCGTTTAGAACCGTCGTTTGAGCCCTGTTATATCACAGCAGCGCAACAGATTCAGTTTGCATTGCTGTGGCTGTGATGGGTATCGGTCAAACGGCGCATCAGCGGCAGCACCGCAAGCGCAATCACAGTGCAGCCGAGCGCCGCAATACCGAGTTTATTGAACAGACTGGTATAAATCGGCAGGGTTTCCAGCGGGTCGGTCAATCCCTGGGGCACGCTGGCAAAGTTTGCCACCACACCGCCCAGATACTGGGAAATACCGGTTGCCACAAAGTAGGCGCCCATCATAAAACCGCCCATTCGCTCAGGCACATAGCGGGCAATCATGGCAAGCCCAAGGCCGCTCACCAAAAGCTCACCCAAAGAGTAAGAACCGTAGCCCCAAATCATCACCCAGCTTGAGGTTTTGCCGTCTACGGCAAACTCACCGGCAATGCCGTAGATAAAGAAGCCGGCGGCCACTACAGCAAAGCCGAGGGCAAACTTGGCGGCGATAGAGATGTCGCGGTTATGCTGGCCGGCCCAGGCATAGGTCCAGGCAAGAACCGGGCTTAACACCATGATCCAAATAGGGTTAAGCGCCTGAAACTGCGCCGGAGACCAGGTCCACAAATGAGTACCTGCCACCACAAAGTCCCAGTCCACGTTACGCAGGGCAAACAGCGCCAGCGAGGTCGACATCTGCTGATAGAAAATAAAGAAAAACACCGATTGCAGCGTCAGCACCAGCGCAGCGATAAGCCCGGCACGCTCGCTGGGCTCACTCTTACGGATAAGGTGGATAAAAATGCCCAGCACCACCAAGCCCGCGCCGTACACAAAAATCCGCGCCAGATCTTCGTATTCAAGAATAAGCGCCGAAAAGGCCACCGCCAGCAAAGCGCAGCCGAGCACAGCCGCGAGCTTACGTTTGTCCACCGGCAGCAAATCAGGCTCGGAGCCATATTGGTCGAGGGTGTGGCGCATCATCAGGTAATTGAAAATACCGACAATCAGGCCCACAAAACACACACCAAATGCCGCGTGCCAACCAAACTCATTGCCGTAGGTCGCGTTGACGTAATCTTTAATCCAGGGGGTCAGCAGCATGGAGAAGGTCGAGCCGACGTTGACCGCCATGTAGTAGATGGTAAAGGCACTGTCGATTTTCGAATCGTCACCGTCGTATATCTTGCGCACCAGGTTACCGGCGTTGGGTTTGAACAGGCCGTTACCGACCACAATCACCCCAAGGGCTGAGAACAAAAACCAGGTGTTTTCGGTGGGCACGGCCATCAGGGCGTAACCCAGGGTCAGAATCGTCGCCCCCAGCAGCATGGTGCGCTTGGTGCCAAGCACCTTGTCGCCCACCCAGCCGCCGATGGCGGGTGCTACGTAAATCAGTGCGGCGCAGGCGCTCCACACCAGGTTGGCACGGCTGTCCTCAAAACCGAGGCGCTGCACCATAAAGTACACAATCAGTGCCTGCATGCCGTAAAAGCCAAAGCGCTCCCACAGCTCAATCAGCGACACCGTCATGAATGAGCGGGTTTGTGAAACCGGCAAATTCCCTGTTGTCATAAGTGTGTTTCCCATCTTGATTATTGTAATGATCCGCCCCGAGTATAGGGCGATGGCGAACACAAACCAATCAGATTCTGCGTGCTTTATCAGCAAATGCGAAACCAATAAAAAAGGCGCCCAAGGGCGCCTTCAGAAAGTCATCACTCGCATTATTTTTTGTTGCCCATCATGGCTTTGAGATCGGCAAACGGATTGTAAGTCGCGGCATCCTGTTTGGCTTCCTGGGTGCTGCCGTAACGAATAAGCTCCTCAAATCGGGAATGCTCATTGTCGTGGCAGTAAAGGCACAACAGCTCCCAGTTGGAGCCATCAGGCGGATTGTTGTCGTGGTTGTGATCGCGGTGATGCACCGTCAGCTCCGACAGGTTTTTGTAGGTAAATTCCCGCGCGCAGCGGCCACAAATCCAGGGATACAGTTTCAGCGCCTTTTCGCGGTAGCCGCCTTCACGCTGCTCACGGTATTCACGCTCGGCGGCAAGCGCCTTGTCGAGTTTGCTTAACGTCATAGATTCACTGCCATTCACTGCCATCAATAAAACGCTGAGGAAGGCAGTCCGGCCTGTGCCTTCATGCCAGTGCCTTTGTGCCTGCCCCACTCAATATTGGCCGCAGCATAACCCGAGCCCAGCCACCTTGCAATCAGCGCCCCGAATCCAGCGACTCGCTGCCGGACAAGTGCAAATAATGCAGGTATTTTTCGTACTGGGTTACGGCATCGGCCTGCAGCTGCTCGACGGTATAGCCAAGCACATCGTACTGCTGTCCGCCGTGCTCCAAAAACACTTCAACCCGATGAAACACCTCGTCGCCGTCGCTTTGCTCGGCGCCGGGCAGTGCCGAGCGGGTGTACTGACGAAGCCTGAGCGCATACACAAACTCGCCCTGCCCTTCACCGCTAATCACCAGCCGCACCCTGTCCTCAAGCTCAACCAGCCGCGCATCCACGCCCTGTGAACTCAGCGCATCTGCCACCTGCCCCAGCGCCTCGGCCGCCGGACCATGGATAAAGGCCTCGGCTTCGGCTTTGGATGGCTGGGTCACCAGCACTTTCAGGCGTTCGCGCCAGTCCACGTTGGCTTTGGCGTATTGCACGCTGGTGTTATGAAGCTGCACGCTGGAAAGCTTAAGCCAGTCGTCCTGCAGCGCTTTAAAAAGCCCAAGACAAATCAGCAGCATGACCAGCAAAAACGGCATGGCGCTGGCAATGGCGGCGGTTTGCAATGCCTGCAAACCGCCGGCAAGCAGCAGCACAGAGGCAACCACGCCCTGCATCAGCGCCCAGAAAATACGCTGCCACACGGGCGCTGAAAGGTCGCCGCCCGAGGTCAGGTTATCAATCACCAAACTGCCGGAGTCGGCCGAGGTCACAAAGAAGGTCACCACCAGGCAAAGGGCAATACCCGACAGCAGGGATGACAGCGGCAATTGCTCAAAAAACACAAACAGCGCCACAGAGACATCGGAGGACACAGCATCGGCCAGCACAGTGCCCGCCTCATGCATAATCAAATCGATGGCCGAGTTACCAAACACCGTCATCCACAAAAAGGTAAAGCCGCTCGGTACAAACAGCACCCCGAGCAAAAACTCACGGATGGTACGGCCGCGGGAAACCCGCGCGATAAAGGTGCCGACAAAGGGCGACCAGGAAATCCACCAGCCCCAATAAAGCAACGTCCAGCCGCCGAGCCAGTCGTTTTTCTGCTGATAGGCGTACAGGTTAAAGGTCTTGCCGACAATATCGGAGAAATAGGCGCCGGTGTTTTGCACAAAAGCCTGCAGCAGCGACACAGTCGGCCCAAGCAAAAGCACCACCAGCATCAAGAGTACCGCAAGCAGCAGGTTAAGTTCACTGAGGCGCTTCACCCCTTTATCGAGCCCGGAAAATACCGACGCAGTGGCAATCAGGGTAATGACGATAATCAGCCCCACCTGCAACAGACTGCTGATAGGCACGGCATCGCCGAAGAGAAAATTAAGCCCCGAGTTCACCTGCAGCACCCCAAACCCCAATGAGGTTGCCACACCAAACATGGTGCCAAGCACGGCAAAGGCATCTACCGCATGGCCAAGAGGGCCGTAAATGCGCTCGCCAATCAAGGGGTAAAGCGCACTTCTTGGCAGCAGCGGCAACTTATGGCGATAAGCAAAATAGGCCAGGCTTAAGGCCACCACCGCATAAATGGCCCAGGCATGTATGCCCCAGTGGAAAAAGGTGATTTTCATCGCCTCTTTGGCGGCCTGAATACTCTGGGGATCGGCATCCGGCGGCGCAATAAAGTGCATCACGGGCTCGGCCACGCCAAAAAACATCAGTCCTATGCCCATGCCGGCGGAAAACAGCATGGCAATCCAGCTTTTGTAGCTGTAATCGGGCTCGGCATGATCCGGCCCAAGCTTGATATCGCCAAAACGGCTCACCATCACAAAGACGATGAACACCAAAAAGGTCGCGACACCAAGGATATAGAGCCAGCCGGCTTTGACTTCGAGCCAGTGCTGGGCCGAGCCGAACCAGCGCTGCGCCGTCTCGGGCCACAATGCGCCCAGCAGCACCAGCAGGGTGATAAGCAGCAGTGAACTGAAAAATACCGGAGGGTTAATACTTCGTTTAAAGGTCATGGGCAGTCCTTTGTGCAGTCAGCTGTCGGCAAGGCCACTGTCCAAGCGGCGTTCCATACAGCACTGATGAGTCAAGCATAAGCTTTGTCAAAGCAATCCATGGTAGCACGCAAGCATGCTCATTCCGGTGACATGTGCCAAAAATCAGCATTAATAACTAAGGTTTATACAAGTATTTCAAAGAGTACAGCATAGTCGACTACAACAGGATCACATCAAAGCCCCGCCCGCACTAATAATGGCGTGCTGGCAGGATTGACAATTCCCGTCGGGCGGCCCCATATTGTCAAATAAATAAAACAATATGTTCAACATAAGCCTAAAAAGGGTGTTCAGTGGTCTCCCTCAGGCTTGGAAAAACCATCACAAGAGGCCACTATGCCCGTGTTACCACAAGCAAGCAGTCACCAAGTCCAGTCCAACCCCGCCGGCGATGATGCCGCCCAGGCACTTGCCTTTATTGAGGCGCACCCCGACATAAAACAGGTCGAGATTTTTATTATCGACCCCAATGGCGTACCGCGCGGCAAACTGCTGCACCGGGACGAAGTCATGGCCATGTATCGCCATGGCCGGCCACTGCCCAGCACCATTCTGGGCCTCACGGTTCAGGGCGATGATGTGGAAGACACTGGGCTTGTGTGGCAGGTGGGCGATGCCGATTGCAGCGCGTTTCCCCTTGCTGGCAGCCTGGTTCGCCAGCCATGGCGCAGCCAGCCGACGGCACAGGTTCAGCTGTCAATGCACCCGGAACTTGGCATGCCAGCGGCAAGCGCCGATCCAAGACTGGTGCTGGAGCGGGTGATTGAACGGCTCAAGGCCGACGGCTTTTACCCGGTAATGGCCGCCGAGCTTGAGTTTTATCTCCTCGATGACGCCTTTGATGAACGCGGCGCGCCCCAGCCCGCCAGAGCCGCAAATGGCCAGCGGCCACACCAAACCCAGGTGTACGGCATTTTGGAGCTTGAAGCGCTGCAGCCGTTTTTGGACGACCTGTACCACGCCTGCGAAACCCAGGGCATACCGGCCCGCACCGCCATTTCGGAATACGCCCCAGGTCAGGTCGAAATCACCTTAGAGCACAGATACGATGTGCTCAAAGCCATGGACGAAGCCGTACGCTACAAGCGCCTGGTCAAGGGCGTAGCCGCCAAACACGGCATGCGCGCCTGCTTTATGGCCAAACCCTTCGGCCATCTTGCGGGCAGCGGTATGCATATGCATGTAAGCCTCGCCGACAAAGACGGCAACAACCTGTTTGCCAGTGACGACCCGCATGGCACGGCGCTGCTGAGCCACAGCATCGGCGGCATGATGGCAACTCTTGAAGATGCCCAGCTGCTGTTTTGCCCCAATGCCAACTCGTTTCGTCGCTTCCAGAGCGCAAGCTACGCACCAATCGCCAAAACCTGGGGCGTAAATAACCGCACTGTGTCGTTTCGGGTACCGGGCGGCCCCGCACCAAGCCGCCATATCGAACATCGCCTCTGCGGCGCCGATGCAAACCCCTATTTGGCTGCGGCGGCAATCCTCGCCGCCTGCCATTTTGGCATCAAGCAGCAGTCAAATCCCGGCAGCGCCATCGTAGGCAATGGTTATGAAGGCGAGCATGAAACCCTGCCCACCGACTGGTTAACGGCGCTGGAGCGCTTTAAAGCCTCCGGGTGGATGAAAGAAGTGCTTGGCGAGGACTTTCACCGGATTTACAGCGCCATCAAAACCGCTGAATACCAGGAGTTTATGGCCGAAGTTGGCAGTCAGGACTGGCGCTGGTACTTAACCCACGCCTGATCTTAAAACTGAGTACAAAACTGAATGCCAAACTAAATGTAATAAATGCACAAAGCGCCCTCGGGCGCTTTTTCATTATTTAGCTGCGGCGGGCTTAATCCCACACTAGCTCGCTGAAGTGTTTGCGGCACATGGACTCGTAGCTCTCGTTGCCGCCAATCGCCACCTGCTCACCATCGCGAACCGGTTTACCTTCGCCGTCGCGGCGCACCACCATGTTGGCTTTGCGGCCACAAAAACAGATGGTCTTGAGTTCGACCAGCTTATCGGCCCAGGACAGCAGATACTGGCTGCCGGTAAAAAGCTCACCGCGAAAATCGCTGCGAAGCCCGTAACACAGCACCGGAATATCGAGTTTATCGACCACATCGGTCAGCTGACGTACCTGAATTTTCGATAAAAACTGACTCTCATCCACCAGCACACAATGCAGCGGCTGCTGACTGTGATGGGTGGCGATGATGTCCAGCAGGTTATCTTCGCTGCCAAACACGGTGGCATCGGCCTGAATACCAATCCGCGAGGCCACTTTACCCACGCCATATCTGTCGTCTATGCCCGCAGTCATCACCAGGGTATTCATGCCCCGCTCGCGGTAATTGTATGAAGATTGTAATAAAGAGGTCGATTTACCGGCATTCATCGCCGAGTAGTAAAAATAAAGCTGAGCCACAGCAGGTTTCCGGTCAAAATACGTGCGCGCCATTTTACCAGAGCCCGCCCTTTGGCGATACCAACAGCGCAGCCGGTTTCAGGTCATTATTTCAGCCTATTTTAAGCCGAACTGGTTAGCCTAACCGGTCAACAACAAAACAATACAATCAATAAACCCAGGAAGTAAGCATGCACAAGAGCTTAATCGCCCTCGCCGTAGGCAGCGCCCTCCTTCTCGGTGGTTGCAAATCTGAGCAACCTGCCAAAGAAGCCGCCCCAGCATCCCAGACCTCAGCCGCTGAGGCTGCACCAGCCGCGGCAGTAGCCACTGAAGGCCTGAGCCAGGACAACCCATTCTTCGCCGCCAGCACCCTGCAATATCAGGCGCCGGACTTTACCAAAATCAAGTCTGAGCACTTTGAACCTGCACTGATGCAGGGCCTGAAAGAGCACAAGGCCGAAATCGAAGCCATCGCCAACAATGCCGATGCCCCGACCTTTGACAACACCATAGTTGCCATGGAAAAAGCCGGCGCGCTGCTGACCCGTACCTCCAAGGTGTTCTACAACCTGACCGGTACCGACTCTACCCCTGAGCTGCGTGCTCTGCAGGGTAAAATGGCGCCGCTGATGTCTGCTCACTCAGATGACATCAACCTCAATCCAAAACTGTTTGCCCGCATCGAAGCCCTGTACAACAGCCGCGATACCCTGGGTTTGACCAAGGAAGAAGTGCGTCTGATTGAGGTGTATCAGCAGCAGTTCGTGATGGCCGGTGCCAAGCTGACCGACGAGCAGAAGCAGAAAATCCGCACCCTGAACGAAGAGCACTCCAAGCTGACCGACGAATTCCAGCAGCGCCTGCTGCGTCTGACCAAGGAAATCGCCGTAGTCGTTGACAGCAAAGAGCAACTGGCTGGCCTGTCTGACACCCAAATCCGCATGGCCGCTGATGATGCCAAGGCCGCTGGCCATGAAGGCAAGTACCTGCTGTCTATCACCAACACCACCCGTCAGCCTGTGCTGTCTCAGCTTGAAAACCGCGAGCTGCGCCAGCGCGTGTGGGAAGCCTCTGCCAACCGTGGCCAGAGCGGCGAGAACGAAACCGCTTCACTGGTAAGCCGTCTGGCGCAGCTGCGCGCCGAGCGTGCTGCTCTGCTGGGCTTTGACAACTGGGCAACCTATCGCCTTGGCCCACAAATGGCCGGCAACCCAGAAGCCGTGTACAAGCTGTTTGGCACCATGGTGCCAAAAGTAGTTGAAAACACGAAGAAAGAAGCTGCTGACATCCAGGCGATGATCAAAAAGACCGGTGGCGATTTTGAGCTCAAGCCATGGGACTGGGAATTCTATGCCGAGAAAGTGCGTCAGGAAAAATTCTCCCTCGACGAAGCGTCACTCAAGCCTTACTTCGAGTTTAACCGCGTACTGGAAGATGGCGTGTTCTACACCATCAAAGAGCTTTATGGCGTGACCATGAAGCCGCGCCCGGATCTGCCTGTGTACCATCCGGACGTAAAGGCCTACGAAATGTTTGATGAAGATGGCACCAGCATGGCCATTTTCTACGCCGACTACTTTGCCCGTGAAGGCAAGCGCGGCGGCGCCTGGAAGAGCTCCTTCGTGGATCAGACCGGCCTGCTTGGCAACAAGCCTGTGGTGCTGAACGTGATGAACATCAAGAAGGCCCCGGACGGCGAGCCGACCTTCGTGAGCTACGATGAAGTGACCACCATGTTC
This sequence comes from Shewanella jiangmenensis, assembly GCF_018596335.1. Taxonomy (GTDB): domain Bacteria; phylum Pseudomonadota; class Gammaproteobacteria; order Enterobacterales; family Shewanellaceae; genus Shewanella; species Shewanella jiangmenensis. The sequence goes on along the minus strand of NZ_JAHEPS010000003.1, from coordinate 201,410 downwards.
CACGAAATGGGCCATGGCACCCACGGCATGTTCTCCAAGGTTAAATACCCAACGCTGGCCGGTACCAAGGTATCGCGCGACTTCGTTGAATTCCCGTCCACCTTCGAAGAAGACTGGGCTGCCCATCCGAAAGTGCTGGCTAACTATGCCCGTCACTATCAGACCGGTGAAGCACTGCCGCAGGATTTGCTCGACAAGCTGCTGAAATCCCGCAGCTTCAACCAGGGCTTCGACACCCTCGAGTACATGTCTGCCGCCCTCGTTGACCTCGAGTGGCACTCACTGAAAGCCGGTGAAGAGCAGAAAAACGTGGTTGAATTCGAAGCCGCCGCGCTGAAAAAGCACGGTGTGGACATCGAAGCCGTTCCACCACGCTACCGCTCAACCTACTTCGCCCACGCCTTCCCGGGTGGCTACAGCGCCAGCTACTACGCCTACATGTGGTCTGAAATTCTGGCTGCCGACGCCTTTGCCTACGTGCAAACCCAGGGCGGTCTGTCGCGCGAAATCGGTATGAAGTATCGCAAGACTATCCGCGAAGTGGGCAACAGCGTGCCACCGATGGAAGCGTACAAAAACTTCCGTGGTCAGGAGCCTACCACCGACGGTCTGCTGGAGCGTCGTGGTCTGAAGTAATTCAGCCCCTGATTAATCTGCCATAACGTAAAAGGCCGCTCATCGAGCGGCCTTTTTGCGTTTAACGCTGATTCGTCAGCAAGAAATAATCTTAATCGTTTGCTCTGGCGCGGCGACGCAGCATCAGCACGGCCAGCACAAACAGTACCGAACTTGCGCCAAAGCCTGCGAGAACCGACTCGGTAAAGCCCATTACGCCGTAGCCCACCAAACTGATAAAGGCCACAATAAGCGCGTACGGCAGCTGGGTCATCACATGGTCGATGTGGTGGCAACTGGCGCCGGTGGACGACAAAATAGTAGTATCAGAAATCGGCGAGCAGTGGTCGCCAAACACGGCGCCGGCAAGCACTGAGGCCAGCATCGGCAGCATCATCGCAGTATGGCTGCCCATGGCCATATCGGCGGCAATCGGCAGCATAATGCCAAAGGTGCCCCAACTGGTGCCGGTGGCAAAGGCGGTGAGGCCGGCAAGGATAAACATCACCGCCGGCAACAGCGCAAAGGGAATATTGCCACTGGCAAGGCTTGCCATAAATTTGCCGGTTTCCAGCGAGCCGATAATACCGGCGATAGTCCAGGCAAACAGCAGAATGTAAATCGCCGGCAACATGGAACGGCCGCCCTGAACGATTGCCGTGGCTATCATGGCCGCAGAGACCTTTTGCACCAGCGCCATCACCAGCGTCACCCCAAGGCCAACCAGCGCGCCTAAAAACAGCGAGCCGCCGACATCGGTTTTCTCAAACGCGCCGATGAGTGAAAACGGCAGGTTCGCCTCGGCAAGCGCCGATGCGCCGCTGGAAATCATAAAAAACAGCGTGGCAAATACCAGAGTACCAATAGGAATAAACAGCCCGGCAATGCTGCCGGTGTCAGCTTCCGGCAGCTCGGCACTGGCGCCCGGCGGCGTGCCCTTGGCCTCATCGTACAGGTTGCCGCGCATGGCATTTTGCTCATGGGCCTTCATGGGGCCCACATCAAGCCCCATCAGCGCAACGCAAAGCAGTAACAGGAGCGCAAAGATGGCGTAAAAGTTCATCGGGATCATCTGCACGAACACCGACAGATGGCCAAGGTCGCTCATGCCATGGGTCGCAAGAATGCCGCCGATAAGTGCAATGATGTACGCCCCCCAGCTGGACACAGGGGAAATCACGCACACAGGCGCGGCGGTCGAGTCGAGCAGGTAAGCGAGTTTGGCGCGGGAAACGTGATAACGGTCAGTAAGCGGCCGTGAAATCGAGCCCACCACCAGACTGTTGAAGTAGTCATCGATAAACACCACGCAGCCCAAAAACATGGTCAGCAGGTTGGCGTCACGTTTGGAGCGGATGCGCTGACGGGCCCAGTCGGCAAAGGCGCGGGCGGCGCCGGAGACTGTGATAAGGGCGGTAATCATGCCAAGCAGCACCAAAAAACCAAGGATGTACAGGTTCCAGCTATTGAGCGCACCCTCGCTCCACACCAGCCCCGTTACCCGCTCGGCCAGAAAGCTTGCGCTGGCAAGGGGGCTGAAATCATTAAGCAGCAGGGCGCCGACCAGAATACCGAGGCCAAGAGAAAGGAGCACTTTACGGGTAAGCACCGCCAGCACAATGGCCACCACCGGCGGCAGCAAGGAGAGCGCCGAATCGGCATAACTAAGCAATGTCATTGAAATATCTTCGCTTTGAACGAATGGAGGGCGACTGAACTGGTGGGAAACGGCAAAGATACCCAAAAACACCTGTCCTATCAGTAGCGCTCCATAGTAATTACTTCCTCTGTCATCCCGACAGAAAATACTATGGCAGTGTCGTTCCTTTCGAAAACGACCCCAGCGGATGGCGGTGATACACCAATCCACTTCGGCGCCGATACCCTTTCACAGCCCGTCAACGGCATCACCCTGTTGACTGTTACTGATGCTCGGCGCACCTCTACTCAGGACGCCTGTGTGCAGGCGTGAGGCACATAAAAACACAAGCGGCCCGGGGATTGCCATCCCCAGGCCGCATATCGTGACCAAGATCACAGATTAAAGCAAGTCAATCAGCTTAGGCACAGCCTCAAACAGATCCGCTTCCAGGGCGTAATCCGCCACCTGGAAAATCGGTGCTTCAGGATCTTTGTTAATGGCAACAATCACTTTGGAGTCTTTCATGCCCGCCAGATGCTGGATGGCACCGGAAATACCCACGGCGATATAGAGGTTCGGCGCCACTATCTTGCCGGTTTGACCGACCTGCAGGTCGTTTGGCACAAAGCCAGCGTCCACTGCTGCGCGTGATGCGCCCACAGCAGCGCCAAGCTTGTCGGCAAGTTTCTCAAGCAGGGCGAAGTTTTCACCGCTGCCCATGCCACGGCCGCCGGAAACGATAATGCCAGCGTTGCCAAGCTCTGGGCGCTCGGACACGCTGAGCTCCTGCGATACAAACGCAGTGGTTGATGTAATAGCCACGGCCACCGATTCAATCGCGGCGCTGCCGCCTTCAGAGACGGCATCAAAAGCACTGGCACGCACTGTCAGCACTTTCTTATCGTCCAGACTCTGCACGGTCGCAAGCGCGTTACCGGCATAAATCGGGCGCACAAAGGTATTGGCATCCATCACTTTAACGACTTCAGACAGCTGAGCCACATCAAGCAGTGCCGCGACCCGTGGCAATGTGTCTTTGCCCATGGAGCTGGCCGGCGCCAGAATATGGCTGTAACTGCCGGCAAGTTCTACCACCAGTTTGGCGATATTGTCGGCAAGATGGGCACTGTAAACGGCGTTATCGGCCAGCAGCACCTTGCTGACACCAGAAAGCGAAGCGGCGGCCTTAGCCACGGCATCACACTGGCTGCCCACCACCAGCACATGCACGTCGCCACCAATGGCTGCGGCTGCGCTGACGACCTTGGCGGAATCCAGTTTCAGACTGCTGTTGTCATGCTCGGCAAGAACAAGAATGCTCATATCAGATCACCTTCGCGTCGTTTTTCAGTTTTTCTACCAGCTCCTCAACAGAAGCCACCTTGATACCCGCCTGACGCGCCGCTGGCGCATTGACGCTAAGGAGCTTCTGGTGCGCCTTCAAGGTCACGCCGAGGGCATCCACAGTCAAGGTATCGAGCGGTTTTTTCTTGGCTTTCATGATGTCCGGCAGCTTGGCATAGCGCGGTTCATTGAGACGCAAGTCGGTAGTAACCACCGCAGGCAGCGGCAGCTTAAGGGTTTGCAAACCGCCATCCACTTCGCGGGTGACGGTAAGGGCGTTGCCATCGACCACCACTTTGGAAGCAAAGGTCGCCTGCGGGGCATCCATCAGCGCGGCCAGCATCTGGCCGGTCTGGTTGTTGTCGCCATCAATGGACTGTTTGCCAAGGAGAATAAGGGAGGCCTGCTCTTTGTCCTGTACGGCCTTAAGCAGTTTGGCAATCGACAGGGCTGGCAGCTCGTCGTCGGCTTCGACATGAATACCCCGGTCGGCACCGAGCGCCATGGCGGTACGCATCTGCTCCTGCACCGCCTTGGAGCCAATGCTCACCACCACGATTTCAGTGGCGTGACCGGCTTCTTTGAGGCGCACCGCTTCTTCAACGGCGATTTCACAAAAGGGGTTAAGAGCCATTTTCAGGTTTGCCGTATCCACATTGGTGTTATCGGCCTTGACCCTGACCTTCACGTTGGCATCAACCACGCGTTTTACAGGCACCAAAATCTTCATAGAGTTTCCTTCCTGCACCTTCTTTGTCGGCATGAGCTGGACACAGCATCCACCTTGCCACTGTCTTTGATAGCGCAACTTTACGTGCTGTTAACGTAAACGTCAACCTGACTCAAACGACTGTTTGCCACATTTGTGCGCGCCGACACTGGCGCGTTTTGTGGACACTTCCCCCCAAATTGAGTGGAAATATTCGCCGCAAATAATCCTTTTGATGAATATCACTTAATAATTTCACTTTTTTAATTGCAGGCAGATTTATTTATTTCTATTATTCAAACCGGAATCCAATTTCACCTGAAAAGATGGGAAGCGAAATAATTATGAGCGAGTTCCTCGAAATACTGACTCACGGTCGTCGTCTGAAAGCAGCAGTAAAAGATTTGTCTTTGGATGACCTGCGTGATCTGGTTGCCAAACTGGAAAAGATCGTTACCGAGCGTGAAAGCGAAGCCGAAGAAGAGCTGAAAGCCAACGCCGAGCGTATCGCCAAGATTGAAGAAATCCGTAAGCAAATGGCTGAAATCGGTCTGTCAGTTGAAGACCTGGGTGTTACCGCCGTTAAAGTTGCCGGTAAAAAGCGCGCGCCACGTCCACCAAAATACAAAATCGTTGTAGACGGTGAGGAAATCACCTGGACCGGTCAGGGCCGTATGCCAACTGTATTCAAAAATGCAGTGGAAAAAGGCGCCTCTATGGATAAATTCCTTATCGCCTAAGCTTGGCATTCGCCGGGCGTTAAGCCAGCAGTCTATTTAAAGGCCGGTCAGTGACCGGCCTTTTCTTTTTTTCAAAAACCTTTTTACAATTCCCTTGTCCCAATCCGCCGCTGATTAGGCTAACCTCTTTCGATTACCCGCCCATAAAAACGGTACAAACAATGGCGATAAATAGAAATTCTTTGATATTCCTGCTGTTGGGCAGCGCCTGCTGCTCATTAAGTCTCGAAGCCAAAACCCTGCTGACCGCAGAGCCCGAGCGCTTGATAGCCCTGCAGGGTGCCCGCCTCCACCTCGCCCCCGGCCAGACGCTTGAGCAAGGCACGCTGGTCATTCAGGGCAATCGCATCAAAGCCGTACTTGATGGCATTCAAACGCCGGCGGGTGCCAATGTCATTGATATGAAAGGCCTCGATATTTATCCGGGTTTTATTGACCCCTTTACCGAATACGGCATTGGCTTTGAATATCCCAAGCAGGAAAAAGACGCACCGGTTTATGAAATAGGCCGGATTGGTGGTAACGCCGCCAACGGTGCGATTCATGCCGAAAAACAATGGGCACACTTTTTTGCCCCCAACAAAGAGTCGGCCGAGGCTTGGGTAAATAACGGCTTTACCAGCGTGCATTCTGCAAAATTTGACGGCATATTTCGCGGCACGGGTGTCCATGTATCACTGGCGGATAAAATAGCCAACGATGTCATTTATTCTGAGCGCGGTAACAGTTTCTTATCATTTGATAAAGGCAGCTCGATCCAGGATTACCCCAATTCGCTGATGGGCGCGATTGCCCTAATCAGACAAACCTTGATGGATGCCAGTTGGTATCAGCAAAACAAACGCAGACTGGCAAGTGATAATCAGCCAGGCACGCTCGAATTCAATGCAGCGCTCGACGCCATTGGCGAACCAAATCAAACCTTTTATATATTTGATACGCCAGACTTAAACAATCAGTTACGGGCTTCAAGGCTGATGAAGGAGTTTACACTCAGCGGCGCGCTGCTCGGCAATGGTCAGGAATATGCCCGCCTAAATGAAATTAAAGTGAGCGGCGCCAGCGTTATTTTACCGCTAAACTTTCCGGCGGCTCCCGATGTCAGCTCGCCTGAAACTGAGCAGCAACTGAAACTTGCCGAGCTGCGTCATTGGGAATATGCGCCTAAAAACCTGAGCATGCTTTCAGACGCAGGCGTCAGTTTTGCACTGACCCTTCACGGCATCGACGATAAAAAAGATTTCTGGCCAAGACTTAAAAAAGCACTCGATGCCGGTCTTGAAGAACAAGCCGCCCTCGCCGCGCTGACCACAGATGCCGCTAAAATTGCCGGTATCGACAAGTTTGCCGGTAAATTAAGCCCGGGCTTTATTGCCGATTTGGCCGTTTACAGCGGTAATCCCTTCAAGGATGGCAAACTGGTAAGCGTGTTTTTAATGGGTGAAGAAACCGCACTTAAGCCTCGGGAACAGCTTGCCCTCGCAGGCCGCTACGAGCTTGGCTATCAGGACAAACGTCACGCCGTTAAGCTTGACGTGAATCACAGCCCCGACGGCAGCTTTGAGCTGGCGTTTGAGGAACCCGCCAATACCAACACCAACGCCAGCGTTGATACTAATGCCGCAGCTGATAGCAAGCCTGACAGTAAATCTGAAAGCGCCCCATCGCCAATCAAGCTTGCCGGTCGCCCCCATGAGCTCACCGGCCGCGCTGCGCTGCCCGGCATCGACGGCAAGGCCCGTATTATCCTGGATTTGCGCGCGAAAAAAGGCACAGCGACCCTTGCCGATGGCAGCGTGATTGCACTGAGCTTAACGCATGTCACTGAAGCCAAGGCCGCCGCAACAGCCAAGGCCGATGCGGCAAAAACCGATGCAAGCGGCGATGAAAAGGCCAAGGCAAAGGCTGACGCCAACAAGGCGCTGATTGGCAAGCTCACTTCCCCTAACGTCGCCTTTGGACTTTCGAGCGCCCCCGCACAGGACAAAGTGCATATTCAGGGCGCCACCCTGTGGACCTCAGAAGCCGACGGCATACTTGAAAACACCGACCTTATCATCAGCAAGGGCCGGATTTTAAAAATCGGCCAAAACCTGATGACGCCGCCGGGCTTTACGAAAATTGACGCGCGCGGCAAACACCTGACCGCAGGCATAGTGGACGAGCACTCCCATATCGCACTCAATGGCGGCACCAACGAAGACACAGATGCCGTCACCTCCGAGGTGCGCATCGGCGATGTGCTCAATCCGGACGACATAGCCCTTTACCGCTCGCTCGCAGGCGGCGTGACCACAGCGCAGCTTCTGCACGGCAGTGCCAACCCCATAGGCGGCCAGAGCCAGCTTATCAAGCTGCGCTGGGGTGAAACGGCCGAGGGCCTTAAGTATGAGGGTGCGCCGGGCAGTATCAAATTTGCGCTCGGTGAAAACGTCAAGCAAAGCAACTGGGGCGATGATTACACCACCCGCTTCCCGCAAAGCCGCATGGGGGTTGAAGCCGCCATTGCCGATGCCTTCGATGCCGCCCGTCAGCATCAGGCCGACATAGCCGCCTTTGAAAAACTGTCGTCCAGCGAGCAAAAGGCCCGGGTATCGCCGAGGCCAAATCTGCGCCTCGATGCCTTAAGCGAAGTGCTGGCAAGCAAGCGCGACGTCCATATTCACTCTTATGTGCAGTCAGAAATCCTGATGTTCCTGCGCCTTGCCGAGGCCTACGGTTTCAAGGTCAAGGCCTTCACCCATGTGCTTGAAGGTTACAAGGTTGCTAAGGAGCTTGCCGCCCACGGCGCCGGCGCTTCCACCTTCTCTGACTGGTGGGCCTACAAGTTTGAGGTGTACGACGCCATCGTCGAAAACGCCTGCCTGATGCAGCAGCAAGGGGTGCTCACAAGCCTTAATTCCGACAGTTTTGAGATGCAGCGTCGCCTCAATCAGGAAGCCGCCAAGTCAATGATGTATTGCAATATGTCAGCAGAAGATGCCTGGAAGATGATCACCATCAACCCAGCCATTCAACTTGGCATTGAGAAGGACACAGGCTCCCTTAAAGAAGGCAAGGTTGCCGACATAGTGCTGTGGGATGCACATCCGATGTCTGTCTACGCCCGCACCGAAATGGTTTGGGTCGATGGCAAGCGCCATTTCGACCGCGAGCTGGATAGGCAAATGCAGGCCGAGCAGGCCGCCGAGCGCAGGGCGCTTATCAATAAAATCCTGACGCTGGATGAGGAAGGCCGCAGCGGCGAAGCACCCAAGGCGGCGCAAAGCGAACCCGAATGGCACTGCGACACCCATTTTGAGGTGTTCAAAACCGGCATATCGACTCAGCAGTCAACCCAGCACAGCCACGGAGCCCACTGATGAAAAAGTTTGTATTTATTCCGCTGCTGCTGGCGAGCAGCATCGCAAGCAGCCACGACATGGTGCCAGCCACGGATCAGTCTGCGCCGCTCCTTATCACCAATGCCACAGTGCATACTGTCTCCGATGGCGTAAAAGCCAACACCAGTGTATTGGTTGAGCAAGGCCGCATCAAAGCCATAGGCAACAACCTTAACGCTGCGGGCGCGACAGTGATTGATGCCAGCGGCAAGCATTTGTATCCGGGCATGGTGGCGCTCGACACCCAGGTCGGCATGGTCGAAATCTCCATGGTGCGCCCCACTGTCGACACCTATGATGTGGGCGACAACAACGCCGACCTGCGCGCCGCCGCCGTGTTTAACCCCGACTCCGAAATCATCCCGACCCTGAGACGAAACGGCATCACCCATGCCCAAATCGTGCCCAGAGGCGAGCTGCTGGCCGGTCAAAGCGCGCTGGTAAACCTCGACAGCTGGACAGTGGAAGACGCCAAGGTCGAAGCGCCGCAAAGCCTTCATCTTTACTGGCCTGAGCCCAAGCTGCCCGCCAAAGCCGATGAGCGCGAAAAGGCGTTTGCCGAGCACAGTAAAGCACTGTCCAATATCGATAAGCTCTTTGCCGATGCCAACAGCTTTATCGCGCGCAAGCAGAGTGAGCCCAAGCTCACCCACAGACGCTTTGAGGCCATGGCGGGGCTTTTTGATGGCAGCGCCAGGCTCTTTATCCACGCCGATGAAGCGAGCGCCATCCGCGAAGCGCTGGTGCTGGTTAACCGTTATAAGCTCAGCGCCGTGATTGTCGGCGGTTATGAAGCGGCCGAGGTCGCCGACGGTCTTAAGGCCGCCGGCGTTGCAGTGGTGTACCCCTCAGTGCTCAGCCTGCCGCGCCACAGCGACGACAACATAGACGAAGCCTTTGCCGTGCCGGCAAAAATGGCAGCGGCCGGCATTGAGTTTGCCATCGCCTACAGCGGCGACTGGGAAGCCCGCAACCTGCCCTACGCCGCCGGTTACGCCGCCGCCCACGGCCTTGGCCGCGACGCCGCGCTCAAAGCCATCACCCTCGATGCGGCCAAGATTGCCGGTGTCAATGATATGGGCGCCATCAAGGAAGGGTATCGCGCCAATCTGGTGCTGGCAGAAGGTGACATTCTGGACCCGCTGACAGGTCGAATTCAGCAGGTGTTTATCGATGGCCGGGCGATAGATCTGAAAACCCGCTCTGCACAGCTTTATCAAAAGTACCTGAAGCGATAGAATTTCTGCATTCACGGCGGGGTCCAAGGTTGGTGCCCCGCCCTATCGCCCACAGGACCCTCCCATGACCCAGTGTTTCCCCAAAGCGTTTGTCGCTGCCCTCGCCGCGCTGCTTATTCCGGCTTGCTCATCCGATTACGGATTTTCCAGCAACTTAGACCCACAGGCCTTCAACGACTACTTTAAGGCCGGTGATGTGGTGCTGTTTGAGGAAGGCCAAGGCCCAGAGGGGCGCTATAAAATACTCGGTCTCATCGAGGGCGAAGCCTGTCAGGCCACCCCGGGTGATGTGCCTGTGACCGTGGCCGATGCCCGCACCGATGCGCGCCGCAAGGCCGCCGACAAGGGCGCCAACGGTCTGGTCATCAAAAGCTGCACCATAATTGAAGAAAGTGGCAGCGGTTGCCACAGCCGCGCCCTGTGCGTGGGTCAGGCGCTGCAGCTTGCCAACGACGACAACTGATTATCAACGTATAGCTGATGGCCAAAAACGAGAACTGATTGCCAACGCATCGCTGATGGCCTAAGGCGGCCGCGCATCATCATGCGATGGCAAGCTCCTATGACAGGCAAATAACCTTGTCACCGGGGGGTAAGCATCACTTTTGTCAAACGGGTCAAAAAAGCCAGGACCAATGACTATTTTTGAAAATACCATCCGGGCGGTGGCCATATGCCATACGCCCTACCGGCAGAAATTCGGTATTCCGCGTCAGCCGGGGCTCGTCGATGCCCATGGTTTTGTCGAGCTCTTGCCCCCTTTTAACGACCCGGACACGGTACGCGGCCTGTTGCAATACTCCCATTTGTGGCTGCTGTTCTGTTTCCATGAAAATCTGGCCCAGGGCTGGAAAAATACCGTCCGGCCACCGCGCCTTGGCGGCAACGAAAAAATGGGTGTGTTTGCCACCCGCTCGACCTTTCGCCCCAACGGCATAGGCCAATCTGTAGTGCGCCTGCACGACATAGTGCGCCGAAAGGGCAAACTCTGCCTTGAAATCAGCGGCATGGACTTGCTTGACGGTACGCCTGTTATCGACATCAAGCCCTATATTCCATTTTCAGACTCAGTGCCGGATGCCCTTGGCGGCATGGCGCAGGAAGCGCCGGTGCAGATTGGCGTGAGCTACAGCGATGAGGCGCTAAGCCAGATAGCCGCCCTTGCCAAGGGTGATGAGCGGCCAAATCTTGCCAGCCTGATTGAAGGCGTGCTGGCCCAGGACCCGCGCCCAGCCTACAAAAAGGCCAAGGACGACCCCAAGCTGTATCAGGTTGCTTTGTACGATCTGGATATTTTCTGGTGCATCAAAGACGATAAAGCCCACGTGCTTGAGCTTAAGCCCACCAAGGTAGGCCAGCAGCCGCAGCCGCATCCGTCAGGACAGGCCAATGACGCCTGAGGATTACCGCGAGCAGCACAAAAAGCGCCTGTCGTGGATGCCCTGGCTGTATTTTTCATTAAAAGAAAAGCACCTTGCCTGGGCAAAACCGTGGCAGGATGAAATTCAGGCAAGGCTTTGTGCCCTTGAAACCGTGCATCTGGGAGCAAACTGCTTTATCGCCCCCGAGGCCAATCTGTTTGCCGAGCCCGGCCGCGATATCCGCATGGGAGACCAATGTATGATAGCGGCCGGGGTTTTCCTCCACGGTCCGATTGATATTGGCAACGAAGTGGCCATTAACCACGGCAGTTCACTTGACGGCGGCCGCAGCGGTATCAAAATTGGCAACAGAACCCGCATCGCCAATCAGGTGACCATTTATGCCTTCAACCATGGCATGGCACCCGATGAGCCGATTTATCAGCAAAAAGTCAGCTCAAAGGGCATAGTGATTGGGGAAGATGTGTGGATTGGAGCCCAGGCCGGCATTGTGGATGGCGTGACCATAGGCAATCAGGCGGTAATAGGCATGGGCGCGCTTATCAGCCGCGATGTGCCGGACTTTGCCATTATGGCCGGTAATCCGGCAAAACAAATCGGTGATCGGCGTGACAAGCGCTGACACACCAAGCTAACAGGAATTCGCTGTGTTCAAGGATGAGAAACAGGCGATTACGGCCTCCCCGCTGCCTGCCATGAGAAAGCGCTTATGGCAGAGCTTTGTTTGTCTTGCCGCCCTCGGTATTGCCACCGGGGTCATGGCGCTGTTTGCCATCAATCAGCAGGCAAACGAATTTAACCGCGCCAGCAGTCAGACACTCGCCGCCGAGGAATGGGTGCGTGACAGCCTGCGCCAGCAGCTCGGGCTTGAACGCCTGCGTCAGGACTGGGCTGAACTCTCGCCGCTTGAGCGTAAAAATCTCATCATTGAAATGCGCGCCCGCCAGCAGCGCTTGGTGGATGAGCTTGCGCCCCCAACCGAGCGGGATATGGCCATCGGCGTCTTGCAGGGGCTCGATAGCCTGCAAAGCGAGCTTAAACAGGGCCCGGGCAGCGAACTCACCCGCCTCACCCAGACCAGCCGCGATTTGGCCATTCGTCTGTCAAGCCTTGGCGCAAGCGAGAGTCAGCAGCGTTTCAGCGCGCTCGAAAAACGCCGCTGGCAGCTCAATATCACCGTCATGTTTTTATCGCTGCTGTTCATTCTTTGCAGCCAATACCTTGCCTGGATGCTGCTTGGGCGGCACTTTATCCGCCCGCTCATTCACCTTGGCAAGGAGCTCGATGCCCTCACCGGCCATCGCAGCGACACAGAGCCCAAGCTTGAGACGGTAAACCGTGAGCTTAAGGGCATGTCCGATAACCTTAAGCACATTCATCATCAGCTACAGCACCAAAGCCGCAACAGCGACAAAGACCCTGTGACCGGGCTTGCCTCCCGAAAAGCGCTCAATCAACACCTGCAGCAGGAATGGCTGCGCGGACTTCGCGCCGAAGGGCCGGTGTCGCTGCTGCTGCTCGCGGTTGACCCTGTGTGTAATCACGATGGTGATGCGCGCCTTGGTTTGCCCGACCCCACACTGCAGCAACTGGTGGCCATTGCCTGCCAGCACACGGCACGGGCACAGGATTTTCTGGCACGCTTTGATGCCAATCGCCTCGCTATAGTCCTTGCCGGCACCGACCTTGAGCAGGCCATCAAGCTTGCCCATCAGCTGTGTCACAAGGTTAATCAGGCGCGAATAAGCGCGCCGCTGCTTGCCAGTCAGCCTTGGATAACTGTGTCGGTCGGTATCGCCAATCACATTCCCAAACGCCCCCACGGCTGGGATAAACTGGTGCAGGAAGCCGAAGAAGCCCTCGATAAGGCCCATAGTCAGGGCGGCAATCAGGCTGCGGTAGCGCCCTGCCACTTACCCGATACCGACTGGCTGAAACAGGCCGCCAACCGCTGAGGCATGAGTCGGCTCAAACTCGCGCCTGCTAAGGGTTTTGCTGTACGGCGCGCGTGACAAGATGAAAGCAGGTGATACAATGTCGCCCACTGTTTTCAACTATGGACACCGGGAATGCGAGTCAGCAAATACCTGCTTTCGACACAAAAAGAAACCCCAGCCAATGCCGAGGTAATCAGCCATCAACTCATGCTGCGTGCCGGCATGATCCGCCGCAACGCTTCAGGCCTCTACAGCTACCTGCCCACAGGCCTGCGGGTACTGCGCAAAGTAGAAGCCATCGTTCGTGAAGAAATGAACAAGGCCGGCGCGATTGAGATCCTGATGCCCATGGTGCAGCCGGGTGATTTGTGGGTTGAAACAGGCCGCTGGGATCAGTTTGGTCCAGAGCTTCTGCGCTTTACCGACCGTCATGAACGTGACTTCGTGCTCGGCCCGACCCACGAAGAAGTGATAACTGACCTTATCCGTAAGGAAGTAAGCTCTTACAAGCAGTTGCCGCTGAACCTGTATCAAATCCAGACCAAGTTCCGTGACGAAGTGCGTCCACGCTTTGGCGTGATGCGCTCACGCGAGTTCCTGATGAAGGACGCCTACTCTTTCCATCTGGATCAAGAGACGCTGAATGAAACTTATCAGGCCATGTACACCGCCTACAGCAACATTTTCAGCCGCATGGGTCTGGCGTTCCGCCCTGTGCTGGCCGATACCGGCTCCATCGGCGGCAGCGTGTCCCACGAGTTCCACGTACTGGCCCAGAGCGGTGAAGATCTGATTGCCTACTCCACCGGCAGCGATTACGCCGCCAACATCGAGAAGGCCGAAGCCCCGCTGCCTACCGAGCCTCGCGGCGCCGCCACTGAAGCAATGCGCACTGTCGACACCCCGAATGCCAAAACCATCGCCGAGCTGGTTGAACAGTTTGGTGTGGCCATCGAAAAGACAGTCAAAACCCTGATTGTTAAAGGCGCAACCGAAGAAGCGCCACTGGTTGCCCTGCTGGTTCGCGGCGACCATGAACTGAACGAAATCAAGGCCGACAAGCACGCGCTGGTCGCCTCACCGCTGCAGTTTGCCAGCGAAGACGAAATCCGCGCCACCGTGGGTGCTGGTACCGGCTCTATCGGTCCTGTTGGCCTTAAGCTGCCTATCATTGCCGACCACAGCGTGCTGGTGATGAGCGATTTTGCCGCTGGTGCCAACCAAGATGGCAAGCACCTCTTTGGCATCAACTGGGAGCGCGATCTGCCGCTGGTTGAGGGCGCTGACATCCGCAACGTGGTTGAAGGCGAGCCGACTCCGGATGGCAAGGGCGTGTATGCCTTCGCCCGAGGTATCGAAGTGGGTCATATCTTCCAGCTTGGCAACAAGTACTCCGAAGCCATGAATGCCACCGTGCTTGATGAAAACGGCAAGTCACAAATCATGCTGATGGGCTGTTATGGTGTGGGCGTGAGCCGCATCGTGGCCGCCGCCATCGAGCAGAACAACGACGATCGCGGCATCGTATGGCCAGAAGCCATCGCCCCGTTCACCGTCGGCATTCTGCCGATGAACATGCACAAGTCCCACCGCGTCACCGAAGTGGCCGAGCAGCTCTATGCCGAGCTGACCGCTGCCGGTATCGAAGTGCTGTTTGACGACCGTAAAGAGCGTCCGGGCGTGATGTTTGCCGACATGGAACTCCTCGGTGTGCCCCATGCCGTGGTGATTGGCGATCGCAATATCGACGCCGGCGTGTTCGAATACAAGAACCGCCGCACCGGTGAAAAGCAGGACGTGCCGTTTGCCGAGATTGTTGACTTCCTTAAGTCACAGCTGCGCGGCTAAGCCTGATGCGACACAGAAAAGACACCTGCGGGTGTCTTTTTTTTCGCCCCGCCATTGCCAATTACTAAGGTCGGACGCTTTAATTAGCTTAAGGAATAAGTTAACTTTCAAGAAATTGGAGCAGGATTTGCCGACATCGACCGCACTGGTACTGGGCGGTGGTGGCGCCCGGGCGGCCTATCAGGTCGGGGTGCTCAAAGCCATAGTCCAGTTATATCCCCGCAATCACGGCATTCCGTTTCGGATAGTCTGTGGCACCTCGGCTGGCGCCATTAACGGCACCTCCATTGCCACCCACGCCTCCTGTTTTCATTTGGGCGTGCGCAAACTCGAATGGGTCTGGCGCCACTTCGAGACGTCCAAGGTGTACACCAGTTCAGTGGGCGGTGTGATGAAGCACCTGGGACGCATGGCACTTAAGGGCATGCAGCACGATCTGGTTAACTCAGATGCCGGCAGCCTGCTGGATAACGAGCCGCTCAGGAAGCTCCTCAACGAGCTTATCGATTTTGGCCGCATCGATCGCAATATCAAGGCAGGCTCGCTCACCGCGATTTCGGTCGATACCTCCTGCTACAACAATTCCCGCTCAGTCACCTTTTTTCAGGCCGCCCGCGACATTGAAAACTGGCAGCGGGCGCGGCGAAGCGGTGAACGCACCCGGCTTAATACCGAGCACCTGCTGGCAAGCTCGGCCATTCCCATGGTGTTTCCGTCGATAAAGCTCAGGCAGCATTATTACGGCGATGGCTCGGTGCACCAACTGGCGCCGCTGGCAAGCCCAATCCATCTGGGGGCCGAACGTATTCTGGTCATTAACCTCGACAGTCCCCACAAGCAGGATACCCGCGAGCTGGAGCATCACCCGAAAACCGCAACCATTGCAGGCCACCTGCTGGATACCATCTTTTCTGACACTCTCAACAGTGACCTTGAAAGGCTTGAGCGCATCAACAACACCCTAAAGCTTATTCCCCAGGAGAGCCGTGACCGCTTAAACCTCAAGCCCATTACCACCCTGGTGATTAAGCCGAGCGAAGACCTGGCGCAAATCGCGAGGCGCTACTATCAGGAAATGCCCTTTGCGGTGCGCACCCTGCTTGGGCTTATCGGCATCAATCAGGAAGCGGACTCGAGTATCGTGTCGTACCTGCTGTTTGAAAAAGCCTATACCTGCGCCCTGATTGACCTTGGGTATCAGGATGCGATGAATCGGATGGATGAAATCAAAGCCTTTTTCGGTGTTGATGGCAGCGTAAGCCTTTAAGCGCTGGTGCGCTTATTTGCCGTCAGGCATGAGCTTTCTGCGAGGAATAAGTTTGCAAGTGCAGCCGGAAGCGAGCCTTAAGGCTGCTCTGTAACACTCAACGTCATTCGCTCAGCAAAAACGCCTCGGCCTTTTCAACCCGCCGGGGCTTGCCCAGTAAAATCAGCACGTCACCGGCTTTGAGTGTCCAATTGGGGTCAGGATTATCTATCTCCTCGCGGCCGCGGCGAATGGCGCGAAGCTCAACCCTAAGCTTGCTCCAGGGGATGTCTTCAAGCGTCTTGCCCACCGCACTGGCGCCCCTTGGCAGCGCCACCGCGTGTAAAAGCTCGAGGGTGAAGTCAGTTTCAGTGCCGGAAAAAAAACCGTGCAGATACTGATAATGATTGCGCCGCTCAAATTCGAGCCGCTTTAAGATCCGGGAAAGTGGAACGCCGCACTGAAACAGCACCTGACTGACCAGCATCAAACTGCCTTCAAGCGTTTCAGGAATAACCTGGCTCGCCCCGGCCTGCTCAAGCAGCTTAAGCTCGCTGTCATCCCGGGTGCGCACCAGAATTTTGGCATCCGGCGCCAGCGCGCGGCAAAGATGAATGACTTCATCCACCGCGCGGCTCTCACAAAAGGTCAGCACCACCATTTTGGCGTGGACAATACCCGCCTGCTTAAGGATGCTGCGTTTACAGGCATCGCCAAAATACACCGGCTGACCGGCGCGCTTGGCCTCCTGCACCCGGGTGGGATCCAAATCGAGCGCAAGATAGGGCACGGCTTCAGCCTTTAAAAAGCGCGCTATGGTCTGCCCTACCCGGCCATAACCGAGAATGAGCACCAGCTCAGTATCCTCTTCCACCTTAGGCGCGTTAAGCGGCTGAGTGGCGGCGGGTTTTAGCCCCAAAATCAGCTTGCTGATATCCACCGCGTGGCGCACCAGAGTAGGCGCTATAGCCATAGAGAGCACCGCCACCATCACCAGCATGGTGCTGACTTCCTTATCCAGCAGCTGGTAATTCACCGCAAGGGCAAGCACCACAAAGGAAAACTCGCCCACCTGCGCCAAAGTCAGCGCCGAGACGCAGGAGATCCGAAACGGCTCCCCCACCAGCTTTAACAGGCCATGGACCACCAGCGCCTTGCCCACCACCACCGCAATCAGCAGCAGTAAAATCTGCCACCAATAGGCAAGCACCAGGGCAAAATCCAGCAGCATACCGATGGAGATAAAAAAGAGCCCCATCAACAAATCACGAAACGGACGGATATCGGCCTCAAGCTGGCGCCGGTACTGACTTTCACCCAAAAGCATGCCCGCCATAAAGGCGCCGAGGGCCATAGAAAGCCCAAGCCACTGGGTAAAGGCACCGGTCAGCAGCGCCACCACCAACGCCGACAGTACAAACAGCTCATTGGAGCGGGAGCGGGCGACCTCATCAAACACCTTGGGCAGCGCCCATTTGCCAAAGGCCATCAGCGCGACAAAGGCGATAACGCCCTTCAGCAGCGCCAATAAAATGCTGTTGATGGCGACGCTGCCATCGGCTTCGCCAAGGAGCGGCAGCAAAATCAGCAGCGGCACCACCGCCAGATCCTGAAACAAGAGCACGCTCACCGACAGCTCGCCGTGTCGGCGCCGCAGCCAGCCAAGTTCATTGAGGAGTTTAAGCACGATGGCGGTGGATGAGAGCGCTATGGTCGAGCCTATCACCAGCGCCTGCACGGCGGTTTGCCCAAGTGACATGGCGATAAGCATCACCAGCAGTGTGGTGACCAGCACCTGAGCGCTGCCAAGGCCAAACACGGTGCGGCGCATGGCCCAGAGTTTGGGCACAGAAAACTCAAGCCCGAGGGTAAACATCAACAGCACCACCCCAAGCTCGGCCACCGAATGCATCTGCTGCTGGGTAAACCAGTGAAAGCCGCCGGGGCCAGCCAGCACGCCGGTAAGAAGGTACGCAAGAATGGCCGGCAATCCGATACGGCGCAGCAGTGCAATCGCCCCGATGGCGATAAGCAGCATAAGCAACACCTTGATCAGGATGCCGTGTTCCATGGGGTTTCCTTGTCAATTTTCCGGCGAATGAAAAACGACTGTGGCCACTTCAAAGATTAACTGAATGACTAACAAAGACAAATTTATTTAACACCGGTAACGGCACGGCTTTTGCTTATTTCAAGCTGTCATCAGTCCTACACCGTTGGAGTAAACACTATGGACTATGGTTTCGCACCGCAGTTATATCCTGAAGATTACCGCTACAGCCCGATGGGCAACGCGGATGTGGCCCTGCCGGGTCCGGATCAGGCAGCGCTGCTTACCATCATCCAACAGCTGCATTCAAGTTTAGATCCACGGACGGTCTTTGCCTGTTTCGGTAAAACCCTCGGCCAATACCTGCCGCTTGCAGGTATTCAGGCTCAGTTTGCCGATTTGTCGCTGAGTTGGGGTAAGCGCATGGGCGTGAGTTTACGCCGTCACCTGACCACAGAGCAGTTTCCGGGCTCAGTGCTGGATTACCGTCTGACAGAGCCGCTGTCGCCGACGCAAATTCGCACCCTGCAAACCCTGGAGACCATGTTGATCCAGCCGCTTATCAACGCGATTTCCTATCAGAAGATGTCTGAGCAGGCGATGTTTGACTCGCTCACCGGCCTTGGAAACCGTCATTTTTATGGCCAATCCATCAAGCAGGCGGTGGCCCGCGCCAACCGGCATCAGGACAATCTGGCGCTGATAGTGCTGGATTTGGATAACTTTAAGCAGCTGAACGACAGCTATGGCCATCAGTTTGGTGACGCCGTGCTGCGCCAGTTCGGCGCGCTGATCAAAGGCGCTATCCGTAACACAGATCAGGCCTTTCGCATCGGCGGCGATGAATTTGTCATCATAGTGCGTGGCAATATCGAGTCGGCAGCTATCCTGTGTGAGCGTGTGCTTGGCAAGCTGGCGCGGGGCGGATTTTTCAGCCGCAATAAAATTCACACAAGCCTTGGCGCCGCGCAAATTCAGGCCGGCGACAATCAGGACATGCTGTACGAGCGCGCCGACCGCGCCCTTTATCAAGCCAAAGCAGCCGGCAGAAACTGCTACCGCGTTGTCAATGACTGAGCTGCGTTTCCCGAAGGCTAAGCTGCGCTTGCCAGACTGATGCTCAACAAGCCCGTTCCAAAGGGCTGCTCCAAGACAAGATAAGACAAGGCAGTGAATAAATGAAAGAAAACGCCCGCGATTGCGGGCGTTTTTTATGAACTGACGTCAGTGGCGAGCTCTTTTCTGCCGCAGGTTCAAAGCTTAGCGACAGATATTCAGGGTCGGCCTGAAAGGCTCGGTCTGAAAGACTCGGCCTGAAAGACTCGGTCTGAAAGACTCAAATTAAAAGGCTCGGCCTGAAAGACTCAGCCTGTCAGACTGACAGACTCAGACTAAAAGTCGCAGGCAAAGCACAGTCTGCGGCAAAGTCACGCTCAACCCAAAGACCAATGGCGGCAATCGGTTTATCGTCGCAGTAAAGCAGCGGCACCAGTGACCTAAGCCAGGGCGGCACCTTAAATTCCTGCCACAGTTTTTTAAGCTCCCGAGAATGGGCGCGGCTTGCGGGCTGCAGCCGCACACTGCCCAAAACACCATAGCGCAGAGTAAGGCAGCCATTAAGCGCCCCAGGGCTCAGCGCGCATGTCCATAGGGGCTCAGTCGATACGCACTCAGAGTCTGGCTTTTCAAGGCATACACTCTTGGGGCATGAGCTTTCGGATAACAGGCTTTCCGAGTTTTGGTTAAGCACCAACTTGCCAAGGGGTAAGTCGAGCCCGGCCTTAAGGCTTTGAAGACTAATGGCCAGTCTGATTTCAGGCTGCTTAGTTTCAGGCTGGTTGGATTCAGGCAGCAGGGTTTGAAACGGCTTGGGTTGAGACGGCTTGGTTTGAGACAAAAAGGCTTCCCGCACAAGGCTTTTGGCAGCCGATTCAAGATAAAGTGCGCCCTGATAGCGACGAAGCAGCGACTGACCAAAACGAAGCACAACACTGCTGTCTGCTCTGGCGTCGGCAAGCTGCGACAGCGCCTCATCAAGCTGCACTTCCGATGGCGGCGCAAAGCCGTTGCTCGCCATAAAAAGCCGCAGCAATTGCGCCTGCCAAAGGCGTGAATAGGCAAATAAGCCACTCAAATCGAGTATTGCGGCGCCGGATAACCGGCAGCGGCCGACAAGCGGCTTAAGCTTGATGGCCGCTTCTTCATCGAGCAGCGCCTGGGTTTGGGCGCACAGCCTTGCCGAGCGCGATGCCGTCGCACCTATAGCGCCAAAGCGGGATTTCAGCGCCGGGATAATGTGATGACGCAGGAAGTTACGGTCAAAATCGGTATTCTGATTGCTCTCATCCTCGATATGGAAAAGGCCTAAGGCCTGCACTTCACGCTCCAGCTGCTCGCGGGAGTAACCTAAAAAGGGCCGCAGCTGCCAGGCACAGGACGTGCGTCCCTTGTCTTCCGAATAGCCTTGTTGCGAATAGCCTTCTTCCGAACAGCCTTCATCCAAATCGCCGTCATCCGAACCGCGCTCATCCGTTTGATGGGCTGAGCTAAGCTGCAGCGGCTGACACAGCCCCATGGCCGCAAGTCCCTTGGGGCCAAGGCCGCGACTTAACGCCAGCAGCACGGTTTCAAGCTGATCGTCTTCATGGTGGGCGGTAAGCAGCACATCCCCTGCGGCCAGATGGGATAACAGCGCGCGGTAGCGGGCATTCCTTGCTTCGGCCTCAAGACTTAATCGCGGGCCACGCTTTACCTCTACCCGCTCAACCACCAGGGGCAAACCATAGTGGGCGGCGCGCGCTTCACAGTGGCGAGCCCATTCATCGGCGTGTTGACTTAAGCCGTGATGCACATGCACCAGCAAACATTGGGAGCTGGCATAAGGAGTTGCCGCTTTACTGCGTGCAAATTCAGCGAGCGCACAGGCCAGTAACTCCGAGTCGAGCCCGCCGCTATACCCCAGCACCAGACGCGCAGGCACCACACCGGTTGGCAGCGCGCCAAGCGCATCGAACAGGGCGGCGGCGAGGGAATTCTGCATCAGAATTCGACCCTGACCTTGTCAGGCCCAATCAGGGTTTGCAGTGCCAGTACCAGCTCATCGGATGGATTCACCCGCCACGCATCACCAAGCTGCAGCTTGCCGCTGGCATCATCGCGGCTGAAATTCACCACCAGCGGCACGGCGCCCCCTTTCCAGGGGCCGAGGGTTTCCAGAAACTTACCCAGCAGCTCCTCGCTGGCCTTGGACGACTCCAAATCCACCGCCAACGCCTTGGCAAAGTGGCTGCGCGCCTCGCTGATATCGATAATATTGCGCGCCGTCATGCGGTTGCCGCCGGAGAAGTCATCAAAACTCACTTCCCCTTCGCAAATGAGGATCCGGTCTTTTTCCAAGAGATGGCCAAACTTTTCAAAGGCCTCGGTAAACAGCATCACCTCGAGGCGGGCGCTCTTGTCATCCAGGGTGAGCAGGCCCATCTTGGAGCCGCGCTTGGTAAGCATCACCCGGCTTGCCACCACCAGCCCCGCTGCTTTCACGGTTTTACCGCGCTCGGTGGGATGAATATCCTTAAGCCTGCCGGCGGTGTAGTTTCTCAGCTCTTTAAGGTACTGATTGATGGGGTGACCGGTAAGATACAGCCCCAGGGTTTCGCGCTCACCTTCAAGCCAAATCTTGTCCGGCCAAGGCATGCACTCCACAAACTGCTGCTTTTCGTCTTGCTGATGGTCGTTCAGCAGGCCAAACATATCGTGCTGACCTATGGCCTGCGCCTTGGCATGCTGATCCGCTGCCTGCATGGCTTCCGGCAGAGTAGCCATCATGGAGGCGCGGTGCGGCCCGAGGCTGTCGAGCGCGCCTGCGCAAATCAGCCGCTCAATCACCCGTTTATTGAGCTTTTTCAGGTCAATACGGGCACAGAAATCGAACAGGTCTTTAAAGGGGCCATCTTTACGGGCCTCGAGAATGGCCTCCACCGGCCCCTCGCCCACGCCCTTGATGGCACCGATGCCGTAGACGATGTTGAGATCGTCATCCACGGTGAACTTAAACAGGCCCTTGTTCACATCCGGCGGGATGATTTTAAGCCCCATGCGTTCGCACTCATCGACAAGGGTCACGATTTTGTCGGTGTTGTCCATATCCGCCGACATTACCGCCGCCATAAACTCTGACGGATAGTGAGCCTTGAGCCACAAAGTCTGGTACGACACCAGCGCGTAGGCGGCCGAGTGCGACTTGTTAAAGCCGTAACCGGCGAACTTTTCCACCAGGTCGAAGATCTTCATGGCGAGCTCGCCATCGACGTTGTTATCTTCGGCGCCCTTTTGGAACACGGCCCGCTGCTTGGCCATCTCTTCCGGCTTTTTCTTACCCATGGCGCGGCGCAGCATGTCGGCGCCGCCGAGGGTATAGCCGGAGAGTGTCTGGGCAATCTGCATCACCTGTTCCTGATACAGGATGATGCCGTAGGTGGGCTCCAGAATGGGTTTCAGGCACTCGTGCTGCCAGGTGGCGTCGGGGTAGGAAATCTCCTCGCGGCCGTGCTTACGGTCGATAAAGTTATCCACCATGCCCGACTGCAGCGGCCCGGGGCGAAACAGCGCCACCAGTGCGATCATGTCTTCGAAACAGTCAGGCTGCAGGCGCTTGATAAGGTCCTTCATGCCGCGCGATTCAAGCTGGAACACCGCCGTGGTTTCGTAGCGCTTGAGCATGGCGAAGGATTTTGAGTCCACCAGCGGAATGGCGGCAATGTCCACCGGCGGTTTGCCCAATTTGGCAAGCCTCGGGTTAATCATCCCCAGCGCCCAGTCGATGATGGTAAGCGTTCGAAGACCGAGGAAGTCGAACTTCACCAGCCCCGCGTATTCGACATCGTTCTTATCAAACTGGGTAACCGGGTTTTTGCCCTCGGCGTCGCAGTAAAGCGGCGAAAAGTCGGTGATTTTTGTGGGCGCAATGACCACGCCACCCGCGTGCTTACCGGCGTTACGGGTCACGCCCTCAAGCTTTCGCGCCATGTCGATAAGGTCTTTCACTTCCTCATCGGCATCGTAAGCTTCCTGAAGCCCTGGCTCGACCTCAAAGGCTTTTTCGAGGGTCATGCCGGGCTCGGGCGGGATCATCTTGGAGATGCGGTCAACAAAGCCGTAGGAGTGGCCGAGTACCCGGCCCACGTCGCGCACCACCGCCTTGGCGGCCATGGTACCGAAGGTAATGATTTGCGATACCGCCTCGCGGCCGTAAAGCTCGGCTACGTGCTCAATTACCTCATCGCGCCTGTCCATACAGAAGTCGACGTCGAAGTCGGGCATAGATACCCGCTCAGGGTTCAAAAAGCGCTCGAACAGCAGGTCGAATTCCAGTGGATCAAGGTCGGTAATTTTCAGCGCATAGGCCACCAAAGAGCCCGCGCCCGAGCCCCGCCCGGGACCAACCGGAATGCCGTTATCCTTACCCCACTGGATAAATTCCATCACGATGAGGAAGTAACCGGGGAAGCCCATCTGGTTGATTACTTTAAGCTCGATATCGAGGCGCTCATCGTACTCTTTGCGCCGCTCGGCTCTCACCTCAGGGTCCGGGAACAAAAACTCGAGCCGCTCTTCAAGCCCCACCCGGGAGACATGCACCAGAAAGTCTTCAATCGACATATCGCCGGTGGGGAAGTTTGGCAGAAAGTACTCGCCAAGGCGCACAGTGACGTTACAGCGCTTGGCAATTTCGACGCTGTTTTCCAGCGCCTCGGGGATGTCGGAAAACAGCTCACACATCTCATCGATGGAGCGCAGGTATTGCTGCGGGCTGTATTTTTTCGGGCGGCGACTATCGGCGAGGGTAAAACCATCGTGAATAGCCACCCGGATTTCGTGGGCGTCGAAATCTTCCGGGGTCAGAAACACCACCTGATTGGTGGCCACCACCGGCAACCCAGTCTCGGCGGCATGCTTTACCGCCATGTGCAGATAGGTTTCTTCATCGGCACGGCCGGTGCGGATAAGCTCAACAAAATAGCGGTCGGGGAAGTGGGTTTGATAAAACTCGGTCAGGCTCGCGGCCTGTGCGGCATTGCCCTTCAGCAGCGCCTTACCCAGATCGCCTTCTTTGGCACCCGACAGCAGCAAAATGCCCTTGTTGTAGGTCAGCAGCCATTCCTGATCGATAGCCACCCTGCCCTGCACCTGGCCCCGCAAATAGGCCTGACTGATAAGCTGGGTCAGGTTCTGATAACCCTCGTTGTCCATGGCTATCACGGTTACGGCACAGAACTCGTCCTCAAACCCCGGCACCAGCATCCAGAAATCACTGCCGATGATGGGTTTGATGCCCTTGTCATGGCAGGTGCTGTAAAACTTCACCAGGCCGCAGAGGTTGTTCTGATCCGTCAGCGCAATCGCCGCCATCCCCAATGCATCGGCCTTGCCGAGAATGGGTTTGACCTTCGCCAGACCATCGGTCATGGAGAAGTCAGAGTGGACGCGCAGGTGAACAAACTTGGGCTGAGACATGGTGATAAAAGCGGCTTGATGATATGAATTTTAAAACGAAAGATACCATGAAGCAGCAGCCTCCCAAAGCGGAAACGAGCCCAGCCAATAGCTTTAATCACCTTCAGATGCCCCAGACGCAAACCAAGGCATACCATTGAGGAGGACGGATACTCTATCGCTTAGCTGTGATTAGCCGCTTTGCTCTCCATCGCTTCTACCCAAAAAACCTCAGAAACCTCTCGATGGTACATTAATCGTCCGAGTGTTTAAGCCTGCATGGGTTCACCTTGATACTGTCTTACCCCAAAGGTGCTATGGATAGTGCAAATGAGTCCCGTGCTTGTTCTGCGTGATACTACTACCTTAAGGTTAAGGCACTGCTGGCAGCAACGCCCCGCTAACACTGTCACGCAGCAGATGCCGTCGTCAACCACGCCCTACATGGGTTAAGTGACGGTAAATTCAGCTGTTCAAGACCTTAAACTGTGGTCGCTATCAAAGCCAGAGCTATGTGAGGACTTGTTCGCAGCTTCCCTAAACCGGAGCTTGAAAAACCTTAATTCGTCACCCGGGATGAAAAACTCGAACGCCATTGCTTTGGAGTAACGTTGAAAGCACGTTTAAAGTGTTTTCGAAAAACACTCTCAGATCCAAACCCGGCTTGCGCGGCGATGTGACCAATAGAAGCATCGCTGGTTTCCAATATTTGCTGACTGTATTTAAGTCGCTGATTCAAAAGCCAATCACCAAAGGTGCAACCAAAGGTAGCCTTAAACTGACGGGTAAACGTACGGCGGCTCATGGCACATCTGGCAGCAACAAGATCAACATTCACCTCTAAGTTCAAATGCTGGCTGATATCTTCAAGTACCCAGCCAAAACTGACTTTGAAATTGGCAATATCAATTTTGGGTGTGGGAATATACTGCTGTTGACCACCTGAACGGAACGGCGCAGTTACCAATACGCGGGCCAGTTCAGTAGCCAGACTACTTCCCAAAAAGAGCCGCACCAAATGTAAACAACAGTCCAGAGATGCTGCGATACCAGCGGATGTCATTATCCCCTCTGATTCGATAAACAGCGGCTTGGGGTCGACAACAACATCAGGGAACTGTTGCCTAAGTTGATCCGCATAAGCCCAGTGTGTGGTCGCACGGCTTCCATCTAAAATCCCGGCGGCAGCAATTACAAAGGCCCCCAAACAAAAACCTGCCAATTTTGCCCCTCGTTGATACGCCTGTTTCAGTACTTCCAAAAGCCAATATGGTGGCGTTGGCAGGTCATCCGGCCACCCCGGCACTATCACCAAATCAGCGTCAAGAATTAGCTGCGCTGAAGATCGAGTCGTGAGATTAGCGAAGCTGATGGTAAAGCCAGAAGAACTGCGGATCTCTCCGTCCTCCAATGCAACCATTTGCAGGTCAAAAGGCGCTGGCTTGTCGACAAACATGTCCTGAAATACCATGCAAGGTACTGCTAGATGAAAAGCGCTGATCCCATTGTAGACAATCAGTGCCACCTTAATGGGAGCGCCCCGAGGGTTTAAACAAGAGTTTTGTTCAGAATGAGATGTAGCCATCACTTCCACACACCTTCGTCAATTAGCGCACATTCAAAATTGGCCTAATTTGAGCGATATAAAGCCTTCAGGCGACTATATCAGCTCCTTTAACTTGGGCAAAATACCAGAATCTCACATTCCCTCGGAGCAAACAGTCAATGAACATCCATCACCTGCGCAGTGCCTCATTCATTATTGAGTCAGGAGATAAATGGATTCTGGTAGACCCCATGCTAGGTGCCAAAGGCTCGTTACCACCGTTCTCGTTCAGCCGCTTCAAAGTAAAACGTAACCCGATTGTAGAACTGCCCCCGAATGCTGAAACGCTACTTAATCGAGTGACTCACTGCTTAATAACTCATAGCCAAACTTTTGGTTTCAAGCCCCTGCAACACAGAGACCATTTGGATGATGCAGGTGAAAAGTTCCTGCGTCGACGCAATATTCCAGTCGCAACCCCGGCGAAGGATAAGGCTTATTTGGAAAAATACGGCATTAATGTCACTACAGGTGCTACGCCCTGGCAACAGATAGAGTTTGCCGGCGGTCAATTAACGGCGGTGCCAGCACAGCATGGCCATGGCTGGATCCACAAAGTGATGGCCAATGGTTGCGGATTTTTCCTGCAACTCCCGGGTGAGCCCAGCATCTACATCAGCGGCGATACAGTGTTTACTGAGGAGGTTCGCCATGCTCTCAACCGGTTCAAACCCGAGATCTGTGTCGTGGCATGCGGCCAAGCACAGATGGATGTTGGACAACCCTTATTGATGCCAACAGCAGAAGTCATGGAATTTATCTCTCTGTCACCAGGTAAGGTATATGCCAATCACCTCGAAGCACTTAACCATTGCCCCGTCACCAGACAAGACCTAACTAATGCTTTGGCTGACAAAGAGTTGCTACCAAAAGTGTGGATCCCAAAAGATGGGGAAAGTCGCAACTTCTGACCGGCGAGTAAGCCTTTACTGTTAAAGATATCAATCCAACACCATTGACACCCAAAACAAGAAAAGGTCGCCTGAGCGACCTTTTCTGATCCCTGAATTTGTCACAATCTAACTATTAATTTTTCTCAAGCCATTCTCGTACCGGGCGAAAACTGCGTCTGTGCTCCGGCAATACGCCGTGGGTATCGAGCGCCTCAAAGTGCGCCTTGGTGGGATAACCCTTGTGGGCGGCAAAGCCATACTGGGGATGCTTGGCATCAAGCTCTGCCATCTCACGGTCGCGGGTCACCTTGGCAATGACAGACGCGGCGCCGATGGCGGCAATCAGCCCATCACCCTTGACTACCGCATCGGCGGGGATGCCAAAATCCGGGGTCCGGTTTCCATCCACCAATACCCGCGCAGGCTTAACCGCAAGCCCGGCAACTGCGCGCTGCATGGCAAGCATAGTGGCGTGGAGGATATTAAGCTCATCAATTTCCGAGGGGCTCGCGCGGCCAACAGACACAGCAAGCGCTTTTGCCATGATTTCGGGATAAAGCGCATCGCGCTTCTTTTCCGAAAGCTTTTTGGAATCATTAAGCCCGGCAATGGGGTTGGCTGGGTCGAGAATAACCGCTGCCGTCACCACATCGCCAACCAGCGGGCCACGGCCCACTTCATCGACGCCGGCCACAAGTCCAACAATGGCGGCATTTTCCAATGCTGCCGCCTGCTCGGGGGTCAGATTTTTGTATACCGCCATACTCATTCCCCGGCCGAATGGCCAATCAGCGCATCAACCGCATCGGCGGCGCGCTCGCTGGCGTTTTGCCGCAGCAGCTGATGCAGCGAAGTAAACTCCTCGATAAGGGCACGGTTGTCGCGGTTCATCATTTCAACCACGGCTTTAGCAATCTTTTCGGGAGTGCAATCATCCTGAATAAGCTCTGGCACCAAATCTTTGCCCGACAGCAGATTCGGCAACGAGTAGCGCTTAATCAGCATCATGCGGCTGGCAATACTGTAGGTGAGCGGCGCCACGCGGTAAGCCACCACCATGGGGCGCTTAACCAGCATGGCCTCTAAGGTGGCAGTACCCGACGCCAGCAAAATGCCGTCGCTGGCGGCCATGATTTCACGGCTGTGGCCATCAAATAGCTGAATTTCAAGCTCTGGCGCATGGGCATTGAGCGCGGCCATAAACTGCTCGCGGCGCTTTTCATTCACCAGCGGCGTAATAAAGCGGATGTCCGGCAGCGCCTTTTTAATAGCGACGGCTGCCTTGATAAAGGGCTCGCTGAGCATTTTAAGCTCGCCGCCACGGCTGCCGGGCAGAATAGCCAGATACTCGGCGTCCTTATCCAGCCCCAGGGTTTCGCGGGCAGCGTGTTTATCAAGCTCAAGCGGAATGTCGTCAGCCAGGGTGTGGCCGACAAAGGTGCACGGCACACTGTGCTTGTCGTAAAAGGCTTTTTCAAACGGCAGCAAAGACAGCACCATATGGGTGGCTTTGGCGATTTTGAAGATGCGCTTAGGCCGCCATGCCCACACAGACGGGCTGACGTAATGCACGGTTTTGATGCCCTTTTGCTTGAGCTTAAGCTCAAGACCGATATTGAAATCGGGCGCATCGATGCCGATAAAGCAGTCAGGCTTGATATCGGTAAAGGTTTTGATAAGGCTTGAGCGTACGTGCAAAAGCCTTGGCAGGCGCGACAGCACCTCGACTATGCCCATCACGGCCAGCTCTTCCATGGCAAACAGCGACTCGAAGCCGAGCGCTTCCATGCGCGGACCGCCAATGCCCACAAAGCGGGCATCGGGATGACGGGCTTTCAATGACTTGATTAAACCGGCACCTAAAATATCGCCGGAGAGTTCTCCGGCGACCATGGCAAATACAATTGGCTTGGATTGGCTCATGTGTTCTCTTATTGACGCATTCCTTAAGGACCGAGGCGCTTAGCGGATGATGCCGCGGCCGGAGCTTGCGACAAAATCCATCAGCTGCTTAACCTCTGGGATAGTGGCGATTTCGTCTGCCAGGGCAGCGGTCGCTTCTTCCACAGTAAGGTTACTGCGATACAGGGTCTTGTACGCGCGGCGCACCGCCAGCTGCGCTTCTTTGGAGAAGCCGCGGCGCTTAAGGCCTTCGCTGTTCAAGCCGCGGGGAATCGCGGGCTGTCCGGCCGCCATCACGAAGGGTGGCACATCCTGCAAAATCAGCGAGCATCCGGCGGTAAAGGCATGGGCGCCGATATGCACAAACTGGTGCACGCCGGTCATGCCGCCCAAAATCACCCAGTCACCCACGTGCACGTGGCCGGCGATAGAGGCGTTGTTGGCCATGATCACGTTGTTACCCACCACGCAGTCGTGGGCAATGTGCACATAGGCCATAAACAGGTTGTTTGAGCCGATGCGGGTTTCGCTGTTGTCCTGAATAGTGCCACGGTGAATGGTCACGTTTTCACGGATGATGTTGTTGTCGCCGATGATAAGCCGGGTTGGCTCGCCGGCGTACTTTTTGTCCTGGCAGTCTTCGCCCACCGAAGCAAACTGGAAGATCCGGTTGCCTTTACCGATAACGGTCGGCCCCTTCACCACCACGTGGGAATGGATAATGTTGTCATCGCCGATTTCAACGCCGGGACCAATGTAAGTCCAGGGGCCGATACTGACGTTGTTCCCGATTTTGGCGTCGGGATGAACGAAGGCTAATTCACTGATCACTTCTCAATCTCTCTGCGGGCACACATGATTTCTGCGCTGCAAACCAGCTCACCATCCACTTTGGCCTCACCGTAGAAGACGCCAATCCCGCGGCGCTCCTTGATCATTTTTACTTCAAAATGCAGCTGGTCGCCCGGCTCCACCACGCGCTTGAAGCGGGCGTTGTCGATACCGGCAAAGTAATACAGCACATCTGGAGATGGCTCGCTGCTCATGGTTTTGAAGGCCAGAAGACCAGTGGCCTGTGCCATGGCTTCGAGGATAAGTACGCCTGGCATCACCGGAGCGACAGGGAAATGCCCCACAAAGAATGGCTCGTTGATGGTGACGTTTTTGATGGCATGAAGGGACTCACCGGCGGTGAAATCCAGCACGCGATCAATAAGCAGAAACGGATATCTGTGAGGCAGATACTTAAGGATCTCCTTGATATCCATGGTGTTCAGTTGATTAGACACTGATGGGTTCCTCAGGATGCGCAAACACGCATTCGCTACTGGGTTTACTCGTCTTCTTTTTGTTTGCTTTCCAGCACTTTGACGCGCTGGAACAGCTCATCCAACTGGCGGAAGCGCACGGTATTGCGGCGCCACAACTTGTTTTCCATGGCCACGGTGGCGGAAGAATACACGCCGGGCTCACGGATGACGCTGGTTACGTTGGTGCCGCCGCTGACATGGGTGCCATCGACGATACTCAGGTGGCCGGCAACGGCGCTGTTGCCACCAATAATACAGTACTTGCCGATAGTCACACTGCCGGCAAGGGTGGTGCTGCCCGCAATGGCGGTATGGGCACCAATGATGTCGTTATGGGCAATCTGAACCTGATTGTCGATGATAACGCCATCATGAATTTCGGTATGGGACAGGGCGCCACGGTCGATGGTGGTGCTGGCGCCAATTTCGACATTGTTGCCGATGCGCACGCCGCCTGTCTGGGGGATTTTCACCCAGTTGCCACGCTCGTTGGCGTAGCCAAAACCGTCAGAGCCAATCACGGCGCCGGAATGGACGATACAGTCCATGCCCAGATGCACATCGTGATAAATGGTGACATTGGCCCACAAACGGGTGCCCGAGCCGATAATGGAGTCTTGCCCCACCACGGTGCCTGCGCCAATTTGTACCTTGTCACCCAAAATCACATTGGCACCAATAACGGCATTGGCACCAATGGCAACCCCCTCGCCCAAGCGGGCGCTGGGGTCAATTTGTGCCGAGGGATGTATACCCTCGGCGGCTTTTGGTGTGGTATCCAAAAGCTGTGCAACCCTGGCAAAGCCAACGTAGGG
The DNA here is from genome assembly GCF_018596335.1 of Shewanella jiangmenensis. Classification (GTDB taxonomy): domain Bacteria; phylum Pseudomonadota; class Gammaproteobacteria; order Enterobacterales; family Shewanellaceae; genus Shewanella; species Shewanella jiangmenensis. Next base: position 170,258 of record NZ_JAHEPS010000003.1, on the reverse strand, counting down.
GTCTTTAAGGATCAGCGCATTTCCCGAAAATGCCTCTGCATCCTTGGCCGAAATCAGTACAGCGCTCGCTTTGGTTCCTTCCAGCTGAGCACGATATTTGCTATTGGCCAGAAAACTTATCTGGCCAGCGTCGGCGCCCTCCAGCGTCGCTACCGCGTGGATCACCACGCCGGCATCACCGCGAAGTTCTGCGCCCAAGAGTTCGGCCAATTGGCCCAGGGTCACACTTTTCATCTATTACTTAGCCTTGGCCAGTGCATCAACAACCTTGCTGCTGATGTCCATCTGAGGCTTGGCAAATACCACGGCACCGCTTTGCAGTACGACATCGATCTGCTCTTTGTCAGCGATGTCTTTGATCACTTTCTGTACTTTTACCAGGATCTTGTTCTGCTCTTCGGCCTGACGGCGACGTACGTCTTCCTGCAGGGCTTTACCTTTGAGTTGCAGATCAGCCTGCAGTGATTCCATCTTGCGAACGGCTTCGGTCTTCTGAGCTTCGCTCATCAGCGCCGCGTCACGCTGGTTCTTTTCCATCAGCGAGCGCAGTTCGTTTTGCAGCTTTTTCACTTCGGCATCGCGATCGCCGAATTCTTTTTCCAGCGCTTTGCCAATGGCTTCGCGCTGTGGCAGCTGTTCGAATACAGCACCCATATCAACAACCGCGATCTTTTCAGCCTGGGCGGCCAGTGGCGCACCGACAAGCATCAACGTCATCAGGGCACGGTTAAGCATCTTGTTCAAAATAAACTCCTTGTTGTGGTGTTTTGTCACAATCGTCGCCGAGTGTATGTGTTTTAGAATGTTTTGCCAATATTGAACGAGAAGATCTCAGTATCGTCATCTTCGTACTCTTTGAGCGGCCAGGCGAGGCTGAATACCATGGGGCCCATGGGTGACAGCCACTGTACGCTCATACCCCAGGACGCGCGGATGCGGCTTGGGTCGCTGTAATCGTCCAGCTTGGCAAATTCTTCGGCTGGCAGAGTGCGATAGGAGTCGTAATCAAACTCGGTATCCCATACGTTACCGGCATCGACGAAGAAGCTGGTACGGACAGAATTGGTGTACGCCTCATCGAGGAACGGCGTTGGCACAATCAGCTCAAGGCTGGCAGTGGCCACGGCGTTACCACCGATGGAGCGACCCTGGTTGAGCCAAATCTCGTTTGGATCGCCAGGCAGGCTACAGCCGTCACCGCTTGGGTCAGGTGAGCAAGGCTCACTGCCACGCACCACATAGAAGGAGCGCGGACCAACGGTGTTGGACTTAAAGCCACGCAGGCTGCTTGAACCGCCTGTGTAGTAGTTTTCCCAGAACGGCAAAATCTGATCGTTGCCGTTATAGTCGCCATAGCCGTTGCCATAACCCAGACGGGCACGGGTCAGCACCACAAAGCTGTGGCTGCGGGTCAACGGGAAGTAGAAGTTGGTGTCAAAGTCGGTCTTGAAGTACTGCAGATCCGAACCCGGCGTTGACATCTTACCCGACAGACGCTGGCTTGAGCCGTCGGTTGGGAAGGTGCCGCGGTTCAAAGTACTTCTGTACCAGCCGGCGTTGAGTTCAAAGTTGTTGAAGCTCAAATCGGCATTCGGGTCATCTGAGTCACGATAAATATCGTAGAAGCGCAGTGCCTGCTCGTAGGCCGAAATTTCAGAAATGGTGTTGTGGCGATAGCCCACACCAAAGTTCAGGCGGTTGTATTCGTTAATAGGGAAACCGCTGCTCAGCGCCACACCGTAAGAGCTGTTTTTATAGCGCTCAAGGTTTGCTTCGTTGGCGTCGAACTCGTTCCAGTAGATGTTACCGCCAAGGCTCACGCCATCCTTGGTAAAGTAAGGATCGGTGTAAGACAGGTTCACGTTTTTCGAATACTTGTTGGTGTTAACGTTAAAGCCTGCCTGGTTACCACTGCCCAGGAAGTTGCTTTGCTGTACACCAAACTGCAGGCTGATGCCCGATTCAGTGCCGTAACCGATACCGGCGTTAAAGGAGCCGGATGGCTGCTCTTTCACCTTAAAGGCCACGTCCACCAAATCGTCGGTGCCGGGCACCTGCACGGTTTCTGTGTCTACGGTTTCGAAGTAACCCAGACGGTTCAAACGCTCTTTGGACAGCTCCACGTTGGCAGAGTTAAGCCAGGCGCCTTCCATCTGACGCAGCTCACGGCGCATCACTTCGTCTTTGGTGACTGTGTTGCCGGTGAAGTTAACCGAACGCACATACACGCGCTTGCCGGGTTTGATGTTGACGTTAAGAGTGACCTCTTTGGTGTCGTCATTGATTTCCGGATAGGTTTTTACTTCAGGATAGGCGTAACCGAAACGGCCAAGGTACTTGGAGTACATCTCTTCGGTAAAGGTCACGTCGGCGCCATTGTACTGCTCGCCCGCCTTGATAGGCAGAATGGTGCGCATCAGCTCTTCGCGGCCCATCAGATCGCCGGTGAGGTTAACTTCCTTCACCTTGTACTGCTCGCCTTCGTCCACGTTAATGGTGACGTACAGGCCTTTACGATCCGGGGTCATGGCCACCTGGGTGGAGGTCACTTCAAAGCGGATATAGCCGTTGTTGTGGTAGTGGGTCTTGATGGTCTCAAGGTCGGCCTGCAGCTTTTGCTTTTGATAGCGGCGCTCACCGAAAATGTCCCACCAGGCCACATAGTCTTTCAGCTCCAGCATACCAATCAGTTCGGCATCAGAGAACTTGTTGTTACCGACAACGTTGATTTGACGGATTTCGGCCGCCAGACCCTCGGTAAACTTGAATTTGAGTTCTACCCGGTTACGGGGCAGATTGATCACCTGCGCCTCAACCTTGGCGCCGTATTTACCCACACCGTAGTAAAAGTCCTGCAGGCCTTTTTCGATGCCGGACAGCATGGTGCGATCGAGGGCTTCGCCCACTTTCACGCCGCTGTTATCCAGGCTTTCCTGCAGCTGTTCGTCTTTGATGTCTTTGTTGCCATCAAAGGTCACGGCGCTGATGGTTGGCCGCTCTTTCACGGACACAATCAGCACCCCGTTCTCGTTGGTCACGGTCACGGTGTCAAAGTTGGTGGTGGCATACAGGCTCTTGATGGCCTGTTGCAGTTTCAGCTGGTCAACAGTATCCCCAACCTTAATGGGCAGGCTGAGCAAAGCGGCACCCAGTGCTACGCGTTGCAAACCTTCTACTTGGATATCGGTCACTGTAAATGGCGAAAAGGTCTCTGCCAGGCCGGTCCCTGAATACGATGCGCCAAGCAGCATCATAGAGGCAAAAAGTTTATTCAATCTCATAGAGCACTTCTGATTATTTGTCTGTCCTTGCTCAGAGTCGGGCAAAATCATTGAAAAGGGCGATACTCATCAACATTAGCAGCAGCGCTGCCCCAAATCTGAATCCAATTTCCTGCACCTTTTCAGATACAGGCTTCCCAGTGATCACTTCCACAAAGTAATACAGCAAATGGCCGCCATCGAGCACGGGTAAGGGCAACAGGTTGATGATGCCCAAATTCACGCTGATTAACGCCAAAAATCCCAAAAAGTACACCAAGCCATAGTTGGCACTGTTGCCAGCCCCCTGGGCGATGGATATTGGCCCGCTCAAATTCTTCACCGACACATCGCCGGTAAAGAGTTTGCCAATCATCTTGAAGCTGACCACAGTCAGCTGCCAGGTCTTATCGGCCGCAACCGCCAAGGAGTCTAACACGCCGTATTGCAACTGGATACGCATCGCCTCTGGCAGTTCACTGGCGGCCGGCATAATGCCGATAAGACCAATTTCTTTGCCATCGGGGCCTTTTCCGGCCTTGGGCGTGGCGCTTAAGACCAGTTGCTCACCATCGCGTTTTACCGTGAGCGCTATAGTTTTGTTGGCTGACGCCTGAATGGTACTGACAAACCACTCCCATCCGCCATAGCTCACGCCATCAATCCCAATGATTTCATCCCCTTCGCGAACACCGGCCGCCTCAGCCGCGCTGCCTTTGGTGACAGACGCCACCTTGGGCAGTATTTCCTGACGCAGCATATCCAGACCCAAGGTCGCTATCGGCGACTCTCTTTCCGGATCGAAACGCCAGCTACGGGTGTCCAGGGTGAAGGTACGCTCATCGCCGCCCTGCCCTTCAAGGCGCATCAGCGGCGCCACGGTCAGGCTCAGGCTGTCATCGCCGATATGGCCTACCAGTGCAAGATTCACCTCTTCCCAGTTGCGAACCTTCTGTCCTGAGACAGCAAGGATTTGCATCGGTTCCGTGACAGCGATAACTGCCGCAGGAGAATTTTCACGGGTGCCATCAATCACAGGCTTCATCGACGGCACACCAATCAGGTACATGATGTACAGCGCAATCACCGCGAAGATAAAGTTGGCAATCGGGCCTGCCGCCACAATGGCGATGCGCGCCCACACGGATTTGCGGTTGAATGCCTGGTCTTTTTGCGCCTCAGGCACCTCATCGACCCGCTCATCGAGCATCTTAACGTACCCGCCAAGCGGGATCATGGCAACCACGTATTCGGTGCCATCCTTGCCGGTGCGCCGCCACAGCGCTTTACCAAAGCCGATGGAAAAACGCTCGACTCTCACGCCACAGCGACGGGCCACATAAAAATGGCCATATTCATGGGCGGTGATCAGCAATCCCAACGCCACAATGAAGGACGCGGCATTCCAGAGGAAGTCGTACATTTTTTCTCCTTCGTCAGTGTCAGCGCCGGCTCACCAATTGATTGGCGAGCCTGCGGGCCTCAGCATCAAGGGCAATAATCGCCTCAATCGAGTCCAGATGGGTTTTGGCTATCTTACCCAGACATTCAGCATTAATTACAGCAATATCCGTAAATCCGATTTGACCGTTCAAAAAGGCAGCCACCGCCACTTCGTTAGCGGCATTAAGCACTGTAGTGGCTTCCTGGCCGTCATGGCAGGCATCCATCGCGAGTTTCAGGCACGGAAAACGGCTAAAGTCGGGTTCACAAAAACTCAAAGTGCCGAGTTTGAAGAAATCCAGCGGCTCAACACCGGCGCTGATGCGCTCAGGATAGGCCATGGCATGGGCGATGGGGGTACGCATATCGGGATTACCCATCTGCGCCAGCACACTGCCATCACGGTACTGCACCATGGAGTGAATAACGCTTTGGGGATGAATAACCACCTTAAGCTCATCGGCGGCAGTATTAAACAGCCAACGCGCCTCGATATACTCAAGCCCCTTGTTCATCATGGTGGCAGAATCGACCGAGATTTTCGGGCCCATGGACCAGTTGGGGTGCTTGCAGGCCTGTGCAGGCGTCATGGCCGCGAGCGATTCAAGCGGCGATGTTAAAAACGGACCGCCGGAGCCAGTCAGCAAAATATGGGAAATACCGGCTGCGGATAAATCACAGTAACCGAGCTCACGCTGCACCTTTTCGGGCAGGCACTGGAAGATAGCGTTATGCTCACTGTCCACCGGCAACAGCACGGCGCCGCTTTTACGGGTTTCGGCAATAAAAAGCTCACCGGACATCACCAGCGCTTCTTTGTTGGCGAGCAGCACCCGCTTACCGGCCTTTACAGCCGCAAGCGTTGGCACCAGACCTGCGGCGCCGACAATCGCGGCCATCACGGTATCGACATCGCTGTGGCTTACCAGCGCAAGCAGCGCATCTTCACCCGTGGTGACTTCGATGTTGAGATTTGCAGGCAGCTGCGCGTTAAGTGCTGCTGCAGCTTTGCCGTCCACCATGTGGGCAAAGCGTGGCTTGTGCTCAATACAGAGCTCGAGCATCCGCTCAACGCTGCTTGCCGCCACCAGGGCAAAGGCACAGTAATGCTGCGGATTACGCTTAACCACATCCAGCGTGCTTTTACCGATGGAACCTGTAGCGCCCAGAACGACCAGATTTTGCATGCTTACATCCAGAAGGCGATGTAGATAAGGGTGAACACCGGCAAGGCGGCGGTGAGGCTGTCGATGCGGTCGAGCACCCCGCCATGGCCCGGCAATATAGTGCCTGAATCCTTGATATTGGCCACCCGCTTGAACATACTCTCGGTCAGATCGCCAAGTGCCGATGCAAGCGCAGTAAACAGGGTCACGGCAATCACCAGCCCAAGCTCCTGCTGCGGCGACAGATTCATCACAATCGCCACCACTATCATGGTGGTGGCCAGTCCACCCACCAGGCCTTCGATGGTCTTGGCCGGGCTCACATTGGGCGCAAGCTTGGTGCGGCCAATAGCCTTACCCACAAAATATGCGCCGCTGTCGGCGGCCCACACCACCAGCATCACCAAAAACACCAGAATGCCGCCAAAATAGGGCTCTGCTGCGGAGCTTAATGACTTGAGCGTCACCAGCGACACAAAACAGGGCAGCAGCGTGAGCTGACCAAACAGGGATTTCAGCATGTGGCTTTGCTGCCACAGTTTGGCGCTCTTGGGGAATGACAAAACCAGCGCCATGGCAATCAGCCACCAGATGGCGCCAAGCAAAATCACCGCATAAAAAATCGGATGCAGCTGACCTGAATGCCAAATATCACCCACAGGCACCAAGAGGTTAAGCGCCACCAGCAATATGACCAGCGTGAAGGTGAAGCTCCACTGGGTCATCTGGCAATTGGGATCGATAATGCGCCCCCATTCCTTGGCAGCAAGCAAAAATACCCCCACCAAGGCCCAGGCGAAGAACTCAGATGGCAGATAAAAGATGGCACCAAATACCAGCGGGATAAGCCAGATTGCTGTTATTATTCGTTGTTTTAGCAAAAAACGTCCCTCGTAAAATAAACTCAGGCGCGCATTTCTTCGATTTGACCCCCGGTCAATCCGAAACGGCGCTGGCGGCTCGCAAACAGGGCGATGGCCTCTTTAAAACATTGCTCATCAAAATCGGGCCACAGGGTGTCAGTAAACACCAACTCAGCGTAGGCCGCCTGCCAGAGCACAAAATTGCTGATGCGATAGTCGCCACCAGTGCGGATCATTAAATCAACTTCGCCCTGACTTTGCATGCATAAATGCTGGCTTAAGGCTTCTTCAGTAAACTGACTGCTGTCGATTTCGCCAGAAGCCAACTTTTGGGCGAGCTGATTGGCTGCCTGAAGTATGTCCCAGCGTCCGCCATAGTTGGCTGCCACGTTGAGAGTCAGTTCCGTATTGCCGGCGGTTTTGGCTTCGGCTTCGCGGATTTGCTTTTGCAGCCGCTGTGAAAAACGGCTGGTATCGCCGATAATGTTCAGCCGCACGCCGTTGGCATCAAGCAGTTTTATCTCCCGCTTGAGCACAGTAAAAAACAATTCCATCAGCAGGCTGACTTCGGTGTCAGGCCGGCGCCAGTTTTCACTGGAAAAGGCAAACAGTGTCAGAGATTTGATGCCTAATTGACGGGCAGTACTGACCGCGCGGCGCACCGCTTTGACTCCTGCCTTGTGCCCCATCACCCTTGGTTTGCCCTGGGCCTGCGCCCAGCGGCCATTGCCATCCATGATAATGGCAACGTGGCCCGGCAGGGTTTGATTGACCAGCTCAGATACGCCATCAAGCGCAGTGGCATCGGTCACCTCAGTGGCATGTTCCCTGATAAAAGACATCGATATACAACCCTGAAAATAGACAAACGCCGTGTAGTATACCCCTACACGGCGTCTTAACTCTAGCACCGAGTCCGGAGGCTTAGACCTCCATCAACTCCGCTTCCTTGGCAGTCAGCAGCTCGTCGATCTTCTTGATGTGCAGATCGGTCATTTTCTGCACTTCTTCTTCGCTGCGGCGTACATCGTCTTCAGTACACTCTTTGTCTTTTTCCAGCTGCTTGAAGTGAGAGTTGGCATCGCGGCGCACGTTACGCACGGCAACACGGCCCTGCTCGGCTTCAGCGCGAACCACTTTCACCAGGTCGCGACGACGCTCTTCGGTCAGCGGTGGCAGTGGAATACGGATAGTCGCACCGGCTGACATAGGGTTTAGACCCAGATCAGACATCATGATGGCTTTTTCCACGGCCTGGATGGCGCTGCGGTCAAATACGTTCACGGCCAGGGTGCGTGAATCTTCAATCACTACGTTACCCACTTGCTTGAGCGGGGTCATGGTGCCGTAGTAGTTTACATGAATGGTGTCCAGCAGGCTTGGGTGGGCACGACCAGTGCGTACCTTGGCCATTTGCGCCTTGGTGGCTTCTACACACTTGCCCATGCGGTCCTGGGCGTCTTTTTTGATATCTTCAATCACGTTAAATGTCCTTTTCGGTCATTAAAGTTCGAAAACTTATCAGTTATTTCTTGATGATGGTGCCTTCACCCTCTTCGCCCATGATAACACGGCGCAGGGCACCTGGCTTGTTCATGTTGAACACCAGGATCGGCATATCGTGGTCACGGGCCATGGTAAAGGCAGACAGGTCCATGACTTTCAATTCTTTGTCGAGAACTTCGTTATAGGTCAGTTCTTCGTATTTCACGGCCTCTGGATCCTTCATCGGATCGGCAGAGTACACGCCGTCAACCTTGGTGCCTTTTAACACGACATCGGCTTCGATTTCAATGCCGCGCAGGCAGGCTGCGGAGTCGGTGGTGCAGAAAGGATTGCCGGTACCGGCAGCAAAAATCACCACACGGCCAGACTTGAGCAGGCTGATGGCCTCGGCCCAATTGTAACGGTCACACACCCCGTTGAGCGGGATGGCTGACATCAGACGGGCATTCACATAGGCACGGTGCAGTGCATCACGCATTGCCAGGCCGTTCATCACGGTAGCCAGCATACCCATGTGGTCACCCACCACGCGGTTCATTCCGGCCTTGGCAAGGCCTTCGCCGCGGAACAGGTTACCGCCGCCAATGACAACGCCTACCTGGATCCCCAGTTCAACCAGTTCCTTGATTTCCTGAGCCATACGATCCAGTACGCTGGGATCGATACCGAAGCCCTCATCGCCCATCAGAGCTTCACCGCTTAATTTGAGAAGAATGCGTCGAAATGCAGGTTTTGGATTGGTGCTCATGATTTTAGTCCTGATTATAACAAGACCGCAGCGGCTGCTGCGGTCTTGGGATTCATAACGATGGGCTATTAAGCCTGTTGAGAAGCAGCGATCTGCTTGGCCACTTCGGCCGCGAAATCTTCTTGTTTCTTCTCGATACCTTCACCCACTTCGAGGCGGATGAAGCTGGCAACAGTGGCGCCTTTTTCTTTCAGGAATTCGCCAACAGTCTTCTTAGGCTCCATGATGAATGGCTGACCGGTCAGTGATACTTCACCGGTGAACTTCTTCATACGGCCTTCAACCATCTTCTCAGCGATTTCTTTTGGCTTGCCTTCGTTCATGGCGATTTCCACCTGAACTTCTCGCTCTTTGGCAACCACTTCAGCTGGAACGTCTTCTGGGTTCAGGTAGTCTGGCTTAGAAGCCGCTACGTGCATGGCCAGGTGCTTCAGAGTTTCTTCGTCAGCGTTACCGGTAACCACTACACCGATACGGTCGCCGTGACGGTAAGAGGCTGCGTTGGCACCGTCGATGTACTCAACGCGACGAACGTTGATGTTTTCACCGATTTTGGCAACCAGAGCAACACGGGCTTCTTCAAACTGAGCTTTCAGATCTTCAACAGATACTTTGGCAGCGGCAGCTGCGTTCAGTACTTCGTTAGCGAAAGCCAGGAAGTTAGAGTCCTTAGCTACGAAGTCAGTCTGACAGTTTACTTCCAGCAGAGTAGTGAAACCGGCACCTTGCTGGATGAGGATAGTACCTTCAGCAGCGATGTTACCAGCCTTCTTGGCAGCCTTGGCGGCGCCACTCTTACGCATGTTATCGATCGCCAGTTCGATATCACCGTTAGTCTCTTCCAGAGCCTTTTTACAATCCATCATGCCGGCGCCAGTGCGCTCGCGCAGTTCTTTAACCAGGGCAGCAGAAATTGCCATTGTTAAATTCCTCGTAAGATAGTCCGGCAATTACTTGCCGTGTCAGCAGGTGTAAAACAGGGGCACCAAGGCCCCTGTCAACCAATCATAGATCTTGGTTAATAAGGGAGATGGAAACCATCAACCTTATTATTCGGCTTCTACGAAACCGTCTTGCTCAGCTTGTACAGCCAGATCCTGACCACGGCCAGCTTTGGCAGCAGTAGCAGCAGCTTCGGTGTACAGGCGGATGGCGCGCATAGCGTCGTCGTTACCTGGGATGATGTAGTTAACGCCATCTGGAGAGGCGTTGGTATCAACCACGGCAACTACTGGGATACCCAGGTTGTTGGCTTCTTTGATGGCGATGTGTTCGTGGTCAGCACCGATCACGAACAGAGCGTCAGGCAGGCCGCCCATGCTCTTGATACCACCCAGAGACTTCTCGAGCTTTTCCAGCTCGCGAGTGCGCATCAGGGCTTCTTTCTTGGTCAGCTTGTCGAAAGTACCGTCAACAGACTGAGTTTCCAGCTCTTTCAGACGCTTGATTGACTGACGAACGGTTTTCCAGTTGGTCAGCATACCGCCGAGCCAGCGGTGGTCAACGTAGTACTGGTCACAAGAAACAGCAGCTTCTTTGATGGCTTCGCTGGCAGCGCGCTTGGTACCAACAAACAGGATTTTACCTTTCTTGGAAGCTACGTTGCTGATGAAAGCCAGAGCTTCGTTGAACATTGGTACAGTGTGCTCGAGGTTGATGATGTGTACACCGTTGCGGGCACCGAAGATGAATGGCTTCATCTTTGGGTTCCAGTAACGGGTCTGGTGACCGAAGTGTACACCGGCCTGGAGCATGTCGCGCATTGAAACTGTAGTCATTTTGAATACCTTAAAAAGTAAAAGGGGTTCTACCTCCACGTATCCCATGGCTTCGACCAGAGCCGTTTTGCGGCCTAAGGCACCCCGAAGCATGTGTCGACACGTGTGCGATTTAGTATTTACCGATTAGCCATGTATAATGGCCGCCATATTTCACTCACACCGCCCGGTTGTCGCGGCGATGGTCGACCTCGAAGGCCGCCAGGTTCCACCGAAGGCAATCCAGTGGCAGTGAATTAGAGTCAAACATAACGGCGCGCTTTATACCATAAATCCGCCCCCGACACAAGTTTTTGCGGGGCAATACAGGTGCGGCAGCGTCGTGATTTCCCAGTGATACCAGGTGAGAAAACAACCGAATGAGTATAGTCATCAAGACAGCTGCCGAGATAGAAAAAATGCGCGCCGCCGGCAAATTGGCCGCCGACGTTCTGGAGATGATAGCCCCCTTCGTCAAGGCCGGCGTCACCACCAACGAACTCAATGACATCTGCGCCAAGTACACCGAGGAGCAAGGTGCCATTTCTGCGCCGCTTAACTATCATGGCTTCCCTAAATCCATCTGCACATCGGTCAACGAGGTGATTTGCCACGGCATTCCATCCGACTATGTGCTCAAGGATGGCGACCTCATCAATATCGACATCACAGTGATTAAAGACGGCTTCCACGGCGATACTTCAAAGATGTTCTTTGTCGGTGAAGTGTCAGCCAAGGATAAGCGCTTGTGCCGCATCACCCAGGACAGCCTGTATGCCGCCATCCGCAAAGTGCGCCCCGGCGTCAAACTCGGTGAAATCGGCACCACCATTGAAAAGGTCATCAAGGGCGCCAAAACCGGCCTTGAGAAATACAGTATCGTGCGTGACTACTGTGGCCATGGCATTGGCGCGACCTTCCACGAAGAACCCCAGGTCATGCACTACAAAAACAATGATGGCACTGTGCTGCGCCCCGGCATGTGCTTCACCATTGAGCCGATGATCAACGCCGGTCGCCATCAAACCGTGCTCGATAAAAACGATGGCTGGACCGTAACCACCATCGATGGCAAAAACTCCGCCCAGTACGAGCACACCCTGCTGGTGACTGAAACCGGCGTTGAAGTGCTCACCCTGCGCAACGAAGAAGATTTCCCTCGTATTATCAATCATAAATAAGGCAAGTCATGACGACGGCTTCGGATGCCAAGGCGTCTTTGCAGGCGCTTAATCAGGAATTGGCACTGGCGTTTCAGGCCAGGGAAAATGTGGTTTCGCTGGTTAAAAAGCGCTGCCGGGTCGTCGATGAATTGCTGATAAATGCCTGGAGCCATCACGGCCTTGGCAATTATCCGGTGGCGTTGGTTGCCGTGGGCGGTTATGGCCGCGGCGAGCTGCACCCCCACTCCGACATCGACCTGTTGTTTTTGGTCGATGAAAACCTGCCAAAAGAAGCCGAGTTTGTACTTGGCTACTTTATCGCCTTTTTGTGGGACGCGGGGCTCGAAATCGGCCACAGCGTGCGCAGCGTGCCCGAGACCTTATCCCAGGGCCGCGGTGATATCACCATTGCCACCAATTTGCTCGAAGCCCGCTTCCTGACCGGCAAGAGTATCCTGTTTGGTGAGCTGTACGATGCTATCCGCAGTCAGGACTTCTGGCCATCGAGCGACTTTTTTATTGCCAAGCGCGACGAGCAAACCGCCCGCCATGCCAAGGCCAGCGCCTTTGACCTTGAGCCCAACGTCAAAAGCTGCCCGGGGGGCCTCAGGGACATTCAAACCGTTGCCTGGGTCGCCATGCGTCACTTTAACGCCTCGCGCCTTGAAGAGCTGGTCGGCCATGGGTTTCTTGACCCAGAGGAGCTTGATGAGCTGCTCGAGTGTCAGCAGTTTTTGTGGCAAATCCGCTTTGCGCTGCACATAGCCTCCGGCCGGGATGAAAACCGGATGCTGTTTGATTTACAGCGTCAGGTGGCCGAGCTGATGGGCTTTGAAGACCAGACCCAGCTTGCGGTCGAGCAGATGATGAAGCACTACTACCGCACGGTGCGCCGGGTGATGGAGCTTAACGAGATGCTGCTGCAGCTCTTTAAGCGCGCCACCCTCGGCAACTCCAAGGCGCTCGATATAGTGCCCATCAACGAGACATTTCAGCGCCGCGGCAGCTTTATCGAAGCACTTGCCGAGGAGCCGTTTGCACGGCCCGAAGACATCATGGGGCTGTTTTTGCTGATAGCCCGCAACTCCAACATCCGCGGCATTTACGCCCCGACGCTTCGCTCCCTGCGCCAGGCCCGCAAGGCGCTTACCCAGCCGCTGATGGAATATCCAGAGTGTCGTCAGGTGTTTATGGAAATTCTGCGCCACCCCCGCGGGATTTCGGCGTTTTCATTAATGCACAAACACGGCATTCTCTCGGCTTATCTGCCAGCCTGGCGCGCTATCGAAGGGCAGATGCAGTTTGACCTGTTCCACGCCTACACTGTGGATGAGCACACCCACAGGCTGCTGCTTAATATCGAGCGTTTTTCCCAGCCGGAACAAAAAGATGAATTTCCGCTTGGCTCGGTGCTGATAAATCAGCTCCCCAAAAAAGGCCTGCTGGTGCTTGCGGCTATTTTCCACGATATCGCCAAGGGGCGCGGCGGCGACCACAGCAAACTCGGCGCCGTGGATGCACTGACATTTTGTAAGGATCATGGCCTTAACGATCACGACGGCCGTTTGGTGAGCTGGCTGGTTGAAAACCATCTGGTGATGTCGGTCACCGCCCAGCGGCGCGACATTTCCGACCCCGATGTGGTGGCGGATTTTGCCGCCAAGGTGCGCGATGCGGTGCACTTAAGCTACCTTTACTGCCTGACAGTGGCCGACATTTGTGCCACCAACGAAAAAACCTGGAACAACTGGAAAGGCTCGCTGCTGCGGGATCTTTACTTTTCGACCCAGCGGGTGCTGGCGCGGGGTAAAGAAAAGCCTGTCGATATCCGTGCCCGGGTGCGTGAATACCAGGCCAAGGCCAAAAAGGAGCTGCTGCGCCGTGGCGTGAAAGAGAAAGATCTCGATGCCCTCTGGGCGCGCTTCAAGGCCGATTATTTTTTGCGCCACCAGCCAAGCCAAATCACCTGGCATGCCGAAGGCATTCTAAAGCACCGCCAGGATGAACCGCTGGTGCTGATTTCCAAACACACTACCCGCGGCGGCACTGAACTGTTTGTGTACTGTAAAGACAGGCCAAAGCTGTTTGCCACCGTGATGGCGGTGCTGGATAACAAAAACATCAACGTCCATGACGCCACCGTCATGACCTCGAAGGATAATTACGCGATGGACAGCTTCGTGATCCTCGAGCAGGATGGCGAGCCCCTGTCGCAGCTGTCGCGCATTCAAAGTATCCGCAAAGGGCTTGAAAAGGCGCTGTCGGGCGATAGCGCCAAGCCGCCGAAGTTTCGTAAGCTGTCGCGCAAGATGAAACCTTTTAATGTACCGACACAGGTCAGTTTTCTGCCGGGCAGCCGCCATGGTACAAGTATGATGGAACTCATCGCACTGGACATGCCCGGGCTGCTTGCGCGGGTCGGCGACATTTTTTACCGCTGCGAAATTACCCTGCTGGCCGCGAAAATCACCACTATCGGTGAGCGGGCGGAAGACTTTTTCGTGCTGCAGAATCGCGAGGGCCAGGCCCTCGATGACACAGAGCAGCAACAGCTCAGGGAGGCGCTGGTTGGCGCCCTGTCCCCGAGTGCAATTCACTAATCCTTTTATCTGAAGACGGGAGATCCTTTAATGGAAGCTTTACGCCAGCGTATCGAGGCGGCTTTTGAAGCTCGCGCCACCATCACCCCAGCCACTGTTGAGCCGGCTGTCCGTGCCGACGTGGAAACTGTGCTCGCCATGCTCGACAAAGGCGAAGTGCGCGTGGCCGAGAAGATTGACGGTCAGTGGCACGTTAACCAGTGGCTGAAAAAGGCGGTGCTGCTGTCGTTCCGTATTTTCGACAACGGCGTGATTGATGGCGGCGAAACCAAGTACTTTGACAAGGTACCGATGAAGTTTGCCGACTATGACGATGCCCGTTTTCGCGCCGAGGGGATCCGCGTGGTACCACCTGCAGCCGTGCGCCGTGGCTCCTTTATCGGTAAAAATACCGTATTGATGCCATCTTACGTTAACCTCGGTGCCTATGTTGACGAAGGCACCATGGTCGACACCTGGGCCACCGTGGGCTCCTGCGCGCAAATTGGTAAAAACGTGCACCTCTCCGGCGGCGTAGGCATTGGCGGCGTGCTGGAGCCGCTGCAGGCCGGCCCGACCATCATCGAAGACAACTGCTTTATCGGCGCCCGCTCTGAAATCGTCGAAGGCGTCGTGGTGGAAGAAGGCTCAGTGATCTCCATGGGCGTGTACATCGGTCAAAGCACCCGCATTTACGATCGTGAAACCGGTGAAATTCACTACGGCCGCGTACCGGCAGGCTCAGTGGTGGTTTCCGGCACCCTGCCGTCTTCCTGTGGCAAGTACAACCTGTATGCCGCAATTATCGTGAAGAAAGTGGATGAGAAAACCCGCGGCAAAGTGGGGATCAACGAACTGCTGCGTATCGTTGATTAACTGGTACACAAACTAAAAAAGCAGGCCCTGTGCCTGCTTTTTTATTGCCCATCCGCCAAATAATTATCCACCGCCAGCCAAGCTCGGTGGATTACCCCCGGCACTAATCAAACGCTTGGAAGATTGCATGCCATCTTATCCCCTTTGGCCGGGCGCCTTAATTGCCGGGCGGTGGACAGTCACAGCCAGATACAGAATGACATATCTTAAGCATAGTTTTTATCACCCGCGAAGGCTTTACTGAAAGGGCTTTGTACAACCGGGAGAGTACTATGAAAAAGCTGCCTGTTTTGTCCGCTCTTGCACTCACAGCCGCCAGTTTTGGCGCCTTCGCAGCCATGAGCCCCAACGTGGAAAATACCCTGATCGCCGTCTGTAAAGCCGGAATAAGTAACAGTCCGGTGCAGTTTGCCCACACCATGAAGGATTACCGCATCAATGAAGCGCGGATTTTCCCAAGGCTGGTATGCAATGGCGACACCTTCTACGACTTTGCCGTCGCCCACGGCGCCGATAAAACCGCAAAACGCATTGCCCGTTATCTGCCAGGCCAGGTCACCATCAAGGATTTGGCCATGGTTAATCAGGATGAGATGCTCTACGTCAATTTTGATGAATAGACTTGAGACTGACAAAAAAGGCGCCGAGGCGCCTTTTTCAGTTGTTGAGTGATTTGTTGCATAAGCTGCTGCGTTAGCTTGTGCTTAACCCATTAAAACACCACAGTTTTATTACCATACACCACCACTTTATCGGCCAGTACCAGACCAAGGGCGCGGCTTAATACCGATTTTTCCACATCACGGCCGGCACGGGCCATTTCCAGCGCACTGTAGTTATGGTCAACGTGGATCACATCCTGTTTGATGATAGGCCCTTCATCGAGGCAATTATTCACGAAATGCGCCGTGGCACCGATGATCTTCACCCCGCGCTCCCACGCCTGACGATACGGATTGGCGCCGATAAAGGCCGGTAAAAACGAGTGATGAATGTTGATAATGCGGTTGGGGTAACGCGCGACAAACTCAGGTGTGAGTACCCGCATAAACTTGGCCAGCACCAGATAATCGGCGCCATAGGGCTCAATCACTTCCAGCAGCGCTGCCTCGTGCTGATGTCGGTCAAGCCCCTCGTGGCTGACATAATGAAACGGAATATCAAACTTTTCCGTCAGGGCGGCAAGCTTGTCGTAGTTGCCGACCACGGCCGCAATCTCTACATCCAGCGCGCCGTAATAGGATTTCATCAAGAGATCGCCAAGGCAATGAGCCTCTTTGGTCACCAACACCACCACTCGCTTACGGCCACCGGGCTTAAGCACAGTATGGTTTTGCGCGGGCAATACCTCGTACAATGCCGATAGCAGTCTGGGCTCATCGAAATCGCCTTCAAGCTCGGTGCGCATAAAGAAGCGGCCTTCGGTGTTATCCACAAACTCATCGTTCTTGATGATGTTAAGGCCAAAATCAAAGCAAACGCCGGTGATCTTGGCAATCAGCCCCTTGGCGTCGGCGCAGTCGGTAATCAGCACCCGGCGTGGTAATTTTAAAGACACTGTCATCCCCCTCAATTCATGACCTAAAGACAGCATGCCACAAACCGGCGTATTGCCGCCAATATCGCCAAAAAACATCATAAAACAGGATAATCAAGCCGGTGAGGATGATATTAATTTATAAAACAGCAGTAAGTTTTGCGGATTTATCAATCAGCGGCGGGAATCCAGATAACGCTGCAGCAGCTTTCGCAGCGTCTCGGCCTTGGTGCCAAACACCACCTGCACGCCACTGCCAAGCACAATCACGCCTTTTGCGCCAAGGGACATCAGCCGCTGCCTATCAACCAGCGCAGGGTCGGCAACGCTTATCCGAAGCCGGGTTAAGCAGGCAGACAGCTCGGTAATGTTACCGCTGCCGCCAAGGGCGGACACCAGGGTGAGCAGATTGCGCTGCTGCCCTGTGTCGGCTTCAAGCCTGCCGGGGGTTTTAAGGTTAAAAGCGAGAATGCAGCCGCGAAACAGCACGTAATAAATCACAAAGGTAAGCGGCCCGAGCACATAAAACCAGCTGACATTGCTCGACTGCGGCAGCAACAAAACAAAGTCCACCAAGCCGTGGGAGAACACCACACTGTGATGCACATCGAGCAAAATAGAGGCGCTGTAGGCAAGGCCGGTGAGCACCGCATGCAGCAGGTATAACAGCGGTGCCACAAACAAAAACGCAAATTCCACCGGCTCCGTCACGCCGGTAAGCCAGCTTGCCGCCGCAGCCGAAAGCATCACCCCGGCCACGCGATTACGCTGCTCTTTATCGGCACAGCGCCAGATAGCCAGCGCCGCGGCAGGCAAGCCCCACATCTTGATAAGGTAGCCGCCGGCAAGGTTTCCGGCCGATGGGTCGCCCGCAAGATAGCGCGCCATCTCACCGCGCACCATTTCAGTGCCGGTTTGATACTGGCCAATCTCAAGGTAAAACGGCGCATTCCAGATATGATGCAGCCCAAGTGGCAGCAACAGTCGCTCCACCATGCCGTAAAAACCAAAGGCAATGGCAGGCTCCTGATACAGCGCCCAGTTGGACGCCCGCTCAATCAGATGCTCAAGCGGCGGCCACAACACAGCCAGTAATACCGCGAGCAGCATCACCAGCGGGATCATGATAAGGGGCGCACTGCGGCGGCCTTCAAAAAAAGAAAATACCGCTGGCAGTTTAAGCCGCTCACTGAGGCGCACCGCGATACAGGTGATAGCCCCCACCGCCATACCGCCGGCAATGCCGGTGTCTATGGTCGGCGTGCCCCACACCACCTGGGTCGGCAAATGATGTACCTTGGCCGCGGCGGCGAGGGTTGAGAGCAGCACCCCATAGCCAAAGGCGGCAGAAAAGGCCGCAATGCCCTGATCGCGGCAATACCCAATGGCCACCGCAATGGCAAACAGCATCGGCATGATGTCAAAAATCAGCTTGCCGACACTCAGCATCAGCACATTCAGCGCGTCGGGGATAAAGGGCAAGGGATTGGTCGCAAGGCCAATCATCAGCCCCGCAGCCGGTAAAATGGCAATGGGAATAAGCAGCGTCTGCGACAGACGCTGGGCGAAGCGAAACCAGTGCCGGTTGACCCGGCTTAAGCGACCAGGCCGCTCTCGATGCGTTGATGCCACTGCATCAGCCATGTTTTTGCCTCGGTTTCCGGCTCCATGGTTTCCATGGCATCGATGCGAAACAGCGGTAATACCGGCTTGGCCGCAAGTTCCGTCAGCAGCGCCTGCAGCTTTTCACCGGCACCGCAAAAGTCGCTGTAGGAGGAATCCCCAAGTCCAACCACACTGAAATGCAGCGAGGGCAGATAAAGCCCGGCACTGCTTAAGCGGTAATACCAAGGCTGTATGTCCTCGGGCAAATCGCCGCTGCCGGTGGTGGATGACACCACAATCAACAGGCCGCCATTGCACGGGGTAAAGCCCGATAGCTCATGGGGTTGCCACAGTCTGGGCGCATACCCGAGGCCTTTAAGCTCATCACTGAGGGTTTCGGCGACAAACTGGGCACTGCCGTACACGGTGCCAAACACTAAATCCACCGTTTTCATAGGGCTATTCCTTAAACTTACTATCGATTTATCAGCAATATAGCACTCAACATACGCTATTGCGCCAAGCTTGGGCAAGTGGTTCGAAGCGCCTATACCTTCCAGACTCCTCCTTTAGACGGCTGGATGGCAACGGCGGTTTTATGTTACTTTAGTGCAGGTTTTAGGTGAGTGTGGCGCCGCGGTGTGTCAGTCTCTGTGCCGGGGCAGGATGTCAGCGGTCTTTTCACACAAGGGATGGGCAACCTGCCAGAGGAATCTTTGATGCAGCCAACCTGCCGTAAAAAACAGCACAAAGCCTGTCAGCACAGGCGCAATCAGTATTTTCAAAGCCAGCGGCTGTGGAATGAAGCGCCACTCTCTCAGGTGGCAGGCTTTGTAAGCCTCGCCGAGATCAAAGCCCGCCTTAAAAAACAGGGCTAAACCGTGAGTTTTAGCCCGTCAAACACATCGAATATCCTTACTCAGGGAATGCGTCAGCAAGCGCTCAGGTCGCAGCCAGCAGCATAGCACTATTGCTATCAAGCTCGGCATCAGTCCAGCCAAGCCCTGCAAATACCGTCAGCCACTCGGGTTCCAGTTCGGTTTCAACCGCTATCGGCGCACCGGTGAGCGGATGAATAAACTCCAGCCGCTTGGCAATCAGCCATAAGCGATTCAGGCCAAAATGCTCGCGGAAAAAGCGGTTTTGCTTGCCGTCACCATGGGTCGTATCGCCAATAATTGGGTGGCGCAAATGCGCCATGTGGCGTCTTAGCTGATGCTTGCGGCCGGTTTGCGGCAGCAGCTGCATCAACGCAAACCGGCTTGAGGGATAACGCCCTGAATAATAGGGAATTTCGGTATTCAGCAACGGCAGGTAGTGGGTGATGGCATCCTGAGCCGGTTTATCGGGATCCACGTCTTTGTCGGCAAGCTCATCCAGCTCTTCTTTGAGCGGGTAATCGAGAATGCCCGCCTCATGCATGTTGCCGCGCACCAAGGCAAGATAGGTTTTACAGACGGTGTGATTGGCAAACTGGTTACAGAGAGCATTGGCCACTTCGCTCGATTTGGCAAACAGCAACACACCCGAGGTTGGCCGGTCGAGGCGATGCACCGGAAACACATGGCAACCGACCAGGTCCCGCGTCAGCTGCATTGCAAACCAATGCTCACGGCGGGCAAGGTAGCTTCTATGTACCAAAAGCCCCGCAGGCTTATGAATGGCAACGAGCGCCTCATCTTCATACAAAATCTCGATATGGGGCGCGGTGTCGGCAAAGGCGATATCGGCGCTGCCGGGCAAATCATCTTGATGCATTTACAGTGTCATCCAATAAAGCAATCAGCTGAACAAGTGGCGTAAGCTCAGGCTTTGCCGCCCACACATGCTCGGCCATGGGTAACAGCGCCATGGGGCGTGGCAGAGTATGGCCAGCGTCCAGCAAGGCATTGACCCTGGGGATAAAGATAAACTGCAGCCACTGCTCAAAACTCAGGGTATCGCAGCAAAAGGGGGCGCTGCTGGCAAGGGCTGCAGCGGACGGCGCAGCCGACTGCCAAAGGCCATGATGTTTCAGGCTCAGTTCAAGCTGCACCAGCAGCGAAGCAAGCTCAGGGTGAGACATAACAGAATGAGACATAGCAGAATGAGACCTAGTCGGCGCCACAACCAAAAGCGCAATTGTACCATCTTGCGGCGCTTATCCCTATAATGGCGCCTTATGCAAATCCGATGCCTTCAACCGGGCAGCATTAACCACACAGGGCCGCAGTAAAATGGCAGAAATCACCAGCATCAGTCAGTTTCTCTCCACCGCCAAAACCCAGTTTCAGGTGTACGATTTGGGTCGGCGTGTGCAACATATCGATGCCATGGCCTTTGCGCAAATCGAGGCGCTGCAATCCCCCTACCCTTACCCTATCCAGGGGCATGCGAAGATGGCATTGGTGTTTTGGGATGCGAGCGAACAGTACTTTGTCTGGTTTATCAGCCTGCCTTTGGATGAGCGCGGCCTGTTAAGCCCGGCGCCGCGCAGCCAGTTTATCAAGATGATCCTCGATGCGCTGGGCGAAGACTTAACCCGCACCCTCAGCGAAGATGAGCAGCAGCGGATGGCCAACCATCCTTTCAGTTTCAAGCCGGCCCAGGAAAAGCTGGCCGTATTCAATGCGCTGGTGCGCCGTCAGCTCGGCCGCCCCGCATCCGGTCAATATGAATATGCCGCCCAATACCTGAGTGGCCAGCTGCCAAGCGATGCCTGGGTAAATGTCGGCTTTCAGGGGCTTGCAGACATAGTGGTTCGCCTCAATGAACTTGATCATGCCGCCATGGTGGAGTGCGCGCTCAGCACAGCGCCGACCGAGGTTGTGATTGCGCTTTGCCAGTGCCTTGAACACGTATTACTGCCTGAGTCGCTTGCCAACAGCCTGCTTGAGCTTGCCACAGCAAGCGCAGCGCCACTGGACCTGTATGCCCTTAGAGCGCTGGGCAGCCGCCCGGACGTCGGTGTGCGCGCCATTGATACGCTGGCGCAATCTGGGCGCCTCGATGCCAATCAGCTGATTGCCATTGCCGGCCGTAATTGGTTGTCGCTTAGGGATGACGGCTGTCGCAAACGCTTTCTCGAAGCGCTGGCACTGCAGGAGCAAGACTTTTTCAATCAGGTATTTGCTGATATTGTGGCAATCCCTGCGCTTCGCACCGCCCTGTTGATGGCACTGAGGGACCCTGAGCGCTCCGATGCGCTGTCGACGGCCATCGGCGGACTATTCAAGGCAACCAAATCATGATGACAGATCTGCTTCTTCTTCTTTTTGTGGCCATGGTGGCCGCCTTTTTCTGGCAGCTGAGACAAATGTCTGAGATAGCCAAACTGTTTACCGAAAAAGAGTGTAAACGGCAACGGGTACAACTGCTTGCTATTGCCCAGCTCAATGCAAGACCGACCTTGGGCAGCAGCACCGGCATCGGCTGGAAAGCCTGTTATCTGTTTGAGTTTTCGACCGACGGGGTGAACCTGTATCGCGGGCATATTCATATGCTTGGCAAGAAGATTCAAAAAATTGAATGGCCTATCTTCCCTGAGCCCCAGTGGATGGAAGCGCCGACCGCGCGCGGCACTGTGGGTGGCAGCTGCGGCTCGCGTGGCAGTTGCAGCTCCGGCAGTTGCCGCTGAGTGTCAGGATTGGTGAGCGCTTGCTGGTGCCTGTGAGTGCGTTTGAGCTTGTGAGCGTCGGCGTGATGGGCAAACTGCTGATGAATTTCAGGATGTCAGGCAACGCCATTCAGGACAACTCCCACGTCCACGATCCCGACTAGTGCCGGCCGCGCCTTTAGGTAGCAGCTTCTGACAGATATTAGGCTGTACCTGAAATCTGAGCAGGCGGCGCCTTAACACTGAATAGGCAGTGCCCGCACTAAGTTAATGCAACCCCAGAAATAAGAAAGGGTGCGATTCTTACGAACCGCACCCATCTGTTTCTCTGTTAAGCCATCCAGCTATTGTTGTGCTCCCTGCACCATCCATGCGTACGAATTGCTTCCAGCGTCGTCCGTGTCTATCCCTTGCTTGTCCCTGTACTTGCGTACTTTCCTTCTCACCCGGTTATCCCTTGACCGAGCCTGCTCCGTCCGTGAGCGTGTCCACATTCCATCCCTGAAGAGTATCCATACTCAACTGTCCATGTCTTGCGCCATCCGGGGCACTGAAACTTTCCATCCTGGAGAACTCTGGCATCCTTTGCCGCAATCACCAACATCCTGTTGGCGTAGTTTCACTTCCTGTGAAAACACATCCTGTGCCTGTCATCCTTGTCCGATACTTCCTGTATCAGTTTCCCCATCCCTGGAGACTGTGTCGTCATCCTGACCCGGCTTCCGTTGCCGCCATCGTTCCTTCGACAATTTGAATTCTACTGGAACTGCACCTTTTGGGTGGCAAACTTAACATTACATTAAAACTTGCACGCGATGACGAAACAAATTCAGCATCGCTAAGCATGTGTTATTAAATGAAAACTTTTAAAATGTCGGATTTTTTCACCAGCACATCACCCGCATGTCTTACACGTTGTGTGAGAAATGTCTCACAAGCCTTGTAGGCAACTCCCGATCCGCCTGTCATTACTCCGGAAGTGATAGTACTCAGATCCGGTTCAGCGGCTTTCAGGCACTGACAGCGCTAACGCGCAGGCCTCTGTTAGCTCCTGGCCGCTGGGCAGGTATCTTCCCAAAGAGGCATAAAATCAGCTAAGTGACAGGTTTTCGCGACTCACGAATTGCGAATTGCGCTACGTTTAGCCTGGCTAAAGCCAAAGACACAACTGCCAAAGGTACAGCAGCCTGCCACGCCGTTGAGTACAAACGCCTGGTCATGCCATCGAAACCCGGAGTCAGACATACGGGAGCCGAGTTACTCAAAGCTAACTGCCGGTCAAGGTTCTTATCGTCCCGAATCAAACGCGGAGCGATGAACACCAGAGCCTAATAAAAACCGGCCGCGGACAAAAGCCATCAAATCAATAAATCAGGCACCGAATAACCAAATAAGACACCGAATAACAAAGCAAGGTACCGAATAACCCAATCAGGCACTGAACACAAATTTCGGGCAAAGAAAAAGGGCGCGTCTTTCAAAGTAAAGGCGCGCCCCATTCATACCACGTTAGCTATCCCGCTAAGTTGTGCTCCCTGCACCATCCTTGCGTCTACTTGCTTCCTGCGATTCCGTGCATCCCGGCTATGTGTCCCTGTACTTGCGTACTCAATCCTTTGAACGGCGCTTTCCTGTCACCGTCCGGCTGCATCCGTGAGCTCTGTCCTTGGCCGCTTCCTGCGTACTGATCCTCAGTGCTGACGTCCTGTACCAACCTTTTCCGTGGCTGGTTGATGTTCATCCTGAACCTGTCCCTGCAACATCCTTAAGTCGTCCTGACCTAGGCTTCGTGCCCCGTCCACATCGTTCCTGATGCACCGACTTCCTGCCGGCATCTGCGACGTCCTGCCGCAGTGTGGAGCCACTAAGGCTCACCTAATTCTGACCAATCCTGTCGTTTTGCTTTTTCAAGCTTGCTGCCTTTCCCTAAGCCGCAAACAAAGTTTAACAAAGCCTGCGCGGATTACAGCCAAGGGAGAATGTCAGCAGATGTAAACGGTGGTCTTGAAATGTGCAAAACCAAGTACAAACAACTGAATTAAAATAGGAATTCCAATGAGTGAACTAAACAAAGCTTGGCATTTCACATCGATCTCCTACAGCACTTGTAAGACATATCTCACAAGAACTGTAGGCAAAGCATATGGTCGGCTTCATCACGCCGAGCGGCGGCCGCTAATCACGCCACTGATAAACTGCCACCACATCAGCCAATCCGCCATAAAACTGTACAGAGGATAGCGAAAAGTCGCCGGGCGGTTTTTCTCAAAGCCAAAATGTCCAACCCAGGCAAAGCCGTAGCCAATAAGCGGCAATAACCAGGCAAGGGACCAGTGTCTTGAAACCAGTATATAGCCAAGCAGTATCAGCACCAGGGTCGACCCCAGATAGTGCAGCGCCCGGCAAACCGGGTGGCTGTGCTCAGCAAGATAGTAGGGATAAAACTCGGAAAAGGAGCTGAACTTATCAGACATTGGCAGACCTTCGATAACACATCAGTTCGCCTGCAACTTTACCAATGCTGATGGCGCCGTGGGACTCAAAACCATGTTTAATAAAAAGGTGGGTATCGGACTCTCGGCTGACAAACACCCCAAGGCATTCAAGCTCAAGTTGATCGTCACACCAGGACAGAACCGCTTCCAGAAGCATTCCGCCGTGGCCCTTGCCCTGCTCCGACGGTGCCAGTGCAATAAACTGCAAAATAGCACAGGCTTTGGCCGGCAAACGCTCCAGAATCGAGTGCTCTTTTTGCATCAGCATCTGGGTGGACTGCCAGCCGGTACCAAGCAGCATCTTCAGCCGCCAGTGCCAGTTTTTCGCTTCACCAAGACCAATCTGGTGGCTGACCACAGAGGCAACACCAATCAGCCGCTCTTCATCAAACCAGCCAATAAGCGCCTGCTCCTGCTGCCAAAGTTCCGCGAGCTCCTCACGGATTGCCGCGCGCAGCTTTTGCTCATAGGCCGATTTATCCTCAGCGCCCAACGCCTGCATAAAAAACGGGTCGTCGTGATAAGCGTTATAAAGAATCGATGCTGCCACCCTAAGGTCTTCAGCAGTCAGATAAATCGCACGAAATCTGTCTTGGGTTTGCTGTTCCATAGTCGTTATCCTTCTACCCATTGCTTGTTCAATGTAACAAGAAGGTTAAAAAGTGCAATCCTCAAACGGGTTGCGTTTTTCACTGTGGCTACTAATGCTTATGCAAAACAGGGCTTATGCAAAAGAACGCTTATTAAAATCACAGATCAGCGAGGGAGAGCAAAATGGATACCACGCCAACCGATTTCAGCCATCTGTTTGAACAACTTGGATTGGACAGCAGCGAAGCCGCCATCGGCAGATTTATCGACAGCCACCGACTCTTGAGCGGTCAGGCTATCTGGCAGGCGAGTTTCTGGAACGCGGCGCAGGCGGAATTTCTGCGTGAGGCATTGGAGAGTGACGATAATTGGTCAGAACTGGTGGATGCGTTAACGGCAAGACTCAGATCCTGAGCCTTGCCCGGTATCGATAGTGGGCCCATCGAGCCGAATGTTCTTAAGCTTGTCTTCTGATGGCGTTCAGTGAGCTTGCTGGGAGCCAGCCCCCTTCGCGGCCGTCCGGCAAGCTTCAGCCTTTACGGTAAGCGCCCTCGCCCCAACCGGTCAGCTGATTATTGGTCAGCACCACCGGGGTGCATTCATCTTTGGTGGTGCTGCCATCTTCACGCACCCGGTTGGTACGGTAAAACAGCACCTGCACTTCGTTACCTTCCTGCTGCCAGGCCTCATAAAAGTCGGCGCGCCCCATGCGGCTTATCACCTGCTCCTTGGTCATGCCCATGGTCAGGGTCGCGAGCCCATCGCGGTTTTGCTGCTCGGTCTTTTGCCAGTCATGAGTGTCAGCATTGTCGCCCACATTAATCACGCATCCGCCCAAAACCAGGCTGGTCCCCAAAAATGCTGCCAGATATAACCCTTTCATACGTTCTCCTTGTGGTTTCATACATTCTCCTGGTGTCTGTGGCTGTGTTAAACTCCACGCCAGAACGTGAGCACAGCAAAAACCAGACCAACAAGCTAAACTCTTTAAATTCAATAAATTGATAAAAACACAATCGTGGGCGTTAAGGAAATTAACCAAAAATGAGTCAAATTGAACAGGTGCTGTTTACCGCGGCCCAGCTTGAAGCCAAGGGGCAGGAACCCAGCATTGCGCTTATCAAGGCGAATTTACCCTCCCCTCTGCCCATGCCGGTGATTGTCAAAGGCCTGCAGCATTTCAAAAACTTAAGCAGCGACGACAAGGCTAAACTGGCACCGCCGCAGGCAGCAGCGCCCAAACCCGAGCAAGCGGCCTGTGAACTCACTGAACTCAGGCAGCGCGTGGCAGCTCTTGAGGCCCTGTGTCAGGCATTGGTCACCCGCATTGATAACCTCGAACAAGGCCCCAACTGATGTACGTTACCGAACTCAGATTCGAGTGTTTTGCCGATACCACCATCACTGCGGCGCAAACTGCTATCAATAATTTGCTGGAAGCATGGCGCGCCAACGGCCAGGTGCTGGGGCGGGAATTTGCGGTAAGTTTTAACGAGGGTGAGTTTCGCGCGCGGCTGATGTTGCCCGCCAGCGACAGTCTCGCCAACCGCCACAACAGCCCCTGGGCCAAGGCGGCGCTGAAAGGCCTGACCGACGCCAAGTTATTGCCTCCGCGCGAAAAACTGCTTGGACAGGACATCAACGCCAACGAAAGCTATGAAGGTGAGTCCAGTTGGCAACTGCTGTACACCAGCTACGTGCACATGTGCTCGCCGGTGCGAAGCGGCGATAATCTGCTGCCTGTTCCGCTTTACCGCTTACCCGCAACCTTTAATGGCGATCACAAACAGCTCATTCGCTGGCAGACCGAATGGCAGGCCTGTGATGAACTGCAGATGGCCTCAGGCACCAAGGCCGAGTTTGCCGCCCTCGATGAAATCAGCACCATCGGCAGCGACTTATTCCGCCGTGGCTGGGATTTGCGTGGCCGCCTTGAGTATCTCACCAAAGTCCCGACCTATTACTACCTCTACCGGGTAGGCGGCACCAGCCTGGCGAGTGAGCGCGAGCGCGCCTGCCCCCGCTGTGGCAGCAAGGCATGGCGCCTCGATGAGCCACTGCTCGACATGTTCCACTTTCGCTGCGAGCCCTGCCGGATAGTGTCAAATCTGTCCTGGGACTATCAATAAGCGCGCTCCTCGCTGGCGCTCTGACAATAGTGTCATCTGCGACCACAATGCAAAAGGCGCCAATGGGCGCCTTTTTCATTTTAAAACCAGTGCTTAGCGACCAAGAAGATTGCGCCACATCCGCTTCATGCTGGCAATAATGCCGGGATGCTCAGTCACCATAGGAGCCACGTCCTGATGCAGCATCGGCGGTGCGACGCGTCCATGCAACTGGCCGATAAAGGCGGCAAGCGAGTCAGCCAGCTTTTCATGTGGCTCATTGCCCGCCACTTCTTTCCAGACGCTGCCGTCGGCGTTATTCACCGTCAGCATCTCTTCGTTATCGCCAATCAAACCGATAAACCAGGTCGCGGGTTGTTTAAGCTGCTTTTTCATCATCAGATGACCGAGCACATTTTGCTGCAGCAAAAAAAAGTCGTCTTCGTTCCAGGGCTGGATAAGCTCACCTTCGCCCCAAGGCGAGTCAAACTGCAAAGTGCCGGCATAAAAATGCCCATAAAAATCATTGACATCTGAGTGCAGCTCAATCTCCATGGCATGGGCGATATTGTCAAAGTTGGCGCTCGGCTCCCGCTTAACCCATTGCCACTGCTGCGGCTCGGACGCACGGCTGTCAGCCTCTGACACCAGGCAGGGAGAGGCGCGCTCATGGGTGTAGCACCTGGGGTATTCATCCAACTTTTGCAAAAATGCGTCGGCGTAGATTTTATGAAAATTTGTCAGAGCTGCCAGACAAGACACTTAAGAACCGTCCAATTTAGGGTATAATGGACGCTTATTTTGACACGGAAAGGCGTTTGATGACACGAATTCACGATCCCTATAGCGGGGCATCTGAGCTTGCCGGGCTGACTCTGGGTCAGGCTACCGAATACCAGGCTGAGTATGCACCTTCGCTGCTGCAAGGGGTTCCACGCAAGCTCAACCGCGATGCCATTGCCCTTAACGGCGAGCTGCCGTTTCATGGCACCGATCTGTGGACAGGCTACGAATTGTCCTGGCTTAATGCCAAGGGCAAGCCTATGGTGGCAATCCTTGAGCTGCACCTCGATGTCAGCAGTGAAAACCTGATTGAGTCCAAGTCATTCAAACTGTATCTAAACAGCTTTAACCAAACCCGTTTTGAATCGGTCGATGCGGTCAGCAAGGCGCTGGAGCGCGATCTGGCTGAGTGCGCCAAGGGCCAGGTTAAAGTCAAAGTGATTGAGCCAAAACAGTTTGCTATTCAACGCATTGTAGAGCTGCCAGGCACCTGCATTGACGATTTGGACATTGAAGTCGACGATTACGAATTCAACCCTGAGTACCTTAAAGACAGCACCGACGACAAGCAAATGGTGGCCGAGACCTTAAACTCGAACCTGCTTAAGTCCAACTGCCTTATCACTTCGCAGCCCGACTGGGGCAGTGTGATGATCCGCTATCAGGGCTCTAAAATCGACCGTGAAAAGCTGCTGCGCTACCTGATTTCATTCCGCCAGCACAACGAATTCCACGAGCAATGTGTCGAGCGGATCTTTACCGATCTCAAGCACTACTGCGGCTGCACCAAGCTAACTGTGTATGCCCGCTACACGCGTCGTGGCGGCCTCGACATCAATCCGTTTCGCAGTGACTTTGAGCACCTGCCGGAAAATAATCGCCTGGCGCGGCAGTAATCTCTGCCAAGCATAAAAAAGCAGCCCACGGGCTGCTTTTTTACTGACTTTTTATTGAGTTGCACTGTTCAGGCTATTGTGACTAACTGCCGTATTGTAATTTGCGGCTCTAACGCGCCGCCTTCAGTAAATCAATCGCATCTTCAGCCGTGATTCGGACAATATCGGCAAGGCGAAAATCCTGAACCTTGGCGCCCTTTGGCGCGCCAGCGCCTTTAACATCATCAACTAACGCGGCGCCGGATAACCCAAGCGTCAGCGCCAGCCGATACTCAGCATCAAGGTTTATCAGCAGCGACTGCCAGTCAAATTCCGCCCACTGAGCTGCCTCTTCCCGCTTGCCAAAGAGCGACAGCTTAGCGTCGCGCCAACGCTGAACATCGTTAAGTTGCAAGTTGCCTTTCTGCGGCAGGTTGGATGGCGACGGCGCGGCATCAGCAAAGCTGAAACCAAAGCTTTTGAGCTCCTGTGCAAGTCCTCTGCCGGTCGCCTTGATAAAGGACTCTTTCAAGGCCCATAAATCGAAAAATGTCGCCCGCTGCTTATCGGCATCCTGCTCTTCAAGAAGTCGCTGCTCGGGCTCTGAAAAGTAATGCCGATAAATCGCCGCGATATCGGTTTTAGGGCGTAACCTTTCGATATCCACCCCAAAGTGCCACTTGCCAGCGGCGCTCAGCGGTTTAATGCAGGCCACCACCAACATATCGCCGCTGTGGCTGATATTGAAATCAACCTCTTTTGCGCCGGCAACATCCGGCTGCGACGCCAGCGCCGGTTTGCCATTGGGCCCAAAGGTAAACTGCAGCGCAGTGGGCGGTATGCCGGTTACACGCGACAGCACCGCGCGCACGCACAGGCGAATAAGCCGCTGGCGCTCACGCATTGCCGGCATGCTCATCCGTGCAATACGCTCACGCTCCTGCTCACTCAGCCAAGCCTCACAGGACTCCAGCAAGGCTTCAGGCACTGAGGCTTCGGGCACTGAGGCTTCGAACATTGAAGCCTGGTGCAATGAAGCTTGATGCAAAGAGGTTTCGGTCGGCGGCAGCGAAATCAGCGACAGGAAAACCTGAGGAGTGTTGGCGTCGATTAGCTCAGGGCTGTCGCCGCCTTTAGATAAAAGATTCAAATTAAGATACGCACCGCCGGATTAAGATGGCCGCTATTGTGACAAGCTTTGGCGTAATTCCCAAGTCTTGCAGCGAAGGGCGTTGTCTTAGTCAACGTCTCTGACGACCCCAAAATCGATATCAAATCAGCGAAAGCACCAAGGTAAGAGGCGCGACGTAAACCGAGCTCGCTGCCAACATCTGCGCTCACAAGCCCGCTTATCGAAACACTAATACAAGTCAGGGAAAACATGAGGTTACGCAAATAAAAAGCGGCGCCATAAACTTTATGCGCGCCGCCAAGGTTTGAAAGACAAAGGTTTAAAGGGAAACTGCTAAAGCAAACTATCGGTCGCTGTAACTCGCTACAGCGCCGGGCCAAATATCCTTAGAATCAATCATCCTTATCTTCAATCGTACGCAGCAGGCTTTGCTGCACCGCCGGTGGCACCACCTCGTAGCGGGCAAAGCTTAGGGTAAATTCCCCTTCGCCCGATGTCATGGATTTAAGCCTTGTGGCGTAGCTGTCGACAGTGGCAAGCGGCGCTTCGGCCATGACCCGTACCTTGCCATCGCGTCTGGCCTCAGTGCCGCACACCATGGCGCGGCTCGAGCTCAAGTCACCGGTAATGTCGCCAACGTTATCGGCGCTGACCACTATGTCCATGGTGACCAAAGGCTCCAGGATCACCGGGCTTGCCTGCAGGAAGGCTTCGTTGAAGGCTTTTTTACCGGCCATCACGAAAGCGATTTCTTTGGAGTCAACGCTATGGTGCTTGCCATCAAGTACAGTCACCCGCACATCCTCCACCGGATAGCCGCCAAGGCGCCCGGCTTTGAGCGCCTCACGCACGCCCTTCTCGACGGCCGGAATATACTGGGTTGGTACCGAGCCGCCTACAACCTTGGAGACAAACTCAAAACCCTTGCCCCGTGGCAGCGGCTCGACCATGAGTTCAACTTCGCCAAACTGCCCCGCGCCGCCGGACTGTTTCTTATGGCGGTAACGGGCGGTGGCGGCCTTGCACACGGTTTCACGGTAAGCCACCGCAGGCTTGCAGGTGTCCATGTCGACCTTGAACACGCTCTGGGCTTTTTCGAGGGCAATCTGCAGGTGTAAATCACCAAGGCCACTCAGCACAGTCTGGCCTTCGGCCTCATTTTGGGATACCGCCAGGCTTGGGTCTTCTGCAATCAATTTGGCGAGCACTTCGGCAATCTTTTGCTCATCACCACGGCGCTTTGGTGATACCGCGAGGCCAAAAATCGGCTGCGGCAGCTTTAGGTCCGGCAGATGGAATTCATCTTCATCGTGATTGTCGTGCAGCACAGAGCCCACTTCCAGCTCATCAATTTTGCAAAGCGCGCAGATATCGCCGGGCACGGCGGTGCCGACTTCGGTGGTTTCAGCGCCCTGCAGTTTCAGTAAATGCGCCACTTTAACCTGCTTGCGATCGGCACCGATAAAGAGCTTCATGCCGCTTTGCATACTGCCCTGATACAGACGAAACACCGCCACCCGGCCAAAGTAGGGGTCGATGCCAACGCGAAACACCTGCGCGAGCACATGATCGCCTGCTTTTTGGGTTACATCCACAGGTACGGCCTTGTCGCCAAAGCCCTTCACAAACTGCGGCGGATTGGCTTCCAGCGGACTTGGCAGCAGTTTCACCATGATTTCCAGCAAAGAGCCTATACCCACTTCCTGCTCGGCACTGGTAAAGCACACAGGCACCAGATGCCCCATTCGCAGCGCGGTTTCCAGCGGTTCATGCAGCTGCTCGGCGCTCAGCATTTCGCCCTGCTCCAGATACAGGGTCATCAGCTCTTCATCTTCTTCAAGCACGGTATCCACCAGCTCGTCGCGGGCAGAGGCGGCCGATGAAAACAGCGTCGGGCGGTTTTCTTCGCAGTGCAGATAGCAATCGACCACATCATTGCCATCGGCGGATGGCAGGTTAACCGGCAGACAGCGCGGGCCAAAGGTGGTTTGCAGCTCTTCAATGATGGCCGGCAAGCGGTCGAGGTGACCATCAATACGGTTAACACAAATACACACCACCTTGCCCTGGGCGCGGGCAGCCTCGAAGGCACGGGCGGTCACAGGTTCGATGCCGGTGGCGGCATTTACCACCAAAAGCACAGACTCCACCGCCGGCAGCGGCAACAGCGCGCGGCCAAAAAAGTCGGGCAGTCCGGGGGTATCTATCAGGTTTACGTGGTGGGCATCGACATCGAGATTTAAAAAGGAGGGTTCGAGACTGTGTTGGTGAGCTTTTTCCTGGGCAGTGAAATCGGCATGATTTGTGCCCTTATCCACCCTGCCCCTCTGACTTATCGCCCTGGCACCATACAGCAGCGCCTCCAGAAGCGAGGACTTACCCGCCCCGGTGTGCCCAAGCAGGGCAATGTTGCGGATCCTCGCGGTTTGATACTCAGCCATACAGGCCTCCTTGTGTCACATTTTATCCGGCAATAGAGCCAGTATAGACCTCGGGATCCGGCCAAAAGGTGACTGGGGTCATGTTTCATGCGGGTTTCGATGACATTGGCAAACCAGGCCTCTATCGCAATCACCAGTCCCACCTGATTGTATCTTGGCGCAAGCTCAGGTAATCTGCTCAACCATTGACTGACGCAGCCCAAGGGATGCAGTGTTGGCCGCAAGAGTTTACCAACACAATGCTCTGCCGGTTCCGCCTGTTTGTAGTCATGTAATGTCACAGCTGATGACAAGCGTACGGATTTTCCCCTCGTTAAGGATAAAAAGCAGCATGGGAAGTCAGGCCGCGTGAGCGCGGACAAAGCCAAAGGCCCCGTCGACGGAGCCCGCCATCGCAATGCCACCACCACGGTGGAGATGCGCCGTTTTATCCAGGAGTCGCCCTTGGGGGTGGCTGAGCTTGCCCGTGTGCTCAATATCACCCCGGCCACGGTCAGAAAGTGGAAAAACCGCGCCACGGTCGCCGACAGCTCCAATCTGCCCCATCACCTCAACACCACCCTGACACCGGTGCAGGAATATGTGGTGGTGGGCCTCAGGTATCAGCTCAAACTCACCCTGGATAAGTTGCTCGAAGTCACCCAGCGCCACATTAATCCCAATGTGTCGCGCTCAGGTCTCGCCCGCTGCCTCAAGCGCCACGGCGTTTCACGGCTTGGTGATATTACCCCCAACGAATCGCTGCCGGATAAACACTTTGCCAGCCTGCCGATTTGCCGAGATGCCGGCACTGAGCATTACACCTTAAACAGCCATACTCTGGCGCAAACCCTCAAACTGCCCGCAGAAGATGAACAAACCGTGGTGCAGATTGAGGCCATGCATGTGCCACTGGAGGACGAAGGCTCCTTCTCGGTGCTGATTGGCATGGCGCCAGCCCACGACTGGGTTTACGTGGACATCTACCCCGACGAGCGCGGCGATGCCGACATTGAGGCCGCCGACCGTTACATCACCCATGTGCTGCACCATGGGCCCTTCAGGCTCAGGAAAATCCTGGCCCGTAACTATCAAACCTTTCTGGCGCGCTTTCCCGATGCAAAGAGCGCCAAAAACCGTAAAAAGTCGCCGCCAAACCCGGCGCCCACAGGAGTTGCCCCATGAGCGAGTCCCAGACTCACGACGCCAAGGATCTGCGCCTTAATAAGCGTCTCAAGGACACCCCCATCGCCATCGTCGGCATGGCGAGCCTGTTTGCCAACAGCCGCTATCTGAACGAGTTCTGGGATCTGATTGTCGATAAAATCGATGCAATCACCGAGGTGCCCGCCGATCGCTGGCAGGTGGACGACTACTTCGACCGCGACAAAAAGGTCGCCGACAAGAGCTACTGCAAACGCGGCGGCTTTATCCCCGAGGTCGACTTCAACCCGATGGAGTTCGGCCTGCCGCCCAATATTCTTGAGCTCACCGACAGCGCCCAGCTCTTATCGCTTGTGGTAGCGAAAGAAGTACTGGAAGACGCCGGCATTCGTGAAGGCTCGGGCCATGACCGCGACAAAATCGGCATCACCTTAGGCATAGGCGGCGGCCAAAAAATCAGCCAGAGCCTCAATGCCCGTTTGCAATATCCTGTGCTCAAAAAGGTGTTTCGCGAGAGCGGTTTAAGCGACGATGACAGCGAAATGCTGATTAAAAAATTCCAAAGCCAGTACATTCACTGGGAAGAAAACTCCTTCCCGGGCAGCCTTGGTAACGTGATTGCCGGGCGCATTGCCAACCGCTTCGATTTGGGCGGCATGAACTGCGTGGTGGATGCAGCCTGCGCGGGCTCCCTTGCCGCGGTGCGGATGGCGCTCACCGAGCTTACCGAAGGGCGCGCCGACATGATGGTCACGGGCGGCGCCTGTACCGACAACTCCGCCTATATGTACATGAGTTTCTCCAAGACGCCTGCCTTTACCGTGGATGAGAAAATCAAGCCCTTCGATGCCGACTCCAAAGGCATGATGATTGGCGAAGGCATCGGCATGATAGCCCTTAAGCGCCTGGAAGATGCAGAGCGCGACGGCGATAAAATTTACGCCGTAATCAAAGGCGTTGGCGCCTCAAGCGACGGTAAATTCAAGAGTATTTACGCGCCGCGCCCCGAAGGTCAGGCCAAAGCGCTGCGCCGCGCCTACGATGATGCCGGTTTCCCCGCCCACACCTTAGGTTTAATGGAAGCCCACGGCACAGGCACAGCCGCAGGCGATGTGGCCGAGTTCGGCGGTCTCAATATAGTCATGTCCGAAGGCAACGACGAGCGCCAGCATATCGCCCTTGGCTCAGTAAAATCCCAGGTGGGCCACACCAAATCCACCGCAGGCACAGCCGGGCTTATCAAGGCGGCGCTGGCACTGCACCACAAGGTGCTGCCGCCCACCATCAACGTGGTTAAACCCAATCCCAAAATGGCGATAGAAGAGTCGCCCTTTTACCTCTCCACCGAGCCGCGCCCCTGGATGCCGCGCCCCGATGGCACGCCCCGCCGCGCCGCGGTGAGCTCTTTCGGCTTTGGCGGCACCAACTTCCATCTGGTGATGGAAGAATACCGCCCGGATCACGCCCGCGCGCCCTATCGCCTGCGCGCCGCCGCTGTGCCGCTGCTGTTTGCCGCCGCCACTGCAGAGGCACTGCTGGATGAACTTAAAGCGCTGCAACTCGAACTCAATCAGGGCAACGAGCGCTTTGAGTCGCTGATTGCGCCTTATCAGCTGTCAGGCGAGGCGGTAAACCCAGGCTGGCCAAGGCTTGGTTTGCTTGCCGGCAACAGTCAGGAGCTTAAAGACGCGCTGGATGATGCCATTGGCAAACTGACCAGCGGCGCTGGCAACTGGCGCAGCCTGGACATGAGCTTCAGGGCTGCAGCCATGGATGAAAAGGCCAAGGTCGCAGCGCTCTTTGCCGGACAAGGAAGCCAGTACCTCAACATGGGCGGCGAGCTTGCCATGCTCTACCCCGAGATGCGCGCCGAGTTCAGCGTAGCCGATGCGGAATTTACCCGCCGAGGCTATGCCGGTCGCCATGGTTTTGGTGAGTTATCAAGCCTGGTGTTTCCTATTCCTAAATTCGATGCTGAGGCGCGCAAAGCCGATGAAGCGGCGCTTACCAATACCCGCTTTGCCCAAAGCGCCATCGGCGCCGTGAGCCTGGGTCAGTTTGAAATATTAAAGGCCGCCGGTTTTCAGTTTGATGCGGTCGCAGGTCACAGCTTTGGCGAGCTATCGGCCCTTCGCGCCGCCGGTGTTATCGACACAGACAGCTACTACCGCCTCGCATTCGAGCGCGGCGATGCCATGGCCTCGGTGCCTGAAGGCAAAGATGCAGGCACCATGGCAGCGGTTATTCTGCCATCGCCCCAGCACAGAAATGTGCTCGATAAGCTGCTTGAAAAAGACCCGGCCGTGGTGATTGCCAACCACAACAGCTCGAGCCAGCTGGTGCTGGCCGGTCCTACCGAGGCGGTAAAGGCCGCAGTCTCAGCCCTGTCTGCTGACGGCATTCGCGCCATCGAGCTGCCGGTATCCGGCGCATTCCACACGCCGCTGGTCGGCCATGCCCACGAGCCCTTCGCGGCAGCCATCGATAAAGAGCGCTTCAGCGATGCCAGCGCGCCGCTGTACGCCAACGCCTCCGGCGACAAGCGGCCGCTGGACGGCAAAAGCCTTAAGCAAAGCCTCAAGGCGCAAATGCTGGAGCAGGTACAATTTGAGTCGCAAATCGAGAGCCTGTACCGCGACGGCGTGCGGGTGTTTGTGGAGTTTGGCCCCAAAAACACCCTTGGCCGCCTTGTCGAGGCCATCCTTGGCGAGCGCAGCAAAGGCTGCCTGATAGTGTCGCTCGATGCCCAATCAGTTGCCGGTCAGGCCGGTGGCCGCGCCGACAGTAAGCTTAAGCTCGCGGCACTGGAGCTTGCCGTGGCCGGTTTTGCCATCGGCAATCCGGACCCGTACCGCCAGGTGCTGTCGGCCAAACCCGTGGCTAAAACGGCACTCACCATCAAGCTCGGTGCCAGCAATTATTTAAGTCCGGCCACGGTCGAACGTATGGCTGCCGCTCTCAAGGACGGCAAGGTCAGCAAACAAATTGAAATCGTAGAGAAAATCGTGGAAAAAACTCAATACGTCACCCAGAGTGTTCCATCTCAGGCCGCGCCTGCTGCCAGCCAGACGACGCAGCACGCCGGCAATGCGCCGCAGCAGGCCGTCAATGCAAGCCCAAGCGCACTGGATGCCCTGTTTGCCGCCCAGCAGCAGCTGGCCTCGCTGCATCAGCAGTTTTTGGCTATTCCAGCCCAGTACAGCGAAGGGGTGCAGGCATTGATACAGCAGCAACTGGCGCTTGCTGCAGCCGGCCAGAGCGTACCCGCCGCCTCCGAGCGGGCATTGGAGCTGTTCCACCAGCATCAGGCCGAAACCCTGCGAATTCATACCGAATTTATGCGCGCTCAGGCCGCCAGCAGCGAGCAGATGCTGCGCTCACTCACAGGTCAGCCGTTCGCGTCACAGCCTGTTGCCGCAACCCAGCAAGTAGCTGCAAATGCCATGGCCGCGTCTGCTGCGCAGCCCTTGCAACCCGCAGTACAACAATCAGCAGTGCAACAAGCAGTGCAGCCAGCGCCCGTAGTGACTAAAGCCCAGGTAGCTGCAGAAGTAACAGCACCAGCCGAGGCCTCCGCGGTAACGCCAATCGCAGCTCAAGTCGCAAATCCGGCAGCCGCAGAGGTCGCAAATCCGGGAGCCACTGAAGTCGAAAGAGTCATGCTGCAGGTTGTGGCCGACAAGACCGGCTACCCCACCGAAATGCTGGACCTTTCCATGGACATGGAAGCGGACCTTGGTATCGACTCCATCAAGCGGGTGGAAATTTTAGGTACAGTACAGGACGAGCTGCCAAATCTGCCGGAGCTTGATGCCGCCGCCATGGCCGAGTGCCGCACGCTGGCGGACATCGTCAAGCTGATGAGCGCCAGCCTGCCCGCAGCCACATCGGCCGCTGTGGCCATGACCGCCGCACCGGCTGCACTTTCCGCAGTGCCTTTAACTGTGCCTGTCGCAGTGCCGGTAATCGGCGCAGCTGCAGCCCCGGCTGCTGGCGCGGATGAAGTCAAACACACCATGCTCGCCGTGGTGGCCGATAAAACCGGCTACCCCACCGAGATGCTGGACCTGTCGATGGACATGGAGGCGGACCTTGGTATCGACTCCATCAAGCGGGTAGAGATTTTAGGCACAGTGCAGGACGCCCTGCCAAATCTGCCGGAGCTGGATGCCGCCGCCATGGCCGAGTGCCGCACCCTTGCCGACATAGTCAATCTGATGAGTGCCAGCCTGCCTTTGGCTACTCAGGCCGAAGCTGCTCTGGTTAGCACAGCTCTGGTTAGCACAGCTACAGTTAACAGCGCGCCGGTCAACACAGCACAGCCTTCCGTGAGCGCTGCCGACATCACCCACACCATGCTTTCCGTGGTCGCCGATAAGACAGGCTATCCCGCTGAAATGCTGGATTTAGCGATGGACATGGAGGCGGACCTCGGTATCGACTCCATCAAGCGGGTAGAGATTTTAGGCACAGTGCAGGACGCACTGCCGAACCTGCCGGAGCTGGATGCCGCCGCCATGGCCGAGTGCCGCACCCTTGCCGACATAGTCAATTTGATGAGCGCCAGCCTCACTGCAGAAGCACCGGCAGTATCGCAGGCTCCAGTTTCCCCTCTTTCCTTAGCAGAGCAGGCGCAGGCTTCGCAGCCGACGCCTGCGGCCGACGACATTACCCGCACCATGCTTGCCGTGGTGGCCGACAAAACAGGTTATCCCACTGAAATGCTGGACCTTGCCATGGACATGGAAGCGGATTTAGGTATCGACTCTATCAAGCGGGTGGAAATTCTAGGCACAGTGCAGGACTCCCTGCCAAACCTGCCGGAGCTGGATGCCGCCGCCATGGCCGAGTGCCGCACCCTTGCCGATATCATCGCCTGCTTTGGCGGCGATTCAGCCCTGAACACGGTCGATAACCTTGCTGCAAATGCCGTTTCGGCAAATGACACTGAGGTAAATGACGTCGCTGAAGCTGCCGTTGCTGAAGTTGCTGAAGTTGCTGAAGTTGCTGTTGCAGCAGATCCCGTTACTGAAGCTCCTGTTTCAGCAGAGAACATTGAACCGGATACCGAAACTGCCGCCGAAGCCGAAACCCTGGCCGAGATTGCAGAAGAAGCTGAAACCAAGCCTGACACCAACGCTGCGCCAGTCATCGCAGAAACTGTTGAAGCTGAAACTGTTGAAGCTGAAACTCAAGCTGAAGTTGAAACTGAAACAGAAGCAAAGGAGCAAACCGCCGGATTCGACATACTCGCCGCCGAGCTTGTGGCTGCGGTCAGCGAAACCTTAAATGCGGCAGAATTGCCTAAGGCAAGCAGCGCCGCCGAATTGCCAAAGGCGACCAGCCCTGAAGAGCATAGCCCTGAGCCTACAAACAGCCCTGAGCCTGCAACAAACAGCCCTGAGCCTGAAACCGGTGCCGAGCAAGAGCGCGCCGCCAAAGCCCAGTCTGCGGCCATGCAGCCAAGCAAACCGGCTCAGGCCAGCGTAAAAGCCGCAGCCGCGCCATCGTCCCAGGCATTACCCCAGCCATCGCCCCAGGACATACTCGACACAATGCTGCTCACGGTGGCCGACAAAACCGGCTATCCGGTCGACATGCTCGACCTTGCCATGGACATGGAAGCGGATTTGGGTATCGATTCCATCAAGCGGGTGGAAATCCTCGGCACAGTGCAGGAAAACCTGCCGGGGCTTGGCGAGGTCGATGCAGCCGCACTTGCCGAATGTCGCACACTGGGCCAAATCGTTGAAACCTTTGCTCTGCCCGGCAACTTTTCCGGCCAGACAGACACGGGCAACGCCAACACGCCGGCACTCGCGCCCCACACGGGGGTCAGCCTAAAAAAGCTGCCAGCGGCAAATAGACTCGAAGCCGATTCGGCTGCCGGTCTTTTTGCCGCCGACGCCCGGGTTATTGTGCTGGATGATGGTCATAACGCAGGCATACTTGCCGGCCGCCTGGTAGCCAAAGGACTGGACGTTACTGTGGTGCGCCCCAAGGCGCTCGCCACCCAGTCGGTGCTGGATGCCAGCATAGATGCCCACACCTTAAGCGACGACAGCGATGACGCGGTAGCAAGCTTCATCACCGATATCGGCGAGGTGTCGGCCTTTATTCACCTGCAGCCGCAGGAAAACATCACCGGCGTGAAACAGGGCGCACCAACTGACCAAAACGCTTTCAGCGACAGCGCTTTTAATTTCGTGTCGCTCGCCTTCCTGTTTGCCAAGCATCTGGCCACAGGCTTTAGCGCAGGCAGCGATCAGCGCCGCGCCTTTATTACCGCCGCGCGGATGGATGGCAAACTTGGCCTGGGTAACCGCCCCTGCGAGCTTAATCAGGCGGCGCTGTTTGGGCTGACCAAAACCCTCGCCCACGAGTGGCCGGGAGCGCACTGCCGCGCCCTTGATGTGGCAACCGAGCTTGATGCAAGCGCGCTGGCCGATGCCGTGCTGGACGCCCTCTATGGCATAGACACTGAGCTTGAGTGGGGTGTCAGCGCCGATGGCCGCTTTGGCGCAATTGCGAGCGAACTGACTGGAAATTCTGCAAAAATCAGTCTTTCCAGTGCAGATAAAATACTGGTGACCGGAGGTGCAAAAGGGGTCACCCTCGACTGCGCCCTCGCCCTTGCCAAAGAAACCGGCGCCCACTTTATTCTGGCGGGCCGCAGTAAGCCCATCAGCGCCGAAGACTTCCCAGACTGGGCGCTTGGCCTTAAAGCCAGTGAACTGAAGCAGGCCGCGATTCAGGAGCTGCTCGCCAGCGGCAAGCGGCCGCTGCCCAAAGAAGTCGAAGCCCTGATAGCGCCGCTTATCAGCGCCCTTGATATTCAAAGCGCCATCAACCGCTTTGAGGCCGTCGGCGCCAGTGCCGAATATCTGCCGCTCGATGTGGCAAACAGCGACTCGGTAGCACGCGCACTCGCCCCAATTCAAGCCATCGCGCCTATCACAGGGCTTATCCATGGCGCCGGGGTGCTGGCCGATAAACTCATTCAGGACAAGAACCTGGATGAACTTGGCCGGGTGTTCGGCACCAAGGTTGGCGGTCTTAAGGCGCTGCTGGAAACACTTCCCAACCTGGAACTGCTGGCACTCTTCTCCTCTGCCGCCGGCTTTTATGGCAACAAGGGCCAGAGTGACTACGCCATGGCCAACGAAGTGCTGAACAAGGCCGCCCATCAGTTTGGCCAGAATGGCATGCGCCGCGTGGTGGCGTTTGACTGGGGGCCGTGGGATGGCGGCATGGTCAACGAGAGCCTGAAAAAGATGTTCCTCGAGCGCGGCGTGTATGTGATCCCACGGGATCTTGGCGCCAACCTCTTTGCCGAGGCCGTGCTGCGCCGCGACGCCTGCCAGATATTGGTCGGCTCCAGCATGCAGGGTGCAGGCGAGCAGCAGGGATTAACTGCAAAAAAGCCTGACGGGCACGTCAGTATCGGCTGCAGCTTGCAGCGCCATGCCATGGATATCCTTAAGGATCACCGGCTTGGCGGCAACAGCGTGC
Source organism: Shewanella jiangmenensis (assembly GCF_018596335.1). GTDB lineage: Bacteria > Pseudomonadota > Gammaproteobacteria > Enterobacterales > Shewanellaceae > Shewanella > Shewanella jiangmenensis. The sequence continues at coordinate 129,080 of NZ_JAHEPS010000003.1, read as the reverse complement.
TGCCCACTGTCTGTGCCCTGGACTGGATAACCAGCGCCGCCGCCAACTGCTTCCCACTGGGCGGCGCGAGCTGGCAGGTACAGGATTACCGGCTGCTTAAAGGCGTGGTGTTCGATACCGACAGCAAGGCGCTGCTGCTGACCTTAAGTCAGGCAGACACAGGGCTGATTGCCAAAATCGAATGCGACGGTCGCCCGCAGTATGAGGCAAGCCTGGTTGCCAGCGCTGAATGCGAACTGCCGACACACGACAGCCCGGCCATCAACCCTGAGCCTGTCGCAAGCGGCAGCGCGCTTTATCTTGATGGCAGCCTGTTCCACGGACCGTCACTGCAGGTGCTTGGCGATGTGAGCGCCTTTGATGATTCAGGCCTGTGCCTTAGCTATGCCCTTAGCAGCAGCGCAGGCAGCGACGCCAACTTTGCCAAACTGGCGCAGCAGGATGCGCTGCTGCAATCGCTGCTGGTATGGGCGCGGCTTAAGTACGATGCCGCCAGTCTGCCGGCAAGCCTTGGCACCCTTACCCAGATCCGCGAGCTCGCAAATGGCGAAACTGGCCATATCCGCCTATGGGTAAAAAGCCATACCAGCCGCCAGCTCACTGCCGATGTGGCGCTGTACGATGCCCAAGGCCAGCTTGCCAGCGCCATGGAAAACGTACGGGTGACCATCAGCAAAGCGCTGGATAAAGCCTTTTTGAGTGAACATAAACAGCATGATGCGCCTCTGGCCCCCGCCAAAGGCTGACACAGGGATGAAGACTGACATGAGCACCAAGCCACGCCAACCCCAGACGCCAGCGCCGCTGCGTCTGGCGCTTTGCCGCACCAGCGCTGCGTTCAGCCGCACAGCGTGCTTAAGTGATGCACAAATGGCCAACGCGGATTGGCCGGCGCTGCTTGCCCAAGCGAGCCAAGGGCCGCTGCGCCTTGGTGCCAAAGGCGAGTGGTTACTGCTGCCGGCGCTCGATGCGGCCAAGGCTCATCTTCATCCGCTGGCGCTGCTGCAAGGTTATGCCCGCGGCGCCAATGCCATCCACGAGGCGCTTATTCAGGCGGGTCGCTCACCTGCCGATGCAGAAATCCTGTTTGAACGCCCCGGCATCGACACAGTGATTGAGCACGCCGAAAAGCTCGCCGGCCGCACCCATCCTGTGTATGGCGGCTATTGGAGCCATCCACGTTATCAGGCGCGGGTGCTGGCGCTGGTCGGTGCCGGCGATGGAGGCGAAAACCAGACGCTGGTATTAACTCAGGGCTCGGCGCGCATTGGCGCCGCGCTCAATGGCGGCGCCCTGCCCTGGCTGCTGCCGCTGGCATTGCCGGGCGGTGACTGGTCGGCGGTGCAGCGACGTCTGACTCAAATTCAGGCCGAACTTAACGCGATAAAATCCGATGAGGCCCTTGCTGCGCTGGTGCAGCAGGCCTTTGATGACATGACGCCGGGCTGCCGCGCCATTGTGCTGATTGGCGCCGATGCCAAATCACTGGTGGCCGAGGCGGCAAGCCTCTCCTGGCGCCTCGCCGAAAGCCTGAGGGACGATATCGAACTCTCAACGCCGGCGGGCAGCGTGTTTTCACCAAGCCCCTCGGGGCCTGCCGGTCTTGCCTTTGTGTATCCCGGCGTCGGTACCGCCAGCAGCGAAATGCTGGCGGATATGCATCTTTATTTCCCGGCGCAGTTCGATGCCCTCGACCAGGACTGTCGCCAGCATGGCCTTAGCGGCCTTGATGGCGTGCTGCTGCCACGGGAGCTTGGTGATGACCCGCGCCTTGCCGAGCTTGCTGTTGCCGGCGTTGGCGCCAGTGTGCTGATGACCCGCATCCTTGAAGGTGAGCTTGGCATCAAGCCTGCGCTCTGCCTCGGTTACTCCATGGGCGAAGCGGCCATGATAGCGGCCCGGGGCCTGTGGCAAGACCCGTTCGCCATGGTGGGTGACACCCTTAAAAGTGAGCTCTTTGCCGACGGCATATCCGGCAAGCTTGAAGCGGTGCGTGCCCACTGGCAACTTGGCCGCAGCAGCGAGCTTAACTGGAAGAGTCTGGTGCTGCGCCTTAACGCAAGTGAGATCCGAGCGCACTTAAGCGCCTTCCCCAAGGTGGCGATTGCCATCTCCCAGGGGCCAAGCACTGTGCTGTCCGGCAGCGACACCGAGCTTAAGCGTCTAGTTAAAGAACTGGGCAAACGTGGGCTTGATACCAAGCTTGTCACCGCCATGCACACACCGGCGGCGCAAAGCATGCAGGGCGCGCTGGCTCAGTTTTACCAAAGGCCGATGTCAGCGCCCTTACCCAAAGACTTACCCCAGCTGCTGAGCGCCGGCGCCGAGCGCCTCACGCCCGACTCAGATGCCATCGCCAATGCCATCGCCGCCACCTTTGCCAATGAGCTTAAATTTGATGAGCTTATCGTGCGCGCCTACAAGGCCGGTGGCCGCATTTTTGCCGAAGTGGGTGCAGGCCGTGAGGCAAGCTGCATAGTGCAGGCCATAGGTGATGATAAGCTGATGCGCCTCACCGCCCAGCCATCCGACGGCCAGCAGGGCAAGGCACTGCAAAAGCTGCTTGCCCGCCTGATAGCCCACAGTATTCCGATGAATTTATCGCGCCTGCGCCCAGCCGCTGCAGCGCGCCCCGCCCAAGAGACAACGCCTTGAGCCACAAAACAAAAAATAAAACTAAGCAAGCAAATGCCGCCCGCCCCATCGCAGTCGTGGCCATGGCTGGCCGCTTCCCGGGCGCTGACGATATCAACGCCTTCTGGGAGCTGATAACCGCAGGCCGCGATGCCCACACAAGCCTGACAGATGCCAAACTGGGCGCGCCTGTGGCTGCATACCTTGGCGAGCAAGGTCAGAGCGATCGCTTTTACTGCGACAAGGGCGGCTATGTGGATAATTTCCGCTTCAGCCCTGAGGGTTTTGCCAGACCCGCCGATGAAATGGCCACACTTGCCAAAACCCTCGATGAGCATCAGCTGTGGGCGCTCGATGTGGCCAAGCAGGTGAGCCTTGGCGTCAAGCTCGACTCGAGCCGCACCGGGGTTATCATGGGCACGTTGTCGTTCCCGACCAAAGCCTCCAACCGCGCCATGATCCCGCTCTATCATCAGCAAGTGGAGCAGGCGCTCAAACAGCGGTTGCCGGGCTTTCCCGCGCTGCAGCCCTTTGATGCAGAAAGCATGGGCGGAGCAGCCCCCTGGCAGCAGGAAACCGCCGCCGATGCCTCGGCGGTGATAGCCAAAAGCCTGGGTCTCAAAGGGCCGCAGTTAAGCCTCGATGCCGCCTGCGCAAGTTCGGTGTATGCCATTAAGCTTGCCTGCGATTATCTTGCCACCGGCAAGGCCGACCTGATGCTGGCAGGTGCCGTGAGCGGCGCCGATCCCTTCTTTATCAGCATGGGTTTTTCGATTTTCCACGCCTTCCCTGAAGCCGGGTTTTCCGCGCCGCTGGATAAAAACACCGGCGGCCTGTTTGCCGGTGAAGGCGCAGGCATGCTGGCATTAAAGCGCCTCGAGGATGCTATTGCCGATGGAGATACCATCCACGGCATCATTCGCGGCGTCGGGCTTTCCAACGACGGTCGCGGCCAGTTTGTGTTAAGCCCGGCCAGCAAAGGCCAGGTCAAGGCCTTCGAGCGCGCCTATGACGACAGCGGCATCAGCCCCGCCGCAGTGGAGGTTGTCGAGTGCCACGCCACCGGCACGCCACTTGGCGATAAAGTCGAGCTGAGCTCCCTCGAGCAGTTTTTCGAAAAGCACCTTGATGGCAGTGCTGCCCCCAAGATTGGCTCGGTAAAGTCCAACCTGACCCATCTTCTGACCGCCGCAGGCATGCCCGGCATCATCAAGCTGATGCTGGCGATGAAGCACAGGCTGCTGCCGCCAAGCGTGCGGCTGCAAAGCCCGATTTCATCCCCCAAGGGCCTCTTTGGCGCGGCGAAAATCCCGACTGAATGCATAAGCTGGCCACATAAGTCCGGTAACAGCGCGCCGCTGGCCGGTCTGTCCGTATTCGGCTTCGGTGGCTGTAACGCCCATTTGGTGCTGGAGTCCCCCGAGGCATTGACCGAGGCTGACGCTGCACACATCGCCGCATCGTCCACAATCAGCGCCCCGCAAGCATTTGAGATCTCTGGCATTGGCGCCCACTTTGGCAAAGCTGACAGCCTCGAGGCGATTAACAGCCTGATTACTGAAGATAAAACTGCGCTTATTCCGCTGCCCGCCTCCCCCGGCAAGAGCCGCTGGAAAGGGCTTGAATCGTTGGTTGCTGATGGCAGCAATGCGCCAGACGGCGGTTATATCGACAGTTTTGCGCTCGATTTTCTGCGCTTTAAGCTGCCGCCCCACCCGGGCGACAGGCTGGTTGCCCAGCAGCTGTTGCTGATGAAAGTGGCCGACGAGGCGATTCGCGATGCCAAACTCGCCCCCGGCAGCAAGGTAGCCGTGTTGGTCGCGATGGAAACCGAGCTTGAGCTGCACAGGTTCCGTGGCCGGGTAAATCTGCACAGCCAGATTGCCCAGAGCCTTAAGGCGGCGGGTATCGCACTGTCGGATGATGAATACAATGCGCTTGAAAAGCTCGCCATGGATGCTGTGTTGCCGGCGGCGAGCCTTAATCAGTACACCAGTTACATCGGCAACATCATGGCGTCGCGCATCGCGAGCCTGTGGGATTTCAGTGGCCCTGCCTTTACCATTTCGGCGGGCGAGCTGTCGGTGGCCCGCGCCATTGACGTGGCGCAAAACCTCTTCAGTTTCCCTGGTGCAAACGACGACAGGCTCGATGCGGTGGTGATAGCGGCCGTCGACCTGTCCGGCTCAGCCGAAAAAGTGCTGCATCATCAGGCCGCCCTCAAGGCCATGGGGCTTGCCCCGGGTGAAGGCGCAGGGGCTCTGGTGCTTAGAGCCAGCACCGATGCATCACCGGGCACATCTGCGCCAAGTTACGCAACTCTTGGTGCCCCGGAATTTGTATCGGCTGATGCGCTTGACCACAGCGGTTTGATTGAACACAGCGCTCTTATTGGAAACAGCACCCTGGTTGAACACAGCCCGAGCGTGCGGGGCGGCTATCCGCTCAAAGCCCCGAGCGCCAGTGCGCGCTTCGGTCACAGCTTTGCCGCCGCCGGTATGGCAAGCCTTATTCATGGCCTGCTGAACCTGCATAAAGGTAAACAGGGCAGCGCCAGGGTACTTCAGGATGGTGAGCGCCACAGCGCCCTCCTTAGCCTCAGCCAAACTCAGCCACAGCGTGAGCTGCTGCAAGGCCGTATCGATTCAGGCGCTAGCTCAGCCTCAGGAGCAGTGGGCACCGGCAAGGCACTTATTCAACAAATCAGCCTTGGCGGCACCACTATCGCCCACCATATCCTGAGCGCCGAGCTGGCGTTTGAAGATAAGATACGTGCCAAGCTTGCCCATGCCATGCAAACGCAGGTTGAGGGACAGTCACGGGTGAGCAAAAGCATCCCGAAACAAACCCAGCCAGACACACACAACAAAACGACCTTAGCAGCAGAGGATAAGTCGCCCTCCATGGCAAGTAGCTCTGAACATTCGCCCCAGACGCACAATCAATCCGATCAGGAAAAGCTCACACAGAATCAGTTCGCTCAAGGGCTGCTTGCTCAAAATCATCTGGCGGCCCTTGAGGCCCATCAGGCATTTTTGAAAAGCCGCGAGGCAGGGCTTAAGCTTGCCCGCGCCCTGATGGCGGGCAGCTCTAGTGAGATAAGCAGGGGTGAGATAAGCACGGGTGAGATAAGCAATGCCGCCATCGCCGCGGCAGTGAGCGAGAATAAGCCGCTGCAACTCACTTTGCCGAAGGTGGAAATCAGTCTGCCCGAGGTGGAAGTGAGCCAGCCCAGGGCCCAGCTGGCAACACCAGCCGCAGTTGAACAAACGCCGCTTAGCCAGGCGGAAAAAGACTGCATTTGGGATTATGCCGATTTGGTTGAGTACGCCGAGGGCGATATCGCCCCGGTGTTTGGCCCGGATTACGCCATTATCGACAGCTACAAGCGCCGGGTGCGGCTGCCCACCACCGACTATCTGCTGGTGTCGCGGGTAACCAAACTCAACGCCAAACTGGGCGAATATAAGCCAAGCACCATGACCACCGAATACGATATTCCGGTGGACGCCCCCTATCTGGTAGACGGCCAGATACCCTGGGCGGTGGCGGTGGAGTCGGGTCAGTGCGACTTGATGCTGATCTCCTTCCTTGGCATCGACCTTGAAAACAAGGGCGAGCGGGTCTATCGCCTGCTGGACTGCACCCTTACCTTCCTTGGCGACCTGCCCCGTGGCGGCGATACCCTAAGGTACGATATCTCCATCAACAACTACGCCCGCAACGGCGACACTCTGCTGTTTTTCTTCTCCTACGAGTGCTTCGTGGGCGACAGGCTTATCCTCAAGATGGACGGTGGCTGCGCCGGCTTCTTTACCGATGCCGAGCTTGCCGACGGCAAAGGGGTTATCCGCACCGAGGATGAAATCAAACAGCGCAGTGCCGCCATGGCCAATCCGCGTAGCTTCACGCCGCTGATTGCCTGCGATAAAACCCAGTTTGGTTACGATAAGGTCTCGCGCCTGCTTGCCGCCGATGTGGCGGGCTGCTTCGGTCCAAGCCACGATTTGGGCTTCCATCAGCCATCCATCTGTTTTGCTTCTGAAAAGTTTTTGATGATTGAAGAAGTGAGCAAGGTGGATGTCAGCGGCGGCGCCTGGGGCCTTGGGCTTATCGAAGGCCATAAGCAGCTTGAGCCGGATCACTGGTATTTCCCCTGTCACTTCAAAGACGATCAGGTGATGGCAGGCTCGCTGATGGCCGAAGGCTGTGGTCAGCTGCTGCAGTTTTACATGCTGCACCTGGGGCTGCACAAACTCACCAAAAACGGCCGCTTCCAGCCATTAAAGGATGCGCCGCAGAAGGTGCGTTGCCGTGGTCAGGTGCTGCCTCAATCGAACCGCCTAAGCTACCGCATGGAAGTCACCGACATCGGCCTTACCCCCTCCCCCTGGGCCAAGGCCAATATCGAAATCATCCTCGACGGAAAAGTGGTGGTGGACTTCCAGAACCTTGGCGTGATGCTCAAGGAAGACGACGACTGCACTCGCTACGCTTCAGAAACCGAAATTGCGGCCAACGTAAATAAAGCGCTGCTCGAAGGCCGTCAGGCATCCATCCATGCGCCGCTGATGACCCACGAGCCCGACCTGAGCGCCACGCCCATCAAAGGCGTGGTACCGGTGAAGCATATCGAAGCGCCGCTGACGACAGACAATTCAGCAAAATCGGCAAATCGCACCCCGGATTCTGTGCCCTTTACCCCCTGGCACCTGTTCGAGTTTGCCACCGGCAATATCGAAAACTGCTTCGGGCCCGAGTTCGCCGTGTACCGCGGCCTTATTCCGCCGCGCACCCCCTGCGGCGATTTGCAGCTCACCACCCGGGTGGTGGAGGTTAACGGCAAGCGCGGCGACTTCAAGGCACCGGCATCCTGCCTCGGCGAGTACGAAGTGCCGCCCAAGGCCTGGTATTTTGCCGAAAACAGCCATCCGGCGCGCATGCCCTACTCCATTTTGATGGAAATCGCCCTGCAGCCAAACGGCTTTATCTCGGGCTATATGGGCACCACGTTGGGCTTCCCGGGGCTTGAACTGTTTTTCCGCAATCTCGACGGCGAAGGCACGCTCATTAAAGACATCGACCTTCGCGGCAAGACCATCAGCAACGACTCGCGCCTCCTAAGCACAGTCATGTCAGGCACCAATATCATCCAGACCTTCAGCTTTGCGCTGGCGGCAGACGGTGAGCCCTTCTATGAGGGTAAGGCGGTGTTTGGTTACTTCAAGGCAGAGGCGCTTACCCACCAGTTGGGGCTGGACAACGGCAAAATCACCACGCCCTGGATTGAGGCGCAAAAGCAGAGCCCCGACATCAGCTATAAGCTTCGCGATGACAGCTGCGCCCTGTATCAGGCCGCCCCCGGCAAGCCCCATCTGCGCCTGCCAGGCGGCCGCCTGAACTTTGTCGACAAGGTGGATATCGTCCGCAGTGGCGGCAAGGCGGGCCTTGGCTATGTGTACGGCGAGCGCACCATTGACCCAAGCGACTGGTTCTTCCGCTTCCACTTCCATCAGGATCCGGTGATGCCGGGCTCTTTGGGGGTCGAGGCCATTATCGAGCTGCTGTCCAGCTTCGCGCTGGATGCGGGTCTTGGAAATGAATTCCAAAACCCACGCTTTAATCACTGCCTAAGCCGTGTGAAGTGGAAGTACCGTGGCCAAATCAGCCCGCTAAACAGGCAGATGTCGCTGGAGCTGCACATCACCTCCATCGAAAGGGAAGCAGGCCGCGTCACCCTCAAGGCCGACGCCTGGCTTGCCAAAGATGGCCTGCGCATTTACGAAATCAGCTCCCTGGCGCTTGCCATTGAAGAAGCCTGAGCGGCGATGAATACGCCAGCTAAACCGCAAATTTACAAGAATAAACACGGCGCTACGGCGCCTAAAAGAGAGTACAGATGAGCACAGCTTTCAAGTGGCCCTGGGCCATAGACCCGGCCCTCAGCGTGAGCAGCGATGCAGACATCAAGGCGGCGCTGCTTGCGCTGGATAAGCCTGTGTACATGGCTCGGCTGCCGGGCAGCGAGCTTGGCGTCAGCCACGCGGCAGTTGAGCTTAGCGTAAGCGACAAGAAGCGCGAGCCAGCAAAAACAGGCTCGGCTCAGGTCTCCGCCTTTGCCGCCCCCTTTGCCGCCACCGAGCTTGGCAGTGAGGATTTTCGCCGCTGCCACGGGGTAAAATACGCCTACTACGCCGGCGCCATGGCCAATGGCATCGCCTCCGAAGAGCTGGTAATAGCGCTCGGTAAAGCAGGCATTCTCTGCTCCTTTGGCGCCGCGGGTCTGGTGCCCGCGCGGGTTGAAGCCGCAATCAAGCGCATTCAGGCCGAGCTGCCAAAGGGCCCCTACGCCTTTAACCTCATCCACAGCCCCAGTGAACCTGCGCTTGAGCAAGGCGCGGTGGAGCTTTATTTAAAGCACGGCGTACACACGGTAGAAGCCTCGGCCTTTTTGGCGCTAACCCCGCACATAGTCCGTTACCGCGCCGCAGGCTTAAGCCGCGATAGAGATGGCAATATCGTCATTAAAAACAAGGTTATCGCCAAAATCAGCCGCACCGAGGTCGCGAGCCACTTTATGAAGAGTGCGCCGAAAAAGATGCTCGATGCCCTGGTCGCCGATGGCCATATCAGCAGTGAACAGGCCGAGCTTGCCCTGCTGGTGCCCATGGCCGATGACATCACCGCCGAAGCCGACTCAGGCGGTCACACCGACAACCGCCCACTGGTCACTTTGTTGCCGACTATTCTGGCGCTCAGAGACGAGCTGCAAGCCCAGCACGCCTTTGCCACCCCCATTCGCGTGGGTGCAGGCGGCGGCATAGGCACCCCGGATGCGGCGCTCGCCGCCTTCAACATGGGCGCGGATTTTATCGTGACCGGCTCCATCAATCAGGCCTGTATCGAGGCCGGTGCCAGCGAGCATACCCGCAAACTGCTGGCCACCACCGAGATGGCGGACGTGACCATGGCACCCGCCGCCGACATGTTCGAGATGGGCGTTAAGCTGCAGGTAGTAAAACGTGGCACCCTGTTCCCGATGCGCGCCAACAAGCTGTACGAGCTTTACAGCCGCTACGACAGCATCGAAGCCATTCCGGCCGATGAGCGCGCCAAGCTTGAAGCCCAGGTATTTCGCGCCAGTCTCGATGACATTTGGCAAGGCACGGTGGCGCATTTTATGGCCCGCGATCCCAGTCAAATTCAGCGCGCCGAGGGTAACCCCAAGCGTAAGATGGCACTGATTTTCCGCTGGTATCTGGGGCTCTCCAGCCGCTGGTCGAATACCGGCGAAACTGGCCGCGAGATGGATTATCAAATCTGGGCCGGGCCAGCCTTGGGGGCCTTTAACGGCTGGTCGAAGGGGACGTATCTTGATGATTACCGCGAACGCCGCGCAGTGGATTTGGCACTGCATTTGCTCAGCGGGGCAGCGTATTTACATCGGGTGAATGCTTTGAAGGCTCAAGGGGTTGTGTTGCCTGCTTCGGTGGCACGGTATCGGCCGTTAGAACGGTTGGCTTAGTGCGTAAGCCAGACGCTTTTGCAAAGGATGTCGCTTTGCAAGCGACTTAAAGTCGTGGGTCTCCGACCCACACCCGGGGAAAGGGGGCAGTATCGACTTGCCCCCTTGTCCAATCCCCCAGCGACCCCAAACGAAGCGGAAAGCCCCTTCGGGTTTATGCTGAAAATTGGCTAACGCGCCAGACGCTCATCCCTGATTCGACTGGCGCTGCTTCGGCATCCATGCCTCGCTAGGCCATTTTCAGCAACACCCTTGGCCGCTTCGATGGGAAATGGTGTATCCCTCAGCAAAAGTGTTATAGCTGTCCCCGCTCTTCTTAACGCCAAATGGGACAGGTACAACTTGGAGTGAGCACTGCTCCTCATAACTCTGAGGTTTATAACAAGTTTTTCAATCCTGAGTATAAGCGATACAAGCTGTGAGCTGACATATCGAGAATTGGCTCATACATAAACGAATTCAAATGAATGTTCTCAGGTGTCATGAGGTTTACCTGATCCAACAAAGCAATGATTTCGCATTCCCCCGGATAGAGATTGACGTATTTGTCGAATAAAACTCGTGTTTGGTTAGATCTGATGCTTGCGACAAACTCTGGTTCAGCAATTTTATTAATCATAAAATCCTCAGCACTGAGTCTAATCGCCATTGCTAAAATTACCTTACTCTCAAGATCTGGTGATTCTTGTGGCGCTGCTGTAAGCACATCACTCGCCTCAATAATTTTGTTAAAAACCAAGTCTGTTCCACCAGGGAGTTCAAGTGTTGCTTTATCAGTGAAGATTTCTCTGTACATCGCCTGAATGTCACTGATCTTAATATCTTTAGTATCAGCTTTTAGATGAAGTAGTGATGTCAGAGTACCAAAGTGCTCTTCATAACCACAGTACTCTGCGAGGTTTCGGGCAAAAGGGATACTAGCTAATAGATAATGAGGATTTGTTCCCAAGTCCTGTTTCCAAGCATTAAACACATCATTTTGGTATTTTTCTGGATTTAGTGAGATCTCAGTTGATGACTTAGTAGCCATATGACGATTACTGCGTTGCACTCCTAATCTACTGCTTACAATACGATGAAAATCAAAATTATGAGTTAGCATCAGCAGATAAAAATGGCTAACTTTTGCAATATCACGCAGATATTCAACGATTGCATACTTATTCTTGTAATCAAATGAGTCAGCGATATCATCAATCACTATCAGGATTGGCTTAGCACTTTGACGTCGAGCTTCAATTTCGAATAGTACGTTAAGGATGTATAGAGCTCGTTTTTCACCTTGGCTTAACGCTTCGAGTAAGCTTGATTGTCCAACAATCTCGGACTCACCACGTCCATCGTCAAACTCAAACTTAATAGTAGGTGCGGCATCATTGAGAATAACCTCAACTTGGTTGTCTACACTTAGCTTAAATGGGACGTTAAAGCGCTTATTGAAGGTGTCTACAACTGTTTCCCAGATAGTTTGTTCTTCTTTTGCCTCTTCAACAATTCTAGATACCAGTTCTTGATTAGATTGATAGGTCCCAACAAGATCCACCCAAGCTGTTTGTGCGGACTGGAGATAGCCCAACAACACTTTCTGCTTAAACTGGTTTACGTCGGAATATTCCAACAAGATGTGCTGATTATCTGTTATGAAGTCGCGGAAGGTTTGTGTCTCTTTATTTTTAAGTTGGCTATCTACACGACTAAACTTTTCTTTTAATTCAGGATTTTCAAGAATTTTCTCCTGCTCTGCCTGAAGTAGTTCATTCAGCTCTTTCTTGGAAGAAATTTCTTGTTTAGTACCATTAATTGATATGTTCACACTATGCGAAGCACTGAAAAAGCCATTTTCTGTCAGACTCTTAGATACATTATCAGCTTTTTGATGGTTGAAGCTTTTTGATAATACTGTCGAACTTTCGATCAGTCTGTCGTAAGTACTTACGTATTCGGCAAGATCTTGTCCAAAGTCTGCAGATGTGACGAGCTGAATGACCTTAGGGTTGAATAGTAAATCAAACTTGATTTGACCATAGTGCGTAAAATCTGGGTGTTCTTCACCGGCAAGCTCAACCAAAAGTGGTAGCAACTCACTCAGCGGTCTAGAAAAAACTTCACTTAGTAACTCTTTAGCGTCTCGCTTTCCAGATGCGCTAGCTACTGCAGTAAGCAAAGTCTTTCGCTTACCATCGACCTCTTTAAGGGCTGTTTCATATTGTTGCTTCAATTCTTCATTGACCAGCAATGTTGATACTTGCTGAGAGCTATAGCTTTCATTGTATGAATCGATCACCAGCACCTGTTCAGCTGAAATATCCACGCCATCGATCTTTATATCTCTAGTCGTCGTTCTGCTTGGAAAGATGAGATCACTTGTCGGCTTGCCAGCTTCTACATCTTTAAATGTTTTTGCTAATGAAGTTTTCAGTGTTCCATTTGGAGCATAAAGCGAGTTAACTCCATCATTTTTTGCTGTTTTGCTAAAGTTCAGCTCTTTCGACAATTGATTAATGCCGTAGCAGTTTGCCAAATCCAGTTGTACTTTCATGCATTCCCCTCAAGTCACAGGCTTTTACCGCCCTCTTACTGTTCATTTCTCACCACCCCACGAAATTAGTAAGGTATTGAAAACAAGAGAGTCAGATCAGTCAAACCTCACTCACCAATAAACTCCCATGCCTAAGGTTGCACCATTCCCCTTCGAAGCCGCTTTGGGTGTTGGGCTGAGTGAAACGGGCGAGCCGAGGCATGGATGCCGAGGCAGCGACCGCTGAGCTGGGAGCGAATCGGTCGCGGTGGCCGTTTTCAGCCCATAAGCCCAAAGTGCCCGGCTTCGTGGGGGCGGCGCGGGCCTGCTTTCTAAATGTGTAAGAGGGGAGTCGCTGTAGATCCCCTTCCCCCGGGTGTGGGTTGGCGAGTGTCGCGCAGCGACTGGCTAACGAGCGAGAGCCATGGATGGCGAACTGGCCGTTTTGCATGGAAGCATTTGACCCACGACTTCCCGTCGCTTGTAAAACGACAAACCAAACAATCAGCAAAAAGCCCGAAGCGGCAGCTTCAATAAGTCCAATGTCGGGGGAGAGGGAAAGCGGAAAGCGAGGCAAATCCCTTTGAAAGCATCTCGAATCGACGGCCATCATCCCTAATCAGCACCTTTGTCAGCATCTCTGTCTGTATCAAAGCGAAAACTCTGGTTACACACTTACATCAGCTATGCCTTAACCATTGTTTTCACTTGATTATTCATCAATGACACTCACTGTATAGCATCCAGTAAACTGCAGCAATACCAACCGTGCCAAAGTCCAGACAACTATACTTAACGGGATAGATGGTTGTAGGAGCACAGCAAAATGAACACCTCATCCCATGGCCTGCGGGCCGTTAAAGTTACCGCCCGCCCCGCATAGCCGAGCGTTATGACTGCATAGTTAAAATCACAGTTAATATCGATTATTGCCCGTCAATGCCACCAAGATGCCGCGAAAACGCCGGGCTGACCAGAGGCGATTTGTACTTTGGCAATGCGCTATCCAAAGGGCAAGCTGGATGAACAAACTGCTGCCACAGAGTGACAAAACCCCAATGCCGATGCGGATTTGCTGATAACTCACTCGCCAAAACACCTTCCGGCGCGCAGCCCTATTCCTCGATTAACTATCATCGCCCTTGCAGGCAAGGCATGGTGTAAAGGCTGGCAAAAGCCTTAGTCGCCGGATGCTCATTCACAAATGCAAAAAATTGCATATTTGCTCTATTTTTTCTTGTAAGCCGGGGGGAGTGAATGCACAATGCGCCTCGGCCAATAAAACCCAAGCCGTGCTTTGCAATGGCAAGCATGGTTCCCGGGTTTGATTGCCGCACCAAATTCATAACGAGGCCGGCATATACCGGGAATGATAACGGGATTGGCGACAATCTCACGACAGAGCTTCAGTGAGGAACATGATGGGGAAAACCATTGCTTTCCTGCCGGCCTATGCCGGTTTGCGCCGCCCCGGCGCCCCCGATGCAGGGATTGGCATTGCGGGTATGAGTAACAGGGCCGACACCCCAAACGGTGAGGAGAAAGCATAATGGCGACCCAACAGGTTGGTTTGAAACGCACTCTGAAGCTGTGGCATGTGGTGATTATGGGCCTTGCCTATCTTACCCCCATGGCGGTGTTCGACACCTTCGGCATAGTTACCGACATCACCTCCGGCCATGTACCGAGCGCTTATCTGTTTGCGCTTATCGGTATGCTTTTTACCGCGCTCAGTTACGCCCATCTGGTGCGTAAGTTCCCCTCGGCAGGCTCTGCCTATACCTATGCTCAAAAGGTGTTTCACCCCAACGTGGGCTTTTTGGTGGGCTGGGTGTCGCTGCTGGACTATATGTTCATGCCGATGATTAACATGCTGCTGGCCAAGATTTACATGGAAGCCATGTTCCCGGATGTCGCGCCCTGGACCTATATCTTCGCTCTCACGGCGGTGATGACCATATTGAACCTGCGCGGCATTAAACTGGTTGCCAATTTCAACAGCCTGATTGTGATGATGCAGTTCAGCATTATTGCGGTGTTTATTGGCCTGATTGCCTGGGGCGTGTACCACGGCGAGGGCCTGGGCACTGTTGCCAGCAGCCGGCCGTTTTTCTCTGATGAGATGCAAATCAGCCCGCTTTTGACTGGCGCGTCGATTCTCTGCCTGTCGTTTCTCGGTTTTGATGCCATCAGCACCCTGTCGGAAGAAACCCCCGATGCCGGCCGGGTTATCCCCCGCGCCATCGTGCTGACGGCGCTGATTGGCGGCGTGCTGTTTGTGGGTACATCCTACTTTTTGCAGCTGTTTTTCCCGGATATTTCCCGCTTTCAGCAGCCAGACGCCGTGCTGCCGGAAATTGCCCTCTATGTTGGCGGTACCTTCTTCCAGGCGGTGGTGCTGGTGTGTACCACAGTGGCAGTGCTCGCTTCGGGGCTCGCCTCCCACGCGGGTGTGTCGCGTCTCCTTTATGTGATGGGGCGCGACCGCGCGCTGCCAAAACGCTTCTTCTCCTATGTGCACCCCAAGTGGCAAACCCCGGCGCTGAACGTGCTTTTGGTGGGCGCACTGGCACTGTCGGCGGTGTCGTTTGATTTGGAAATCGCGCTGGCGCTGATTAACTTTGGTGCTCTGGTCGCCTTTACCTTTGTAAACCTGGCAGTAATTGCCCACTTTTATGTGAAGCTTGGCTACAACAAGACGCTGAAAGATCATGTTACCTTTTTGCTGATGCCGCTGTGCGGCGCTGCCTGTATCGGGGTGCTGTGGCTTAATCTTGAACCGACCTCGTTTGAGCTTGGCATGATTTGGGCAGCCGTTGGCCTGGTGTACCTGTTCTTTAGAAAGGTGGTACTGCGCATTCCACTGCAAAGCCATCAGGCAGAAAGCCTTGAGAGCGCACAGTAATTGATAGCTTGACGCTGGCTGAGGCCGGCGTGATTAAGGGAGCCCAGGGCTCCCTTTTTTTGCCCTCGGCAGAAGTGCCTGCGACTATTGCGCTGATAAAAAAGCACCTAATGTAAAAAACCGCTTCGACGCAGACACAGACACAGGCACAGACACAGACACAGGCCCAATTTGAGCAGGCACGCACAGGACAACACATTCCGGCGCGCTGAACAATGTGCGCTTTATCACGGGCAGGCGCAGTGGTACATTTTGCGTCGCTGTGTCACCTTCATCGCCGGCCTAAGCTGCGCGGGTCTTTTTTGGGAGTAGGACCGGATGTTCCGCACTCGGTTGTTTCGTGTTTGGTTTGTGGTCGCCTTGCTGATGTGGCTGGTGCTTTTCAGTCAATTCTCAAGCATCGGCTTTTTAATCGAACACTGGTATTACCCGGCCATCATGGTACTGGGCGCTTTTGTTGCAGGTTCAACCCCCGAAGGCGGCGGCGCGGTGGCCTTTCCCATCCTCAATATCTTTTTGCAGATTGACCGGGCGATGGCGCGGGATTTCAGTTTGATGATCCAAAGCATCGGCATGACCAGCGCCAGTATCTTTATTTTGGCAAATAGCGATAACCGCAGCGTGTTCAAACCTTTGATGTGGATGATCCCGCTCTGCTTTGGCGGCTTTGTGCTGGGCATGGGCTATTTTCAGACCTTGCCCGTGTATGTCATTCAGGCGCTGTTTTTAAGCCTTATCACCGCCTTTGCGCTGGTGTACAGCCTTGCGCGCCACCGCGGCTGCCAAACCCAAATGCGCCCCCCAAAATCTGCCGAGTGGCCGCTGTTTGGCTTGGTGCTCATCAGCGGCGGCATTTGCGCAAGCCTCTTTGGCACCGGCGCCGATATCATCCTTTACACCCTGCTGGTGACCCTGTTTCGGATGCAGGAAAAAATCGCCACCCAGATGGCGATTATGTTGATGGCGGCCATGAGTATTCTTGGCTTTGCCTATCGCGGCCTTATCGATGACGGTCTCACCCATTATCAAATCCAGACCTGGCTTTCGGCCTACCCTGTGGTGCTTTTTATGGCGCCCTTTGGCGCGCTGGTGCTCTGCAAAGTCAATAAAGAGCTGATGCTGCGCGGCGTGGCAATCCTTAATATTGCCCAGCTGTCGTACTTTTTGCTGTACAAGGGCAGCAGCGACAAGTGGTTCTGGGCCAGCATTTTTATGGCGCTGCTGACGGCACTGTTCAGCCTAAGCCTGTGGCGACTCGGCAAGCGACCATCTGCAGCACTGCAATAACGGCAGCTTGTGTTAAGTGAAAAGCCAAAGCACAAACAAAAACGCCGCAAGGTTTGCCCTGCGGCGTTTTTTATTCAGCCGATATCACGCATTAAAAGCGGAAGTTGGCACCGAGGTAAAAGCCGTCTTCCAGATCGCGGTCGCGATGGTCGTCATACTGGATATGGATTTGGCGGTAGCCGACTTCAAAACCGAGGTTCGGGTTGAGGTCGTAGCCTAGGGCTGTGCTCCACTGATAGTGGCCATCGACGCCGGAGAAGCTCAGCACCGAGGGGCTGACGAAGGCAGAAGCTTTTACCGATAAGCCGTTGCCGATGGCGACCTGATATTTGCCGCCGAGGGACAACATGGTGCCGTCGGGACTGTTATCCATCCACAGGCGTGAGGCCATGGGGCCAAATTCAAACTGGTGCGGGCCTGAGTTGTGACTGAACAGCAAGGCGCCCTGCAGCAGGTGGTTGTCACCATCCACATACAGGTATTCGCCTTCGAGTTTGGCGCTCTGGGTAATGTTACCGGCCACAGCAACCGAGGCGCGATCGTCGTTCAGTTCAATGCCCATGTCGACGGCGGAGGCGGCGAAGGGAGCGGCGCCAAGCAGCGCGGCGAGCAACATGGAAGAGGTAAGCTGAGTACGTGTTACTGTCATGGAATTCTCCTGTGCCTTATTTCTGCTTATGTCTTGTCATCTTTCAGTCGGCCCGGGTAACAGAGCCGCTGTTTCGTGCCCATACTGGTGGTCAAAACCTTAACGCGAGATGAACAAGTACGATAACTTAGCGATAAGAAACAGTAATTTACAAAGAAGAATCAAAGCATAAACATTTCGCTTACCTCAGATTATCGAACGAGCTTGTCGCTTTAGCTCGGCGATTCAGCTTGTCAGTCCAGCACAGCGATTCAGCTGGCAGCCAGCGCGCCGCTGCAATCGACCCGGTGCACAGCGCCCTCTTCAAACCAATAGAAGGCATCCTGGGGCAAATCCTGCTGCCAGGTGTCGTCGTAGTTAAACTGCTGCAGCATACCGCGAAGCACGGCGCCGGTCAGGGCATGGCTGACTACCAGAATATCGCCCTCTGGCGGCAACTCATTCAACCAGGACTCAAGGCGCGAGCGCACCTCGCCGAAAGACTCGCCCTCCGGGGCATGCAGATACCAGTCCCGCGCATCCAAAAGCTCGGGGTGCTGACTTTTAAGCGCAGGCACGGTGCGCTGCTCCCACAGTCCAAGATTAAACTCCATCAGGCGCTCATCGCGAATAATGCGGCTGGCAACTATGCCAAGTTCGGCGCACACAATCTCGGCGGTTTGCAGCGCGCGGCCAAGGGGGCTGGCAAACAGCACCAGATGTTTAAGGTCGATAAGCCCGGCAAGTGCCTTGCCCATGGCCTCGGCCTGTGCCCGCCCTCTTGGGGTCAGGGGCGAGTTGCAATGGCCCTGCAGTTTCTGCTCAACATTGAAATAGGTTTCGCCGTGGCGCAGCACAAAAATGCGTCTGTTCATGATGTTCTCCAAGGGCTACAAGATGCAGAAAAATTATCCCAACGGGCAACAACAGGCAAAAAGCGTAATTTGAGTCAGATATGACCCTCAGAAGTGGTGAAATCAGGGCCAGGCTTGCCCCGTCTCACAGCGCACTGCCCCATAAAGGTGCATGCGCGCAGGAGAGTTTGCATCTAAATCCATCTAATTCAATCAGTTGAATATAGGCACAGCCTTTGCTGTGTAGCCAATACGGCCTGTGAAACCAATCAAACGTCCCCGTTTTAAGGAGTTATGAGGATGAAGATACAACTGGATGATTTAAGCCACCCGGCGGTGAAATCCCTGCTGCTGGAGCACCTTAAGGACATGCACGCCAACTCGCCGGCCGAGAGTGTGCACGCCCTCGACCTTGCCAAGCTAAAACACCGGGACATCCGCTTTTACACCCTGTGGCAGGACGACACCCTCGCCGCCTGCGGCGCGGTAAAACAGGTGGATTTGCACAGCGGCGAAATCAAGTCGATGCGCGCCAGTAAAGCGCTGCGTGGCCGCGGTTTTGGCCATGCGATGTTGATGCATCTTGAAAGCGAGAGTCGCCGCCTTGGCTTTCAGCGGCTCTACCTTGAAACCGGCACCGCCGATTACTTTTTACCGGCCCAGCGGCTCTATCTCTCCCACGGTTTTGAGCCCTGCCCGCCCTTTGGCCAGTATCAGGCCGATCCCTACAGCCTGTTTATGACCAAGGCGCTGTGACACCTGAGCTATGATGCCTTGGCTGTGATACCTGAGTGATAATGCTGAAGAGATAATACGCAGTGGAATAACGCAGGTCGTTGGGCACACCAATGGGCGCAGCGACCTGAAAATACCCACTTGGAGGTACGCCAATATAGGTATAACCCATTGATCCAATTCACACTTTAGCCTAACAAACCCCGACTTGGTGTAAAACTTGTGCCAGATCAAAAAGCCGCCAGCTGACATGCCCATAACATGCCGTCCAAAGGAACTCCCGAACGATAACAACCAGTCCCGAGGATGAGAGAATGAAAGTCACCACTGCCGCACTCGCCGTATCCGCCGCCCTGCTCAGTCTGTCAAATGTTGCCGTTGCCGACCCGGTCAGCAAAGCCCTGGTGGAAGATGCCAAGGTTAACGTGCAATTCCGCGCCCGCTTCGAGCAGGTGGATCAGTTGTCAGACACCCAGGATTTGACCTCTCTGCGCACCCGCCTGACCTATCAGACCGGTGACCTGTCCAACTTCTTTGCTGTTGCCGAAGTGGACGATGTGCGCTCTACCGACGAGGAGCCCTGGATTGCCGATTACGAATATACCGAAATCAATCAGGCCTTTATCGGCTTTAAAGCGCCGGCAGACACGGTCGCCAAGTACGGTCGCCAGCGCATTATTTTAGACAATCAGCGCTTTGTCGGTGGTGTGGGGTTCCGTCAGAACGAGCAGACCTACGATGCCTTCTCGCTGGAAAATAAAGCCATTGCCAATCTCACCGCCTATTACGCCTATGTAAACAACGTCAATCGCATTTTCAGCGAAGCCTCGGGCAATGCCGATCATAAGAACGACACCCACCTGCTGAACCTCAACTACAAGGCCAATGGCTGGGCGGATATTTCAACCTACGCTTATCTGATTGATAACGATGACAAACCAAACTTCTCTACCGACACCTACGGCGTACGCCTTGCCGGTAAAGGGGATGTGGGTGCCGTGAAACTGGCCTATGCGCTGGAATACGCCAAGCAAAGTGATGGCGGCAACAATACGCTCGCTTACGATGCCGATTACCAACTGGCCGAGGCCTCGGTGGGCTTCAGCGGTGTTAACTTCAAACTGGGTTACGAAGTGCTTGGCTCAGACAATGGCAACGCCGGCTTTATCACCCCACTCGCCACCCTGCATGCGTTCCAGGGCTGGACCGATAAGTTCCTGTTTGGCGGCGCCGGTAACTGGAACAAGGGCATACAGGATCTGTACGCCTCAGTGGGCGGCGGCCTTGGTGACTTCAAGTGGCTGGCGGTATACCACCAGTTCGAGTCCGATGTGGACAATATCGACATGGGCGATGAATGGGGTGTGAGCCTGAGCTATCCGTTTGCCAAGCACTACAGCGTCGAAGCCAAGTACGCAAGCTTCAGCGGCGCCGACGCAGGCTACGCCTTCAGCAGCGATACCGATAAGGTGTGGCTGACGTTTGAAGCAAAATACTGATAATACAATGCATTAATGTAAAAGCCGCCCATGAGGCGGCTTTTTTGCGGCGTGTAACAGCCTACAGCGCCTTAACCAGATACAGGCGTTTGCCGCCATCAAAGGGATAATCCTGCTGACACCACACCTCGACATATCCTCGGCCAAGGTAAAAAGCGGGCGCCTGAAAATCCAGTGTGTCGAGCAGCAGCGCTTTGCAGCCCCGTGACTTTGCCAGCGCTTCGGCCTCGGCCAGTAAGGCCTTGCCAAGCCCCTTGCCACGGCAGCTCTCATCGACCCACAAATAATCAATCATGCACCAGTTGCCAAAGGTGCGTCCGCTTATGCCGCCAAGCAGCCTGCCATCGGCATCCACTGACTTAAGCCCGAGGGGCCGGCGTTTGCTGGCATCCCAATGCTCAGCATTAAAGGCGGCTATCTGCGCCTTGATGGCCTCGGCAAAGTCCGCCGACTCATCTTCCACAATTGCACCTTCCACAATTGCAGCTTCCACTATGCCAGCTTCAACTATGCCATCTTTAAAAATAGCATCCTTAAAAATGGCTTCTTCGTGATCCCCGCTGGTCATGCCCCGCTCCCCTTTTTAAACACGCCGCGGCTTATGCCGCCGAGGCGAGCCATGCTGAGGCTGCCGGTGCTGATGGCCGTACCAAGCAGAATGATGGCTGTGCCAAGCAGGGTGTGCCAGCCGATGTGCTCATGAAGAAACAGCACTCCCCATAAAATACCAAACACAGGGATTAAAAAGGTGACAGTGAGCGCCGAGGTCGCGCCCACCTCATCCACCAGCCGGAAATAAAGCAGATAGGCCACGCCGCTGCACAGTACCCCTAAAGTCACCACAGCCGCGAGGGTGCCCACGGATGGCATGGCCGCCGGCATCGGGCTTAACAGCACTACCGGCAGCAGCCACATGCTGGCCGCCCACATGCTGCCATGGGCGTTGTTGTAGGGCTCACCTACTTTGGCCGCCTTGGTGTAAATACTCGCAATGGCATAACACACGGCGGCGCCAAGCCCGGCGGCAAACGCCAGTCGCCCGTTAACATCAAGGGACAGACTCTCAACCCCGGCAAGCAGCAGCACGCCGCAAAAGCCGGTGATCAGTCCAAGCAACGCCGCTCCTTTTGGCATGGTGCGATGCCAGATGGCAAGCAAAAGCGCACTCCACAAGGGCGCAGTGGCGTTAAGCACCGACATCAGAGACGCGCCAAGCTCGGTGGCGGCAAAGCCATAGAGTAAAAACGGCAGCGCGGTATTCATACCGCCCAAAATCAAAAAGTGCTTCAGCGGCGCACTGCCGTTCAGGACTTTTTTCAGATAAAAGGCGCCGCCAAGCAAAAACAGCGCGCCAAAGGTGACCCGAAGGAACATCAGCCACGCCGGGCCAAGCTCCACCACGCCAATGCGGATAAACAGAAAAGATGCGCCCCAGATAGCGGACAGCAAGAGTAATTTAAGCCAGGCCCCTGCGGACATGATGCGTTCCCCCAAACAGCAAGGATGCCAGTGTAGGGAGGCGCATCAAGACTGTAAAGCAGGACGGGGCAAGGCGATGCCAAGGGAGGTGTTTTCGGCTGCTGTGATGACAAGGAGAAGCTAACGGCCTTCTTTGAAAGAAGAACTTAAAGAAGAACCTAAATAAGAACTTAGAGCCGTCAGTCGAGGCGGCGCCAGACCTCTTCTTCTTTCAGCACGCCCTCTTCAACCCGGCGGGTGTGCCACTCGTTGCCGATAAGCTCAAATTCGAATTCAAACCCCTGCCCCTCGGGCACGTCAAACGAATTGAGTGTCGGAAACTCGGTATAGCGCTTGCCATCAAGGCGGTATTTACCACTGCCGGCAGCCCAGAATTCCCGCTTGCCTTTCACGGTTTTAACTGTGGTAAAGCTGAAGTGACCGGCGGAAATCACCTTGATGGCACTGAGCCCCAGGCTTTGATAATCCACCCACTGGCCTTCGCCATCAAGATAGCGGCCGGACACCAGGGTCCAGCTGCCGTTAAGAGTTGAAGCTTGGGCGGGCACGGTTGTCGCTGCGGCCGATTGTTCTACCGTTTCCGGGCTGACCTGTGACGCTTTGGCATCATCAGCAGCTGATGCGACAGAGATTGTGCCAATCAATACAGAAAGCAGTGCGCCGATTAATACCGAAGGCAAGGTGCCAAATGCGGCCACTACGGGTGTTATATCCCTGAATTTCAATCTCATTTTCATGCTATTTCTTCCTGTGAAAAGCGCCAGCTGTGAACCGCTTGCATTGTGCACAGTTTCCGGGCACCTTGCCCACCTTTTCAGCAAAATGCAGTTTTCACGCACACAAACACCCGCCCATGGGTATAATTGGCCGCAACCGCGTAATTATGGGCAACACACCATGGCCGATTTCAGCCTTATCAACAAAAACAGCAGCCACTCATTCAATGCGCAAAAACGGCTCATCAAAGAGTTATTTGCCGGTAAAACCATTCCCTGCGACAAGTGCGGCAAGCCCTTGTCTGCCAGCCTGCCTGCCGCCAACGAGCCGCATCTGCTTGGTCATATCCGCTGCCCAAAAGGCTGCACCGACATCGAGCTGGAGCTGGAATAAGCCGCTGCGGCAAGCTTAGCTCTGGCTCAGTTCTGACTTAACTCAGACTGAGCCTCGATTGATGCAAGGCTCAATCGAGGCTCAGGATTTTGCCATCCCAGCTGATTTCATACCGGCGGATTTCCATCAGCCGTGGCGGCTCTGCCATCGGCTGTCCCGGCGCGTGCACCAGCACTTCGCCGTTGACCAGCACCGGCAACATGGCGTGATCCGATGGCGAAAAGCTGCGGATATCGACTCGGTCACCGATGAAAATCGAATCCAGATGGCCGATGGCACGCTTCTCTTCGTTCAGGCCATAGAGCCCCAGATACCAAAAGCTGCCTGAGCCCTGATTGGCCACCATAAAAGGCGCAATCAAGAGTTTAAGACCACGGAAACTGGCATTCAGCGGCTGCAGATCTTTGTAGCGCAGCAGCACCTCGCCGCGCACCGGGCCGTCTTCAAACTGGCCTTTCACATAAGAGTGGCCGCCAAGCTCAACAAATTCGCTCAGCTTGCTGCGCACCTTGGTGTCCGGCACATTCAGCACAAAGGGCGCCTTGGTGTTGAGGGTGAACAGTTGCCACATCACGGCATCCTGCACCGGCGCAGTGACCGCCTTTTTGGGCGGCGGCGGAGTTTGGCAGCCCGGCAATGCGGTTATCACCACGGCCGACAGCGCTGCCGCCAGCAGCGGACGAAATTTGTTCATCATATTTACCTCTTGGGTGTAGATCGCGCCACAATACCACGCTCGCCAACATTGCGAAATCGCCTGCCAAACATTTGTGATCGCCACAGAAACACTAACGCAATCAGTCAGTAGGTCTATGGTATTATCCATCGTGAGCTCTTATGCTGGGGTCAGTTTATTCTGGGCGACTTTATTCTGAGCCACTCTATTGTGGCTCACTTTAGGGTGGTTCACTTTATGTTGGTTTACTTTAGTTGTGGGCGAACGTTCAAAACATGCCCCAAAACTTGGCAAAACTCACAGGGATGCTCCCTGTCACAGGAGGTGTTATGAAAAATTCTGCATTGGTATTGCTGTCCGGTCTGGTGCTGGGCCTGAGTCTCGTTGGTTGCTCCGATAACGCAGCGCCCGCCAAGACTGAGCCAAAAGCCGACGCCGCTCAGGAAGTAAAACAGGAAGCCGCCAAGGTCGTTGAAGCGGCCGAAGGCAAGCTTCAGGAAGCCACCACAGGCCTTGCCAACCCTGGCGCCGATTACTGCGTCAAACTCGGCGGCGAGTACAAGATTGTTGAAGAAGCGGCTGGCAAGCGCGGCGAATGTCACCTGCCCGATGGCAAAGTGGAAGATGCGATGGCCCTTTATCGTGGCCATGCAACAGCCGCTGCCGACAAGCTGGCTGGCGAAGCCAAAGACGTAATAGGCATGGCCAACCCGGCCGCCGAATACTGCGTCAAAATTGGCGGCGAGCACAAAGTGGTGCAGGAAGCGAGCGGCGAAGTGGGCTACTGCCACCTGAAAGACGGCCAGGTTGTGAATGCCTGGGAATATTTCCGCGCCCACCATCAGCAACAGTAATGCTGACCTTTGACCGTTTGAGGTCAAATTTTAAGGGCGACCCACGGGTCGCCCTTTTACTTGCCCCATTTTACCAGCCTTTTGGCCTGCTCTTTTGCTTGGGCTTATCGCTTGATGAGCACAGCATCGGGTCTCAGCGCGCCTGCCAGCTCACGCTGGTCAGAAGCTCACCGTGGCGCAAAAGCTCTGCATGGTAGTGGCCCCCCACCTGCAGCGGCCCGACACCGGCCGGGGTACCTGTCATCATGATGTCGCCATCTTCCCAGCTCATAAAGCTTGATACTTCCTCAAGCAATGACTCGGGCGAAAACAGCATCTGCCCGGTATGGCCCTGCTGCAATACAGCGCCATCGAGGGTCAATCTGAGCTCAAGGCCGTCGCTGCCATTGCAGGGCACAAACTCACCAAAAAGCGCTGAGCCATCAAAAGCCTTGGCCCGCTCCCACGGCAGCCCCTTAGCCTTCAGCCGCGCCTGGCTGGCGCGCTTGGTTAAATCGAGCCCCACAGTCGCCGCAATCAGCTTGCCGGACGCCACCATAAAACAGATTTCGGCCTCATAGTGCAGCGGCTCGCCATGCTCGGCATGCAGCACATTGCCGATGGCACTGGCAGGTTTGACAAACACCACCGGCTCCTCAGGCAGCTCGTTGCCAAGCTCTTTGGCATGGTCAGCATAGTTGCGGCCAATACACACCACTTTGGAAGGACTGATGGCCTTTCCGGCCAAAAATACCGCTTTCATCAAAGGTTCCTTACGCGTATTCCATTAAAAATTCATCGAGTTGTTCGTTGACGATTTCAAGGTCGTCATCGGCGTATTGGGCGATGTGATACAGCCCCTCGCCTTCGTTGGTCACCGGAATATTGGTAATGCCGATAACTATGCCGTCACTGGGGGCGCGAATAGGCAGGGTATCGCTGCTGTGTGGACTTGCCAGGTACGCAAGAATATTGCCTTTTTTCACCCGCTGGCCAAGCTTGATTTTTTGCAGCACCAGACCATCGGCTTCAGAGCGGATCCAGTAGCTGCGACGGGATGCCACATCGGAGCCGCCCTTCGACAGCCTGCCCTTTTGCATCCCAAGATGACGCAGCACATTGATGCAGCCCTTAAGGCCGGTGCGAATGGCCGCCTCGGAAAATCGCAGCGCTTCACCGGCTTCATACAAAATGCACGGCACACCGGCCTTGGCGGCAAAACCGCGTAGCGAGGTTGACTTGGCATCGCTGTGCATAATCAGCGGCGCACCAAAGGCGCGTGCCATGCCCATCAGCACCTCATCGTCGGTGTTGCAGCGGATTTGGGGTAAGTTGTCGCGATGAATAGCACCGGTGTGCAAATCCACAATGTGGGTCGCGCGGGACACGAGCTCCCGGCTGACCAGATGCGCAAGCCGGCTTGCCAGCGCGCCCTTGTCAGAGCCCGGGAAGCAGCGGTTAAGGTCACGCCTGTCGGGCAAATAGCGGGATTTTTGAATAAAACCAAACACATTGACTACAGGCACCATCAGCACTGTGCCACAGAGCGCCTTGGGATTGATGCGGCTTTTAAGCCGCCTGCATACTTCGATGCCGTTCAGCTCATCGCCGTGGATGGCGGCAAGCACCAGCAGCACAGGCCCGGGCTTATTGCCGTGAAACACTTCCACCTGCAAATCCACCGGCGTGTCGTTATAAAGCCGTGCCACCGGCAGCGACACCGGGACAAGGGTCCCGGCGGCAACCGATACACCACCAAATTCAAAGGGTTCGCGTTTTCTGGCCATCTGCACATCCTTTATGCAATTTTGGCCATTGTAACTCAGACAGGCATGAAGGGAAGCGCCGCCTTCACAGCGCTTTCAACGGGATGACGCGGCCTGATGTCAGCAGCCGGAATCCACCACAGTGATGGACGGCGTACCGCTGGACTGCCAGATGTAATGGATATAACAGTTGGTCGCCTGCACCTGCGCCTGCGACGGCTGGGCGACATCAAGCTTTCCGGCGGGCGCGGCCACCACCTGATAGGTACCGGTGGCGAAAATACGATAACGCCAGTCGTTAACATCCATGCTGGCGGCTTTGAAAATCTCCGGCGGGTTGGTGTAAGCAGCGCTTGGTGAAGTGCCATTGCTGCTGGCCGCCCAAGGCTGACCAAGCTCACCGCGAATGCCTTCATATACCACGCGGTTAGTGCCGGCACTGCGGATTTCAGAGGCCGATTTAAACAGGGTCACCGCCCCTTTCATCGCCGCTTCGGCGCCCTTAAGCTGGGCTTTATAGGCATCGCTGCTAAGATTGATAAACTTGGGCGCGGCGGTCACGGCAAGAATGCCAAGGATAATAATCACCACCACCAGTTCAATCAGGGTAAAACCCCGCTGCGTCTTTTTCATGCGATACCTCCAGATAAACCGCCTGCATTAACTATAACGCCAAGGGCGCTATACCACCAAGCTGCTGTGCGGCAGAAATATAATTATCTTATTGATTGTAAACAGAATGAATCACGATAAAAACGGTATTCTTCTTCCAAAAAGAAAAAGCCGCAGCTGCGGCTTTATCACTCGGTTTCAAGCTTACGACTTCTTCACGTAGCAGCTTAAGATAACGATGCGGGTACCGTTTACCCGGCCTTCGATATGCTCAGGGTTGCTGGTCAGGCCGATGTTACGCACCGCGGTGCCGCGCTTGGCCACAAAGCTAGTGCCTTTTACGTTAAGATCTTTGATGATAACCACGGTATCACCGGCAGCGAGCTGAGCGCCGTTGCTGTCAAGCGTAGGGGCTGCGTCGGCATCCAGCGCCGCTTCGGCATTGGCAGCGTTAACCCAGGCCTGGGTGTCTTCATCCAGATACATCATATCCAGCAGATCCTGCGCCCAGGTCTCGCTGGAAAGCTCTTTGAGCATACGGGCGGCCATCACCTGCACCGCAGGCACTGTGCTCCACATGCTTTCGTTCAGGCAGCGCCAGTGATTCACATCCAAAGTCGCGGTATCGGTGATTTGCGCCTGACAGGTACCGCACAGGGCGATATCGTTGTCAGTGCGATCGCCGCTGGCTGGCACTTCAAACAGGGAAAGCTCGGTCTCTGCGCTGCAGAGTTCACATTTGCCGCAGGCACGGCTGATTGCATCGGTCATCTTGATCTGTCACTTTTACCAAAACCACGGATTCTAGCAAAAACCTTACTCGCCGTCAGTGATCTGTCCCAAAAAGCGAGCCCGGTTTATGGAGTAAATCATGTTCAGCCCCGCCACTTTCGAGTTTCTCACTGCGCTTGAAGCCAATAACGAGCGCGATTGGTTCAAGGCCAATCAGGCAAGCTACGAAGACAAGGTGCGCACACCGGCGCTCAGGCTTATCGAAGCCGCCGCCCCCGGCATAGTGGCTCTGTCACCGCGCCTAACTGCCGTTGCCAAAAAAGTGGGTGGCAGCCTGATGCGGCCCCAGCGCGATACCCGCTTTGGCCACGACAAGCGCCCTTACAAAACCAATGTCGGCATTCAGTTTCGCCATTTTCAGGGCAAAGATGTGCATGCGCCGGGGCTGTATCTGCATATTGCCAACGACGGCTGCTTTTTGGGCGCCGGGATCTGGCACCCCGAGCCCAAGGCACTCAACACCATCAGAAGCTGTATCGATGAAAACCCCGCCGCGTATCAAAAAGCACTTAAGGCTTTGACTGACGGCGGTTTTATGATGGACGGTGACAGCCTGTCGCGGCCGCCCCGCGGCTTTGATAAAGGCCATCCGTTAATTGATGAGCTGAAACGCAAAGACTTTATCGCCGTCAAAGCCTTAACAAAGGATGAGGTGATTCAGCCAGACTTCGCAGCAAGGCTTGCGGCCGAGTTTGCACACTGCCAGCAACTGATGCGCTATTTATGCTTCGCGCTGGAGCTGGATTACTGAAAAACTGCTGCTAGTAATAAGATCAGGCAGGCGTTTTCCAGCGCTGGATTTCGCCTCTCAGGACCACCATTGCCGCATCAAGCAGTTCAAGCTGGCCTGATTTACCGAGCACCCGGATGCCCTGCAGCTGCATCACCAAAAAGGCCGCAAGGGCGCTGGCTCGCTCCGGTGGCTGATACCGCGCAATCACCTTGAAAAACGCCTGATTCAGCCGCGCAAACAGCTCATCGCCGAGGCGTTTGACTTCCTCATCCTCAACGCAGCGCTCCAGCAGCGCGTTTTGCATAAAGCAGCCAAAACGTTGATCTTTTTGCTTGGCGGCAAATTCTTCCACCAGCGTCTGCAGCGCCTCCATGCCGGCGTTATCGGCTTCAAGGGCGGCAAGGCCCGTAAGGCCACGGGTATAGAGATAGCGGCGCAGTGCATCCCGATAAAGGGTCAGTTTGTCGCCAAAGCTGTTGTAAAGGCTGAAGCGGTTGATGCCCAGATGCTCGACCAAATCGGCCACCGAGGTGCCCTCGTAGCCTTTTTGCCAGAACAGGTTCATCGCCTGCTCAAGCTTTTCTTCTTTGCAAAAATTGCAGTTTCTCGCCATCAGGCAAACTCTCTTCGAAAGTGAATATGAACTGACGCTCTACACTGAAGTTCCAGACCAGACGATCCAGACAGAAGATCTAATTGTTGACCGCTCGTTCAGATATGAGTAGATTCTATCCTAACTGATCGTTCCGAAAAAGAGAGACCTCATGAAAATCCTCGAACTTGCCGCCACTCCCAGCGCCCGCCGTGTGGGTATTTTTCTTGCCGAACTGGGTATTGATGTACCACGGCAGCAGCTGGATTTGCGCGCCGGCGACAACCTGACCCCTGAATTTAAAAGTAAAAGCGTCAATGGCCGCATCCCACTGCTGGAGCTGGATGATGGTAGCCATATCTGTGAATCCGTGGCCATTTGCCGCTATTTCGATGCCCTTAATCCGAGTGAGCAGAGCCTATTTGGTAATACGCCACTGGAACTGGCACAGGTGGAAATGTGGAACCGGGTGTTGGAGCTCAATGGCCTGATGGTGGCCTTTCAGGCGTTTCGTAATCTCACCGGCTTTTTCAAAGACCGCGAGCGCTTTGTCGAGGCCTGGGGCGCAGAATCCCGTGAGCGACTGATTGAGTTTCTGCCAACCCTGGAAGCACGGCTGGAAGGCCGTGATTTTGTGGCCATCGACCGCTTCAGCATCGCCGATATCACAGGTTTTGTGCTGATTGGCTTTTTGCCGCGCCTCGAACTTGAACTGACCGACGCCATGCCCAACATCCGTCGCTGGCATGCATCCATCGCCGCGCGTCCCGCCATCGCCAAATTGCTTGCTGCATAAGGAACAACACCATGATTGAGCTTTATACCGCCGCGACCCCAAACGGCCATAAAATTTCCATAGCCCTTGAAGAGCTTGGACTTGAGTATCGGGTGCATGGCCTTGATCTTATGACCCTTGAGCAAAAGAAGCCTGAGTTTCTCGCCATCAACCCCAATGGCCGCATTCCGGCGATTGTGGATACCGAGAACGATAACTTTGCAGTATTCGAATCGGGCGCCATCTTGCTGTATCTGGCTGAGAAAACCGGCAAGTTGCTGCCATCCGAGCCCAAGGCACGCTCGCAGGTTATCCAGTGGCTGATGTTCCAGATGGGCGGCGTAGGCCCCATGATGGGTCAGGCAAACGTGTTTTATCGCTACTTCCCGGAGAAAATCCCGGCCGCCATTGAGCGCTATCAAAAGGAAGGACGGCGCCTGTTTGAGGTGATGAATACCCAGCTTGAAAAGCATGCTTACCTTGCCGGAGACGAATACAGCATCGCCGATATCGCCACCTTCCCCTGGGTGCGAATTCATGAGTGGAGTGGTATCGATATAAGCGGCTTGGATGCGCTGCAAAACTGGCTTGCGCGCATCGCCGCCCGCCCGGCCGTGGCCAAGGGTCTGGCTGTGCCGCCGCCAAGCGAGAAATCCGCCGAAGAGCGCGCCAAAGACATCGCCAAGATGGTCACCCGCTAAGAAACGAGCCTTGGTGGTTTAAGCCCTCACAGATGCGCCTTTGCGGCGCATCTGCTACAATCGGCGCCGGTTTTTTTACGCAGGCAAGCCCATGTCACATCCAGCACCTCTCTCGTCGGCCGAGCGCCGCGCCATCAGTTATGCCAACACCCTGCATCAACTGGTTTCGCATATTTTGACCAAGCGCGAAGGCGCCGACCGGGTACTGGCCAACTATTTCCGCGAGCATAAAAAGCACGGTTCCAAAGACCGAAAGCTTATCCGCGAAACCCTGTTTGGCCTGTTTCGTTGGTGGGGCTGGCTGAAAAATCTGCCTGCGACCGATGGGGCTGATGCTCATAAGGAACCGGGCTTTTCCGCAAGCTTCTCCTCTGGTTTAGGTCAGGCACAAAGCCCAGGTTGGTTTACCCAGTTAAGCCTGGTGGCCGCTATTGAAAATCACCCCTGGCAGGATATCCAGAGCGGCTGGCTGTCTTTGGCCAATCTGTCTCAGTTGGAAATACCCGCCTTTGGCGATACTCCAGAGAGCCTTAACCACATTTGCGCGGCGTTAACTCAGCAGTTTGCCTATGAATTCGCCCCATCAAATCTCCTGCCGGACTGGGCATGGGAGCACATCAAGCTGCCCGACACCGAAAGACTTGCCTTTATCGATGCCCTTTGCCGCCGCCCGCCTTTGTGGACCCGCGCCCAGGGCACAAGCCGCGAAAAGGTGATAAAGGAGCTTCAGGCAGATGACATCAGCGCCATCCCAAGCGCTGTATTTGATGATGCCATTGAGCTTGCCAGCCAAAGCATCAACCTCGATGCGGTAACGGCCTATACCTCAGGCAAACTCGAGGTGCAGGATTTGGCTTCCCAGGCCATTGGTGAAGTGGCAGCTCCCGGGGCTCGCGAGCGTTGGTGGGATGCCTGCGCCGGCGCCGGTGGTAAGAGCCTGCAGCTTTTTTCGCTGATGCAAAAAAAAGGCGGCGTGGGTGAACTCATCGCCTCCGACATTCGCCCCAAGGCACTGGAAGAACTGCTGCGCCGCGCCGAAAAAGCCGGTTTTGCGCCAATTCACATCAGCCCATGGCGCAGTGACAAGCTGCCGGTCAAATCAGACTATTTTGATGGTGTACTGGTGGACGCGCCCTGCTCCTGCACCGGCACCTGGCGCCGCAACCCGGACATGCGCTGGATTGATGATGCCAGCGCCATTTTGGATAAACCTGCGCTGCAGCTCGATATTTTACGCCGCGCCAGTGCGGCGGTGCGCAGCGGCGGCCTGCTGGTATACGCCACCTGCTCCCTCGCCCGCGCCGAGAACGAGGCGGTGGTAGAAGCCTTTTTGACCTCCAACGAGGATTTTGAGCTCGATGCCACCACACATCCTTTCAGTGGTGAAATTAGCGCCATGCTGACCCTGTGGCCGCAGCAGGCCAATGCCGACGGGATGTTTGCTGCGCGGCTAAAACGCAAATAAGGCCTGTGCCCTGCGCCAATTGCACATACGCCCGGCTCAACTGCACATACGCCTGGCGCAATTGCACAAAAGATAATCGGCCAGAGGGTTTCCCTAAATCCGCAGTGGCGTCTTTTTTGTCATCGAAAAAGGCGCCACCGGCAAAATATTCGACTAAAACAGCGGCAAAATGGCGTATTTTAAGCTTAGGTTAAGCCTCAACACCGCAATTCACCTCATCCAATTATTTTCACCAAAAAGCACGATTTTTTTCGCTTTAGCTTGCCTGCGCCTTTGGGTAAAAAGATCCTGTGCCAGCGTGGCACTGCCGATGGGTAAAAGCCATTGGGTGTAAGATCCTGGGCCGAGGGGCGCAGTGTTCAATTGGATAAAGGTCATGTCACACTCATACGATTTTGATGACGATGATTTGCCATGGAGCGATCAGGTCAAAGACAAGCAGAAGCATAAACGGGTCAAGCAGCGCAGACGGGATACCAAGCGTCGCAACAACGATGAACACGTTGAACTTGAGTACCTGCAAACAAAATGGCGTTAAGGCTCAAGGGTGATAGCGCCAGTGATCAGGTTAAGTAAGATCTAAAGAAAAATAAGCTCTGCAGCAAAGCAAATGTCAAAGGCAAGCCAACTGGCTTGCCTTTTTCGTTTCATCACTTGTCCATATTTTGACGATGCGATTTGTCGATGCGATTCGTCGAAGCCCGTCGCAGATAGCATTCCGTCGATGACACTCTCTCGATAGTACTCTCTCGATAGCACTCTCTCGAAAACGCTCCCTCGATAATCATAATGCGCCGGAAAACAGTAAGATAAGACGACGGATGGATTTCAGGTGCATTTATTGATGCAGCGCTTTGCTGATGCAACGCTTTTACTGATGCGGCGCTGCTGACGCACGGCCTTTGCCAGCAAAGCGCTGTGTCCAATTCGATTTTAAAAAGAGGGTTAAATGGTTACCGTGTGCGATTCAAGCTCATGTCGCCTGCTGGCTTTGTTGCGGTACATGCGCGAATCGGCGGCCCTAAGCCAGTCGTGGGCGGCTTGCACCTGCGAGTTAAGGGCATAGCCCACACTGAGCCCGGCGGCAAAGCCTTGCTCACTCAAATACTGGCCAGCCTGGGCGAGTTTATCGAGCACACTTTCAAGTGCTGCGGCCTCCACCACCAATGCAAATTCATCGCCGCCAATACGATAGAGCTGCACAGGCCCGCTCACGCCAAGCTCAACGCCGCGTATCCATTCCACCAGGGTTTTAAGCAGCTCATCACCTGCCTGATGGCCCAGGGTATCGTTGATGTGTTTCAGGCCATCCACATCCAGGAGCAGCAGCGCGCTCTGCCTTGTCACCGCCTCAGCAAACTGCTGCTGCGACTGCATAAATTCATCAAAGGCAAAGCGGTTACTGATTTGAGTCAGGCTGTCGAGTCGGGCCTTTTCCCAGGCATCAATGAGCTGCTGAGCATGGGCATCACGCTCCTCGGACAACAGTTTAAGCTTACTTGCCAGCGCCAGCGACAACAGCAGTGCGTCGGCGCTGCCGCCAATCAGGGTGGTAAGCTCGGTAAATTCAAAAACATCCGTGGTCAGCCCAAGATTACCGGGCAAAATGAGCAGCGCAGGCAACAGCAAACAGCTGAACGCCATAATAAAATAACGGGCCGGCGCAAAGCCTTTAATCAAACAGACATTACCCGCGATGATGGCAAGCACTATCCATAGCCCTATCAGCACCGACGCAATAATGGCGGTATGCGACAGCAGCAAAAAGCTTGTCGGCAGCGCTAACACGCACAGCCACAGCAGGATCTGGCTTGCGCGCCACAGCGGCGGCGACATGGTCGGAAGCTGCAAAAAGTGTTTGTAAAACAGAATATTGAAAATCGGCAGCCCGATAAAAAACAGGTGATGCAGTTCAAGCTGATGAAAGCCAAAAAGCTGCGCCGGCACATGGAAGGTAAAGGCCCAGCCAAGCAGATAGGTGATGACGTAAAGGCCATAATACAAAAAGGCTCGGTCGCGGGTGGAGCTGTAAATAAGCAGGTTATACACGGCGATAAACAGCAGCCCGCCCAGGCAAACCAGCACCGCAGCGGCTATACGGTCGGTCAGCAGCCTGTGCTCAGAAACGCCATTGATTTCAAGCTTGGGAATAGAGGAGAAATAACGCGATTCAACCCTCGCCACCAGCCAGTATTCCACCCCGTATCTTAAGGTGACATTTTTACCGTAATCAAACAGATAGTCGTAAGGCGCGTCGTATCCGCCGCTGGACATCTGGCGGCTGCCATCACTGCCAAGCACCAGATAGTCGACCCGCTCGGCGATGGAGTTATGCAGATTCACCACCCACTCACTGCGGCTCTCATTCACCATAAAGGGCGCAACCATCCAAAAGCGGCCGCCGCTTAAGGGCATGCGCTCAATCTCGTCCCGCTCCTGTATCCAGCTGTGCATCTGTTCAAAGGATGCCGGCGCCGAGTCAGTTTCCTGGGCCACAAAAAGCTCAGCCTCAGCCAGCACCACCCCCGCAGCGGCGGGCATAGCGCCGCAAAGCACAAGCAGCAAGGCTATCAGGGGCTGTAATAGAGTACGGTTCATAGGCGGTATTATTCTGTTTGTGGCCATCGCATCAAAAGCCGAGTGCCTCATAAAAAGCAGTAAAGCGCCTCATAAAAAGCAGTTAAGGGCGGACATCATGGCGTTGAAATAATGGCAAAAAAGCTGCAGTGATTGCCGTAAATACAGACTCAGCAATGCTGTCCTTATGTTAACGGCTGGCAGCGGGCGCAGGCACCGGTTATCGCCATTCAGGCCGACCTTTTTCAGGGCTTAAGTCCAAACTGTATTGCCATAAGGGCATTTTTTCAATTAAGTTCAACCATTTTGCACAAGACGTCCCGGTCGTTGGATGCTATTTTAAGCGACTGACTCCCTCTGACACTCCCGATGTACCCATGTACGCGCTGCTGTTTATTCTCCTGGCCCAATTGCTTATCGCCAGCGGCAACCTGCTGATAAAACTGCTCGACAGCCAGATTGGAGTGTTTCAGCTTGTGCTCTACCGCCAACTGTTTGCCACCCTTTTGGTATTGCCCTTTGTGTGGAAACTGAAGGGCAATCTCAAATTAAGCCCGCTGTACAAGGTGCACATGGTGCGGGCGCTGCTGATTGGCCTCGGCAATGGCTTGTTTTTTATTGCGATTATGAATTTGCCGCTCGCCTCGGTCACCGCGATTTTGTACCTGTCGCCATTGTTACTCTTACTGATGTCGGCGCTGTTTCTTGGGGAAAATATCGGCTATAGGCGCACTGTGGCCGGGCTGGTCGGCTTTATCGGCATAGTGATGATAAGCCAGCCGACGGAGTTTAATCCCTATCTGCTGCTGGCGGCTTTTGGCGCACTTATCAGCGCCAGCAATAATCTTATCCTGAAACGCTACGCCAGCGCCGAACATCCGTTCAGCACCCTGTTCTGGTCCAATGCCTTTGCCATGGTGTTTTTGCTGCCAGCGGCCGCCATTGAAGCGGCGCCTGTGACCTTGGAAGTAACCGGGGTCGGGCTTTCGCTGGCGCTGTTTTATCTCGGCATGACCTGGCTTGTGATTAACGCCTATCGTATGGCGGATGCAAGCCAACTGGCGCCGGCGGAGTACACGGGATTGGTATTTGCAACCCTGTTTGGACTGTGGTTTTTGGGCGAGACGCCAAACTGGCTAAGCCTGATGGGAACTGCGGTGGTGATTTGGTCGGCCGTGCTGCCTGTGTATCCTGAACTTAAGGGCAGGTTCAGGGCCTGGAAAGCGGCGCGTGTCCGCCGATAGCCACACGCTCGCCAATAATCGGTGCCATCAGCGATGCGATTTCCACACCGCTGAGGCTTAAATCCAGCGCAAGCACGTACCAGCCTATGGTGTTGCCGGTGCCGCGAATGCTTAAGTAGTTGCCGAAAAACTGCCAGCCGGCCTTAACAAGGTTGTCGCGGCTCGCGTGATTCTCATCCCGCACAGTCGCCCACAATAAGCGGATCCCTTGGGCACGGGCCCAGTCAATCCGCGCAGCGGTTAACGCCGCGCCTATTCCCCGGCGGCGAAACGCCTTATCCACCACCAGATAACCAAGCTCTGCGACGTCGCTGCTTTCACCATGGCCATCTGCATTGATTACAGCGGCCTTGATTGAAGCAGCCTTGATTGCAGGAGATTTGATTGCAGCCGTGCCGACAAGTGCCTCGCCGTAAAAGGCAAGCAGCACCAACCTTGCCCGCTTAAGCTCGGTCCGGTCGAGGGGATGATGATGATCGTCGCGCCGGTCAATCAGCGCAGCGGCGGCCTCACGCTCAGTGTCGTTTGCCGCCTCACGAATAATCAGGCTTGGTATCGTCATAGAAACAGGATAGACGCAAGCCCAAGGAAGCTGAAAAAGCCCACCACATCGGTAACCGTGGTGAGGATAACAGAGCCCGACAGCGCCGGATCCTGATCCATTTTTTGCAGCACCATAGGGATAATCACCCCCGATGCCGCCGCCACCAGCATGTTAATCAAAATGGCGCAGCCAATGGCGATACCGATAATTTCATCGCTGAACCACCAGCCCGACACCAAGCCAATGACGATGGCCCACAGCACTCCGTTCAGAGCTCCAATGCCAAGCTCGTTTTTCATCAAAGACCAGAGGTTACCGGCGGAAATCTGTCCCATCGCCATGCCACGGATCATCAGCGTCAGCGACTGACTGCCGGCAATGCCGCCCATGGATGCCACTATCGGCATCAGTACCGCCAGCGCCACGACCTGCGCCAGCACGTTCTCAAACAAACCAATGGTGGCCGAGGCCAGAAAGGCGGTCAGCAGGTTAATGCCAAGCCACACGGCGCGGCGGCGGGCACCGGTAATAATGGGGGCGAACAGGTCGTCGGTTTCATCCATACCTGCGCTCGCCATGAGCTGCGATTCATAGTGCTCGCGCACAAGCTCGGTGGCCATGCGCAGGGTAACCCGGCCAATCAGACCGCCCTGTTCATCCACCACCGGCAATTCGATTTCGCGGCTGTGCTCAAGCTGCTCGGCGGCATCCATCAAAGACGCATCGGCGCTGATGGCACGGCTGTCTTCTTCCACCAAACTCAGCAGCGGCGCTTCGGGGCTTGCGCGAAACACTTCATAACGGCTCACCGCGCCGCGGTAGTGTTCCTGCTCGTCCACCAAAAACAGCGAATCGTTGCAATCAAGCTCAATGCGGCGGAAAAACCGCTGCGCCTGGCCAACCGTTGCCTTGGTCGACAGCACCAGCATCTGGTGATCGGCGTAACGGCCAATTTCGTTGTCTGAGTATTGGTTATAGAGTTCAAAGTGCTGGCGCTGGCGCTCACCCATCTGGGCCAGCGCGCGGTCGGTAAAGCTCTCGGGGAGATAATCACTCCACTCAATCAGATCTTCCGGGCTTAACTGGGCAAACAGCAGGTCGACTTCGTCATCCGGCATGCGCTTCAAAATGCCCATGCGCGGATCGGCGCGCATCAGGCTCAGCACCTCTACCCTGTCGCCAAACTCAATTTGTTGCCAACGCTCGTAACGTTCATCCAGTGGCAATGCTTCGAGCAGTAAGGCCACAGTGCCGGGTTCGACCTCTTCAAGGATTTCCGAAAACATCTCGGCCTGAGCGTCGCCGATGGCGCCGGTCAGCTGCGAAACGACTTGGCCCACTTCACTCTGCGGGGCGAAGTTAGGTTCCTGTTCTGGCAAAATTTCTGTCACAGCAGTGTCCCTTGAAAGCATCTTGTGGCTGACTATAGGGGCATTCCCCCGACAGGGCAACCAAGCAATTAAATTGCGCACAAACTAATTGCACAAAACCAGATGTCATTCTAGAATGGCAATCGATGAGTTTTTAATCGGAGCCAATTTATGAGCGCAATCTACGATATTCCCGTCACCTACATTGGCGGTAAACAGACCCAAATGCAGCAATATCAGGGCAAGGTGCTGCTTATCGTCAACACCGCCAGTAAATGCGGTTTTACCCCGCAGTATGAGGCGCTGGAGGCCCTGTATCGCCAATACAAAGATCAAGGGCTTGAGATCCTGGGGTTCCCCTGCAACCAGTTTGGTGCCCAGGAGCAAGGCAGCGAGTCTGAAATCGCGAGCTTCTGTCAGCTTAATTTTG
The DNA here is from genome assembly GCF_018596335.1 of Shewanella jiangmenensis. Classification (GTDB taxonomy): domain Bacteria; phylum Pseudomonadota; class Gammaproteobacteria; order Enterobacterales; family Shewanellaceae; genus Shewanella; species Shewanella jiangmenensis. The sequence goes on along the minus strand of NZ_JAHEPS010000003.1, from coordinate 90,796 downwards.
GCGTGAGTTTTCCGCTGTTTGCCAAGATTGACGTCAACGGTGACGACGCGCATCCGCTGTTTAGCCATTTGAAAAAGGCAGCGCCGGGGATTTTGGGCAGCGAGTCCATCAAGTGGAACTTCACCAAGTTTCTGGTCGGGCGCGACGGCAAAGTGCGCGAGCGCTTCGCCCCCACGACAGATCCGCGCAAGCTTGAGCAGCAAATCCAGCAGCTGCTGGCTGAGTCCGTGCGCTAAGTGCCTAAGACCAGACAGCTGATGACTTGCTGAAGTTAAGCAACTGACGTTAAACAGCTGGCGTTAAGCAACTGAATGTGCAGGATTAAAAAATAATCTGTATTTTTTGCGATTTTCGCGGAACTTTTTACCGCACGTCAGGCTCAAATATAGTGAACATTGAAATGGGTTTTCGTGTTCATCATTCTCCCTGGGACTTCTAGCGCAGTCCCCTTGGTCCACTGACAGGATCGCCAGGCAACCTTCCCCGGGTTGCCTTTTTTTATCCGCAATTTTGGTCTGTAACACCTTGCTGGCGCAATAAAAAAGCCCGGACAGTGCCGGGCTCATTCAGAATTCAGATAGCTAAGCTTAGCAGCAGATCACAGCTCTTGACTCAACAGCAAGTCACAACGCCTGGCTCAACAGCAAGTCACTCAACTGCGGCAGGTGTAATCGCCAATGCCAAGCCACTTGTAGGTTGTCAGGGCTTCAAGGCCCATGGGGCCCCGGGCGTGCAACTTTTGGGTGCTCACCGCCACCTCGGCACCAAGGCCAAACTGGCCGCCATCGGTAAAGCGGGTCGAGGCATTCACATACACGGCAGAGGAATCCACCTTATTCATAAAGTAGCTCGCCTCGGTCAGCGACTCGGTGAGAATGGCCTCCGAGTGACCGGAAGAGAAGCGGCGGATATGAGCAATGGCATGGTCTATATCCGTCACCAGACGAACGCCCAGTGTCAGCGACAGCCACTCGGTGGCAAAGCTGTTGTCATCGGCTGGCTCAGCCTCGATGCCGGCAGCACCCAGCAGCGCAAGGCTTGCCCCACAGGCAACCAGGCGAACGCCCTTGGCTTTAAGAGCAGCGGCAATCACAGGCAATTCCTGAGCACGGGAGGCGTGCACCAGCAGGGTGTCCAGCGCATTACACACGGTCGGGCGCTGCACCTTGGCATTGATAATCACCGGAATGCTGCGCTCAAGGTCAGCGCTTTGGTCCAGATACAGATGGCAAATACCTATGCCACCCAGAATAACCGGAATGGTTGCCTGCTCGGCGCAAAGCCGCTGCAGCGCCTGACCGCCGCGGGGCACTATCATATCAACGTACTTATCCAGCTTTAACAGGCCGCTCACCAGCTCCCGATCCGGATTGTCAATCAGCTGCACACAGTCGGCAGGCAAACCCTCGGCAGTTAACGCGCTGCGGATTGCCGCAGCAAGGGCAAGGTTTGATTCGCGGGTCTCTTTGCCGCCGCGAAGGATCACCGCGTTGCCGGTCTTGATGGCGAGCACCGCAATTTCAACCGTGACATTGGGGCGGGCTTCATAAATCACCCCAATCACCCCAAGCGGCACCCGACGACGGATAAGACGCATGCCGTTATCCAAAAGACGGCTGTCGAACTCCTCCCCCACCGGGTCGGCAAGACCTATGACCTTGTCGATATCGGCGATAATGCCATCAAGCCGGCTTTGGGTAAGGAGCAGCCGGTCAATCATGGCTTCGCCGATCCCGGCGGCCCGTGCGGCGGCAACATCCCGGGCATTGGCCGCAAGAATGGCCTCGCTATTGGCCGAAAGACTCGCGGCAATGCGTCCAAGCAACTGGTTTTTGGCGGCGCTGCCAAGGTTTGCCAGGGCAAAGCCCGCCTGTTTCGCCGCGCTTCCAAGTGATTCTAATAAAAGCTGTTTATCGCTCATCCGCGCGCTCCTGTATCTTCATTAACGGCTAAGGTTCTGGCATCGCCATCGGCTTTAAGCTCCAGCACCACCATATCGTTGCGGTGTACCAGCGCATCGCCATAGTCATAACCGAGCACAGTTTCGATATCGTCCGAGTGTTTGCCGGCAATGGCGGCCATGGCTGATGCCGGATAGCGGGCAATGCCCCTTGCAATCACCCGCCCCTGCGGACAGATAAGCTCTATGGTGTCGCCGCGGCCAAAGTCGCCATCGACCTTGACTACGCCCTTTGACAGCAAACTGCGGCCACTGGCGGTCACAGCCTTTACTGCACCTGCGTCCAGATGCAAACGGCCACGGGCCTTCGGGCCGGCAAGGATCCACTGTTTGCGGCTTTCAAGCGGACTTTCAATGGCGAGAAAGCGGGTACCGACCGCCTCTTTGGCAGCAACTTTGCGGATAACTTCCGGATGATGGCCTGAGGCAATCACCACTTCAATGCCGGCGCGGCGGGCAATATCGGCCGCTTCCAGCTTGGTGGACATGCCGCCGGTGCCAAGCCCCGACGCCGAGCCGCCGGCGATGAGGCGCAGGCTGTCGTCTATATGCTCAACTTCACTGATTAGCGTGGCATTGGGGTCTTTACGGGGATCGGCGTTAAAGAGCCCCTTTTGGTCGGTCAGCAGCATCAGCAAATCCGCATCACACAAGAGCGCCGCGCGGGCCGACAGGTTGTCGTTGTCGCCTACCTTGATTTCGGCAGTCGCCACGGCATCGTTTTCATTGATGATAGGGATAATGCCCTGAGATAACAGTGCATTGAGCGTATCGCGCGCGTTGAGATAACGCTCGCGGTCGTGCAGATCGGCGCGGGTCAGCAGCAGCTGCCCGACCTGAAGCCCGTAAATGCTGAAAAGCTGTGACCAGGCGAGAATAAGCTGACTTTGCCCGACAGCGGCCAACAACTGCTTGTGAGCCATGGTGTCGGGCAATACCGGGTAGCCCAGATGTTCACGGCCGGCGGCAATGGCACCCGAGGTAACCAATACCACTTCCACGCCGGACTTCATCAGTCCCGCCATCTGGCGCGCCAACTCCACCATGTGCGCTTTATCCAGCGATTTGCTGCCCGAGGTCAGCACGCTGGTACCCAGTTTCACCACTACCCGGCGGTAGCCCTGCTCACTCGCGTCCATCTTAATCCATGTAAAAAAGCCGAATCCCTGTTATACCCAAGGCTGACAGCCGCGCACAAGGCGCAGCCACAAGATTTGCCACAAAAACCACGCTTGTTGAAAAATCCCATAAAAAAAGGGCCATACGCTGTATGACCCTTAATCCAACCCGCGGTTTTGGCCACTGGGCCTTACATAGCCTTATCAGGCGTAGGCAAACTTGGCGATAAACAGCAGCGCCAGAATAACCACGCCGGCATTAAGATCGCGAAAGCGGCCGCTCAGCAGCTTAATGGCGGCATAAGAGATAAAGCCAAAGGCGATACCCGATGCGATAGAGAAGGTCAGCGGCATCAACAGACACACCACCACCACAGGCGCAGCCTCGGTGATGTCTTCCCACTCCACATGCACAAGACCGGACATCATCAAAATTGCCACATAAAACAGCGTACCTGCGGTCGCGTACGCAGGCACCATGCCCGCCAGCGGAGAGATAAACAGCGCCGCCAAAAACAACAAGCCCACCACCACAGCGGTCAAACCGGTACGGCCACCGGCGCTCACGCCTGCGGTGCTTTCGATATAACTGGTGGTGGTTGACGTACCAAGGGTGGCACCGGCAATGGTGGCCACACTGTCGGCAGTCAGCGCACGCTTAAGGCGCGGCAAACGGCCCTTGTCGTCGAGGAAACCGCCGCGCTGGGCCACTGCCACCAGGGTGCCGGAGGTATCAAACAGATCCACAAACAGGAAGGCAAACACCACCGACAGCATGCTGATTTCCAGCACCGCCGACAGATCCATCTTCATAAAGGTAGGCGCAATCGATGGCGGCATGGCCACCAGCCCCTGATACTGCACATCGCCAAACGCCAGCCCAAGGCCGGTGACGGCCAGGATACTGACGATCACCGCCGACTTCATGCCGCGGTTAACCAGCGCAATAATCAGGAAAAAGCCCAGCGCAGCCATCAGCGCCGGAAACGCGGTCACATCGCCCATGCTCACCAGGGTGTTTGGGTTTGACACCACGATGCCAGCATTCTTAAGGCCAAGCAGTGCCAAAAACAGGCCAATACCGGCGGCGATACCAATCCGCAGCGACATGGGGATGGAGTTCACCACCCACTCGCGGATTTTAACCAGCGATAATATCAGGAAGCACACGCCGGACATAAACACAGCGCCAAGCGCGGTTTCCCAGCTGTAACCCATTTCACCGACCACTGTGTAGGTGAAAAAGGCGTTCAGGCCCATGCCGGGCGCGAGCGCAATAGGATAGTTGGCCAGAAGCCCCATCACCAGACAGCCCACCGCAGCGGCAAGACAGGTGGCGACAAACACGGCGCCATGGTCCATACCGGCATCGGCCAACATGCCCGGGTTAACGAAAATAATGTACGCCATGGTAAGAAAAGTGGTGACCCCTGCAACCACTTCCTGTTTCAAGGTCGTCTGATTTTCTTTGAGTTTAAAGAGTTTTTCTAACATGGAACCGGGTTCCTTTCTTGTTTTAGTATTGGGTATCAGAGCGAAATGTTAAAAATGACTTAACACCTTAGTCGGGCGCAATTATAGGGAGTTTGCTCTGGTCAGGCCAGAATAAATGGCTGGAGTGAGAACCGGCGGGGGCTGCATTCGAATGCGCAGATTGCAAAGTGCCTGAATAACAGGCAAAAAAAAGCCTGCTCAAAGAGCAGGCAAAGACATGTTTCAAGCGTCCCGGATGGGAAAGAGAATTACCGCGCTAGCGGGAAAACCTTGGCATGCTGAGATGCGAAATCAGCATACAACTTGAGTCAAAATCACTCCAAAGGAGTAACACAAAGGTTGATGGATGATGGAAACTACTTCGAGAAGGGGTAGTTAAGCCCTTGAATCGCCATAAAGGGGACGATTAACCCTTAAAAGACATGGTGTACAGACCACCACGCAGCAAAGTCACGTTGAACCAGGTGTTTTGCCAAACGTAAGTGTTTTTACCAGTGTAAGACATAGCCATAAACTCCAAATTAACAAGTCAGTAAGTACTCTAGCAAAGCTTGGCTCGGTTCCGTGGAGCTAGAGATTCTCATTTCCGTGGAGACAACTTGTCACTCGGTTCCCTGGAGAAGGTATCCATCCTGGATTGACTAGAGGTGACGGGGACTCTGCCCTGTCAACGAGAGCCAGTATAGCCAATCGTAGTTTTATTACAAGCTTTTTCTGTGTTTTTTTTCAAAACGGCGCTTTTTCGTAATTTTATTACATTCGATAACAGAATTAATATGTGATCAACCCCTGATAAAAGTAAGGCCATCCTGAGATGACCCTATCATTTTCAAGTGTTTAGAAAAAACCCGCTACTTTGTAAGATAATGACAAAGCAGGGTTACAGGTGAGGCGGTTGGCTTGCCATAGAGCGGATCGCCCTCGGTGGCGCTGCCGGCAATGTCCAGATGCACGTAGGGTAAAGGCTGCTGACTGCTGCGTTCGTGGGCATCAAGGCCGGAGGCCTTAATAAGAAACGCCGCCGGAAACTGATGGCCACGGGCTGTTACCGACGAGGGCGCATTGTTGGACGACAAAATAGCGGCAGCGCCCGAACTTTCACGGATTTTATCAAAGTCCTCCCGGCGCAGGCGCGATACTTCGATTGGCTCGCCCACCCGATCGCCAAGCTCAGCCAGTGTTGCCCCAAGCCCCAGACTCGCCGCAGCGGCGTTGGTCACGGCCGCAGGGTAGCCGCCGTAGGCGCGCACAACGTGTCCGGTCAGGGTCGCCACCGAAAAAAGCGCGGGGTTTACGGCATTCACGGCCTTCTGGCGCAGATGACTCAGAAGGTCGGCAAGCACCAAACGCCCTTCAGCATCGGTATTGCCAATCCTGACCCGCACTCCGGCATGGCTTGCGATAATTTCGTCCGTCACAAAGGCATCGGCACCGAGGGAGTTGCGTACCAGTCCAAGCTCGGCTATCACCCGAATGCCCCGGGGTTTGAGGATGGATAAGGTTTTCATCAATCCAGCCACTGCCGCCGCGCCGCCCTTGTCGCGGCTCATGCCGGCCATGGCGCCGCCAACTTTGATGTCCGCGCCGCCGGTGTCGTACACCACGCCTTTACCGGCAAAGAGGAAGGTGCGCTCAATCTCGCCCTCGCCCACATAGTCAAGTTTAACGACCCTGGGCTGATGGCGCGCCACCTTAAATGAGGCGCGGCCAACGGCACATAACAGCGGATAATCGCGCTCAAGCTCATCCCGCCCCTCAATGACCCGGGTCTGAATGCCGCTGCCTTCAAACGCGGCCACACAGTAATCGGCAAAGGCCGGCGCCGACATGCGCTCAGGCTCGGTGCCGCAAAGGTCACGGGCAAGGTTGCGACCGGACTCCAGCGCACGGGCAAGCGTGGCAAGTGCCTCATCGGCGCCGAAAAGACCGATGGTTTCAATGCTGCAGGGGGCTGCGCCCTGCTCACGCGCTTCGAGCGCCTGCCACAGCTCCTGACCACAGCCAAGGGCGGCGGCGAGCATGGCGTCGTTCGTATCGTCACGACCAAATAAGGCAAGCAGCGGGCGCGTGGCACCGGCATCACGGGCGATGGCAATGGCGGCGCGGGCAGCCTGCGCCACCGAGCGCACATCATCATAATCGCCATAGGCGGTGTTAATCGGCGCAAGGATAAGACGGCCACCGGCAAGCCCGGGCGCCAGCAGCAAGGTCGGCTGCCGACCAACGCGTTTATCGATACTGCCGGCGTGGGCGGCAAGGAGGCGCACCTCATCAAGGGTGACAGCATCAAGGGATGGCGTCAGCACCAACAGCGCATCAAACCCCTCGCCCTCAAAAATGCCGTCTTCATTCTTTTCAACCACAAACTTTGCCTGAAACATGACCCTTCCTTTGTTTTTTGAATGTGTATTGCAAGGCTGGCTTGATTATTCCTGCAAATACCCTGATTTACCACCCGCCAGATTGGATTGGCGAACGGGGCTGGCAACTTAGGATTCCAGCGCCCTTGGTGCACCAGTGCCTTATCTGCCGCGCTTTGTGGTAAACTCGCGCCCAATGCGGGCCGCTGCGCCCAGTTGTGATACCTGTAAAGAGCCGGGAGTTATCCGTGACTGCTATCAATCAGCTTTACCCTCAGCCACTGTGGCAGTGGTTTGAACAGATTTGCGCCATTCCTCATCCATCCAAACACGAAGCCGCCCTCAGCGCCCACATTCAGGGCTGGGCCCGCGAGCAGGGGCTGGAACTGGTGGAAGACAAGGTAGGTAACCTTATCATCCGCAAACCGGCCACCCCCGGCATGGAAGACCGCAAAACTGTGGTTATTCAAGCGCATATCGATATGGTTCCGCAAAAGAACAACGACAAGGTGCACGACTTTACCAAAGACCCAATCGACGCCTATGTCGATGGCGAATGGGTTAAAGCCCGTGGCACCACCCTGGGCGCCGATAACGGTATTGGTATGGCGTCGGCGCTGGCGATTCTTGGCAGCAAGGACATTCCCCATGGCCCGCTGGAAGTGCTGCTGACCATAGACGAAGAAGCCGGTATGACCGGTGCCTTTGGTCTGGAAGCCGGCATGCTTAAGGCCGATATCCTGATCAACACCGACTCCGAGCAGGAAGGCGAGATTTACATGGGCTGCGCCGGTGGCGTTGATGCCGAAATCACCCTGCCTATGGTGTGGGAAGCCCCCGCCGACGGTTATCAGACCTTCGAGCTGACCATGTCTGGCCTCAAGGGCGGCCACTCTGGGGTGAACATTCACCTTGGCCGTGGCAACGCCAACAAGCTGCTGGCCCGCTTCCTGTTTGAACACGTTGAAGCCTTGCAGATTGAACTGGCTTCCTTCAGCGGCGGCTCACTGCGTAACGCTATTCCCCGCGAAGCGGCTGTCACCATCATGGTGCCGGAAGAAGAAGTGGCCGCGCTGCAGCAAGCGGTATCTGCCTTCGAAGCCCTGGTGCGCAGCGAGCTTGCCATTGCCGATCCGGGCGCTGTGCTGACCCTGACCAAGGTCGCAGCGCCCAAGCGCGTGATGAGCGAGCACAGCCAGAACACCCTGATTGATCTCTTGCACGCCTGCCCCAACGGCGTGATCCGCATGAGCGATGAAGTGGCCGGTGTTACCGAGACCTCGCTTAACGTGGGCGTGATCACCACCAGCGATTCTGACGTCAAAATCCTCTGCCTTATCCGCTCGCTGATTGACTCAGGCCGCAGCCAGGTAGAAGGCATGCTGATTGCGCTCTCTAACCTTGCCGGCGGTGAAATCGAGCTCTCTGGCGCCTACCCTGGCTGGAAGCCGGACAATAGCTCCCCTGTGATGGCCATCGTGCGCGAAACTTATCAGGACATCTACAACAAAGAGCCGGTTATCATGGTTATCCACGCCGGTCTCGAGTGCGGTCTGTTCAAGAAGCCCTACCCCGAGATGGACATGGTTTCCATTGGCCCCACCATCCGCTTCCCACACAGCCCGGATGAGATGGTAAACATCGAAACCGTTGGCCAATATTGGCAGCTGCTGCTGGCGGTGCTTGAGCGTATTCCAGCCAAGGCCTGAGCCTAATCCCATAAAAAGGGCGACTCTTGAGTCGCCCTTTTTATTTGTCTTTTGAAACGTTTTATATCAGCTGAAACCTTTTATATTTGCTGAAAATAGAAAACCTAGCCGCTCACCAATGCCTTCATCAATGAGCGAAGCCAAATCAGCGCCGGATGACCACCAAGCGCCGGATGCCAGACGCAGTTAAGATGATAGCCGGGCACATCCTCTGGCAGCTGCAAGCGCTTAAGCGGCCAATGCGCGCTCAGCAAATCGGCCACCTTCTTTGGCAACACCAACAGATAATCGCTTCTGCACACAATCGCCGCCGCCGACATATAACTTTGGCTGTTCACCGAAATGCGCCGCGACAAGCCCTGACTCTCAAGCCAGCCGTCGAGCCGCGCCTCAGAAGTACCAAGGGGCGAGTGAAACACATGGGCCATACCGATAAGCTGGTTAAGCTCAATCGCCTCCCCCACCCCGGCTAAATCTGCCCGCACCAGACCGGCCAATGGCTCGGTGAGCCAGGTCTCTTTGCCAAGATAGGCCGGCACCTGCATATATTCATCAAAGCCCAGCACCAAATCTATCTCGCCGGAGGCAAGCTCGGCCTCCGGCAATCTATCCCGCAAAATACGAATTTCGATGCTGACCCCGGGGGCAAGTTCATTGAGCCGCTGCATCAAAGGCGGCATCAGCACACACTCCACATAGTCGGTGGTGCACAGCACAAAGCGGCGCCGCGAGCTTTGCGGGTCAAAGGCTTCTTCTTCGCTTAGCTGCTGTTCGAGCAGCCTTAGAGCCTGACGCACGCCACTGTGCAGATGCTGGGCGCGGGGCGTGGGCACCATTCCCTGCGGGGTGCGCACCAGCAGCGGATCGCCAAAAGCGGTACGCAGCCTGCCAAGGGCATGACTCATGGCGGGCTGGCTGATAAACAGCGACTCGGCCGCGCGGGTCACGCTGCCCTGAGTCATCAGGGCATCGAAGGCGAGCAGCAGGTTAAGGTCAAGTTGATGCAGTTTCATAGCCGCTATTCATATTAATTATGGGCACATACATCTTATTCATTTGTTGTATGATGGCGCAACTTCTTACACTGTCTCTACTTCGTTATCGGCTTTGCGGTGCATCTCGTGCAGAAGGTGACCAAAGCGGCAATTACGGCATCCCGAACGCGCTGCTTTCGGGGTTTAACACAAAGCAGACGAAGATAACGCTAAGATTAGTTTCACGGCGCTGCCAGCTTGTCAGCGGGCAGCGTGAGCGATGACGGCAACGACCCGTTCCCTATCCCTGTGGTGCAAAGCCAGCACCCGACAGCAAGGACATAGCAATGAGCATCAACACTCTCAACTCAACTCCGGCCGCCGATGGCTTTACCATGCCCGCCGAGTGGGCACACCAGCAGGCCGTGTGGATGATTTGGCCCTATCGCGCCGATAACTGGCGCGAAGCCGGTCGCTTTGCCCAGCCGACCTTTGCCAAGGTGGCAGATGCCATTGGCGGCGCCACTCCGGTGTTTATGGGGGTTCCAGCCGAGTTTATGGATAAGGCCCGCGCCATCATGCCTGCCCACGTGACTCTGGTTGAGATGAACAGCGACGACTGCTGGGCCCGCGACACAGGCCCGACCGTAGTCACCAACGCCGCCGGCGAGTGCCGTGGCATCGATTGGGGCTTCAACGCCTGGGGCGGCCACAAGGGCGGCCTGTATTATCCGTGGGATCAGGATGAGAAAGTGGCGGCTCAAATGCTCGCCCAGCATGGCATGGACAGATACCAGGCCCCGCTTATCCTCGAAGGTGGCTCTATCCACGTGGACGGCGAAGGTACCTGTCTTACCACCGCCGAGTGCCTTTTGAATGAAAACCGCAACCCACACCTCACCAAAGAGCAAATCGAAGCGCACCTGCGCGACTATCTGGGTGTAACCAGCTTTATCTGGCTGGGTGACGGCGTCTATATGGATGAGACCGACGGCCACATCGACAACATCTGCTGTTTTGTCCGCCCGGGTGAAGTAGCGCTGCACTGGACCGACGATGAAAACGACCCGCAGTACGAGCGTTCTGTCGCGGCACTGAAAGTGCTCGAAGCCGCAGTTGATGCCAAGGGCCGTAAACTCAAGGTATGGAAGCTGCCTCAGCCAGGCCCGCTCTACTGCACCGAAGAAGAATCCGCCGGCGTTGAGAGCGGCACCGGCGTGCCACGCGAAGCCGAAGGCCGTCTGGCAGGCTCCTACGTGAACTTCCTTATCACTAACGACCGCATCGTCTACCCGCTTTTGGACGAAGCGACCGACGGTGAAGCTCAGCGCATTCTGGAAGAAATCTTCCCTGAGCATAAGGTTATCGGCGTACCGGCCCGCGAGATCCTGCTTGGCGGTGGCAACATCCACTGCATTACCCAGCAGATCCCATCCGGCAAATAATCGGCCTGTTCATCCACTTTTCGGAGTTAACCGTATGTTCGAAGTAACCGAAGTTTCCATTGCCGAGCTTCGCGCCGCGCTCGAGTCTGGCCGTACCACAGCGGTCGAGCTGGTTAAGGCCTATCTCGCCCGCATCGAAGCCTTTGATGGCCCGGACACGGCCACCAAACTGAACGCAGTCGTTGTGCACAACCCAGATGCGCTCAAAGAAGCCGAAGCCTCCGATGCGCGCCGCGCCCGTGGTGAGACCTTAAGCCCGCTCGATGGCATTCCCTACACCGCCAAAGACAGCTATCTGGTGAAAGGGCTCACCGCCGCCTCCGGCAGCCCGGCCTTTAAAGATTTGGTTGCCCAGCGCGATGCCTTCACTGTAGAGCGCCTTCGCGCCGCGGGCGCCATCTGCCTTGGCAAAACCAATATGCCGCCCATGGCCAATGGCGGCATGCAGCGCGGCGTGTATGGCCGCGCCGAAAGCCCCTACAACGGCGACTACCTGACCGCACCCTTTGCGTCAGGCTCATCCAATGGTGCCGGCACCGCCACTGCGGCCAGTTTCTGCGCCTTTGGTCTTGCCGAAGAAACATGGTCCAGCGGCCGCGGCCCTGCGTCCAACAACGGTCTGTGCGCCTATACCCCGTCCCGCGGCGTGATTTCCGTGCGCGGCAACTGGCCACTCACCCCCACCATGGACGTGGTCGTGCCCTACGCCCGCACCATGGCCGATTTGCTGGAAGTGCTGGATGTTGTGGTTGCCGACGATAAAGATACCCGCGGCGATCTGTGGCGCATGCAGCCCTGGGTGAGCATTCCCAAGGCCTCACAAGTGCGGCCCGAGTCCTATCTCGCCCTCGCCACTGGCGCTGAAAGCCTTAAAGGCAAGCGCTTTGGTGTGCCCAAGATGTTTATCAATAAGGATGAACTCGCCGGCACCAGCGAAAACCCAGGTATTGGCGGCCCGACCGGTCAGCGCATTCATACCCGCGATTCTGTGATTGCCCTGTGGGAGCAGGCCCGAGCGGCGCTCGAAGCCGCCGGCGCCGAAGTGATTGAAGTGGACTTCCCGCTCGTGTCCAACTGCGAAGGCGATCGCCCCGGCGCGCCAACCGTGTTCAATCGCGGCATAGTCAGCCCTGAGTTTTTGCACGACGAGCTGTGGGAGCTCTCCGGCTGGGCCTTCGATGACTTTTTGCGTGCCAATGGTGACCCCAAGCTCAATAAGCTTGAGGACGTGGATGGACCGAAGATTTTCCCCCATGACCCGGGCACACTGCCAAACCGCGAGGGAGACCTTGCCGCCGGTATGGATGAGTACGTCAACATGGCCAAGCGCGGCATCAAGCCGTGGAATGAGATTGCCACTGTGCCCGACGGCCTGCGCGGCCTTGAAAAGACCCGCAAGCTTGACCTTGAAGACTGGATGGATGCGCTTAAGCTTGATGCCGTGCTCTTCCCCACCGTGGCCGATGTGGGCCCTGCCGATGCCGATGTGAATCCGGCTTCTGCCGATATCGCCTGGAGCAACGGCGTTTGGGTCGCCAATGGCAACCTCGCCATCCGACACCTGGGCGTACCCACAGTGACAGTGCCCATGGGTGTGATGGCCGATATCGGTATGCCAGTGGGCCTGACCTTTGCTGGCCGCGCCTACGATGACAATGCGCTCCTCAGTGTCGCCTCGGCATTCGAAGCCACCGGCAGTAAGCGTAAAGTGCCGCCGCGCACCCCACCACTGGCACCTAAGGCCTGATAGGCTCAGGGCAACCGACTGATAGTCAATCAAAAGCCACCTCGCGGTGGCTTTTTGTTTTATGTAGTTTGATTCTTGATTGTTAATCCTTAATTTTTGAGTAAGGCCACAAGACCTGCCGCCACTTCTTTGGTATAACCTTAGAGCAAACAATGACCATCAGGGTTCTGGAAGGACACCCTGCACTCAAGGAAGACCCATGGCGTTAAAGCATCTGCCATTGCTATTTTCGGTACTGCTGCTGTCCGCCTGCAGCGCCAATCAGGCCAGCCAATTTGGCTGCGACTTCGTTAGCGGCAGCTACGAAAACACTAAAACCAATAACGACAACAGCAGCCAGCGAAGCTCCAGCAAAAGTCAGGATATCGCCGCAGGGTTTATCAGCACCATGATGAACAGCGCAATCAATGTTTTCACACAGGAGCCGTCCGACGGGGACTGCCTCTGAATCCGCAATACAGGGAGAGTAGTTAATGAGCCAAATTCTTCTCGGTGGTAATGGCACAGCGCAGGTTTCACTGATTGCCGCCATGGCCAACCGTCACGGTTTAATCGCCGGCGCCACCGGCACAGGCAAAACCATCAGCCTGCAGGTGCTGGCTGAATCCTTTTCCAATCTGGGCGTGCCCTGCTTCCTTGCCGACGTGAAAGGCGATTTGAGCGGCCTTGCCGCTGCGGGTAAAGCCAACGATAAAATCAACAGCCGCTGCCAGACCATAGGCATGGATGAGCCCGCCTATGGCGCCTGTCCGGCGGTGTTTTGGGATATTTACGGCACAGCCGGTCACAGTGCCCGCACCACCATCAGCGAGATGGGGCCGCTGCTGCTCTCAAGCCTGCTGGAACTTAACGACACCCAGACCGGCGTGCTTTACAGCTGCTTCGATTACGCCGATGACAAGGGCTTGTTGCTGCTCGATTTAAAAGACCTGCGCTCACTGCTTAATTTTATGGCCGAAAACGCCAAGGAGCTGTCGAGCGAGTATGGCAATATCAGCTCAGCCTCGGTTGGCGCTATTCAGCGCCGCTTGCTGGTGCTGGAAGAGCAAGGTGCCGAGCACTTTTTTGCCGAGCCGGCGCTCGAGCTTGCCGACTTGATGCAGCACGACTTTTCCGGCAAAGGCGTTATCAGCATTCTCGATGTCACCAAGCTTATCCATTCGGCGCCCAAGCTCTATGCCACGTTCCTTTTTTGGCTGCTGTCGGAGCTGTTCGAGCAGCTGCCCGAAGAAGGCGACGCCGACAAACCCAAACTGGTGCTGTTTTTCGATGAGGCGCACCTTCTGTTTAACGGCGCGCCCAAGGCATTGATTGAAAAGATTGAACAGGTGGTGCGGCTTATCCGCTCCAAGGGCGTTGGCGTATTCTTTATCAGCCAGAGCCCGATGGATATTCCGGAAAATATCCTCGGCCAGCTCGGTTGCCGCATCCAGCACGCACTGCGGGCCTTTACCCCCAAAGATCAAAAATCTATCCGCGCCGTGGCCGATAACTTTCGCGCCAATCCAAACTTCAAAACCGATGATGCCATCACCGAGCTTGCGGTCGGTGAAGCGCTGGTGTCTGTACTCGATGCCAAAGGCAGCCCGACCGTGGTAGAGCGGGTGCTGATGTGCCCGCCCGCCTCTCGTATTGGCCCGCTCACGGCCGATGAGCGCAAGGCGCTGATTGAGCGCTCACCGCTTAGGCAAAAATACGCTGCCGTCACCGACAGGGAATCGGCATTTGAGCTGCTGGCCAAGCGCCGTGAGCAGGTGGCAGCCGAAGAAGCAAAGGCCGAGGAAGACGCCAAGGCCGAAGCCGATGAGCGCAGCAAAGCCAAGGCAAATAAGCCTGCAGCCAAGCGCGGTGACACCCCGACCGAAGCCTTTTTCAAGACTCTGGCCCGCACCGTGGGCAGCAAGCTTGGACAGAGCCTGGTGCGCGGCATTTTAGGCTCGCTCAAGCGCTGAGTTTCAGGGAATTTTCAGCCATTGCCGCTAAGCTTCGCAGTGCCTTTCATGTAGCAACCCTGCTGCTTGGGGCACAGACGGCGGCAATGGGATTAACTGGATGATTATCGCGTATTTTTTAACGGCAATTGCCATCATCAAAATTTCACTGATGGGTTTTGGCAGTATTGCCCTGCTGGTCTCGGGTACCGCCTGGCTGGTTGCCAAAGCCGAGTTTACCGGGGTAAACAGCGCGCTTCGGCATAAGTTTGCCCGGGTGTTTGCCATGGGCGCCGCGCTGCATCTGCTGGTGTACGCCGGGCTTATCGCCAAGCTGTTTTTTATCGATGCGCTGGAGGACATTCCGGCATTTTTGCTAAGCCACCTGCTGATGCACCATGTGATGTGCGCCCTTATCGCCGGCGTGCTGACCTTGATGACGGTGAGCGTGTATCTGTTTCGCCAGCAGCAAAAACGCGAGCTGGCACTCTGAGCCAAACACAATAAAAAAGCGCCCGAGGGCGCTTTTTTATTGGTTTTGTATTGTGCGTTCATTGCGTTGTCATTGGGTTGGCAACCTAAAACGCAGCAAAGGCTCACAGCTGCTGGCGATACCACTCACCGAGGATAAGGCTTGCCGCCACGCTGACGTTCAGCGACTCAACAAGCCCCGAGCCAGGAATTTGCACGCCGATATCGGCGCGGCTTGCCACCGCCTTGGATACACCGTCCATCTCTTCGCCAAACACCACCACCACCTTGGCCGGCAGCTTGCTGGCGTACAGCGACTCACCGCCATGGCTTGAGGTGGTAATAATGGTATAACCCGCCTGACGACAGGCCTGCAGCGCATCGGTAAGGCGCGCGGTGCTGATGCCTTCCACGTGCTCCATGCCGCCCTCAGCGGTGCGGGCGGCGGCGCCGGATTGCAGCAAACCGGCTTCAGTCATCACTATGCCGGACACGCCAAAGTGGGCGCAGCTGCGCATAATGGCGCCAAGGTTGTGGGGATTGCCCACGCCATCCAGCGCCAGCAAACAGTCACGCTGCTTTTTCTGGCGTGCCAGATAAGCAAAAATATCCGCTACCGGCTTTTTGCGCACCACCATCACCACGCCGCCGTGGTGCTGGCTGCCGGCAATCCGCTCGAGCTCTTCTTCACCGACCACATGGTAGGCCTTGCGGGTCTTGGCGAGATGCTTCATCACATCGGCAAACTTGGGCGCCGTGGCTTCATCCAGATAGAGTTTCACCACATCATCGCGGCGATGTTTGAAGGTTTCACGGCAGGCATTGATACCATAGAGGCGGGTTTCATTGAGCCGCTGCTCTTTTTCATCAAAGCCTTTTGAAGGTCTGTCGGCAAACTCATCGACATCGCTGCGAGCTTGAGCGCCCCATGCCGTGCCTGCGCCGCGCTGGCTTTTGTCCTGCTTGGCGTAGTCGTGACGCTTGTGCTCGCGGCTCTTGTGTCCATGGTTTTTATACTCATGGCTTTTATGCTCATGGCGACCGTCTTCACGGCGATCATGTTCACGTTCGGCGCGGGGGGCGCCTGTGCGGTAGCCGTCGCTTCCGGGCTCAGCGCGCTGCGGCTTGTCGTAACGGGGTTTATCTGAGCCAGGTTTGTCGTAACGGGGCTTGTCGTGATGGCGACCATCAGCGCGCGCATCATCACGCTCATCCCGGCGATGGCTGCGCGGCTCATGCTGGCGCTGGCCTTTGCCGTCAATATCCTGCCTTGGCGGGCGTGCTGGCCGCGATGGACCGCGTTTGTCTTTGGCGAAATCATCTGAGTCATGGCTGCGGTTAGCCTGATGCTGGCTGCGGTTAGCCGAATGCTTATCGTGGCTGCGCTTGCCGCTGCCCTGCCCGTCTTTCGCCGAAAATCTGGATTTGTTCACGCTGTGCTCGCTTAAAGGATGCGGCCCGCTGGCCACAAAACGAAGCTATTTTAAGGCCGCAGCTCAATTGGAACAACCACAAGCACAGAACCTGCAAATAAAGACCCGGCCAAAGGCAGCAAACAGCAGGCCAAAACGCCTGTCAGGCCAATTCCAGCATCAGCTGCGGCGTATCTGCGTTCTCGGCTTGCGACTCAGCACTTAACCCGGCCGCTATGCCCACAAGACGGATCCCACGGCCCTCAGCGCGCAAATACGCCTGCGCAAGCAAAGACTCAAACAACCGCACCGAAGGCTCGTCGGCGCGGCTTTCAATGGTGGTTTGGCGAAAATCATCAAATTTAAGTTTCACCACCAACTTGTGAATACGTCGTCCGGCAGCGCTGCGGCCAAGGCGGCGATTAAGCTCAGGGATAAGGGTACACAGCACATCATGGCACTGAGCCTCAGTGTTAAGATCGCTCGCAAGCGTTGTCTCAACCCCAACGGATTTACGCTCGCGGTGCGGCTCGACTTCGCGCGGATCGCGGCCATGGGCGCGCTCATAAATCACGGCGCCGAATTTGCCAAAGTGACGGCTGAGCTCAGCCGCACTGAGCTGCTGCACATCCGCGCAGTAACTGAGCCCCATTTGTTTAAGCTTTTCGCCGGTCACCTTGCCAACCCCGGGGATTTTGCCAAGGGGCAGAGTGCGGACAAATTCGGCCAGCGTATCTGGCGTCACCACATATTGACCGTTGGGTTTATTCAAATCCGATGCAACCTTGGCGATGAATTTAACCGGCGCCACACCGGCCGAAGCGGTAAGGCCGGTTTCCCGCTCTATATCGGCGCGAATGGCGGCGGCAATACGGGTGGCAGAGCCCTGATACAGGCTGCAATCGCTGACATCCAGATAGGCTTCATCGAGGGAAAGCGGCTCAATTTTATCGGTGTAACGGCTGAAAATGGCGCGGATCTGCGCCGACACCGCTTTGTACACTTCCATCCGCCCCGGGCGCAATATCAGCCCCGGGCAGAGTTTGAGTGCGTAGGCAGTAGCCATGGCCGAGCGCACCCCAAAGGCACGGGCCTCGTAATTACAGGTACTTATCACCCCGCGCCGGTCGCGGCTGCCGCCAACGGCCATCGGCTTGCCCTTAAGTTCGGGAAAGTCGCGCATTTCGACTGCGGCAAAATAGCAGTCCATGTCGACGTGAATGATTTTGCGCATTGGCAACCTCGATTACTGTATATAAAAACAGTATCAAAGTTTGCGCCAATAAAAAAGCGCCCGCAGGCGCTTTTTTTGGCTGTCAGCACAGATAGCGTTCAAATTCGGAACTGGCCTAGCTCCTGAACAAGATCCTGAATTCGCCTAGATCCTGAACTGACCTATGTTGCGCGACAAGGCATGGGTCAACTGCTCGAAGGCGGCAAGGCTGCCCGAAAGCTCTTGACTCGCATGGTGCGACTCGTCCGACAGGCCGCGCACGGTTTCGACATTGTGGGCCACTTCTTCTGCCACCACCGCCTGCTGGCCCACGGCCACTGTGATGTCGGTGGTCTGCTGCATGATGGCATCAATCGCCTGGGTGATGGCACTCAGCGATGCCTGCACCTCGTTGGTAAGCTCCTGACCACGTCTGGCATCGGCCACACCGGCTTCCATTACCGAGGCGGCTTCGAGCGCTCCCTGCTGCAGCTGCTGAATGATGCCCTGAATGTTGGCGGTGGAATCCTGGGTGCGCGACGCCAGCGTGCGCACTTCATCGGCCACCACCGCAAAGCCACGGCCCTGCTCACCGGCGCGGGCAGCTTCAATGGCAGCGTTGAGCGCGAGCAGGTTGGTCTGCTCGGCGATACTGCGAATAACGCTCAAGACCTCACCGATTTTCTCCGAGCTGGCACGCAGCTCGCCGATAACGCCCGCCGCTTCAACAACGCGGCCGGAGAGGGTTTCAATGCCTCGGGTGGCTTCGGTAACGATGCGTTTGCTGTCGCCAGCCTGTGACTGGGCCTTTTCGGCAAAGTCAGCAGTGCGCTGGGCGCTGGCTGCCATTTCCTGACTGGTGTGCGCCATTTCGGTGGCCGCCGCCGCAACCGAGTCGATTTGTGCCTTCTGGCGGGAAACGGCGCCTACGGCGACATCACAAATCTTACGCGCTTCGGCGATGCCATCGTCCACATCGCGGGTCAAATCACGGGTTTGCAGCAACATCTGCTGCACCTTGGCGGCAAAGCGGTTAAAGGCCTCGGCCATTTTGCCAAGCTCGTCTTCACGCTCAATCTCAATCCGGCGCGACAAATCGCCTTCGCCGCGGGCCATGTCTTCCATGGCACCCAGCAGGGAGGCAATCTGGCGGCGCAGTGGCAGCAGCAACAGCCACACGGTCACACCAACCAGTAAAATAATGCCGATGGCCATGAAACTGGCATTCCAGAATGCCTCATGCACCGGGGCCTCAATCACCTCGTGGGGCAACATAAAGGCGAGATGCCATTTTTGTTTGGGGTAATCGCCGGACACTTCAACAAAGGCAACCCGCTGACGTTCTCCCTTATACTCGACATCGGCAAAACCTGTGGCCTGACGCTTCATCAGTGCACCAAGCTCACTGAAACCTTCGCTGCCGTTGCGGTCAACTTCGCTGATAAGGGAGCCTGGCGGAAAGCTGCTGTTAAAGCCCGGGAAATACACCAGCTTGCCGCCGTCAGTCATCAAAAACGCCTGACCGGCACCCTGATATTTGATGGGCGAGAGTAAATTTTTGCCTATGGTGTCGATAAGAATATCCATGCCACCAATCCCGATAAACTGGCCGTTGGCGCCATAAACCGGGGTTTTGACCGTGGCAGAGATGGAGCCGTCTTTGGCATCCACCGCTGGATCGCCAACGAACAGGCCGCCCTTGTCTATCGCTTCCTGCCACCAGGGGCGCTTGTTGGTGTAATAGTCAGGATCGTCATCGTGGCGGCCGTTGAGATCGAAATACTCAAAGGTGTTGGCCGAGCCGAGAAATACCGATTTGATGTCAGCGTCCTGATTTGAGAAATAGCGGAAGTAGCGCACGATATTTTGATACTGCTTGTCGGCGCTGATATCCCCGCCCCTGTCATTGTACGTGGCGAACCACTCAAGCAGGCTGGGCTCGGCAAAAATCGAGTGGATCACCTGGCCCTTGGCGAGGAAATAACCGCGGATCTCGCGGCTTTTCAGCTCCATCAGGGCGTTGATGTCTTCGTCTATGGTTTGGCGGGTGGTTTGGCTGGCGGAATTAACCAGAACAGTTGCCACTAATGCCAGCAGTATCGCGAGCGCACCCACCAGGGTGAGCACCAGCTGCAGGCTCAGTGAACGTTTGATGTGTCCCATGGAAATACCCTTTGCATTTATTGTTGTTGGGCTGAACGGCCTCCAAATCTAACAACATTCATGCAAAGACACCAAGAATTATTCAATGAAATTAACTAAATAAGCGATAACAGTAGCCAAGTTGGTCAATTGCTCGAAAAAACTGAAATAAACTGCGCGCTTTTTACTCAAAACTTAAGGGTTGAAGGTGGCATGGGAGTCAAAGCAAGGTTCGTACAACTGAAAATAGCCATACGAACCATAGGGTTGAAACACTTTACTCAAGACATTTTGGATTGGAGATAATTGGGCAGGCCAATCATCTTAATCAAGTTCAGCTGCTTTTCGAGCCAGTACAGATGGTCATCTTCGGTTTCATCCAGAAGCTGAACAAGCAGCTCACGGGTGACGTAATCCCCCTTCTGCTCACAGAGGCTGATCACGGTTTTAAGGTGAGCCGCAACCTTGTTTTCATAGGCCAGATCGTTTTTCAGCATCTCTTCGACATTACTGCCTATGGTGAGCTTTTCGCGGCTCGCCACATCCGGAGTGCCCTCGAGAAACAGAATACGCGACACCAGCTTGGCGGCATGCTCACGCTCATCGTCCGACTCGTGGGCTATGCGCTCATAAAGCTCATTCAGGCCCCAATCTTCGTACATGCGGGCGTGCACAAAGTACTGATCCATGGCTGAAAGCTCACCGGTGAGCAAACTGTTCAGCGCGTCTATCACTTCCTGATTGCCTTTCATGATGCGCTCCTTCAGTCATCCATCTGAGATTGAAGATAATTTTGAATGCCGGTCAGGCGGATAAGTTCGAACTGAGACTCGAGCCAGTCGAGGTGTTCTTCTTCATCTTCGAGGATATCTTCAAGAATATCGCGGCTGACATAGTCCTGTGAGGCTTCACAGTCAGCAATGGCGGCTCGCAGCAGCACCAACTGCTCTTCGAGCATGGTTTTGTCGCAGCTCAGCATCTCCTGTGCATGTTCGCCGATGCGAAGCTTGCCGAGCGCCTGCAAGTTGGGTAATCCTTCGAGAAACAACACCCGCTCGATAAGCTTGTCGGCGTGCTTCATGTCTTCGATGGATTTTTTGTAATCTTTGCTGTTGAGTTTCTCAAGCCCCCAGTTTTTAAACATACGGGCGTGCAGAAAATATTGGTTGATAGCGGTAAGCTCAGCAGTCAACACCTTGTTGAGATGGCTCACCACGTTGGCATGGCCTTTCATAAGTCGTTGTCCCAGGTTGGTGAAAATTTGATCCATATCAAAATCCAAACCTAGTACAAAAAGAGCGCATAAGCAAATTTTTGTTCTATTTCAACAACATACAAAAGACAATTATTCTCATTGCGTTTACGCTTATCGGTGGATTAAAACAGCTCGATATCATCGTCGATATGGGGCGGCAGCATGTCGCCCTGCTGAATTAGCTGATGATAAAAGGCCCAGCGATTACGACCGTTTTCCTTGGCAAAATACAAGGCTTTATCGGCTTTCATCATCACAGATGCGGGGTTGTCTTCAAGGTTTAAGGCGGCAATGCCAATGGAGAGGGTCACTGGACCTATCTTCTCATGATAAATAGTTGCGGCCTGCTGCAGTAACTGCCTGCACAGCACTTCGACCTCATGTTGGGACTTGTTATCGAGCAGCACCACAAACTCATCGCCGCCAAAACGAAACTGTGCGTCATCACTCCCAAAACACTCGCGCATGATCCGACTGAGCTTAAGCAGCACTTCATCTCCGTAGAGATGGCCGAGGGTATCGTTGATTTTCTTAAAAAAGTCGATGTCGAAGGTCAAAATCCAGAAATAAGGCGCCCGGCGGGTTTCATTGCGGATACAGGTAAACATGTGAAACAACCTGGCATCGTAGGCTTTGCGATTTAAAAGTCCTGTGAGGCTGTCGGTCTGGCTGTCCTGCACCACTCGGGCGAAGTTTTCATAGATCCGTGAAAAGGCCCTCAGCATGGTGATTTGGGCTTCATCCGGCTCAATATCATTAATAAGGAGCACCTTTACCACGACATCATTCATTTTTATGGGCAGCGCTACCTTGCAGGGGGTTGTCAGCTCACACAGGATCACCTCGCCCCGCTCGACACAGGCCTGCACGCAAGGCGGCAGCGGCGACAGGCCGAGGGCAAAGCCGCTGGAAGACATCATTTGCGGAAAATGAGGCACATCGCCAACGTTGATAACGGCGACCTGATCGACGCCCATGGTTTGCTCTATGGTTTCTATCAGGCTGCTTGCCAATGACTGCAGCTGCCGCTGCTCAGTGATGGAGGCGACAGAATTGAGAAGATGCTCGGGCGCTGAACTCATGGCCGCTCCTTCCAGTAGAAGTAAAGCCCGTTGCCACTGAGTATAGTCAAAGCACAGAAAGGGGAAAAAACATCAGGGCCCCATGGGAGCCCTGATGATGAAAATCCGTATCAGATTATCCGGTCTTTGGTGAGCTTTTCCTTGCGCGCCTCTTCGGCCATCTTGGCCTTGCGCTTGTCGCAGGGGTCGTCGCAATCACAGGCTTTTTCAATGCCAAGGACACCGAGGCCACCACAACTGCCGGCAACAGCCTTTTTCTTGATGATGTAGCCAATGCTCATCAATAAGAAAAACACCATCAACACTGCAAACGCCGCGATAAAGGTACTCATACATCACTCCTGAGTGGACTTAACAAAGGGCAGGAAGGCATCGCTGTAGTGTACCACAAACTGCTCCCCTTGTTTTTCTATCAGCATTATCGCCAGTTGTTCCCGTTTGGCAAGCGCCAGTGACGCTTCGGAGCCAAGTACCATCATGGCGGTGGCAAGACCATCGGCGGTCATACAGCTGGGATGCAGCACGGTGACAGACGCCAGAGTATGGGCAATGGGATAGCCGGTTCTGGGGTCGATAAGGTGAGAGAATCGTTTGCCGTTCTCCTCAAAATAATTGCGATAGTCACCAGAGGTCGCCATGCCCATGGTGCCGGGCTCAACCACTTCAGACACAGCGCGGCCGTCGGTCACCGGTTTTTCGATGGCGATACGCCAGGCGCTGCCATCGGCCTTGGTGCCCTTGACTCTAAGCTCACCGCCAATCTCGACCAAGTAGCCGCTGGGGTGGTATTTCTCGAGCAGCTCTGCAATCACATCCACACCAAAGCCTTTGGCAATGGAGGATAAATCCACATAAAGCTCGGCGTTGTGCTTGGTTAACTTAAGGCCTTCAATGCTGATGTGCTCAATGCCGGTGCGAAGCTTCGCCGCCGCAATTTCAGCGTCAGTCGGAGAATGGGTTGGGCGCTTATCCGGGCCAAAGCCCCAGATATTCACCAGGGGGCCGAGGGTGATGTCAAGCGCGCCGCCGGTCATCCGGTGCAGGCGCATACCTTCCTCAATCACCTTGACTGTGTCGGCCGATACCTCAATGCCCTGCTCCGGCGACAGCTGATTAAAGCGGCTCAGCTCCGAGTCCGGGCGATAGGTCGACATCTGGTCGTTCACCCGCTCCAGCGCGACATCAATTTCAGCCTGCAGCGCCTTGGCGTCTGGCAAACCGGGGACCGGAACCACTTTGATGTTATAGGTGGTGCCCATGGTGCTGCCGGACAGCGCAATCACATCAGGTGCT
Organism: Shewanella jiangmenensis; assembly: GCF_018596335.1. Taxonomy (GTDB): domain Bacteria; phylum Pseudomonadota; class Gammaproteobacteria; order Enterobacterales; family Shewanellaceae; genus Shewanella; species Shewanella jiangmenensis. The sequence goes on along the minus strand of NZ_JAHEPS010000003.1, from coordinate 67,190 downwards.
TTGGAACACGCTGAAATGAAAAAGGCCAGTCCGACAAGGACCAGCCAGTTTGAAAAGGTCTTTTTCATTGGGACCTGCATATCTGTTAATAGTTGGCCCCCGGACAAGCCGGGGGCCAATTCCCTTAACCGCCGAAGTCGTCCAACAAAATGTTGTCGTCTTCAACACCGAGATCTTTGAGCATGGCGATTACCGCCGCGTTCATCATTGGAGGTCCACACATGTAGAACTCGCAATCCTCTGGTGCTTCGTGGTCTTTCAGGTAGTTCTCGTACAGAACGTTGTGGATGAAGCCGGTGTAGCCGGTCCAGTTGTCCTCAGGCTGAGGATCGGACAGAGCAACGTGCCAAACGAAGTTATCGTTTTCGGCAGCCAGACCGTCAAAGTCTTCCACATAGAACATTTCGCGCTTGGAACGGGCACCGTACCAGAAGCTCATCTTACGCTTGCTCTTCAGACGCTTGAGCTGGTCGAAAATGTGCGAGCGCATTGGCGCCATACCGGCACCACCACCGATGAACACCATTTCGGCATCGGTGTCTTTCGCGAAGAACTCACCGAATGGACCAGAGATGGTGACCTTGTCGCCGGCCTTCAGGCTCCAGATGTACGAAGACATCTTGCCGCATGGCAGGCTCAGGTTACGTGGTGGAGGCGTAGCGATACGCACGTTCAGCATGATGATACCGAACTCTTCCGGATAGTTGGCCATGGAGTAAGCACGGATAGTCGGCTCATCTACCTTGGACTCCAGCTTGAAGAAGCCGAAGTGGTTCCAGTCACCGCGATATTTCTCAGGAATATCGAACTCGGCATATTTCACATGGTGCGCAGGCGCTTCAATCTGGATGTAACCACCGGCACGGAACGGTACTGATTCGCCATCAGGGATGGCCAGCTTGAGTTCCTTGATGAAGGTTGCCTTGTTATCGTTGGAGATAACAGTACATTCCCACTTCTTGATACCGAAGATTTCTTCTTCCAGTTCAATCTCCATGTCGGTCTTTACGTTAACCTGACATGCCAGACGACAGCCTTGCTTGGCTTCACCTTTAGAGATGTGATCCAGTTCGGTTGGCAGAATGTCGCCGCCACCGGCAGTCACGTGCACGCGGCACTGACCACAGGAACCACCGCCACCACAGGCAGACGATACGAAGATGCCCTGGTTGGCAAGCACGCCCAGCAGCTTACCGCCGGCAGCCGTTTTGATAGCCTTGCTTGGGTCATGGTTGATGCTGATGGTGATGTCACCGCTCGATACCAGTTTGGATTTGGCGAACAGGATCACCAGAACCAATACCAGTACGATGGCAGTAAACATGCCCACGCCCAGAAAAATATCTAAATTTTCCATTAATTTATCCTTAGAGGGCCTCTAGAAAACAGCCCTCTTGAGGTGCCCCTTACAGGGACACACCTGAGAACGACATGAAACCCAGAGCCATCAGACCGGCGGTGATAAAGGTGATCCCCAGACCACGCAGACCATCGGGTACATCGGCGTACTTCATCTTCTCACGGATACCTGCCAGCAATACGATGGCCAGCGCCCAACCGATACCGGAACCGATACCGTACACCAGAGATTCCGGCAGGTTGTACTCACGCTCAACCATGAAGGACACGGCACCGAAAATCGCACAGTTCACAGTGATCAGTGGCAGGAAGATACCCAGCGCGTTGTACAGCGGCGGGAAGTACTTATCCAGAGCCATCTCGAGGATCTGTACCAGAGCTGCAATCACACCGATGAAGGTGATGAAGTTCAGGAAGCTAAGATCTGCCTCAGGCAGACCCGCCCATGCCAGCGCGCCAGGCGCCAGAATGCTCTGATAAATGATCTGGTTGGCAGGCACAGAAATGGCCAGCACCACGATTACCGCAATACCCAGACCCATGGCAGTTTTGACCTTCTTGGACACCGCCAGGAAAGTACACATACCAAGGAAGAAGGACAGTGCCATGTTTTCAATGAAAACAGAGCGGATTAAAAGACTGATATAATGTTCCATTGTCCTTATCCTTTTGCTTCAACTTGCTCAGGCTTGTAGGTGCGGATGATCCAGATCAGGATACCGATCAGGAAGAACGCACTTGGCGGCAGCAGCAGCAAACCGTTAGGCACATACCAGCCACCATCGGAAACCTTGGACAGGATTTCCACGCCAAACAGAGAGCCGTTACCCAGCAGTTCGCGGACAAAGCCAACAGACATCAGGATAACGCCATAGCCCAGACCGTTACCGATACCGTCCATAAAGCTCATCATCGGAGGAGTCTTCATAGCGTAGGCTTCGGCGCGGCCCATCACGATACAGTTGGTGATGATAAGGCCCACGAACACCGACAGCTGCTTGGCCACATCGTACGCATAAGCACGCAGGATTTGGTCAACCACGATTACCAGAGAGGCGATAATCGCCATCTGCACGATAATACGCACGCTGCTTGGAATGTGGTTACGGATCATGGAGATGAACAGGTTCGAGAACGCAGTTACTGCGGTCAGAGCCAGGGTCATTACCAGGGCAGTTTCCAGCTTACTGGTTACTGCGAGCGCACTACACACACCCAGAACCTGAAGGGCAATGGGGTTGTTGCTAATCAGAGGTCCAGTAAGAACCTTCTTCAGTTCATTGGCGTTGGACATTAACTCAAGCCTCCGTTACGCGCCTTCTCGATGAAAGCCGCAAAACCTTCTTTACCCAGCCAGAATGTCAGAGAGTGTTGAACACCGTTACTGGTCAGGGTTGCGCCAGAGAGGGCGTCAACACCGTGAACAGAAGCGGCAACGGCAGGGTTTTTGGTCACGCTGATGGCCAGGTTGCCCTGCTCATCGTACAGTTTCTTACCGTGCCACAGAGACATCCACTTAGGATTCTGCACTTCGCCACCCAGACCAGGGGTTTCACCTGAACCGGTAAAGGCGTAATAAACCAGTGACTGAACAGTGTTCATGTCAGGGTCTAGTGCCAGGAAAGCGAACATGGTAGACCACAGACCATAACCCTTGATTGGCAGGATCACAGTTTTAATGGCCCCGGCATCGTCACGGATGAGGTAAACCACAGCCTGATTAGGCACACGCTTGATAGAAGCGATGTCGTTCTCTGGCTTGGAAGAGGTTTTTGGATCGCGGCTTACTTTTTCCTGATCGAAAGTATTGCCATCCACACCTTCTACAAACTCACCGGTCTTCAGGTCGATAACGCGAGCCTGAACGTACTTCTCGTAAGTAGCCAGCACGTCAGCCTTGCTCAGATTACCTGATTTGGTATCGATGAGGTTGGCGGCTTCCAGAATGTATTTTTGCTTATCCAGCAGTTTGTTTTCCTGCTGGGTTGGGCGCAGAACCACGGCGGCAGTCGATACGAAGATCGAGCACACCAAGCACAGGCCAACAACGATAAACAGCGTTCTTGCGAACGAATCTTTATTATTAGCCACGGGCAATCCTCCGCTTGATATTTGCCTGTACCACGAAATGGTCGAACAGTGGCGCAAACAGGTTGGCAAACAGAATGGCCAACATCATACCTTCAGGGAACGCAGGGTTGATCACACGAATGAACACCGCCATGGCACCGATCAGGATACCGTAGGCCCACTTGGCCTGGTTGGTGAAAGAGGCAGACACAGGGTCAGTGGCCATGAACATCATACCGAAGGCAAAGCCACCCAGAACCAGGTGCCAGTACCATGGCATGGCGAACATTGGGTTGGTGTCAGAACCGATAACGTTCAGCAGGGTCGATACGGCAACCATACCTACCATAACACCACCCACGATGCGCCAGGACGCAATACGGGTATAGATGATGACCAAACCGCCGAGCAGAATTGCCAGAGTCGATACTTCACCCACAGAACCTGGGATAAAGCCGAAGAAGGCATTCCACCAATCCTGGTTCAGACCATACTCCAGCGTGCCGCTGGCAGCCTGGCTCAGGTGAGTTGCACCAGAGAAACCGTCAGCCACAACCCAGCTGGTGTCACCAGACATGTTCAGCGGATAGGCAAAGAACAGGAAGGCACGACCGGCCAGTGCAGGGTTAAGGAAGTTACGTCCGGTACCACCGAACACTTCTTTTGCAACCACCACACCGAAGGTGATACCCAGCGCAACCATCCACAATGGGATAGTGGCAGGCAGCGTCAGGGCGAACAGGATAGAAGTCACGAAGAAGCCTTCGTTTACTTCGTGGCCGCGCACCATGGCAAACAGCACTTCCCAGATGCCACCGACCACGAAGGTTACGGCATAAATAGGCAGGAAGAAACAGGCGCCATACCACATCAGGGTGGCCCAACCGGCATCCGCAGTCAGCTCAGTGCCGAGGATACCAAACAGGCTAACCTGCCATACGTCAGGCGTGGCAAAACCGGCGGCCAGCGCCAGCTGAGCCTGCAGGCCCACGTTGTACATACCAACAAACATCGCCGGGAAGGCACAGGCCCACACGGTGATCATCATACGCTTCAGATCGAGGTTATCGCGAACGTGGGTCTTGCCCTTGTTCACCAGACCTGGCGTATAGAAAATAGTGGCGGCCGCTTCATACAGGGCGTACCACTTTTCGTATTTACCGCCTTTTTCAAATTGCGGTTCAATACGCTCAAGAAAATCTTTCAAGCTCATCAGCCTTCCCTCTCTACCGTATCCAGGCAGCTGCGCAGATAGAAACCGTAGTCATACTTGCCTGGGCACACAAAGGTACACAGTGCCAAATCTTCTTCATCCAGCTCCAGTGCACCCAAACTGATTGCACCGTCGATGTCGCCGGAAACCAGATCACGCAGCAGCATGGTAGGCAGAATGTCCAGCGGCATTACACGTTCGAAGCTGCCGATAGGCACCATGGCGCGGTCCGAACCACCGGTGCTGGTCGTCATCTTGAACAGACGGCTTGGCGACAGGTGACCGAGGAAGGCGCGGGTGATAGAAAACTTGTCAGAACCGGGCAGGATCCAGCCGATGAACTCTTTCTCTGTGCCTTCTTCCAGCAGGCTGACCTGCAGGTGATAACGACCCAGATAGGCATGTACACCAGTCGCAGCGCGACCGTTCAATACAGAGCCGGAGATCTTGCGAACCACGCCAGGCTGGCTTTCGCCGCTGGTCAGGGTTTCGATGCTGGCACCAAGCTGGGTGCGTACCAAACGTGGCTTAACCGCCATAGGACCGGCGATGGAGATCACGCGGTTGCTGTTAAGTTCACCTGTGGTGAACAGCTGGCCGATAGCGATAACGTCCTGGTAGCCAACATGCCACACAGTACGGTTCACAGACGCAGGCAGAATAAAGTGGATATGAGTACCGGCCAAACCGGCTGGGTGTTTACCACCAAACTCATGCACTTCGGCGTTAGCGGCCGGGATGTCTGCGCCTGGGGCTTTACACAGATAAACCTTACCCTCAGTCAGCTTTGCCAGCACTTTCAGGCCATTGGCAAAGTCTTCTTTATGCTCGCGGATCACCAGAACGGGATCAGCAGCATGGGGGTTGGTATCAATAGCGGTCACAAAAATACCTGCAGCAGAGCTGTCTACTGCTGGCACTTTGCTGAAAGGACGGGTCCGCAGTGCGGTCCACAGGCCTGACTCGATGAGGTTACTGCGAACCTGATCGTTGCTCAGAGCATCCAACTGCGTCGCATCGAACTTGGCGAACGCAACGGCATCGTTACCCTCGACTTCGATCACCACAGACTGGAGGACGCGCTTTGCACCCCGGTTTATTTCAGTAACAGTACCACTGGCCGAAGCCGTATATTTAACGCCAGGATTCTTTTTATCTTCAAAGATCACCTGACCCTTGGCTACCTTGTCGCCTACCTTAACTCTCATGGTAGGGCGCATGCCAATATACTCTTCACCCAATGTAGCTACGTGTTTAATGGCTGGGCCATCATGGATAACTTGCTCTGGACCACCCGCTATGGGCAAATCCAATCCTTTCTTAATTGTAATCATATCCACATGCACTACGTTTGAAGGAAAGACAAAGCGCCGCGTTCCTGCGGGGCACCCGGTTTTAAACAACACCGTTCGCATTGAGCTGGCGCAGATTAATCACAGAAATGCGATCGCAATCACGCTGGTCGCGCGCATTTTACCCCAAACGCCCTGCCATCGCCACGAAAATTATGCGTGTTTTCAAACTTCGCGGGGCGGTTTTGGCTGTGTTTCCAGCTCGATTCGACAGGGCGTAACAAAGCGCCCTGCCACAGACTGAATTTTGTAACAAGCGTAACTCTATCTATCTAATTTAAATAATCTAATTTATTAAAACATAAAAAAACCGCGCTCAAATGGCACGGACATAAACAGGCAGCCAGCCTCCCCCAAAAGCGGTAAAAATCACCCTCGCCAACGGTAACCTATCGTCACAGTTTGCTCATCCCTTTCGACTAAAGTTTGTACGCCGTAATGGCCCTTTTCGTCGCTAAGATTGTCCGCACTGAGGTAAAACTCGTGTTTGCCACGCCGCCAATGCAGGCTCGAATCAAGCCGTAAACTGTTATCACCATCCAAGGTCAGCTGCCGCCCGCTCAAGGTTAGTGACCACTCACCTGCTTCCATTCCCACCGCCAATTGCCACTGGCGCTCTGGCAGAAACGGCACCGATTGCCCGCGCTGCCAGCACGCCTGGTCAATACAGCCATCGGCAGCAAATTCGGCGCGGCTCTCATCAAAGCTGAGCGCCACCGGTAAAGACAGCGCCCCAAACTCGCCGCGCCAGCCAAGCGACACACTCGCCCCGGCAATATCCACCGCCCCCAGATTGAGCTGCGTACTGCCTAGCGGCGCTTCACATCCGGATACAGCCGCGCAGTCCTGATGGCGATTATCAAACTGCGTAAGCCACAGCGAAGCCTTAAGCTGCCATGCTCCGCCTGCCGTCTGAGACGCCGATACCTGAGGCACAGAAGCCTGATGCGCTGATGTCGCGGGCCAAACACCTTCAAGCTGATAATGCCGTGATGACTGCGACAGCGCCTGCTGGTTGCCGGGCGCGTGGGGCGCAAACTCCTCTCTGGCGCTGAGGCCAACATGGCGATTTGCCAGCCACAGGGTTGCGCCATAATCCCAGCCATCGACGCGGATGTCAGTACTCGCTTCGGCGCAGGTGCGCGATACAGAAGCGCTGCGCCAACTGCTGCCAAAGTCCATGTCCCACAAATCAAAGCTGACACTGCTGCCAATGCCAAGCTCCGCCATATCCACCTTGTCTGTCACTTGGCACTCAGCGCTGCCATCACGGGGCACATACTCAACCCTGTCTTGCTGATACGTGAGCCGATAGCCAATCTGATGCACTCCAACACCCTGAACGCGCTGGCTTTGCAGCCCAAAGGTTTGATACTGAGCTTTTTCTGCCGCAGCAAATGCATCACTCGCCAGCGCGGCAGCGCTCGGTAACAAACTTGGCTGCTCAGTTAAAAGCGGCTTTGGCAAACTTAAACTCGCCTCCTGATAAAACACCTGAGTATCGCTGCTGCTCGCGCCTTCACGGTTTGAATGATTAAGCTGCAAGCGCACACGGCTGCGGTCCGCATTAAGCTCGCGGCCTGACAAAAGAGGCTCAGCACTTACAGCGTCGGCGGTCAGCGTTTGCTCACTTTCCTGATAAAGCACGCCAAGTTCAGTACGCTGGCGCGCCCTCGCGCCGGGCAGGCTGGACGCACCAAGGCCGACAAACACCTCACTGTCGCGCCCAGAAAAGAGATTGTCATCCCCTTGAAGATGGCTGGCGCGAAACCCCATATCGAGCACATCACTGTGCTTCCCGGCGGTGGCGGCGATACCCGCCTCACGACTGTTTGACGCTTCCAGTGTCACACTTTCAGGCTCCAACCCGATGGCATTGAGGTGATAATCCGCGCCGGTGCAGCCAATCAGAGTCAGCACCGGGCGGCAATGACTGATGGAATCCATGCCGAAGCGGCCATAATCGAGCCAAACACCGGGGGCAGCGTATGGGGCGAGGCCAAGCGACACACCATTGAAAGCAGGCATGGCGCCGCGGCTGTCACCGTGAAAGGTAAGTAAAGGAAGTGGACCTGAGTCAGAAGGCATAACGCCCGGCGCAGATTGCCAGGCTCTATAGGGGCTCTTAAGCCCGGCTCGGTCAATAAAGAAGTGGCTGACATCCACTGTCTCTTCTGACCAGACCGGACCACCTATCGCCAAAGTCAGTAAACAGACAGCCGGTATGGCGCTGTGTTTCATCAAACTATCCCAGAATCCGTCGCGGCTAATTGTTATTTTATTGTGACAGACTGATAGTAGACGAAAAAAAAGCGGCCATGGCCGCTTTTTATAAATTAATTCAAATAAATCAGAGCTTGTTCAAAATTTCGTCGGCGAGTTTGAGCTCGTCATTACGGTTTACGCTGACACCGGCAGCAATAATGGTACGGGCGATATCCTGCGCCTGCTCCAGAGAATGCATCTCGTAGGTGCCGCACTGGTATTCGTTAAGCTCAGGAATGGCCTTCTGATCGGCGACCTTGAGCACATCTTCCATGGCCGCAAGCCAGGCATCGGCAACACGTTTTTCGCTCGGTTCACCAATAAGGCTCATGTAAAATCCGGTGCGGCAACCCATGGGCGAAATGTCGATGATTTCCACGCCATTGCCGTTCAAATGGTCACGCATAAAACCGGCAAACAGGTGCTCCAGCGTATGAATACCACGCTCGCTGAGGATATCCTTGTTGGGGGCGCAAAAACGCAGGTCGAACACAGTAATGGTGTCACCCTTGGGGGTGCTCATGGTCTTGGCAACCCGCACCGCAGGGGCGTTCATACGGGTGTGATCAACGGTGAAACTGTCCAGTAATGGCATGATGCTCTCCAGCCCCGCTGCCGGGGCAAAAACGGCCTTTTGCGAAATGACGCAAGCATAGCATCAAAGCGCCTTCGTCAAAACCTCATTGTCTTGCCTTATTGCCAGGCATTTACAGCCCCGCGTTCATAACCGGGGCTGATATTGTCTGACTGTCACTGCCTCGCTTTAGTGTAGGCATCTTCCGAAATCTCATGATAGCCGCGCACGCCCGTCTCGAAGCTTCGATAGGCGTCGAACACTTTTTGCATCATGGGATCCTGAGATGCCTGCTCAGTGATTACCTGCAAAGAGGTGGTGCGCAGCGCCGCTATTACCTCATCCGGGAAGGGGCGAATTTCAATCTTATGTTCATCTTTCAGAGTCGCCAGCGCACCAACGTTGCGGGCGGTAAACTCATCCAGCATGTCCTGATTGGTGGCCTTTGCCGCAATTTTCACTATCGCCTGCAGATCGGCAGGCAACTTTGCAAAGGCTTCTTTGTTAATCAGAAACTCAAGGGTGGTGCCCGGTTCATGCCAGCCGGGGTAATAATAGTATTTGGCAATTTTGTGCAGGCCAAACGCGAGGTCGTTGTATGGCCCAACCCACTCGGTGGCATCAATGGCACCGGTTTGCAGCGCGGTGTAAAGCTCGCGCCCGGCAAGCACCACAGGCACACCGCCAAGGCGCTTGAGCACTTCACCTCCGAGGCCGGGGATGCGCATTTTTAGGCCTTTAAGATCGTCAACACTGTTGATTTCCTTATTAAACCAGCCGCCCATCTGCACCCCGCTGTTACCACCGGGCAACGGAAGAATACCAAAAGGCGCATAGACTTCTTCCCACAGCTCCAGTCCGCCGCCGTAGGTGAGCCAGCCATTCATCTCCTGTGCATTCATACCAAAGGGAATAGCGGTAAAAAACTGCGCCGCCGGCACCTTGCCTTTCCAGTAATAGGCAGCGCTGTGGCCCATCTGCGCCGAGCCTTCACTGACGGCATCAAACACTTCCATCGCCGGCACCAGTTCACCGGCACCATAGACCTTAATCGTGAGCCGGCCAGCTGACATCTCGTTGACCATCTTGGCAAAATGTTCCGGCGCTGTGCCAAGGCCCGGCAGGTTCTTCGGCCAGGAGGTCACCAGTTTCCATTCGATGGGTTTGGCATCGGCAAAGGCTGTCGACTGGGTTTGGGTACTTTCTTTATTGCAGCCACTGAGCAGCGCCAGGGCTGCAAACAGGGACATGGCTATTTTTCGACTCATCATCAACACTCCTGTAAAAACGGCAATCCGTCACTGGCCGTATAGCTGCGACGGTAACCAGGTGGCCAATCCCGGCCACAAACCAAGCAAAATCAACATCAACAATTGCAACAGCACAAAGGGAACCACACCGCGGTAAATCTGGCCACTGGATACTGTGTCACCGGTGACGCCGCGCAGGTAAAACAGCGCAAAGCCAAAGGGCGGCGTCAGAAACGACGTTTGCAGGTTGATGGCAATCATGATCCCAAGCCAAACCGGGTCGAGCCCCATGGCGAGCAAAATCGGCGCCACCAGCGGAACCACCACAAAGGTGATCTCAATAAAATCAAGAATAAAGCCAAGCAAAAAGATAACCAGCATCACCAGCAGCATGGCGCCAAGCGCGCCGCCCGGCATGGACGAAAAAATGCCGTGGATTAGCTCTTCACCGCCAAGCCCACGAAATACCAGCGAAAACACCGATGCCCCTATCAGGATTAAAAACACCATCGAGGTGATTTTCACCGTGCTTTGCATCACTTCCTTAAGCGCCAGCAACCCAAGCTGGCGTTTAAGCAGGGCTATCACCAGCGCGCCGCCCGCTCCCACTGCCGCAGCTTCGGTGGGCGTTGCGATACCGGCAAGAATTGAGCCGAGCACCAGCAGAATAAGCACAAGCGGTGGCAACAGCGCCGACAACAACGCAGGCAAGGCAATCGGCGCCTCATCTTCCTGTAACACATCACCGAAATCTGCCGGAGTGCGCCACAGCCGGTACAGGGTGTAAAGCATATAAAGGGCAACCAACATCAGCCCCGGGATCAGGGCGCCGGCAAACAAATCGCCCACAGATACCGATTTGGGATTGAATACTCCCATGGACAACTGCGCCTGCTGATACGCGTTGGAAAGCACATCCCCAAGCAGCACCAGTGCAATGGAAGGCGGAATAATTTGCCCGAGGGTACCTGTAGCGCAAATGGCGCCGGCACTGAACTCCGGGCTATAGCCACGTTTAAGCAGAGTTGGCAGACTCATCAGCCCCATGGTCACCACAGTTGCGCCCACAATGCCGGTGGATGCAGCAAGCAACATGCCCACCAAAAACACGCTGAAAATCAACCCGCCGCGCAGCCTGCCAAAGAGCCCTGCCATCGCTCCGAGCAGCTGCTCGGCGATATGGGACTTTTCCAGCACCACGCCCATAAACACAAACAGCGGCACCGCCATCAGAATATCGTTATCAAGGATGCCGTAAATGCGGTTTGGCAGCAGCATAAAGAGGCTAAGGTCAAAAGCGCCAAAGGCACTGGCAATCAGCGCAAACAAAAAGGCCACGCCGCCAAGGGTCAGCGCAACCGGGTAGCCCAGCATCAGCACCAGACAAATCACTAAAAACAGCAGCAGTGCCATCAGCGGGCCTCCCTGCCCCACAGCGCTTTGCCGTGGCGGTAGAGTTCGGCTATTCCCTGCATCATCAAGGTGATGCAAAGCGCAAGCAGCAAGGATTTTTGAAGGTACACCAGCGCAAGTCCACCCGCTTCAGCCGAGCGTTCAACGATGCGCCACGACAGCAGCACGTAATTGAGGCAGTAAATAAAGAGGGCGATTGACAGCGGGAACAAAAAAATCAGGGTACCGATAAAATCCACCCAGTGGCGGCTGCGCTCAGAAAATTGCCGGTAGAACACATCGACCCGAACGTGAGCGTCGCGCTTAAGGGTATAACCTGCCGCCAGGGTAAACACGGCGCCGTGCAGGTAGAGTGCGGTTTCCTGCAGCGCAGTGGCGCCTATGCCAAAAGCATATCTCAGCACCACCACCGCCAGGGTCAAGAGCACCATTGCCAGGGTAAACCAGCCCACCAGCCGGCCAAGAAACTCCCCGGCTCCTTCGAGAATTTGAATTATTTTTGCCATAGTGCTGTTTTTGTTAAGGGTTTTAAAGTTGCTAGCGCAACCTATTGATAACAGAAAAAACACAAACTGAAAACCGGCAATTGGTTTGCTGACCTATGAAAAAACACCCGCAGCCAGTGCGGGTGTTGAATTGGATCTTTTATCGGGAAGGATTAATCATCAGCGCCCTGAGCCGTCGGGGATGAAGACTCAGGCTGCGGCTCCTTCAGTGCCCTTAAACGCGGCTGCTGTGCATTTAGCATTAATAAGCGGTTTCAGTGCTTGGAGCCGCCCATGCAGTTAGGCGAGTCAGGCACGGCGCCAAGCGCACTCCATTCCTCAGGGGTGTAGGTATGCATAGACAGCGCATGCACGCTACCGGCAAGTTCATCGGCCAGCAGCTGATTTACCGCGCGGTGACGACCTATCAGGCGCTGACCTTCAAAGGCGCGGCTTACCAGCACCAACTTGAAATGACTCTCGGAGCCTTTGGGCACATTGTGCATGTGGCTTTCGTTTATCACCTCTAGGTGCAACGGTGCCAGGGCTTCAGTAAGTTTGGCATGAATAATATCGGCGACAGTCATTATGATTCCCGGCAAAAAACGATTGAAAAGGTTTGAAAGACACACTGGCCATCAACACAGGCTGCTGGCAGTGGCGGCTTGCAGCGGCTGCAAGCCGTAATAAGGGCGAAGAGTACCGCCGGGCACAACAAAGATCAAACCCGCAGGCTACTGGGGGTGTACCCGGGCATTGGGTTCCACCGCCTCGAGCGCCGCGCTCAGGCTTGCCACATCCAGCTGCGGCGGCAACACCAGCGTCAGGTTGGCGTTAAATACGGTGCGGCCAAGACTTGCCACCTGCATCCGGTGACTTTCAAGCTGAGTGACCGACACCCCAAGGTTTGCCAGGGTTTCGTTAATATCACGGGTAAGCCCGGGTCTGTCGTTGCAATCGAGCGCCAGCTGCACAGTAACTACATCTGGGGCTGCACCTGCCACGGAATCGTGTCTCTCTTGCACAGCCTGCTGCACCGGCGCATACACAAACCCAAGCTCTGGAAACGCCTGTGCCAGTCGCTCGCGCAGCATCGCCTCGGCCGAATCCTCAATGCTGACTTTAAAGATGGCGGCAAACTGGCCATCAAGGCGGATAAGTTTGCTTGATAACCACTCGGCGCCGCACTCACGGCTAAGGCTTGCCAGTCTGCCGAGCACATCCGGTCCAAGCGGCCCCACTACGGTGGAAATAAACTGAATTTTCATACGCATCTCCGCTCAATCAAGCCCATCAAGTCACTTATAAAGTCACTTACCGACTTAACTGACTGTATCGCTGCAGCGCCTCTGGGTCTGTGGCACAAAGCACATAAACGCCAATCTCAGTCATCCGCAGGCCTGTGATAAAAAGGCAAGATGGCGCGAAAAGTAAAGCTGACCCGCTCATCAAGTGCGCGGCGTGATTTGGGAATGGCGTGTTGCCATAAGGATTGCATCGGCGGGTGCATCAGCAATAAATCCCCCGCTTGCAGCAGCAATCGGTATTTAAGCCCATCACGGTTTCGGCGAAACAGCATAGGCCGGCTCTGGCCAAGGCTAACGATAGCCACCATGGCATCACTGACAAGCTCAGGCTCGTCATCTGCATGAAACCCCATGGCATCGCTGCCATGGCGGTATCGATTAACAAGACAGCCGTTGAACTCCCGCCCGGGCGCAGGGCCAAGTTCCCGATTGAGCTGATTAAGCAGCCTTCCTGCGTAGTGCGGCCAGGGCATCGGTGCCATCAACAGCCCCGAGTAGCGGTACTCGCAGCCCGCATCGGCAAACCACACCTGCTGGCGCGGAATGGGGTGACTTTTGCCAAACACGGTCACGGCAGGAGAGCTGAACGGGTAAGATGCGCACTCACCAAGCAGCAATTGCTGCTGGCGCGAAGTCAGATAATGCCGAATATGGCTGATTGGCGGCCGGTCGGGATCGTCACTTTGCGGTGTGAAAACCAAGCGCTCAGACCTTGGCAAAGACGCTGAAACATCATCAAACAAGCCGAACTGGCACTCGGTTTTCATCAATATCCCGCCACCAAAAGATTGCCACAAGGCGCCAAGGCTAAGGGGCAATTACAGAGAAGTTTTGCCAAAACGTCGCACGCGACGCCGGATTTTGCGATAATCCCGCCCCCAACGTCAGAGATTACTGTGCCATATGACAAGCCGATTTTCAGCCGGTGCGGATGATAACCGCATTGAGCTAAGCCTTCATCGTTATCCCGATACCAGCGATGCCAACTTGCAGGCCTGGGATGCAGCCGACGAGCATCTGCTTAAACATCTTATGGAACAAGGCCTTGGTAACCACAGCCATATAGTGCTGGTGAACGACAGCTTTGGCGCCCTCACCTGCGCGCTGCGTGCGCTTTATCCAGCGCTTAAGCTCACCTTTGCCGCCGACAGCCGCACATCGCACCTTGGCTGCAAGGCCAATCTCGACGCCAACGCGCTGAATGCCGATAACATTGAATTTAAAGACTGCAGCAACCTCGCCTCAGTGGCCACCGGCGCGCTGGTGCTGATGAAGCTGCCAAAGAGCCTGACCTTCTTCGCCGACACCTTATGCCAGTTAAGCCAGGCAGAAGGCGAAACCCTGCTGATTGGCGCCAAAGCCAAAAACATCAACCAGTCGCTGCTGAGCCTGATTGGCAAACATTTCGGCAATGCCAGTGCCAGCCTTGCCTGGAAAAAGACCCGGGTGATCAGCGCCATCAGCGATGGCAAAGCGCGCAGCGCCATCAAGCCAATCCAGTGGCAAGTACCGGAGTTTCAGCTCAGCATCAGCAACTTAAGCAATGTGTTTGGCGCCGCCAAGCTGGACATTGGCGCGCGACTCATGCTCTCGCACCTGCCAGAGGGCAGCTTCAGTGAAGTGATTGATCTTGGCTGCGGTAACGGCGTGCTTGGCCTGCGAGCAGCCCAGATGTATCCCACAGCTCGGGTGCATTTTGTCGATGAATCGGCAATGGCAGTAGCAAGCGCCGCGCAAAACTGGCAGCAAAATGGCTTTGATGCCACCCGCGCTGACTTTCACTGGGATGATTGCCTAAGCCACCTGAGCGCAGACATCAGCGCCGATCTGATTTTGTGTAACCCGCCGTTTCATCAGGGCGAAGCCATTACCGACCATATTGCCTGGCAAATGTTCAACGACGCCAAACGACGCCTGCAATACGGCGGGCTGCTGCACGTGGTTGGCAATCGCCACCTTGGCTATCATGTTAAACTCAAGCGCCTGTTCGGCAACTGCCAAACCATTTCCAGCAATGGCAAATTTGTGATCCTGCAGGCGAAAAAGCAATAGGCTTTCCTTAGGAATATGGCAATAAAAAAGGGCGCTCTGCGCCCGTTTTTGTTTTGCGGTTTTGTTTGCGATTCTGTTTGCGACAGTTCAGCTCAGCTGCTTTTTTGAAACGACAGATTAAGTGACACCACATTGTCGAAGATTTCCTTTTCGTAGTCCTGGCGGATAAGCTCGCGCCAGGAGCGATCGTGCACCTTCACCATATAAAAATGTTCACGGGACGTGTCTGTTACAAACGCAATGCCATGCCGCATCAACTCGTAATGAATATCGTGGACAAAGCCCAGCGAAAACTGCTGCCGTCCGGTAAGGTTGTTGATATCTTCACGGGTTAGGCTGACACCGGGACCGACCGACTCGAAATGCCGATACAACCAATCCGCAAACTCTTTTGCACTGACAATTGCCATGTTAGCTCTCCTGCGAGGCTCCCCCGCCCCACCTTCCGTAATGGCGCGGAATCAGGCACCTGAATTAGGTGCCAAGGGTCCGACAGTACACAGCATAATGCAAGGCGCCGAGCCACACTATCGGGCGGAAGTTGAACCCTTGAGCTAATTTTAGCTCTAATTCTGGCTATTTAAATGGCAAGATCACCGAAAAGTCTTATACCGGTCAGCGCAGTCACCTCGGCAATGTAGCGCTCAAGCCTGGCGCCAAACTGCACCCCTTTGACGGCAGTGAGATTTCGAAGCGGCGGGTAGAGGAGAATGTCATCCAGCGAAAGTCGATTGCCCCGCTCCGACGGCAGCGGCACAAATTCCAGCGCCGCGAAGGTGGCGTTAAGGCCTGCAAGCCAGGTTGGAGTGGCCGCCATCGCCTCATCAAAGCTCATCCCGATGGCCGCGCTTTTTTTGTCTGTGTACCAGGCAATCGCCTCGGCTGAGCCGTATTCTTTGAGGCCCAGTTTCACGTTGCGAGGATGCAGCAGCCGCGCTGAAAAATACCCGGCCTCGTCAAGCCAGGCCTTAATAGCGCTTTCATGGCGAGGGGGTTCGAGCAAAGGGTTGCCGTCGAGCCCATCAAGATACGCCACGATATCAAGACTCTCGCCCATAAAGCTGCCATCCGGCTTTTGCAAAATGGGCACCATGTTGGCACCCACCATGCGAATGCGGCTGTCCACATCGTGGTTTTGCAACACCTCAAAGGGCACATCCAGCTTTTTATAGCCCACTATCATCATGGCGCGAACGCAGTAAGGACAATGTTCAAAAACAAAGAGTTTCATAAAGAATTCCTGACGACGGGAGACGCCCAAGCATACCCTCAGGCGCCCCGTAAACGAAATATCATTCGGCAGATTTTGTATTGCCGGGCGGCGCAAACAGCTGCCTGAAGCGCTCGGAAAATGTCAGCCCCGGCGCAAGTGCATCGGCAAACATGTCGCGCCACTCGCTAAAGGTGACAACAAACGGATTCATGCTGTTGACCGGCTTGGTAATGCCGTAGCGTACTGTTTCCTGCTCTTCAACATAGGTGCCAAACAGCCTGTCCCAGATGATGAGCACGCCGGCGTAATTTTTATCTATGTACTGGGGGTTGGAGCCATGGTGCACCCTGTGGTGGCTGGGAGTATTGAAAATCCACTCAAGCCAGCCAAGCTTACCCACCAGCTGGGTGTGGACAAAAAACTGAAATCCAAGGCTTGCCAGCACCGAAAACACGACCCAGGATGGCTCAAATCCCAGGATTACCAGCGGGATCCAGAATAGCCACATCCCGGCAAGCGGGTACATCATGCTTTGGCGAAACGCGGTAGAAAAATTCATGTTTTCAGAGCTGTGATGCGCCACGTGTGCTGCCCACATCCAGCGGCAGCGATGGCTAGCGCGGTGAAACCAGTAGTAGCAAAAATCCTGCGCCAAAAGCAGCAGCACAAAATTAAGCGCATTCATCTCGATATCAAACAAGCGCCAGCCAAAGAGCCACAGATAAAGCTTGGCGACCAAAAAACCTGTCATTAAATCAGCCAGTTGATGCATACCCGCCAGGCTTAGGTTACACACAAGCTCTGGCAGCCGGTAGCGCGCAGTGTCCGGCAATGCGCCGCGCCGGTTTGCCACCCGCCACTCCAGCAGCATGCAGATAAAAAACACCGGCGCCAGCGCAATCAGCAGAAGCTCCGGATGTTGGCTTAGTTGGTCAATACTCATTTACTGTCCCTGTTATTGTTGTTTTGTCGGATATTTTGCCCTGCTCCGCAGCGCAGCGTGGAATCGCTAGGGCTTGCTTGCATGGGCTGGCTTGCAGGCATGAACTGAGTCAGCCGCGTTAAATTTGCCACGTTGCAAACTACCACTTGGCAAAGTGATCCTCAGTCAGCCCCCACACCGCCTCAAGGCGCAATTGGCTGCCGTCAAGCTCGCGCACCCAGCCACTGAAATGGCCAAGATACTGGCGAAAATTACTCTTCAGCAACCAAAGGTTAAGTTTTTCGCTGCGACAGCCCCGTGGCGTAAAGGTTAAATCCAGTTCACCGCGCTCTGACCAAATCCGCCAGCTGCCGCCATTGGCAGCGCTGCGGTTAAAGTCAAAGTGCACCGGCCCCAAATGTCGGCGCACGCCATCAAGCCAGAGCACGTTTTCGCTGCTGCCGGTCTCATTGACGCCGGCCGCAAGATTCATCCCAAGCCGCCGCCCATCCACCATGGCGTTTATCGATGCCCAGCGCCAGCTGGTTTCCCGGCGCATAAATCCTGCCGAAAAATCGTATCCGGCCAGCGCCCTTGAAAGCGGCTGCGGCTCGTGATTGACGCAAAGCGTCCCTTTTACACTGAGGGCGTTGTGCTTTTGGGTGTAGGTCCAGCCGCTGTAACCCGTCGGCGAGCACATGGCCATCGGCAGCGACAGCGGCAAGGCTTCGAGCGTGATATCGGCCACCAGCGGCAGGCCATCGAGCAGCAGATTAAGCGCCACAGCCCAGCCACCATCATGGCGATGAATACGAACGCCAGCCATCTCGCTGGTCGCAGAAACGGGCGACGGCCCAAGGGCATAGCTGCCGGGCGGTCTTAACCAATGCGTTTCATGGAGCCGGTTGCGGCCCTTGTCGAAGACATAACAAAAGCCGCTGCCAAGGTAGCGGATGTCGGCAAGCGCTATGCCTATCAGATAAGCGGGAGTGTGGATGGCAATAAACTCAAACTGTTTGTAGCCAAAGTAGCGGTGAGGCCAGGAAGCGGGCTTATCCATGTCGGTGGTGGCGCTGAAGCTATCAAGCCCAAGCGATGCAACCGGGCCATCAAATTGGCCAAACAAGGGCTTGCCGCCAATCATCAGGCATTCGGGCGTGCCGAGGGTTTCAAGTGCCATCGCCGCATAGGGGCTCGTCACCGATTGGCCGGCGGCATGTGGCGCGCCCGCAGAATGAGAGCCCTGAGTTTGAGAGCCCTGAGTTTGAGAGCCCTCGGGTTGGGAACTCTGAGTCTGAGAGCCCGGAAACTGAGTGTTAGGTCTGTTGAAATCGGTCATCTTGTTATTTTTATCAGCTGCGGCTGCCTGCTTTTGGTTTTTTACTCTAACGTCAAATCGGCGGGGGTGAAAGAGCCGCTTGCAACCTTTTTATAACAGCAGCGCCTTACGCAAAGCCGCAGCGGAGCGTGGCATCGATGTTGATGAAAACAGAATAAAATGCGGTATCAGGCGAGCCGCCGCAGGCTGGCGATGAAGGCCAAATCTGGTATTCTGATGCGACTTTTGTTCCAAGCAGGAAAAACGATGAAAAAAACTCTGATAATGCTGAGCGCAATCGCGATGCTTGGCGGCTGTGCCGGTCGTCCTTCCAATTATCTGGTACTGAGCCCAGACACTCCGGCAGTATCGGCGAGCGCCCATGGCAGCCTGGCCCTGCGAACCGATGATGCCCGTAACAATCAAACTGCGGTGCTTATCACCACCAACGACGATGCCAAGAAAACCTACACCATGGGTGAGCCACCGGCCGAGGTGTTGGGCGAGGTGTTTCGTAAAGCGTTCAGCCGCGCCGGCTACGATTTGGACCCGGGTGCCAGCAACAGCCTCGAAATTAAAATCGAGCGCCTGCAGTCAAACATCAAAGAATCCATGCTCGGCTATGAAGCCAGCAACGAAATCGTTATCAGCACCTATGCCCGCAACCAGCAGCAGATTTTTACCAAGCGCTACAACATCCGCGGCACCATGAAGGGCCCGATGAGTCTGGATTTGGCCACGCTGGAGCTTGAGCTGAATAAGCTTTTAACCAAACTCGCCGGTGACATAGTCAACGACGGCGAATTACATCAATTTCTGTCGCGCTAAGGATTTGCCATGAAACGGATACTCTCTGCACTCTTGTTGCTTGTCGGCGCCCACGCCAGCGCCGCAGCCCCCGATATTCAGAAAGACAATCTCTACCCCAAGGTGGAAATGCAAACCAGCATGGGCACCATTGTGGTTGAGCTCGACCGCACCCGCGCCCCCATCACAGTAGATAACTTTTTGAACTACGTGGTGAAAGGCGAATACGACAACACGATTTTCCATCGGGTTATTGCCGGTTTTGTGGTGCAGGGCGGCGGTGTCGGCCCCAAAATGGATATGAAAAAAGACGGCAAGACCATAGTCAATGAGTCAGGCAATGGCCTGTCAAACGCCGTGGGCACCATCGCCATGGCGCGGGAAGGCGACCCGCACTCAGCCACCCGCCAGTTTTACTTTAACGTGGCCGACAACACCAAGCTCGACCCGTCGCCACGGCGCTGGGGCTATGCGGTATTTGGCAATATCGTAGAGGGGCTTGACGTGGTGCAGGCCATGTCAGAAGTGGCAACAGGCCACAACGCCACTCTCAATTGGCAGGACGTGCCAATGGCGCCCATCATACTCAAGACCGCAAAATTGTTGCCGGTAAAATAAACACTGTTTTTGAGCCGTTACTCAAAAGCTGGCTATACTGAAACGGTAACAACAAGGAGGCGAACCGATGACACCTTCGGATTTCATCGATACCAAAGCGCCCCAACTGGCTCAGTATGGAAGAGCATTTTTGAGTAACGAGCTCGATTATCGCGAAATCCAACTGTATTTGTGGGATACCCTGGAGGAGTGGCAACAGCTCCAGCCACAGGGTGAAGCGCAATCTGATACGGAAAAGGTTTTCTGGCACCTGATACACTGCTTTGATCGCTGGCCCGTTTGGGTTCTTCGCGGCAATCAGTTTCTGCGAAAGCAGCTGCACGATTGCTGTGACTTCCTGAGCATAGGCGGCGAGTTACCCGGCGGCTGTGTTGGTGTAAGGCCAGCGTCCTGAACCCGGCACCCCGTTAAGCCCCACCCCACTGGGTGGGGCTTTCTATTTAAAGCCCAGAATGACCAGCCTGTTATCAAAACATCGCCAAACCTTTCACAGCGACAGCCTGCTGTTTTCCGTTTTCCGTGAGCCTTCAATTGAGTCTCTCAAGGCGAGCGCGTCAACTATCGATGCATAAAGCAGCGCCTTGGCTGTACAGGCTTGACCCAGGCTCGGTGAACTGGGGTATGCTAGGGCACCCCCACTTCTTTGTGGCTTTTATGTCTTTTATTGCCAACGCCTTAAGTAAAACCTGGGATTTGCTCGCCGTGTACCGCCATCGCCGGGTACTGGTGATGTTGCTGCTGGGATTCTCCGCTGGTTTGCCGCTGATGCTGGTGTTTTCCACCCTATCCTTTTGGCTGCGTGAAGCGGGGGTCGACCGCGCCGCTATCGGCTATTTCAGCTGGATTGCCATTCTGTACGCATTCAAATGGCTCTGGTCACCCTTGGTGGACAGGATGCCGCTGCCGATTTTCTCCCGGCTGTTTGGCCGTCGCCGCGGCTGGATGCTGTTTGCCCAGTTACTGCTAATCGGCGCCATACTTGGGATGGCCGGCAGCGACCCAATGGAAAACCTCACTCACCTTGCGCTGTGCGCCCTGTTGGTGGCCTTTGCCTCGGCAACCCAGGATATCGTCATCGATGCGTTTCGGATTGATTCGGCGCCGGAAGAAATGCAGGCAGCCATGGCAGCCGCCTACCAGATTGGCTATCGCAGCGCCATGATAGTCTCGACCGCCGGTGCTTTGACTATCGCCGCCTGGGTCGCCCCCGAAAGCACAGGCTACAACCTCGCGGCCTGGCAGACGGCCTACAGCGTGATGGCCGGCCTGATGCTGATTGGCATTATCACCACCCTGTTTGCCAAAGAGCCCACCGTGGATGCAGGCAAGGCCAACGAAGATGAAGCGCTGATGCGCGAAAAGCTTAAAGCCCGCCACAGCCCGCGGGTGGCCGCCGCGCTGTCGTGGGTTTACAGCGCCGTGGTCGCACCCTTTATCGACTTTTTCAAACGCTACGGCAAAAGCGCGTTTCTTATTCTGGCGCTGATTTCATGCTACCGGATTTCCGACATAGTCATGGGCATCATGGCCAACGTGTTTTACGTGGACATGGGCTTTTCCAAGGAAGAAATCGCGTTTTTAAGTAAGGTTTACGGCCTTATTATGACCCTGGTGGGCGCGGCCTTTGGCGGGATTTTACTGGCGCGTTATGGCACCATGAAAATCCTGTTTTTGGGTGCGCTGCTGGTCGCTACCACCAATCTGCTGTTTGCCTGGCAGGCGATGGTCGGCTACGACATGACGCTTCTTACCGTCGCCATCTCGATTGATAACTTCAGCGGCGGCATTGCCACAGCGGCCTTTATCGCCTATCTCTCGGGGCTGACGAGCTCTGGCTACAGCGCCACCCAGTATGCGCTGCTCTCGTCCATCATGCTGCTGTTCCCCAAGTTTATCGCCGGCTTCTCCGGCGCCTGGGTCGATGCCTATGGTTATGTGAATTTCTTTGTCAGCGCGAGTTTAATCGGCCTGCCGGTGCTTATTCTGGTGTGGCTGGTCAACAAAACCGTGCCACATAAGCCCCTTTCGAGAGCCTCTGAGGAACAACCTCAGGAAGAGACACGCTGAGAGCCTGGCGCAAACAAAAAACGGCAGTCACTCGGTGACTGCCGTTTTCGTTTGGCGACAAGCCCTGGTTTAATCGCGGAAGTTATTGAACTGAAAGGGCTGACCAAGCTCGCTGGTACGCGCAAGCTGCATAATCGCCTGCAAATCGTCGCGCTTCTTGCCGGTCACCCGCACCGAATCGCCCTGAATTTGCGCCTGCACCTTCACCTTGCTGTCTTTAATCAGCTTCACCAGCTTTTTGGCCACGTCCTGCTCTATGCCCTGCTTGAACTTCACAGTTTGCGCAAAGGTTTTGCCGGTGTGCACCACCTTGGGATCCAGTTCCATGGCCTTGGCATCCACATTACGCTTGGCAAGCTGACCACGCAAAATGTCGACCATCTGACCACACTGGAAATCGGTTTCGGCGCGCAGTGTGACGACAAAATCTTTAAAATCCACGCTGTACTCAACGCCACGAAAATCAAAACGGGTGTCCATCTCACGGCGGGTGTTTTCGACGGCGTTTTTAAGCTCTACCGCATCCACTTCTGACACTATATCGAACGAAGGCATAGTGATTAAACCTTAGCTATTACTGACAGCTGAAACAAAATATGCCGTTAGTTTAACGGCTGCGGCAGCCAAGTTGAAGCCTCTACGCGATAACAGCCGCCAATCGGCACTATCACAGTAGGCAATATTACAGCAGGTGCTATCACAGCAGACAGTAGGCTCGCCGGCACCATGTCGCTGCATAGTTGCGTTAATGTCGGTGTACCGTCGGTGACACAGAGTTTTACAGCCGTGCTGATGACTTTGGCACAGCAATTCCCTATCATGGGCGCTTTGCAGCCCTATTACCTAACTTGGGCGTTGCGCCCCTGTGACCATCCTGTGTGGAACCCCTGTGATGAACCGGCAGTTGTTGTTCAAGATTTTTCTGCTTATTGCGCTGGTCGTCACCAGCTATCTGGTGTTTTCCAAGCCTAACTATCCCCAGACCATTCCCAACCTCGACAAGGTAGGACATTTCGGTTCTTTCTTTGGTCTGGCATGGCTGACCCAGCTTGCCTTCCGGCCGCGTTGGTACACCATGCTAGGCGCGCTGGCACTTTACGCCGGACTGATTGAGGTGGTGCAGTCACGCCTGCCCTACCGCTCAGCGTCATGGGGCGATATCGTTGCCGATCTCGCTGGCGTTGCTGGCTTTTTTATCACCTACTGGCTGTATCGCAAATATGTTCGCGCCGCGAGGCTTGAAGGCGTATGACCATCGCCATACTCGGCGCGGGTGCCGTCGGCCAGCTGATTGCTCATCAACTGGCAAGCACATCTGAGCGCGCCGATTGGCCAATGCTGCTTGGCAGAGATGCCAAGGCGCTCACCGCCGAGTTTTGTTTTACCCCACTCTCAACTCAAACGGTGGCTGAAGTGCAGCGCCGCCGCTTTGCCGAGGCGAAGCTGAATACCGTTGACCTCATTATCGTCACCGTCAAAGCCTATCAGGTAGAAGATGCGCTGCTGCCACTGCTGCCGATGCTTAACGCCGATTGCCATATTTTGCTGCTGCATAACGGCCTTGGCCCCCACGAAGCGATAGCACCTAAGCTCGCTGGCCGCGGCTTAAGTTTGGGTACCACTAGTCAGGGAGCGCTTCGCGTTGGCAGCCAGGGCGCGCTTCGCAATAGCCCGACAGAGCTTAAGCAAACCGGCACCGGCCTGACCCAGTTTGGTCATTTCAGTGGCCCGGCGCTGAGTGAGTCTCTGAAACAGCGCCTGCTTCAGGCCATCCCCGGCAGCGAGTGGGTGGACGATATTCTCACCGCCCTGTGGCAAAAACTCGCAGTTAATGCCTGCATTAATCCACTGACGGCCCGAGACCGTGTTGAGAATGGTGCGCTTGACTCACCTCAGTATCAAAGCACCATTGATGCTGTGATTGATGAGCTGCTGGCAATTGCCGCCAAAGAAGGGATACGGCTTGATAGAGCCGCACTTAAAGCGCGGGTGATGACGGTAATCAAGCTTACCGCGGCCAATCGCTCATCGATGCGCCAGGACGTGGAGCATGGCCGCAAGACCGAAATCGATGCCATTAATGGCTATCTGGTCAGGCTGGGTGAGCGCCATGGCATAGACACCCCAGCCAATCGCGCCCTGTTTGATGCCATCAAGGCTATTGAAGCCGCTGCGTAGCTAAAACCACTGAAGCCTGAAGCCAATTAAACGCCAAGCTGGCTCCAATGACCACCAAAACGACAACAGCTCATACGCTTGGCCACATCACCATCACCGCAGCAAGACCAATCAGCACCAGCGCGGCCATGTCTTTTACCTTTATGGACTGCTTAAGATAAATCGCCGACACCAGCATCATAAAAAAGATCTCCACCTGGCCTAAGGTTTTCACATAGGGCACGGCGGTGAGCGACATGGCCGAAAACCAACCGATGGAGCCTAAGCAACTGCTGACACTCACCGCAAGCGTAAGCTTTGGGCGGCGAAGCAGTGCATCGAGCTCACTGCGATTTTTAATAAGAAGATAGCCAAGCAGCAGAATGGTTTGCAGCACAATCACCAGCAGCAACACCCAGGCGGCGCGGTGAGGAAACGGCAGCATCAGGTTAAGGCTCGCTTCCCGCACCCAAAGAGAGGTGAGCGCAAAGGCGCTGCCACTGCCAAGTCCGAGCAGCACAGTTTTGAGCGACAAGCCGCCCACGCCGCCCTTGGTTGACAGCATAAACACCGCCACAGTGCCCAGCAGCACCCCGCCCCAGCCAAGCAAACTCAAACTGGTGCCGAAAAACAGCACGCCGAGAATAGCCGCCACCAGCGCCTCACTCTTGGCAAGACCAGCGCCCACCGCAAAGTTTTGCAGTTTGAACAGCCGCACCATGAGAGCTGTCGCGAGAATTTGCATCAGCGCCGCGCCGACAATAAAGCCCGCCGCCTTGAGATTGAAGCTTGGCAGCGGCGCATCCTGCCACAGGTACAGGCCCGCCAGATAAAGTGCCGCCAAAGGCCCGGCGTAGATAAAGCGCGCCAGCGTCACCCCGAGCACGCCCACATCGCGACTGAGCTCGCTTTGAAAGGCATTGCGCCAGGCCTGCATAAAAGCCGCCATCAGGGTGAACAAGACCCACATCGTTGTATGCTCCCGAAAACTCAGACAAAAACGCCCGGCACAGGCCGGGCGTTTGAGCATATCACAGGCAAAATGCCAAATGGCTTACTTGCTGGTGTCCAGTGCAGGAAAAGATTTCACCAGATCATCGACCGCCTTCATCTGCTTGAGGTAACCCTCGAGCTGATGCAGTGGCAGCGCGCACGGACCGTCGCACTTGGCGTTGTCCGGATCCGGATGCGCCTCAATAAAGAGACCGGCCAGACCCAGCGCCATGCCACTGCGGGCAAGCTCGGTCGCCTGAGCACGACGACCACCTGCACTGTCTTCACGGCCGCCCGGGCGCTGCAGCGCGTGGGTAGCATCGAAAATCACCGGATAACCGCTCTGCTTCATCTCGTCCATGCCGAGCATGTCCACTACCAGGTTGTTGTAACCAAAGCAGCTGCCGCGCTCACACAGGATGATGTTGTCGTTACCGGCCTCGTTGAATTTCTTCACGATATGGCGCATCTCGTGGGGTGCGAGAAACTGCGGCTTTTTCACGTTGATGATGGCGCCGGTCTTGGCCATGGCAATCACCAAATCGGTCTGGCGGGCGAGAAACGCCGGCAGCTGGATGATGTCCACCACCTCGGCCACCGGGGCACACTGATAAGTCTCGTGCACGTCGGTGATGAGCGGCAGTTTGAAGGTGTCTTTGATTTCCTGGAAAATCTTCAGGCCTTCTTCCATGCCCGGGCCACGGTAAGAGTTGATGGATGAGCGGTTGGCCTTGTCGAAAGAAGCCTTAAATACATAAGGAACGCCCAGCTTCTGGGTCACTTCGGCATAGGTCTCGGCAATTTTCATCGCCAGATCGCGCGACTCAAGCACGTTCATGCCGCCAAACAGCACAAAGGGTGCATCGTTGGCGATACGGATATCACCCAGGGTAATGGTTTTGGTACTCATCATTTCCTCTCCTGTGGGCCAGCCGTCGACAGGCAAGACCCGCTGTTAACCAACAATCTGCAGCAACTGGCCGCACAGCCACGCCATGTAGGTGCCAAGCACATAGCCAAACACCGCCAGCAGTACCCCAACCGGAGCCAGCGCCGGATGGAAGGCTGAGGCCACCACAGGCGCCGATGCCGCGCCGCCCACGTTGGCCTGGCTGCCCACCGCCATATAAAACAGCGGCGCTCTAATCAATTTGGCCACCAGCAGCATAAAGCCGCCGTGCACCACCATCCAGGTGATCCCCACCAGGAAGTAAATGGGCGTATCCATCACTTTAGATACGTCCATATGTAAACCTATGGTCGCCACCAGCACGTACAAAAATGCGGTCGCTACCTTGGAGGCACCGGCCGCCTCGAGATGACGGGCCGGACTGAAGGACATCGCCAGACCCAGGGTGGTTGCCAGCACCACCAGCCAGAAGAACTTGCTGGTCAGGCTGTACTGGGCGGTCCAGGGATAGTTGGCCTCAAACCAGGGTGCGAGAAAATCGGCCACCGCATGGGACAAACCTGTGACGCCAAAGCCCACCGCCACCAGCAGCATCAGATCGCGCAGGCTGGGATTACGGGAATTTTCGGCATGGTATTTCTCAACCTTGGCCTTGAGCGTCTCAATGGCCGTGGTGTCGGCACCGGTTTTGGCGTCGATTTCTTTATGACGGGACGCCATGTAAAGCAGCACCGCCATCCAGATGTTAGCCACAATCACATCCACGGTCACCATCACCGAGAAAATGTTGCCGCCTACTTCATAAATCTCTTTCATTGCCGCCTGGTTGGCACTGCCGCCAATCCAGCTGCCGGCGAGCGTGGTCATGCCGCGCCATACCGCATCCGGGCCCTGATTGGCGGTCAGCGACGGGTCAATGGCCGATACCACCAACAGCGCAATCGGCCCGCCAATCACAATACCCACGGTACCGGTCAAAAACATGATAACGGCCTTGGGTCCGAGCCCCATAATGGCCTTGATATCCACCGACAGAATCAGCAGCACCAGACAGGCCGGCAGTAAATAGCGAGAGGCAACCGGATACAGCTGTGACGTCTTGCCATCCACAATGCCAAAGGTATTGAGCAGTGACGGCAGGAAGTAGCACAGCAGCAAGGCTGGCACGAATTTATAAAACTTCTGCCATGCGGGATGGCCCTGGGTGTAAAACACAAAGCCCAGGATCATGGCCAGCAGGCCTAGCGCCGTGGCGTCGTTGGTGACCAAGGGTGCTGCGGTCATCTTTCTGTCCTCTCGATATTGTTATTATGGGGTGTAACGGGATAACTCAGTGCAGGGTCTCATGGTGCTGCGAAAGCTCCTTGAGCTGCATCTTGACCAGCTCAATCACAGGATCGTGCGGGCTTAGTTCGATAAACTGACGCAAATCCGCCTCTGCCTGACGGTTGGCGCCGAGTTGCTGGGCGATAAAGGCACGCTCACGGATGAGCAGGGTATCGTCCGGATGCCAGTCAATCAGCATATTGCAGCACTCCAGTGCCACATCAAATCGCTGAGCGACAATCGCACCGGCCTTAAGCTCCTGCAGCATGCGGCTGACCAGCGCCTTGACTGACACGGGTTTGACATAGGCGACTTTCATCGGCGCCGCATTGCCAAGCTCGCCGCGCACCAGGGCATGCACCCTTTTACGGTCGATAAACTCGCCGCTAAGCGGGTCAAGCAACAGCTTTTGCTTGCCTTGTTTCCAGCAAAGCAGGGTTTGGCCCGGCAGCAAAATCGGCTCCAGCGTCAAGTCCAGCTGTTTGGCGAGCAACATAATAACCGTAGCCAGCACTGTGCTGTTGCCCTGACGGTAAAGCAAACCATGGGCAAGACTTGCCGCTTCGAGGCTGAAATACTGCTCGCGGGGACTAAAACCGAGGTCGCGGTAAAACCAGCTCAGCATGGCATCGAGCCGCGCACGCTGATCCACCAGATAATGACTGAGCACACCACCGGCTATCTCATACCAGGCCCACTCAGCCTGCTCGCGGGACATGAGCCCCAGGTGCTCAATAATCGAAAGCGGCGTCTCGGGTACCGAGATGCCGCCCTGCAACGAAAAATCACTCATGATGCGAGGATAATCGCCTGTTTAAACATGGCAATTTTTGCCGCATACACGACCCAGGCGATGGCGCCGAGGAACGCAAACACGCGGAAGAAAATGTTGCGATTGGACTTCATCGCCATCACACCAAGCAGAATGTAAGCCACCACAGCGAGCACTTTCTCAGTGAGCCATGGGTCGACAAAAGGATACTGCTTGATGATAAAGGCCAGCGCCAGACCCGACAGCAACAGCAGGGTGTCGACAATGTGCGGCGCAATGCGCATCACTTTTTTGTCAAGCACAGCCGAGCCTTTGAGTTTGAGGATAAAACGCACGGTAAAAAACAGCACACTGACGGCAATCAGTGTCAGATGAAGATGCTTTACAACAGGATACAGGCTATTGATGGTTTCCATGACTGGCGAATGTCCCCGAAAATGAAAGGCGCTAGTGTAACTGAATCACAGCGCCGTTACCATGGCACGGCGCGCCAAAGCACGCCTTGAACTGCGGCCATTTTCGGGGAAATTGTCAGGGGGTGTAACGGGGCGGCAAACGCGGCCTAGCCGCGCCAGTAACCCAGGGTACAGCGCTCGTTAGAGCCAAAATCACGCACGGTCGCTACGCGCTGATAACCAAGACCATTTAAGGTCTCGCGCATCCGCAATGCCTGAGCATACCCGTGCTCAAGCAGCAGATAGCCGCCCGGCAGCAGATGCTCGCGGGCGTGCATGGCGATGTGATTGAGGTCAGCATAGCCCTCATCGGCGGCGGTAAGCGCGCTCAGTGGCTCAAAGCGCACATCGCCCATGCCAAGGTGTTCATCGGTCTCATCGATATAGGGCGGGTTTGACACTATCAGATGAAAATCAGTGTCTTTCACCGCACTGAACCAATCACTTTGCAGCACCTCAACCTGAGTAAACCCCAGATTATCGCGGTTGGCCTTGGCAAGGTTTACCGCATCCACCACCTTATCCAGCGCTGTGATACGCCAGTTTGGCCGCTCGCTTGCCAGCGCCAGCGCAATCGCGCCGGTGCCGGTACCCAAATCCAGCACATGGGCATTGTCCGGCAGTGGCAGATTAAGCGCGGTTTCCACCAGAATTTCGGTGTCCGGCCGTGGAATAAGGGTGGTTTCGTTCACCATAAAGCGCAGCGACCAAAACTCCCGCTCGCCGATGATGTGCGCTACCGGCACGCCACTGGCGCGCCTTGCAATCATCTGCTCAAAGCGTTTCCACTGCTCACTGGTCAGTTGCCGCTCGGGCCAGGTGTACAGAAAAGTGCGGTTTTTACCCAGGCTATGCTGCAGCAGGATTTCGGCATCGAGATTGGCCGATTCACTGCTGCCCGCCAGTGCGCTAAAGGCCCATTGCAGGGCCTCGCCGATAGTGGAATGTGCCGCCACTGCTTAGCCCTGCTCGTCCGCCAGCGCCGCCAACAGATCGGCCTGGTGTTCCTGCAAAATCGGGTCGATAAGCGCGTTCAAATCCCCTTCCATCACCTCGTTAAGGCGATAGAGCGTCAGGTTGATGCGATGGTCGCTCACCCGGCCCTGGGGGAAGTTGTAGGTACGAATGCGCTCGGAGCGATCGCCGCTACCTACCAGATTGCGGCGGGTCGTGGCTTCGGCGGCGCGGCGCTTTTCATCCTCGGCCGCCTGCAAGCGGGCAAGCAGCACCGACATGGCGCGGGCCTTGTTTTTGTGCTGCGAACGTTCGTCCTGACACTCCACCACCAGCCCAGTAGGCAAGTGGGTGATACGGATGGCCGAGTCGGTCTTGTTCACGTGCTGACCACCGGCGCCGGAGGAGCGGAAGGTATCGATACGAAGCTCGGATGGGTTGATTTCCACCGCTTCGGCTTCAGGCACTTCGTGCAGCACAGCCACAGTACAGGCCGAGGTATGTACCCGCCCCTGGGATTCGGTTTCAGGCACCCGCTGTACCCGGTGACCACCGGATTCAAACTTGAGTTTGCCGTACACGCCCTCGCCGCTGAAGCGGGCAATCACTTCTTTATAGCCGCCATGCTCGCCATCGTTGCAGCTGACGATTTCCACCTGCCAGCGCTGGGCCTCGGCAAAGCGGCTGTACATACGGAACAGATCGCCGGCGAAAATCGCCGCTTCGTCACCACCGGCGCCGGCGCGGATTTCCACGAAGGCGTTGGCATCGTCGTTGGGATCTTTGGGCAGCAGCAGAATTTGCAGTTCGCCCTCGAGACGCTCAAGCTCAGCCTTGGCGGATTTCATCTCGTCCTGGGCCATTTCGCGGATCTCGGGGTCGTCTTCTTCGAGCATTTCTTTGGCAGTTTCGAGGTCAGCCACAGCCTGCTGATAGGCCTTGAAGCCTTTGACCACGTCTTCCAGTTGGGCATATTCCTTGGACAGGGCGCGGAAGCGGTCCTGATCGGCAATCACGCCGGCGTCGCTAAGCAGCGCCAGCACTTCTTCGTTGCGCTCGAGCAAGCCTTCCAGCTTGCGGATGACGGATTCCTTCATGTGGGTCTCAAAAATCTCAGTGTTTATCCAGGCCGAGCGCGGTCCGAAGTTGCCCCAGTGTATTGAGGTCACCCTGACGGCTTGCCGCCGTGAGGGCCTGAGTAGGTGCGTGGATCAAGCGGTTGGTGAGTTTGTTGGCCAGCTCCAGAATAACCTGTTCGCTGTCCGCCCCCTGCGCCAGTTTGTTGAGGGCACGCTCTACCAATTCGTCTTTGACTGTCATGCTGGCAGTCCGGTATTCGCGGATACTGTCCACCGACTCCAGTGAGCGGATCCAATCCATAAACAGGAAAGATTGCTCCTGGGCTATCACCTCGGCTTGCTCGGCCGCCTCCTTGCGGGAGGCCATATTTTGTTCGACTATGCTCTGCAGGTCGTCCACCGTGTACAGGAAGGCATCGTCGAGTTCGCCGACTTCAGCTTCGATATCACGGGGAACAGCGATATCAACCAATAACATAGGTTGATGGCGCCGCTGCTTGAGAGCCTTTTCTACCATGCCCTTGCCAAGGATTGGCAGCGGGCTGGCGGTAGAGGATATCACGATATCGGCCTTGGGGAGATACTCTGGAATTTGCGACAGGGTAATGGCGGTGGCGCCAAACTCTTCGCACATGGCTTCGGCCCGCTCCACGGTGCGGTTTGCCACCACCATGGCGTTCACGCCATTTTCTTTTAAATGACGCGCCACCAGCTCAATGGTTTCACCGGCGCCAATCAGCAATACCTTGGTTGAGGCCAGTGACGAGAAGATATGTTTGGCCATGCTGACCGCTGCAAACGCCACAGACACAGCGGCGCTGCCGATTTCGGTCTCGGTGCGTACTTTTTTGGCCACAGAGAAGGTGCTCTGGAACAATCGGTCCAGGGTCAGCGCCACAGTGCCA
Source organism: Shewanella jiangmenensis (assembly GCF_018596335.1). Lineage (GTDB taxonomy): Bacteria > Pseudomonadota > Gammaproteobacteria > Enterobacterales > Shewanellaceae > Shewanella > Shewanella jiangmenensis. The sequence continues at coordinate 35,354 of NZ_JAHEPS010000003.1, read as the reverse complement.
GCTTCCTTCGCCTTGGCAAAAGACTGCTTAACCTGCCCCAAAATCTGCGGCTCGCCCAGCACCAAAGAATCAAGCCCCGAGGCCACGCGCATCAGATGGCGCACCGCCTCCTGGCCTTCATGATGATAGACACAGGGCATCAGCTCTTCATGGGACAGGCCGTGATAGCTCTCGAGCCAATGGATCACGTCCTCGGCTTTGGCGTTATTGCAATACAGCTCGGTACGGTTGCAGGTAGAAACGATCACAGCCTCGTTGGACGAGGTGTTACAGGCGAGGCTTCGCATCGCATCATGGATCTTGTCCGGGGAAAAGGCGACTTTCTCGCGCAGGTCGACCGTGGCCGTTTTATGGTTTATCCCGATTGCTACAAGGCTCATCTGACTCTTTCTGGATCCTGTGCGGCGCTTGAGTTATTGGCGCCATTCTACTGAATTGGGCTGACTAAAAACAGAATAGGCTTAACAAAACCGAACAAAGAACTCTGTCGTTATCCACTTTTTCCATCAATTGCCGGGTAAATGTGGCAAGCGGCGAAAAAGCAGCCAAGGCCATTGGTATAATTTTTGAAGCCCTCGTATCATAAGGACTTATTTAATTCAGTCATAGATGATTAACTTGCGCCGACTCACAAAATTCACTCTTGCCGCCCTGTTTGGCCTGTCGATGCTCAGTGGCTGTACCAGCACGCCCGCACCCACGCTTTATCCGGCCGTGGTGCAATCCGCCGCCGAAGCGAGCGCCTGGGAGCTTAAGGGTAAGCTGCTTATTCACAGCGGTGATGACAAGCTCACCGCCAATTTGTACTGGCTAAAATCGCCTGACTATCAGGAATTAAGACTCAGCAGCATGCTTGGCACCACAGTGCTGCTGCTTATCGAAACCCCCAAGGGCGCGACGCTGGAGCTTGATGGCAACAGCTATCAGGACAGCAGCGCCCAGGCACTGCTTGACGCCATGAGCACCTTCCCGCTGCCGCTTAAATCGCTGCCGCTCTGGATAACCGGCCAGACCATGGCAGATGACAGAGTTGAATGGGACTCAGAGGGCCGCCCGGCGCATATTTACAGTCACGATGGCCTGTGGCACATCCGCATCGCCAGTTGGCAGCAGCAAAGCGGCGCTCTGGTGCCCAAATTACTTGAGCTTATCCATCCCAAGGCGCGGCTTAAGCTGCAAACCCATCAATGGCAGGCGCTGACCAATACAGGCGCCAGCAAGTCCAGCAGCAATCTCGGCGCCACCACAGGAGTGCAGCCATGAGCGTCTCTCTCGCCTGGCCGGCACCGGCCAAACTGAACCTGTTTTTGCACGTTAACGGCCGCCGCGCCGATGGTTATCATGAGCTGCAGACCCTGTTTCAATTTATCGACCAATGCGACTGGCTCGATTTTCGGGTGACCGATTCACCCGCCCTGCTGCTGCATTCCAATCTGGGCAAACTTGTCCCCGACAGCGATAACTTAATTCTCAAAGCCGCAAAATCATTGCAGGCAGCCACAGGCTGCACCATGGGCGCAGAAATCTGGCTCGACAAGCGTTTACCTATGGGCGGCGGCCTTGGCGGCGGCTCTTCTGATGCGGCCACGACCCTGGTGGCGCTCAATGCCCTGTGGCAACTGGGGCTTACAAAATCGCAACTGATGGAAATTGGCTTGAAGCTTGGCGCTGATGTCCCTGTTTTTATTAACGGAATCGCGGCATTTGCCGAAGGCGTAGGCGAAAAATTCCAGCCTGTTGACGTACCTGAGCCCTGGTACCTGGTGCTGGTGCCGGACGCCCATGTTTCGACCGCTGAAGTGTTCCAGCACCCTGATTTACCACGAAATACTCCCAAACTCGATATGGCATCCCTTGGCAGTGAACACTGGTCCAACGATTGCCAGGCGCTGGTCTGTGCCAAATACCCTCAAGTTGCCAATGCGTTAAGCTGGCTGGTAGAATATGCGCCGTCCAGAATGACCGGAACCGGTGCATGCGTGTTCGGGGAGTTTGATTCGCAACAAGCCGCGCTGGATGCGCTGGCGCAAAAGCCAGCAGACACTCAGGGCTTTGTCGCGAAAGGACTGAATCGTTCGCCGTTGGAGTTGAGACTCGCTCAACTTTAACCATCGCCTGCGCTGCGCGTCAGGGAACGCACCGCAGCGACTACACTAAAATATCAAGCAAACGCCTGAGGTTCATACAGTGCCCGACATCAAGCTCTTTGCTGGGAATGCCACCCCCAGTCTCGCGAAAAAGATTGCCGACCGTTTATTTTGCAAACTGGGAGACGCTGAGGTAGGCCGTTTCAGTGACGGTGAAATCAGTGTCCAGATCAACGAAAATGTACGTGGTGCTGATGTCTTCATCATTCAATCCACCTGCGCGCCGACCAATGATAACCTGATGGAACTCATTGTAATGGTGGATGCACTGCGCCGCGCCTCAGCCGGCCGTATCACCGCCGTTATTCCTTACTTTGGTTATGCCCGTCAGGATCGCCGCGTGCGTTCTGCCCGTGTGCCTATCACTGCCAAAGTGGTTGCCGACTTCCTCTCCAGCGTAGGTGTTGACCGCGTTCTGACCTGTGATCTGCACGCCGAGCAGATCCAGGGCTTCTTCGACGTGCCGGTAGACAACGTATTCGGAAGCCCCGTGCTGCTCGAAGACATGCTGGCCAAGAAGCTGGATAACCCGGTTGTGGTATCGCCAGACATCGGAGGTGTAGTTCGTGCCCGCGCCGTAGCCAAGCTGCTGAATGATTCCGATCTCGCCATCATCGACAAGCGTCGCCCACAGGCCAACGTGGCTCAGGTAATGCACATCATCGGTGATGTGGAAGGCCGTGATTGCATCATAGTTGACGACATGATTGATACCGGCGGTACCCTGTGCAAAGCAGCCGAAGCGCTGAAACAGCACGGCGCCAACCGCGTATTCGCCTACGCCACTCACCCGGTATTCTCTGGCAAAGCCGCCGAGAACATCCGTAACTCGGTGATTGACGAAGTGATCGTGACCGACACTGTGCCTTTGTCTGAAGAAATGACCCAGGTAGATAAAGTGACTCAGCTGACCATGTCAGCCCTGCTCGCCGAAGCCATTCGCCGCGTGAGCAACGAAGAGTCTATTTCTGCCATGTTCCAGCACTGATATTTGCGGTACTGATGATTGCCGCTTAGATAGTTAGTCTGCCGGCCCATACCGGCATCTAAGCTGGTATCCAAGCTGGCATCCAAGCTGGCATCCAAGCTGGCACCCAAATAGAAAACGCACCCACGAGGTGCGTTTTTTGTTGGCGCTTTTTGTTGGATTTAAACTGACCTAATATGATGCCACCCAAGCTGCTCAAGGCCCAAAACTGCCTGCTGCACTGGGCTATCCGCCGCGCACGGCTGCTTCCATAGAAGGCATCCGCGCTTACGCAAACTGCTATGCCTTCACTTGCAGGCTTTTATCCAGCAATGCCTCGATTTTCGATGCCGCCACCGGGCGGGAAAAGAGATACCCCTGATAGCGATCCACGCCTTCTGCTTCAAGCACCTTACGCTGCTCCTCGGTTTCAACCCCTTCAGCCACAGTTACCATGCCCAGATTAGCGGCCAGCTGCACTATGGTGCGGATGATAAGCCGGTCGGGGCGTGATTCAAGGCAGCGATCCACAAAGGATTTATCCACCTTGAGTGTATCCACCGGCAACCTTGCCAGATACGCAAGCGATGAATAAGCAACACCAAAGTCATCCAGCGCCAGCCTGAGCCCTCGGGACTTAAGCGCCTTAAGCATGGTGATGTACTCTTCAGGCGATGCCATCACCGCAGTTTCGGTCAGCTCAAGCTCAAGCCAGCCCGGCTCTATGCCTGAAATTGCAATGGCATCGTCCACCAGCGCGAGCAAATCGTCACGCTGAACCTGTACCATGGAGATATTGACCGACAGGAAAAAACCCGGGTAGCGCTGCTGCCAGCGCTTTAGCTGGGCACAGGCTTCAAACATCACCCAGCGGCCTATCTCTACTATCGAGCCGTTGGCTTCGGCAAGGGGAATAAACTGCGCCGGAGACACCAGCCCAAGCACGTCACTGCGCCAGCGCAGCAGCGCCTCAACGCCTTTGATTTCGCCGGATTGAAGGCAAACCTTGGGTTGATACTCCAGGAAAAACTCTTTGCCCTCAATGGCAGACTGGAGGTGACGCTCGATTTCATAACCCCGGATAGCATCCTGATGCAAACCATCATCGAAAAAGGCGATGCCATTACCGAGCTGCCTTTTGGCAGAATACAGCGCCAGATCCGCATGGCGGCACAGTGACTCAGGATCGATACAATCCCAGGGCACTATGGCAATCCCAAGCGATGCTTTGATATTCAGTAAATGATTGAAAATGCGATAAGGCTGCTCGAGCGCTTCCTGCAGGATTTCCGCCTCGGTGCGGGCCTCGCCCGCCATGCCAGACGCAGAAAGCTCAAGCAGCAGCGCAAATTCATCGCCGCCAATCCGAAAGGCGCGGGTGGCGTGGTTTTCGGCCCTCGACAGGCGCTGTGCCAGCTCCCTGAGCAGCTGATCGCCGCCGCTGTGCCCATACTGATCGTTAATTCGCTTAAACCCATCCACATCGAGCATGATTAACGCAAATCCGGCCAAATCTTTGGATTTATGGCGGGAAAACAGCGTTGTCATTTGCTCACGGAATGCCTTGCGATTCCCTAATTGGGTTAAGTCATCGGTTCGGCTTAGAGCCGAAAAGTGATCTATCTGCGCTTTACTCTTGGCATGAAAGTAGCTCATCACGCAGGCAAAACTGCCGATGGTCAAAAGCTCCATCGCGTCTTCAAACCACTGTTCAACCGTGCTTAAGCCGGTAGCCGGCAGATACGTCAGCAGCAGCAGCGGCGCCACCGCCAATGGCCACAGGCTGCTTGGAAACAGCATCACAAACTGCAGCGGCACCAGCAAAAAGGCTTCTTCTATCAGCTCCATATCGAGCGGAAAGCTTAAACAGATAAAGAGCAGCAGCACCAGAGCGCCAAGGGTACTGAAAAGCCTGGTTAAGTCTTTGCTGAACCAGGCGATGGACATCAGCAGCCCATACAGCAGGCACAGCAACTGAATATGGATCTCGGTGTATTCAACAAAAATAGCCGCGGTGACAACGATCACCATGGTGAAAAAAATCAGGGAAAAGACTAACCGCCGTGAAGCCAAGCCCTTGAGCTGACTAACAATCGTCATACAAGTTGCCGTAGGTTGTATCAATAACCTTATACTAACTGTTGATTTCACTTTGACAAGCAAAACAAAAAGGCCCGTCCAGTGGACGGGCCTTCTTATATGGCTGGGGTGCTAGGATTCGAACCTAGGTATGCCGGGATCAAAACCCGGTGCCTTACCGCTTGGCGACACCCCAAACTGGGTTAAAAAAATCCGTAATCCGGACTTTTTCAGAATATGGTAGCTACGGCGGGACTTGAACCTGCGACCCCAGCATTATGAGTGCTGTGCTCTAACCAACTGAGCTACGTAGCCATGGCTGGGGTGCTAGGATTCGAACCTAGGTATGCCGGGATCAAAACCCGGTGCCTTACCGCTTGGCGACACCCCAATTTTTTGAGGAAGGAGATGGCTGGGGTGCTAGGATTCGAACCTAGGTATGCCGGGATCAAAACCCGGTGCCTTACCGCTTGGCGACACCCCAACAGCACTTACTTCTCCGACTAAGCGAAAGCTTAGTTCATGGTACGGGAGGAGAGACTTGAACTCTCACACCTTGCGGCACCAGAACCTAAATCTGGCGTGTCTACCAATTTCACCACTCCCGCTCGCATCTCAATTTTACATCCTGAGAAAGATGGTAGCTATGGCGGGACTTGAACCTGCGACCCCAGCATTATGAGTGCTGTGCTCTAACCAGCTGAGCTACATAGCCACTACAATTTCCTACACCTCTTGGCGAGGAACGGGGCGTATTATGCTGATTCACCGAAGACAGGTCAACAGCTTTTTTAGCACAATTCCGCCGTTTCGCGCCGTTCGCCTAATCCTTCATCAAAGCGGGCAACGGATAAACAAAATTTGCCGTTGCCCGTGAGTCCAATGACTTAGGGAAGGTGCGAATACGTCCCTTAGACGTTGAACAGGAAGTGCATTACATCGCCGTCTTTAACGATGTATGTTTTACCTTCAACGCGCATCTTACCGGCTTCCTTAGCACCCTGCTCGCCCTTGAAGGCGATAAAGTCGTCAAAGGAAATCACCTGGGCACGGATAAAGCCGCGCTCAAAGTCGGTGTGGATTTTACCGGCGGCCTGCGGAGCACTGGCGCCTACTGGCACAGTCCAGGCGCGCACTTCTTTAACGCCGGCGGTGAAGTAGGTTTGCAGGTTCAAAAGCTCGTAACCGGCGCGGATAACGCGATCCAGACCCGGCTCGGTCAGGCCCATATCGGCCATAAACTCGTCACGGTCTTCGGCTTCCATCTCGGCCAGCTCTGACTCGATGGCGGCGCACACTGGCACTACCACGGCGTTTTCTTTGGCGGCAATCGCACGCACCGCATCCAGATGCGGGTTGTTCTCAAAACCGTCTTCAGACACGTTGGCGATGTACATGGTGGGCTTCAGGGTCAGCAGGTTCAGGTAACCCACGGCGGCCAGCTCCTCCTTGGACAGTTCCATGGAGCGCAGCATCTTGCCTTCGTCCAGCACAGGGCGCATTTTTTCCAGCACGTCCACTTCAAACTTGGCGTCTTTGTCGCCGCCCTTGGCGCGTTTTTGCTGACGCACGATGGCGCGCTCAACGCTGTCAAGGTCAGCCAGCGCCAGCTCAGTGTTGATGACTTCAATGTCACCGGCCGGGTCAACGCGGTTGGCCACGTGAACGATGTTGTCGTTCTCGAAGCAGCGCACTACGTGGCCTATAGCCTCGGTTTCACGGATGTTGGCGAGGAACTTGTTACCCAGACCTTCACCTTTGGAGGCGCCGGCAACCAGACCGGCGATGTCCACAAACTCCATGGAGGTTGGGATCACGCGCTCTGGGTTGACGATAGCCGCCAGTTGGTCCAGACGCGGGTCTGGCATCGGCACCACACCTGTGTTTGGCTCAATGGTACAAAACGGAAAGTTTGCCGCTTCGATACCAGCCTTGGTCAGTGCGTTGAACAGCGTTGATTTACCAACGTTGGGCAGACCAACGATCCCGCATTTAAAACCCATAACATTAACCCTTTTAACATGGGGCCACGCCCCAGAATGAAATTACTCGGCCTTGAAGCTGTGCAACCTGTGCATCGCTTTGGTCATATCTTCTTTAAACAGGACTTCGGTACTGCGCACCGCCTCATCAATGGCGGCGTTGATCCGGCTCTGTTCGGTCGCGGGGGCTTTACCCAGCACATAACCGCTGACCTTGTTCTTGTCGCCCGGATGGCCAATGCCAATCCGCAGACGATAGAAATTCTTGTTGTTACCCATCTTGTCGATGATGTCTTTAAGGCCATTGTGGCCGCCATGACCGCCGCCCTGCTTGAACTTGGCAACCCCGGGCTCCATGTCGAGCTCATCGTGAGCCACCAGAATTTGTTCGGGCTCGATGCGGAAAAAATTCGCCAGCGCCGCCACGGATTTGCCGCTCAAATTCATAAAGGTGGATGGAATGAGCAAACGCACATCCTTGCCACACAGCAGCGCCCGCGCCTGCAAGCCAAAATACTTGGGATCCGGCGTCAGGCTGACATTGGCGATGCGGGCGAGCTCCTCAACATACCAGGCTCCGGCGTTATGGCGGGTCTGGGCGTATTCGGCGCCGGGATTGGCAAGGCCAACAATCAGTTTAATATCGCTCATGGAAAACAGCACTCTCGTCCCGTGCCGGCGCGCCGATTGCGCCCTGGCACAGCGCCAACAGGCGCGAAGGTGGTAAAAAACGGCGCATTTTAACACCCATTTAGGCGCTGCAACAAATAAAAGGGCAACTATATCTGACCGCGCAGCGTTGATGCGCCAAAAAAGTCAAAGGCGCCCTCAGGCGCCTTTGTCACAGGAGTGAGATTCAACGCTACCTGCGCTATTTAAGCCCCATGGCGTACTTGAGCACCTCGCGCTTGATAAAACCGCCCTGATTGGCAAGTTTCAGCGCGGCGTTGCGAATAAGCTTAAGCGGCAGCAAGTCGTTACTGAAGGCCGCGTAAAACGCATCCATGGTGGTCATCATCAGCTGATTGTCTTTCCAGCGCCTGTCCTGATAACGCTTAAGCACACGGCCGTCATACCAACACTCGCCGCCGCTTAAGGCGCGGGTGATTTCTTCAAGCAGTACGGTCACATCTTTAAAACCAAGATTCACGCCCTGCCCCGCCAGCGGATTGATGGTGTGGGCCGCATCACCAACCAGCACCAGATTGGGCTCAAAATACCGCTGTGCATGGCGGCGGGTAAGTTTAAAGTGGCCCTTACTCAGCACCTCAAAGCGGCCATCAAGCCTTGATGGGAAATTGGCGCGAATGGCCTCGGCAAGCTCGCCATTATTAAGCTTGGCAAGGCGATTGATGGTATGGACATCGTCATACCACACCAGCGAGGCATGTTTTCCCGGCAGCGGCAACAGCGAGCGCGGACCCTCGGGGGTAAATTGCTGCCAGGTGACATCCTGCTCGTCGCACTCGGTGGCGATATTAATCAGCATGGCCGACTGGGCGTAATCCCAGCCTGTTACACCAATATTGGCAAAACTGCGCACCATGGAGTTGGCACCATCGGCCCCTACCAAGAGCCGCGTATGGAGCACTTCACCACTGTCCAGCATCACCCTGATGCCGTCGGTATCGACACTTCGCTCAAAACCGCTGACCGCCGCCGGCGCCTTGATGGTCACCTTTGGCAGAGCCTTCAGCGCATCCCACAGCGCCAGCTGCACTATGCGGTTTTCAACTATGTGACCAAGATGCGACGCGCCGATTTGCCTGGCGTGAAACTCAGTAATGCAGCCGTCCATCTCCCAGGTTTCAAGCCCAAGATAGGTGACTGCGCGGCGCGCCATTACCCCTTGCCAGGCATTGAGGCTTGCCAGTAACTTTTCGCTCGCCACACTGAGCGCCGACACCCGCACGTCGAGTGGCTGCGCCATGTCAAACTCAGCAGGTGTCTGGCTTTCAATCACAGTAACCGAAAGCCCTTTATCGGCAAGCCCTGCCGCCAGCGCCGCACCGACCATGCCGCCGCCAATCACCACCACATCCTGTTCAATCATTGCCGTCAAAAACCCGCTTCCTCTTATCGATTAATGCGTGTGCGCAAATAAAGTTTGTCCATGTGTTTCTCCAGCGCCATATAGCCATACCTGCTTACAAATCGCAGCAGATTGACACAGGGGGCAGGACTAAACTTGAGAAGTGAAAAATACCTGCATGCCCGTTGACGAGACCAGTTTAATGAGGTGAACGATGAAAGCTCTACTCCTGACCACCGCGCTATTAAGTGTTGGCGCAGCCGCAGCCCCCATGGAAGTCATCACTGTAATCTACAGAACTCCGGTGGATTATGCCTTATATCAACAAAAGGCGGAAATTCATGGTTATTTCCAGGCAGAGCTGAACGCCGCCATCCGTGACGATGCCCGCAGCCAGATAGACAACATGCGCTCCGACTTCGGTGACACCAAGCCTTTGGCCGCCGTCACCCTGCAAAGGCAGTCGCTCGCCATTGAAAGCATAAGCGCGCCTAACTGACAGACCTGCAAACCTGAAAGCCAAATTAATGCTCCAAGCCGGCAGCTGAGTGCGCCAGCAGCGCTGGCCTCATGTTGATATAACTCGTGTCGATGCAACTCATGTTGAAGCAACTCATGTTGATGCAACTCATGTTGATGCAAGATGAGCAGCTATCGTAAAAGGCCGTAGCCGGAAATGGCTTTAGCCACAAATGGCTTTGGTTGGAAATGGCTCTGGTTGGAAAAGGCAAAGCAAGCCAACCAAAAGCACTGCCAAGCAAGTGCTTAGGGCAGCGACACAGCGCCCAATCCCTTGCCAATAAAGCCCTTGAAGAAATCAGGGGCTTGTTTATTTGTACGCACCACGCCCAAAAAATACCCCGATAATTCGCCCATCGCCCTAGCCACAGGGGGTATCAATGGGTAAAATGTCGCGCTATTTTTTAATGTGGTTCCAAGAGCGACGCAAACTGATGAGTAAAAAACTCCATATCAAAACCTGGGGCTGTCAGATGAATGAGTATGACTCATCCAAGATGGCTGATTTGCTGGGTGAATATCAGGGCTACACCTTGACCGAAGAGGCCGAGGAGGCAGACATTCTGCTGCTCAACACCTGCTCCATCCGCGAAAAAGCGCAGGAGAAGGTGTTCCATCAGTTGGGTCGCTGGAAAACCCTGAAAGACAAGAATCCCGATCTTATTATCGGCGTGGGCGGCTGCGTGGCCTCCCAGGAAGGCAAGGCCATCAAAGACCGCGCCCAGTGCGTGGACATCATCTTTGGTCCGCAGACCCTGCATCGCCTGCCGGAAATGATTGAACAGATCCGCGCCGGCGAAAAAGCGGTGATTGACGTGTCCTTCCCGGAAATCGAGAAGTTTGACCGTCTGCCCGAGCCGCGCGCCGAAGGCCCGACTGCCTTTGTCTCCATCATGGAAGGCTGCAGCAAATACTGCTCGTTCTGCGTGGTGCCTTACACCCGCGGCGAAGAAGTGAGCCGCCCGATGGACGACGTTATCCTCGAAATCGCTCAGCTCGCCGATCAGGGCGTGCGTGAAGTAAACCTGCTGGGTCAGAACGTTAACGCCTACCGCGGCGCCAAGCATGATGGTGAAATCTGCACCTTTGCCGAACTGCTGCGTTACGTGGCCGCCATTGACGGTATCGACCGCCTGCGCTTCACCACCAGCCACCCGATTGAATTTACTCAGGATATCATCGATGTATACGAAGATACCCCTGAGCTTGTGAGCTTCCTGCACCTGCCGGTGCAGTCGGGCTCCGACCGCATTCTCACCGCCATGAAGCGCGGCCATATGGCGATTGAATATAAGTCCATCATCCGTCGTCTGCGTAAGGCCCGGCCGGACATTCAAATCAGCTCCGACTTTATCGTGGGCTTCCCCGGCGAAACCGCCGAGGACTTCCAGGACACCATGAAGCTGATTGAAGATGTGAACTTCGATATGAGCTTCAGCTTTATCTACAGTGCCCGCCCGGGTACTCCGGCCGCCGATCTGCCGGATGACGTGGATATGGAAGAGAAAAAGCAGCGTCTGGCTGACTTGCAGGACCTTATCAACCAGCAGGCCATGCGCTACAGCCGTCAGATGATGGGCACAGTGCAGCGCATTCTGGTAGAAGGCCCGTCGGTTAAAAACCCGATGGAACTGCGCGGCCGCACCGAAAACAACCGGGTGGTGAACTTCGAAGGCCTGCACAAGCACATCGGCACCTTCGTGGATGTGGAGATTGTGGACGTGTTCCCCAACTCACTGCGCGGCAAGTTTATCCGCGGTGAAGATGAGATGGATCTGCGCCGCAGCCTGCGCCCCGAGGATATTCTCGCCAAGCATCAGAAGTCAGACGACTTGGGCGTGACCAAGTTCCAGCCCTGATACAGTGGCTCGGTTTTTTGAGCATAAACAAAGGCGACATCTGTCGCCTTTGTTGTTTACAGCGCCTTTGTTGGCTACAGCCCATTAGTCATTTACAACACCCGGGCCGCCCCGCAACTGCGCAAGCTTTCGCCGAAGCGGCAGCGGCGGTTTTGCATCCCATGGGCGAAACACAGTATATTCTAGCAATATCACCGGGCACGGCAGCCAGCAAGGCGCCCCCTGCCCGTTCAATGGATGAATAGCGCCGGAGACTTGATTGGCCAGCAAACTTACCACCATGAACCTGTATCTGGAGCCCGCAGAAAGCCGCCGTCTGGCATCCCTCTGTGGCCCCTTCGATGACAACATCAAGCAGCTTGAGCGCCGCATCGGTGTTGAAATCAGCTACCGCAACAACCACTTCCAGATTGTCGGCGCGCCGCGTAACTGCCTGACCGCCAACAATCTGCTCAAATCCCTGTACGTCGAAACCGCGCCGGTAAAAGGCCGCACGCCGGATCTTGAGCCGGACAAGGTGCATATCGCCATTCAGGAAGCCATTGCGCTTGAAGCCGAAGATGGCCATGAAGAGCACAAAGAGCACTTTATCAAGACCCGCCGCGGCGTGATTAAGCCCCGTAACCCCAACCAGAGCCAGTACGTGGTCAACATAGTGCGCCACGACATCACCTTTGGTATTGGCCCGGCCGGTACGGGTAAAACCTATCTCGCAGTCGCCGCCGCCGTGGATGCGCTGGAGCGCCAGGAAATCCGCCGCATTCTGCTGACCCGCCCGGCGGTGGAAGCCGGTGAAAAGTTAGGTTTCTTGCCCGGGGATTTGAGTCAGAAAGTAGACCCGTATCTGCGCCCGCTGTACGACGCCCTGTTCGAAATGCTCGGCTTTGAAAAGGTAGAGCGACTGATTGAACGCAGCGTGATTGAAATCGCGCCGCTCGCTTACATGCGTGGCCGAACCCTTAATGACGCCTTTATTATTCTCGATGAAAGCCAGAACACCACGGTCGAGCAGATGAAGATGTTCCTCACTCGCATCGGTTTTAACTCCAAGGCGGTGATCACCGGCGACATTACCCAGATTGACCTGCCCAAGCATCAAAAATCCGGCCTGCGCCACGCCATCGAGGTGCTCGGCGATGTGGATGAAATCAGCTTTAACTTCTTCCAGTCCAAGGACGTGGTGCGCCATCCGGTGGTGGCCCGCATCGTTGAAGCCTACGAAGAGTGGGAGTCAAAATCCCAGGCAGCTCAAGGCCGGCGCGACAGTCACTACCGTCTTGCAGGCGAAGCGCCAGCGGCTCAGGAAGTCAGCGATAACGCCAGTGCCTCCAGTTCGGACACTACTGCTACTGCCGATGAAGCGGCTCAAAGAGAACCCCATGACGCCTGATATTATGCTCGATTTACAAATCGCCGCCGAGGGTCACGAGCTGCCCTCGGAGCAAGAGTTTGTCAGCTGGGTGCGCGCCGCCCTTGGCAACACCATGGCCGAAGCCGAGCTGACTATCCGCATTGTGGACAGCAGCGAGAGCCAGCAGCTTAACCGCGACTACCGCGGCAAAGACAAACCCACCAACGTGCTGTCGTTTCCCTTTGAGGCACCTCCCGGGATTGAACTGCCGCTGCTGGGAGATCTTGTCATTTGCGCCTCGGTCGTTGAAAATGAGGCGCTTGAGCAGCACAAGCCGTTGATGGCCCACTGGGCTCACATGGTTGTACATGGTTGCCTGCATCTGCTAGGTTATGACCATATTGATGATGCCGAGGCCGACGAAATGGAGTCATTGGAGACTGTCATTTTGCACGACCTTGGTTACCCTGACCCCTATAAGGAGCAATAACCGGTTCTTCTGAGCCGTGAAAGCACTATGAGTGACGACATACCCCCGAGTAGCAACGCCCAAAAGAAAGGCTGGTTTGAACGCGTAAGCCAGTTATTCCAGGGCGAACCTCAAAATCGTGACGATCTGGTGGAAGTGATCCACGATGCCGAACAACGCGACCTGATCACAGAAGATACCCGGGAGATGATCCAGGGTGTGCTCGAAGTCTCGGACCTGCGGGTTCGCGACATCATGATCCCCCGCGCCCAGATCGTGGCCGTCAAAATCGACAGCAGCGTGGAAGACTTGCTCTCCACCGTGATTGGCTCAGCCCACTCCCGCTTCCCCGTGGTTAACGAAGACAAAGACCACATCGAAGGCATTTTGCTGGCCAAGGATCTGCTCAAGTACGGTTTTAACAACAGCGATGAACCCTTCTCGCTGGAAAGAGTCATCCGCCCCGCCGTGGTTGTCCCGGAAAGTAAACGGGTGGATGTGCTGCTCAAAGAATTCCGCTCCCAGCGCTACCACATGGCAATTGTCGTCGATGAATACGGCGGCGTGTCGGGTTTGGTGACCATCGAGGACATCCTCGAAGAAATCGTCGGTGAAATCGAAGACGAATTCGACCACGAAACCTTGGAAGATACCGAAATCCGCAAGGTCAACAACACCGTGTATATGGTGAAGGCGCTGACCGCCATCGAAGACTTCAACGAAGAATTCGGCACCGACTTCTCCGATGAGGAATTTGATACCGTTGGCGGCCTGGTGGCCCACGCCTTTGGTCACCTGCCCGAACGTAACGAGCAAATCATGATTGGTGGCATCGAGTTTAAGGTCATCAGTGCCGACACCCGTCGCCTTATTCAGCTCAGGGTTAAATTCCCCGATGCCGATGAGCCGCTGACCGTCGAAAGCTGATCTGCCAAGGCTTGAACCACCAGCACAAGGCGCGCCGCAAAGCGCGCCTTTTTCACTGACTAATCTGATAAACGAGCCCGAATTGGACTGGATAAACACCCTTGCCAGCAAAACCTGGCTGAGACTCTCGCTGGTATTTACCGCCGGTGCCGCTACCGCGCTGGCTTTCGCCCCCTATGAAATCTGGCCTGTGTATCCACTTGCCATCGCCGTAACCCTGCTGCTTGGGCAAGCTCTCGCGCCCCGCGCTGCCTTCCTGCACTGGTTTGCGTTTGGTTTCGGTGCCTTTGTGGTTGGCATCAGCTGGGTGCATGTGAGTATCGACCGTTTCGGCGGTTTGCCGCTGCCGGTGTCACTCTCGCTGATGGGGCTGCTGGCACTGTATCTTGCGCTTTATCCGGCGCTGGCGGGTCTGCTGTTTGCCAAACTCAAAAGTGGCTGCGATAAGTTCAATTGGCTGGCGCTGTTTCCGGCGCTGTGGATAGCCACTGAATGGGCCCGTGGCTGGGTTATGACCGGCTTCCCCTGGCTGTGGGCAGGATACAGCCAGACCGAAGGACCGCTGTTGCCACTAGCGTCTGTCATTGGGGTGCAGGGTCTGGGTTTTGCCATTGTGATGCTCGCCGGCGCCCTGGCGCTGCTGTTGCAAAAGCGCTGGCAGCCTCTGGCCGTTATTGTGCCAGCGCTGGCGCTGTCGGTGTTCAGTGCATCGCATTTCAGCCCCATCAGCCGCAGCGGCGAAAACGTCAAAGTGCTGCTGGTGCAGGGCAACATTCCCCAAAGCATGAAGTGGGCCGAGGAGCAGCTGTGGCCAACTCTGCTTAAATACATGGATTTAACCCGACCGCACCTCGACGCCGACATAGTAATTTGGCCGGAGGCCGCCATTCCCGGCCCTATGCTGCGCCAGGACATCGCCGACTTTTTGGGTAATGCCAATCAGGTGGCCAACCTTAACCACAGCGCCATCATCACCGGCATTCCAACCTTTGATGGCCATAACTGGTTTAACTCGCTCATTGTGCTTGGCAATCACAATGCCAAAGAGCAGCCCGCCCCCGACAGTTTTGGCAATGGTGTAAACGAATTTAAAAAGCACCACCTGCTGCCCATCGGTGAGTTTGTTCCCTTTGAAACCCTGCTGCGACCACTGGCGCCCTTTTTCAATCTGCCGATGTCATCCTTCAGCCGCGGTGATTATCGCCAGCCAAACCTCAATGCCGTGGGATATCAGCTGGCGCCGGCCATCTGCTACGAGATTGCCTTTCCGGAGCAGCTTCGCGCCAACCTGACCGACGACACCGACATGCTGCTGACAGTGTCCAACGATGCCTGGTTTGGTGAGTCAAACGGCCCGTTGCAGCACATGGAAATAGCCCGGATGCGCGCGGTGGAACTTGGCCGCCCGCTGCTGCGTGGCACCAACAACGGCGTCACTGCTGTGGTGGATGAGTTCGGTGACTTTACCGCCATCGCACCGCAGTTTGAAACCGCCGTGCTGCGCGCCGACGTGGCACTGACCCAAGGCACCACATTGTTTGCGCGTTTCGGCCACTGGCCTGTGTATCTCGTTTGTTTACTGGCGCTGCTCGGCGCACTGGTACTGAGGCGCCGCAAGCCTGCCTGAGGCGCCGCCCCAAGAAAAAGGAGCCCTGCTCCGAAAATTTTCAGACAAAAGCTGCTTCCTCCGGGCAGCTTTTTTACTGCCCGGCTTGGCGTTTTCCCTCACAGTTTCTAGGCTTAAAGCATGTCTGGGCCGCGGGAGAGCCCCTATATGTTTACGGACAAACACATACTGATAATCGATGACTCAGAGGCCATCTTAATGGTGGTCAAAACCATGCTGAGTCGCATGGGGTTTGAACGCCTCACCACCATGACATCAGCGCAAAAGGCGCTGCAGCTGGTGAGCCGGGCGCCGGACGATATCTATATGGTGTTGACTGACCTACGGATGCCCGGTTTCGATGGATTGGATGTGCTGCGCAGGCTTGGTGAAATCAAATTCGCCGGCGCCGTGGCCATTATTTCTGAAATGGATAAACGCATTATCAATCTCGCGGCAGACATCGCCAAAAACCACCAGCTGCACCTGATTGGCTGTATCAGCAAACCCATTCAGCAGGATGATTTGGCAGCGCTGGTGCAAAAGGCCGGTGAAATGCTTAGCCAGAAGTGGGATGAAAGCAGCCTGCTAAGTGAAGAGACAATATTGCAGGCGCTGGAAAACAACTGGGTGGTGCCCTATTTTCAGCCAAAAGTGAATTTCACCACCATGCGGGTGGAGAGTGTCGAAGCACTGGCGCGCATTGTATTACCGGGTGAAGTAAACGCCGTGCGGCCATGCCGCTTTTTGCCGACAGTGATGAAAGCCGGGCTGATTGACAGCCTGACAGGCCGCATCCTCGATGTCGCGGCGAAGGAATTTTCCACCATCAAAGGGATGCTCGGAGACGATGTCAAACTCGGCCTTAACTTAAGCCCGGATGAACTTGAAAACCTGTCGCTTGCCGGCATCATTGAAGCGGTTTGGCAGCAACATGGCCATCGAAACAGTGAACTTATCCTTGAACTGACCGAAGAAGAAGCCATTCAGAATAACCGCCAGCTTGAATGCCTGAACCGGCTTCGCCTCAAAGACTTTGGTCTGTCGCTGGATGATTTCGGCACCGGCTTTACCAATATCAATCAGCTCAGAAACCTGCCCTACACCGAGGTCAAAATCGACCGTTCTCTCATCATCAATATCCATCGCGACAGCTTTTGTCAGGCCATAGTCACCAGCCTCGCTGACATTGCCTCACAGCTTAATATAACTTTGGTGGCAGAAGGGATTGAGCATATCAGCGAGCTTAACTTTCTGGTTCAGAAATACCCGAATCTGGTGTTGCAGGGATATCTCATCAGTATGCCAAGACCGACAGCAACCCTGGCGGCCTGGTATCGCAGCTGGCAGCGCCAGTTTGGCGCCACCAGCGATTCGATGCCACAGGATTAACGCATTGGTGGCGAAGCTGCCGCTAAACTGACCCAACGCCAATATAGACGGCAGTGCTTCGGCGTTGCCGGCTAAGGCGCCAGCGCCTCGCGGATAAACTCATCGTTATCACACTCGGGACAATCGGGAATGGTCGAGGCAAACTCGATATCCATCCCATGGCCGCAACTGGTGCACACCATACGCCCCTGGCTGACAATCTCGCCGCTCTGATAATAGCCGTGGTGCTTGAAGTCCTGCGCCAGCTCATGCCACTCGAGCTGACTGCGGTCGGTGATTTCCGCGAGCCAATGCCAGAGGGTATTCTCAAGCGCGATAAAGCTTGGGCTGTGGCTAATCGAATCCTGATTGCGCTCCTGTAAAAAAGTGCCGATGTCGCGCTTTAAAAATTCCAGCGCCAACGCAAGCTCCTCATCGTCGGCCTCGGCCTTCAAGCGGCCAAAGGCTTCACCCGAAGTCATCAGCCGATACAGATTTTTGGCGTTCAAATCCGGGTTCGCCTCAAAGTGAGTCGCCAAGTCCTTTACCAAATCCTGATACAGCGCCAGTAAAACCGTGCTTCTGCCCGTCATTGTTATTACTCCTTAAAGGGAACCTTTTTAATGAACCGCTTCTGGTTTATTCTATGCAGATCCCGCAGCGCAGACCAAGCGCGTGATCAAACAAACAGGCGGCAATGCCGGAAAAATTGATGCAAGAGCAATATATCCACTCGGAAATTGAGGCTGAGGTACAAAAGTACTGGGCCGACAACAAGACCTTTGAAGTGACTGAAGATCCTTCCAAAGAGAAGTTCTACTGCCTTTCCATGTTCCCCTACCCGTCAGGCCGGCTGCACATGGGCCACGTGCGTAACTACACCATAGGTGATGTGGTTGCCCGCTTCCAGCGCCTGCAGGGTAAAAACGTGCTTCAGCCAATTGGCTGGGACGCCTTCGGTCTGCCCGCCGAAAACGCGGCCATCAAAAATGCTACCGCCCCGGCGCCCTGGACCTACGAAAACATCGATTACATGAAAAACCAGCTGAAAATGCTGGGTTTTGGCTACGACTGGAGCCGTGAAATCGCCACCTGTACCCCGGAATACTATCGTTGGGAACAGTGGTTCTTCACCAAGCTGTATGAAAAGGGTCTGGTCTACAAAAAGACCTCCGCCGTGAACTGGTGCCCGAACGACCAGACGGTTCTGGCCAACGAGCAGGTGCAGGACGGCTGCTGCTGGCGCTGCGACACCCCGGTTGAGCAAAAAGAAATTCCGCAGTGGTTTATCAAAATCACCGCCTACGCCGAAGAGCTGCTGAATGACATCGATAACCTCGATGGCTGGCCTGAGCAGGTCAAAACCATGCAGCGTAACTGGATTGGCCGCTCTGAAGGCGTCGAGATGACCTTCAAGGTCAAAGGCTCTGACGACAGCTTCGACATCTACACCACCCGCCCCGATACAGTGATGGGCGTGACCTACGTGGCGATTGCTGCCGGTCACCCGCTGGCTGAAAAAGCCGCCCTGACCAATGCCGACGTGGCTGCCTTCGTGGAAGACTGCAAGCAAAGCGGCACTTCTGAGGCCGAGCTTGCCACCATGGAGAAGCGCGGCGTGGCCACCGGCCTTTACGCCATTCACCCGCTGACCGGCGAAGAAGTACCGGTATGGGTCGCTAACTTCGTGCTGATGAACTACGGCACCGGCGCGGTGATGTCCGTTCCTGCTCACGACCAGCGCGACTACGAGTTTGCCAAAAAGTACGGTCTGGCGCTCAAGGCGGTTATCAAACCTGCCGATGGCGAAGTGGACATCAGCGAAGCGGCGTACACCGAAAAAGGCGTACTGTTTAACTCCGGTGCCTTCGACGGTCTGGACTTTGAAGCGGCCTTCAACGCCATTGCCAAGCAACTTGCCGATGAAGGCAAAGGCAAGCGTCAGGTCAACTTCCGCCTGCGTGACTGGGGCGTGAGCCGTCAGCGTTACTGGGGCGCACCAATTCCTATGGTGACTCTGGCCGATGGCACTGTAATGCCAACGCCGGAAGACCAGCTGCCGGTCATTCTGCCGGAAGACGTGGTGATGGATGGCGTACAAAGCCCCATCAAGGCCGACAAAGAGTGGGCCAAGACCCAGGTAAACGGTCAGGACGCGCTGCGTGAAACCGACACCTTCGACACCTTTATGGAGTCGTCCTGGTACTATGCCCGCTACTGTTCGCCAAAAGCCAATGAGATGCTCGATCCGGCCAAAGCCAACTACTGGCTGCCAGTGGATCAGTACATCGGTGGTATCGAACACGCCTGTATGCACCTGCTGTACTTCCGCTTTTTCCACAAGCTCTTGCGTGATGCTGGCCTGGTGAACTCAAACGAGCCTGCCAAGCGCCTGCTGACCCAGGGCATGGTGCTTGCCGACGCTTTCTACTACAACAACGAGAAAGGCGCCCGCGTATGGGTATCGCCCCTCGATGTGACTGTGCTTGAGAAAGACGACAAGGGCCGCATCACCAAGGCCGTGGACAACGAAGGCCATGAGCTGGTGTACACTGGCATGAGCAAGATGTCCAAGTCCAAAAACAACGGCATCGACCCGCAGGTGATGGTTGAGAAATACGGCGCCGACACTGTGCGTCTGTTTATGATGTTCGCCTCACCACCAGAGCTCACCCTCGAGTGGCAGGAGTCCGGCGTTGAAGGCGCGCTGCGCTTTATCAAGCGTCTGTGGAAACTCGCCGCCGAGTACAGCGCCGCCCCGGCCACTGCGCCGCTGGACGTTGCGTCACTCAGCGCCGAGCAAAAGACACTGCGCCGCGAGCTGCACAAGACCATCGCCAAAGTGAGCGATGACATCGGTCGCCGTCAGATGTTCAACACCGCCGTTGCCGCCGTGATGGAGCTGATGAACCACCTGCAAAAGGCGCCGCTTGAGAGCGAGCAGGACAAGGCCCTTATTCAGGAAGCCCTGTCAGCCGTGGTGCGTCTCTTGTACCCCATCATCCCGCACGTGTGTTTCCACCTGTGGAAAGAACTTGGCAACACCAGCGCCATCGAAGACGCCGGTTGGCCGGTTACCGATGAAGCGGCGCTGGTTGAAGACAGCAAAACCGTGGTGGTACAGGTTAACGGTAAAGTGCGCGCCAAGCTCACCGTCCCTGCGGCCGCTACCCAGGCCGAAGTGGAAGCCATGGGCATGGCAGAAGATGCGGTTATCAAATACACCGACGGTTTGACCGTGCGTAAAGTAATTTACGTGCCGGGCAAACTGCTCAGCATCGTTGCCAACTGAGCCTGAGCCTGCGACACTGTCGCAGGTTTGAGGCACCAGACGAAAAACCCGCCTCGGCGGGTTTTTCTGCTTCACTCGCAAGGATTTTATCTTTGGCCAAGCCAGGTTTGGCCAAGGGATTGTAGGCCGGCGCCGGTTCACCTTTGGGGTTAACGGGCAAAGCTCACACCCAGCGCAGCCATGCAGGCGCTTGGTGCCATGTCCGGCAGGTTTCTTAAATAAAGGGCATCCCGTAATGGTTAGAATGTTTATCAGCGCCTGTTTGAGCCTGATGTTACTCGTCAATGTCTCCGGCTGCGGTTTTCGTCTGCAGGGCAGTTACAAAATTCCCGCCGAGCTCCAGACCCTGAGCGTGGACAGCGCCGATGAATACAGCGAGCTGACGCGGATGGTGAAAGACCGGCTGTTGCTGTCTGGCATCAATGTGGTCGAGGCCCGCGCCGATGCGCCGTCGCTGCGACTTATCCGCGACACATTGGAGCGCACTACCCTGTCGCTCTACCCCACAGGCAACGTGGCCGAATATGAGCTGATTTACCATGTCGATTTTGCCGTAGCGCTGCCGGACGCCGAAGCCCAACCATTCGCCGTTGAAATTCGCCGCGACTATCTGGACGACCCCCGCACCGCACTCGCCAAGAGCCGCGAAATGGAACTGCTCCTAAGAGAGATGCGCCAGCAGGCGGCAGACAATATCATTCAAACCCTTGCCGCCACCGAGAAGCGCTGATGCGGGTCTATCCGGAGCAGCTTGGTCGTCATCTCTCGCCACTGGCCCAGTGCTACAGCCTGATGGGCGACGAACCCTGGCTGATTGAAAACGCCCGCAGCCAGCTTTTGGAGGCCGCCAGGCAGCAGGGGTTTATGGAGCGGGTCAGTTTCGAGCAGGACAGCGGCTTTGCCTGGGCGGATTTACGCAATGAATGGCAGGCCATGAGCCTGTTTGCCAGTCGGCGCATTATTGAACTCACCCTGCCCCAGGGCAAACCCGGCGCCGATGGCTCGGCTATGCTGACCGAGCTTATGGCCCAGCCCAATCCGGATTTGCTGCTGATTGTGCGCGGCCCCAAGCTTGCGTCGGAGCAGACCAACAGCAAGTGGTTCAAGGCGCTCGATAATGCCGGCATCTATCTACCCTGCAACACCCCGGAAGGGGCGCAGTTTTCCCGTTGGCTCGATGGCCGCATTTCGGCTCATCGGCTGCTGCTCGAGCCAGACGCCAAGGCCATGCTGGCAAGCCTCTATGAAGGTAACCTGCTTGCCGCCGAGCAGGCGCTGGCACTGTTGTCACTGCTGACGGCGGGCAGACGGGTCGGCGGCGCCGAGCTTGCGCAGTATTTTGAAGATCAGTCGCGCTTTAATGTGTTTCAGCTCGCCGATGCGCTGCTAGCCAATCAGCAGGAGCGCATCGCCCATATGCTGGCGCAATTAAAGGCTGAAGGCACGGCGCTGCCCATAGTGCTGTGGGCGGTGTTCCGTGAGCTCAGCAGCCTGCTTTCGCTCAAGTCAGCGCAGGAGCGGCGCGAGTCGATGGCGCCGCTCTGGTCAAAACTGCGGATTTGGGACAAGCGCAAGCCGCTGTACGAAAACGCCCTGCGCCGCCTGACGCTGGCCCAGATTGAAGCCATGCTGGCACTCTCGTCCACCATCGAACTTAAACTTAAACAGGCTGGCGAAGAAGACTGGACTCTGCTCACCCACCTTTGCCTGCTGTTTGACCCGCGCGCCCATCAGCAGCTGGTGCAACTGGAGTCGTAAGTGACAGCATCGCCGCGTAGCAGCCTCAAGCAACCTCTCGAGCAGCCAAACGAGCTGAAACAAAACAACGAGTTGCAACAAAATGAGCTGCATCAAAACGAGCCGCATCAAGCTGAGCCGAAAGAGATTGGGCCGCCCGTGCGTCATACTCTGCTGCTTGGCGGCACCTTCGACCCGCCGCATCAGGGCCATATTGCGCCGCTGCTGACGCTGCTCAGGCAGTGGCCCTTCGATGACTGCTGGCTGATGCCAAACCGCATTCCGCCCCACAAACCCGGCCCGCACGCCAGCAATGCGGATCGTCTGGCGATGCTGCAAAGCCTGTGTGCGCTGCATCCCGCGCTCAGTGTGTGCGAGCTTGAACTTGAGCGCGATGAGCCAAGTTATACCGTTGCAACCCTCACCCAGCTTGGGGAACTTTATCCTGAGCGCAGGTTCTACTTTGTGATGGGCATGGATTCATTTTTGAATCTGCCGCTCTGGTATAAGTGGCAGTCGCTGTTTTCCCTGTGTCATATCCTGCTCTGTGCCCGCCCGGGCTACCGGCTTGAGCCAGAGCATCCCATGGCAAAGGTACTGAAGGAGCGTGCTTATCCGGCAATCGCTTTGCAGGAAAACACTAATCAAAAGTGCACTGAGCAAACTAGCACTGAGCAGACTAGCACTGAGCAGACTAGCGCCGCGCAGAATGAAGACCGTCAGGCGTCAAATACCGCGAAGCTGCCCGATGCGCCCTGTGGCCGCATCATAGTGGCCGACATAGACGAGCTTGATGTGTCATCGAGCGCCATCCGCGAGGCGCTGATGCAGGGTCGCGCCATGCCGGATGAGGTGCCTGAGGCTGTCGGGCGCATTATCCGTGAGCGCGGCCTATATCGTTAAGCTCAGGGCTTTATCGTTTAGCTCAGGGCTTTATCGTTTAGCTCAGGGCTGTGTCGCTAAGCTCAGGGCTGTATCGTTAAGCTCAGGGCTGTATCGTTAAGCTCGGGCAGCTATTGCTAAGCTTGGGCCGCTATTGTTAAGGCTTAATCGTTAAGCTTAGTTAAGACACCCATACGGGCGGTGTATTCATACTGTGCGTGCTGCTATACTGGCGCGCCATTTTTAGCCCAAGAGGTATTTTGCGTGCACAGCACTGAACTGAAGCAATTTGTGGTCGACAAGGTTGAGGATATCAAGGCCCGTGATCTGGTGGTTCTGGACGTGAGCCAACATTCCGACATCACTGATTACATGGTGATTTGTTCAGGTACATCCAAGACCCACGTTCGCGCCATCGCCGAGCGGCTCTTGAGCGAAGCCCGCAAAGCCAATATCAACATCCTCGGCGCCGAAGGCCGTGACGCCAGTGAATGGGTGCTGGTGGATTTGGGTGGTGTCATTCTGCACGTCATGCAGGAGCAGACCCGTGATTTCTATCAGCTCGAAAAGCTCTGGCAAGAACACGCCTGATGAAACTGCAATTAATCGCCGTTGGCACCAAGATGCCTGACTGGGTCACCCGCGGATTTGAAGAATATCAGCGCCGTTTTCCGCGGGATATGCCGCTGGAGCTGATAGAGATCCCGGCTGGCAAGCGCGGTAAAAATGCGGATATCGCCCGTATTCTGCAAAAGGAAGGCGAGCAGATGCTGGCCGCCATTCCCAAAGGTAATCATATTGTTACCCTGGATCTTCCCGGTAAAAACTGGACCACGCCCGAGCTTGCAGGCGCGCTTGAGAAATGGCAACTTGATGGCCGCGATGTGAGCCTGCTGATTGGCGGGCCTGAGGGCCTGGCACCGGCATGCAAACAGGCCGCAAGCCAAAGCTGGTGTTTATCGGCGCTGACCCTGCCCCATCCGCTGGTACGGGTTGTGGTGGCCGAGAGCCTGTACCGCGCCTGGAGCATCAATAATAACCACCCTTATCACAGGGAATAACCGCGCCACACAGGTCGCGAGCACCGGAGAGATTGAGTGACACCGAAGAAACGGGTGACCATACACGATCACGCCCTTGAAGCCGGCATTTTCAGGCGCAGGGCGATCTTCACCTTTTTGTGCGTTGTAGCTCTCTTTGGTGTGCTTCTGACCAACCTGTATCACCTGCAGGTGACTTCCCACGCCGATTACACCACCCGCGCCGATGACAACCGGATCCGGGTCACCCCTGTAGCGCCAAGCCGCGGACTGATTTTCGACCGAAACGGCGTGCTGCTTGCGGAAAACCAGCCGATTTTCTCCCTCGAATTGACCCCGGAAAAGGTCAAGGATGTGCCCGGCACCCTTAAACAGCTGGCCGAAATTCTGCCTATCAGCGCCGAGGAGCAGGAAGACTTTCTCGAAGCGCTCAAGTTTCATCGCCGCTTCAAACCCTTAACGGTGAAAAACAACCTCAACGAAGACGAAGTGGCGCTGTTCAGCGTTAACCAGCATCGCTTCCCGGGGGTACGGATTGAAGCGGGTTTGAAGCGTTTTTACCCCCACGGCGAGCTGCTGACCCACGTGCTGGGTTTTGTTGGCAAAATCAACGCCAAGGACCGCACCGCGCTGGAGAAAGCCGACCGCTGGAGCGACTACGCCGCCAGTAAAGACATCGGCAAACAGGGCGTTGAAAAATATTACGAAAACCTGCTGCACGGCAAACCGGGGCACCTCGAAGAAGAGGTGAACAACCGCGGCCGCACCATCCGCACCCTGCGCACTGTGCCGCCGGAGCCCGGGCAAGACTTATACCTGACCCTCGACATCAATCTGCAGCGAAAAGCCATGGAGCTGTTGTCTGGCCGGCGCGGCACTATCGTCGCCATGGACCCGCGCGATGGTGGCATTCTGGCGCTGGTATCCAGCCCCTCTTACGATCCGAATTTGTTTGTACAGGGGATCAGCTCCAAAAATTACAGTGACTTGCTGAACGACAAGTCACGGCCACTTATCAACCGCGCCACCCAGGGCCTGTATTCACCGGCCTCCACCATCAAGCCGCTGATGGCGCTGCTGGGCCTTGAAGAGCAGGTGATCTCTGAGCGCACCCGCATTTTCGATCCGGGCTACTGGCAGATGCCAGGCGTAGAGCGCAAATGGCGCGACTGGAAAAAATGGGGCCACGGCTATGTGGACGTGTACAGCGCCATCGTTGAGTCCTGCGATATCTTCTTTTACGACATGGTCAGCAAGATGGGCATCGACAAGGTCGCGGCCTTTATGACCCAGTTTGGCTTTGGCGACAGCACAGGCGTGGACATCTTCGAAGAGGCCGCCGGCATCATGCCGTCATCCGACTGGAAGCGCATTCGCCACAATCAGCCCTGGTATCCGGGCGACACTATTTCTGTGGGTATCGGTCAGGGTTACTGGACCGCAAGCCCGCTGCAGCTGGCGCACTCAACCGCAGTGCTTGCCAACCGCGGTAAACGTTTTGTGCCGCATTTGCTGAAGGCTATGAAAGATAAGAGCGCCAAAATCGAGCGCCCGCCCGAACAATTACCACCGATTGAGCTTAAAAACCCGCGTAACTGGGAAATCATCAACGAAGCCATGCGCCAGACCGCGCATAAGTCGCGCTTCACCGACGCAAGTTACACCGCCGCGATGAAAACCGGTACCGCCCAGGTATTCTCTGTGGCCCAGGACGCCAAATACGACCACGACAAAGTGGCCGAGCACCTGCGGGATAACGCCCTAATCGTCGCTTACGCCCCCTTTGAAGAGCCACGCATTGTGCTCTCAGTGGTACTCGAAAACGCCGGCTGGGGCGGCGCGAACGCAGGTCCGGTCGCCCGGGCCATGTTGGATGAATTTATGCTGCACGAGCAGTGGAAGGCTCAGCCATGAATACAGATCACGTCCGTAAAACCATCTGGCAGCGGCTGCACATAGACCTGCCACTGCTGCTTGGCCTGCTGACCATCATGGGTTTTGGCCTGTTCGTGATTTGGTCGGCCTCAGGGGAAGACTTAGGAATGTTCGAGCGTCAGCTGGTGCGCCTCGTGCTTTCGCTTGGGATCATGCTGTTTATGGCGCAAATCAATCCCGATATGCTGCGCCGCTGGGCACTGCCGATTTACATCGCGGGCGTAATCCTGTTGGTTCTGGTCGACCTGTTTGGTGAAGTCAATAAAGGCGCCCAGCGCTGGCTGAACCTCGGCTTTATGGAGTTTCAGCCGTCTGAGCTGATTAAGCTTGCGTTTCCTATTACCATGGCCTGGTTTATCAGCCGCAACCCGCTGCCGCCCAAAAAGCGCCACCTTGCATCAGCAGCGATAATCATGCTTATTCCCACCCTGTTAATTGCCAGCCAACCTGATTTGGGGACATCCATTCTGGTGGCAGCATCAGGCATTTTCGCTCTGTTTTTATCCGGGATGAGCTGGTACATAGTGCTGGGTCTGCTGGCGGCAGTGTTATCCTTCTTGCCGGTGTTGTGGTATTTCCTGATGCACGACTATCAGCGCCGTCGGGTACTGACGCTGCTTGACCCCGAGCAGGACCCGCTTGGCGCCGGTTATCACATTATCCAATCCAAAATCGCCATCGGCTCCGGCGGCATGGACGGCAAAGGCTGGCTGCATGGCACCCAGTCGCAGCTTGAGTTTTTGCCCGAGCGCCACACTGACTTTATCTTTGCCGTGATTGGTGAAGAGTTTGGCATGATAGGCGCCATTGTGCTGCTGGCCATGTATCTGTATGTCATTGGCCGCGGTTTGGTGATTGCTTCCCGCGCCCAGACCAACTTTGCAAGGCTGCTGGCTGGCTCCATCACCCTGACCTTTTTCGTGTACGTGTTTGTGAACATCGGCATGGTCAGCGGCATTTTGCCCGTGGTGGGCGTGCCTTTGCCGCTCATCAGTTACGGTGGCACATCCATGCTGACATTGATGACAGGTTTTGGCATTCTTATGAGTATTCAAACACACAGAAGATTTATCGACCGATAGGGACAGCCGATGCGATTTGCCCCCGGCCTGGCAGTGATGTCCGGCCTGCTTGCCTTAACCCTGACAGCAGCTGCGGCCAAGCCGCCCGCCACTGCCGACATCGCCAAAGCAAGTTTCCTCGCCCGTCAGGGCGCCCTGGGGTACAGCGAATCGCAGATAAACGCCTTTCTCGCCAAAGCCAGTTACAACCCGGCGGTACTGGATGCCATCAGCCGCCCCTTTGAATCCCAGCCCTGGTTTGAATACCGCCAACGCTTTTTGACACCCGAGCGCCTAAACGCCGGCCTCGCCTTTTGGCGCCGGCATGCCGATGTGATTGCGCGGGCATCCGCCACCTTTGGCGTGGAGCCGCAAATCATAGTCGCCATCATCGGCATCGAAACCCATTACGGTAAAACCCAGGGCAAGTATCTGGTGCGTGACGCCCTCTACACCCTTGGGTTTCATTATCCGCAGCGCGCGGGCTTTTTCTTGAAAGAACTTGGTGAGCTGCAGCAACTGGAAAAAGAGCAGCAACTGAACCTTGATACCCTCTATGGCTCCTACGCGGGCGCCATGGGCCTTTGCCAGTTTATGCCGTCCAGTTATCGCTATTACGCGGTGGATTTTGACGGCGACGGCAAACGGGATTTACTTGGCAGCACAGATGATGCCATCGCCAGCATCGCCAATTACTTTCATCAGCACGGCTGGCAGGCCAATGCCCCAGTGGTGCGGCAACTGGATTATCACGGCAGCGGTACACCAACCAAGCCAATGTGGCAGGGCGAGCCATTGTCATCAAGCGCTGGCGATATCCTCGGCGAGGAATTCGGCCTTGCCGATGAGCGCGATCTCGACATCAGCCAGCCGGCACTTTTACTGCAACTGGACGGTGAAAAATCGAGCCAATATTGGCTCGGGCTTAAGAATTTCTTCGTGATCACCCGCTATAATCGCAGCCCACTTTATGCCATGGCCGCCTTCGAATTCAGCGAGCAATTAAAATATGCCCATGCCAAACGTTAATACCGCACTGCTGCTTACATTGCTGTCGATGCTGACGCTGCTCTACGGCTGTTCATCCAGCCCCGATAGTGCCTCCGGCGGCTCTGCTGCGGGCTCAGGTAAAAAAGACCGGTATCATCAAAAAGATGATGCCTACCCTGAAAATGCTCCCGATGTCAGCAAAATTCCCGACGCGGTGCCAAGGTATGAGCCTTACAGCCGCAAAGGCAACCGCCCTTACACTGTGCTTGGTCGCTCCTATGATGTGATGGCAAGTGCGGCCAATTTTCGCGAATCCGGCACCGCCTCCTGGTACGGCACCAAGTTTCACGGCTATCACACCTCCAATGGCGAGGTGTATGACATGTACACCATGACAGCTGCCCATAAAACCCTGCCGCTGCCAAGCTTTGTACGGGTACGCAATATCGATAACAACAAAGAAGTTATCGTCCGGGTTAACGATCGTGGCCCGTTTCACGATGGTCGCATTATCGATTTATCCTACGCCGCTGCGTATCGGCTCGACATGCTTAAAACCGGCACAGCACGGGTGGTGATTGAATCGATTTACTTCCCGACCCCGCCGTCGGATGCGGTGGTCAGCGCTCAGGACCCGAACAATTACTTCATTCAGGTGGCGGCCTCGGCTGATAAATCACGCCTTACCCACATGGGTAAAAAGCTTGCCAAGGAATATCAGCTCAGCTACCGGCTGCAGCCCCATGGCGATCTGTACCGCCTGCAACTTGGCCCACTCGGCCACGAGGGCATAGCCAGTAAGCTGCTTCAAAAAATGCGCCAGCAGGGATATCCTGCCGGTTATTTAGTCACCGAGCCAAAATCTTGAAGATGAAGGAACCTTAACTGCAATTGATTGTCAATTAATGTTACACTCGGCGGCTCGATACCGTTTCCAAAACCTCAACAGAAAACGTGTAGTTAATGATGAAAGCATTTAAACGTACCACGCCAAAATCGATGTTGCTCCTGGCCATCGTCTCTGCCAGCTCTTTTGCCGCACCACCGACCGTTGTACCTGACGCTCCGACAGTGGCTGCCAAAGCCTTTGTGCTGATGGATTACCATACCGGCCAAATTATTGCTGAAAACGCGGCTTACGAGCAGCTTAACCCAGCCAGTCTGACCAAAATGATGACCAGTTATGTGATTGGTCATGAGATGAAGGTTGGCAACATCAGCCCCAATGATGATGTGGTGATCACCAAGAGTGCCTGGTCAAAAAACTTCCCTGACTCATCCAAGATGTTCATTGAAGTGGGTAAAACCGTTAAGGCCTCTGATCTGAACCGCGGCATTATCATCCAGTCAGGTAACGATGCCTGCGTTGCCATGGCCGAACACATTGCCGGCACCGAAGATGCGTTTGTCGACATGATGAACTCCTGGGCCAAGCAGCTCGGTATGACCGACAGCTACTTTGAAAACAGCCACGGTCTGGACTCTGAAAACCACAAAACCACGGCCTATGACATGGCGATTCTTGGTGCCGCGCTTATCCGTGACGTACCAGACGAATATGCCATCTACTCCGAGAAGGAATTTACCTTCAACGGTATCAAGCAATACAACCGCAACGGCCTCCTGTGGGATAACAGCATGGCGGTTGACGGCATTAAAACCGGCCACACCTCAGGCGCGGGTTACAACCTGGTTGCGTCAGCCACCCAGGACAATATGCGTCTGATTTCTGTGGTAATGGGCGCCTCAAGCGAGGCCTCACGTAAAGCAGAAAGCAAGAAGCTGCTGTCTTACGGTTTCCGTTTCTTCGAAACTGTGGTGCCTTACAAGGCCGGCGACAGCTTCACCAACCAAAAGATTTGGTACGGCGATCGTGACAGCGTGGATTTGGGCGTAGCCACCGATACCCCGCTCACCATACGTCGCGGCAAAGGCAAAGATCTGCAGGCCAACTTCGAGCTGACCAAGCCACTCGAAGCGCCGCTGGCCAAGGGCGAAGTGGTTGGCCGCGTGTTCTTCCAGCTCGATGGCAAAGACATAGCTCAGTACCCTCTGGTAACCCTGCAGGAAGTGAACGAAGGCAGCTGGTTCTCCAAGATTGTGGACTACTTCAAGCAGTTGTTTGCCAGCTGGTTTAGCTAAGCCTTTAAAATTCAAACAATGCCACCTTCGGGTGGCATTTTTTTCGCCCCGCCCCCTTGATTGGGCTATAATCGGCGCCATATTTCAGCCTCAAGCCATTTTTGAGCCTTTTTGAGAACGACGATTATGCTAAACACCACCTTTGACCAGTATCTCGAATTTCCTTGTGCCTTCCCGTTCAAGGTAGTGGGCGATGCCAGCGACACCCTGGCCGACCGCGTGGTCGCCGTGGTTCAGCGCCATGCACCGGGCGATTACCGCCCAACCACCAAGGCATCGAGCAAGGGCACCTATGTGTCGGTCACCATCCGCGTGACTGTCACCAGCAAAGAGCACATCGAAACCCTGTACAGCGAGCTTGCCGCCATCGACGGCGTTCGCCGGGTACTCTAATCGCGCCGTCACGCTGCCAAAGCGTGATCTGTGTTACATTTCGGCATCTGCGGCGTATAATGCCGCCAAGCCGAATCAATGGGGGAGACGTTGCCCTTGCAAGCCAAGACACTGCATATCAGACACCTGGGTAACCAGGATTATGAAACCGTCTGGCACGCCATGCAGCACTACACCGACAACCGTGATGAACACAGCCCGGATCAACTGTGGCTGGTTGAGCATCCACCGGTATTTACTCAGGGGCAGGCAGGCAAAGCCGAGCACATTCTGGCACCGGGTGATATTCCGGTGATTCAGGTGGACCGCGGCGGCCAGGTGACTTACCACGGCCCCGGACAGTTGGTCGCCTATCCGCTTTTGGATATCAAACGCAGTAAAATCGGTGTGCGGCAGCTCGTTACCCACATAGAGCAGAGCATTGTTGATATGCTCAAAGGCTACGGCATCAATGCCTACGCCAAGGCCGATGCACCCGGCGTTTATGTGGATGAACGTAAAGTGGCGTCACTGGGCCTGCGTATTCGCCGCGGCTGCTCGTTTCATGGCCTCGCGCTCAACGTCGATATGGACATCTCCCCTTTCCAGCGTATCAACCCCTGCGGTTACGCCGGACTTGAAATGGTTCAATGCAAGACCCTCGGCGGCCCCCAAACCGTCGAAGAAGCCGCAGACAAGCTGACGCAAAGCTTTTGCAAGCTGCTGGGCTACGAACACCTGGTACACCACCAAGGATTAGCAGAATAATATGAACAGACCCGAAAGATTGCAGCCGGGCGTCAAACTGCGTGATGCAGATAAAGTCGCCCGAATTCCGGTAAAAATCATGCCCTCCGAGCGCGATACCATGCTCAGAAAGCCTGACTGGCTCAGGGTAAAACTGCCGGCATCGAACCAAAGGATCATGGAGATCAAACAGGCTTTGCGCAGCAATGGTCTGCATTCGGTCTGTGAAGAGGCTTCATGCCCCAACCTGGCCGAGTGCTTTAACCACGGCACGGCCACGTTTATGATCCTTGGCGCTATCTGTACCCGTCGCTGCCCATTCTGCGATGTGGCCCACGGCCGCCCACTCAAGCCCGATCCGGAAGAGCCGGTGAAACTGGCCAAAACCATCCGCGATATGAAGCTTAAGTACGTGGTGATCACCTCGGTTGATCGCGACGATCTGCGAGATGGCGGTGCCCAGCACTTTGCCGACTGTATCCGCGAAATCCGTGCCCTCAATCCCCATATCCAGATTGAAACCCTGGTACCGGACTTCCGTGGACGCATCGATGTGGCACTGGATATCCTGAGCACCAATCCACCGGATGTGTTCAACCACAACCTGGAAACCGCACCGGCGCACTACCGCAAAGCGCGCCCGGGCGCCAACTACCAGTGGTCACTGGACTTGCTTAAGCGCTTTAAAGAGCGTCACCCTCATATTCCGACCAAATCCGGTCTGATGATGGGTCTGGGTGAGACCAATGAAGAAATCATTCAGGTGCTGAAAGACCTGCGTGAGCACAACGTGAACATGCTGACATTGGGTCAATACCTGCAGCCATCCAAGTTCCACCTGCCGGTGGAGCGTTATGTGAGCCCGCAGGAATTTGATGAGCTCAAAGCCATCGCCGAAGAACTGGGCTTCAGCCACGCCGCCTGCGGCCCACTGGTGCGCTCAAGCTACCATGCCGATCTTCAGGCCCAAGGCAAAGAAGTAAAATAAGGAAGTAAAATAACGACGTGAATTGAAATCACACTTTGCTTCACCCAATAAAAAAACGGCACTCAGGTGCCGTTTTCTATTGCTAAGTTTTCGCTGCTCGGCCAAAGAAAGCACGAGCTTTTCAGGGTCGGTATGCAGCTTAAGCCCATGTATTCAGGTTAAGACAGTAAATCGAGTTCAAGACTGTAAACGGAGGTTAAGACAGCCGCAAGTCCATCAGCAGCGCATCCTCACGGCCCGCTCCGCCTTCAAGCGGATAATAATTGGGTCGCCGCCCGGCCTCAGTAAATCCAAGCTTGCGATAAAGCCCAATGGCAGCCACGTTCGATGCACGCACCTCAAGCATCAGAACTGACGCGCCACTATCCCTTGCTTCGCCGATAAGGTGATCCATCAGCCTCACGCCAAGCCCACGCCCCTGCATCTCAGGTTTGATACAGATATCAAACAGCGTCGCCTCATCGACGATTTGCTGCACAATCGCAAATCCCACAAGCTCACCATCAAGCTTAAGCCCCAAAACCCGATACAGCGGGCCAAAACAATCTTTGAGCATGCCCTCCGTCATGGGATGGGAATGCGCCTGGGCTTCAATCTGCGCCATCAAAGGCGTATCGACAGGGGTAAGGGTTACCAACTCCATTACAGCACTCCTGACGCAACAATGGCTTGCCAGAGCGCCTTTTTGGCAGCGCCGGATCCAAGCTCACCCAAGGGATAGACATGCTCGCTACGTATATCGTCAGCGGGCTGCATGCCTGAGTGGCTGGCATCAAAGCCTTGCGCAGCGCGGGTAAGATGCAACTGGCCGCCCTGCAGCGAGCCATACACTCCTGTACACAAAGGGTGGCGAAGCAGGCACTCAAGCGATGCCAGCAATGCCGGCTGCAAAGCTTCGCTGCCAGCGCGACTCTTCACAATAGCATCCGTACCAGTCGAGCTATCAACTGAAGCATTAATCGTTTTATCAATCGAAACATAAATCGAAGCATCAATCGACGAGCCGGAATTGGCCGTCGCTGGTAACGCCGCGCCACGCTGCTGCCAGCGACTAATTCCCATCACGTCCAGATAAGCGGATTTTTCCATAAGCTTTTCCAATTCGTTTGTCCGAACAGTTCAATCTAATCTTTGCGCTGCAAAAACAATTTCTAATCGACTAAATTGAATTAAACAGTTGCATACAGACAACTAAATCGATTACGAGCCGAACAGGAGAAACAAGATGATCAACAACGGTATCGATCCCAAGGCGCGCCTTGGCATAGCCACAAGACTTTATAAATTACTGGCCGACAGTTACGGTTTGTACCTCAAAACCCACAGTTTTCACTGGAACGTTACCGGGCCGATGTTTGCCAGCCTGCACCTGTTATTTGAGCAGCAGTATACCGAACTGGGCACCGCTGTCGACAGCATTGCCGAGCGCGTACGTACCCTTGGGCAAAAAGCCCTGGGTTCCTATTCCGCCTTTGCCGCCGTCACCGACATCAAAGAAGACAGCGGCAGACTGAATACCGAAGCCATGATCAGGGCGCTCATCGACGATCAGGAAATTGTGATCCGCAGTGCCCGGGCACTCATTCCGCTGGCATCAGAAGCCTGTGATGAAGCCACAGTCGACCTGCTGACTCAAAGGGTCAGTATTCATGAGAAGAATGCCTGGATGTTAAGGAGCCTGCTTGAAGAGTAATGCCGCAGTAATCAAGGCGTCAGGTACAAAAAGACGAAAGGCCGTTCATTTCTGAACGGCCTTTCTGGTATGTGGCAGGGGTGGCAGGACTCGAACCCGCAACCATCGGTTTTGGAGACCGCTGTTCTACCAATTGGAACTACACCCCTGTTGACGGAGGGCATTATGCTAAAACCCCCTCTAAAGGTAAAGCTATTTTTTAAAGAAAACCGATTGGTTGCGGATTTTTCAGCCATCAATGTCAGTTATTGAGCAAGCCAGGATAAATGCAGCTTGTATCAACCTGATATCGCGATATTTGGCTCTCATACATACCGGCTGCAACAAGGCGGAGGCTCCGTCATCAAAGCTCAGTTTGCAGCATCAATGGTCCTAAAGACATTGAGCCTGCAACACGAGAAGCATTAAAACACCTTCCCCAAAACTACGCCGAAAAACAAAGAGCCTGAGAAACATTGCAATCAAGAGCCTTCGCAACCGAAAAACAATGCAACTGAGAACATAGCCTAAGCCCTGGTTATGCTCACAGCTCAAACTAACCAAACGAGGCTATGCAGCCCTTCAGCAAAGTGTTAAGCCAGACCTAAGTTGCAATGGCCAGCTGCACACCACAAAGAAAGCATCACCGTTAACAGCCTCTAACGCGCTTCACTGAGCCCACACAGAGGAGCAGTGCTCTGCCTTTCCCGAGACACTCAATCTTCCAACGCATTCAGGATCAGTGGCCTAACTGAGCCATTAAAGAAGCACGTTGTTAGGCGTAGCAGGCGCGGCTTATAGTGCGCTCCACCTTCAGGAAAGTTGAACACAAAAGCCCGCCAATGCCAGCAAGGCTTCATTTATAAGTTGGCGGGGATATGGCACATCGATGTGCATAAACGAGGGGCTAGAATGCCGAGCAGGCCTGTTAAGCAAGGGCACTGTTGGACGAGAGCGATGGTCCGGCCCACGGCCAGCTCCCCCGCCGGCGTGACAGGCCGGCTTGCTCTAATAAAAAGCGAACCAACTGAATTAGCACTTCTTTGGCCGGAGTTGGCATAACGAAAAAAGCCTCTGCATTGCTGCAGAGGCTTTTGTCTTTATGTTGGCGGAGCGGACGGGACTCGAACCCGCGACCCCCGGCGTGACAGGCCGGTATTCTAACCAACTGAACTACCGCTCCTTTG
>NZ_JAHEPS010000033.1 GCF_018596335.1 Shewanella jiangmenensis | reverse complement strand
GGTTCGCATACAGAAAACGTGGTGTAGAATGAAACAAAACGTTATCTGGAGTCGATAAATGAGCATCGGAAGTGTAATTAAGGACAGGCGGATAGCCTTAAATCTGAAGCAGGAAGATGTAGCAGATAAAGTCGGTGTAACCGTGCAGACCTATGGTAAATGGGAAAACGACAAGACCGAGCCCAAAGCCAGTCAAGTTTCCGCGCTAAGTAAAATTCTTCGTGTCTCTGAGCGCGACATTTGCTCCGGTGAACGTACAGACGGCTCAGACATCGACCCTATCAGCTTTATGAGGCACATTGCCTCTGCACGACGCCTCATTGATGACGTCAGTTACTCCTTGATGATCTACGACCATATGGACGACCCTCACGGGTTTATCGCAGCCTTAGAATCAGAGCTGAAAAAACGTCATGGCTTTGGTGTTAAAGAGGTTGAGGAGCATGAGGTCAGCCAGAACGAATACGATGCAGCTATCGGTGAAACTGAGGCTGAAAACTGGATAAATAGGGTGTGAAATTGCGGAATTCCGCAGTTAGTTTGGGTGTAACACACACCCAAACCTAAAAAGTCCCTCGCCGGCTTCG
>NZ_JAHEPS010000032.1 GCF_018596335.1 Shewanella jiangmenensis | reverse complement strand
CTTGAGACCGTGACTGCGTACCTTTTGTATAATGGGTCAGCGACTTACGTTTTGTAGCGAGGTTAAGCGAATAGCGGAGCCGTAGGGAAACCGAGTGTTAACTGCGCGTTTAGTTGCAAGGCGTAGACCCGAAACCCGGTGATCTAGCCATGGGCAGGTTGAAGGTTGAGTAACATCAACTGGAGGACCGAACCGACTAATGTTGAAAAATTAGCGGATGACTTGTGGCTGGGGGTGAAAGGCCAATCAAACCGGGAGATATCTGGTTCTCCTCGAAAGCTATTTAGGTAGCGCCTCGGACGAACACCTTTGGGGGTAGAGCACTGTTAAGGCTAGGGGGTCATCCCGACTTACCAACCCTTTGCAAACTCCGAATACCAAAGAGTGCTATCCGGGAGACAGACGGCGGGTGCTAACGTCCGTCGTCAAAAGGGAAACAACCCAGACCGTCAGCTAAGGTCCCAAAGTAATTGCTAAGTGGGAAACGATGTGGGAAGGCTTAGACAGCTAGGATGTTGGCTTAGAAGCAGCCATCATTTAAAGAAAGCGTAATAGCTCACTAGTCGAGTCGGCCTGCGCGGAAGATGTAACGGGGCTAAGCAATTCACCGAAGCTACGGGTGT
>NZ_JAHEPS010000031.1 GCF_018596335.1 Shewanella jiangmenensis | reverse complement strand
TTGATGAATACAAAAATTGAGTTCTCAAACACTTCAATCAAGTGTTTTGGAAATTCTTCAAGGCGAGTTCAGTAAAATGAACTATCGAAAAACCAGCTAGTTGCAATGCAACCGGTGAGGAAACTCATCCGGGTTGTATGGTTAAGCGACTAAGCGTATACGGTGGATGCCTTGGCAGTCAGAGGCGATGAAGGACGTAGTAACTTGCGAAAAGCGTTGGTGAGGTAGTAACAACCGTTATAGCCAGCGATGTCCGAATGGGGAAACCCGGCAGCATAAGCTGTCATCGTAACATGAATACATAGTGTTACGAGGCGAACGAGGGGAACTGAAACATCTAAGTACCCTCAGGAAAAGAAATCAACCGAGATTCCCTCAGTAGCGGCGAGCGAACGGGGATTAGCCCTTAAGTCTTCGGGGTGTTAGTGGAATGGTCTGGAAAGTCCAACGGTACAGGGTGATAGTCCCGTACACGACAACTAACCGATGATGAAAACGAGTAAGGCGGCACACGTGATATGTTGTCTGAACATGGGGGGACCATCCTCCAAGGCTAAATACTCCTGACTGACCGATAGTGAACCAGTACCGTGAGGGAAAGGCGAAAAGAACCCCTGTGAGGGGAGTGAAATAGAACCTGAAACCGTATACGTACAAGCAGTGGGAGCGGT
>NZ_JAHEPS010000030.1 GCF_018596335.1 Shewanella jiangmenensis | reverse complement strand
GTACGGAAGTAGAACTGTGGACGGTAGCCTTTGAAGAATGGGGTGTGACGACCACCTTCTTCTTTAGACAGTACGTATACTTCTGATTCGAACTTGGTGTGTGGCTTGATGGTGCCTGGCTTGGACAGAACCTGACCACGCTCAACTTCATCACGCTTGGTACCACGCAGCAGGATACCGCAGTTCTCACCGGCACGACCTTCGTCCAGCAGCTTACGGAACATCTCAACGCCAGTACAGGTAGTCTTGGTGGTATCTTTGATACCAACGATTTCTACTTCTTCACCAACTTTGATGATACCGCGCTCTACACGACCGGTAACTACAGTACCACGGCCAGAGATAGAGAATACGTCTTCGATTGGCATCAGGAACGGCTTGTCGATAGCACGCTCTGGCTCAGGGATGTAAGAATCCAGGGCTGCAGCCAGCTCGAGGATCTTGGCTTCCCATGCTGGGTCACCTTCCAGCGCTTTCAGAGCAGAACCCTGAATTACTGGCAGGTCATCACCTGGGAAGTCGTACTCAGACAGCAGTTCACGAACTTCCATCTCTACCAGTTCCAGCAGCTCTTCGTCATCTACCATGTCACACTTGTTCATGAACACGATGATGAAAGGTACGCCTACCTGACGAGACAGCAGGATGTGCTCGCGAGTCTGTGGCATTGGGCCGTCAGTCGCAGCTACTACCAGGATTGCGCCGTCCATCTG